>CAYYOG010000001.1:0-241137 GCA_964473325.1 uncultured Thermotogae bacterium
GGGCAGAGTGGGCAGGTGACGGTGCGGTTTGACCCAACTGAGTCGGGGAACTTCAGTGGCAATGTGCAGATGGGGATCACTGGCGGGCAGGGGAGTGTGAGTTCTCCTCCACTGGTGGGTGTGGCCCATAAGATCGAGATCGATCCCGCAGAGCTGAGTTTCGGCCTCGTCTTTCTTGGCAGTTCGCGCACGCGGAAGCTCACGGTGAGGAATCAGGGTGTAACCACGGTCGCCTTGACCGTGAACGTAAGCGGGCCTTATTCTCTTGAGTCTCCCAATTCCTTCACCTTGGCATCTAGCCAGAGCCAGGATGTGGCGGTGCGGTTTACTCCTGCCAGCTCCAACATCTTCTCAGGTACCATCCGCTTGAGTGTTGGCTCAATCGCTTTGGAAGTCCCGGTGGTAGGCAGGGCTATGACCCGTGAGGAATACATCCAGCAGGCTGTAGCTACTTACAATGCTGCGGTGCAGCAAGCAGGCTATGGGGCCATGTATGTGCAGGATGGAAACCGAGGGTTAGCACTGGCTGGCTTTCCGAGCTTGAGTGCAGATGACGTCACAGGGTTCTTAGGGATGTTTGATCAATTGGCCTCTCCAGAGGATGGTGAGACTCCCCCTGAGATTGCTCAGGCTTTAGAGATTCTCAGTACAATCGGAGAGCAGCAAATAGAGGAATGGCTATGGGCACTGGTGCTGGCAGAGCGAGCCGGGCAGTTCGAACAAGAGTATGAGCGGCTACTGCCACTGGGGTTTGAAGGAGTCGTCCAAGCACAGCAACTAATCACTGGTAGCAGTGCTATACAAGTGAAAGCAGATATCTACGACTTTATACATACTCTTGCTGTGACAAACGCCGACTCTTTGCCAGAGGCTATCCAAGTTGTATTAGAACAACCAGGCGGCCCTGATCCGAGCCATCCCGACTTTGATATATATGATAAATCAAGAACAATAATTCTGTTCGCTCTACAACACGGAGCATGGGGCCCGGTTTTCAGGTACGCCCCGCTTCTAATATCACTAATACCACAGCTTGGTGTCTGGGCACCTATATTAGTAATCTATATACGTTTCTTCCCCGACCAGTTTGCTGAGATGGTAGCAGCGGTCTTTTATCAAAAGATAAAAGAGGCTGAAGCTACTATATGGAATAACCCGCGTGAAGGTCCTGAGGTTGCCAGACAGTTTACAGAGGATATAAAGGCGATTGTACGGCACTTAGCATCACGAAGTGCTGAAAACCCAGAGCGAATGCTTGAACTGCTGTTTCGGCTATGGTTCGAAGTAGTGCAGCTAGAAATAGGCGAGAGAGCTATCAACACGCTTTCAATGATCAATTTCTACGGGTGTCTAGGAGGGCGTTGCAGTACCGAGATGATTGAGTCGCTACAAAACCGTATTGCAACGGAGCTTAACGCGGTCATGAATAATTTCAAGAGTCTCCTAAAAGAATACAATGCAGGTTTTGGGATCGTCGGCTTAGTCATCATAGACCCAACAACCAGTGTAGGAGATGGTGGCTTACAAGGTATCTTTAATCAGATTAAGCTCGCACTGATCGCAAATGGTAACCCGGAGAACGCGGCAATCTTTATTGTTTGGACTGATAGCAGTGGCCAGTTATGGTTTGCTTGCTTTGGCCAAGGTTGCAATCAGATGACTAGCGCTCAAAAGAAACGAGAAGCTTGCAGATTAGCTGGTAAAGCACTAGGCTGCCGTGCAAGGGAGTGGGTGATAAACAATGAAGGGATTCCCCCCCCCACCCCCACCGGGCCCTGGTGTTGGATGGACACCGTAGCATAGTAGCAGGAACAATCAGTGTTGAGCTAGAATAAAGCGGACTATTAAGAAGGACTCGTTAGCCGCAAAGGAGGATTCGATGCACCTTATACGAGAGTATACAGCAGCAGTGGCTATCATAATGTTGCTCGGAGCTGTTGGGGTAGTGGCCACGAAACCGATTTCGTTGAGAACGCCAATAGAAAAACTGTCACTGATCGAAGAGGGATCAACGGCCTCTCAAGAGCGCTTTGTCGCGCGTGTGCCGGAGGACTTTCCTACCATCCAAGCAGCAGTCGACGCCGTGGCTGAGGGGGGCACGGTGCTGATTGGGCCAGGTATGTACAAGGAAAACGTGCAGATAAAAAAGAGCTTGCGTCTCGTGGGAGCTGGGCAAGAGCGTGTTCAAATCCGATACAAAGATCCTTATCATCCTATCATTCACGTTGTATCCGAGGACACTGTACAGCTCCATCTCCAGGATCTCACCATCGGCGATCCAACCTTCCCGATTGAGCAGGTCATTGTGCCACTCACTCCAACAAGCCCTATGCTATCGGGTATAGGCCTGCAAATATTTGGACCTGTTCAAACACTCTTGCGACGGGTGACGGTGGGCGGACTGCTCTTTGGAGTTGTTGGCTTATGGACGTATGAAGATGGAGCCAGGCTCTCCCCTCAAATAATCTTGGAGGAGGCCAATCTAGTACGCAATGGGACAGGGCTTGAGTCAGCACAACTATTAGTTATACGCTCCAAGATCGAGGAGAACCTGGCTGGTATATCATCAGATCAACTCTTCCTCTCTCGAAGCTTAGTAAGTAAGAATCGGTTTGTTGGCATCATACTGGGAGGAACCAGCAATCCTTTTGCTAGGCCACAGTTCATGGGCTCTATAACTGATAACGAATTCAGGCAGAACGGTGTGGGTATCTACCTGGGCGGCAAGGTAAAAGAAGACTGGATTACGATAGCGAATAACCGTTTTGTTCAGAACGAAAGGTATGGGGTAGCTATTGCAGATCCTGCTTGTCCTATCGATCCAGAGCTACCCTTACCCAAAAGTTCTCCAATTCAGATCTTTGGAGGGAGCAACGAGTTTCATAACAACGGCCAAGACCTCTGCCCTGCTGACTACCCCTGGCCACCGGGATTCAGAAAGTGAGCGACCCACTGTCAGCCTAACCATTAGCTACTGCTATTTCTTATAATACTGCGCGTTGATGGCTATAAAATTCTTCCATTGTTCAGGGACGTCTTCTTCAGGGAAGATCGCTTGTTCTGGGCAGACTGCTGCACACGCCCCGCAGTTGATGCATGTGCTCGGATCAATATAGAGCTGGCGCACATTGGGAAAATCGGGTTCATCAGGGCGTGGATGGATGCAATCGACCGGGCAGACCTGCACACAGTCGGTGTGCTTTTTGTCTATGCACGGCTGACAGATGATAAACGCCATAGTGCCTCCTTCGTTCACGAGCGATCCGCGTTCAGCCATCAGCTTTTGCCGTTGCTGACCGCTGACTGCTGATAGCCAAAAGTATAACAGACTGTTTTTGTCCGAGCAAATTAGAACCTCGCAAAGCTCATCTTTTCGTCGATCTGGGCGACCGTGTTGGCAATGAGCGTGTACGCGTTCTCCAGATCCGAGAGCGAGACGATCTCGCACGGGCTGTGCATGTAGCGATTGGGCACGGAGACCAAGCCCGCGGCGATTCCCGCGCGAGTCATCTGCATCGCATACGCATCGGTGCCCATGCCGCGCGGCTCGCCGTTGAGCTGATATGGGATCTTTTGCGCTTGCGCTGTCTCTAGTAAGAGTTCGACGACTTTGTGGTTGTACGTTGGCCCGCGGCCGATCATCGGGCCTTGGCCGACTTTTGCTGCGCCGACGCGCTTCTGCTCTTCAGCCATCGTCGGGAAGTCTGTCGCGAACCCGACGTCGACAGCAATACCCACTAACGGATCGATACCGTAGGCGCTCGTGTGTGCACCGCGTAAGCCTACTTCTTCTTGGACTGTAGCAACAGCGTAGACTTCGGCCTTGGGCTTGAGCGTGGCCAGCAGCCGCGCTGCTTCCAAAACTACAAAAGCCCCAGCTTTGTCATCGAAGCCGCGCGAGACCACAAGCCCATTTCTCAATTCCATAAAGCCATAATCGACGACAGCAGGATCGCCGATGCGAACTAACTTCTCGGCTTCAGCCTTGTCTTTTGCGCCAATATCAATCCAGAGTTCTTCGATCTTTGTGACTCTGTTGCGATCTTCTTCTTTAATCAAGTGAATGGGTTTTTTGCCGATGACGCCGGGGATCTTTCCGTGCTGAGTCCGGATCCAGACGCGCTGCCCTTGGACGATCTGCGGGTCCCAGCCGCCGATCTGCCCGAAATAGAGAAAGCCCTGGTCGTCAATATGAGTAATCATAAAGCCGATCTCGTCCATGTGTCCGGCGAGCATGACTCTGGGTTTGCCGCCCTTGTTGACGACGGCAATGACGTTGCCTTGGGTGTCAGACCGTACTTCGTCGGCAAACGTTCTGGCTTCGTCGGCCCAGACTTGGGCGGCTTCGTCCTCGTATCCTGAAGGGCTGACCGTCGCTAAAAGTCTCTTAAGAAAATCGAGCGAGCGCGGTTCCATCGTTCTGCCTCCTCGAAGAGAGTTATGGGGGTATTATAACGAGAAGGGCACGGGGGTGCACTTCAGCTTGCACGGTCGAGCTTTACTTATTACACTTTTAAGACCTGATCGCTATGAGATGGACGGCTTCCAAAGTGCGCCAGACGTTTTTAGAGTACTTTCGCACCAAGGGCCATGCGATTGAGCCAAGCTCGCCCGTGGTGCCCGATGATCCCACATTGCTCTTCACCAACGCGGGGATGGTCCAGTTCAAGAAAGTCTTTCTTGGGCTAGAGAAGCGCACGTATACTCGTGCAGCTACCGCGCAGAAGTGTATGCGCGTCTCGGGAAAGCACAATGACTTAGAGAACGTCGGGCCGTCCCCAAGACATCATACGTTCTTCGAGATGCTGGGCAATTTCTCGTTTGGCGACTACTTCAAGCGCGAAGCGATCTCGTTCGCCTGGGAGCTGCTCACGGAAGTCTACGGCTTAGACAAAGAGCGCTTCCACTTCACAATCTACAAGGACGACGAAGAGTCTTTTCAGCTCTGGCAAGAGATCGCCAAAGCGCCGAAAGAGCGCATCCATAGAATGGGCGAGAAGACGAACTTCTGGATGATGGGCGACACTGGTCCCTGCGGCCCCAATACAGAACTGATCTGGGATCGCGGTAAAGAGTTCTGCGATTGCCATCGTCCCGACTGCTCCCCGGCTTTGGATAACGACTGCAACCGCTGGTTTGAAGTCTGGAATTTAGTCTTTATGCAGTTCAACCAAGAGCCCGACGGCACACGAACTCGGCTGCCCAAGCCGGGCGTCGACACGGGCATGGGCTTGGAAAGAATCGTTACCGTGCTCCAGAATGCCCCCAGCAACTACGAGACAGATCTCTTCCAGCCGATCTTCGAGGGCCTGCGCCAGCTGACTAAGCACAGCACAGAACAGACGCGCGAGCACTATGTCCCATACAGAGTGATTGCTGATCACGGGCGGGCCATGACGTTTCTCATCGCTGACGGCGTCTTGCCCAGCAACGAAAAGCAGGGCTATGTGCTAAGGATGATTATGAGAAGGGCGATTCGGTTTGGCAAGAAGCTGGGGCTGCCTACGCCGTTTCTGCCCACGGTTGCTGAGCTGGTCATCGAGGCGATGGGTGGGCACTATACCGAGCTCAAAGATCAAAAAGACTTCATTCTCAAAGCTGTTGTCCATGAAGAAGAACGCTTCGAGCGCACGCTCGATCAGGGTCTAGAGCGCGCGGAGAAAATCATCTCGGAGCTACGGCGCAAGGGAGAAAAGCTCATCCCTGGCCCGGAAGCGTTCTTTCTCCATGACACCTACGGGTTCCCGGTGGAGATGCTCGAGGACATCGCGCGCGAGCACGGGATGCACGTAGACCGTGCGGGCTTCGAGCACGAGATGGAGAAGCAGCGAGCGCGCTCCCGCGGCGCTGAGCCGCGCCCCGAGAAGACCTCCATCACTCGGCACACCCTTGGGCCGACGCAGTTTGTGGGCTATCAGAGATGGGAGCACGAGTCGGAGCTGGTGCTGGTCGAAGAGCAGTATTTTGTCTTTGCTGAGACGCCCTTCTACGCCGAAGCAGGCGGCCAAGTCGCCGACATTGGATGGATCGAAAACCTCTCGCGTCACGGCCAAGCTGAGGTCCTCAACGTTGAGAAAGACGAACGCGGCGTCTATCTCCATCGCGTGCGCATCACTGAAGGAGAATTTCGCGCAGGAGATCGCTGTGTGTTGCGAATCGACGCTGAGCGTCGGCAGCGTACTATGCGCAATCACACGGCAACGCATATCCTGCACGCATCGTTGAGAAGAGTTCTAGGCTACTCCCAGGGCATCCAAGCCGGCTCACTCGTCGCCCCTGATGAGCTGCGCTTCGATTTCAAACACTTAGCGCCGTTGACCTCAGAAGAGATTGCACGTATCGAGGAACTCGCTAATCGCGCTATTCTCGCCGATCTCCCTGTGACGATCGCTGAAGAGCCATTAGAGATGGCAAAAGCCCGCGGCGCTATGGCGCTCTTTACCGAAGACTACGCAGGCAAAGAAAAAGTTCGCATTGTTACGATTGCGCCTCTGCCTGGCGACGAAAAGCCCTTCAGTGTCGAGCTCTGCGGCGGCACACACGTAACACGAACAGGCCAGATCGGGCTCTTTAAGATCATCGGCGAGCAAGGCGCTGCCGCGGGGATAAGACGCGTGCACGTCGCCGTTGGCGAGAATCTCTTGGGGTATCTGAAGGAGCGCGAGCGCATAGAAGATCAGCTGGTGCAGATGCTCAAGACGTCCCCCAAAGAGCTTGTGCCAAAGCTCGAAGCTCTTCTTGCCGAGCGCGACGCGCTCCTGCGCGAGCGCGACGCCCTCAAGCGTCAACTGCTCGCCTTCGAGAAAGATAAGCTCTTACAGCAGCGTCGCACCGTGAACGAAGCGTCCGTAATCTGTGCACGGCGCGATCTCCCTATGGAGGATCTCAAGACGCTTGCAGATCTCATCGAATCGGAGATCGCTCCCGGCGTGGCATTGCTTGGCGGGGTTTCTCATGGGAAAGCCGCGCTGGTTTGCAAGGTAAGCGAGGCACTCACCACGCAGCTCCATGCAGGGCAGATCCTACAAGCTCTAACCCCCTTGATCGGCGGGGGTGGGGGCGGCACGGCGCGCTTTGCTCAGGGTGGTGGGGCTGACCTCCAGGGATTAGACGAAGCTCTCCGACGCGGCGAGGAACAGATCCGCAAGAAGCTCTAACTCATTCGTCGTCTTCGTCCTCGTCCCAATTCTCATCATCCCAATCTTCATCGTCCCAATCGTCTTCGTCCTCGTCGTCTTCATCATCCCAAGGACGCTTCTTCAGCTCAGTCTCCCATAGAGCTCTCATCACAGATCACTCCTTCACTGTGTGCGCCCCGAGTTTAGAGAACTTTTTGGGGAAATTCAAATCAGCGCCCAATCACGATGAACCGCCCCCTCATCATCGTAGGATTGAGCGGGTCATAGTAGAGAAATTCCCCGACTCGCGGCGCGATGAACTCTACTGTCGCGGTCTGATTGGGACGCAGATACTGAGAGAGCTTGACGTCATGGTTACTGATCCTGAAATCGTGCAACACCAGCTGACTCTCTTTGTTCTTGAGAGTGATCTTGACTTTATCTCCAACTTGCACGACGATGTCGGGGTTTTCCACGCCCGCGATCACCGCCGGGCTCTCCCCAATAAAGCGCATATCGTTGAGAACGAGAACAAACTCCCGTGCTGCTCCAGGGGGGAGAGGCTCCGTAGGGTTGCATCCCATCAGCCCAATCCCGATAAGCACACCGCAGACAATGAACGCTTTTACTCTCATCAAGAGAACCTCCTCTTCCCCAAGCAGCATAGCACACTTCGCTCTAAAACGCAAATAAGAGTGCGTTTGCATCGCTCCCCTTCTTCCACGTATAATGAACGAAACTTTGGCATCGCAAGCGCTGCGAAGGGGGTTCGACTCACCGTATGGATTTTGTATACACAGCAGGTTTGGTCGCCGTGCTGACGTTAGGGTACGTCGGGTACCTGATCGTTCGCCTGCGGGGCTTTGATGAAGGCGAAGAGCGCATCCGCCAGCTCTCGTCCTACGTGCGCGAAGGGGCTGAGGCATTCCTGCGCCGGCAGTATATAGTCGTCGTTATCTTTCTGCTGGCGCTCTTCGTCATTCTGTTACTGATGAGCCTTGGCGGGCTGCTCAGCCCTTGGGCCCCGTGGGCGTTTCTGACAGCCGGGGCGTTCTCTGGTCTTGCAGGCTATTTGGGGATGAAGATCGCCACCGCGAGCAATGGGCGCACGACGGCCGCCGCAAAACAAAGCCTGAACCGAGCATTACGGGTCGCCTTCGAAGCTGGCAGCGTGATGGGATTCTCGGTAGTCGGGCTGGGATTGCTCTATATTACAGTTTGGTTCATTATTCTCTACAGTATCGGGGTTGGGCTGCAGGAGATCGCTCAAGTGTTATTAACGTCGGCGATGGGGGCCAGCTCCGTGGCGCTCTTTGCTCGTGTGGGCGGAGGGATCTTTACGAAGTCTGCCGACGTCGGCGCGGATCTCTCCGGCAAGGTCGAAGCAGGAATCCCCGAGGATGACCCGCGCAATCCCGCGGTCGTTGCCGACCAGGTCGGTGATAACGTCGGGGACGTCGCGGGTATGGGCGCTGACCTATATGAGTCTTACGTAGGCGCGATCATCGCTGCCGTCGCGTTAGGGATCTCAGCGTTTATCGGCAAAGAGCTCGTTATGCAGAGTGTCGCCTATCCCATGCTGATTGCTGCTGTAGGAATTATCTGCTCTGTCTTTGGGAGCTTCTTGGTCCAAGCGCGTGAAGAAGCTTCTCAAGGCGAACTCTTGCGCGCCCTGCGGCGCGGCGTCTATTCGAGCGCGGTGCTTATCGCACTGTTGGCACTGCTCATCACGGTGCTGCTCTTCGGCTCGTGGAGCTACTGGGGCTTATATGTGGCACTCGTACTGGGGTTGGCCGCAGGGCTCGTGATCGGCTTCTCTGCAGAGTACTATACGTCGTCACAGTACCAGCCGACGCGACAGATCTCGACAACGGCGCAGACCAGCCCCGCGACCGTTATCATTAGCGGGCTGGCCACAGGAATGCGCTCGACAGCTATCCCTGTAATAGCTATAGGGATCGCGATTATCGCAGGATACTGGGCAGCATCCACAGCGAGCGGGGCTATAGCTGGGCTCGACTCCCTGAAGATGGGGCTCTACGGAATAGGCATCGCTGCTGTGGGGATGCTCTCGACTTTGGGTATTACGCTTGCCAGCGATGCTTATGGGCCAGTAGCCGACAACGCCGGTGGCATCGCCGAGATGTCCCATCAAAAGCCAGAAGTGCGCAAGCGCACCGACGCGCTCGACGCGCTGGGCAACACGAACGCCGCCGTTGGGAAGGGCTTCGCTATCGGCTCTGCGGCGCTGACCGCGATGGCGCTCATCAGCAACTATCACGATCAGATCGCTCTTCAGTTAAGCGATCTTGGCGGCAAGGCCGTGACGATCTTGACGAAGCGCCCTATCGATCTGTCTCAGCTTGATCAAGCGTTCTCGCTCTCTAACCCCTATGTGCTGTTGGGGCTCTTCGTCGGTGCGATGTTGCCCTTCCTCTTCTGCGCTATGACGATGAGCTCAGTGGGACGAGCGGCTGGGGCCATTGTCGAAGAAGTGCGCCGGCAATTCAAAGAGATCGCCGGACTCCTCGAGGGGAAAGCGAAAGCCGATTACTCCAAAGCCGTGGAGATCGCCACCAAGACAGCCCATAGAGAGATGATCATGCCGGCGCTGCTGGCGATCATCTCCCCATTAGCGATGGGGATCCTCTTTGGGGTAACAGCCGTGATGGGCGTTTTGGTCGGAGCGTTGATATCTGGGTTTGTGCTAGCGCTGCTGATGGCCAACGCTGGAGGAGCCTGGGACAACGCCAAAAAATATATTGAAGAGGGCCATTATGGCGGGAAGGGCTCGCTGCCCCATAAAGCTGCTATCGTCGGCGACATGGTAGGCGACCCATTCAAGGACACTTCTGGGCCGTCGCTCAATATTCTCATCAAATTGATGTCGATGGTCGCGCTGGTCTTCGTGGGCTTGGTCATTCGCTTCACGCTCTTTTAATCTTCTTGCGTGACTGTCGTGCCCTCGAGTATAGTAGGAGGGGCGCATTATTGTTCGCCCCTCCCTATGGACCATTACTATTTGGAACGAGACGGCCAAGTCTTCCTAATATTTGAGGGCGGGCGGCTTCGCTTTCCTACAGCACGCTCGGAGATTCCCTGCGAGTTTGAGATCATCCATACGATGACCCTGAAAGGGGAGAGGGTCCACTTCTGTAAACCCCATCTTGAGAGACATCCTGAAGATTGGTGGCACAAAGAGCAGATTCCTGGCCTCGACGAAGCCTTGCCCATAGTGAGGCTGGCCGTGAGCGCAACTCTCCCGCGCCTGACAGCAAAAGCTATTATTCTCAAAGAGGGCAAACTGTTGATGGTCAAGCCCAAACGAGGTTACAATGCCGGGCGGTGGGCTCTCCCGGGAGGCTTCGTCGGGTATGGGGAGAGCCCAGAAGAGGCTGCCCTGCGCGAAACGACTGAAGAGACCGGCGTCCCGTGCCGGATCGTTCGGTTCTTAGGGACGGAATCGCACCTGGGACGAACGACGAACTATCATTGGCATACGTTCTTTTATGAAATACAAATAGAACACGAGCGCTTTTGCCCTGCCCCCGACGAGATAGAATCCGTTGCGTGGATAGACATAGACCAAGCTCTCTCGTTGGTGAGCTTCTACAAGGGGTTGCAGGAGAAGCTTCGGGCGGCTATTCGCTGAAAAGCATTATAAGTTCTATCTTTAGCCCCGAGAAGGGATGGACTTGACAACTTGGTAGAAAAGTGGTATAATGCAGCTTAGTAGCTTGTGACAATAATAACACAATGATTATAATTCTACATAGCAGACAAAGGTAACCTTGGTGACGGAACTATGATGGTTAAGGATCCCGAAGCCTACAAGACGATCAAGGTGCCGGCATGGGTATATATCAATGCGAAGGAGGCGGAGCTGGCCCTCATGCGCAAGGGGGTGGGGCGCCTCCCGGAGTCCGTCCTTAATCCCACCAAGTGCCCCATCTGCAAGAACGATCTGAACACTCTTAAGATCGAAGAAAGCAGTGGAAAAACATATCTGCTGTGTCCTAACTGCGGCTATACCCAGCCGAAGTTCGAGGGCACCATGGAAGGGGTCGCCCTAGGAACGGCGATCGGCATGGGGTTGGTGCACTTACTCAACACACTCTTTGGCAATGGCCGTCAGGCGCAACCAGAGGCGGGGACCGGGTAGTCCTCCTTAGGGTGGTGAGAGGAATGGGGGACTTTGTCGCTGAGAAGGACTGACCCGGTCCCCCTTCTTCTGGCTGCATGGGCAATTATACCAAGGAGGCACGAGGCTTCCAAGTCAAGCCGATGCGCTCTTCCCCTTGGGATCTATAAACCCTTGGAGCAGTTGCTGCGCCAGGGCAAGCGCTTCCTCGCGGGTTGCGATCTTCCCTGAAAAAATTTGTTCATAGACAGCATCTAAGATCTCGCGGATACGCGGGCCGGGAGCAAGCCCCAGCTCTATTAAGTCATGGCCATCAAGAAATTTGCGAGCGCGCTCGCGCTCCGCAAGCTCCCTCACCCGGAGCAATAACGGAGGAAGGGCCTGCACAACGGGGAGCCAGCCCGACGCTCTATGGGCGCTCGCCTCAGAGTCGCAGATCATAAGCGCTAGAAGTTTGGCAAAGAACGGGAAGCGTTGCGCCGGGTGCTCAAACGGGACTCCGGAGTTCTCATGAATCTTCAAGAGTGTTGCACGCTTGCCTGGACTCATCTCCGCGAATCTCGCGATGCGCAAGTGCTCGCGCACTAAAAATCTTATGAGCTTGATCTCATCGGTGCTGAAGCGCAGCCGGCGACAGATTCGTTCAGCCATCTGTTCGCCAATCATTTCATGACCCCCGGCGTGCTCATAGTTATTCTTTCGTAAGGCGATGGGCTTGCCTACGTCATGAATGAGCAACGCGAACTTCACCAAGGGATCGCGGACTATCGCGTCGGCGCACTGAAGTGCGAGGAGCGTATGCGTATAGACATCCCCTTCGGGATGATATCTTTCCGGCTGGGGCACGCCTTTGCAGGCGACGAGCTCGGGCAGGATCAGCTCTAAAATCTCGTGCTCGTCTAAGAGCTGCACCCCTTTGGTGGCGCGCGGGGTTGTTAAGATTTTGAGCAGCTCGTCTCGAATACGTTCTGCTGATATTTTTTTGAGCCCGTCGCGGTGGCGACGCACCGCTTCACTGACTTCAGGAGTGATCGTGCCGTCGAGCACACACGCCAGCCGAATCACTCGCAGGATTCTCAGATAGTCTTCAGAGAAGCGTCTATGAGGATCACCGATGGTGCGAATGAGCTTCGCTCGGAGATCAGCAAGCCCGCCGACGCGATCAATAATGCGCCCTTCAAGAGTGGCAGCCAAGCCGTTGACCGTCAGATCTCGACGCTGAAGGTCTTCATCGAGGGTACGCACGAGCTCGACGCGAGCGGGCCAGCGCCCGTCGTACTCGCTCTCAGTACGAAAGGTCGCGACTTCGTAAGAACGTCCATCGGGCGCAACGACGACCACCACTCCGAAGGCCTCGCCCACTTCAAAAATCTTGCAATCCCTAAAGAGCTCCTTGATCTCATCGGGATACGCAGACGTCGCGATGTCGACTTCTTCTGGGGTGAACTCATAGTCGGGCTCAAGCTGGGCACGCACAGCATCGCGCACGACTCCCCCGACCATGACGGCCTCAAAGCCCGCTTGGATCAATCTCTCTAAGATCGTCCGGGCGAAGGGATGTACACGGAAAACCAGCTCTGTATCTATGGTCATAATTTAATGAGCACGGTTTCGCCTGTATGGGCGCGTAGGCGTCCCGCGGCGTTTCCCAAGTTTGTCGCGATCTCGACCTGGCCGTGACTGCCCACCACGACCACCAGTTCGCCCTGCTCGACGTCAGCATAAGTATGTGCGCACCGAGCCGAAGCAGCCTTCCGCGAGACCTCGATGACCATAGAGGTCCCAAGGGCTATATCTTTGAGGAACTCTCCGGGGATGTTCGTAATGAGATTTCCAAATGTGTCAATGTAGATGATCTCCCCTTCGAGGATGCGCCCGCGGCGGACGCCCTCGCCAAACGACAGTTTTATATAGTCATCGATCTGTGGCCCAAACTCATAAGGGGCACGCCCATGAGCTACATGTGCAGCGACTGGGGCGAAGATATCGCGCCCGTGGAAGGTCCGCGAGACCGGGGCGCGAAAGAACTTCTCGTTCTGGATATGAAAGACCGTGAAACGGCCAAGTCGTTCTGCCGCGGGGATGAGCAGCCCATTATCTGGGCCGACGAGGAAGTGCCCCCCGGACTCGATCGCCAGTGCTCGCCGTGCTGTGCCCACGCCCGGGTCAATCACAGCACAGTGCACAGTCTTCTCTGGAAAGTAAGGGACGGCCATCCAGAGCAAGAACGCCCCAGCGCGAACGTGATGGCGCTCGACGTCGTGACTGATATCAACGATCTGGGCTGTGGGGCAGAGCGAGAGAATAACGCCCTTCATGGCGGCTGGGTACCCCGAAGCCGAGCCAAAGTCACTGAGTAGTGTTATCAGAGCCATCGCCCTGTCATTGTAGAAGCGTTTAGGCAATGGTGCAAGAGGAGCTATACGGAGATGGGCACGTTTGCGGATAGACGAGTTTAGCTCACATACACTCGCGCGACTCTCTTTGACAGCGCCGTCAGCACGACTTCAGTAAAATTTGCGCCGATCTTGCGCGCGACCTCCTCGGCAGGCATCTGAGGGCCGATCAGCTCGACTTCATCGCCGAGCTTCACTTCAGGGATATCGGTCGCGTCGACGGTGGTCTGATCCATCGAGATCGCGCCGACCATGGGCGCACGTCTTCCGTGAATCGCCACTTCGCCGACATTCGCTAACAACCAACTGATGCCGTCAGCGTAGCCCACCGGGATCGTGACAATCTTTGAAGGTCTCTTCGTCTGGAAGCGCCGCCCGTAGCCGATACAGCTCCCTGGGGGCAGCTCGTTCACCGTGACGATCCAGGTGCGCACCCGCAAGATGGGCTTGATCGGCTCGGTCCACGGACGCCGCACTTCGGGGTATCCGTAGAGTAAGATCCCTGGACGAACCATATTGTAATAGCCCGTCGTCACGTCGCTCTCGTATTGTATGAGCCCAGAACTGTTCGCGATGTGTCGCAGCGGGGGCAAAATCCCCTCTTGGTCAAGCTGCGCTAAGAGCTCATTGAAGACGTGAATCTGTCGGTGTGTATATTGTTGGTCTTCTTCTTTCTCGCTGTATGAGCAGGAAAAGTGCGAAAAGATCCCAGTGCATTGGAGGGAGGGCATCTGGGCGATGGCGCGACAGAGCTGTACAGCATATTGGGGAAGCACACCGTTGCGTCCCATCCCCGTGTCGACTTTGACTTGGACGCACACGCGTCGTCCTTGACGCTGTGCCTCAGCCGCGAGTGCCTGCGCGAACTCCAAGCTCGAGATCGTGATATCCACGTCGGTACGCACTAGCTCTGCCACATGAGCAATCCGCGAAGAAGAGAGAATCAAAATTGGGGTCTTGATTCCAGCCTCGCGCAGCTCTTGAGCTTCGGCGATATTAGCTATGCCAAAGTAATCGACACCGGCACGCTCGGCGGCCTTAGCAATGGCAACAGCGCCGTGGCCGTAAGCGTCAGCCTTGACGGGAAAGAGAATCTTGATGCGCTCGCCCACGCGCGCTCGCACCGCCGCGATGTTGCGCACCAATTGCCCAAGATCTATGATAGCTTCGGCCATATACGGGCGCATAGCACCAAGAGTATACGCGCCCAAGAGACCTCACCCAAGAGAGCACGACCCTTGTCCGCAAGACTAACCTCCCTCACGGGATTGGACGTCTGTCTCGTCAGGGCTCCCATGCCCCACGTAGAATCGGCTTCGCATGAATACCGCGTAGTGAGCCGAGAGATTTCGACCGGTCTACGACACGTTAGATATCTTAGCGCGCGCGGCGGTGCACAAAGCTCTTCAGCACGGAATGCGCCAGATGCCGCAGCCAGACCATAAGAATATCCAGATAAAGATCAGGGCGATCGCGAGCAGGGCGAGCATAATAAGTCCGTAGAGAATCTGGCGCGTGCACATAAGTTCAGTACATTGTAGCTGAAGGGGCTTGACAAGGGAATAGAACTTGGGTGAAAATCAATCTATGGATCTGAACTGGGAATTAGCTATACGCTTGGCAGTCGCAGCGCTGTTAGGGGCGCTGGTGGGATGGGAGCGGGAGCGCGCGCAGCGTCCAGCGGGGCTGAGAACGTATATGCTGGTAGCGTTCGGCTCAGCACTCTTCACAGTCCTGTCGGTCACAGCCTTTGGACCAGGTGCTGATCCCGGGCGCTTAGCGGCGAACATCGCTGTCGGCATTGGTTTTTTAGGGGCGGGTACGATCTTTCGTGAAGGGGAAGTCGTGCGCGGGCTGACGACTGCTGCGGGGTTGTGGGCGGTAGCTGCTATCGGCATGGCCGCTGGGCTTGGGCAGTATTTATTGGCCACGATCTCAGCAGTTATTGTACTCATTATCTTAGCAGGCGTGCGCTTGATCGAGACGCACAAGCACACAGAATAAAATCTCTATGTCACCCCATCTGCAGCTTATTCAGATCAGCAAGAGCTTTGTCCGCGACGGCATGCCCTTGCTCGTGCTCGATAAGATAGATTTGGAAGTCCAGCACGGAGAGTTGGTCGCGCTGATAGGCCCCAGCGGCTGCGGCAAGACAACACTCCTGCACATCATCGCTGGACTGATCTGCCCCGACTCAGGGATGATATCGCTGAACGGTTCTCGCGTGAGCGACTGTCGGGGTCATGTCGCGTACATGCAGCAGAAGGATTTACTCTTGCCCTGGCGCACAGCGCTCAAAAATGCTCTGCTTGGTCCGGAAATCTCTAAAGAAGAGATAGAACAAGCTGAAGCTCGCGCGAGGCAGCTCTTTGCGGAGTTTGGCCTGTCGGGGTTTGAGGGCGTATACCCTGCCCAGCTCTCAGCAGGGATGCGCCAGCGCGTCGCCCTCATCCGCACGCTGCTCTCTCAGAGAGAAATTCTCTTACTGGACGAGCCCTTCGGGGCACTCGACGCCCTCACGCGATCTGAACTGCACGATTGGCTACTCAAAGCCCATGAGAAATTTCCACAGACGACGCTCTTTGTCACCCATGATGTTGAAGAAGCCCTCAAGCTCGCTGATAGAGTCTATATGTTCTCGGAGCGCCCGGCGCGCGTCACAGCCGTAGTCACAGTCTCTCTGGGGCACCCGCGCGACCCAACTCAGGCAGATTTTGTCACCCTGAAAGCTGAGCTTCTTCAGCGGCTCCACGCCACTTGACAGGGCCCATTTGCCGTGTTAAAATTTTCACGTTATAGGGGAGCTCGGGGAACCGGGCTGAGAGGGTCTCTACTCTGAGACCGACCCTTGGAACCTGATCCGGGTAATACCGGCGTAGGGAACCTTCAGCATCCTCCCGAGATCTCTCCTTAGCAACACAACAGAAGGAGGGATCATCATGCTGCGTCGTGCAGCAGTCGTCGCGCTGCTTCTCGGTTTGTTGGGGCCGGCTGTGAGCCTTTCTTTAGCTCAGGCCGGCGAAGGCTCTAAGATCGTCGTCTACGTCTATGACAGCTTTGTCTCATGGGGTCCGGCCAAATTTATTAAGACTGAGTTTGAGAAGCGTAACCCCGGCATCGAAGTCGAATTCGTCGCTACTGGGCCAAGCCGCGCCATGCTCGCGCGACTCATCCAAGAGATTCAGTCGGGCGGCACCCCCGCTGATGTCTTTCTGGGCGAGATCAACGACGTTCCCAAAGCCAAACAGTTTGGGCTTTTTGTGCCCCTCAGCGAGAGCGACGTCCCAAACTTAAAGACCGTTCCGAAGTCTCTTCTCTTCGATCCCGAACGGACGCTCATCCCCTATGAGCATGGGTTCATCACGCCCGTCTACGACAGTGAAAAGCTCAAGCCCGAAGAGCTGCCTAAGATATTCGCTGATCTGACAAAGCCCCAATATCAAAAGAAACTGATCATCCAAGACGCGCGCACGTCCAGCGTCGGGTATGCCTTCTTGCTCTGGACGATCTATAACTACGGGAACCTGGGCTACCTCGACTATTGGAAGCAACTTCTGCCCACGATCTTGACGATCCAGCCCGGCTGGAGCGCAGCCTATAAGCTCTTCACCAAGGGCGAAGCGCCAATGGTCGTCAGCTTCTCGACAGATTCATGCTTCGACGCGCGCTATAAGCCCTTACTGCTCAACAATCAAGGCTATCGCACGATCTTCGGAGCAGGGATCGTCAGGACTACAGACAACCCCAAGCTATCTCGCGCGTTCTTGGATTTCTTGCTCTCGGTCGAAGTCCAAGAGAAGTTGCCCGACACTGAAGTGATGTTCCCAGCGAACTCGCAAGCGAAGCTGCCGGAGAAATGGCGGACGTGCGCCGTCATCCCGCCAAACCCCGTGATGCTGCCCCTTGATTTAGTGGCGGAGAATGGCGACCGCTGGCTCGATGAATGGGCCAGGCTGGTCGTCACAGGACGGTAAGAAGCGTGCTTGGACGGAAAGGCCCTCACTCCCAGGCTTCGCCGTACGCCTTCGCCCCCTTCCAGCGGGCGAAGATAAAGCTCACGCGCAGCGTGCTCCCGTGGCTCACCCACGGGAGAGGGGCCAGGGGTGAGGGCCTCCTGTTCCTCCTCCCCGCGCTCTTCTTGGTCATCTTCTTCTACGCTCCTATAGCGAATCTCTTGCGCGAAGGCCTCACCCAAGACGGCACCTTCTCCCCAGAGTTTGTGAGAAAAATTCTTACGGACGACTACTTTCAGCATGTCATTCTCTTCACACTTTGGCAGGCGTTCTTGAGCACCTTGGCAAGCATTGCTCTGGGGCTGCCCCTCGCGTACATTCTCACGCACTACGACTTCCCGCTCAAGCGAGCAATTCGCTCGCTGACGATAGTACCTTTTGTGCTGCCGGCGATCACGGTCGCTTTAGGATTTGCGTTGCTCTTTGGGCGCAATGGATATCTCAATCAGCTCGTGATGAGTCTCTTTGAACTGGGCGAACCACCCCTGCCTATTATGTACTCTCTGACTGGGATCGTGCTTGCGCACGCGTTTTATAACGCGCCGATTATCACGCGCACGGTGCACGCGGCTTGGGAACGGCTCGACCCGCGCTACGAAGAGAGCGCTCGCGCGTTGGGTGCTTCGCGCTTCCATGTCTTCAAGGACGTCACACTGCCCATGATCCTGCCGGGGCTGCTCAGCGGCGCTGCGCTTGTGTTTATCTTTTGCTTTTTGAGCTTCCCTATAGTCTTATCTGTGGGCGGTGGACGGTTCTCGACCATCGAAGTCGAAATCTATACTCGTGTCGTCACCCGGCTCGATCCCCAGTTTATAAACTATAAGATCGGCGCGGCGTTGGCACTCATTGGGCTGGTGCTCTCATTGACGATGACATATATCTATCTGCGTTTGCAAGGAAGCTTTGCCCGCCAAGCCGAGCATGTGCGCCCACGCCCTACCGTACCGCTTTTTTCTGGGGTAGGGGATTTTCTGCACCCCACGAAAATTCTGCTCTGGCTCTACGTGCTCTGTAGTGCGTTGATCTTTGTCGGCCCGGTGCTTGCCATCGTCGCGGACTCGCTGTGGGAGGATACCCCAGCGGGTGGGCACTGGACTCTTCGATGGTACTCATATATCTTCACGCCAGATTACGAAGCGCTCCTAGGAGATTCCCCTGTGAGAGCGATCCTCAATAGCGTGAGCTTTGGCTTGGGAGCCACGGCTATTGCAGTGCCGTTGGGGCTGATCTTCGCATATGTGATCGCACGGCTGCGTTGGGCCGGTCGAAGGCTCTTCGATACGCTCTTGATGGCTCCGCTCGCGACGTCATCTATTGTGCTAGCATTTGCGCTGTTGCGAACTTTTAACGCGCCCCCGTTCAGGCTCATCGGTACCCCCATCGCCGTGATCATCGCGCACGCGGTGATTATCTTCCCGTTTATAGTTCGGGCGCTCGTGCCAGTCTTAGAGAATCTTGACACAAGAATTGTCGAGATGGCGCGCAGTCTGGGGGCATCGCGGTGGCGAGCGTTGCGCGAGATCGAGCTGCCGTTGGTCACCACAGGGCTCATCGCCGGGGCGGTCTTTGCGTTTGCGCTCAGCCTAGGTGAGATGAGCGCAACGCTCATGCTTGCCCGACCCGGGCTCAATACTATGCCCGTAGCGGTCTATCGCTTTTTGAGCCAACATTCTCTCGGCGCTCCTAGCGCCATGAGCACGGTTATGATCGCCGTCTCAGCGCTGGCGTTTATACTGTTAGAGCGCTGGGGAGAGCGTGTGCTCAAGCACTTTTGAGCTATGCGCGTTACACTCAGAGAAGTCACGAAACGTTTTGGCACGACCGTCGCTCTGGAGAGCGTCTCTCTCGAAGCGAGTGAGGGGGAGTTGCTAGCGCTTGTGGGCCCCAGCGGCTGCGGCAAGACGACCATTCTCAGACTGATCGCGGGCTTTGAGGCCCCAGACTCCGGGGATATTCTCTTCGATGAGCACAGTGTTCTGAGCGTGCCGCCGGAGCGGCGCGGGGTCGGGTTAGTCTTTCAGAATTACGCGCTCTTCCCCCATATGAATGTCTTTCAGAACGTCGCGTATGGGCTGAGGTTCACAAGATCTTCTGCCCACGTGGGGGATCGTGTGCGCAAGTTGCTGGAGCTTGTGGGGCTTGAGGGGCTCGAGCACCGAATGCCCTCGGAGTTATCAGCGGGGCAGCAGCAGCGAGTTGCGCTCGCCCGTGCGCTCGCGCCCAATCCCACAGTGCTCTTGCTCGATGAGCCCCTCAGCGCCCTGGATGCGAAGTTGCGCGAGCGCCTGCGCGCAGAGATCAAAAAGATTCAGAGAGCCTTGAAGATCACGACTCTCTACGTCACCCATGATCAAGAAGAAGCTTTAGCCGTCGCTGACCGAGTCGCGGTCATGAGCGCCGCACATATCGAGCAGATCGGTACGCCTTACGAAGTCTATCATACTCCGAAAACAGAGTTTGTCGCGCGCTTCATCGGACGAGGCAATCTTGTAGAGGGGCAGATTCTGCGCCGTGATGAGGAGAGCGTTGTGCTCTCCCTCTGTGACAGTATGATCCGTGCCCACGCCGTTCACACGCATTCAGAGATTGGGCAATCTGTAAGAGTGCTCCTGCGTCCTGAGAAAATCCGACTCAACCAACCCGCAGAGAATATCCTAGTAGGGAAGATCACCGCGGTAGAGTTCGCCGGGGATGCTCTGTGGGTTTATGTTGAGGTCGCCGGCACCACGTTCATTGTCAAAGCCGGCGCGCTCGATGACACGCTACGCGAGGGCACCGTCGTCCACGTAGGGTTTTCAGCCTCAGATCTTTATATTGTGTCTAACGATCGAAGATCGCCACCCAAGCTGTCACAAGCAGTGTGACGGCGATGAAGACCCAAACGTTCAGAAACCACACGGCCGCGACGACACTGTAAATAAATCCCCGACGCCCCAGCGTATAAGCGTCGCTGCCGCGCATAAATAAATCTGTCAGATATTTTGCGGGCTCGGTGCCCTCCATCTCGTGCAGTGCCTTGGATGGGGCACTGATGAGCATCGACAGCAGATTAAAGTATCTCAGTGCTGTTAAGAAGCTGAAGAACGAGACAGCCAGCGTAAAGATAATAGTCCAGATGGGGTAATCGTGCGGGCGCAGCCCGCGACTGGAGAGCTGTGGCAGCTCAATGATCGTCTCCCAGACACCGCTGAAACTGATAATAAAGCCCAATAGAAGCACGCTGGCCGACGCTAAAAACGTCACAGACATGATGATATTGCGCAGCTGATGCACAACGAGGAGATGATCGCTCTCTTCGATAGCTTGCATGAGTGCGCCAGCGATGGCTTGGCGCATCCGCCCCTTGCGTGTGGCGTGCGCGTGCCGACGCGATAGATAAAAATAGACAAAGTGATACCCGTAGAAGCACCCGAAAAACGTGATCAACGCGACTATCGTCTCCACGGTGAGAGTCGGCATAGCGATCACTCTGTTATACTGCGCCAGCGTAATCTTAGCAAGGTACCTTGACATGGCCTTGCGCCGAAAGTAAAATCTTTTAATGAACCGGAAAGGCAGGTGCCCTTCGTGGATTCTCCCATGATGACCCCGCTAGGGTTTGAATTGACAGAGCCTCAGAAAACAGACTTCCCTGAGATCATCGCGATATTGCCTCTGAAAAATACCGTAGTATTCCCCAATTCTGTCTTGCCCTTGGCGGTGGGGCGCGAAAGCTCCGTCAAGCTGATCGAAGATGCGCTCGCGAGCACAAAGATCATTGGGGTCTTGACCCAACGCGATCCTACCGTTGAGCACCCTTCCCCTCACGACGTCCATCAGATCGGCACAATCTGCCGGATCGCCCGCGTGACCAAGACCCCCAATAATGCGCTTTTGCTCTGGGTGCAGGGGCTGCAGCGCTTCGCCGTCGAGATGTTCACCCACGAAACACCGTATCTGATGGCGAAGATCAAGCTCTTGAGCTCTATCGCCGAAAAAGATATTGAAACAGAGGCGCTCAGTAAGCAAGTCACGGCACTCTTTCAAAAGATGCTCTCGCTCTTGCCCAACCCCCAGATGGAGATCCACACCATGGCTGCGAGCCTCACTGATCCGGGGCAATTGGCCGACTTCATCACGGCGAACCTCGATATTGAAACCGAAGCGAAACAGCAAGTCCTCGAGACCCTCAACGTCAAGGAGCGCCTGACGCTCGTCTTGCGACTCCTCGAAGAAGAAAACGAGATTTTAGAGGTCGGCTCGCGCATCCATACGCGCGTCCAGGAAGAGATCGGGCGGTCCACGCGAGAGAGGATCTTGCGCGAGCAACTTGAAGCGATCAAGAAAGAGCTCGGCGAAGAAGAGGGCCCGGAGATCGAAGAGCTGCGGCGCAAGATCAAGCAGGCCAAGATGCCCAAGGACATCGAGAAGGAAGCTCTGCGCGAGCTGGAACGCCTCGCGCAGATGCACCCCAGCTCAGCTGAGTACACGGTCTCGCGCACGTACTTAGATTGGATGATCGCGCTCCCGTGGTCAAAGACGACGAAAGATATGCTCGACATCGCGCGGGCGCGCCAGATCCTCGACGAAGATCACTACGACTTAGAGAAGATCAAAGAGCGCGTCTTAGAGTACCTAGCTGTGCTGAAGCTCAAGAAAGATATGAAGGGCCCTATCTTGTGTCTAGTGGGCCCTCCAGGGGTGGGGAAGACGTCCCTGGGGCGCTCGATTGCCCGCGCGTTAGGGAGAAAATTCGTGCGCATCTCGCTGGGAGGTGTGCGCGATGAGGCTGAGATTCGTGGGCATCGCCGCACCTACGTTGGGGCGCTCCCGGGACGAATCATTCAAGGACTGCGCCGCGCTGGCTCAAAGAACCCTGTCTTCATGCTCGACGAGATCGATAAGATGAGTAGTGATTTTCGTGGCGATCCTGCGTCAGCGCTTCTCGAAGTCCTCGACCCCGAACAGAACAATAATTTCTCCGATCACTATCTCGATGTGCCGTTCGATCTCTCGCGTGTGCTTTTCATCACCACGGCAAACGTCTTATATACGATTCCGGCGCCCTTGTTAGATCGTATGGAGGTGCTCGAACTCCCTGGCTATTCTGAAGACGAAAAAGTCCAGATCGCCCAGAGATATCTCATTCCCAAGCAAATCAAAGCTCATGGGCTGAGAGCCAACCAAGTCGAGTTCAGCGATGGTGCGCTGCGTCAGATCATTCGTGATTATACTCACGAAGCCGGGGTGAGAAACCTAGAGCGGGAGATCGGTGCGATCTGCAGGAAGATCGCGGTCCAGGTCGCAGAGAAAAAAGATCGCTCCAAGCGTTTCATAGAACCCAATGATCTGAGCAAGCTCCTAGGCCCGCCACGGTATTTCTCTGAAGTTTCAGAACGCTTGACCAAGTCTGGGGTCGCTATTGGGCTGGTCGTCACTCAAGTCGGCGGGGATATCGTCTTCATCGAAGCGACGAAGATGAAGGGCAAGGGCGAGCTCAAGCTCACCGGGCAACTTGGCGAAGTGATGCGCGAATCCGCCCAAGCTGCGCTCAGCTACATCCGTGCTAATGCTGAACAGTTCGGGATCGACCCCGACTTCTTCGCCAATCACGATATTCACATCCACGTGCCAGAGGGTGCGATTCCCAAGGATGGGCCATCAGCAGGGGTGACCATTGTGACGGCGCTCGCGTCGCTGCTGACTGATACCCCTGTCCAAGCTGATTTGGCTATGACTGGCGAGATCACCTTGCGGGGGAAGGTCTTGCCCGTCGGAGGGATTCGCGAGAAAGTCTTAGCGGCCCATCGCGCCGGCATCAAGACAGTGATCTTGCCCAAGCGCAACGAGAAAGATCTAGAAGAGCTCCCGCAGAACGTCAAGGAAGCGCTCCGCTGTGAGTTTGTCGAAGAAATCTCTCAAGTCTTAGAGATCGCGTTACCACGCCATGTCGCTGTCCTCTAGAAAAAGAAGGGCTCCGCGCGTGCTGGTGATTGCTCCACACCCTGATGACGAAGTGCTGGCTACCGGTGGGGTGATCCAAGAGCACTTGCGCAAGGGGCATGTTATCAAAGTCTTATTGGTGACCTGCGGGGACGGGCAGCGCCGCGGGTTGCTCCTGCCTTCACGACACTTCCTGCGCTTGGGAGAGCGGCGCTATCGCGAATCCCTCACAGCGCTTCAGATCCTTGGGGTGCATGAGAAGCAGGTCGTCGCGTTAGGATATCCGGATCGCGGTTTGGCGCATCTTCGTGCTGAGAGCTCTCAGCCCTATCCGTCACCCTACACGAAAGCCCGCGCTGTTCCCTATGAGTGGGCCTATCGGCCGGGAGCTCCTTACACCTACGAAGCCCTCTTGGCCGATCTCAAAGAGATCCTTATCAAAGAGCACCCTCACGTGATCTATCTCCCGCACCCACAGGACCGTCACGGCGATCATCAGGCTGTCTATTTCTTCACGCGCACAGCAGTGCATGAGCTCAGACTTCACCCACACTTGCGACACTATCTCATTCATTACGGCGCGTGGCCACTCCCTGCAGGGAAATGCTTTCATAGGCCTCTGCTGCCACCACGCTCCTTACAAGACAACGCCCAATGGCTTACACACGAGCTGAGCGAAAAGCAAATTGCTCGCAAATGCCAAGCTGTCCAGTGCTATCGCTCCCAGATGCATTACATTGAAGACCATCTCTTCAGCTACGTCCGTCGTAATGAGCTCTTTGATCTCCAGCCCTCTCTTACTCAGACGCGTCTGGTCCGTCTTCCAAAGCTGCTAATTGGTCTTCGTCGAGGCCAAAGTAGTGCCCTATCTCATGAATGACGGTGATGCGCACCTGGCGCCAGATCTCGTTGGGGTCACCCTGAGCAGCGGCTTCGATGTTTTTCTGAAAGATATAGATAATATCGGGCCCACTTTGATCAGAGAAGACAGAGCGTTCCGTCATGGGGACCCCTACATACAGCCCCAGTAGGGTCTCATCAGGGGGATCAGGGCTATCTTGAATGACGATCATGACGTTTTGGAGGCGCTCTTTAAAGAACTGTGGGAGGCTGTCGACAGCTTGCCAGACGAGCTTTTCAAACTCCGCGCGGTTCACACTTGCAGTATAACGAAGCAGAACGTATTTGACAAGCTACGGTACCTATGGTACAACTACAATGTCATGAAGAGATCGTTCATAGTTCTTTGTGTAGGGGTGGGGGTTCTGTGGAGTCCGGTTTGGGGGCAGTCCCACCCAAGCGAGTTCTTCATGGAAGAATTGACCTTCGGGTTGCTTGGGGGGTTTCTCTTAGGGCCGACCGTTGAGCTCATCTATGTGACGACTCTCTGCCAAGAGGCTCCCGATCCCGGTCTCTGCCATGGCTTAGGGCTGGTCACCATGCAAATGGTCATATATACGTTCACGCTTCCGCTAGGAGCGAGCGCTGGGGTTATTTTTGCTGGGGCCTGGCGTGGCATCCCAAGCGATCTGCTTGATTGGCTCTCGACCTACGTTTTTGCCATGGTTGGATCATGGACAGGCTGGCTCAATGCCATCGGTATAGTCAAGATCTCAGAACTTCTGATGGAACACTTCGGATGGTCCTTCGACGTCACGACCATCTATACGATGACGCGAGTATCTCTGCCTATCCTCTATGCCGCGCTCTTTGGCGCGGTGGGGTTCAACGCAGTCATCGCACACCCAAGTTCAGGGTTGTCTGCGCCAGCGTGGTGGCCTCCGCTCTTTACTGTGCGCTTCTAGAGAGCTTTTCAGCCAGCGCCTGCTCCACACACTTCGGCACAAAGCGCGACACATCCCCGCCGTAGCTGCGCACTTGGCGGACGATGCTCGAGCTGATAAACGAGAAATCTCGGCTGGTCATCAGATAGATGCTTTCAAACTCCGGATCGAGGTCTCTGTTGGTGAGGGCCAGCTGAAACTCGTACTCGAAGTCGGTGCTGGCTCGTAGGCCGCGCACGACCGCGTGCACACCGAGTTGGCGTGCCAAGTGTACCAACAGCCCATCGTGGGCAATCACGGTGATCTCATGGTGGAGGCCGACTTCTCGCAAGGCTTCTATAACCAAGCGATGGCGCTCTTCGAGCGAGAAGAGCATAGGCTTGGTGGGATTGCGCATGACCGCGACGATCAACTCATCGAAGATCTTTTTGGCTCTCTGGATGATGTCGATGTGCCCATAAGTAATGGGATCGAAGCTGCCGGGGTAGAGTGCTTTGGTCATATTCAGATCTTAACATATTCTCAAAGAGAAAGTCAAAATTCCGTCCCCAGCCGCGCTTTGATCCCTCTATCAAAGGGGTGCTTGATCTTGCGCACTTCGGTCACTAAGTCCGCGATCTCTTCGATCTCGGGAAGTCTCTTGTGGCTGCCAGTCAGTACACACTCGGTCTGAGGTGCCTTGCCCTTCACGGCTTTAATGAGATCTTCAGATGAGATGACGCCCATCTGCACCGCGTAGAGGCATTCGTCGACAATGACCATGTCATACTGCCCAGATGAGAGCGCCCGTGCCGTCGCTTCTAATGCTTTGCGCCCGGCTTCGATATGCCCCTCTGTGGGCTTGCCGATGAGCCATTCAGGCATCCCGTAGCGCTCAAACGAAAAATCCTCAAAGCGCTTCAGAGCTTTTAATTCGCCGTACTCTTCGAACGCTTCGACGCCCGTGATACCGCCCTTCAGAAACTGAATCAAGTGCACGCGGAAGCCCCGGCCCAGCGCGCGCAGCGCCATTCCTAGAGCTGCTGTGGTCTTGCCCTTGCCGTTCCCCCACCACATCTGCACTAAGCCCATCTCGTTCTTCAGATCCATTGTCCCCTCTCTACATTATTCGCATCATTGCCCCTGCTGGTACTAACCCGGAAAAGATCCCTGGGTGAATGATCTCCGCTAAGATCTCGAGCCCAGTCACGATCCGTGGCCCGGGTCTGTTAAAATACGCCGACGCTTCGACTATAAAGACTTGATTCTCCTTGACAGCTGTCAGCTCCTCCCAACCGTCAAGCTCGGTGAGCACGTCAATCTCGCGCAGCGTGCGCTCGATGGAAAAGCCGCAGGGCATCAGCACGATAATATCTGGGTTATAGTGCACAATCTCCTCCCAGTCGGCATAGCGCGACGGTAGCCCAACTTCACCGAGCCAGTCTTCGCCCCCGGCGTACTCCACCATCTGCGGTACCCAGTGCCCGCCGATCATGATGGGGTCGAGCCATTCGATGCAGCAGACCTTGGGACGATGTGCACTATTCTCCGTCTTGGCGCGCACAAGCTCGATGCGCCGCCGCAGCTGCGCCACGAGCTTCTGGGCGCGAGCTTCCGTGCCGGATACCTCGCCAACTGTCAAGATATTGTCAAAGATATCTTCCATCGTATGCGGCTCTAGCGAGACGATCTTGGGCTGCTTGTGTAAGAGCTTCACAGCTTGCCGCACATCATCAAACGACGGCGCGCAGACTTCACACAGCTCTTGTGTCAAGATCAGATCGGGATTGAGTTTCTGTAACAGCTCAGCGTCAATGTGATAGACACTCAGCCCGCTATGCAAGCGCTCTCGCACGATCTGGTCGATCTCAGCGCTGGGCATATCAGAGTGCACGACGGCTTGGCTGAGCTTGGGCTTTTGCAAGACCTCGGGGGGCCAGTCACAGTCGTGCGAGACCCCAACTAATTGATCCCCCAAGCCCAGCTCATAGACGATCTCGGTAGCACTAGGCAGCAGCGAGATAATTCTCATGAGGGAACTCCCTGACGGCGGGGAACAATATATCTCTCCCCTGTGCCGTCTACGATGCGTACACGTGTCCGGAAGACCTGCTCAATCAGCGCTTCTGTGAGCACGCGCTCCGGCGCACCACAAGCAATGACCCGGCCCTCGCTGAGCACAGCAACGCGATCTGTATAGTGCAACGCCACATTGAGATCGTGCAGCGAGACGAGCACCGTCAAGCTTTGTGCTGTGGCTAACGAGCGCACCAGCTCCATGACCTCAATCTGATAATTGAAATCGAGATGGGCTGTCGGCTCGTCTAAGAGCAAGACTTTTGGCTCTTGGGCCAGGGCTAACGCGAGCCAGACGCGCTGGCGCTCCCCACTGCTGAGGCTGTGAATCTTTCTAGTTGCGAACTCTAGGGTCTGTGTAAGGTGCAGCACGTGGGTCACGATCTCGTGATCTTTCTGAGAGAGCCGATGCCAGCGCTCCCGATGCGGCAGCCGCCCCAACTCAACAATCTCTCTCACTGTGAAATCAAACGAGCACGAGATCTCTTGTTCGAGAGCGGCTAGCTCACGCGCCAGCTCCTTGGGAGCAAATTCGTTCAGACGACGAAGATCGAGATAGATTGCGCCGTCTTGTGGGGACAGCCTTCCGGAGATCGCCCGCAGGAGCGTCGTCTTGCCGGAGCCGTTTGGTCCTATAAGCCCGAAGATCTCCCCAGGTGCGACCTCTAAGTTCAGATCGCGCAGTACCAAGCGCCCGTCATAGCCAACTTGCACGCCCTCTAGACGAATCATAGCGACGCCCCCAGCTGCGCCCGGCGCCGCAGCAAGAAGAGAAAGAACGGTGCACCAAGCAAAGCCGTGATAATTCCGATGGGCAATTCTGCTGGAGCAAGCACTGTCCGCGCTACAGTGTCACAGAGCGTCAACAGCATCGCTCCTCCCAGCGCCGAAGCGGGTAACAGCAATCTATGATCTGGCCCAACAATCAATCTCAAGATATGGGGCACGATCAGCCCCACAAACCCAATCGTCCCCGAGACAGCCACAGCAACAGCCGTAAGCACTGTTGCCACAAAGAGCAAGATCTTTCTTAAATCTCTGGGTTCGATCCCAAGGTGCGCCGCCATATCCTCGCCGAGCGCCAGCGCATTTAAGTCTCGCGCGAACAGCACCAGCACTGCTCCTGTGAGGAGCAGTGCACTCAGCAGTCCAAAGACATAGAGCCACTGGGCGCCGCCAAGCCCGCCGAGAATCCAAAATATTAATCGGCGCGCGTCGTGGGATGCTCCCCCATAGAAGAGCAAAAAGCTTGTCACAGCCGAAAAGAGCGCCGCGAGCGCCACCCCGGACAGAATGAGCGCGTAATTATCGAGTTGCGCCCAACGCGTCTGCGCCACACGATAGACGATCGTGACAGCGAGCACGCCGCCGAGAAACGCCCCGACGGGCAGAGCACCCCAGTAGATGTCCAGGTGCAACGCGATTACGAGAGCCGCGCCGGCCGTCGCACCGCTAGCGATCCCCAAGAGATACGGATCAGCTAAGGGGTTGCGAAAGAGCCCCTGCATAACAGCACCGCAGAGCGCCAGTGCCCCGCCCACGAGCGCCGCCAACAGCACCCGAGGCAGCCGAATTTGCGTGAGAATGAAGCGATGCGTTGGGTCAGAACCGAAAGGTGCCAGGGGCACAGCCCCAATAGCTATGCCCACGAGCACGGCTCCCATAAGCATGAGACTCAAGCTGCTCAGAACCACCGCACCCTTCACAGCACACACCTTAGCGCTTCGGATGTAACAGATCAGCAACAGCCTTGATCGTTTGGTTGATGCGCGAGCTGACCCACTGCGACGCCTTGATCCCGTAGACCCTCCCCTCACGTACCGCTTTCACCTGCTGCAAGGCCCGCTGCTGCGTGATGAGCGGGATGAGAAATGGATCAGTGAAGATCACGCTCGGATCGCGTTTAACGATCTCCTCAAAGCTCACTTGTTTGTAGTCTGCAACATCGGGAAAGACGTTGATGCCTCCGGCGCGCAGCACGATCTCATTTTCTGGGGTGCCACGACCAGCAGCAAACGGCGGCTGCTCCCCCGTGGGATAGAGAATAGCGACTGTGGGCTTGAAACGATCAAGCACCGTCCCTTCAGTGACGACAATATCTTCGGCGATCTTACCGATCAGCGTATCAGCTCTCTTAGTGTCACCCTCAATAACGAGATTGACCGAGCGAATCGTTCTGAAAATTTCGGTGACGCTATCAATAGCCCCACTGCCGACCCTGCCCAGCGAGACGACGATCAGCCCGGCGCGCTCGAGAGTGTCGCGCACCGCTCCGATCGCGCCAAAGATGACGTCAGGCTTGAGGGCAATGATCAATTCTGTATTGGGATTGAAAATTGGACCGACGCGCGGGACGTTGGCGACTTCCGGGGGATTATCTGGCGACTCGCTCACCCCAACGATTCGATTAAGAGCCCCTAGGTCAATAAGAATCTCCGTGTACAATGGTGTCCCAGCGACGACGATGCGTTCCGGGCGCTTGGGAATAGTGATCTCCTTGCCGCGGTCGTCAGTGACCTTGACGGGATAATCCGCCAACGACGGCCACACCAACCCAACAGTGACAAGAACGAACAGCGCTACGACTTTCCACCGCATCCACCGCATAGGGGTCCTCCTTCAAGTTGTAGATTTATTGCTCGATACCAAAGCCCACAGGACTGCCCATAGCCCACGCGCTGCTGCCCCCTTCGCTGGGCCAAAGACTATGATGATCAGATCGCCGTCTTGTAAGTGTGGGAACGCGTGTTCGAGCGCTCGGTTATCCTCAGGGTTGCGCTGGACGAGTGCCTCATGCTCCTCGACGAAGCGAAGTACCCCTCTGTGCTTAATCAGAAAGAGCGCAGCAGTCGCGCCCTCGCGAACAGCGATGTCACGATAAATCCACGAAGAAAAGCCATCAGCAGCCCGGCGCACGTGCGCCATCCGCCCATGACGATCCAGCATCAAATTCTTAAGGGAGACGTCGCGAACGTCGGTAACTGAGCGCAGCTTTTTGAGAAGAAATCGCCGACCGTGCTCCGTAAGCGCTGTGCCGAACTTTGAGAACGAGACGAGCTTCTGTGCCTCGAGCTTTTTTAACTCCGTGCGCACAACGCTCTCGGTCAGCCCTGTGCGCTGCACAAGCGTCCGCCGCCCCAAGGGGGCATCTCGCAGCTCATAGAGTAGTTGATATGCTAAGTGTTCGCGCACAGGCGCCTTCACGTGGGATGTCATCTCCCACCTCCGCGCTTATTGTACACCTTAGCGGGCGTATGTGCAAGATCCGCTTCTATTCATACGAGTTGACAGATCTCCGCCCTACGGTTATAGTGATAAGCTACGCCTAGGAGGGTGACAGGTATGCGGAACACAACCCGTCGCGAAATCCTCGCCGAAGATACAGGGAGCCCTTACTATGAGTTGCGTAAATACCCTGAGCCAACGGTCTGTTCCGAGTGTGGTTTGGTCTATCACAAGGGGCGCTGGACAAATGGCCTAGCAGTGCCAGCTGGGGCCAAGCGCGAGCTCTGTCCAGCGTGCAAACGCGTGCAAGACCGCAACCCCGGCGGCGTCGTCTATCTAAACGGCTCATACTTGCAAACCCATCGTGACGAGATTCTCAACACCGCGAAGAACCAAGAGAAGCTCGCGCGCGAATCTCGGCCTCTCCAGCGCATAATGTGGATCAAACACGGGAGCGATGGGCTAGAGATCGCCACGACCAATGTGCACTTGGCACGTCGCATTGGTGAGGCGATTCACCATGCTCATAAGGGCAATCTTGATATCAAATATTCTGAAGGGGACAGATTCGCTCGCATCTACTGGCACCGTGATGACCAGCCCAAACCCAAATAAGTGATGCCAATTCGCGATGAGAATGTCTTTGCTCTCCTAGAAAAGCTCTCGGCGGCAACGCCCACACCGGGTGGAGGCAGCGCTGCGGCTTTCGTCGGGAGTGTTGCTGCTTCTCTTGTTGCCATGGTCGCAGGATTGACCATCGGGAAGAGGGTCTATCAGTCCGTTGAGGAAGAGATGCGCAACGTGCTCGCCGAAGCCACCAAACTCCGTGACGAGCTGCTAGAGCTTGCAGATCGCGACAGTGCGGCATTTCATGCTGTGATGACAGCATACAAACTCCCCAAGGAGACAGAAACTGATCGAGCCACACGGGAGAATGAGATTCAATCTGCACTTAAGCAGGCGACAGAGATCCCCTATCAGACGACGCTGCGCTGCTATCGCGTGCTCGAGCTCGCAGAGATCGTTACAGCCAAGGGGAACAAGAACGCCCTCAGCGACAGCGGCGCAGCAGCGTGCTTAGCCGAAGGGGCACTTCAGGCTGCATTGCTGAACATTGCTATTAATTTAGCTGCCATTTCCGACGAAGCCTTCATAAGCAAGTACAGGCAAGAACGAGAGGAGCTCTTTAGGCAGGCTCAAGTCAAACGTCAGGCGACTCTGCAGATGATCACCAAACGCCTTGGGGCGTAATTCCCCCTGGTGAAGTAACCCCCGTCCTTGAGCGAGGACTAACAATTGAGTACGCTGCACTCAGTATGAGCAGATCTGCGCTCATCTTTTTGGCTCTTGTTGTGCTTGCGGGGCTCACTCTCTGGTACATCTGGCAGGGGTGGCAAATTACGTATTTGTCCAGCAAAGTCATCGCGAGCCGGCTGGAGCGCGATGAACTGCTGGCCCGGCGAGATCGCTTGAAGCTCGAAGTCATCCGAGCTTGGTCATTGGAGAACATCGAGCGGATTGCCAAAGAGCGCTTGGGCATGAAGAAAGTCCCTCCCAAGACTTTACAGCTCCCACCGCCATGAACCGACGGCTCACGGTCGTATTTGTCTGTTTGATGGGCTTTTTCGTGATCGTCGCTGGCCGGCTCGTTCAGTTACAGATTGTCGAGGCCAATCAGTGGAGGGAGCTCGCGAAGCTCTTCCAAGAGGGCACGGTCACCATCCCTGCCTTCCGTGGGCGCATCTATGACCGCAATGGCGTCTTGCTTGCTGAAGACGTCCGCGCTATCTCCGTCGCCGTAGATAACTATAACATGACGCGCCCAGATCTACTCGAAGACCTGCTCGTCACTCACTTAAAAATTCCCAGAGCGGTTGCGCGAGAGAAGCTCTACCGTCCGAGCTATTTCACGTGGATTGCTCGCGCGATCTCTTCAGATCAGGCAGAGGCCCTCCGGGAAGCCGCCCGCAAGGCCGGCGCTCGAGGACTCATCTTTCTCGAAGACCGCAAGCGCCAGTACCCCTATAAAGACCTCGCTTCAAACCTCATCGGGTTTGTAGGGATTGACGGGAAGGGTCTGGAAGGGATCGAGCTCTTCTTTGACCAAGAACTTCAGGGGACAGAGTCTATTTGGAGTTTTGTGCGCATGGCTGATGGGACCCAGATCGAGCGTCGGCAGATCCAAGCCGGCCAGCCTGGACACGATCTGACGCTGACGCTAGACAGCCGGATTCAATATATCGCCGAAAGTGCGATCACGCGCGGCGTGCGCACCTACAAAGCCAAGGCTGGTATGGCTATCGTGCTCGACCCTTGGACGGGCGAAGTCTTAGCCATGGCTCAAGACAAACGATACGATCTCAATGATTTTCAATCGTCGCGCCCGGAACACAGACAGAATCTCGCAGCCGTCTGGCCCTTTGAACCAGGATCGTCGTTCAAGGTCTTCACGATGCTTGCAGCGTTAGAACAGGACGTCATAGCGCTGGACGAGCGCATCTCCGGGAGCGCGACGCATCAGATTGCGCATCACCCATTTCGCAACGCCGACGGGCGCGACTATGGCATGGTCACCCCTACAGACGTCATCAAGAACTCTATCAACACCGCGATGATTCGTATTGCTCAGCGCCTGGGCAAAGAGCGCCTCTACGAGGCCCTCAAGAGATATGGGTTTGGCCAGAAGACGGGGATCGAGCTGCCAGGAGAGGTCTCGGGATATCTGCCCCCACTGCAGTCATGGTCAGCGCTCGAGATTGGCTCGATTGCCATTGGGCAGTCGATCTCCGTGACGGCGATTCAGCTTGCGCTGCGCGTAGCGATGATCGCCAATGGGGGCAAGCTCATTCAACCCCGTATTGTGAAAACTCCCGCCCTCAGCCCACCGATACGTATCGTCTCTGAGACAAGGTGCCGCCAGCTCACCACGATGATGATCGAGACAGTGCGCTCCGGCACAGGCATCTTAGCACAGATCTCGGGATACATCATCGCGGCCAAGACGGGGACAGCACAAAAAGCCGTGCCTGGCCGCGGGTACGTCCAGGGAAAGTATGTTGCGTCGTTTGAGGGCTTTTTCCCTGCCGAGGCGCCCAAATATCTTATTTTAGTTGTGCTCGATGAGCCCGGCGGGCGGGAGTACTACGGCAGCGAAACGGCTGCACCCATCTTCAAAGAGATCGCGCAGCAGCTCATCGCACTCGACCGCATCCCCCCTAGACCGTAAAGATCGCACTCATGCGGTCGCGCGGCGCCACCGCGACGGCTACTTCTGTGTTTTTTAAGTGCTCTTGTACTGTCTCCAGAGCCAGCTTAGGACGATTATTGTTCTTGCTCAAATGCATCAAGACGGCTGTGCGCAGGCGCCCTTTCTGAGCTAGATACCGAAAAGTCTGCCCCGCAGCGTCATTCGAAAGATGCCCCACATCGCTTAAGATGCGCTGCTTAAGCTCTTCAGGGTACCACCCGTTCACGAGCATCTCAATGTCGTGATTGGACTCGAGCATCACCACATCACACTGTAAGAGACGCTCTCGGATCTCAGCAGTGACAGTTCCCAAGTCTGTGGCCACGGCTATGCGTCTGTTCATGCTAGCAAAGAGCGATTCTTCTTCGAGCACAAAGCCACAGGGCTCAGCTGCGTCATGGGGGATGCGAAAGGGCTCGATGAAGAGATCGCGTACTTGAAACCCGCGCCCCGGCGTAAACGTGAGCACTCTCTCCTTTCCTATCAACACATGCTCTATGAACGACGCAGTTCCTTCACTGACGTAAATGGGACATTGGAGAGCACGCGCCACCTGACCCAAGCCATTGATGTGATCGGTGTGCTCATGAGTAACGAGTATAGTATCAATACGCGGGAGCAAGCCCAAGATCTTCTCCAGCCCTCGCATGATCCGACGTCTAGAGAGCCCAGCGTCAATGAGCACGCGCGCGTGTTCAGAGACTATGAGCGTACAGTTCCCGCTGCTACCGCTGGCAAGAGAGACGATACGCATAGCGTTACAGGGCGTACAGCCACCACAGGAGCCCAACGAGCGTCTTGGCGTCTTGAATCTGTTGTGTTCGAAGAAGTTCTCTTACATGGGAACGGCTATAAAAGCCAACCTCGATGTGCTCATCAGAGGCGTGGCTGTGAGGGCTAGCGTGTAAGGCGTGGGCAAGATAGAGCCACATCCTCTCGGTGCAAAAGCCTGGAGCGGTGTAGAACGTCTGCAAGAGTGCCCAGCGCTGCGCGCTCAGCCCGGTTTCTTCTAAGAGCTCGCGCTGCGCACACGCCAGGGGCTCTTCCCCATGCTCGAGCGTTCCTGCTGGGATCTCCCACAGAAACTGCTCGGCGGCCTTGCGAAATTGCCGGACAAGCACCACGCGCTGATCGTCACCTTCTCCTTGAAGGGCTACAATCGCTACAGCGCCAGGGTGCTCTACGATCTCGCGAGTCGTGTGTCGTCCGTCTTCAAGAGCGACATGGTCCACGCGCACTTTCAGCAGCCTGCCGGCAAAGACCCGCTGCGAGGCCAGCGTCCGCTCACTCATCGCTCTCTCCTTCATCTCCTTCAATGGCACTCTCGCTCTCCTCCGCTGGGGAAGCTGGAGGCAAGTTGGAGCTCTCCTCTGCAAGCTGGGCCCAATCAGGCTCATAGAAGCGTGAGCGCCGCTGTTGACGGCGTTCCAGTTCTTGTTTCTCTTTCTTGACGCTCGCGATCCATGCTGTAAGCGACTCCCGCTCAGGTTGTCTTCCCCGCCGTGCTACGAGCTCCTTTATGGACTCGTCAAGCGCAGCCAAGCGTTCATCGAGCGCCTTCTTCACCTGAGCCACTTCACTATGGAACAGCGCGGCATCGTGATCTTGGCGCGAGACCCTCTTCAGCGAGAGATTGTACTTGCCCTCTTCATTGCGCCCTATGATCTTCACCACAACTTTCTGGCCGACTGAGAGATATTGCGAGATATCGCGCACGTACTCCGTCGCGATCTCTGAGATGTGAATCATCCCGATGTCGCCGGAGACCAATCTCACGAATGCCCCGTAGGGCTTGATCGCCGTGACCTCACCGACGACTGCTTCATCCGGCTGAAGCTCCATAGATACCCCTTTCACTCTTTCTACAGTACAGGCTTCTGTGGGGTCGCGCAACTCTCAAGAACAATCTGAAGCACTTCGCGAAGCGTCTGTGGACGAAAACCAAACTCGTCCTCGATTACCGTAGGACTGGACGCAATGTGATCCTGCGCAAGAAAGTGCCCCGGCACGAAGGGCGTGCGCACTCCCGCCCGCTCGAGCCACCGCACACAGAGTCGTGTCATCCGCCGCGGCAGTGAGATCTTCCGCTTCGAGATCTGAAGCGCTTCTAAGACCGTATCCACGAGCTGCTCGTAGGAGAGAACTTCTGGTCCGCCAAGGATCAGAGTTCTGTGAGCGTATCTCTCATCAGAGATACTCTGAAGGATGCATCGCACAATATCATAGACAGAGATGGGCTGAAATCTCGTGCTTCCCGAACCGATGAGGGGGACAACGGGCCAGCGTCGGGCCATCTGCACAAGGCCCCCTAAGAATGGGTCCCCTGGCCCTATGATCACCGAGCAGCGCAAGATCGTATAGCGCAAAGAACTCGTTCGAATAGCTTGCTCAGCTAACCACGCAGCATACGCATAGGGCCAATCCCGTCTCGGCGCAGCCGTCACCGTGCTGAGATAGAGAATCTTTTTCGCTCCTTGAGCAGACTGGACGAGCCGCGCCGTCCCCTCAGCAGTAGTACGATGGATCAGTGGAGGCGGCCCTCGATGGAGTGCCGCCAGATGAATGACGATCTCCGTTCCCTCGAGAGAGAAGCTGTCAGACGTCAGGTCTCCCACAACGACCTCACAGCCCAGGTCACGCACCACCGCAGCTTGCTCAGCAGAGCGCACCAGACATCGCAAGCGATAGCCATTATCGACCAACGCTGGCACAAGGTGCCGCCCAACAAATCCCGTCGCCCCAGTGAGAAAGATCTCCGCCATAGTGCCTTATCATACCACACACTTGAATCTCCACGCTCCTAAACACTATAATGCTCACGGTGATCCTTATGATGGACAAACGTATTGCGGAGCTCAAAGCGCATATGGACAAGACCATGCAGGTCTTCGAGCACGAGTTGATGAAGCTGCGCACCGGCAGGGCCAATCCTGTTCTGGTTGAGGACGTCAAAGTCGAGTATTACGGCACCCATACGCCATTGAAGCACCTTGCCCGCATCATCGCGCCAGAGCCTGATCTGATCGTGATTCAGCCCTTCGATAAAAGCCAAGTCCATGCTATAGAAAAAGCTATCCAAGCTGCAAACCTGGGGTTCAACCCCATGGTCGAGGGAGACATGCTGCGCATCAAGATCCCCCGCTTGACTGAGGAGCGCCGCAAGGAGCTCTCCAAGATCATCCATGAAAAAGCAGAAGAAGCCAAGGTCGCTCTGCGCAATATTCGTCGCGACGTCAAAGAGAAGCTCGATAAAGAGAAGAAGGACGGCGTGCTCTCTGAAGACGACCACGACCGCCTTATGAAAGAACTCGATAAGGTGACACACGAGTACACGGCAAAGGTCGATCAGGCAGCCCAAGCCAAGGAGAAGCAATTGTTAACCGTTTGACAGCGGACTTGAGAAAGAGTAGAATACCATAAAACATGGTGACATTCAAAGGAATCTCTCTTTAGCCCAATCCGGGAAGGAATCAAGAGATGGTCCAGGATGTGTTAGAGCGTATTCGTGAAGCGGAAGCGCAAGCGGAGCGCATCAAGATGGAGGCACGCCACCAAGCCGATCAGCTCGTGTCAGAAGCGCGCGTTGCTGCGAGTTCCCTCATCGAAGCAGCTAAGCTCCAAGCGCGCGAGGAAGGAGCGAAACTCATCGCTGCGGAGGAGAGCAAAGCCTACCACGAAGCCGAAGAGATCCGACACCGCGGCATTCTCCAAGCTGCCCAAATCCAAAAAGAGACTGAAGCCAAGCTCGCAGCAGCCGTAGAATTTGTGCTCCAGCACACGGTGATGCGCTCATGAGCTTAGCCCGGATGCAGAAGGTCCGGCTCATCGGGCATGAGTCCGAACGCGATCGCGTCTTGACCGCCTTACAAGATCTGGGTGTGCTCCAAATTACCGATCTGACCAATAAAAAAGAACAGACCCTGCCCGGTTTTCGCCCGAAAACCCCAACGGCCAACGACCTCGAGGCAAAGCTTGCTGAGGTGCGCTATACGCTCGATTTCCTCGCTCGATACGATCCTGAAAAGAAGGGATTCATTCAAAGTTTCTTCAATCTGAAGGACCTCATTCGCCCTGAGCAGATCGAGCAGATCGCGCGAGAATACGACTATCACCCCATCTGGAAGCAAGCCCGGGAGCTTGACCAAGAGAGCGTGGAATTTCGAGCGGAGCGTGCCCAACTGGAGGCACGACGTACAGAGCTTCTCCCCTGGCGTGAGCTCTCTCTCCCTGTCGAAGAGTGGCGCTCGACAGCAACGACACTCTTTCTTTTGGGGCGTGTGCCCAAAGAGAGACTCCCCCAATTCCAAAGCGCGATCCAGAGCCAACTCAGCGAAACAGCCTTCGTTCATCTAGTCAGTACCGATGAACACGACGGCTATTTCTACGCTCTCGTACTGAAAGGCTCCGAAGAGGCTTTTAGTAAGATTCTCGCCGAGTATGGGGGAGAGCGCCTTGGGGTGCCGAGCCTCCCTGAAGGAATCCATGGCCTTCCCACAGCGATACTCGAAGAGATCGAGCGTCGTCTCCACGAGATAGATGCTCGCCAAGGGCAGATCGCAGAGAGGGCCAAAGCGCTGCTGACTGAAAAACCTAAGCTCCAAGTGCTCTATGATTATCTCCATAACGAATATCTGAAAGCACAGGCCCAAGCACGGCTCCTAGGAAGCCCCAATACGTTTGTGCTGGAGGGCTGGGTGCGCGCCAGTGATCTTGGGCGCCTGGAGCAAGCTATACAGAATAACAGCGAAGCTGTCTATCTAGAACGTATTGATCCTGATCCCGATGAACTCCCGCCGGTCGCGCTCGAGAACCGAAGGCTTTTCCAGCCCGCGGAGTTTCTCATTAGGCTCTTTGGGCTGCCCAATCAGAAAGAGCTGGACCCGACGCCGTTTGTCTTGCCGTTCTTTGCGATCTTCTTTGGGATTGCGCTCACCGATGCCGGGTATGGCTTAGTACTGATTCTGATCTTCTCGTATCTGAAACGGCGGTATCGCCATAAGCGAGGCTTCCAACCCTTCGCGAATTTGATTATCTTAGGCGGCGTCTCCGCCGTGATCGCCGGGGCGATCACCGGAGGCTGGTTCGGCCCAGATTTAGCGCAAGCGCTTCACGGTTTCATAGGGCGATCGCTCATGCTCTTTGACGTGAGCACGCCCTCGGGTCTGATCGCGTTCTTACTCTTCTCGTTTGCTTTAGGGTTTCTTCAAGTGTTGCTAGGGAACGTTCTTGAATTTTATGACAAGGCACGGCAGGGGCGCTTCTGGGAGACCCTGTGGCACGAGGGCAGCTGGATACTGTTTATGCTGGGGCTCGGGATCGTGGCGGGCGTGGGCGTGCCAGGGATCATGCCGAAAGAGCTCAATCCCCCTGGGCTCCCAGCACCATGGATGCCCGCGGGAATATATCTCTTACTGACCGGAGCGTTCTCCGTGCTCTTCTTCAGCCGGGTGGAGTCACCTGAACGAGTGAGTCAGCAAGTGCCCTGGCTGATTATGACTGCAGGTTTTGTCTTATGGTTGGGGACGCCGTTTACACTCTTGGGAGAAGCACTGATTGGCTTGGGTCTTCTGGGGGCTTTACTCTGGACGCAGCCGGGGCTCAGTCTTGGCGCACGGGTGCGCCGCGTCTTCGGGCGCATCGGAGCTGGACTGTTCCGGCTCTATGGAGCCACAGGGCTCTTGGGCGACGTTCTCTCGTATAGCCGCATCATGGCCTTGGGTATCTCGACGGGGCTGATCGCGGCCTCCATGAATAAGCTCGCTTTAATGTTATGGAGCTTCCCCTGGCTCGGGGTTGTGCTCGGTGTCTTTGGGTTTATCGGGTTGCATATCTTTAGCATCTTGATCAATTCTCTCTCAGCGTTTGTGCATAGCGCCCGGTTGCACTATGTCGAGTTCTTCACGAAGTTCTATGAGTCAGGTGGGGAAGCGTTTAAGCCCTTCGCGCGGGAATCGGTCTACTATGACGTCCATAAAGAATAAGGAGGTCTAAACAGACATGCAAGAAGCTGTCGAGACAGTGAGTACGGTCTGGGGGTTGAGCGGTCACAGTTGGGCGTTCCTGGGGGCAGCGCTCGCGTATGGGCTGGCGGGCATTGGCTCAGCCATCGGGATTGGGATTACGGGCAGAGTCGCCAATGGCGTCCTCGCTGAAGACCCCAATAAGTTCGGGTCGTTGCTGCTGCTCACGGCATTGCCCGGCACTCAAGGGTTCTATGGATTTATTACGGCATTTATGATTCTCTTCGTGTTCTTCGGCAAGGCCACGACAGCTATTGCCGGGTTCCAGATGTTCGCAGCGGCGCTGCCCATCGCAATTGCGGGCTTTTTGTCAGCAATCTATCAAGGGATGGTCTGTGCTGCCGGCGCAGGGATGATCGCCAAGCGCCCAGAGGAAGTCGGAAAAGCTATTGTGTTGGGCGTTTTCGTCGAGACGTACGCCGTGTTGGGTCTGATCGCTTCGATTCTGCTGCTCGCTGCTATCTAAGCCGAACATGAGCGCCGAGAAGATCGTCGAGAAGATCTTAAGCGATGCGCGAGCTGAAGCGCAGCGTATCCTCGAGGGCGCGCAGGCACAAGCTGCTCAGATTCGTGAACAGGCCGAGCGCGAAGCGCAGCGCCAGCGCGACTTGATCTTAGCTCACGCTCAGCAAGAGGCCCAGAGCCGACGCCGGGCGCAGCTTGCCGCAGCGACAGCTGCAGCGCGCAACGCTGTGCTCGAAGCCAAGCGCGCTCTCCTAGAGAGAGTCTTCTCGCAGGTCGCCGAACGTATAGCAACCATGCCCGCGCACGAATACAAGAATTGGTTGCTGCAACTTTTACTGAGAGCCGTCGAAACTGGCGACGAAGAAGTCATTCTCTCCCCCGGCGACCGGCAGACCCTGGGCGAGGCGCTCGTGAGAGAAGCAAACGCGCAATTAGCGCAGCATGGCAAGAGGGGCGCTCTTCGGCTCTCCATGGAAACGCGCGACATTGGGCGTGGCTTTATACTCAAGGGCAAAAATAGCGAGATCAACGTGACTCTGAAGACGCTGTTACGACGCGCCCAAGACGAACTCGAGATCGAGGTCGCCCGAATGCTCTTTGAGGAGGCACAGAGCTAATGGTCGTTGAGCTCTTGGAGACACATTTTGAACAAGATGGCGCATACGCGTTCGCTACGGGGCGCATCCGCGCCCTCGAAGCGAAATTATTGAATCGCACGCACTATCAGCGTTTGCTTGAAACCCCCGATGCCCTCGAGACCTGGCGCGCTCTCGCAGAGATGGGCTATGCCAAAGCCGCAGAGAGAAAGCTCGACGACTACGAAGAGGTGCTCACCGACGAGCTCCGCGCAGTCTATGCGATACTACGGAGTCTCACTCCTGATAGCGAACGTCTGGAGTGGCTCGCGCGGCGCTACGATTTCCATCACATTAAAGTCTATCTCAAGGCAAAGCTTCTCGGAGAAGACCCACGTGAGGGCATCCTCGACGGCGTGGGCACAGTGCCCCTCAAACTCATAGAAGCTTCTATCGCGACAGAAGTCTGGAGCGCTCTCCCCATAGAACTCGCTCGTGCTGCGGAGCAAGCCCTCACCGAGCACGAGAGCACCAAAGCACCCCAAAGTATCGATCTCGTCATAGATCGAGAGCTCTTTCTCTATCTGACCGATGCTGTGCGGGGACATCCGTTCACAGAGACACTCGTCGCGATCTGGGCGGACTTGCTCAATCTCAAGTCGCTGCTGCGCGCCAAGGTGATGGGGAAGGATCGACCCTTTCTCAGCAAGGTGCTGGTGCCTGGCTCGCTCGAGGCATCGCAGTTGCTTGCTCTTCTAGAGACGAGTGTCGAGACGTGGGCCGATGAGCTGCGCCATACCCCTTACGCGGAAGTGCTCAGTCGCGGCTTGGCTTACTTTATAGAGAAGAAATCTCTGACGCTCTTAGAGAAACTGAGCGACGATCTTGTCACGGACTTCCTCAAGCGAGCAAAGTTCGCGCTCTACGGCGCTGAACCCGTGATCGCCTATGTGCTTGCGAAAGAGACCGAGTTGAAAAATATAAGAATTATCTTAGTGGGCAAGCTCAACGGTCTCTCTAAAGAGACTCTTGAAGAGCATTTACGGGAGCCGTATGTCTAAGATCGCTATCGTCGGGAAGAAAGATGTCTATTTAGGCTTTAAAGCATTGGGAGTGATGGTACGCGATGCGCGAACCCCGCAAGCCGCTGAGCAAGCCGTGCTCGATCTTGCTTCTCAGGGATTTTCGATTATATTTCTTCAAGAGGGTTTAGCACGCGAGCTTGGAGCGCTGCTCGAGCGCTTCCGGAAGCAACCTACACCAGCGATCGTGATGATTCCTGATAACACCGGAAGCTTAGGGATCGCGCGGGAGCGCATCCGCAAGCTCGTCGAGCGTGCCGTGGGGATTGACATTCTGTCGCGTGGGGAAAGATAGCTTGAGATCCATGGAGGACTGTCTATGACCATTGGAAGAATCGTGAAAGTTGCCGGTCCGCTGGTTGTGGCTGAAGGGCTGACCGACGCCAAGATGTACGACGTCGTGCGTGTGGGCAAGGAGAAGCTTGTCGGCGAAGTGATCGTCTTGGACGGGGATTTGGCCTCGATCCAAGTCTACGAAGAGACGGGAGGACTTGGGCCGGGCGACCCCGTCGCGGGCACGGGCGAGCCCCTGTCCGTAGAACTTGGCCCTGGGCTGATCGGGTCTATCTATGACGGGATTCAGCGGCCGCTCGAAGCGATTCAAGCGCGCTGGGGCGCATATATTCGTCGCGGGGTTGAGGCCCCAGCGCTGAACAGGGCCATCAAGTGGCGTTTCACCCCAACAGTCAAGAAGGGCGATGCTGTCAGTGAGGGTGATATCATCGGGACGGTGCAGGAGACGACGCTGGTACTGCACAAGATCATGGTTCCCCCGGGGATCTCTGGGGTGTTAGAAGAGATTCGCTCCGGAGAGTTCACGGTAGAAGAGACGATCGCTATGGTGCGGGACGCCCAGGGGAAGCGCCACGAATTGAAGCTAATGCAAAGGTGGCCGGTGCGCAAGGCCCGCCCCTATACAGAGAAACTGCCCAGCGAAGAGCTGTTGACGACGGGACAGAGAATCATTGACACGCTTTTCCCCATTGCCAAGGGCGGGACAGCTTGCGTGCCGGGGCCGTTTGGATCGGGAAAGACCGTGATCCAGCACCAACTCGCGAAATGGGCTGAAGCTGATATTATCGTCTTCGTCGGCTGCGGCGAGCGCGGCAACGAGATGACCGACGTCTTGATGGAGTTCCCAGAACTGGAAGACCCCAAGACCGGCGAACCCTTAATGAAGCGCACCGTGCTCATTGCCAATACTTCTAATATGCCGGTCGCCGCCCGTGAGGCGTCGGTCTACACGGGCATCACGATCGCTGAATATTTCAGGGACATGGGCTACAGCGTCGCCTTGATGGCCGACTCGACGTCGCGGTGGGCAGAAGCGATGCGCGAGATCTCCGGCCGTCTCGAAGAGATGCCCGGTGAGGAAGGCTACCCGGCGTATTTGGGCTCGCGCATTGCCGACTTCTATGCGCGCGCCGGGCGCATCGTCTGCTTGGGAAAGCCTGAGCGTCAAGCAAGCTTGAGCGCTATCGGCGCGGTCTCGCCCCCAGGCGGCGATCTCTCCGAGCCCGTTACTCAGAACACTTTGAGATTAGTGAAAGTCTTCTGGGGCCTGGACGACAAGCTCGCCTATCGCCGACATTTCCCAGCAATCAACTGGCTGACAAGCTACTCGCTCTACACTGAAGAGTTGGCACCGTACTTTGAGAAGCACGTCGGGCCGGAGTGGAACGAGCTGCGCCGCGAGTTCATGAGATTATTACAGATCGAAGCAGAGCTAGAGGAGATCGTGCGACTCGTGGGTGTCGAGGCGCTCTCGCCCTCAGACAGATTAAAGCTTGAAGTCGCCCGCTCTATCCGCGAAGATTATCTGATGCAGAGCGCCTTCGACGACGTGGACACCTATACGTCGCTTGGCAAACAGTTGAAGATGATGGTGCTGATTAAAGCGTTCTACGACCTGGGCCAACAGGCCCTCGAGCAAGGTGTGGCCATATCCCAGATTATAGATCTCCCTGTGCGGGAGCGCATCGCCAAAGCGAAGTTTATCGCCGAAAACGAGTTCGACGCTCGCTGGCAAGAGATCTTCAATGAGATCCGAGAGTCTTTCGAGCACTTGATGGCCAAAGCAGGAGGAGCCCATGCAGAAAGAGTACACTAGTATTGAGGAGATCGCTGGCCCGATTATGATCGTCGAGGGAGTGAGTGGGGCCAAGTACGATGAGCTCGTGGAGATCGAGCTTGCGGGAGGCGAGATCCGTCGCGGGCGTGTTCTCGAAGTGGACCGAGATAAAGCAGTCATTCAGCTCTTCGAGGCCGCGCAAGGGTTAAATCTGCGTCAGAGCCGCGTACGCTTCTTAGGCAAAGTGATGGAGCTCGGTGTCTCGGAAGATATGTTGGGGCGCGTCTTCGATGGGGCTGGACGGCCTATCGACGGCGGACCGCAGATCATCCCAGAGAAGAAGCTTTCCATCGCCGGTGAGCCCCTCAATCCATACTCACGAGATTATCCCAATGAGTTCATCCAGACGGGGATTTCCGTCATTGACGGCTTAAACACATTAGTACGCGGACAAAAGTTGCCGATCTTTTCAGGAGCAGGTCTGCCGCACAATCGGATCGCCGCGCAGATCGCGCGCCAAGCGAAAGTCTTGGGCCAAGCTGAGGAATTTGCCGTGGTCTTCGGCGCGATGGGGATCACCTTCGAAGAAGCGAACTTCTTCATCACAGACTTAAGAAAAACTGGGGCGCTGGAGCGCGCCGTGCTATTTATTAACTTGGCTGATGACCCCGTGATCGAGCGCATCACGACCCCACGATTAGTGCTGACATGTGCAGAGTATCTAGCATTTGAGCAGGGCTTGCACGTGTTGGTGATCTTGACGGACATGACCAACTATGCCGAAGCGTTGCGTGAAGTCTCGGCAGCACGAAAAGAAGTCCCTGGCCGGCGCGGCTACCCCGGCTATATGTACACAGACTTAAGCACTATTTATGAGCGCGCGGGACGTATCAAGGGCAAGAAAGGGTCTATCACACAGATGCCCATCTTGACCATGCCCCAGGACGACAAGACTCACCCTATTCCCGACCTGACAGGCTATATCACCGAAGGGCAGCTCTTCTTGTCTAGGGAACTCCATAGAAAGGGCATCTATCCGCCGTTCGACGTCTTGCCGTGCCTGTCACGCCTCAAAGACAAGGGGATCGGGCCGGGCAAGACCCGCGAAGACCACGCAGGCGTGCTCAACCAACTCTATGCCGCGTATGCCCGAGGAGTAGACGTGCGCGAGATGGCCGCGATCTTGGGCGAAGCCGCCCTCAGCAAGAGCGATAGAATCTATATGAAATTTTCTGACGAGTTCGAGCGCAGATTTATTCAGCAAGGCGAGTACGAAGACCGCACGATTATCGAGACGCTGACGATTGGCTGGGAGTTACTCAGTATGCTCCCACGCGGAGAACTCAAGCGCGTGCGCGATGAATTCATCGAGAAATATCTCCCCAAGAAGGCCGAAGAGCCAGTCGCGACGTGAGGGGGGGGTGAAGGTCTATGGCAGTAGCGCAACGGGTCAACGCGACACGGATGGAGCTGCTCAAGCAAAAGAAGCGCCTGGCGATGGCCAAGCGCGGGCACAAATTATTAAAACAGAAGCGCGACGAGCTGATGCACCGGTTTTTACAGTTAGTTGAGGAGACGCGGGGCCTGCGCGAGCGCGTCGAAGAGAAGTTAGCCCAAGGCTTCCGCAGCTTCTTGCTCGCCCGCGCGGAGATGTCCAAAGAAGTGATGGAAGAATCCCTGATGACCGGGGCGAGCAGCAACGGCGCTTTGAAGATGGAGATGGAATCGGTGATGAGCGTGTGGGTGCCGCGCTTCGAGCTGCGCGATGAGCGTGATATCTATTCGTATGGCTTTATCGCGACGTCGGCAGAGTTAGATACGGCGCTGACGCTCTTCAAAGAGGCGCTCCCAGCAATGGTCAAGCTCGCGGAGATCGAGAAATCTTTGGAGCTTTTAGCCGAAGAGATCGAGACGACGCGGCGGCGCGTGAACGCGCTCGAGAGAGTGCTGATTCCTCAGTTGGAAGAGAACATTCGCAGGATCTCGATGGCACTGGACGAGATGGAGCGCAGCACCAGAGCCTCACTGATGCGCATCAAAGAGATCATTCGCGGGGAAGTCTAGCCCTCTTGAAGCTCTCCCCCGTCTTCTTTAGAATAAGACCACCTTGTCTCTGTATTGCGCAATGAAAGGAGGGCTCGATGGACGACCGAATCCCCATGACGCCCGAAGGCTACCAGCAGCTCAAAGCTGAACTGGAACGTCTAGTCTCGGAGCGTCCTAAAATTGCTGAGATCATCGCACGTGCGCGCTCCTACGGCGATTTGAGCGAAAACTCTGAATACCATTCAGCGAAAGAGAAACAAGCTCTGCTCGAAGCCAAGATTCGCGATCTGGAGTACAAGCTCTCGCGCGCGTTCATCGTCACTAATAAAGGACAAGAGCGTCATGTGACGCTGGGGTGCTGGGTGACGTTGGAAGACACGCTCACCGGCGCATCGTTTAAGTACAAGCTGGTCGGCCCAGCAGAAGCCAACCCTGAAAACGATCTGATCTCTGCAGCGTCTCCCGTGGGCAAGGCCCTCTTAGGCAAAGAGCCCGGCCAAATCGTCGAAGTCCAAACCCCGCGCGGCGTGCGCACCTATAAGATTCTCGATATCGAATTGTGATTCTGTGGCTTGTTGTCTTAGCGTTCGCTCCGGGAATCTTCTGGCTCTGGTATGTCTATCAAAAAGACCGCTGGGAGCCGGAGCCGCGCGCGCTCGTCGTTAAGACGTTTTTGTTGGGCATGGCGTGCGCCCTGCCTGTAGCATTGCTTGAAACTCCGTTCGCGTGGTCTGGAGTCTTTCTCATAGTGATCGCCGCGCCGGTCATCGAAGAGTACGCGAAATATTTCGTCGTCAGCCGGACCGTCTACCGACAGACCGGGTTCAGCGAACCGATGGACGGCATCGTCTACTCCGCCGCGGCGGCGCTAGGATTCGCTTCGATTGAGAATCTGCTCTATCTCATACAAGCGCAAGGTCACGATCTCCTGACGCCGGTCTTTCTCGGACGAGCGTTTTTCTCTGTTCCGGGGCATGTGCTCTTTTCGACGATCTGGGGCGCAGCATTGGGGAGAGCCAAGTTCATCTCTGATCTTGCTCGTCAGAGAGTGCTCATTCAGAGCGGACTGCTGACGGCGATGGCTGCGCACGGGCTGTTTAACCTCTTAGCGATGTTCGAGTTGCTCGGCGCTGTGGGGCTTTTAGTCTTTCTCTTCTTCGCGTGGAAGTTTTTCCATCAGCGCGTCGAGACAGCGTTGGCTGAGTCGTCGTATGTCCAGCGCTTAGGGCAACTCTTCAGTCGTCGAGATGATTCTCATCCTTGACTTCCGCACCAAAACCAGGCACAATAGCGCCATAAATCTCTGACCAAAAAAGGAGTTTGCTATGAAGAGAATATTAGTAGTGCTCGTCTCCCTGTCGGTCATAGTGGGGTTCTTCTCGCTCAAGCCGGAGATCGGCGCGCCAGCTATTGCGCCGTCGATTACAGTTATCGACGAGATCATTCAGCAAGTCAATGAAGAGAACTTGCGCGCGCATATTTGTGTTCTGCAATCGCGCGACGGCGGCGAGTTCTGTAATACTCAAGGCTCGCGCTGGTCCTGTGACGGCATAGCGATTGATCGCGCATTGGAGTATGCACAACAGTATTTTGAGAAACTTGGCTTGAAGGCCGAGCGCGTGCCGTTCTCGCTCTACTGTCGGGTGGGGTTATCTCACAATCTCGAAGCGATCCTGCCGGGGACGGAATCGCAACAGTCAGTGTTGATCACAGCGCACTTAGACAGCGCGACGTTTGGCTCGGTGAGCATCGCTCCAGGAGCCGATGACAACGCCAGCGGCAGCGCGGCAGTTCTAGAAGCCGCAAGAATATTGAGTCAATATAAGTTCAAGCATACAATTCGCTTTGTGCTCTTTACGGGAGAAGAGCAAGGGCTCATTGGCAGTCGGGCATATGCTGGGAAACTTGCTGGCGAGGGCGTGCAGATCTTGGGTGTTTTCAATATGGACATGATCGGCTACGACAGCGATAGCAATGGTGCATTTGAAGTCCACGCGGGCACCCGTGAAGGCTCTATCAAGCTCGCAGATCTTCTCGTACAGACGCTGCAAACATACGAGATCAAGCTTGCTCCTGAAGTTCTAGAAGTCGGCGCGACAAACCGCAGCGATCACGCCTCGTTTTGGAGTCGCGGCTATCCCGCAGTCTTGGTGATCGAAGACAGCGAGTACGGTGAGAGCAACGATTTCAACCCGTACTACCATTCGACGGCAGACACGCTCGACAAGCTCGATCTCTCTTATGCGAAGCGTATCGCGCAAGCTGTGATCGGGGCGGCAGCGCAATTGGCAGAGCCAACTCAGTAAGAAGACTCTGGGTTAACTCTCTCTCGTGCCGAGGGGGGGACTCGAACCCCCACGGGTTACCCCACACGCCCCTCAAACGTGCGCGTCTGCCAATTCCGCCACCTCGGCAAGCTAAGAGCTTGAGCTACGCCTTCGCCAGCCAGAGGCTGGCGAAGATAAACAGTCCAAGTGAAGCCTAGTCCTTGAATATTAGCTCATAGCTGTCTGTCTGTCAAGCTTGCTCTAAAACCGGACAGATCTCCGTGCCGGCGTGCCCTTCTAACGCTTCCAAAGCCTTCTCCAAAGACGTAATATACACGCGCTCGCCGCCGCTTTCTATAAACCGAATCGCAGCTTCCACCTTCGGCCCCATGCTCCCCGCGGGGAAATGCCCCTCAGCTAAGTACTTTCGCGCTTCACGCACTGACATGCGCTCTATGAATTGTTGCTGCGGCGTGCCAAAATGCAAGGCTACGCGCTCAACATCCGTCAAAATGAGCAAAACCCCAGCCCCAAGCTCCTCAGCTAAGAGTGCCGCAGCGAGGTCTTTGTCAATCACAGCCTCGATTCCGCGCCACCCCCCATCTTGGCGTACGACGGGCACCCCGCCTCCCCCACACGCGATCACAATCGAGCCTGCCTCCATCAGCTCCTTTATGCTTTCGATCTCAATAATATCTTTGGGTTCCGGAGAAGCCACCACCCGCCGCCACGGCTTCGCTCCCTTCCCCACTCGCTTGAGTACATAACCCTTCTGCTCGAGTATCGGCCGCTCACGCTCGGAGTAGAACGGCCCAATAGGCTTGGTTGGATCGGCAAACGCTGGGTCACCAGGGTCTACCAGCACTTGGGTAACCACGGTCACGACCGGCTTAGCAATGCCGAGATGCGCCAGGGCCTGGCGCAGTTTCTGCTGAATCAAATACCCCAACTGCCCTTGGGTCATCGCGCCACAGACGTCGAGCGGCAGCGGCGGCACTAAATTTTTCGCTTCTTCTTGCTGAATTAAGAGATTACCCACTTGAGGACCGTTGCCGTGCGTCACGACAACCTTGTATCCCTGCGCAATGATCTGCGCGATCCTTGCGCAACTATGCTCGATGGTCCGAATCTGCTCCGCTATAGATCCGTTCGTCTTCGGATCGAGCAACGCATTCCCGCCTAACGCGATAACGACTCTCTTGTTCGTATTCATGAGATTTCTCCCTGGCTTGAGCGCTCAGACGCGCTCGACTTTGATAAGATTGGTCGTCCCCGGCACGCCGAAGGGCACCCCCGCTGTGATTACTACTAACGAGCCTGACGGGAGCTGCCCCGCCTTGGCTGCCGCTTCTATGGAGAGCTTCAGCATAGCATCCGTGTCTTTAAAGAACGTGACCTGAACCGGATAGACTCCCCACACCAATGCTAATTTGTTCCGCACTCGCTCCGTGTACGTTACAGCAATAATTGGCACTCTTGGGCGAAACTTCGCCACGAGCTTTGCTGTCGACCCTGACGTCGTCGAGGGGATGATCGCAGCTGCACCGATTCTCTCAGCGATCTGACAAGCCGATTCCCCAATGGCTTCTGTCACCGTGCCCGTGCTCATCTCGTACCGATGATAGATCACCGAGGACCGCTCAATGCGCTCAGCGATGCGGCTCATCATGCGCACGGCCTCAACGGGATAGTTCCCCACAGCAGTCTCCTCCGAGAGCATGACCGCGTCTGTGCCATCGAGGATCGCATTGGCGACATCGGCGACCTCCGCGCGCGTGGGCGCAGGGTTTTCCGTCATTGACTTGAGCATCTGCGTCGCGATGATGACCGGCTTACCCGCGCTATTGCACTTCTTCACAATCTCTTTCTGTAACAACGGGACTTCTTCTGGGGGCAGCTCGACTCCTAAATCCCCACGCGCGACCATCACCCCATCAGATGCTGCGATAATATCGTCAATATTTCGTGCGGCCTCGCGCGTCTCAATCTTCGCTATAATCTCTATATCCGTCGGGCTAAGAAGCCTCCGAATATGGTCGATATCCATGCCACTCTGGACAAAGCTCGCCGCGATGTAATCAACTTCAGCTCTCTGAGCAAAAAGAATATCTTCTTCGTCAGTCTCTGCAACGCCAGGCAGCGTGATTTCCGGGATGCTCACGCGCTTGCGCTCCCCAAGTTCTCGTGAGTTTTGCACTTCACACACAATGCAACCCGGCTGCACCTCTAAGACGACCAGCTCGATCTCGCCGTTGGCTAAAAGTATCTTCACCCCAGGCTTAACGTATTGCCAAAGCCCCTTATAGCTAATCGAGATCCGGGTCTCATCGCCCAAGATGGGATCTTCTACGAGTGTTACTCTCTGTCCTTGTCCTAGGAAGATCTTTTCGCTTTTGAGCTCGCCGGTGCGGATAGCTGGCCCTTTGGTGTCGGCCATGACAGCAATGGGAACTCCAAGCTCGCGTGATACAGCACGCACGCGCCCAATAATCTCTTGATGCTCCTCGTGCGTGCCATGGGACATATTGATCCGAGCGACGTTCATGCCGCTCGCGATCATGGCGTGGATTGTCCCTGGGCTCGAAGAAGCCGGCCCAATCGTACAGACGATCTTGGTTCGTTTGATCATGGCTCAGCCTTAGTGTAACAAATTTCGCGTGGGAGCGAAAGGGCGTGCGTGATTACGTTGGAAACTGATATAGATCATGGCATGGCAGCCCCCTGCTAAATATATTTGGAGGGCGCTTTGCTAAGGGGATGAGAGCATATGGTGTTGTGGCCACAATCGTCGGTCGCCAAGAAATTCCTCAATGCTCTTACAGGGATCGGGCTTTCTGTCTTCGTGGTTGTCCATCTGCTCGAGAACCTATTGCTCTTGACAGGGAACCCAGATGATTTCAATCGGTGGGCCCACTTTTTGAAAAGCTTCGGTCCGGTGCTCTTGCTTATTGAGCTAGGGCTGGGAGCGTTCTTTATCGCGCATATCTGGAGCGCCCTCATCGTCTATTGGGATAAGCTGAAGGCCCGCCCTTCAGGGTACAGGGTCTATCGCTCAGCAGGCTGGACCAGCCGCCAGACGCTCTCTTCGCAGACGATGATCTATACGGGGCTTGTCTTATTAGCGTTTGTGATCTGGCATGTGATCACGTTCCGGTTTGGCCCGTACTATCCCATTATGGTCGACGGGGTCGAGATGCGCGATCTGCACCGGCTTGTCGTCGAGGTCTTCAATGACCCCGTCAATGTCGTACTCTACGTCGCCGTGATGGTCTTTTTGGGATTTCATTTGCGACACGGGTTCTGGAGCGCGTTGCAGTCTCTGGGAGCGTACCATCCCCGCTGGACGCTCCTGTGGTACACGGGTGGTGCGGTCGTGGCATCGGCGTTAGCTGTTGGATTCATCGTGATCCCCATATGGGTCTATCTCTATTTCTAGGAGCACTATGGCGACAGCAATAAAGTTGGATGCGAAGGCCCCAAGCGGCCCGCTGGAGTCCCAATGGACACGACATAAAGATCGGCTCAAGCTCGTCAGCCCGACCAACAAGCGCAAGTACACGATCTTGGTTGTGGGCACGGGCCTGGCCGGGGCTTCAGCAGCGGCTTCGCTAGCAGAGCTGGGTTATAACGTCAAGGCGTTCTGTATTCAAGATTCGCCCCGGCGAGCGCACTCGATCGCTGCCCAGGGTGGCATCAACGCCGCGAAAAACTATAAAAACGACGGCGATAGCGTTTGGAGGCTCTTCTACGACACGATCAAAGGTGGGGATTATCGCGCCCGCGAATCGAATGTCTATCGCTTAGCTGAGCTGAGCACCAATATCATAGATCAGTGTGTTGCTCAGGGGGTGCCGTTTGCTCGCGAGTATGGAGGTCTGTTGGATACGCGCTCGTTCGGGGGCACCCTAGTCGCCCGGACTTTCTATGCGCGTGGTCAGACTGGCCAGCAACTCCTCCTAGGAGCGTATAGCGCCATGATGCGCCAAGTGGACGAGCAGCGCGTGGCGCTCTATCCCCGGCGCGAGATGCTCGATCTAGTCGTCATTAACGGGCAAGCGCGCGGGATCATCTGCAGAAATCTCATCACCGGGGAACTAGAGTCTTATGCGGGCGACGCTGTCGTGCTCTGCACCGGCGGCTACGGCAACGCGTACTTTCTCGCGACTTATGCGAAGAATTCGAACGCGACAGCCATCTGGCGCTGCTATAAGCGCGGGGCGTACTTCGCTAATCCCTGCTTCACGCAGATTCACCCGACGTGCATCCCTATCACAGGGGACTATCAGTCAAAGTTAACTTTGATGAGCGAGAGTCTCAGAAACGATGGGCGCGTCTGGGTGCCCAAGAAGAAGGGCGACACCCGCCCGCCCAACGAGATCCCCGAAGACGAGCGCGATTACTTCTTGGAGCGCAAGTACCCTAGCTACGGGAACCTCGCCCCACGAGATATCGCTTCGCGCGCAGCGAAGGCCGTCTGTGACGAGGGGCGCGGCGTGGGCGCGACAGGCCGCGCCGTCTATCTCGATTTTTCTGATACCATCCGCGAGAAGGGCCTCGAATATATCAAAGAACAGTACGGCAATCTTTTCGAGATGTATCAGCATATCACCGCGGAAGACCCATATAAAGTCCCGATGCGCATCTATCCCGCCGTGCACTATACGATGGGCGGGCTCTGGGTCGACTATAACTTAATGAGCACGATCCCCGGGCTCTTTGTGCTCGGCGAAGCCAACTTCTCGGACCACGGGGCCAATCGCTTGGGCGCCAGCGCCCTCATGCAAGGGCTCGCCGATGGGTATTTTATTATCCCTTACACCATTGGGGATTACTTCGCCAGCACGACCCTCCCCAAAGTAACGGCCGAGCATAGCGCGTTCAAAGATTCGCTCGCGGAAGTCCACAGATTCCTGACGAAGCTCTTATCGATTAAGGGCAATAAAACCGTGATGGAGTTCCATCGCGAATTAGGGATGATCCTCTGGGACTACGTGGGGATGGCTCGCAATGCCCAGGGACTCCAGATAGCCCTAGAGAAGATTAGAAGACTCCGTGAAGAGTTTTGGAACAACCTCAGAGTCCCCGGCGACAATAATATGCTGAACAAGAACTTAGAGATGGCCGGGCGCGTGGCAGATTTCTTAGAGCTTGCGGAGCTGATGGCCATCGACGCGCTCCATCGAGAAGAATCGTGCGGGGCACACTTCCGCGAAGAGTATCAAACCCCCGATGGCGAAGCCCTGCGCAACGACGAGAAATTCTGCTACGTCGCCGCGTGGGAATATACAGGAGACCTGAGCAGACCCGAATTGCACAAAGAGCCCCTGGTCTTCGAGTTCGTCACACCGACGGTGAGGAGCTATAAGTGATATGACGAAAAGGATGACTCTGCACCTGCGGATCTGGCGACAGCCCAACTCGCACACCTCAGGAAAGTTCGTCACGTACACGATCAGGGACGTCTCGCCGGACATGTCGCTGCTCGAACTCTTAGATGTGCTTAATGAAGAACTCATCAAGCAAGGGGAGCTGCCTGTGGAGTTCGACAACGACTGTCGCGAGGGAATCTGTGGGACGTGCGGGTTTTTAGTGAACGGTGTCGCGCACGGTCCCAAGCGTGGCCGCACTGCGTGCCAGCAGTATCTGCGCGATTTCAAAGACGGCGAGACTATTACGCTCGAGCCCTTCCGGGCGAAAGCCTTCCCGGTCATTAAAGACTTGGTCGTCGACCGTAGCGCATTAGACAGAATTATGGCTGCCGGAGGCTATATCTCTGTCAATACAGGGAGCGCGCCCGATGCCAATAGCATTCCCATCCCTAAAGAGATCGCTGAGCAAGCGTTCGATGCCGCAGCGTGTATTGGATGTGGCGCGTGTGTGGCGGCGTGTCCGAACGCGTCTGCGTCGCTCTTTGTGGGCGCCAAGATCGCGCACTTCGCCCTCTTGCCTCAAGGGCAGCCAGAACGTATCAGAAGAGTGCTACGCATGGTCGAGCAGATGGATAAAGAGGGGTTCGGGGATTGTTCTAATCACGGCGAGTGCGAGGCCGTTTGCCCAAAGAATATCTCGATCAAGCACATCGCCATAATGCGACGTGAGTATCTGAAAGCACTCTGGTCCAGATAGACCAACGCAGCTTATAGCCCCAACAAGCAAGGGATCGAAGAACGACGTTGTCGCGGGAGCGAGTAGCGTTAAGAGAGCGCGCTTATTCACATATGGCGCAATCGCTTGTTTCAGCTCAGGTTTGAGCTGGCTCTGCATCCCTTGATCGTTGACATAGACGAACGCGCAAGATAAACTGATTTCCCCTCTCGCGGCCTCCTCCTCCCCTAATTTTTCTTAATTGATTGCCTCGCAAAGAGAAAATACTGGAGAAAAAGCCCCTCTTGATTTTCAACGATGAAAAGTCTATACTTAGTTCCAGGGAGCTTAGGCGATCCCATTCCTCAACAAGAGGGAGGTGATACAGGGTTCAGCGCGAAATATCTGTTATTAACCTAGTAGAACAAAACTATAGGAGGGTCTTTTCATGCGCACAGTGTTGTTGACAATAATCTGTCTCATGTTAGTGGCCGTCACGGTGACGCTGGCCGGACCGGAGAAGAATAATCTCATCATCGGCACAAATCAAGAGCCCGATCAGTTCAATCCCTGGGAAGGCGGCGCCGACACCAAAGAGAACGTTATGGGTCTCTTCATGATCGGGTTCACGTACTTTGACAACCAGGGCAACTTGCAGCCCGGTCTGGCGACCGAGGTTCCCACTGAGAAAAATGGCCGCGTGCGTGTGATTCGCGACGCTCAGGGGAAGTTCCTGCGCCAAGAAGTCGACTGGACTATTCGTACCAACGCCAAGTGGAGCGATGGGACTGATATCACCACTGACGATGTGCTCTTCACCTTTGAGGTGCAGCAGCATAAGTTCATCCCGGCGCTCTTCCGCACCTTCTCCAACATGATCCAGGAGATAAAGGTCAAGGACAAGAAGAACTTCACGATCGTTTACAAAGAGCCAAATCTCTTCTACGCCAGCCCGACGGGCCGGCTCGGTCTCGCCCGGCACTACGATGTCGCCCCCAAGCATATCTGGGAGCCAATCTTCCGCGAGGCCGTGAAAGAAGCTGAAGCCAACCCCGCCCAAGCTGCAGATATTATTAAGTCTAAGTTCTTGGGCGCGGATGCAGCCACCGGCAAGGACCCCAGCAAAGTCGTGGGCAGCGGGCCGTTCAAGTTTGTCGAGTGGCAGCGCAACCAGTTCGTGCGCTTCGTGCGCCGACCAGACTTCTTCCTCAGCCCTCCGGGCGATCCCAAGAACTACGTCCAAGAAGTGATCGTGCGCTTCTTCACCGCGACGGAGACCGCGCTCTCCGCATTGATCGCCGGTGAAGTGGACGCTAGCGATGACATCGTGCTCGCTGGTCAAGACCCCGCTGTGCTCAAGCAACAATTGGGTGACCGGGGCAGCGTAGAAGTCTCGCCCTCAGGCTTCCTAGAAATGCTGTGGTTCAATCACTTCACCAAGCGCCCTGGCATTGATCTGCCCGTCTGCCAGACCGCTGATGACTTGCTCTTGGGCGACAAGCGCACTCGCCAGGCAATCATCCAAGCGATTGACCGCGAGGCAATCAAGGTCGTCTTCCCCGGTGCTATCCTCTCGAACTCGTTCGTCATTCGCGGCGACATCGGCTTCAATGACAAGCTCAACCCCTGGCCGCGCAACGTCGAGAACGCCAAGAAGCTCTTGGCGGAGCTGGGCTGGACGCCCGGACCCGGCGGTGTCTTGCAGCGCAAGACGGCCGACGGACGCACGATCTTCTTCCGGTTGCCGCACGTGACGACGCCGGCGACCTTCCGCGTGCGCACGCAAGAGCTCTTGCAGCGCCAGCTGCGCGACGTGGGCATCGCTCTAGAACCAAGCAACCAGCCGGCTTCGGTGCTCTTCAGCAGCAACTTCGTCAACGGCTCCAACTGCAACTGGTCTGGCATTATCGAGTTTGCCAGCGCTGGTGGCATTGGAGAATCGCCTGCTGATGAAGTTTCGAGCCACATCTGGGCCGACGATCCCGAGACGCCCGCGCCATTTGACAACATCGCGCGACCGGCCAACGGCATGTCTGGCGAAAATCACAACGGCTACGTCAACCGTGAGTACGACAAACTGCACTTCCAAGCGCTCAGCCAACTCGATTCAGCAGCACGAGCAGAGACGCTGAAGAAGATGCAGGAGATCTTCAACGACGAGCTGCCGGCCATTCCGCTCTACGAGCGTGTGGAGATTCTGTTGAGCAAGAAGGGCTTGGTGAACTACACCAAGGGGACGCCTCTAACTCGCACCCCGATGTGGAACGCTTGGGAGTGGGGTTGGGAGCAGAACGGCGCTAAGAAGGTCCGCTAGACGGCCTTCGGAATTGCGAACCGGGGGTAGGGTTTAAAATAAAAGCTCTGCCCCCGGTTTCGTATAATTTGTACTGACATGTTCAGCTATCTTGTGCGCCGTCTCTTACAGATCGTCCCAACGGTCTTCTTTATCTCTGTGATCGTGTATGCCCTGCTAGCTCTCAAGCCCGGTGATCCCATTGACGAGCTGCGCTTGGGCAACCCAGGGTTGACATCTGAAGATATCCAAAGACTTGTGAAGTTCTACGGCCTCGATCAGCCCTGGTACACGCGCTATTGGATTTGGCTCAGCCGCGCGGTGCAGGGCGACTTTGGCCCTTCACGACGCTTCGGGATGCCCGCGGCTGAATATGTCTTTCGCTATCGTCTCCCAAACACATTACTCTTGTCCGTCACAGCGCTCTTCATCGCGTTGCTCGTTGCTATCCCCACGGGTATTATCTCAGCGTTGCGCCAGCACACCCCATTGGACTACACTGTGACGTTCTTTAATTTTATTGGGGTCTCTATTCCCATCTTTTGGCTGGGGCTTATTTTAATTTACGTCTTCGCCGTGCATTTTCGACAATTGTTCCCTGCCGGTGGGCTGTCGACGCCGGGGATCTCTGCTCCAGATTGGGCATCTATTACTGCGCAGACAAGTAATTTCTTCGAAGCGATCAGCCTCTATATTGCTCAATTGTGGCCGGTCATCGCGGATCGAGTGCGCCACTTGATCCTACCCGTGATAGCATTGTCGTCCATTCAGATGGCCTCCTGGACGCGCTTCATGCGCAGCTCGATGCTCGAAGTCATCCATCTCGATTACGTGCGCACAGCGCGTGCCAAAGGACTGCAAGAGCGAGTTGTCATCTTCCGGCACGCATTGCGCAACGCCATCGCACCGATTATTACTCTCATTGCGCTCTCTATTCCCGCAGCGATGTCCGGCGCTGTACTCACCGAGACCGTGTTCAATTGGCCCGGCATGGGACGGGCGATCTTCGAGTCCATCTTGAGCAACGACTACAATGTCGCGATGGTCTCGTTGATGTTCATCTCGCTCTTGATCGTGATCTTTAATCTTTTGGCCGACATCGCCTATGCGTTAGTGGATCCGCGTATTCGCTATGAGTGAACCTATGCTGAAAGGAAAAGAACCAGTGCGAGCGCAGCCCTTGGTCGAGCGCAGCCCCTCGACGTGGGCACTGGCGTGGCGGCGCTTCCGACGCCATAAGCTTGCTATTGTGGGCAGCTCGGTCATCCTCGTTTTGATTATAGGAGCTGTCCTAGCTCCGTGGCTGACGCCTTATGACGTGACCGACTATAATCTCCAGAAGCTCTTTGGGCCGCCTACTCTCAAAGTCCCTGATGACCCTGCGCGCGCAGGCCCCTGCATTCGCCCGGCAGTCCTGTTCTGGAAGTGCGGGATGCACCCCTTCGGCACGGATGACCTGGGCCGGGACATCTTATCCCGTGTCTTGCACGGCGGGCGCGTCTCGCTCTTGGTAGGATTTGTCGCAGCGTTGGCATCGACTATTTTGGGGAGCCTTCTCGGTGCCCTAGCAGCCTACTTCAGTGGCAAGCTCGATGCGATCATCTCGCGCTTTACCGATATTATGCTCTCGATCCCGACCTTCCCGCTCTTGCTGATTCTCACGGGCTTATTAGCAAATCGCGATCTCCCTCTGTCAGCATACTTGAGCGATCTGCTTGGCCCAGCGAGAAGCATCGTTGTTATTATTCTTGTCATCGTGGCCCTCTCATGGATGGGAACTACACGACTCGTTCGCGGGGAGATTTTAAGTCTGCGCGAGCGCGAGTTCACCGATGCTGCGCGCGCCCTTGGCGCTTCGCATACGCGCATCATCCTTAATCATCTACTGCCCAACACGTTGCACTTGATCATCGTCCAAGCGACGCTGATGGTCGGCGAGGCAATCTTGATTGAGTCAGGGCTGTCGTTTCTGGGACTGGGGATTCAGCCCCCGGCAGTGTCGTGGGGCAATATGCTCTCCCGGGCTCAAGAGTTCTTCTACTATCCCAACGGATTTTACATTGCGCTCTTCCCAGGGTTGTTCATCTTCCTGACAGTGCTCTGTTTTAACTTTGTTGGCGACGGCCTGCGTGATGCGCTCGACCCGCGCTTGAAGGGTCGGGGCTTTACCCCTTGATGTTGCACACCGGCAGGAGCTTCGCGACTTTTCGGCCGATCCCCACTTCGTGGCTAACTCTTACTACTTCGTCGAGATCTTTATACGCGCCAGGAGCCTCCTCAGCAATCGTCGCGCGGCTCTGCCCACGAACGTAAATGCCGCGCTCGCGCAGCTCTGCCACGAGATTGTCCGCACGGTATTCTTTTGTTGCCTTGGTGCGGCTCATCACCCGCCCAGCTCCGTGCGCTGTGCTCCCGAACGTCTCGCGCATTGCGACTTCGGTGCCCACTAAGATATAGCCTCCTGTGCCCATCGAGCCCGGGATAATAATGGGCTGACCCACATGCCGGTAGGCTTCTGGGACTTCGCGACGCCCTGGCGGGAAGGCCCGCGTCGCTCCCTTGCGATGCACATAAACTTCGATCTCTTTCCCATTGATGCGATGTGTCTCGCGCTTGCCGATATTGTGCGCGACATCATAGAGCAAGTGCATTCCCAGCTCGCGCCAGCTCGCGCGAAAGATTTTTTCAAAGCACTCTCGCGCCTTGTGCATAATGATTTGTCTATTACACCACGCAAAGTTGATCGCGCAGTTCATCGCGGCATAATAGTCTTGCGCGAGCTTGCTGTGCACCGGCGCACACGCAAGTTGTCGGTCCGGCAGCGAATTTAAGAGATCGCGATGCTCCTTCTCGATCAGTCTGAGATAATCCGTGCAGATCTGGTGTCCATAGCCGCGGCTCCCGCAGTGGATCATCACGACGATCTGATCTTTAAAGAGCCCAAATTCTCTCGAGACGTCTTCATTGAAGATCTCGACGACCCGTTGAACTTCCAAGAAGTGATTGCCCGACCCAAGAGACCCCAATTGCTTTTGCGCGCGCTCCTTGGCTTCGTTGGAGACGGCGTCGGGATCGGCACCGGGACGGACGCCATTATCTTCACAGTGTTCTAAGTCGTCTTCGACGGCGAAGCCGTGGCGCAGCGCCCACTGGACACCTTGCACCGCGACCTTGTCAAGTTCAGCTTTGGAGAGTTTTCCGACGATAGACCCCTCGCCAATTCCCGTGGGGATCTCGCTGAAGAGCACGTCGACCAAGAGCTGCTCCTTGCCCTGGAGATCGTCGTACTTTAACTTTGTCTTGCAGACACGCACTCCGCAATTGATATCAAAGCCAATAGCTCCAGGGGAGATGACGCCCTTCTCCGCATCAAGCGCCGCGACACCCCCAACGGGGAAGCCGTAGCCTTGATGGGCATCAGGCAAGACACAGACAGGGCTGTGCACGCCAGGGAGATAGGCCATATTCCGGGCTTGGATGAGCGTCTCGTCTTCTTTGATTTTTTCTAGGAGTTTTTCGCTGGCGAAGACGCGAGCTGGGACGCGCATCCCACCAGTCTGCGGGATCTCCCAGATATAGTCTGAAATCTTTTTCAGTTCGATCTCAGCCATAATGATCTCCCCCTGCAGAATGACGGATAAGAGCCGCGAGCAAGCGTTGTATTATATCGAAAGAGTACGTCAAGCTGCAATATCCCTGCGATAGTGCATCCCCTCAAATCTGATCTTTTCTATCGCACTATAAGCGCGCTTGCGGGCTTCAGTCACGGAAGCTCCCAGCCCGACGACGTTGAGCACCCGTCCGCCAGCCGTCACGATTTTGCTGTCTCTGCGAGCTGTGCCGGCATGAAAGATCAGTATATGGTCCTCACCCCGCCCTGCTGGCACCCCTCTCCCGTCTTGGTGGGCGGGAGAGGGGCCGAGGGTGAGGGCCTCAAGTCCTTCGATCACAAAGCCCTTCTCGTAGTGCTCCGGATACCCCCCCGACGCTAAGACAACACACACAGCACTGATGGGCTTGAGCGTTGGCTCAAATCTTTCGAGCCGACGCTCTGCAATAGCCACATAGAGTTCCAAAAGAGTGAAGTCAAATCGAGGAACTAAGACCTGGGTCTCCGGGTCACCAAAGCGCACGTTATACTCTAAAACACAGGGCCCACGCTCCGTCCATATCAGCCCGAAATAGAGAATACCTTCATAGCTGAGATTCTCTTTGTGCAAGGCTGCAAACGTCGGCGCGACGATCGTTTTCACCGTCTCGTCGAGCATCTGTTCTGTCAGCCAGGGCACGGGTGAAATCGAGCCCATCCCGCCGGTATTGGGGCCGCGATCCCCGTCGAGCAGTCTCTTATAGTCTTGAGCTGTGCCCAGCAATTTCCAAGAAATCCCATCAGAAGCGACGAAGAGCGAGAACTCCTTCCCCGCCAAAAACTCTTCGATGACGACGCGCTGCGATGCCGCGCCGAACTTTTTCGCGATTATAAAGTCTCTCAGAATCTGCTCGGCTTCGGAATGCGTCTGGGCGATAGCGACGCCCTTGCCCGCAGCGAGGCCATCGGCCTTAATGACGATAGGGGGTGGCATGGTGCGAGCGAATGCAAGAGCTTGTTCAAAGTTCTCAAAGCTCGCATGACGCGCCGTGGGGATGCCGTACTTGTGCAGAAACGCTTTCGCCTGGACTTTGCTGCCCTCTAGGAACGATGCTCTCTGGCTAGGCGCGATAATTCTGAGATTTTCCCTCTCAAAGAGATCACGAATCCCAGCGACGATGGGGGCTTCGGGGCCGACGACAGTTAAATCTATCTTCTCTCTCTTGGCGAACTGAGCCAGCTCAGGGAGATTCTCTGGGCTAATGGGGATATTCTCTCCGAGTTGGGCCGTGCCGGCGTTGCCAGGGGCGATATAGAGTTTTGAGAGCTTAGGGGACTGTGCCAGCCCCCACGCTAAAGCGTGCTCACGTCCGCCGGAACCGATTAAGAGAACCCTCATATCTGCACCAGCGTTTTCCGTGGTCATTTCTGTGCCTGCCGTGATTCAAATTAGTACCAATTCTCGCAAATCACGCACCACTCTATCCGGCTTGACCTCCAAACTCCCCGCGGGCAAACTGTTTCTGTTCACCCAAACCATTTGCATTCCCACGCTCTTTGCTCCCGCGATGTCGTAAATTGGCGAGTCCCCAACGTAGAGCGCCTCGCTCGGCGAGATCTTCGCCAGCCCCAACGCCTGGCGAAAGATCGCTGGATCGGGCTTGGCTACCCCAACTTCCCCTGAAATAACTATGGGATCGAAGTCGCGCTCCAGATCGAAAAGCTTTAATTTATATCGCTGTAAGTCGCTCGGCCCGTTGCTGATCATCCCCAAGCGAAATCGCCTGCGCAGCGCCGCAAGCACTTCTCTCACTTCGGGGAAGAGCTTCAGATGGCTTACCCATGTCCGATAGTACGCTTGGCTCACCTGCGTCGCAAACTCTCTGTCATCTATGCCCAGCTTTTTCAAGATGCGATACGACCCCTCGCGCAACAATTCTGCCCCGGAGTTGGGCGAGTTTAGCCATAAGTCGTGCATCTCGGCCTTGACTTCTTCGGAAGCTCTGCGCCAAGCTTCCCAATCGAGCTGCGGGTACTTCTGTGTCGCGACGCGAAAGCTCGCCTCGACCGCCGGAGGCCGACAGCCCGATGTGTCTAAAAGAGTCTCATCTAGATCAAAGAAGATCGCTTTGAGCTTCAATGCTTAAAGTGTCGCACCCCCGTCACGACCATCTTGATCTTATGCTGTCTTGCAACTGCAAACGCCTCTTCGTCGCGCACAGACCCCCCAGGCTGAATGATCGCTGCAATCCCATATTGCGCAGCTAACTCTACGGTGTCGGGGAACGGGAAGAACCCGTCAGAAGCGAGCACCGCACCGCGAGATTGCTCGCCCGCTTGCGCTAGAGCGATTTTGGCCGAGCCAACTCGGTTCGTCTGCCCCGCGCCGATCCCTAAAGTCGTCTCATTCTTAGCCACGACAATCGCGTTGGACTTGACATGCTTACACACTGTAAATGCAAAGATCAGATCGCGCTTCTCCACCTCTGAGAGCTTCGCATCATCGAGCACCTTCCAGCTGCTCTCTTGAATGACGACACTATCTGTATCTTGGAGAAGCAGATCGCCGGAGAGAAAGCGCAGTGTCTCCTTGGGGAAAGTAAGATTTTTGTAGCGCAAGAGCCGACGGTCTTTCTTCTGCTGTAAGATGGGCAGCGCGTCAAGTGCAAACTCCGGCGCAACGACGATCTCTAGAAAGATCTCATTAAGCTTTTCCGCGAGCTTTTTATCCACAGTTTGGTTGAGCGCGACGATCCCGCCGAACGCTGAGACGGGGTCGCATTCGAGGGCGCGCTCATAGGCTTCTAAAAGCGTCGTGCCGCGCGCGACTCCGCAGGGGTTATTGTGCTTAATGATCACGCATGCTGGGGATGCCAGCTCGCTCAACAGCGATAATGCAGACTCAGTGTCGAGCCAATTGTTATACGAGAGTTCTTTCCCCCACAAGACTTCGATCTGTGCCGACAGCCCCGGCGCAAGCGCGTTCTGATAGAGCGCAGCTCGTTGATGGGGGTTCTCGCCATAGCGCAGCTCGTGCGCTTTTGTGTACGCTAAGAAGAGTTTTTCTGCTGAAAGATTCCATCGCTCCTGGAGCGTTCGGTAGATCGCGATGTCGAGCTCAGCGACTTTCGCAAACGCTTTGAGTGCCAAGCGTCGCTTGGTCATCTCCGAGACGTTCCCGCGACGCAGCTCCGCCAAAACGCTCACATAGTCTGATGGATCAGTCAGCACGATGACGTGCTGAAAATTTTTTGCTGCGGCGCGGACAAGAGACGGCCCACCGATGTCGATCTCTTCAATGAGCTGGGCTTCTGAGAGATTGGGCTTCTTCGCAGCTTCCATGAACGGATAGAAATTGACGCAGACTAAATCTATCTTTTCAATCGCTTGCGCTGTGAGATCGCTCTGATGTTTTGGATCATCTCTGAGGGCGAGAATTCCCCCGAAGATCTTGGGGTGGAGCGTCTTGACGCGCCCGCTCAAGATTTCAGGGAACCCTGTCACAGATTCGATGGGCGTGACGGGGATCTTGCGCTCGTGCAAGAACTTGGCCGTGCCCCCTGTGGAGATGATCTCCCAGCCCAACTCCACAAGACCACGGGCAAACTCGTCTAGATTCGTCTTATCGCTGACGGAAAGCAATGCTCTGGGTTTCATAGGGATCACAGTTTAGCTTACCCAAAGTCGGCGCGCTCTGTCAAAGTGTGTATAATAAAAAAATGCGTGCGTTTGATATTGTCGGCTGTGGAGCGCTCAATCTCGACGAGCTCTATCGCGTCGCGCGCCTGCTCGATGACGACGAGGGCGAGGTCGTCTTCGCCGGAGCCTATCCCGGAGGTTCAGCAGCCAACACTATTTATGCTCTGGCGCAGCTTGGGCTGCACGCGGGCTTTCTCGGTGCTGTTGGTGGTGACGACGCCGGGAGAATGCTCGTGGAGAGCTTTAAGAGTGTTGGCGTGGACACGTCGGGGATTGTCATCAAGCCCAAGGCCAAGACCGGGCGCGCTTTGGGCTTTATAGATCCCCACGGGCGACGCACGCTCTACATTGAGCCGGGAGCGAATAGTCTCTTACGCAAAGCCGATATAGACTTTAGCTATGTGGCGCGCACGAAGTTCGTCCATCTGTCGTCGTTTGTAGGAGCGGAGCAATGGGCGATTCAGCGTGAGCTGGTGCGCGCGCTCTCCCCAAAGACTCTAGTCAGTTTTGCGCCGGGGGCGCTCTTGGCGCGGCGGGGGCTGCAGGCGCTCTCCTCCGTGCTCAAGAGAACTCACGTGCTCTTTCTCAATCGTCGCGAGCTGGAGATCTTAGTGCACACAGACGATCCCGAAATGGGGGTGCGTTCGTTGCTCAAGGCCGGTCCGCAGATCATCGCGGTGACACTTGGGGCCGAGGGCAGCTATGTCGCTGACGAAAAGCAGGCTTATAGAGTCGAAGCGCTACGGGTGAGAAGAATCGTTGACACAACTGGTGCGGGAGACGCGTTCGCTGCGGGCTTTCTCTACGGGCTCTTTGAAGAGCGCGAGCTGTGTGCATGCGCCAAGCTTGGGGCACAACTGGCACGGCACGCTGTGGGCCAGATGGGAGGACGGCTGAATCTCAAAACCCCGCGATTATGAAAGAGCAGACAAGATGTGCCATCTGGCAGTCGAGTGGGAGCGCGCGGGGAATGGCCCTTGCTCAAGGAGGCTGCTAAAGACGGGATAGCCTTCACAGTTTGAACGCTGCGAGCTCACGGTTGAGACAATACCCGTGGGGATGGGGTCTCCCCTCACTATAGAGAGTTCTATTTCTGATCTCCCACAGCCCTTGCGAAAGCTTCTCTAAAGTCAATATGATGAGCGGCGTCTCGCCCGCAAATTGCTCGCGACGGATCTGCCGAATCAGCTCTTGCCAGAGAGGTCCTCGCTTCGCGTGCTCTAGGCCCTCTGCCCGCACCAGCGCCGTCACCTCAAGCCAAAGCTTCGTGAGGCGCTCCGAGCTGAGCGGGAACTCATACCATGAGATGACTGGCCCGCGATCCGTCTCCTCCGTCGCGATGTGTAACATCCCCCCAGCTTTAAGATAGCTGATGCTCATAATCTGCGGAATCTCGTGAGCGAGACGCTCAAGGGGCACTGCAAGCAGATAGGGTAGTGGACGCTCAGCTTGCTCTTCCATCACCTTGGGCCACATCCCAATCGGGCCAATCTGTGGGATCGCCGGATGCAAGTTGAGCACATCCAGGGCGTTCAAGATTTCTGAGCTGAGAATCTGCATATAGCCTACGGACATATAGAGCTTCATCTCGCGGGGCAAGAGCTGCAACACTGCGCGGTCGTGCTCTATGCGCCAGCGCTCTAACAACTTTGGGTCTTTCTCACGACGCGCGCGCTCGCGCAGCTCCGGCTGAAACTCTCGCGACGGGAAGAAGATCACCCTGTTCAAAAATTTGAGAGCTTTCACGGCAGCGATGCGCTGCGCAAGCTCCGCGTCTGACGGCTCCTGCGGGACGTTGCAGAGCACGCATGGCACCTCAGCTTCGATCTGCCCCGCCGCGAGAGCATTATCGAGATCGCGCAAGAGCGTGACCGCATCGTCGTCGTGCAGCGACGTGAGAATCCCAAACCGAAAACGCTTCATCCCAGACCTCCGATCTCTTGGCCGCGCAGGCGGCGCCGCATCTGCTCGCTGCGCGCGATAAACGCGTCGTCTAGCTGGGTGGTGAGCTCCAGAGTTCGTCTGGACTGTACATCTTCGCCAGCCATAGGCTGGCGGAGGCAAAGCCCACGTGCAGCGTGGCGCCCGCCCTGGGCAAATGCTGCAGCAATCTCCGTTAGAATTAATGCATCAGAACTGATGCACCCCAATTCGGCAGCCCGCAGCGCATAGCTGTTCGCGTTGAACGCGACTGCCAAGCCCCCCTCGTGCCGAACCAATTCTAGCGCTTCGACATCGGTGATGCTGTCACCAACGTAGATCGTCTGCGCGAGAGATATTCCCGTCCGTCGGGCGATCTCGCTCAGAGCACGGGCTTTTCCCGGGCCACCGATGGGCTGCACTTCGTGCAAGACGCGCCCGATCTCCATCCGTGCAATGCGCTCCCAAAAGATATGATCGAGAAGGTCGACGGTCTGGCGATCTCGTGCGGAAAGCTCATCAAGGCTGCGGGCTCTTGAAGGAATCTCGATCTGAGGGCGCTGGACGATCTGCTCGTAGAGGCTGAGTAACTCCTGGCGCTCTCGCTCTGCAAGCCCATAAGAATCTAGAGATATCTTTGTGCAGCAGGCATTCTCGCAAGGGAGATCGAAAACCCCGCAGACGGCGCGCACGTAAGGCTCGTAGCTCGTGCTCACGATAAACGTCGGCATCTGCGCACGGATACGCTGTATAGCCTCATGAGCACGAGGGACGAGCTTGATCGTCTTTTGAGAAAACTCTCTCAAATCACGGTCACACAGCTCCACTGCTTTCAGAAAGGGCACGATAAGCTTTAACGTATCACCGGCTCGATAGCCCGGACGCTTTACTATATCAGCCAAGATATCGTCGTATCGGCTGATGAGCGCGAAGAAGTGCGCGCCGTTGGGGAGGAAGCGTGCAGCGATTTCAAAAGCGTTATCGTTGAGCGTCAGCGGGCCTTCCAAATCTGTTACGTACTGTGCAGGCGCCATAGTGTCAGTATACCCGGCTTGGCCGAAGAGGGCAATTGGTCAAGCGGCTGGGAAATCGCTTATAATAAAAAGCCACAAACGCAAAAGGAGAGGAGGTGAGACAAGATGAACAAGAGCGATCTGGCGGAGCTGGTAGCTAGGCAGGCCAAGCTACCTTCGAAGACCGCAGCAAAGCGGGCCCTGGATGCAATGCTCAACGCAATCATGGAGGCGGTCGCCCGTGGGGATTCGGTGACATTAGCACGGTTTGGGACATTCCAAGCTGTGGTACGCAAGGCGGCGCGACGCTTCAATCCCCGCACGCGCCAACCCATAGACGTCCCGGCCAAGCGCGTGCCTAAGTTCAAGGCTGGCCGCAAGTTCAAGCAATTGGTCTCCAGAGGCCGATGAGAGAATGGCGATCGTCGCAGGGAGGAGGAGCGATGGCAAGTATGTATCATCTCGGTCTCAGCGAGAGGGAGATTCTGGGAGCACAGATCGCCCTCCTCCCCGGCGATCCCGCACGGGTAGAAAAGATCGCTCAGACGCTCGAGCGCGGACACTTCGTCGCATCTCACCGGGAGTTTTGCACCTGGCTAGGGTATATCCAAGACGCACCCATGGCGATCACGTCGACCGGGATTGGTGGACCTTCAACAGCGATCGCAGTCGAAGAACTCGCGTTGTTGGGTGTGAAAGCCTTTCTGCGCGTTGGCACGACGGGCGCGATCCAGCCGAGCATCAATATTGGCGATGTAGTCATCACGACTGGGGCCGTCCGGCTTGACGGCGCGTCGGTGCACTATGCGCCGCTAGAGTACCCTGCTGTCGCGGACTATAACTTAGTGTGGGCGCTCGTCGAGGCTGCCCAAAAACTCAAAATTCCCTATCACATGGGGATAACGTGCTCCTCAGCAACATTCTATCCCGGCCAAGAGCGCTCAGATTCGTTCAGTCAGTATATTCTCAGAGAGCTCCGGGGGACTAAGAGCGAATGGCAACGCTTGGGCGTGCTCAACTATGAGATGGAAGCTGCCACGTTGCTGACGGTGTGCAGCGCGCTGGGGCTGCGCGCTGGTTGCGTCTGCGGGGTTGTCGATACGCCCGCACAAGAGCAAATCACCTCAGAGAGCTTGCAGCGCGCAGAGCACAATGCGATCCAAGTCGCTGTCAAAGCGACGGAGATCTTCTTAAAAAATAACTATGAGATACGTCATTTTTCTTGTACTGGTCGGTGCACTGCTGACGGGATGCTCAGGTGAGAAGACTTCGCAAGAGAAAGGAGGTCCAGCAATGATGACTCTAACGAGTACGGCGTTCACGCACGGGGCAATGATCCCCAAAGATTACACGTGCGACGGCAAGGACATCTCGCCGCCACTTTCTTGGAGCGAGCCTCCGGAGAAAACCCAGAGCTTCGCACTGATCATGGACGACCCTGATGCACCCATGGGGACGTGGGTCCATTGGGTGATCTATAACATCCCAGCGCCGGCGCGTGAACTAGCCGAGGGCATCTCAAAAGACGCTGATCTGCCTGACGGCAGCCGCCAGGGACGCAACAGCTGGAGACGAATCGGGTATGGCGGGCCGTGCCCGCCCAGCGGAACCCACAGATATTTCTTTAAACTTTACGCGCTCGACACCGTGCTCACCCTCGCGTCCGGGGCGACAAAAGACGAGCTGCTCAAGGCGATGGAGGGCCACATTCTCGCCCAGGTAGAGCTGATGGGAAGATATTCACGGCGCTAGCGTCGCGCCCGCAGCACGATCACTGTTGTGCTCCCCATTTCGTCAAAGCCGAAGCTCATCGTTGCTACGGCTGACAATTCTTGCAGGCCTTGGGCATCACTGCGCGTGAAGACGCGAATGCTTCCAGATTCGTCGGGCTTGATCCAGAGATTGCGTCTCCACTTGCTAAACTGCTGCTCATAGAAGCTCAGCGCATCGAGGGCTTTGTCTCCCTTGAGCCGAGAGCCCACGACCCGCAGCTCGGAGAAGTCTTGAAACAAGCGAGAGAGCATCTCGATTCCTAGGACGCTAAGCCATCCCATGAGTTCTGGCTGCTCCCCTAAGCGCATTCTCATAGCCAGCGGAGGATTCGTGGCGAGATCCCCAAACCAGCGCTTGAGGTGTCCTAAGAGATCCTGCTGCGTGAGCACCAGCTCCCACTGAAGCCCTGCGCTTTCAAAGATCGGCACGTTTAACGCAGACTCGTCAGTCTGTGCTGTGGCTATAACCAGATCGGTGGCCTCATATCTCTTTGACACAGTAAGGAGGAGATAATTGCGCTCCCTGACAAAGAGCCTGACACCACCCGACTCGCTAGGCTGTATCCATAAGATCCGCCGCCACCCATTCAGTGTCTGGTCGTAGAAGTTGAGCACGTCAAGAGCACGCTCGCCCTCAATCGTATACCCAGAAACCTTGAGCACCGACAGATCCTCAACCCATTCAGAGAGTCCCTTCGCCATCTCTTGTGCGGTGAGATGCACCTCCCACTCGACTTGAGCCCCCTCGTAGAGAGGGATCTCTAGAGAGGGCTGTAGAACGTCCTGTACACGCGACGAGCCCAAGGCCCACCCTGCCCCAAGCACGCACACCAACCCGACAACAGCTACGAGCCTGACCCAGCCTCTCTTCTGCATAGTATGCACCTCCTCGTTCATTCTACTCCTTCACGACCACGTTGACCAGCCGACCGGGGACGACAATGACTTTAACGACTTGCTTGCCGTCCAAGCGCGCTTGAATCTGCGCGAGAGCGCGCTTCTCAAGCTCAGCTCGATCTTCGCTGATCTCGGCAGGGACGGTAAGGCGATCTCGCACCTTCCCGTTGATCTGAATGACGATCTCGCGCTCGGCTGCGTGCAGTGCCTGGGGATCATAGCTGGGCCAGCTCTGCTCCAGCACAGCGTCGTCGTGTCCCAGACGCCTCCAGAGTTCTTCGCAGACAAACGGCGTAAACGGCGATAAGATCAAGACTAAGTCCTCCAACGCGCGCTTCACCAACGCTTTGTTGGTCTTCTTTGGGTTTTCGCTGACATAGTCTGTCAGCTCATTGGTCAGCTCCATGATCGCCGACACTGCCGTGTTGAAGTGGAACTGCTCGATGTCTTCCGTGACGGCTTTTATAGTGTGATGGAGCTTCTGCCAGACTTTTCTCTCGCGCTCGGTGAACTGAGCTGGGTTGAGCGCTCCGATGTCGGTGAGCTTGCGCGCTTGGGAGAGCACGAGATTCCAGAGGCGATTCAAGAAGCGAAAACTCCCGCGCACGCCCTCGTCTGTCCATTCAATATCTTTCTCCGGCGGCCCCATGAAGAGTGTATAGAGTCTCTCCGTGTCAGCCCCGTATCGCTCAATTACGTCTTGGGGCGAGATCGTGTTGCGCTTGGACTTAGACATCTTGTGCAGATCTACTTTGAGTTCGCGCCCGCAATGGGGGCACGTATTGCCCTCCTTGACCTCGCTAGGATGAATCCAATTATGTTCTGGGCACCGATACGCCAGATGCTCGATCATCCCTTGAGTGAAGAGCCGCGCAAACGGCTCGTCGAACTTCAGATAGCCCATGTCGCGCAAGGCCTTCGTGAAGAATCGCGAGTAGAGTAAGTGCAAGATCGCGTGCTCCACTCCACCCACGTACTGATCGACCGGAAGCCATCTATTGACGGCTTCGGGATCGAAGGGCCTGGTCTGCTCGTGCGGGGAGACGAAGCGCAAGAAGTACCAGCTGGAGTCGACGAACGTGTCCATAGTATCAGTATCGCGCTGAGCCGGGCCGTGACACTGCGGGCACGTCGTCTGATAAAACTCTGGAATTTCAGCTAAGCCCTTCTTGCCGATGAACGGCACGTTGGGGAGCTTGACGGGCAGCTCGCTTTCGGGCACAGGGACGATCCCGCATCGTTCGCAGTGAATCATGGGGATAGGCGTGCCCCAGTAGCGCTGCCGCGAGATGAGCCAGTCTCGCAGCTTATATTTGACGGCGAAGCGTCCCAGCCCACGAGATGCTAAGAATTCCCCGATCTTTTGGAACGCTTCCCGGCTTGACAGCCCATTAAATTGCCCGGAGTTGACGAGCCAGCCCTCACCCTCGAATGCTGCAAGCAGTTCGCCCGTGCTTTCTGCACTCTCGATCACTCTTCGGATCTCCAGCCCATACTTTTTGGCGAACTCGAAATCGCGCTGATCGTGCGCGGGCACGCCCATGATCGCCCCAGTGCCGTACTCCATCAAGACATAGTTGGCAATATAGACGGGGACTCTTTCGTTATTGATGGGGTTGATCGCGTAGCGCCCGGTGAAGAAGCCTTCTTTCTCGACGGTGACGGCGCTGCGCGCGATCTCCCCTTGCTGTAAGACTCTTTGGACGAACGCCTCTATCTGCGCGCGCTTGTGCGGGTCTTGTTCTTGAGCGAGAAATTCTTCGACCAAGGGGTGCTCCGGCGCTATGGCCATGAACGTCACACCAAAGATCGTATCTGGGCGGGTCGTGAACACCCTTAAAGACCTAACCCCCTGCCCGTAGCGGGGAGGAGCCGGGGGAGGGGTCTCCACAGCAAAGTCAGCCTCAACGCCTTCGCTCCGGCCAATCCAATTATATTGCATCTTCTTGACGCGCTCCGGCCAGTGCTCCAGCTTCTCCAGGTCTTTGAGTAACTCTTCAGCATACTGGGTGATCTTGAAGAACCATTGAGTGAGCTTGCGTTTCTCGACGATGGAGTCGCAGCGTTCGCAACGGCCGTCGAGGACTTGCTCGTTAGCGAGCACGGTCTCGCAGCCGGGGCACCAGTTGGCTACGGCTGCAGCGCGATACGCTAAGCCTCGCTTATAAAACTGCAAGAAGAGCCATTGGTTCCATTTATAATAGTCAGGCTCGCAGGTGCGGATCTCGCGATCCCAGTCGTAGACGATGCCCCACTCGCGAAACTGCCTCTTCATGCCCTCAATGTTGGCAATAGTCCAATCACGGGGGTGGGTCTTGTTCTCGATGGCAGCGTTCTCTGCGGGCAGGCCGAACGCGTCAAATCCCATGGGGTTGAGGACGTTGAAGCCCCGCATCTTCTTGTAGCGGGCAAACGCGTCTCCGATGATGTAATTTCTCCCGTGGCCCACGTGCAGGACCCCTGACGGGTACGGGAACATATTGAGATAATAGAACTTGCGCTCTGTGTTATTGGTGTCGACTTTGAAGAACCCTTGTTTATCCCAGAAGTCCTTCCAGCGCTTTTCGATCTTCTTGAAGTCGTATTTGGCGATTCTTGGCATAACCACTCCACCTCGCTTGTTCAGTTCTGAGTTAAACAGTTCTCAGTTTATCAATTGGGGGTATTGTTGCCGAAAGAGTGAGAGAAAAGCAAGTGAGGGATCTCCGTGCCCGTTCAGGCACGGAGCAGCAAGAGCGTCTGCTGTAGAACGATCATAGGATTCACGACAGCATTATGGCACAAAGTGGGCGGGATGTCAAGGGGGCTCACGCCGCTATCTTTGTCGGGCGTTTCGCATTTTGAATAACGACTGTTGGGGTTGAGGTAGGGCGGGGCACAGGCAGCCCCAACTCTTTCAACAGGGCAATATGCTCTTCCATGCCCCATTTGGCCTTATAGAGGCAATCCTCTATAGAGTGCCCAACGCCGGTGAAGCCCTCAAGATCAGGTGAATAGAAGCTAAAGAAGTTTGGGTCCTCGGTAGCTTCGATGACCAAGGAATACTTTAGCTCTATCATTTGCGCCTCCTCCCCTTTAATCCTGCTGCTTTCAAGATAGCTTGACACGTGCCTGTTGGGACTTCCTTAGCACCATGATAGTCCACACGGATGAGTTTATCCACCCCGGGCTTGGCATAGTACCGGATGGACCCCTTCTCCCTAATAAGTTGAAAGCCGTTTTCTTCCAGCAAGCGGACCAACTCACTAAACTTCATGGCTTTGAGATAGCTTCTTGCATCACGGCTCTCCCCCGGCCTTCAACGATCTCCCCAACACGATACGCACGTTCCCCGCAGCTCTCCAGAAACTGTAGCGTGGCTTCAGCTTGTTCTCTTGGCACGATCACGATAAACCCCAAGCCCATATTGAAGACCTCCCACAGCTCGTCTTCGGGGACATCTCCCCAACTCTGTAACGCCCAAAAGAGCTTTGGGATAGGCCAGCTCCCTTTGTGTATAACAGCGTCGACTTGGTTATTCAAAGCGCGGACTAAATTCCCGGCAATACCGCCCCCGGTGATATGCGCCGCGCCCTTCACCATGCCCTGCTCAACAAGCTTCAGCACAACGTTGGAGTAGATCGGCATCGGCTCTAATAAGAGCTCTCCCAAGGGACGCTCCCCAGCTTCAGTATAAGTCTTGCTCAGATCGAGCTGTGCTTTCTCGATGATCCTTCTGATGAGCGAAAAGCCGTTGCAGTGCGGCCCGCTCGCAGCGAGCCCAATCAGCACATCCCCCGGCTCAACCCGCTCTGGGTTGGGAATTTGTGAACGCTCCACGATCCCTACCACAAAGCCTACCAGCTCAAAGTCATCCGCTCGCACAAAGAGATCGCGCAACTGCGCCGTCTCCCCGCCGATCAAGAGACAGCCCGCTGCATCGCACGCCCGCACCAAAGACGCGAAGATCTCTTGGCTCACTTCTAAATCGAGCTGAGCCGTCGCGTAGTAATCCAAGAAGAAGAGGGGCTGCGCTCCAAGGCACACAAGATCGTTGACGTTCATCGCGACGAGATCTTGTCCCAAGCCGTCAAATTTTTTGTAGTCGAGCGCAATGCGCGTCTTGGTGCCGATGCCGTCGGTGGAGCCGACGAGCACCGGGTCGCGATAGTCTTTCAGAATCTTTGTGAGGTCGAAAAGCCCGGCGAAGGGGCCGATTTGAGAGCTGCCCTTGGGATTAAGCTTTCTGATAAGCTCGACGAGCTTGTCAGCTTGGTTTATGTCGACCCCCGCATCGCGGTAACGCATAAAAAGCTCACTTCGGCAGCAGATACTCTAACGCCGGATGCTCGGCAGGGAGACTCCCCTCCGGATAGCGCGCCGTAAAGCATGACGTGCAGAAGTTCTCAGCATCACCGACACACTGCTGCAACTCTTCTACAGAGAGATAGACGACCGAGTCCGCGTTCATAAACTGCGTGATCTGGGGGATCGTCCGGCTCGATGCGACGAGCTCTTCTCGTGTGGGCATGTCGATCCCAAAGTAGCATGGCGCAATCAAGGGCGGCGAAGCAATACGCAGATGGACCTCCTTGGCACCAAATTCCCTTAACACATGCACGATCGCCCGCGACGTCGTCCCCCGCACGATCGAGTCATCCACCAAGGCTATGCGACAGCCTTGTAAGACATCCCGCAAGGGGAGAAGCTTCATGCGGACTTTGTGCACCCGCGACTCTTGATACGGCTCGATGAAGCTTCTCCCGACGTAGTGGCTGCGGATCAGTCCAAACTCTAAGGGCTTATTGAGCTTGCGCGAGTAACCTAGCGCTGCAGGCAGCCCTGAGTCGGGCACGGGCACGACGATGTCTATCTTATGAGTCTCCTTCTCAGCCAAGCGGACGCCGCAGAGCTTTCGGAACTCATAGACGTTATGACCGAAGAGTCGGCTATCGGGCCGGGCAAAGTAAATGAGCTCAAAGACGCACTGGCGGCGCGGCTGCTTGGGGCCAAAGCGTGCCGAGTGCAGCCCAGCACGATCTATAACTAAGACTTCGCCGGGCTCGACCTCTCGAACAAATTCTGCACCGAGAATATCGAACGCTGCTGTCTCAGAAGCGATACAGAAATCATCGCCTCGCCGTCCTAACACTAAGGGACGGAATCCGAAGGGATCGCGTGCTGCAACCAACTTGTCCCCATCGATCATCACGACCGAGTACGCCCCTAAGACTTTTGCTGTTAAAGCGGCAAACCGCTCGGGGGGGCTGGAGTCCCGAGCACGAGCATACAGATGCAATAAGCTCTCCGTATCTGAGGTGCTATTGAAATAGACGCCTTCAGCTACGAGTTCTTCGCGCAGCTGCGCGGCATTAGAAAGATTCCCATTATGAGCCATGGCGATCCAGCGTCCTTCGCGCTTGAGCACAAAGGGCTGGGCGTTCTCTGGGCGAGCGCTCTCCCCTTGAGTTGAATATCGCGTATGGGCGATCCCGATATGCCCGCGCAAGAGCGCCACACGCCCCTGGGCGAAGACGTCTTGGACCAGTCCCAAGTCTTTATAGCAGCGTAGCTCTCTTCCGTCGGAGATCGCAAACCCCGCGGCCTCTTGCCCGCGGTGCTGCAGGGCAAACAGCCCCATCTGTAATGCGTCGGCGATCTCTGTAGACTGACTATAGACCGCAAAGATCCCGCACTCTTCCTTGAGCTTCATAGCTCTATCGCCGTCTCGTACGCGTGACGCAGCTCTGCAACGGAGACGCGCTCGCCCTTCAATTCTAGCGCATCCCCTGCAACCGTGCCCAGTTTCTGATAGGGCACCCCCGCACCCTCGAGCAGCTCTCTGAAGGCGCTTTCATGCTCCGGCGCCACGGTGATGGCAAACCGCGACGGCCATTCCCCAAAGAGCGCCTCCTCCGAAAGATCTTCAAGCGCCAAGTGTGCTCCCAGCCCACGAGCAAAGCTCATCTCGGCAAGAGCGACTAACAACCCGCCCTCAGAGACGTCATGGGCGCTCGCAAGCCATCGACGCTCGATTAACTTAAGCATCGCCTGCACCAAGCGACGCTCCAGCTCCAAGTCGGTCTTTTCTAGCTCGTTCAGGCCCTCACCCCGCCCTCCGAGGGAGAGGGGTGAGGGCCCTAAGACTTTCAGATATTCGCTGCCCCCAACCTTCCCCGAAAGCTTCCCCATCAGATAGATAAGATCGCCCTCGCGTTGGAATCCCATAGGGACTCGATGCTCTATATCTTTGAGAAATCCCACCATCCCTACGATGGGCGTGGGATAGATCTTTCGGGTCTCAGACTGATTGTAGAAGCTGACGTTGCCCGAGACAAATGGCAGCTCAAAAGTCTTCGCAGCGTCAGCCATCCCACGGATCGTCTGCTCGAACGACCACAAGACTTCGGGATCAGTCGGGTTGGCAAAGTTCAGACAGTCCGTGATCCCTATGGGTTCAGCCCCGACGCTGACGAGATTATGAACAGCTTCGCAGACGGCGCGTATGCCCCCTTGGTAGGGGTCTAAGTAACAGTAGCGGCTGTTGCCGCCCATCGTCACAGCTAGGGCGAAGCGCTCGCCCTTGACACGCAGCAGCGCCGCGTCATGGGCTCCCGGCCCAACGACGGTGTTCGTCTGCACCATGTGATCGTACTGCTCGTAGACCCATCTCTTGGAGCCAATGGTCGGGGAGTGGAGGAGCTGTTTGAGGAGTTCAAGGCCCTTACCCCGCCCTATCGGGCACCCCTCTCCCGTGGGTGAGCCACGGGAGAGGGGCCAGGGGTGAGGGCCTCTCGGCTTCACTGTAAGGTCCGGCTCCGGCGCCCCGCCGACTAAGACGCTGATGGGAATCTCGGCGATCGTTCGCCCCTCATGACGAATTCTGTAGACCCTTTCGGCGATCACTTCTCCAATAACTGCAGCTTCCAATCCCCACTTGCGATAGATCCGTATAAATTTCTGTTCCGAGCCACTCTTGACGCAGAGCACCATGCGCTCTTGCGATTCTGATAAGAGAATCTCATAGGGGGACATGGTGGGGTCACGCAACGGGATCTCTTCGATGTCGACAGCTATGCCGACTCCACCGCGTGAGGCCATCTCCGCCGGGGCTGTAGAGAGCCCCCCGGCACCCAGATCTTGCAGCCCGATCAGCTCTGGGAATTGACAGACCTCCAGCGTTGCTTCGATCAAAGACTTGGCGGTGAAGGGATCGCCCACTTGGACGTTGGGGCGCTTCGCTTCGGTCTCGCCCACGAGATCTTCTGAAGCGAACGTGGCCCCGTGGATCCCATCGCGCCCTGTGCGCGCTCCAACTAAGAGAATCCTGTTGCCCACCCCCTGGGCCACAGCGCGCTTGAGCTGGGATCGCTGGAGCACCCCCACACACATCACGTTGACGAGACAGTTATCAATATAAGCGTCCTCAAAGTAGACATCGCCCCCGACGGTGGGCACGCCCACGCAATTCCCATAGTGGCTGATCCCCGAGACGACGCCCGCAAAGAGCCGCTGGGACTTGGGGTCAGCAAATTCCCCAAACCGTAAAGAATCTAACAGCGCGATGGGCCGCGCCCCCATGCTCAAAATATCTCTGATAATCCCGCCAATACCCGTTGCTGCCCCGTTAAATGGCTCGACGGCCGAGGGGTGATTATGACTCTCGACCTTGAACGCCACACACCAGTTATTCTCTAATTCTACGACCCCGGCGTTCTCCCCCGGCCCCTGCAAGACCCTCTTGCCCGCCGTGGGCAGAAGCTTTAAGAATCTCTTCGAGCTCTTATAGCTGCAGTGCTCAGACCAATTGAGCGAAAACAGCCCCAACTCCAGTTCGTTGGGCTCACGCTTCAAAAGAGCACAGATCGCTTCGTATTCACTCTGCGAGAGCCCGTGCTGCAAAGCCAGCTCCAGCTTGGTCATAGGCCCTCACCCCCGCCCTCTGTAGGGGCAGATCTATGTATCTGCCTAGAGCGAACATCCCGGTTCACCCCTACAACTGGGGTGAGGGCTTGCACCAACCCCTGAAAGATCTTCAGCCCGTCCCCAGATCCAAAGATCTTTTCACTGTTGCGCTCCGGATGGGGCATCATCCCGAAGATCGTCCCCGTCTCGTCCATAATCGCGGCGATGTTTTCGACCGAGCCGTTGGGATTCTCTCCATAATACGTCAACAGAATCTGACGGTTTCTCTTCATTCTCTCGATCGTTTCTGGAGGGGCAACGTAGCGCCCCTCCCCGTGCGCGATGGGCAACTCGATAATCTGCCCGTACTCAAAAAGATGTGTGAGCGGGGTGGCGTGGTTCTCGACGCGCAGCTTCACGGCCTTGCAGATAAATCTCTGAGAGAGATTCTTCGTGAGAGCCCCGGGGAGTAAGCCCGCTTCAGTGAGAATCTGAAAGCCATTGCAGATCCCCAGCACGATCCCGCGTTGCTTCTCCCTATACCCTGCCAGGGCTTGGACGACCGGAGCAAACCTGGCAATCGCCCCGGCTCGCAAATAGTCCCCGTAAGAAAAGCCCCCTGGCAGCACGATCAGATCGTATCTCTCTAGATCCGTCTCGCGATACCATAAGAACTCCGTCTCGATCCCCAAGAGATCTCTTAAGACATAGTACGTATCGTGATCGCAGTTGGAGCCAGGGAAGACGACGACAGCAGCGCGCATCAGAGCTCCTCCAGCTCGATAGAGTACTTTTCGATGACGGGGTTGGCTAAGAATTTCTGGGCGACTTCCGCGACCCTTTCGCGGGCCTGCTGGGCGTTCAGCGCCTTCAGCTTAAATTTTATCACTTTGCCCACGCGTGTCTGCGCGATGTTCTTCAGACCCAGCTCGATGAGGGCGCGCTCAACCGCTTGCCCTTGGGGGTCTAAGAGCTCCGCTTTGGGTTCGACGAGCACCCGCACGAGAAACTCTTTCATAGCCCCATTCTCCGCGCCACTTCGCGATACGTTATAAGCAGATCGCCCTTGTCTTCACGGAACACGTCTTTATCTAAACTCTCGTTCGTCCGGGCGTCCCAGAGCCTCATCGTGTCGGGACTGATCTCATCAGCCAAGAGGAGCTCCCCCAGGGGAGTGCGTCCGAACTCAAACTTCATGTCTACCAATACCAAGCCCAGCCCTGCAAAGTACTCGCGCAAGAGGGCGTTGGCCCGCAGGGCACAGTCAGCCATCTGAGAGATCTCTTCATCGGTGGCGATCCCCATGGCCCGAATATGGGTGGGGCATATGAGGGGATCGCCCAAGGGATCAGATTTATAGAAGAACTCGACGAGAGGGGGCTGGAAGGGCTGGCCGCGGGAGAGCCCCAATCGCTTCACGATGGAGCCCGCTGCGAGATTTCTCACCACGACTTCGAGGGGGACGATCTCGACTCGTTTTGCGAGGAAGCTGCGCACATCGAGCTGTTTCATATAGTGTGACGGGACCGTCTCTTTGAGTAGCTCGAAGAGCTTTATAGAGATTTGGGCAGCGAGCTCGCCCTTGCCGGAGATCGTCGCTCGTTTTTTGCCGTCGCCAGCGGTGACGGAGTCTTTGAAGAAGACGATGACGGTATCGGGCTGGGGGCCGGGGAAGAGCTGTTTGGCTTTGCCTTCGTAGAGGGGTTGCATAGATCTCCTCACTGATGCTCATCGTAGCAAGGTCAGGGCGAGCTGTCAACTGTAGGCCTCAGAGAGGATTTGACGATGCAAGGGGATTGCTAAGAAGCTTTGGCGCAGGGAGGGGTCGGTAATTTGGTGCGCGATCTTCTGTAACTCTTCGTAAGCTTGGCGCAACGCTTCAAAGGCATTTGGATCATGAAGCGCAGCCAGGGCACGGTAGCGTAGATAATGGGCACGGATCGTGAGCTCACCACCCCAACCGTGCTGCTTAATTAGTGCTAGGGCGTGCTGAATTACCTCGAGGGCGGCGTGCGTGTCTTGCCCCATATCCAGCAAGGTGTGGGCAAGTTCCACAAGGCATGCTCCCTCTTCTGCGTGGGCGTGTATGGACCGTGCCTGCTCTAAAGCCTTATGCACGTGCCTGAGAGCATGTTCATGCTGGCCGAGGTCCCGATAGACGACCCCGATCCATCGCTGCATCATGCATTGGCCGAAGGGATCTTCTAATTCAAAAAAGATCTTATAGGCTTCCATACTAAGTTCGAGGGCCTTGGCAGGAAGGCCGAGCAGTCGGTATGTTTGAGCGAGGTTGCACAGACTGTATCCCAAGCCGTGGCGATCGCCATGGGTTTTATCGAGAGCGCAAGCTTGCTCAAGATACTCGCGAGCACGCTCGTATCTCCCAAGATATCGGAGGGTAGCTCCTATATTATTTAAGACTGCACCGGCTTTCTGCAGGTCCTGAAGCTCTTGATAGAGTCGTAATGCCATCTCATAGTGTGTGAGTGCCTGCTGATAATCCCCGAGCTTCATCAAGGCGTTTGCGCAGTCGTTCCACGTATAAGCGGCTTTGAGCGGGTCGCGAGGGCGAAAGATTTCTAGGGCTTGACGATAGTAGTGCAACGCTTCTTGATATTCACCTCGATAGAACGAGATCAGTCCTATCTGGCTAAAAAGATTTGCCCTCACAAGCAAATCCGGAGGGTCTAACTCCAACGCCCGCTGGGCATAGCGCAGAGCTTCCTCATAGCGCGCTGTGCGCACAAGCCATTGGCCTTTCCAATGAAGTGCCTGAGCTTTCTTATTGAGATCGAGCTTTTCGGCAAGCAGGAGCAATCTCTCGCAACTCTCTTGAGCGGCCTCGGCTTGCCCACTCCGCAATTGGAAGTCGAGGCGCTCCAGTATGAGAGAGAACTCTTGCTCCGTGCGCTCCCGTTCGTTCAGCTGCCCCTTAAGCCTCTGGAGTAAGAGCAATCCACGCGCGACATACTGCAGGCCCTCCTCTATGTGATAGTGCTTTCCACACTCGCTGATCGCTTTAAGCACCCATTCTAATGAGCGTCTCAGCTGCCCACCCTGCTCATAGTGCTGCGCTAACTGTCCCGCCAACCCTACTGCAGCCGGATCGGCATAGACCCGCTCGATCGCGTGCGCAAGACGCCGATGCAGCCAAGTCCGCCGCGGCCCCTCAAGAGACTTGTACACGACCTCCCGGAATTTGTCGTGCATGAACTCGTACCGCCCCTCACGCTCCACCAGCAATCCCTGCGCTGTCAATTCGGCAAGATGCACAAACAGCTCCTCGGGAGTCCCTTCCCATACAGCTTCTAACACCCCCAACTCGATCTGCACTGCACACGCAATCACCTGTAAGACCCTCTGCGCTGCCGCGCTCACCCTCTTCGCCCGGCGCTCCAGAAGCTGGACCGCTGATGGGGCCAGCACGACCCGCGATGGGTCGGTCACCCGCCAGCGAGTCCCTTCCCGCACACACGCGCCGTTCTCAAAGAGGGCCTGCAGCACAGCCGTGGCAAAGAGCGGATTGCCCGCGCTCTCGCGATGGAGCCGTCCCCCAAAATCTGCTGTTGTCTCGAGTTCGTCAGCGAGACCCTTGACGAGATCGTGAATCTCGTGCTCGCTCAAACGCTGGAGAACGATCTCACTGAGCCGCCCCATGCGCACCCCCTGATGGCGAACCCGCTCCAGCTGGGTACTCAGCTCTTCGGATCGCGCTGCTCCCACAATTAAGAGAGGCTCATTGGTGAATCGCTCCATAAGATAGCAGAGAAAATCGAGCGAGTTGCTATCAGCCCACTGGAGATCGTCCACAAAGAGCAAGAGCGGGAGATGGCGCAGAGCCAACGCTTTGAGAATGCGCCAGAGCGTCTCGAAGAGCCGGTACTGGCGATGCTCACGCGGGAGCGCCATCTGAGGCAGATCGGGGATCAAGGGAGTGAGCTCCGGCAAAAGTTCCGAGAGTTCCGCCACCCATGCGGGCGGCACCTCGGCAAGATCAGCGCGGGTCAATTGCGAAACCCCCTGGCGCAAGACCTCGACCCACAGATGCAACGGCATCGGGTTCTGCAGCTCATAACAGCGTCCATAGAGAGCTTGTGCTCCCGCGTGCTCGTGCGCCCAGCGCAAAAATTCCTCTCCAAGACGCGTCTTGCCCATACCTGCCTCGCCCAGAATGAGCACGAGGTGCCCTGCGCCGGAACGAGCTTTGCTCAAAGCCGAAGAGAGTTGCTCCCATTCGCGAGTCCGCCCCACAAACGGCGGGCGCTGGATCTTCATAGGGAGCGCAATCCCCTCAGGCACACCCTTGGGGTAGAATCGCTCCCAATCGCAAACCCTCTCAGATTGGATCTGCCTAAAAATCTCTTCCGTCTGGGACGACGGGCGCTCCCCCAGCTCCCGGTCCAATGCTGTACGACAGCGCTCATACGCCCGATGCGCCACGGCCCGCTCCCCGGCACAGGACGCATAGACCATCATCTGGCGATAGAGCTTCTCGTCCAGGGGGGATTCGACCACAGCGCGTTCGAGATAGCTCAGCGCTGCGCGATACTGCCCACGCCGCGCCAGGGAGTCCGCTAACAAACTTAAGACTTCAACAAAGCGCTCCCGGAAGCGCTCTCGCACCGGCAACGCCCACTCCTCATAGCGATCTTCTGTCAAGTACTCCCCACGATAGAGCGCCACAGCGCTCTCAAACGCAGCGCTCGCTTCGTCAAATTTCCCTTCGCGGTAGGCGCGGCGCCCACGCTCTTCACATTGAGAGAACTCTTCAGTATCTATCCAGCAGTCGCTCTCGGCACCCAACACATAGCCCCCGCGTCGTGTAAGAATATACTGGGACTGCTCCCCACGCTCAAGCTGGGGCTCTAAGATCTTTCTCAGCTCTGCGACACGATTGCGCAGGTTCGATGCAGCGCTGCGGAGATTACTCTCTTCGGGCCATAAGTACTCAATCAGCTCATCAGCAGAGAAGACCCGGCCGCGCTCGCTCGCGAGAATTTTGAATAGTGCTTGGGTCTTAGCATTCTTCCAGAGCTGGGGCCCAAGCAGCTCCTCGTCGCGATAGACAGCAAATCTCCCAAAGCAGAAGATTTTTACCCCATAGCAGTCCTCATCCCCGATCCCTCTCCCGTCTGCACGGACGGGAGAGGGGTGCCCGATAGGGCGGGGTGAGGGCTTCGATTATAGCCGTGCTCGTCTCTCTAGACAAGTCTGCAAAGTCCTCACTTTGCGCACACTTTGCAAGGGGGTGCTAGACTCCAGCCGTCGAACATCAACACAAGCTTAATAAAGGAGGTTGATCGAAGATGTTCGTCAAAATGACAGTCGTGCGGACGGTCGTGGCGGTTCTGGCCCTTGGGGTGCTGGGGACGGTCATGGTGGGGACGGCGCAACAGCCGACAAACCCCGCGGATATCGCGAGCGCCTTGGTCGCGTACTATAAGATCGGCAATCGGCCTGCGAGCATCACCGTTGCCGAGATCGAGCAGCGCATCGCGTACTTCCCGGACTTTGGGGAGGGCACGGTCACAGCGCTCAAGAAGGCCGCGCCCATCGAGACGGTGAGCAAGCTTGTAGGGCTGAAGAACAGCCGAGGGAAAAATCTGCTCTCACAGAAGCAGATTATTCTGCTCTTGACGTTCTATAACCTGAAGCCGTAGCCGCGCCGGTGGCCCTCACCCCGCCCGTAGGGGTGCATGGCCGTGCGCCCCTACGGGAGAGGGGCTGGGGGAGAGGGCCTTCACCCTTCCCGCACAAACCGCACTCTACCCTCTTGGCTCTTCTCAGCGTAATAGGCCTCAATCAAGATCGGCAATCCCAGATTACGCAGGGCTTGCACGATCTCGCGCAGATCTTCACGCTGGCGCTCCTTGAGCGATCTTCCCACCCCAAACTTCTGCAAGAACTGCGGCACAAAGCGCTCTTCGCTGTACCACGCACAGTCTTCGTGCGAGATCGCGATCACCCTCTTGAGTCGGTGGCGCTCGACAAGAAATTTCACCCACTTATGTCCCACCCAGGCGAACTTGGGCAAGTACTCAGTCAGTAATAAGAACTGCGGCCCACCAGGCACCGCCAAGAGATCATACTGCCCTGACGACAGCCCTAAGCCCTTCTCTACGAACTCTTGGGTGTAGGGCAAGAAGACATGGCTCGAGCAGCAGATCACCAAGACGGCGCTCTCCTGCTCAGCGAACGGCGTCTGCGTCGTGTAGATGGATTCTGACATCAGCGCTCCTGCTGTGCCTTCCGGATTCAGACTTTCTTTTCGCCCTTCTTCTCCTCTTCAGACTTGATGCCCAGCTTGCCCAACAGCCCACTAATATCTAATCCGAGGGCCTGGGCCGCTTGCATCACGTTGAACATCATTGTCGGGACAGTGTTCGCAAGACGATTGAGGGTATTGGCCCCATCAGGAGAGCCACTGTCGAGCATCACGAGCTTATCGATATTGCCCAATGGGGCAGCCACCGCTCCGGCCACCGGTGCAAAGGCTTTGATGACATCAGGCAGCCGCTCTAAGATGAGCATCGTCTTGGCAGATTCGTCGAGCTTGGCAAATGCCTCGGCCTTCTTGAGCGCGCCTTCGGCTTCAGCGAGCAACTTGGCCTTGACGCCATCAGCTTCGGCGAGGAGTTTCGCTTTCGTCCCCTCGGCCTCGGCCAAGAGCTTGGCTTTGGTGCCCTCGGCTTCCGCTAAGAGCTTGGCGCGCATCGCGTCGGCCTCGCCGATGCCCTCCATCGCTAATCGCTGTTTCTCGGCGTCAGCGATGACGATAATCGCCGTCTTGCGGCCTTCGGCTTCTAAAATCTCTTTCTGCTTGGTGGCTTCGGCTTGGAGAATAATTTGCTGCCTCTGAGCTTCGGCAGGCTTAATGACTTCAGCGAGCAGTTGACGCTCTCGACGAATAGCTTCGGCCTCGGCAACTTCTGTCTGCTTCTTTGTACGCACGAGATCGACTTGGACCTCCTGCTCAACGACCTGCTGGCGCGCCACGGCTTCAGCGAGGGGGCCAGCTTGGCGTGCACGCGCTTGCTGCGCTTGGACTTCAGCCTCATACTGAGCTTTCTTGACGTCACGCTCCTTCTCAGCTTGGGCGATGAGCGCCAGATTCTCGTTCTCGCGCTCTTTTGCTTCGCGCAGGGCTGTGCTCGACTTAATAATCGCTTCGCGCTCGGCTTCGGCCTCGCCGATGCGGGCATCGCGCTTCACTTCAGCTGTGCGCTTCTTGCCCAACGCTTCGATATAGCCTTCGGAGTCCCAGATCTTTTGAATCGTTAAGACGTCGACCCCAAGGCCGATCTTGGCTAAGTCCGCTGCAGCTTCCATCAAGACTTCTTGATTGAACTTGGCCCGATCCCGCACGATCTCCTCTACTGTCAGCCGCCCGATGATCGAGCGCAGATGGCCCTCTAGGTTCTTATACGCGATCTGCTTGACCTCCTCCAAGCTGCGTCCCAAGAAACGCTCCGCGGCCGCAATGAGAGACTGCTCGTCGTTGCGAATCTTGACGTTGGCTACCGCCTGGGCGCTCACTAAGACCCCGTCTTTGTTAGGCATGTCCCGCACTTCAAGATCAATGGGGAAGATCGTCAAATCCAAGTACGTGACGTTCTCGACGACAGGCCATTTGAGGGCAGCACCACCGGTCACCAGCCGAAACCCGATGACCTTCCCGTCGGGCGTGCGGTGCTTGCGCCCGTAAAACACAGCGACTTTGTTCGGCGGCACTTTAATATAATTGCGCACCGCGGTCATCACGACCACGAGCACGATCAACGCGATCAGCACCAACAAGAACGGCAGCGTCGTGAACCCGAACATAGTTCGTTCCCTCCTTCGGTTACACAGTCTCTACGAGCACGACATCCCCTTGAACTTCAGTGATGCGCACGATGGTCCCTTCTGGGATTGCTTGATGGGTTTTGGAGCGCGCCAGCCGCCGGGTCACTTGAGCCTTAACAGTGCAGCTGACTTCTCCTAAGCCCTCAGCGGGGATAGCGACCGTGACCCGCCCCGTCAGCCCCACTAAATCTTTACTTTCAATGAGCGAGCTGGCTTCTTGCGAGCGCACCAGATTCATAGCTAATACATAGATGCCGCTCATCGCTGCCCCGGCGAGCACACCCCACAGCGAGCTGAGCATCGCCGAAAGATTATAATATCGTGCGATAGCCCCCACAGTTCCAAATGCTGTCAGAAAGACAGCAATCGAGCGCAAACTCAAGAAATGTGGCCCACCTCCCTCAACTTCGGGAGCGGCTTCGATATCATCTCCAAAGACCCCAAAGAACGCCGAGATGAGCAAGAGCACCAGCCCGATCACTGCCAAGATGATGAAGACTACCATCTGCACCCACTCCCTGCTTATTGTACATGCTTTGCCAAGGCTTCCAACACAGGGATAGTACCAGATTGAGAGAGGAGCGGGCAAGTCTTCGCTAAAAAGAAAGGCACGGGGTGATGGGAGGAGCACCACCCCGTTCAGCGTAGTGGGAGGAGGGGGGCGACCCCTTCAGAGCCGCTGGGGAAAAATCCCCGCTCCCGGAGGCAAGGAACGGGGCAAAACCCTGGCGGCCGATGCGAACCGCATGCCGGGGTCGCCTCGTCCAAATGAGGAGGTTATCTAGCCCACCAGCTAACTCTATTATACTATACCCGTGAGCCCTTTGGAAAGTTTCAGCTCTCCTCCCCAAACCTGTAATTTGGGGCTTCTTTAGTGATCTGGACGTCGTGGGGATGGCTCTCGACAAGCGCCGCGCGGGTGATCTGCACAAATTCAGCTGTTCTCTGCAGAGTCGGGATATCTGGGGCACCGCAGTAGCCCATAGCGACCTTGACGCCTCCAACTAATTGATAGAGCACATCAGCGACCTTGCCGCGATAGCGCACCCGACCCTCGACCCCTTCAGCAATAGGTTCCTTCGATTCATCCCAGAAATACCGACGATCCCCCCGTGGGGCAGCCTTGAGCGCCCCCAGCGATCCCATCCCTCTATACGTCTTGTACGTCTCGCCCTTCAAAGTGAAGATCTCTCCGGGGGCTTCTTCAGTACCGGCCAAGAGCCCGCCGATCATCACCGCGTTCGCGCCCGCAGCGAGCGCCTTGGCGATGTCCCCAGAATAGCGAATCCCCCCGTCAGAAATGATGGGGACTTTCGCGGCGTGAGCCACTTTGGCGCACTCTAACACAGCCGACAACTGGGGAACGCCGACCCCGCTGACGACCCGCGTGGTGCAGATCGAGCCGCCGCCAATCCCAACTTTGACGGCATCGGCACCAGCGTCTACCAGCGCTTTCGTCCCCTCAGCTGTGGCGACATTGCCAGCAATTACCTCAATGTCAAAGCGCTTCTTGAGCGCCCGCACCTTCTCGATGACCTTGGCGCTGTGCCCGTGGGCCGTATCAATGACGAAGAGATCGACCCCGGCTTCTATGAGCAATCCCTCACGCTCCATATCGAGCGAGACCCCTACGGCCGCGCCACATAACAATCGTCCGTGGGCGTCCTTGCACGCGTTGGGGAACTGCTCCGCCTTCTTGATGTCCTTCATCGTGATGAGCCCACACAGCCGGAACTGCTCGTCCACGAGCGGGAGCTTCTCGATGCGGTGCTCTTGTAATATCTGTTTAGCATGTTCGAGGGTGACCCCCACCGGCGCTGTGACTAGTCTCTCTCTAGGGGTCATGCGGTGGGCAATGGGCTCATCCAAGTCCTCGTGCATCTGCAGATCTCTCACGGTGATGATCCCTTCTAAGACTTTGGTCTTGGGATCAACGATGGGCACCCCGGAGATATTATGCTCGGCCATCAGTCTGAGAGCTCGGCTGACGGGCTCGCCCTTGGTGAGCGTCCAGGGGTCTTTGATAATGCCCGCTTCGTAGCGTTTGACTTTGCGGACCTCTTCGGCTTGCTGCTGCGGGGTAAGATTGCGATGGATGACCCCTAAGCCGCCTTCCTTGGCCATAGCGATGGCCATAGCTGATTCCGTGACGGTGTCCATGGCTGCACTGATAATAGGGATCTTGAGCGTGATACTTCGGGTGAGCTTGGTCGAGACGTCGACTTCGTGGGGCAGGATCTCCGAGTACTTGGGCACAAGTAAGACATCGTCGAAGGTGAGCGCGAGCTTCACAGCGATCCCTCCTCTGCTCGCTTTGAGTTATTGTAGTAAAATAAAGCCCTCGGTGCAACGAGTGGGCACCCTTGTCGGTCGCCCTAAAGGAACCAAGGAGGGCTTATGACACGGCTCACTTACGATGCCGCGCGATATTATCGCTACAACGAGATGGTGCAGTTTCTGCATCGGGCTGCGGAGACGTATCCACACCTCATGCGTCTGGAGTCCATCGGCAAGAGCTACGAGGGACGCGATCTATGGCTAGCCGTCGTGACGAACTTCCAGACCGGGCCAGATCGCGAAAAGCCCGCGTATTGGATCGACGCAAATATTCACGCGGTGGAGCTGTGCGGCAGCGCCGTGGCGCTCTACACGATCTGGTATCTGTTAGAAAATTACGGAAAAGAGCGTTTCGTCACGCACCTGCTGGACACACGAGCGTTCTATATTCTGCCCCGAATGAGCCCCGACGGGGCCGAATATGTGCTGGAGACTCATAAATGGGTGCGCTCCAGCGTGCGGCTCTACCCCTTCAGCGAGATCAAAGACGGGCTGCACCCTGAAGACATCAACGGGGACGGGGAGATCCTTCAGATGCGTGTGGAAGACCCCTTGGGCGAATGGAAGGTCTCTGCAAAAGACCCCCGATTGATGCTCAAGCGCCAGCCCGACGATATAGACGGCCCGTTCTATCGGCTCTACACCGAGGGCATCTTTCTGAATTACGACGGCTTTCGCAAAGAAGTAGCACCGACGCCCTATGGTCTCGATCTGAACAGAAACTTCCCGCACGAGTGGCAGGTCGAGTCAGGACAACAGGGCGCAGGGGAGTACCCGACTTCCGAACCCGAGGTGCGCGCCGTCGTCGAGTTCTTCTATAAGCATAAGAATATCTGTGGGGCGTTGACCTATCACACGGCAAGTGGGGTGATTCTAAGGCCCTACAGCGGCAAGCCCGACACGGCCTTCCCCAATTTCGATCTGGCTGTCTACAAAGCGATCGGCGAGCGCGGCACCGACGCCACAGGCTATCGCTGCGTCTCGGTCAACGACGAGTTTCGCTATGACAAAAACAAACCTATCACCGGGGTCTTCGACGACTGGGCCTATGACAATTACGGGGTCTTCGCGTACACGACCGAGCTGTGGAGCATTGCTTCCCACGCGGGGATCGAAGTCAAAGATTTTATTCAGTTCTTCCGCGAGCGCAGCGAAGAGGACGAACTCAAACTCTTACATTGGCAAGACCGCGAACTAAACGGCGAGGGCTTTCAGCCTTGGACGCCCTTTGAGCATCCTCAGTTGGGAAGGGTCGAGATCGGCGGCTGGCGGCTGCTCTACACGTGGGTCAACCCGCCGCCGAAGTTTCTGCAAGAAGAGTGTCACAAGAACATGCTCTTCAGTTTGAGACACGCCGCGGCCTCGCCACGTTTACGGATCCGCGAGTTCACCGCGCAGCCTGTCAGCGCTGATCTCCATAGAATCTCTCTCGTGCTGGAGAACGACGGCTGGCTGCCCACTTATGTGTCGCAGCGCGCGCTAGAGAAGAAGCTCACGCAGCCGATTCAAGTCGAGCTCGAAGTCTCCCAAGGAGCGACAGTCGAGCTAGGCAGACCCAAAGAAGAGATCGAGCACTTGGCGGGGGTGGCGACGACGCTCTGCCAGCCGTGGACGTCGTATCACTCATTTCGGGGCAGCAGTAAAGACACAGAAAAGAAGATCGAGTGGCTGGTGCGTGGACACGGGAGGGTGAGCGTTGTAGTGAAGAGCGAGCGGGCAGGGGTCTGTCGTGCGGCGTTGGAGTTATGATCTTCACTCTTGAGTCGATGCTCGTCGTGCTCGTCGTCGCTGCGCTGCCTATCAGTGAGCTGCGCGGGGCGATCCCTATCGCCATTGGGGTCTACGGCTTCGATCCGGTGACGGCGTATCTGTTGGGAGTCTTGGGGAATCTGGTGCCGGTGCCGATCTTATTAAAGCTTTTAGAGCCGGTGACGGCGCTGCTCCGTCGGTCTCCAGTGCTCGATCGCTCTGTGAGCTGGCTCTTTGCGCGCACGAGAAAGCGCTATAGCGCCATAGTCGAGCGTCTAGGGGTGATAGCGTTAGTGCTCTTTGTCGCGGTGCCCTTCCCAGCAACGGGGGCATGGACTGGGGCGCTGATCGCGCACGTCTTTGGGATCCCCTTCAGATATGCGCTCCCATTGATCGCTCTGGGGGTCTGCATCGCCGGGGTGCTCGTGACGCTCACGACGCTAGGGGTTATGACGCTTTTCTTTTCGTGTTAGCCCACGATCTCTTCAACAGAGAGTTCGAGGGGAACACGCTGCGCTCCGAGAGCCTGGCCGCGTCCAAGTGTTTGAGCTTCGCTGTAGCCGTTAGGCGAAGGAACACGATAGACTTCGATTTGGCCTTGAGCCAAGTCTACCAACCAGACTTCGGGAATACCAGACTGGGCGTAGAGGGGGAGCTTCACGCGCCGATCAAACTCTCCTGATGTCTCGCAGACCTCGATCAGCAGTAAAACATCTTCGGGCTTGGGGTGCTCTGCACTATAGAAGTCTGCGCGAAACTGCAGCACGGCAATGTCTGGTTGAGGCTCAGAGTAGTCGCTGAGGCGAATTGGGTCCTGCACGCTGATGACACAAAGCCCACTGAGCTTCCTCACAAGGAGGTCATTCAAGCGCTTGACACAGCTCGCATGACGACTGCTGATGGGACTCATCTCGAAGATCTCCCCCTGTAACAGCTCAACACGATCATCTTCGGAGAAGATGCCCGCCTGGACCATCTGATAGTACTCCGTTACGGTGAAGAGCCGCTTGGTCACTGAAATAACCATAATCCCCCTAGCGGGAGTCTAACAGACTCTCGCATCCGCGTCAAACTGTCACCGCCGCCGCGCCGACGCCGACTTCGATCAGGAACTTTCCGTCACGGGTGTCCACACGCACCGTGTCCCCTTCTTTCAGCTTGTTCTCGACGATCTGCATCGCGAGTTCGTTCTCGATCTCTTCTTGGATAACTCTTTGCAAGGGGCGTGCTCCGTACAACGGGTCATAGCCCTTCTCGGCCAAGAGCGCCTTAGCGCTCTCTGTCACTTCAAGAGCGATCTCGCGCTCGGCGAGCTTCTGGCGCAACGCCTCCAACTTCAGCGCGACTATGTCTAAGAGATTCTCTTTTGACAGCGGCCGGAAGACGATGATTCCGTCGAGTCTATTCAAGAATTCAGGCCGGAAGAACTTCTTCACTTCGCCCAGGACGCGCTCTCGGATCTCTTGGTAGGAGCGCTCGTGAGCGTCGCTCTTCTCGCTGACGAAGCCCAACTGCGTCGTCTTGGAGACGATCTGCTCGCTGCCTAGGTTGCTCGTCATCAGAATAATCGTGTTCTTAAAATCTACAGTGCGTCCGTGGCCATCGGTGAGTCGCCCGTCGTCCAAGACTTGTAAGAGAATATTGAAGACGTCGCGATGGGCCTTTTCGATCTCGTCGAAGAGGATGACTCTGTAGGGCTTTCTGCGCACGGCTTCGGTGAGCTGTCCGCCCTCTTCGTAGCCGACGTAGCCCGGAGGAGAGCCGATGAGTTTCGCGACCGAATGGGGCTCCATGAACTCGGACATATCGAATCTCAAGAGCGCGTTCTCATCGCCGAAGAGCGCTTCAGCGAGCGCTTTGGAGAGCTCGGTCTTGCCGACTCCCGTCGGGCCTAAGAACAAGAAGCTCCCGGCGGGGCGCTTGGGGTCTTTCAGGCCGGCACGGGCGCGCCGAACTGCTTGGGCAACAGCTTTGACAGCGTCATTTTGATCAATCACTCTCTGGTGCAGACGCTCTTCGAGTTTCGCTAATCTCTCGCGCTCTTCCTCGAACATCTGTTCGACGGGCACGCCCGTCCACAGAGCTACGGTCTCGGCGATCTCGCGCTCAGTCACGATGGGCTCTCGTTGAACTCTTTGCGCGTGCTCGGCCTCACACTTGATCTTTTCGGCTTGAAGTTTCTCCAACTCTTTCTCAATCTGTTTAGCCGCCTTAGGGTCAGCGTTCTTCAAGCGCCCTTCTAAGAGCTTTATTTTCTCTGTGATCTCTTGGACCTCAGGCGCGAACGTCCGGTCGACTCTGAGCTTGGACGCTGCCTCGTCTAATAAGTCTATGGCTTTATCGGGCAAGAATCTGTCAGAGATATAGCGCGCCGAGAGCTGGGCCGCCGCGCGCAGAGCACTATCTGTAATTTTGACGCTGTGATGGGCCTCGAGCTTGGGACGCAGCCCCTCTAGGATTGCAATCGTCTCGTCGACTGAGGGCTCCTCGATCAAGACTTTCTGAAAGCGTCGTTCGAGCGCCGGGTCTTGCTCGATGTGCTCTCGGTACTCATCTAGAGTTGTCGCGCCGATCACTTGGAACGTCCCGCGAGCCAGGACGGGCTTTAAAATATTAGAAGCGTCGATGGCACCCTCGGCGGCCCCCGCGCCGACAACCGTATGCAGCTCGTCTATGAAGACGATAATCTTGCCCTTGGCGCTCTCGATCTCATTAATAACAGCTTTGAGGCGCTCCTCGAACTCCCCTCTAAATTTGGTGCCTGCCACGAGCGCGGCCAAGTCTAACTGTATCAATTCTTTATTCTTGAGGGTATCGGGGACGGCGCCGGCGACAATTCGTTGAGCTAAGCCCTCAGCGATGGCCGTCTTGCCCACGCCGGGTTCCCCGATGAAAACGGGGTTGTTCTTCTTGCGACGCGAGAGAATCTGCACGGCACGGCGAATCTCTCTCGAGCGCCCGATGACCGGATCGAGTCTTCCCTCGCGGGCCAACGCCGTCAGATTTATAGAGAATCGCTCTAATGCTTTGTAGCGGCTCTCGGCTTCCCTATCCGTCACGCGCTGCGCGCCGCGCACCCGCGACAAAGCGTGGTAAACCCGCTCCGGGGTTATATCATATTTATATAAGACCCTTCTGAGGGCCGTATTGGGGTCTTGACTGATTGCTATTAAGAGATGCTCGATCCCAATGAACTCGTCCTTGAGACGGTCAGCTTCGACCTGGGCGGACTTCACTAACATCTCCAATCGAGGGGTTATGTAGATCTGCTGGCCGACGGTCATGGAGACGGTCGGCTTCTCCGTTAAGAGAATCTCCAAATCTTTGAGCAAGCCGGGGATGGGCACGCCCATCTCTTTGAGAAGTTCTTGGCCAACGCCCTCCTTCGCAGCTAGCGTATAGAAGATATGCTCGACATCGAGCTGGTTGTGCTTATATTTCTCTAATAGATCTGTCGAATCCCGAAAGACCTCTTGCGCTTTCTCAGTGAAGCGATCAAATCTGATCATTGTAAACTCACTCCTCCAATAATTAGCAGACTCATCTCTGCTCTGCTAAATTATACGGGACAGGCTTCCCGCTGTCAAGGGCTGAATCACGGAAGGCCCGGGATCGCACGGGAAGCACGGAACAGAGCCGTTTCCCGTGTAATCCGTGGCCCTGCGGCACCCTCCGCGATCCAGACCTGTACACCAGGGTTGGATCGGAGCGACGCTCGTCACTCTTTTGACTGGACACGCGGACTTGACAGCCTAAAATTGTGTAATCTATAATACGCTTCCGAGGCAGGCTGAAAAAAACCCGAGGAGGTTGAACCAAACGAACTCGGGAGGTAGAGATGAGAAGTCTCAAGGTCGTCCTTATCGGATTGATGGTGCTCAGCGTGGGGCTCCTAGCGTTAGCAGATGGGCAGCCGAAACAGCCCTCCACCCCCAAGCCCGCAACGTCCAAGTCCACACCCCAACGCGGGTCGATCTTCGTCGACGTGCCAGCAGGTCACTATGCTGCGAGTGATCTGAAGTTCTTGGTCGAGCGCGGCATCATCACCGGGCTGCCCAACGGTGAATTTCAGGGCGGCAAGGCCCTCACCCGCTACGATGCCGCTGTGCTCATCGCACGGGCATTGCGCTATATGCAAAACGACCCGGAGAAGATCCAGCCGGCAGATCTGAAGATCTTACAAGACTTGATCTTCAAGCTCTCTGAGCGCGTCCAAGCGCTAGACAAAGTAGAGCAGGACGTCGCGGCACTCAAGAGCCGGCCCAGCACCGACACCAGCGCTGACGTCAGGGCTCTGAGAGAGAAGCTCAATCAAAGCGACGCGCAGATCGCGTCGTTGCAGACGCAAGTGCAGACGCTCAAAGCCGAGCTACAACAAGCACGGGCGGCTTCCTCTGGGGGCGTCGTTCCCGAAGAGGTCGAAAAGCTGCAACGGCAGATGAATAATGCGCTGCTCATTACGGGGTTTGCTGTTTTTGCCGGTGTCGTCGCAGTCATCGTGGCCCTCTTAACCTAAAGGGGGGGGTCTTGACAACAAGGGTGAGGGTATGCTATAATACAGCCGCTTAAAAAACGACCCTCATAAGGAGGTGATCGCCAGACTGGGGGAACACCGCCAAAAACACACCAACTGCAGAGTCGTGCGTTCGTGCGTACGCCACAAAACCGAGTAAAAAAGGAGGTTTCTGTACATGTTTAGAAGATTACTCGCTCTGACCTGTGCGCTCGCCTTTGTTGGAGCGCTGGCGTGGGGAGCGAACGCTGCTCCAATCAGCGGAAGCTTCGGCATCGACATCGTCTTCTATCCTCAGGGTCCTGTCATCAACAAGGTCGACCTCATCGACATGAAGTTTGAGGCCGATCTGATTCTCACTCTCTCAATCAGCGGCTTGGAAATCACCAGCACCACGGTCTTCACCTTCCTTGGCGCTGAGTTCCAATCGTTCGTGATCAGCGCCACGCTGGGTGCTCTGACCATTAAAGACACGATCATCTTCTCCCCGACGTTCTTCGAGTTCGAGGAGACGCGTGATCAATATGGTCGCAAGCGCTGGTGCTTGCAACTCTCACTGCCGGCATTCCCAGCGACTCATACGTCAAGGTGCCAATTCCCAGCTGTCATCAGCGGCTACATTGCTGATCCGGTCTTTGGGAATGTCGAGTTCTATTCGATCTTCCGCGGGCTCTTGCATCCGCTCGTCCAGAACTTAGTGCTGGCGCGCTGGCTCGATCCGACGAATGCGTTGAACAACATCATTCGGTTCCGCAAGAAGATCGCCGATCTGAGCCTCAACATCGCCGGGATGGTCCTCAACGTCAAGGCGCTCTTCGCTAACGTCAGCCCCAGCCCGACCGGCTACTTGCTGCGCAGCGGCTTGGTCCTGGCGATGGAGGGCAAGACCGTGAGCGGCGTGGGCGTGCGCGGCGAGCTGTGGCTGGGCGCCAAGCAGGGTCTGGAGTGCTTCGGCGAGTGCAAACCGATTGAGCGCTTCTTCAACCAGATGCTCACCGGCGATGGGTTCAATAACGTAGAGGAAGAGAAGATCTTCCTGAACAACCTCGTGATCGCCGGGGTGCGCCATGACTTCTACGCCGAGTTCCACTTCGATTTCACGCAGTGCCACATCGACCAGGTCGATGAGGACAACGACGGCTGGTTCTACCCCTATGACACAACGGGCGATGCGATGACCATCATCAGCCCGCTGTGCTTCATGTCGTTGACCCAGACGTACACCTTCACGCCGTGGAGGCTCAGCGTCCAGTCGATCTGGAACTGGAACGGCAACTTCGACCTGATCAGCAACACCACAAGCACCCAGATGAAGGCCGGCGACATATCCGTGTTGGCGTACTTCGTCTGGCGCAACAACGGCCAGTGGTCCTTCGGTGGGCCAGCCCTGAGCGAGTTCATCATGACGTTCGATCCGCCTGGGCTGCAGGTGACGAGCGACATCACCTTCTGCACCGACCCGGTCTACTGCTTGGCTGCCTGGGGTGGTGGCCCCAACATACCGCCCGTGATTGCTCACTACCTGAGCATCAGCGGCACGGTCGGCCCGGTGAGCGTCGCCGCGTTGTTGATCTTCAATGGCGGCATTTTGGGCGAGTTCGCCGAGTTTGACGTGGAAATCGGTTTCGCGTTCGAGCCGGTCGCCGTGACCTTCTCTGCGATCCTGTTGGCCGATATGCTTGGTGGCATCGCTGTCAGCATGAACACCAAGTTCTAACGGGCGAGCGTGTAAAACCAGAAAAAGGAGGTTCAGTCAATGTTTAGAAGAATCACAGTTCTGGCCTGTGCAGTGGCGTTGCTGACTGGAGCCCTCTCTTGGACAGCAGCGGCGGCCCCGATCACGGGCAGTTTCAGCTTCGACATCGTCTTCTACCCGGAGCAGGCATGCACCGTTGATCTTACTACTGGGGAAATCATCTGCGAAGATCCGATCAACAAGATTGACCGGATCCTGGTCAAGTTCGAGGCCGATCTGTTGCTGACGATGTCGATCAGCGGGCTCGAGATGACCAGCAGCACGTCGTTCACATTCAAGGGCATTGAGACCCAGCTCTTCTGGGTCAAGGCGACCGCGGGCGCGATGGTCTTCGAGACCGCGATGGTCTTCGCTCCCAACATCATGGAGTTCGAGGAAGTCCGCTCCGGCGCTGGCACCCGCTACTATTGTCTCAACCGCTCCGCGCCCGATAACTACGGCGTGTCATATCTGAATAGCTGCGCCTATGGCTCGAGCGCGGGCATCCTTGACCCGGTCTTCGGCTATTACACCTTTGGCGACATGCTCATCCTGGGTGGTGTGCATCCAGGGCTTGCGAACGTGATCGTTGGCCGCTGGGCCGACGGCCAGTTTGACGCTTGGCACACCCCCACGCCGAATGTGCCCGGCTCGATGCTCGATCAGCCGCTGACCTTCCGCAAGAAGGCCGCGGAAGTGACGCTCTCGATCGCCGGGTTGACGCTGGGCCTGCGCGGGCTGTTCGCCAACTTCGGCACGCCCGATGCGCCGAGCTTCACCGTTGGCACGGTGCTCGTCCTTGAGGGCACGACGGTCAGCGGCATCAAGGTGCGCAGCGAGACCTGGGTCGGCGCACGGCAGGGCTTCGAGTGCTTCGGCGAGTGCAAGCCCAACCAGCGCCTGGGCACTCAGGGCGGCTTCATCTTCGTGCCCTATCCGGCCACCGGCGGCATCGTCGTCCCTGGCTTCATGCCTGAAGAGGAGAAGCTCTATATCACCGGGCTGAAGCTGGCGGGCCTCACGCACGCCATCGTAGTGGAGATGCAGCTTGCCGGCGCTGGCGCCAGCTCGCTCCAGCCGACCTTCGTGGCGATCCAGACGTCCACGCCGCGCATCACCCCGCTGGGGATCACCGTGACGAACATCGTGCGGTTTACCGCAGGCTTGACGTTCGTGCGCGATCAGATCTGGTTCAGCGCCTCCTTCGGCGAGGCCGCGGGCTTCATCCGCTGGGACTTCCGCCCGGCCGCCCTCGGCGCGATGGAGGCTCTGTTCAGGCAGTTCTATGCGGAGTTCGACGCGCCGGGCGCTAAGGCCTCGATCATGTTACTCACCTGCGATCCCAATGAGTACGGCGGCGTCCCTGGACGGTGCTACTGGGGCAACTACCTAGGCCTCGGTACGCCTAACCCGTTCCTCGATGTTTACTACGACCTGCTCTTCGAGGTCGGGGACCTGACCGTGTACGTCTACGCGGAAATGATCGGGAGCCTGCTGAAGGACCTGTACGCCGCCGGGATTCAGGCCGAGTGGACGATCGGGCCGGTGACCATTGCCAGCCACACGGAGTTCCGCAACCTCCAGGCGGAGCGAAACTCGTGGAACCTTGGGTCTGGGTTCGGCGTTGATGCCTTCGACGGCACCAGGATCGAGCTGGCAATCCAGCAGTTCACCGTTGAGATCAAGTTCTAAGGTGAGCACGTGAGAAAAACCGAGAAAAAGGAGGTTCTGTCAATGTTTAGAAGACTCATGGTAATCCTGGCGGCCCTGGCTGTAACCGCAGCGGGCTGGAGCCTTCCCGCCCACGCCGCTCCGGTCAGTGGCTCCGCAACGTTAGATATCGTCTTCACCCCTGCGCTTTATTACGCGACGACCGGTACGAAGATCGACAAGATCCGCGTCAAGCTGGAGATGGACCTGATCCTGACCCTCTCCATCAGTGGCGTGGACATCACCAGCCAGTCGGTCTTCACCTTCCGCGGGCTGGAGTATCAATCGTTCGTCTTCACCGGGACGATCGGCGCTCTGGTGGTGCGCTCGCAGTTCATCTTCGCGCCCAACATTCTTGAGATCCGCGCGGTGCGCGACGACCTTGGACTGCCAGCGTATTGTGTAGCGCTGGCCAATCCGACCATAGTGTCACCGACTCCGCCGGTTCTTCCTTTCAATTGGAATTGTGGCACGCCGGTGGACGCGGGCGAGCACACGCTCTACCTGTGGATCGAGGGCGCCGATCTGTACCTGACCACCGTCATGTACCTGCACCCGGCGCTGCGCAACTGGCTCCTGGCCACCTATATGGAGCTGCAGGCCACTGATCCACTCGGCCAGCCGCTGAGCTTCCGCAAGAAGACCGTGGACTTGGCCCTGTCCTTGGCAGGGTTGACCATCGGCCTGCGCGGCATGTTCGGCAACGTTGGCTCGGTGACAACCCCCAGCTGGCGCATGGGCATTGTGGCCAGCGTCGAGGGCCAGACGGTCAGCGGCATCACCATCCGCGGCGAGAGCTGGCTCGGCGCGCGCCAGGGCTTGCAGTGCTTCGCCGAGTGTAAGCCCCTGGAGATCGTGCGCGGCGGCATGCTCCCCGATGCCCCGTTCACCTTCTACGAGGAGAAGCTCTTCATCCGCAACCTCAAGCTCGCCGGGGTCACATGGGATGCCCGCTTGGAGTTTGAGTTCGCCGAGGCCCCCGCAGGGCTGCGCTTCGTCGAGCTGACCCAGAGATTCCGGCTCGATCCGTTCCGGCTCGAGGTCACTAACACCCTCAATATCGTCGGGGCCAATCTCACGCTGGCTTCGGACGTCTTCGTGACGAGCTTGAAGGTCGGCGATATCGCGATGACCGTGGTCGGCTACATCTGGCCGGCGATCACCGGCGCGTTCAATCTGTATTGGAGCCGGGTGATCTCGGTCTTCGATCCGCCGGGCATGAAGGTCATCAGCGACATCCAGTTCTGCAATGAGGAGCTCTACTGCACTAGCGCGCTCTTCTTCCATGACCTCGTGCTCATGGGGACCGTCGGCGACATGACGATCAACATCGGCATCCGCCTGTCGAGCATCCTCACCGGCTTCGTTGGTGCGACCATCGAGATGAGCTGGAAGATGGGCAGCGCCCTGCTCAAGAGCGCCACGCTCCTGACCACCGACAGGCTCCAGGCCCAGATGTTCTCCATCACCTTCACGTTCTAGTGAAGGGTTCGGACGAGTTGGCCCGGCCCTGGGGGGATACCCCCGGGGCCGGTTCGTTTTTCTGAGTGCTTTGAATCACTGAGGGCAAACTTGACGGAGCACTCACACCAGAGTAGCATATATCTACATAAAGGAGGAATCACCATGCGGCGCATACTGTTAGCCCTGCTGGTCGGTCTCGTCGTGGTCTTTCTCAGCGTCCAGGCCCAGACCATCTCAACTCATGAGATCGTCAAAGTGCTCTCGGCCCAAGGCGACGTGACGTCTTCGGATCTACAAGCGGCCCTCGGCCAATGGCAGCTCGAACTCTTCAATCTCCCTCATAAGACCGACTTCTTTCAAGCTCAGTATATCGTAGATGCCGACGAGAACGGGAAATTCGAGATCGGCGTTGACCCGGTCTACACGATCATGGGGTATCCGCGTCTGGCTACCGCCCGAACGACGGTCTTTTGTAACGTTCCGATGCCCTTCGTTGAGATCCGTATCCATGTCTTAGCTGATTTTGAAGTCGCACTCAACGGGCAAGCCCAGGGCATAAAGCAGTTTGGCACGATCCTCTTTCTGTCGACGGGAGACGTGCGCGGCCCATGGATCATGGTGCTCTCCGTCGACCTAGATAACGACGGGACTTCGGAGGGCGTGATGGGGATCTCGACACGATTCGCGGTGCCGATCATTCCCCCGCAGTGTCCATGATTCAAAACTTCGCGCTGCGACGGGTCTTGATCACCTCGTCGATCAAGCGATAGTTTTTGGCGTCCTCGGGGCTCATGAAGAAGTCCCTGTCAGTGTCACGCTCGATGCGTTCCAGGGGCTGACTTGTGTGTTCTGCTAGAATTCTATTGAGCTGATCGCGCATCTTGAGGATCTCTTCCGCGTGAATTTTAATATCAGCGGCCTGGCCCTGCACCCCGCCCCACGGCTGATGGATCATAATACGGGCATTGGGCAGGGAGAAGCGCTTGCCCTTCGTCCCCGCAGCTAAGAGCACCGCGCCCATAGAGAACGCCGATCCGACACAGATCGTGCGCACGTCGCTCCGCACATATTGCATCGTATCGTAGATGGCCAACCCTGCTGTCGTGCTGCCCCCCGGTGTGTTGATATAGAGATTGATATCTTTCTCCGGGTCTTTCGACTCGAGAAAGAGCATCTGGGCCACGACGAGATTGGCCACGTAATCATTGATAATCCCCTGCAAGAAGATGATGCGATCTTCTAACAAGCGCGAATAGATATCGTAGACGCGCTCATACTGGCCGGTGCGGTCGATCACGATGGGGATCGTAATCTGATCTTTTGAAGTCATACTAGCTCACTACTCCTTAGGGTGAATTTTCGCCTTTTCGTAGAGAAATTGCAAGACGCGCTCGTCTTCAGCATCGGAACGAAAGCTCTGTAATTGTCCTTCGCGCTCGAGGAGCGCCCGGAATTTGATGGGCTTCATCTCGCGCTTCTGGGCTTCTTCGGCTAAGAGTTTGTCGAAGTCCGCATCGCTCAGAGCCAAGCCCTCACGACGCTTGATCGCGTCTAAGACGAGTTCACGCTTCACCCGCTGCTCGATAGCTTCTCGGAGTCTTTTGACGTCCTCCGCTGATGGCTCTGGAAGCCCTCGCTGCTGCCAGCGCTCCAGCTCTTGCGCTACTAAGCTCTCCATGAAGCGCGACGGCAACTCTATGAGCGTCTGCGCGATAATCTTGTCTAAGACCTTGAGCTTGAGCGTGCGCTCCCGTCGCTGCGCCCGGCTCTCTTCTAATTCTTGACGGATCTTCGCGCGCAACGCTGCGATGTCCTCATGCCCCAAAGTTTTCGCAAGCTCTTCTACATCGGGCTTCTCTAAGATCTTGACGCCCTCGATGCGCACCCGAAGCTGCTGCCCATCGTCAGCCTTCAGAAGCACAGTCTCGCCTACACTGTGCCCGATGAGCTGCCCTGTCAGCTCCCCAGGGGAGGCCTGCCACTCCCGGACTTCTTCTTCTTCGCCAGGGATCTTTATCTCGACAATGTCTCCCGCTTCGACGACGGAACTCTTCTCGCCCACCTTGGGGAGGAGCGCCGCGTGATCGACACGGAGACGCTCTACAACCGCGTCTATATCCGAATCTTGAACGGGCTCGACGGGCACGTCTTCTATCTCAATGTCCGTATAGTTCTGTACGGTAACTTCAGGAAGGACCTCAACTTCGGCCTCAAACGCGAAATCTTTTTGTGGGTCGAACTCCCCAGGCTTGGTCTGGGGAGGACTGACAGGCCGTATCTGTAACTGTTGCAATGCTTGAGGGAGATACTCTTCGATCAGCTCTGTCTGAGCGTCTTCGTTTAAGAAATCTTTTCCGAAGCGAGCTTCCAGCACAGCGCGCGGAACGCGCCCCGGACGAAACCCCGGCAAGTGAATCTCGCGACTGGCACGCCGGAAGAGCTCGTCTATCTTTTGACTCACTCTCTCAGCAGGGATCTCCACGCGCACGACAATTTGCGTTGGGCTTTTCGCTTCTTTCGTGGCTTTCACGGCACTCCTTCCCCTTCAGCCGGATTTCAGCATCCAGCCTTGAGCGATCAATCGGGTTAATAAGAGATTCAACGGCGTCGGAATCCCTAATCTCTGCCCTTCGCGCACCACAGCTCCGTTGATATAGTCAATCTCCGTAGGGCGACCACGACGCACATCTTGGAGCATACTCGAGATATTCTGTGCTGTTTTACGTGCGACCGTCTCGACCCGCGCGACGGCCTCTTCTTCAGTAAGCATCACCCCATGTGCACGTGCGATGCGCAGCGTCTCATGCACCACAGCTTTGGCGACCTCGCGCAATTGCGGGTCATCAAGAATAACCCCATTAGGTTGATTGAAGAGCGCCGTCAAGGGGTTGATCGCACAGTTAATAATAATCTTCTCCCAAAGGAGGCGCTCGACCTCTTCAGAATATTCTGCTTCGATCTCAGCTTTGCCAAAGAGCGTGAGCAGCTCCTCGATCTCGGGTGTAGGTGGCCCGCTCCACCGACCGAGCTTCGTTGGGCCCACCCCGGCCCAGCGCACCCGCCCTGGAGCCACCAGCGTCGCCCCTTGGGAAGTCACCCCACGCAAAAATCTTTCGCCGGGAACGAATCTTAAAATCTCTTCTTCCATGCCAATGCCGTTCTGCAAGCTCAGCACCCACGAGCGCGGACTGAGCTTTGGCGCGATCTGCTCCATCGCGCGCGCCGTCTGATGCGCCTTGACGAAGATTCCCACAAGATCAGCATCAGCGAGAGCTTCTGGGGTTGTCGTCGCTGCGACGGCAACGCTGAGAGGAGCGCCCCCGCGCTCGATGACCAGCCCTGTACCCTGAATACATCGCACGTGCTCGACGTTTGAGGGATTATACAGAGAGACTGTCGCGCCCGCGCGCGCCAGCAGCCCCCCAAAGAGGCTCCCCAACGCCCCCGCACCCACAATGACGATCTTCATTGGAGCTTTTTGAGCACTTCCTCGCTGATCTTGAAACTGTGCTCTTCGGTAGTGGGGAATTTCCCAGACTTCACTTCGTTAAGAAACTCTTTGGCAGCGCGCTCGATCTCTTCGGCTACATGCGCGTAGCGCTTGGAGAACTTCGGGGAGATCCCCAAGGAGAACCCGATCATATCCGTTACGACGAGCACCTGGCCGTCGCAATAGGGCCCCGCGCCAATCCCGATCGTTGGGACCTTGACGCGCTCCGTGATCAGCTGCGCTAATGCCCACGGGACGGCCTCCAGCACAAGCGAGAAGACCCCGGCTTCTTCTAAGACTTTCGCATCGTTGAGAAGCTTGCGCGCGGTCTCTTCATCGCGCCCTTGGACTTTGAGCCCACCAAGCTGAGCTGCGCGTTGCGGCGTCAGCCCGATATGCCCCATGACGGGAATACCGCGCCGCACCAAGAGACTGATAATATCGGCCATCTCAGCCCCACCTTCGAGCTTGACAGCCTCCGCACCCCCTTCTTTCAGAAAGCGCCCAGCGTTCGCTAGAGCTTGCTCAGCCGAGACCTGATACGACAGAAACGGCATATCCCCAACGAGCAAAGCACGCTTCACCCCGCGCCGCACAGCTTTCGTGTGATGGATCATCTCGTCCATCGTTACAGGAATAGTATCAGAATATCCCAAGATATTATTGCCCACAGAATCGCCCACTAAGAGAATCTCAATACCGGCGCGATCTAATAAGAGAGCTGTGGGCCAATCATACGCCGTGAGCATGGTGATCTTCTCCCCGGCTTCCTTCATGGCACGTAGCTTGGGAATAGTGATCTTCTCGTCCATAAATATCATTTGATCATAACAAGAGTCGCTGGAGGCGTCAAGCTTGCACGCGGGGGCCTCTATGTGCTAGAATCATTGTGTAACGGAGTCCGTCCCCTACGGGAGAGGCGGCAGCCATTCTCTATGTACAAAGACCTGGACCGACGCATTATAGAATATCTGCAGAAGGACGGGCGAGCGAGCCTGCGCCAGATCGCCCGGCATCTGCGGGTCTCCACCGCGACCGTCAGCCATCGGCTGCGCGAACTGGAGCTCCAAGGGGTCATCCGAGGCTACAAAGCCCTCGTCGACTACGAAAAATTGGGCTACCCCATCACAACGGTGACGCTCATCAAAGCGCGGGGAAATCAGATCCCATCTATCGTCGCAGAGCTGCAAAAGAACGATGAGCACTTAACGCACGTCTACGAGATCACCGGGGAGTTTGATATCTTAGTCATCGGGAAGTTCCGTGACCAAGAGAGCATGAACCAAGAGATCAAAAGGCTCTTAAGTCATCCGGCCATCGAGCGGACCAACACGAGCATCGTTCTTGCCGTAGCTAAGGAAGAGGCGCCTATCGGGGCGCTGCAATAATTGACGGACAGGAGGGGACTTGCTTATAATAAGAGACACTGCACATGGTGGTGAGAGGGATGGTTGAGCTCAAAGATTTTAAGATCTTTTCAGATCTGAGCCCCAAGGACCTCAGCGAGCTGGAAAGCAAGATACGGAAGATCAAGTACGGTCGTGGCGAGATCATCTTTCAAGAGGGCGCGCCGGCATTCGGGTTCTATCTGGTCTTTGAGGGGCAAGTGAAGCTGGTCAAGCGCACACTGGGGGGCAAGAAACAGATTCTTAAATTAGTTGGCCCCGGCGAGATCATCGGCGAGACGACGCTCTTCGATAAGGGCGTACACATCGCGTACGCGAAGACCCTCAACAAGACGGTCGTAGGGTTTTTGGAGCGCGGCGACTTCTTCGACTTCTTGATCCGTCACCCGCCGGTGGTCTTCCGGCTCTTTGAGAAGCTCAGCGAGGAGCTCAAAGCGTTCCAGTGTAAATTGGCCGAGCGCAGCTACAACGGCAGCAAGGAGCGGCTCGCCCGAATTATTTTGAAACTTGGGGAGAGCGGGATCGAGCTCTCACGGACGGAGCTCGCCGAGATGGCCGGAGTCAGCTCCAAGACGGCGATCCGAACGCTGGGGGAGCTGGAAGAGCGCGGTGTCATCGCTGTCGACGACCGCAAAGTGACCGTGCTCGACCATAAATCGCTGGAAGCGATGGCTGAGCCCTTCCCATTCCGCCTCAGTGATAACTTAATTATTTGAGGGTATCTACGGAGAGGGTCAACCTTCGCCTAGGGATGGGACAGGTGTCCTTTCACCAACACCCCGCGGGAAGTAGACTCAACATCAGCCTGAGGCGCTCTGGCAAGGCATATATGAGTGGGCTCACGCGCGTTCTCGTTATCGTGGTCCTGTATGGTGTAGCTGTCTTTTTCTTGTTGGGGTTAGGATATTATCGGGGAATAGAGGTGCTAATGGTGCTGAGTCTTCCCGTGCTGTTGAGCAGCTGGTTTTTCGGCCTCGCCGGTGGGGTGTTCAGTGGGGCGACAAGCTTGGTCTGCTCAGCACTCTTTCTCCCAGATAAATTGCTCCCTATAGCTGGAGTGTGCTATTTCGCCGTTGGCGGAGGGGTAGGACTGTGGCGCCGGCTGAAGTACCCGCCAGCGGCAAAGAAGACAAAAGCAGCTGAGCACCATTTCTTCAAGCGCTCTTTGAGCTTCGCATATATGATCGATGCAGAGGGCCACATCATAGAGAGCAACGATCGCGCTATGGAGGTCTTCGGGGCGCCTCGGCGGGTCTGGGAGTTTATCCATCCCGACGACCAAGCACGCTTCCGCGAGGAACTGGGTCGGGCGGCCCTGCGCGGCGAGGCCGGCCCAACAAAATTGCGTACCATCTCCCAGCGCAAAGAGCTGATCCCCGTCGAGCTCAAGCTTGTGCGCCTGGAGCAGAATCGCCTGGCACGCTTAGCCCTGGAGATGCGCGATCTGTCAGCCCTCGCAGAGCTAGAAAACAAAGTCCGCGAGGCCCAAGCGCGCTATCGCTATCTTATCGAAGATGCTATCGACACCCTCAACACGGGGATTCTACTTTTGGATAAGGATCAGCGGGTCATCTGGGCCAATCGCACCCTCGAGAGATTTCTCGATCTCGACCGGGATGATATGATCGGCCGTGAGGTACGCCGCGCTCTATGGGCGGCAAAACACGCCCTATCCCAACCCGATGACTTCGAGAAGATCACCACGGGGTCCGCGGAGCCGTTCATCTTCACCGTGCAGACGAACAATGGTGAACGCATCTTAGAATATCGCAGTATCCCTGTGGCAACCGAGCGCTACAAGGGCGGGCGCATCGATCACTTCATCGACATCACAGAGAAGAAACGCCTCGAACAAAGCCTCCACGAGAAGACCAAGCGCCTCGAAGAGAAGAACCAACAATTAGAAGAGTTTACGCGCGTCGTCTCCCATGACCTCAAAGAGCCCCTTAGAACGATGTCTGCCTTTAGTCAGTATCTGCTTGAGGACTACTACGAGAAGCTCGACGATGAAGGCAAGGACCATCTGAATAGAATTCATCGTGCTAGCCTGCGTATGCAAAATCTCATTGACGATCTGCTCCGGCTCAGCAGAATTGGGACGTGCCAAGAGACGCTCGAGAAGGTCTATCTCAGTGAGGTCTTCGAGCAGATCAAAGAAGATATGAAAGCGCGTCTCGAGAACGTGGACCTGCGCTTACCCAAGACGATGCCCATCATTGTCGCGAATCGCACTCGCATGGTCGAGCTCTTTGGAAACTTGATCTCCAATGCGATCAAATATAACGACAAGCCCCAGAAGCGCATCGAGATCGGCTGGTCGCAGCAGGGGGAGTTCTATAAGTTCTACGTGCGTGACAATGGTATCGGCATCGAAGAGCAATACCTAGAGAAGGTCTTTGAGCTCTTTGAGCGGCTCAACCCGCGCGGAGATGACTACGAGAGCACCGGGGCGGGCCTAACTATATGCAAACGGATCGTCGAAGAATACGGCGGACGCATCTGGGTGGAGTCCAAAGTTGGCGAGGGGAGCACGTTCTATTTCACGCTGCCCAACCCGCGCTTCTCCCAGAAGCTCAGCAGCAACGGCAAGAGCGCTCTCAGTGAAGCGGCGCTGGTACAGCATGGAAGCACTTTGAGGTGAGCTATGCGCAACAGAAAACTCAAAATACTCTTGGTCGAGGACAACCCCGACGATGTGAAGATCGCGGAGCGGTCGCTGAAGAAGGGCAACGTGCAGAGCGATCTCTACGTTGTGCAAGACGGGCAGGAGGCGCTCGATTTTCTCCGAAAGAAGGGGAAGTTCGCTGACGCGCCCAGGCCCGATCTCATCTTTTTGGATCTGAATCTGCCCAAGCTCAGCGGCCACGAAGTCTTAGCGCAAATCCGCCAGGACCCAAACTTAAAGCGCATTCCCGTCATCGTGCTCACGGTCTCCAAGCGCGAGGAAGATATCGTCAAGGCCTATAATTCTGGGGCCAGCGGCTACATCCCCAAGCCCCCAAGTACCACCGAGTTCATCAAAGTTATTAATACGGTGCTTGATTACTGGGAGGTCTCGGAGCTACCGCCGTCGTAACTTTCACGAGATTTTCACGCAGCGGTCATCTCTTTTAGACAGGGATTTTTCTATACTCAAGAAGGGTGTCCCCACGATCAGGGGACAGGAGACACTCAGAGCTCTGACGAAATCTCTTCAAGCAGCAGACGGAAGTCCTTGGGATCCCGCGGGAAAGGGAATAGAGTGGTCAGCGATGATCGCTCACAGGAAGAATCGACAGAGCAGAGTCCGTGGCATGGTGCCAGCCAAGGGAGCGGGTTTACGGCCCGACGGACCAGGGTTTTGCCGCGTCGCTCCTGCCAACCTCCTTCGGCGCGGATTTTTCCCCAGTCTGGACTTGGCCGGGGTTCGAGTCCCCACGGGCGAGGGAAACCTGGGTTCTTCCTGCGGTCGTAGGGGCACCCTCCTCCGGGGCGCTCCTATGGCCGGTGGTTGCTAACCTCATTCCCCGGGAAGGCGGGATCAACCCCTCCCGCCTTCCCTCCCTGCCTCCTCCTCACTGAAATTGCTCCGCGCTGCCCAGTGCTATATAATTGCACTGTGGAGGACTGACCGAGAGTATGTTTAAGACAGCGCGGTTCTACAGCCCCACGATGGGCAAGCTTACTTTTAGTCAGGTCATAGATGAGATCGTGCGCATCATGGAAGAAGATCCCTATACGCGCTACGAGATCATGGTGGGGAGCGATTCTCATTCTAGCCCCGGCGAGATGGACTTCGTCACGGCTATTATCATCCATCGCGTGGGCAAGGGCGGACGATATTTTTGGAAGCGCATTCGCGAACGCAATATCTATACGCTACGGCAGAAGATCTACAGGGAAGCGTTGCTCAGCTTCGAGCTCGCAAAAGCTCTTATGGAGGAGCTAGAGCGACGCACCATGCTCGATTATAACTTAGAGATTCACGTGGACGTGGGGCACAACGGGCGCACCAGAGAATTGATCGACGAAGTCGTGGGGATGATCATGGCCAGCGGCTTCCCCGTCAAGACTAAGCCCGAGTCCTACGCGGCTTCTTGTGTCGCCGATAAGCACGCGTAATGCCTGATTTCACTCCCAGTCCCTCTCCCGTGCAGGGGGAGGAATTTATCTCAACAAGCGCTGAGGAGACACGCCGTCTTGCAGCGCAGCTTGCGGCAGAGCTCAAGCCCGGTAATTGTGTCTTGCTCATCGGGGAACTTGGGGTCGGTAAGACGACCTTCGTGCAGGGGCTTGCTCAAGGGCTAGGGATCACCGAGATAGTGCGCTCGCCAACGTTCATTCTCATGCGCGAATATCACGGGAGAATCCCGCTCTATCACTTCGACGCGTATAGAATCAAAAATTTAGATGAGCTGCGCGAGATCGGCTTCGAAGACACCGTGCGCGCTGAAGGGATTACCGTTATCGAGTGGGGGGAGAAGACGGAAAAATTGCTGCCTCAGGGGTGCTGGCGCGTCTATATAGAGCTTCTGCCCGATCAGAGACGACGAATTTGCGTCGAGCGCCCTTACGCGCCCAGTACGTAAAGCCCGCTGTTATTGTTCCCGATAATAATCTCCAGATACCCGTCTCCGTCGAGGTCGGCGAGCGTCGGCGAGGAAAAGAACTGCGCGGCAGCTCTCGGACGATAACCCCACTTGCGGGCGCCGCTGCGCCCGTCAAGACAATAGAGATTGCCGTCGTGCGAGCCAATTACAACTTCGAGCTTGCCGTCGCCGTCAATATCGGCAATCGCTGGAGAAGACTCGACGATATCGTGGGTGGGGAAGCTCCATTTCAATTTTCCGTCTAGGCCAGCGAGCGCGAGCACTCTCTGGTCGTTAATCCCGATGGCGACTTCGAGTTTGCCATCCCCGTCGAGATCGCCGATCGCGGGCGACGAAGGGATGCGCTCGCGACTCGCTTCAAAGAACCATCGCTGTTGACCCGTGCGCCCATCTATACAAAATACGCCGCGCTTGCTGGAGCCAACGATGACTTCGAGTCTTCCGTTGCCGTCGAGGTCGCCAATCGCCGGCGACGACTCCACTGGGCCACCAGTATTAAAGCCCCATTTTGCTATACCTGTGCGCCCATCGAGCGCATAGAGCTTTCCATCCAAAGAGCCAATGACGACTTCGAGTTTGCTGTCGCCGTCTATATCTGCGACAGCTGGTGAAGAGCGTGCGGGAAAATCGGGTAAGAATCTCCATTTCACTGATCCCATGCGCCCATCAAACGCATAGACGCGCTCCGAGCCCACGATTACTTCGGATTTCCCGTCGCCGTCTACGTCAGCGATTGCTGGAGATGAGAGAATGCCATCTTCGGTGAGAAATGTCCATTTGGGTCGCCCAGTTCGCCCATCAAGCAGCGCAAAGCTCTTGTCCTGGGAGCCGATAGCAACTTCTAAGCGCCCGTCACCATCGGCGTCAGCAATTGCCGGGGAAGAATAGACCCAGCTTTTCGTCTTGTAGCGCCATTTGAGGACCCCGGTGCGCCCATGATACGCATAGAGATTACCGTCGTAGGATCCGACGACGATTTCTAAGACGCCGTCGCCGTCTATATCCCCCACAGCTGCAGAAGACTCAACGAGACCACGCGTGAAGGCACTCCAACGCTCCTTGGGAACCGTAATCTTGCTCGTTTTGACAGCCCGCCCCGTATGGAAGAGATCGCGGCGGAACATGGGCCAATCGCTTGCGAGTGTCTGGGCCTGTGCAAGCGCGTTCCTTTCTCGTAGGAGCATCGGCGCTGTGAGCAGGGCAGCGCAGCTCGCTCTGATAAAATCACGGCGCGACAGCGTCATACAACCTCCTTGTGACACATTACTTTAGCACACTCAGCACACGCGGGCAAGGAATGGGGAAGAGTCTCGCTTCAGATTTGCGTTTTTGCGATTTTTGAGTAATATGAAACAAGGGCGAAGTGACGATATGCCAAATCTGATCAGAGAAAGGGACGATTTGGGGTGATCTACAAGACGCGCAAACGCTACCGGGGAGAGCCGATCTGTACCGATCCCACGGCTGACCCTCGCGAGAACGAGACGGCGTTGCACTTTACCTCAGGGGATCGGCGATTATGGATTTCGAGCTATGAGCCGACGGTCATTGCGGGGCTTTTAGCACATCCTGACTTTCAGATTGAGCATTTAATCTTTATGCGGGCCAACGGACGGGAGAGCGTCGTTGGGGTAATCGGGAAGCTCCCTGTGGGGGCGCTCTCGATTGGGCGAGCGCGTCAGTCGGATAGCCATGAATTAATCATAAAAACCCACTGGAGGGCAGCCGACTCGCAGCTTTCAGGGTCCCAGCAGTTTAAGCTGAAGTTGGCTAGGAGAACTAGACCGCGTGAGATTAAGCGTTTCCCTAGGGATCGTAAATCAAGAGCTTCAACCAAGAAGGGTCGCGTGCGCTCTAAACGTCAGGCAAGCGCACGCCGTCCGCGCAAGCGTGGTCAGCGAAAGCGTTGAATGTGATATGCATTATCGTTCTAGGGAATCACAGCTGGTATAATACTTCTTGAGCGATCTGGCTTCACAAAGGAGGTCTTATGGCAACCAAAGGTCGGAAGATCGGGGTACTAATCGGGTGTGCTCTGCTTGCTCTTTTGATAGCTTCAAGCAAGGGGGGTACTCAAGATTTTTGTACTCTAACCGTGAACAGGACCGGGAGCGGGACAGTTACAAGCACTCCTCCAGGGATCAATTGTGGCACAGATTGTACGGGAATATACTTCTGTGGAATTACTGTGCAGCTAACGGCTACGGCCGCATCGGGTTGGACCTTGAGTGGTTGGAGTGGCTGCGACTCAGCCTCAGGTAATCAGTGTACAGTGATAATGAATATCAACCGCACTGTTACGGTAACATTCTCAGCGGCGACATTCACGCTCACTGTGACGAAATCCGGCGCTGGAAGCGGCACAGTAACAAGTAGCCCCGCGGGGATCAACTGTGGCGCGGATTGCTCAGAGAGCTACTCTTCAGGCACAACAGTAAGGCTAACAGCCACAGCAGCTTCGGGCTCGATCTTCACTGGTTGGAGTGGGGCCTGCAGTGGTACGGCGGCCACGTGCGATGTTCTTATGAACGCTGACAAATCAGTCACCGCAACCTTCGCGCAAGCCTTCACTCTCACTGTGACCAAAACTGGTACTGGAAGCGGTACTGTAACCAGCAATGACGGTAAGATCAACTGCGGCACCACATGCACCGCGAGCTATGCTGTCACTACTCCTCCTGCTACGGTAACCTTGACAGCTACTGCGGACTCTGGATCAACTTTCAGAGGCTGGAGCGGGGCTTGCAGTGGTAGGGGTACTTGTTCAATTACTATGGATGCCAACAGATCCGTCACGGCTACTTTTGCACTTAGGGGCGGTGGGACTGTCCCTGGCGCTGGTTGTCAAAATGATAACGTTGAAGGAGCTTCTCAGGACGATATTATTCAGATGTGTGATACAGCGAGCGATAACTTAACTATTCGTGGGGATGGCAATGGAGTTTTCGACGACGGACCAGATCGATGTTCGTCATCACGATGTGGCGATGACCTGATCATAGGGAGTGGTGACGATGACCAAATTTATGGGGATGACAGTTTTGGCGGCTGGCGCACTAGCGGTCGAGATGTCATCTACGGGAGAATGGGCAACGACACTATCTATGGCGAGTCAGGCAACGACACCATCTATGGCGGCAATGATGATGATGTGATTGACGGAGGCAATGGTAATGACCATCTCGAAGGTGAGGAGGGGAATGATCTATTGCAAGGCGGTCCTGGCCGAGATGTTCTCCTTGGTGGATTAGGCGATGATGAGCTATATGGTGGTTCCGGCAACGATATACTGCGCGGCAACGATGGCATCGACACCCTCGACGGCGGCACCGGCAACGATATCATTGAGGGCGGCTTGGACTCAGATTTTCTCGTTGGCGGTGGCGGGAATGATGTCTTCATTGTGCGATCAGGCGATGCCGGGGATGACATCGAGACAATCATTTGCACCCAAGCGCACAACGAGAAGGGAAGAGTTATCTTCATCGGTGAATTCCCTGACTTGCTACTTGGGCGTTTCCGCAACACTATCCTAACTATCCAAGATACTTCGGGAAGCTTTGAAATCATCACCGGTCCAGGGATCTGCGTCATCAGTCGAAGGTAAATTGAAACTCACGCTTCACTGAACACTCTGAAGGGATGTGGTCATCGGTAAAAAGACTCATATACCAGAGGTTGAGGGAAGAGCAAGGTGCAGGAAGCACTAAAAGTTGTTCGGTGTGCTCCGTGACTCTGTCTCGCTTTCCGTGATTCTACGCTAATTCTTTCAAGGCTTGCTCTAACTGCTGGGGCGTGGGCGCGCCGTGATGCCAGTGATAGTCCCCTTCCATAAAGGAGACGCCCTTCCCAATAACAGTGCGAGCAACGATCATCGTTGGACGCCCTGTACCCTGATTGCGCAAGAATTGCTCAAACGCCGAGATGATCTGCTCGTAGTCGTGCCCGTCAATCTCTAGAGTATTCCACCCGAAGGTGCGCCATTTCTCAGCGATGGGCTCGATCCTCATAATGTCTTCAGTGCGCCCGTCAATCTGCGTGAAATTTCGGTCGAGCATCGCGCAAAGATTATCTAATCTGTAGTGCACGGCAGCAGTCGCTGCTTCCCACGTCTGACCTGCCTGACACTCCCCATCACTGATGAGACAGTAGATTTTATAGTCTTTTCTATCCAACTTGGCTGCGAGCGCCATGCCCACTGATACAGACAGCCCTAAGCCTAGCGATCCCCCAGAATGCTCTACCCCCGGCGTCTTGAAGGCCAAGCTAGGATGGCCCTGCAGGATCGAGCCGAGCTTGCGTAAGTTTTTGAGCTCTTCTTTGGGGAAAAAGCCCTGGTCAGCCAAGATCGCATAAAGTATAGGGCAGACATGCCCGTTGCTGAGCACGAATCGGTCTCGGTCTGGCCAGCGTGGCTCCTGAGGCCGCACGTGCAGATATTTATAGTAGAGCACGGTGAGCAAATCAGCAGAACTCAGTGCCCCTCCAGGATGCCCAGACCCAGCTTGGGCCACCATTGCTACGACAGCGCGCCGAAGCTCTTTCGCTTTCTGCTGAAGCTGTGAGATCATCATGGAACTATTTTATTTGAGCAGAATAAATTTGCCAAGCTTTCTCTGAATGATTTGTCCGTCTTTGATGATCTCGATGACGTAGAGATAGACGCCGTTGGCGCGACGATGCGGGCGCCATTGGAGCGCCGCCCCTGCACGTACTGTGTCCTCGAAGAGCTTAGCCCCACGCAGATCATAAATATATAGTCGAGCCATCTCGACGGGCTCTGAAAGCTGCACGCGCACGGCGTCCCGCCGATGCACGAGCGCCACAGTTTCCGTAGAAGACTCTATGGTAATCGCGTTATCGCCCTCGATAGTGATATTATTGACCGTACCCGACCAGCGATAGACTCCTGGCTGCGTCGTATCAGGCACGCGCAGCTCATACGTGAACGATTTTGTTTCGCTAGGGTGGACGATGGGCCAGGTGAACGAAACGGGAGGGAGGCCCCACGGGAGCTCCTCACGCAGATTCAAGCCCCCGAAAAGCCCCATGGGCATCGTCGCTTTGATAGTGACTCTGACGAGATCGCCAGGCTTTGCGTGCTTGGGTGAGATTGTGCGCTGGACTTGTATTGTTCCGAGCGAGAGGTCGAGCCTGCCCGCGCCGTAGATGTTGTCTTTGCCCGGAACGCCCATGTCTATCGCTTGAGTTTCAAGGGCACGTTGAAGCTGCTCAGCTGTCCACTCTGGGTGCTGAGAGAGCAAGAGCGCTGCGGCCCCAGCGACGTGCGGCGCCGATGCTGATGTCCCGGAAAAGTACGTGAGCGCGAAGCTCGAGACGCCATCCGGTCCCATGATATCAGGCTTGATACGCCCATCACTTGTGGGCCCTTGAGAACTAAACGGCTCCTGGGGGCCGGTCTTCCAGCTGCGCACGCTGATTGCCCCAACAGCGAAAGCCCCCCGTGCGTCTGCTGGAGTGAGAATGCTCCCTTCAGGAATATTGGGATCGATAGCTTGCTGGCTGAGATTGAAGATTTTTAGTCCAATGTTCGTCCGAGAGATGCGGCGGGCGAGCACCCGCGCGCGATATGCCCCCGGCGCCCACGCAACGTATTCTATTTGCTCGGTCGGCTCTTCGGAACCCGTTTGGTAGTTTTGCGAGCTGGCAACCAAGCGCCCTTGTGCGTCGTAGAGAAAGAGATCGAAGTCTTGCGCCGTGCGTGGCCAATCGTCCCACGTCAGATAGAGCTCAATCGAGCCAGGGAAGTCAGCTTTGATTAAGAGTTCTTCTCTGCCGGGGGCAAACTCGAGCCACCCATCATAGTCTCTATCACTGAAAGAGCCCATCCAATGGCTCTGGGCGTGGTTACCTGCCGCGTTAACCCACAAAATTCCGTGGGCGCGCGCTCGATCTGCAAGCCCCGCGACGAATCCCTTGCCATCGCCGAAGTTGGCGTTGGCCACGCCCACAGAATAGTTAATAATATGAACTCCCTGAGCAATGGCATCATCAACAGCGTTGGCCAGATCGATCTCGTCAGCAACTTTTTTGAGATAGAGCCAAGCTTTCGGAGCCATCGCATGAATGATTTCCGTGACGCCGGTACCGTGAGAAGTTCCTGTCTCTAAGCCTTCCCCGGTATAGTCTTGCTCATCGACGATGACGTCGGGATTGATAATTTTAGATTTTTTCGCGCGGCTGAGCTGAGCAAAACCTAAGTCTATCACAGCGATCTTGACGTTCTGTCCACGCCAGCCTGATCCTTGAAGCAAAAGCGTCCCAGTGGGCACGACCCCTTCGCTGGAGCGCGAGCCTAAAGCGACGAGCGCCCGAGGGCGACGAATGAACGAGATCCCCGGCACGCTCTCAGCTAATGCTCTGAGATTTTCTGGGGGAACCCGCACGCGATAGAGATTTTCTGCGCAGGCTTCGACATAAGAACCAAAGGGCGCTAAGAGTGTCTCGTCCAAAGGGCGCTCACTCTCGATAATAACGGTGATGGTCCCCACCCCTGACCCTTCTCCCGTGGGTGAGCCACGGGAGGGGGACAGCGCAGCCGGCGTGAGGGCCGCCCTAGCAAGCAACCCCGTCTCAATCTTGGGATGATAGACCGACGGCTTTGGAGGAACAGCCCAATCGCCGGGAAATCCTGAATAAGCCAACCCAATCAAGAAAAACGAAAGAACTCCTAGAATGAAAAGCAGATGCGACCTTCGCATAGCGTTCCTACGATAGCGAAAAATTTCGCTAGGTGCAACAGCCCTTTACGGGGAACGCGACATATGATTGAGCAGAATAGCAATGCGCCCGCTGATAAATTGCGCAATAACAATATCTTCGAATTCGCTCCCCAAGAAGTGCCCGGTAGCAATCGCTATTGGGCCAGCTCCCACAGGCCAGATCTTGCTCATCCCAAAATAGCCGTCGCCTTGACCGAGAAAGATCTTCAGCTCGTTGTTCTGGATGCTCGTAGCTATCAAATCGAGAGCGCCGTCGCGATCGAGATCAGCTATATGCACCGCGCGGCTCTCCGGCCCGACAAAGAGCGCTGGCCCCTCGCGGAAGCGCCCTGTCCCACGCCCGAAAAAGACCCTCACACCATTGTCCTCAGAGGCTGCCACGACAAGGTCGTCAAAGCCGTCCCTATTGAGATCGCCTACAGAAAGAGCCGTTGGCTCCTTGCCCACGGGGAAGGGTGCCAGCACATCGAATGTGCCGTTGCCGACGCCCAAAAGTACCGTCACCGAGTCATCGAAGAAGTTCGCAACAGCGATGTCTCTCCGACCATCATCATTGAAATCGCCCAACGCCAGTGCGCTGAGCCAGCCGCCAATGGTGATCTCCTGACCTTTCGTAAAATCCCCGTTACCGTCCCCTAAGAGCACCGTGACGAGACCCAGGGGAGCATTGGCAACAGCTACATCTACAATCTGATCGCGGTTAAAATCACCGCTGATCAGCGTATATGGCCCCGCGCCGACGACGATCTCACGTGCCGCCATGAACTGCCCCGTCCCGTCTCCGTGAAAGATGGAGATGCGCCCGTCGTCGAAGTTTGTTACGATCAGATCAAGCTTTTTGTCTCGGTTGACGTCGCCAGAAAGCAGAGACGTTGGGCGGTAGGTCAACGCGAGTATTGTGCTGATATGGAAGCCTCCGACGCCGTCGCTGCGCAGCACCGTGACGGTTTTGCTCTCAAAGTTGGCACTAGCGATATCATCGAGCTGATCGCCATCGAAGTCGCCTATAGCTAACGCTGTTGGGCCAAGCCCGACAGGAATCGAGATGGGGAACGAAAAATCTAACACGCGAATAATTTTTTGAGCGCGGTCGCTCGCGCCCTCTGCGTCAAAGACTCGAAGCGTCACGGTATAAACCCCAGCGCGAGTATAGATATGAGAGACCTGCTGTCCTATAGCGCTTATGCCGTCGCCGAAGTCCCACTCGTGGCGCACGATGCGCTGCGGCGCTAAGAGTGCTGCCGGATCGCTCGAAGCCGAAGCATCAAACTGCACAGTGAGTGGCGCAAAGCCGTTGGTCGCTGATACCGTAAAACGCGCTATAGGAGGAGGGTTGCCGACTTTGATAATCACTGTCGCAACGGCGGTCGAGCCGCGGTCGTCCTTGACAGTCAAAATAACGGGGTAGAGTCCCACTTGGGTGTAGGTATGGGAGACTGTGACGCCAGATTCTGTCGTGTTGTCTCCGAAGTTCCAGAGATATTCGGTAATCTTGCCGTCAGGGTCGTACGATCCTGAGCCATCGAACTGAACAGTGAGCGGCACGTCGCCGCTGACGGGACTTGCCATGATCGCTGCAACCGGCGGCTGATTGGGCACGGAGACGCAGCCGACTGCTCCCACGAGGAGCAACCCACAAAGCAGAGTGACTCTCATAAGCCCCCCTATTCTGATAATACTCTCGCGGGGGGCTGAAGGCAAATTCTCTCAGTAGGGCACAGGGGTGAACAGCGAGTTCATCCCAACTGCTGCAGGGCGCAGCGGCGCGTTCTTGATCCATTTGTCGATGAGCGTGAGCATCTTCAAGTCGTCAATTCTCACGCCAGGCGCCAGTTCTGTCCCTTTGATCCAAAAATCTAACGCTCTCAGGATCTCCAGATCATTGAGACGATTGTCTCTGTCGGCGTCGAGCAGCTCTTCAACAGTCTTTCCCGAAGGCGGTGGAGGTGGAGGCGGCGTCTCTCCCTTAGGGACGGTGAAGCGCCACTGGAAGAGCCCTTCGGCGCCTTGGCGGTCGCGAGCGCGAATGCGCGCCTGCACGTCACCGCTCAACTGCACTCCGATCGCTTTGAGATTGACGCTGAAAAGATGCGTCGTCTGATCCCACGACGCGCCAGGGCTTTGCCAGCCAAACTGTAGAGTTTGAACTTCATCTTGAAGGGTTAACTGAATTGTCTCAGAGAGCACTTCGTTTTTGTCGTCGCTGATTGTGATTTGGATGAGCGGTGAACGATCCCCCAAAGTCTCTTGGTTGCGCGGTTGCGGCCCGAAGAACCCCGGGGGCAAATTTTCAAGACGAATGACGGTGAGCAGCCCATCTTTGGTGGGGAGCGGCCCGCTGTTATTATTGTCTTCAGTGATATTATTGCTGAGCAGACGCAGCGGGCTCCCTTCCATCGTGGGGAGATCGCCGCGCAAGATGAGCCAGGCTAAAATTATCCCCTTGGCACCGGCTTGCACAGCGTTTGCTCCATCGTGCGCAGCTATAGTGATCTCATCGCCGTCGGGAGTGATCGAGACGTCTTGCTGATCGGCGAAGAACGGAAACTCTGCCCCGACAAACGTAGCGACGTCGCGCCGCTCAAGGCGCACTTTCGCACGATAGTTCTGCACTCCGCCAACGATGCTCGTCAGAATAATCGGCACTCTCACGGTATCGCCGACCAAGACACCATCCACACCGACAACAAGTGTTGGGGCGCTCGGCGCAGCAGCGACGGTGAGCTGTCCGTTCGAGACCGCAACGTTGAACGGATTGAGACGATCATTGACGATCTCTCGGATAGCGAGGGTGACTCCGGTGCGGCCGCCAAACGTCCCACGCAGTTTCACTTCAGCTAAGAGCGTCCGTTGTGCCCCAGAGACGATTACGTCGTTCTCGTCGCGCACGGAGATCTGTACGGTATTGCCATCGGGAGCGGTCTGGAAGCTGGCAAAGTCGCGCAACGGCTCGGGGAAGCGCACGCCCTCGATATGCGCAATTTCGGGAGCATCAATTGTGACGCTGAATGTGTAGCGATGGAGCCCGTCTGGTGCAGCATTGATAGTGACGGGAAGCCAGACCACCGCTCCCAGCGAAAGTTGCTCGCTTGTGATCGAGACCGTCTGCGCATAGCCGAGTGTTGAGCTCAAGAGACCGATACTGAGCATGACACTGAACACCACAAAAACACGATGCATACGAGTACCCCCTTCTGGAGTCTTTTGAGTTTAGCATCTCGTTTGCAAGATTGTCAAATCTCAGAAGAGCTTGAAACTATAGCTTGCTTTGAGCGTACCGCCCTGGAAGCCATCAAGGCCGAACGAACCCTCAGCACTGAGCGTCCATCGCCCTACAGCACGGCTCACGCTCAGAGAGAGATTATCGAGCCCAAAGACGCTCATATCTAAGCTCGCACTCACGCTGAAGCCAACCAGCTCCCCGCTCGTTGAAAAAGTAGCAAACTGGATGCCATCAAAGCTGCCCATGACAAACGTATCAATCGAAAAGCCGCCGAGAAACCCGTTGGCCATGAGCTGGAAGCTGCTCAGCTCCAGTCCGGAAAAATCGAACGACGCTTGCACAAAGAGCCCGTCGAGCATTAGGTCGAGCGAGATACCCTCGCTTGTAATCCCTTGACTTTCAATAGTCGCGCTGAACGAGAGCGACATCAGCCCATCGAGAAAGGTCGCCGCGAGATCAAACGATTCTGACTGAAACCCCGCTGTCGTAATGAGCGACGTCATGGTCAGGGTCCAGTCGTCGCTGAGATAGCCTACTGCTGAAAGCGATTGTTGCTTGAAGCCGTGAGCGGAGAACGTCGTCGTCCCGCTCAAATCTCCCAGCTTTTGGGAGAGCGAAAAGTTCAGAGTCCCTGTAGGAGTAGCGATGCCCTGGGGGGTGAGCTGCGCGCTCCCGGTGACGTTGAGCTGACTGGGGCCGAGCTTTACTGCGACTTTCCCATTTTTGAAGCCATGGCGCCAAAAGTTCATGGTGTTCTCCAGCGATATGAATTCAAGCTCAGCTTTGAGCTGGGTCTCAGCGCTCTTTAGGCCCTGAGGAGTGAGTATTGTGTTGGCGCTCGCTCGAATATTTGAGATCTGATAGCTCACGCTCAGCTTGGCGCTCTCGAAGTCTTTCGTAGTGAGCGTAGCGCTTGCGCCGACCGCCCACGGAGCGCACTGCCATTGCCAACTGCCTTCAAAACTGAGATCTCCAAAGCCGCTCAGATCAAAGGGCAATGAGCCGGTCAGTGTGAGCGTCGTCTGCCCTGACACCCAAAAGCTACTGACACTGATGAGAGCCAGCGTGACGCAGAGAATGTTCTTGTTCATCACGAGTTATTCTATCACGGCGTTGAGACTTCCGCGACTGTGAGGGTGCGCGTCAGCGAGTTCTTCGCGCCGCGGTCATCGGTGAGCGTGAGCTTCACCGTGAACGTACCTGCAGTCTTATACGTGTGCGTCACGGTCTGGCCTTCAGCAGTCTCCCCGTCACCAAACTCCCAGAAGTAACGCACGATCTCGCCGTCGTCAGTTGAGCCGGAAGCATCGAACTCGACGGGCTCATTGACTTTGGGATCGGTCGGTGTGAAGCTGAACGTCACCAACGGGGGCTGAGTGGGCGGCAGCGCTTGCTCTTTGATAACTAAATTCTGAAATGCCGAGGACGTCGCACCCTTGTCATCGGTGATCGTTAAGGTGACTTTGTACGTGCCTGCGGCTTTGTATCTGTGTTTGACGATCTTGCCCTGGCCCGTCGTCTGATCGCCGAAGTCCCAACTGTACGAGACAATAGTGCCATCGGGATCGGCGGCAGCCGAAGCGTCAAACGTCACTTCTTGATTGACCGTGGGTTCCAAGGGCTCGACGGTGAAGATCGCGACCGGGGACTGATTGGGCAGCACAACGCGCACTGTCTTTGCTAACGTCGTATTAGCTCCGCGGTCGTCGGTCACCTGCAGGATGACGTCGAACTCGCTCGCTTTCTTGAAGGCATGCGTCGTCGTCGCTCCTTGGGCGGTCTCGCCATCACCGAAGTCCCAGAAATAGCTAATAATCTTGCCGTCGGGATCATACGAAGCCGAGCCGTCGAACGTCACGGTCTCGCCGATTTTGGGTTCTTTCGGGCTGAAGGTGAATCGCGCCAAGGGCGCTTTATTTGGGGGCTGGCAGCTCTGCAGCACGCCGCCAAACCCCAAAGCCGCCCCTACTAGGGCTAGGAGGGCTATAGAGAAAAATCGTCTCTGGGTCATCAGTGCTCACCCCGTTGCTAGACTAAGTTGTCGTACTCCTGGCTGAAGGGGCCAAAATAGAAGATATTGGGCTTATAGGGCAGCTCGCGTAGTTCTTCCGGGACTTCCTCGCTTTCGGGCAGGCTCACGGGCAGATCGAGCTCTGGGAAGCGATTTAAAATCTCTTGTCCTGAAAGCCCTGTGACAACCCCCACAAAGATCGCTCCTTCATAGGGGAAGATATTCCAGCGATGGGCGAAGCGCTGGGCTTCAGGGGTATTCTGCTGAATCTCAAGCTGCTCGCGCAGCACCAGCCAGCGCAAGAAATCTTTCAGTGTGCTAATACGCTCCAGACCCACAGAGGGCACAGTCCCCTTTGGGCTTGGCGTTCGCTTCTTCTTCGGTTGGCCCTTCTTTCTCACGCTTCTATCTTATGTGATGGAAATTACTTTGTCAGGGGCTTCTCCCCTCTGAAAGTGGGACATCGGAGAGACTGACAAGGGACAGATGACCTGCCGTGATTCTATTTATGTTCCGCGCACCCAGCGGTCGAGCGCTTGCAAGACGTCCAAGTCCGTGGGCACCCCGCAGCCTCGGTAGTCTCGTGCTTTGATCCACGCATCGAGAATGTCCAGCATCTCTAAGTCATCTATTCTGTTATCGGCGCCGGCGGCGCAGGCGGCAAAGCCTCCCCCTGGCGGTGGTGGCGGAGGGGGTGGGGGCGGTGGTGGGCCACCTCCCGGTGGAGCCGATAAGAACGGGCTCGCCGTGACTTGCCCCACAGCGCCGTTAGAGGCGCTCGGCCCCGACGGGCTGCCCCACCAGTTATTAGTGGCGTCCAAGTTCGTGCCGTTGGGAATAGACGCTTCGACCCCGGCTTGGGTGTTCCCGGAGATCTCGCAGTTGGTGACGCGATGATCTCGCGCTGTATCGGCTTGGACGCGCACCCCTTTGGTGTTATTCGAGAGCTTGCAGTCGGTGATGCGTAAGCCTAATAAGTCTTCATTGGCGCTTATGGAGATCCCCGCGCCGACGCCGTCACGATTTCGATCATTGCTTGAGAACTCCCCACCGGATATCGTGACGTTCAGAATATCTCGTGATGCCGAGATCTCGATCCCGTGGTCGTTGTTGTCGTTGGCGACTGTGGGGTTGATCGCGATCTCCTCGACGATCTCGCCGCGGACGCTGACGCCGGAGCCTTGGCCCATTGCCGCGCGCGTGCCGTTCTGCTCGAAGCGACTGTTCCGAATTGCGATATTTGTCACCCGGTCATTACCCAAGGCGTGCAGGCGCACTCCAAAGCCCCCGTTGTTCATAAAGACGCTCTGGAGCACTTGGATATCGCTCACGGGCGTGTTCCCCAGCGTGAGAATTTCTAGGCCCGAGCCTTCAGCTTGGGGAGCTATCCCATTGCAAGAAGTTGTGCCGGGGCCGCCTTGGCTCTCGCGAACCGTCGTGTTTTCTACGGAGATATCGCCCATCGTGCCCGTCGTAGTACGGATGCAGATGCCCAGCGCGCCGTTTTTCGCTAAGAGCAGATTCTTGAAGTTCAAGGGGCCGATCTCGGCCGTGTTCGTCAAGATGCGCACGCCGTTGTCGTCGGCCTGCTCGATGGTCACATCTTGAAAGAGCACGTCCGAGACGCCAAAATCCGTGCCGGCTAGATTGTGCTCGATAAAGATATTGTGTCCGGCGTTGTTGCGGATGCGCCCGCCAACAATAGAAAATTCGCGCAGGCGTCCAGCGTTCTGTACCCAGATTCCATGCCCACGGTTGCGCTCAATAAGAACGTTCTCGAAGCTGATGCGCTCAGCGACGCCGCCACTCACAATAAGCACCCCAGCACCGCCCATCGCGGTCGTATTGCTCAGCTCATCGCCCTCGAACGAGATGTCCTCGAGAAAGCCTCCATTGGCAAAGAGCACATTGAAAGACTGATTCGCCGAGATGGTGTTGCCGGAGAAGGCGACGCGGCTGACGCCGCCGGTGTTGCCAAACTGCACTCCTACAGTATTACCCCGAATGGTGTTGCGCGAGAGCTCCGTTTCTTCCAGGCTGCCCCCGTGTACGAAGGCAATACCATCGGCAGCATTGCTGTTGATACGGTTATTATTTATCGAGAGCTTTCGGACACGGCTGATGATAGCGCCGAAGGCGATCCCAGCTCCGCCATTGGTCTCTAAAATGTTATCGGCGATGACCGTGTCCTCCAGCGGCCCCGGATGCGTGAAGCTGAGCCCGTTGGCCGCCGTGCTACGCAATTGATTGCTGAGGATGCGCAGGCTGCGCACGCCCCCGACGGCACTGCTTTGGATCGCTGGCCCCGCCGTAGATGTGATCACGTTCCCTTCGATGGTAATATCTTGCGTCGCTTTGATGTCGATGCCTGCTGGGCCATTGATCGTAAAGCCCCGTCCCGCAGCGCCGATCTGCACGCCGTTGGCTTGGATGATCATCCGACCGTTCAGCACAGCCCCAAGGTTGGCCAATATTTTGAGATTCTGCAGGGTCACCGTGATTGTGCCCACATACGCACCAGGCATGACAACGCACGTATCCCCAGCAAGGGCTGTCTGGCCAGCATCAGGCCCGGCAGCCAGAGCAGCACCAGCAGCACAGTTGGCAAAATCTGCTGAATTCGTGACCTTCAGTTCCTTCGCCTCGGCCAGCACCCCACCCACGACGACGAGCATAACCCCGGCAACAACCACAAGAAGACGCATAGAGCCTCCCTCCCGTGCAAATGGGCTTGGAGGTTTATCTTACTCGATCTGAACGTTGCTGGTCAAGTTTGAAGCACGGTTAGGAAACCTCAGGGGGGTAGGTAAAACCAAGCGCCCCCGCGGGACTGCTCCCACGGGGGCGCGACGTCCTCATCCTCAGTCTGGCTTTAGGGGTTGATCTTCTCGCACCCGCTGTTTCCAGGGTTACCGGGCCTCAGAATCGTCCTATCGGGGGCCTGGGCGTTCACGTTGCCGTTGAGATTGACCGTGTCATTTCCTGGGCCACAGGAAATGATCTCTGCCCCGCTGAACTCTGAGAGGGTGATTATATCGTCTCCGTTATCTCCATAGATGACATCAGTCGTCTCATCATCCGCTAGGGAAATTAGATCATTGCCATCGCCTCCGAAGATCACGTCTTTACCTGGACCATCAACTATTCGGTCGTCCCCGGCATCCCCAGAAAGCGTATCATGGCCGTCACCACCGTTGAGGGTGTCGTTGCCTAAGCCCCCCGCCAAGACGTCGTTCCCCAGGCCCCCTTCCAATGAGTCGTCATCTTCACCGCCGAGAAGATGATCTTGCCCCAAATCGCCTATGAGAGTGTCCTTGCCCAAACCGCCGCTGAGACGATCATCGCCATCACCGCCATAGAGCTTGTCATCTCCAGCCTCGCCACTGAGGCCATCATCTCCCATCCCGCCGAAGAGCTGATCCGCACCCTCACCGCCGTTGAGGGTGTCATTGCTAAGCCCACCGTTCAAAATATCATTCCCTTTCTCTCCCGAGAGCGAATCGGCCCCGTCACCGCCGTCAAGCTTGTCGTCACCATCACCGCCAAAGAGCAGATCGTTCCCCACAAACCCTTTGAGCCAGTCGTCGCCTGCGCCACCAAATAGCGTATCATGGCCTAAGCCACCGTCGAGCGTGTCGTTGCCCGTTCCACCGTCCAGCTTATCATCACCGGACTCTCCCCAAATCGTATCGTTATCCGCATCACCGAAAAGCTGGTCACCGCTGCCAGCGCCGTAGATCGTATCGTTTCCGGCCAAGCCCCGGATCGTGTCAGGATCGCTGGTGCCGATGAGGGTATCATCTCCTGAGGTCCCCTGAATAGTAGCCCCTAAGACCGCCCAAACGATCCCTGCTAAGAGCATCAGGGCTCCCAAGATCATTTCGCTCCGCAACCGTCGTATATAGCGCATGTGACGCCTCCTTAGTGATAAAAGCTATGAGCCAGTATAAGACTTTGAGAAAGAGCGAACCAAGGACGTAGGGGGGCTCTGGGGCATCCCCCTTGTCCATACAGAAATGCGCAATAGCCCTAAAAACAAGCGCCCCGTGGGATCGCTCCCACGGGGGCGCACAATTTTCGCTCTGTATTAAACTATCTCAGTACGACGAGCTTCTGGAGCTTGCTTGTGACTGTCTGGCCGTCGGCGCCCTGCACCGTCACAACGTACAGATAGACGCCATTGGCCAGCTCCGAAGCGCCTGAGAACGGCACGAGGTTGCCCTGCGCCGTCTGATTGAAGACGAGCTTGCCCGCCATCGAGAAGACGCGCACCGTCGTCTGGGCGATGCCTGCACCCTCAACGACAAAGTACGCTCCGCCGTTGCGCACCGGGGTCTGGCTGAGCGTGATAGACTTCACCGCCAGAGCCACCGGGGCACCGAGCACCTCGACCATCAAGGGCTGCAGATCAGCCTCGATGCTGGGGACGGCAGCTTTTGCCCGTCCGGCGATCGTGTACACGCCCGGCTGAGCATTCGCCAGCACGGTCACTTCGTAGCGCAGCGAGACCATGCCCTTGGCATTGAGCCAGAGCCACTTGTTCTCGCTGGCCTTGAAGTACGCGCCGTTCAGCTCAAAGGAGCGGACCGTCCATCCCGCCGGAAGCTGCTGCGCGAGCAACAGCCCACTGATGCCGTCCTTGGCGTCCACGTTCACCGTGACGGTGAACGTCTCACCGGGGCGGACGGTGCGGACCGAAGCCCCGAGCGTGGCGAAGGAACTCGCCACGCTCAGGTTCGTCGTGCTCTGAGAGGTCAGCTTGCCGCCCAACGGGATGGTCAGCGTGCTCTGCTTGACCCACAGGTCAATGAGCTGGATGATCTGGGTGTCGCCGATCTTCTTCGGTGGGCTGCAGCCGGGGACATCGCCGTTCTTGACCCAGAGATCTATCGCGGTGATGATCTCCCCGTCGTCGAGCATCTTGTTCTTGTTGGTGTCGAGGGCGAACGGCAGGCACGCGGCCTCACCAGCGACGGTGACCTTGACGCTCTTGGAGCTGCCCGAGGGCTGCGCCGTCACGGTCACGGTGTACTCGCCGGGCGTCTGGAAGACGAAGCTGAAGGCATCCACGCGGCTGCCCGCAGGGTTGACCGTGATCTGGCGGCTGAACTGATTGACGACGTTGCCCAAGCCGTCCCTGATCACGACCGTCACTTCTTGCGTGCCCTCTTCCAGCCCCTGGTTCTTGATGACATAGTTGAAGGTGACCGTCTCGCCAACGGGGACGTCGGTCTTGCTCGCCGTCAGGGACTCCACGACGAAGTCGGTCTCTGTGGGGACAGCCGGCTCGCCTAGGAACGGCCGATACTTGACCTTCTGGCTGACCTTATCGCCGATGCCGCCCGGGTTATCAGTCGCTTTCGGGCCGCTGGGCTCGCCCCACCAGTTGTTGGTGGCGTCGAACTCCTCGCCTGGCGCAAGTGCCGAAGCGTCCACGCCGAAGCTCTCGTTGCGGGCGATGTTGTTGTTATTGGCCTTGGAGTCGCGAGCCTTGCGCACCTCGATACCCACGGCGTTGTTGCGGATGTTGTTCTTGGTGATGCTCACGCCGGAGCTGTTGAGCAAGATGCCCGTGCCGATGCCATTGGCACCGGTGATCTTGTTGTCCTCCACCGTGATGCCTGTGCCGCGCTGGATGACCTCGATGGAGATGCCGATGCCATTGCCGAAGAGCTTGCTGCCCTTCACGACACCAGTGACCAGATCTCGGCCAGCGAAGAGCGCGATGCCCTCCTTGGCGTTGTTGTTCGCCGTGATGTTCTCGATCGTGATGTTCTGGCCAATCTGCCGTCCGGCAGCCCCAGCGCGGATACCGGCATAGTTGCCGTTCGCGGTGGTGTTGCGGACGATGATGCCGCTCAGGTCTTCGTTCGCGTTCACCTGGACGCCGTCGCCGACGGTGTCGCGGTTGCGGTCGTTATTGTTAAACGTGCTGTTCTGGATCGTGACACCGCTGACGTTGCGAGTTCCCGTGACCTGGACGCCGTGGTCGTTATTGCTGCTGGCCTCGGTCGGGTCCACGGTCACGTTGCGGACGGAGTCGCCCGCGACCAAGATACCTGAGCCACGGCCCACGGCAGCGCGGGTCCCGTTGAAGTTGGCCGTCGAGTCCTTGACCACGATGGTGTCAATGTCGCCAGCGGTGACAGCGGAGGTCTCCGGCTTAGGACCGGCACTAGCATCGGACTCCACGCGCAGACCAAAGCTGCCGTTGTTGTTCGTGATCACGTTCGTATAGGTGATCCGGTCAATGTCCCCGTTGTCGGTGATGAGTGCGATGCCGTCGCCGTTGTCCCCGACGTCGTAGTCGTTAGCTACAGCGAATCCGATGTTCGGCTCGCCCTGGTTCTCGCTGGAGGTGACGTTGGTCCAGGTGATCTCGCGGATATCACCAGAGCGCGGGCCGATTTGATCCGTATCGGTCTCGAGACGGAAGCCACCCAAGAAATTCTTGATGGCAGTCTCGTTCTCGAAGGTGATCCGGCTGATCTCCGCGCGCTCATTGCGCAGAAAGACGCCAAAGCCCAGACCGGAAGTACCAGTCAAGGAGCCCGGTGCAGCCGAGCTGTTGCCGCCGTTCTCGCGGTAGTCGTTCCCGCGGAAGACGATGTCTTCAATGCGGAAGCTCTCCGGCCCACCAGGACCAGTGATCGTTGCATCGTGATAGACGCCGAAGCCATCGCCATAAGGTGCCTCACTGACAGTTCCGATATAGTCACCGACCCCGTTGTTGTGGAACTTGTTGTTCAGCACCTGCGAGCGAGTGAAGTCGCCGTTGTTGGCGATGCAGACGCCGTTGTTGAAGTTCTGCCGGAAGTCGTTGCCGTCCAGGAGCAAGCTCTCAACGCGGCTGTTGGCCTCGATGGCCAGCCCGTTCCCGTGACGACAAAAGTCAAACAGGCCATTACCATCAAGGTCGGCAGCGGGAGTAACAGAGTCTGGGAAAGTTCCGTCCCAGCCGCGGTTGCTGTTGATCGCGTTGTTGACGATCTTCAGGTCGCGGACATCGTTGACCTGTCCCGTGATGTAGATGCCGTTGCCCTCACCAGGAACTACTGCTGGACCGTTGTGGGTGATCCCCTGCTCTGGGGTGACGCCCTTGTTGTTGCTGATCATGACGTTCTCGCCCAGGCGGCCCACATAGTCGAACTTGATGCCGTTCCGGGTGTTGAATTGGATCAGGTTGCGATCAATCAGCGTGTCGCGGATCTCGGTCAGATTATTGCCAGCACGATTATCGAACAGGATGCCGTCGGAACCAGCAGCTCCCTGGGGTACTGTTGTCCCAGCGCGATAGATCTCGTTGTTAATGATCGCCAACTGTTCGATGGTCGTATTGTTGTAGAAGTGGATATTGGCGAAAGTGACAGCGGTAGTCAGAGTGGCGCCATTGCCGTTGTCATTCAAGATGTTGCCGTCAATGACGACGTTGCGATCCATACCTCTTCGTCCGATCGCCCCGACGTTGTTGCCAAAGGCGATCCCGTCACCGCGATTGTTCTCGATCTTGTTCTTCAAGATGCGAATGGTGTCGATAGCAGTAACGACGTTGTAGGTGAACAGGATGCCTTCGTTAGCATTCAAACGGATCGTGTTGTTCTGGATCGTGATGTTCTCGTTGGCCGGAGCGCCACCAGCTCCAGTGCCGCATGTACCGTTGTTAGGATCAGTGACACAGATGCCCACACCACCAGTGTTCGTGATCGTGAACCCCTGGTCTGGTGCAGATCCACCGACGGTGACGCCGCGGTTGACGATGTTAATTTGATCTTGAATGATCGTCGCTGTGGCTCCATTGGTCGAGCGCAGCGTGAGGTTCTCGATGGTGATATCTACCGTAGCACCCGTAGCACCAACAGCGTAGGTGCCTGGGAAGACCACGCAGGTATCACCAGCCGCAGCGACCTTGCCTGCATCCGGCCCGCTCGTAAGGGCTACGCCAGTGACGCAGTTCACCAAGTCTGGAGCCGTCGTGACGCGCAGCTCCTTGGCGAATGCGTCCGCCGCGGTTCCGATCAGTATAAAAGCCAATACAGCGATGATAACCGTCCGCATGTTCGGAGCCTTGCTCAACTTCAATTCGTACCTCCTTCTCTCTTTAGTGTCAATGTGCTTATCCGATTGCTTCGCAAATAGACGCACCATGGTCTCGTACCCCTTACTGCGACGGCGGCGCTTCTTCCTCTGCGCCACCGAAGCTGAACGAAGCCGAGAGCACGATCGTGTCGCTCGCGCCTTCACCGACGATCATATTATTTTGTAGCCACGCGAAGTCCACGCCCAGATTGCCTAGCACTAAGCCGGCACCCACCGTGAGCGCGAACTGCTCGCTGCCCGCCGGACGCACCGCACCGGCGCGCACCGCCAAGGGACCAATCCCCTTGAACTCCGCGCCCGCGCGAATCGCCATCTCGCCGCCAGTATAGAGATCGACACCGGCTGCCAAGATGAAGTCCGGCGAGATCGCAAGGCCCAATCCGACACGGAAGAGCTGGTCCACAATGGCCGAGAAGCCCGTGGACCAGGTCACCCTCGTGCCACCAATGTCGTAGGCCGCCGCGCCGATGGTCAGGCCCGGAATCAGCCCGTCAATCAAGAGCCCGGCGTCGAAGCCGATGCCGTTCGCGTTCTCATCGAGCAGCGTCTGGCTGTAGTACTTGCCCGCCGCGCCGACGACGACGCTCAAGCCGTTAAGCGGCACGGGGAAGGCCCCACAGAACGCACCGAGCAGCTCGGTGTCGCTGCCCATGGTGCCATCGGGCATGGCGATGTCCGTGATCGAGACCAACGACAAGCTCAGCCCCCAGGGCAGGCCAAAGAGCGTCCAGGTCGCCCCGGCAAAGCTGTAGTTGATGCCAGCTCCAAAGAGGTTCGTATTCATGCCGCCGACCTTAATCGATTGATCGGCAGCGGCCTTGGCGACGCCCGCGGCGTTCCAATAGCAGCTGGAGTATCCATCGGCGACGCCGACAAACGCTCCGCCCATGGCGAGCGCGCGCGCGTCCACGCCGTTCTTGAAGACCGGGTTGGCCCCCGTGGGCTCTTGCGCTGCGGCCATCAGGCCGGCAAAGAGCACGAGCACCAACGCCAGGATCGTAGTTCGGTTCATCGTTTGCTGTACCTCCTTATGCATTCGTATTCACCCTTGGTGTTCCGCAGGGGCGGGGTGACCCCGCCCCTACAGAGTTCAGTTCCATTAGCGCAGGATCACAAGCTTCATGACCTTGCTGGTCTTGCTCTGGCCCTTGCCCGACGCCGTCATGATGAACAAGTAGACGCCGTTGCCCATCTGACCAACGCTCCACTCGAGCGACGCGCCGGCCCTGCTCAGGCTGAAGACGAGCTTGCCCGACAGGTCATAGACGCTGACGGAGACGCGCTCGATCCCCGAGCCGATGGCCTGGAAGGTGACGCGGGTCGTCGCCGGCATCGGCGAGGCCTTGAACTCGCGCACCTCGAACTTCACCGAGAAGAGCGAGGCAGTCGCTGGGTCAGCGCCGGGGTACTCCGCTCTGAGGGTATCGCCGTCTTGGGCCTCGATGGTCGCGCCACTGCCGACCTCACCGGTCTGAATGGCCTCGCTGCGGAAGACGCCCGCCTGCGCCGTCTGCTTCACGGTGATCTTCCAGGTCTTGACGACCGTGCCACCGCGCAGCTGGGTCAGTGTGACCGCGTCGGTGAGCGTGCCGCTGCGAGTGGTATCAGTCACTTCGATGAAGAAGGCCCTGCCGATCTCGATGGAAGCCGGGTCGAACTTGACCGTGGGCCTGGCCACCGGTGTGGGCGGCTCAAAGAGCGGGATGATCCCGGTGATCGTCGCAGCGTAGTCACTCCAGTTGTCAGCATCGATATAGTGGGCCTCGATGCTGTCGCGATCCTGCATCTGGAGGATGCCGTCGCCCAGCTCTGCAAGGGTCTGGACCTGCGGCGCCGTGGTCGGGCGGCGCAACGGGAGCCCTTGCTGGCTCATGAAGATACCCGTGTTGGGACCGGTCTCTTGGAGCGTGACGCACTCCTTGTCACCGGTGTTGCGATCGAGCACCACAACGACGATCTGATCGATCAGCCCGGAGCTCATATTGGAATCCGGGTCGTCCACCACGACGAATGCGTCCATGCCGACCTTGTATTCGGAGATCGGCAGACCAGCGTCGTTGGTGAACTTCACTTTCTTGTCAAACTGATTATAATCCGACTCGAAGACCGTCGCCGTGACGGCGATCACGTCGAAGGCGTCGGTGGCACGGAAGATCTCATCCTTGCCCTCGATGGTCTCGACGCGGCGGTCATCGTAGATCGCGTAGACGACATCATCGCCTGAAACGGCAATGACTCCCGGCACGTCGCTGCTCACATCGGGATGGATAGTGAAGACGACTTCACCACGTTCACCGCAGGCAGCGGTAGCCTTGGGGACGATCTTGAGCGGGCCGGGGTTGCGGAAGACGCCGGTGTTGACGCCGGTCTCGTACAGGATGAGCATCTGCTCGCTGCCGCCGTTGACGTCGTAGACAGAGACGACGATCCGCTCGACTCTGTCGGAGTCAGCATTCTGGTCGCGGTCGTCAACCTGGACGAAGACGTCTTCGCCGATGCGCAGCTGAGTCTTCTCGCGCCCGGTGGCATCCGTGAACGCGATGCGCGCCGGGTTGCGATGCGCGACCTTCACTTGCGCGATGGCGAAGTCGTGCGGGTCGTTGACGTCACCCCTGCCCAGCATGCCCACCGGCCCAACGCCGGAGACGAATGTCGACGTGATCGTGACCGGCGCTTGCGCCCCAGCGCTCGTCACCGGGGTGATCGTGCCGGTGATCGTGATGGTGCCCTCCGGGCAGGTCAGCTTATAGCGATGCTCGAAGGACTGTCCTGGATTGAGCGGGGTGATCGTGCCCGCGCGGTTGACCGTCCCGCCGGCGAGCGTGCAGCCACCGATGTTTTCATTGATGAGCAGGGCGCGCAGCGCTTGCTTTGCAGTCACTTTCACGACGACGGTGAACTCCTTGTTCGCCTCAACGCGATCAGGGATGTCGCGAGTGACGGACACTAAGGTGGAGTCAACAGTCGTGATCTTCAATGCGGCGAAGGCGCTGGCTGCGCTCGATGCTGTAACTTGGATGTTCGATGTCCACGTGACAGCATTAGCTGGGTCAACGCCTGCTGCGGTCGCCGGGGTTGCAGAGCCCGTGATCGCGAAGGTTCCCGGCGCAGCTCCGGCGCGCACTCTGTATTTGATCTCGAACTTCTGGCCCGGAGCCAGCGGGCTGATCGTGCCGCCGCGGGTATCGCCCGTGACGGTGAACGCCGCATCGGGCCTATCGCTGATGATGAGAGCGGTCAATGGCTGCTTGGCCGTGCACCGCACGGTGATCTCGCGCTCCGCACCAGGGGCCAGGCGCACCGGGACGATGCGCTCGCACTTGATCAGCGCGCTCTCGCCAACGTCGGTGCGGGTTTCTGCAACTGGCGGTATGGGGACAAAGGCACCGGCCGGCCGCGTGTAGTACGCGATCAACGTATCTTTGTCGCGGGCGAAGAACTCCGTGGCGCCTAGAGTGCGCCCTTGGTTCCTCTCATCAACGATGACGATGCCGTCAATGTTCCGGAAGATCCCGGTATCCGGCCCAGTCTCGACGAGGGTCAGCTCGATCTCACTAGGCAGGTTGCTATCAGGCTCCGTGGGAACATTCGGTCCGAAGAACCGGCGCTCGTTGCGCAGGACGACCGTGACGGTCTGCAACGTCGCCGGGTTGGTGTTCTCGTCAGGATCGTTGACCGTGACAAAGATCGTGCGGCCGACATCTGTCAATGTCGTAGGATTCCCAGCAGCATCGGTGATAGAGATAATAGCACGTCCGCGTTCGCCTGGGGTAGCGCCGCTGTAGATCTTGCCAAGAACTATAGAGATGTCATTGGGGTTGGTCGGGTCCTGATAGCGCACGAAGATCGTATCGGTATCGAAGACCTCGAGCGTCAGGTCGCTCGCCGCGCCGCAGGTGCCCGTGCAGACTGGCCCTGCCTCCCCGATCAGTCTCTTTGTCAAGAGAATGCCGGTCTGGCTGCGGAAGACGCCTGTGTTCGCGCCCGTCTCTTGTAAGACGAGCCCACTCACCAGGGTGTTCACATAGTCAGAATCGACACGATATCCCGGGTAGTCTGGGCACGGCCCAGCACAGATCTCAACCACCGGGACGTCTTGGCCCAGCTGAGTCTTGAGTCCGCCCTGTAAGATCTCGACCTCATCTGAATCACGGTTCTCATCGGGATCGATGACCGTGATGAAGATGGTCTCGCCCACGCGCCAAAATTGCTTGGGCGTTCCGTTGATGTCCGTGAGAAGAACCTGGCCCTTACTGGCCAGCGCTGCTGGAGCCATCGCCGTGAGTCCTACAATAAACGCGATCACGGCGATCAGGCTCGCCAACTGTACTCTGCGCTTCTTCACTTCTATACCTCCTTCTGGTTAGGTCTAGAATATAGCCAACATGCTCAGAAAGACGCTCGCGCCGATGCGAACGTGTGCCGAAAACGATCCGTTCTTGCTTTTGGCGACCACCTCCTGATCGAGAAAAGCATTCGCCTCTGGTTCGACTCGTCGTGTTGTAAACACAAGACGCACTCCCAAGGCGTGAGATTTTCAGTATTATTGTAGCAGCCACTCTCCCCTCTGTCAAATCGCATATCCATCGTCGTAAAGAGGCACCGGAAGATCGCCCCTGTTCCCGTCCAAGCTTGTGTAAGCTTGGCTCTGCTCCACGTCTCTGTCCTCCCTGGCAAAACTTGGCCATATCTTACCATATGCTAGGCCTCCCTGTCAAGCAGGAGCCGAGGCTTGTCCAAGACCATACGTCGTGCGCGCCGTCTTTCATACGCTTTGGCTAGCAGTCTACTCTATCTCCTTATATGCCCCAAGGACATGCGTCCCTAGCGCACCATGATCTCGGTGCGCAGAGGACAGTTATGTAAATTATACTGGGCACTATGGTGATGGCGATCACGTGGTGAGCTTCATGCTGCGCCGCGCTGCTTCAGCGATCTTCTCTGCCGTCAGGCCGTAGTGCGCGAGAAGCTGCTCGGGTTTTCCCGATTGCCCAAATTTATCCAAGATCCCCACGCGCACTAACGGGATCGCGTGTTCGGATAAAATCTCAGCGAGGGCTCCACCCAAGCCTCCAATCACCGAGTGCTCTTCAACACTGACAGCGCAGCCCGTCGCTTGAGCGTAGTCAATCGCTCTCTGATCTAACGGCTTGATCGTCGAGACGTTGACGACTTGCGCAGAAATCTTTTCTCGCTCAAGGAGCTCCGCAGCCCTGAGACTATAAAAGAGCATCAGCCCGCACGCAAAGATCGTGACGTCCGTGCCGGGGCGCACGATCTGAGCTCGCCCGATCTCAAAAGTCACAGACTCGTCGAAGACGACGGGAAATGCCGCGCGCGCTAAGCGCACATAGACTGGCCCAGAATGCTTATACACAGCATAGATTGCTTTTTTTGTCTCGTAGTAATCTGCTGGGACGATAACAGTCATGTTGGGCAAGGCTCTCATCACAGCGATGTCTTCGACGGTCTGGTGCGACGCCCCGTCTTCGCCAACAGTGATGCCCCCATGCGTCGCGACGATCTTGACGGGCAAATTGTTATACGCGATCGTTTGACGGATCTGTTCAAAAGCTTTTTCGACGAAGATCGCAAACGTGCTGACGAAGGGCTTTTTGCCCGACAGCGCCAACCCTGCTGCGGCGCTCATCATATTGGCTTCGGCGACGCCAAAATCAAAAAATCTCTCGGGGAATTTCTCTTTGAACCAATTTAAGCGCGTCGAGCCGGGCAGATCTGCCGTGAGCGCCACGATATCTTTGTCTTGGGCAGCTAGCTCTAAGAGCGCCTCGCCGAAGGCGTTGCGGGTCTCTAAGTATGTGACTGCTGGGGCCATTAGCTCTCTCCCTTCAGGCGGGCGCGCGCGACTTCGACGACCTCTTGGGCCAGCCGCGCAGCCTCTTCTGCAGCTTCACGCGTATAGACCCTTGCAGGGATGCTCCCTGGGAGACTATTGGGGTAGCGCGTCGGCACATAGTAGCTATCTAAGATGGCCCAGCGCTGGGCATGTGCTGCAAATACGGCATCATACTGGGCAGCGTCATGACAGAGCCGCTCTACTGAGTGTCCCAGCACGATCTCGCGCCCTTGAGCATATAAGAACCCTTTGAGGGCTTTCTCGGCGACTTGCTGCGCGAGAAAGCACGCAATATGATATGCCCCCTCGCGCACGAGATGGTGCGTCCATTTCAGATCTTCTTCAGCTTGTTCCAGCCAGCGCCGGCCCTCATTCGTCGGTTCTCTCATAGATGATCCGTCCCTGCAAGAGGGCTTGCTTGACAAACCCATGCTCGCGCGCCTGAGCAAATTCTTCAGGCGTGTACCCGATAAGATCAAGATCGACGTCCAGCTCCACCAGCGTTGCCAGGCGCTCATAGAGCCACGCTGTGCGCGTGATCACGTCGTGCTCCGAACGCATGACGACGAGCAGATCGAGATCGGTGCAAAGGTCGCGCCGGCCACGCACATACGAGCCGAAGAGCCAAACGCGCTCGACTTCTGGGATCTGGGCGAACGCCTTGGGCAGGGCTTCCACAACGCGCGCCAGCGCGTCTGCGTAGCGGGCGCGCTCCCGCTCTAAACCGATCGCACTCATCGCTTCAGCTTCCCCCAATCAGCTAAAAACTGCTGCAATCCCAGATCCGTCAACGGGTGCTCAAAGAGCTTTTCAAAGACCGCATAGGGCATGGTCGCAATGTCCGCGCCGGCCAATGCTGCCTCGACCACGTGCATGGGATGGCGAACACTCGCGACGATCACCTCGGTTTCAAATCCGTAGTTGTCAAAGATCTGAATGATCTTGGAGACGAGTTCCATGCCATCCTCGCTGCGGTCGTCCAAGCGCCCCACAAAGGGGCTGACGTAATCCGCTCCGGCTTTCGCAGCGATGAGCGCTTGGCTGGGCGAGAACACGAGCGTTACATTTGTTGGGATTCCCTCATCGGAGAGCCTTCGGACAGCTTTCATCCCCTCGCGGGTCATAGGGATCTTCACAACGATCTTCTCGTCGAGCTCCGCCCAGTGGCGAGCTTCTTTGATCATCCCCTCACAGTCAGCGCTGATGACCTCAGCGTTAACGGGGCCGTCCACAATGGCACAGATCTCTTGGATGACTTGGACGGGGTCGCGGCCCTCCTTCGCTAAGAGAGTCGGGTTGGTCGTGACACCATCGAGCACGCCCATCTCCGAGGCTTGCTGGATCTCTCTGACGTTGGCAGTATCGAGAAAGAATTTCATACGTGACCTCCCCCCTGCACCCTTCCCCAACGCGAGAAGGGCATTCCAAGGTTAGGTTGTATCATACCGCACGGCACGGATGCGTGCCAAGTTTGTGGGATCGGACTGCTCATCGTCCTTGGGAGTCTCTAAGATAAACGGCTTGTCACGCAGCGCCGGATGATTGACGATGAGGCGAAAGCCCTCGGTCCCAATGTGGCCCTGCCCAATGTGCTCATGGCGATCTCGCCGCGATCCCAACGGGAACTTTGAGTCGTTCAAGTGCACGAGCACAACGCGATCCAACCCGATCTCGCGATCAAGCTCTGCGAGCATTTGCTCCAGCCTGTAGGGCGTCGTCATGTCGTAGCCGGCACAAAAAGCATGGCACGTGTCTATACAGACCCCAACCCGGCTCCTATCCTTTATATTATTAAGTACAGTCCCCAGCTCAGCGAACGAAGCCCCCAGCTCCGTGCCCTCACCAGCAGAGTTCTCTAAGAGAATTTTGACGTCAGGGGCGTCTTGGGCTTGCGGGCTGGCTAAGACCATATCTATCGCCTCGACGATGCGCTCAAGACCCCTCTCGACGCCCTGGCCCATGTGTGCCCCGATGTGGGTATTGACGTGAGGAATTTGTAGCTCTCCTGCACGCTGGACTTCGTCTTTGAGGGCTTGCACCGAAAGCTTGAAATTTTTCGGGTCAGGGGAAGCAAGATTAATCAAATAGATAGTATGGATGACGACGTACTCGATGTGAGCGCGCTGGCGCCGCTCGATAAATTTTTTGGCGTCGTCGGGCTTGAGGGGCCCCATCTTCCAGCTGCGTGCGTTATGCGAGAAGATCTGCAGCGCGTTGATTTTTAACTCCTCCGCACGGGCGACAGCCTGCTCAAGCCCGCCAGATATAGATACGTGACAACCTAAGAGCATAAGAAAATACCCCCGAAACGACCAGCTGTCTTCTGGGCTTTCCCTGGCCTATTCCGTGAGCTCCCCAATTCTCACCGACATGAGTATAATCTCACCAGCGCGCTCCGTCAAAAGCCAAACAATGCTCGGGCATTCTGCGTCGTCGCCCGTGCGATCTCGCCGAGGGGGAGCTTTTTTATCTGAGCAACCGCGTGGGCGACATAGCGCACGAAGCTTGGCTCATTGCGCTTGCCCCGCATCGGCACGGGAGCAAGATACGGGCAGTCTGTTTCAACTAATAACCTCTCTAACGGGATCTTCGCGACGGCGTCGCGCAGCGCCTGAGACCTCTCAAACGTCACGATCCCGTTCACTGACAGATACATTCCCAAATCGAGCAACTTTTGGGCAAGCTCCCAATCCCCCGTGAAACTGTGAATGACCCCGCGCACGCTGGGGTGCTCGCTCAGCACGTTAAGAAGATCTTCAGCACTATCACGCAAATGGATCACAACGGGCTTGTTCAGCTCGCAAGCCAGGGCGAGCTGCGCCCGAAAGGCTCTCTGTTGGCTTGCGCGCGGCGCGTACTCTTTGAAGTAATCTAAGCCGATCTCACCGACGGCCACGACTTCCGGCTCAGCGCACAGCGTGCGCAGCTGTTCTACCGTCGCCTTCCCAGAGAGCTGCTCAGCGTGGTGAGGATGAATCCCTACGGTGCAGACCAGCTCGTACTTGCGTGCGATCTCTAGGGTCTTCCAGCTAGAAGCGACGCCCGTGGCAATCGAGATAATACTGACACCGGTATCGCGGGCACGTCGGATGACGTGCTCGCGATCTCTGTCAAACTGGGAGCTGTCCAAATGGGCGTGGCTATCAATAAGCATGATTCACTCAAACTCTCGCAGAGCGCCTGGCAAGGCGCGCAGCACGTCAGAAGCGATCATCCCGCGCTCGCCCACGTCGGGCTTTATCAGATCTGCCGCCCGCCCATGAAGATAGACTGCACAGACGCTTGCTGTTACGCTGTCAAGCCCCTGTGCCAGTAAGCCACCAAGACAGCCTGTCAGCACATCCCCACTGCCCCCGCTTGCCAGGCCGGAGTTGCCCGTCGCATTGATAAAGACTTCTCCGTCAGGTGTCGCCGTCACAGTGGGGACGCCCTTGAGCACCAGCACGCTGTGAAACTGTCTTGCGGTCTCGCGGGCGATGCCGACTCGGTCGGCCTCGATCTCGTCCACGCTCTTGGCGATTAAACGAGAGAGCTCCCCTGGGTGTGGCGTGAGCACCGTGGGCGCCATGCGTTTGGTGAGAAGCTTCTTGGCTTCTGTGCCCAGGGCGTTGAGCCCATCGGCATCGATAACTAACGGCTTGTTGGCTTGTGCGACAAGCTGGTGTACTGTCCTAACAGTCTGCGGGTGTCGTCCCAGCCCTGGTCCCACAACCAGCACGTCTTTATCTTGGAGCATCTCCAAGATTTTTGGGAGAGCCGAAGATGCGATAGCGCCGTCTATGTCTGGCAGGCCGAGTTTGATGACTTCGGTGAGCTTGGCTTCCATCGCGGGCAGCAGACTTTCGGGCACAGCCAGATAGACTAAGCCCGCTCCAGCGCGCAGCGCCGCTTCGGCACAGAGCGCTGCTGCGCCCGTGTACCCCCGCGAGCCTGCAATGACCAACACTTTGCCATAGTCGCCCTTGTGGCTGTAGGGCTCTCTCTTGGGCAGACGCTCGCGCATCCAGCCAGCATGGACCCATGTCATCGCACCGGCATATTGGTCTACCAGCACGCGGGGATACCCGATGGGCTTGATCACCAGCTCGCCGACGTACTGGCGTCCTGGGTAGAGTAACAATCCCAGCTTGGGCAGCTCAAACGTCACAGTTAAGTCGGCGCAGACCGCTGGCCCCAGCACATGCCCCGTGTCCGCTTCCACCCCGGAGGGGATATCTATGGCGCAGACAAACGCTGAACTGAGATTGATAAGTTCAATGGCTGCAGCAGCCAGATCACGTGCTGCGCCGCGAAACCCCGTGCCGAAGAGCCCGTCTACAATAACATCTGCTTCCGCGAGCGCCGCAGCAAGCGCGTTGACCTCTTTGGGTTTCGTATGGTGCTGGATAGTGAAGCCCAGCTTGTACAGTATGTCAGCTTGCTGGCGTGTCTCCCCAGAAAACTCTTTGGGGGTGCACAGGGCGTGCACAGCCACAGAAGCCCCCAGATCAAGTAACCTTCGCGCCACGACCAAGCCGTCACCACCGTTGTTGCCCTTCCCAATGACGATGGCAATCTTTTTATGGACGAGATCAGGGAAGCGCGCGCACAGCTCTTCTGCGACGGCGCGCCCCGCATTCTCCATCAACACTAAACTCGGGATGCCCAACCCTGCGATCGCTTGGCGATCCAACTCGGCCATCTGCGCCCCAGTGAGGACCTTCATAACAACGCCTCGACGAACTCGTCGGCTTTGAATTCTCTTAAGTCGTCAGCGCGCTCGCCCACACCAATCAGCTTAATGGGCAGCTTCAGTGCGCTCGCGATCTGAATTACAGCACCGCCCTTAGCTGTGCCGTCGAGCTTTGTGACGACGATCCCGGTCACAGAGATCGCTTCATGGAAGAGCTTCGCTTGGGAGATCGCGTTCTGCCCCGTCGTGCCGTCTAGAATTAACAACCGCTCGTCAATGGGGCGCCCTAGACGCTTCTCCGCAACTCTATTGATTTTTTTGAGCTCTTCCATCAGATTGTGCTTCGTGTGCAGGCGCCCGGCCGTGTCGATGAAGACAGCATCAGCTGCTTCGTTCAGCGCGCGCTCGACGGCATCAAACGCCACGGCTGAGGGATCAGTCCCAGGACGATGCGCGATCACCTGCGCCCCCACGCGCTCCGCCCAAATCCCCAGCTGTTCTATCGCGGCTGCGCGAAATGTGTCCCCAGCAGCAAAGATGATCTTTCGTTTGCCGAAGTCGTCTTTCAAGCGCTGCGCGAGCTTGGCGATGGTCGTGGTCTTACCGGATCCGTTGACACCCACAATTAAGAAGACCGTGGGTTGGCCGTCGGTTCGCAGATTCAAAGCTCCTTCAGCAGGGCGCAGGCGCTCTTTGAGAATCTCTTTCAGAAGCCCCATGACTTCTGAAGAGTCTTGCGTGCCGCGCGTAGCCGCACGGGTTTTCAGTGTCTGCACGATCTCCGTCGTTGCGTCCACGCCGACGTCAGCTGTGATCAAGACCTCTTCAAGTTCGCCCAGCAGCGCGTCGTCCAGACGCCGCCCCGGCTGTAAGACCTGAGCTAACTGCCCCACAAGCTGCTCTTTGGTCTTTTTGAGTCCGTCCTTGAGTCGTTGAAACCAGCTCATGTTACATCCTCTCTGGGGCCTTCAGCCCCAGCAGATCAAACGCCCTCTCAAGCACAATTTGTACTCCACGGCAGAGTGCCAGTCTGGCTTGCATCAACTCCGGGCTTGCTTCATCCAGCACACGATGTCTCTCGTAAAAATCGTGAAAGAGCCCAGCAAGCTCATGCGCGTAGACCGCGATGAAGTGCGGCGCCAGGTGTTCTGTTGCATCGCACACGATCTGAGGGAACTCGTCGAGCTTCTTTATCAAGCCAAGTTCTTCTGCTGCCCGCAGATTGTGCAAGGCATCGTAGGGCACCGCTGGGGCTTTCTCGAAGATGCTGCGTATGCGCGTGTACGCGTACATCACATAATAGACGGGGTTATCTTTGGACTGCTGCTTGGCCAGGTCCAGGTCGAAATTGACGTGGGAGTCAGCGCTGCGCATGAGCACAAAGTACCGCACGACGTTGACGGCAAAGTCCTCGCGCCAGGCTTCGCCTGGGCCGTCGGGGAGCTCAACGGTGCTCTTGATCTCGTCAATGAGCTCGTCTATAGTGACGAAGGTGGCCATGCGCTTGGACATCCTGACGGGCTGGCCCCCACGGAGGAGATTCACCCACTGATGAATGAGCACACGAATTTTGCCGGGATCGCACTCTGTGGGGAGTTTTCCGCCCTCCCAGAGTGCTCGCACAGCGGCGAGTACATCTGGGTAGGTATCTTGATGGTCTGCGCCGAAGATGTCGACTATAAGATTGAAGCCACGCAGAAGCTTGTTCACGTGGTATGTTATATCAGGCAGCCGGTATGTCGGCTCGCCAGTGTGACTGCGTACCAGCACCCTGTCTTGTGGGCGTCCCAGCGCCGTCGCTTTGAACCAGATCGCGCCGTCCTTCTCGTAGGCCAAGCCCAGCTCCTGGAGCAACTGCAAGAGTTTTTCATTGGTTACAGGCACGAGGTTGCGATCCACATGGTCTTGTTGATAAAGCCAACTTTCATTGTAGTAGACGTCGAAGGCGCGCTCTGGGGGCAATCGGAAGAGCCGCGCGAGCGTTCGCTTGATCTCTGCGAACAATTCCGCTTCCGCAAACTCGGTGAATGCCTCACCGCTCGCGTTGGCCCAGCTGTCAGCGTACTGCTGGTGGATCTTTCGAGCGATTTCATAAATATACTCCCCATAATACCCTTCTTCAGGAAACGGCGAGGGCTTCCCTAACAGCTCTAGATAGCGCGCCCGCACGGACTCGCCCAAGAGCTTCATCTGTCTTCCGGCATCGTTGTAATAATATTCTCTTGTCACGTCATAGCCGGCGTTCTCTAAGAGCCTAGAGATGACGTCGCCCAGCACTGCTTGGCGGCAGTGCCCAATGGTTAATGGCCCGGTGGGGTTGGCGCTGACGAACTCCACTTGCGCCTTCTTCCCACGCCCCAGGGAGAGCTTCCCATAGTTGTGCCCCTGGGCGAGGATCTCTGCGAGGGCTTGCTGAATCGTCTCTCGCTTGAGGAAGAAGTTGAGAAACCCTGGCCCAACGGCTTCTATCTTCTCAAAAGGGCTTGTGTCGATGTGAGCCCCAATCTCTTCGGCGATCTGGCGGGGGGCTCTCTTGAGTTTTTCTTTGAGCACAAACGCTACCGTACTGGAAAGATCGCCGAATTCGGGCTTCTCCGGCACGGAGACCTCTATCGGTTCTGTGAGCCCGTAGAGCCCCTGGATCGCTTCGTGGAGCTTCTCACGCACGAGTTTGCGCAGCATCACGGACACCCAGCACGCTCTGGATTATAGGCGTCAATCAGTTTGTCCAAAAAGCGCACAATTCTTTGCTCGATCTGTGGGGTAATCTCTTCAGCATCGAACGTATCGAGCCGGCCCCACGCCGTCAGCGCGATCTTCTTGGGCAACGACGGGTACGGCGCTACAACCACTTTGCAGTATTTTTCAAAGTTCTCGGTGCGCAAGCGCCCGATCAATCTTTTTAAGCCTTCGACAACGGGGTCGTCGAGCGCCGGGCTCTCCGCAGGACGATACTGCACGAAGACGCCCCCAAGCTTCAGCATACGCACTTGAATCTCATTGGGAATAGGTCGGTCATGGATGCCCCAGTCAGTCGTTGCTCCCGCGTGGGGTCCTGACGTCGGGGGAACAGAATTGTACTGCACCGTCTCGCCGAGACGCACCTGATAGTCGCTGGATCGCTGGATGGGGATGGCCACCCCTGGCTTGGCAAAATAGAGACTATAGATGCCCCATCCTCCTAACCCTAACACTATAAAGATTCCTCCCACCATGATCCCACGGCGCAACAGCACCTGGGAGAACGTCGGCCGGCGCGGCATTCGCCTCTTGGGAACGGCCATTGGTCGTCTCTGGCTTCTAGGCATAGTTGCAACCTTTACAAGCAGATTATATCATAGAATAAAACGATAAGTCCACGAAGAGTCAGGCGGGTCTGGATACCTAATGGCATCGTACGAGCAGATTGAGCATCAGCTCAAGCCTGGCTCGGTGGTGCGGGTGCTAGGCGGCGAAGAGCTGGTCATGATTGCGCTACAGATCTTCGACATCAAGATCGATCTTGAGAGAATTCTAGAAAAGAAAGGAGCTAGCTGAAATCATGAATCTTAAGGTTTGGTTTCTCGCGACGCGGCCGTGGTCGTTCACCATGACGGCGATTTCTGTGGGAGTCGGCGGAGCTATCGCTGCCCTTGATGGGGCTTTCGACGTCTGGCTCTTGTTCTTAACGCTGATCGGCGCGGTCTGCGTCCACGGCGCGACGAACCTCACCAATGACTACTTCGATTACAAGAGCGGGGTCGATCGCCCCGGCGCACCGACAACGCTCTACCGCCCTCATCCGCTGGTGCAAGGGCTCATCTCCCCCAAAGAGGTGCTCGCGGCCAGCCTGGGGCTGTATGGACTTGCGGCAATCATCGGACTATATCTGGTCTGGCTCAAAGGGCTAGCGTTGCTGTGGTTCATCCTCATCGGGGCGATAGCGAGCTTCTTTTACACTGCTGCCCCGCTCAGATACAAATATTTTGCCCTTGGGGAGCTCTCAGTCTTCTTAATGTGGGGCCCGCTGATGGTCAGCGGGACGTACTTTGTGCAGACGGGCTTGCTCAGCCCTAAAGCCGTGCTCATCTCGCTTCCGTTTGGGCTGTTAGTGGCGCTCGTTCTGCTTGCCAATAATCTAAGAGACATCGAGTACGACGGCAGCGTAGGGATCAAAACTTTAGGGACGCTGCTGGGCCAGCACAAGACGCTCTATCTCTACCACGGGCTGATCGTATCCGCCTATCTGGCTGTCGTTGTATTGATTGCACTGAAGATTCTCAGCCCCTGGGGCCTGTTAGTATTCTTCTCTGCACCTATAGCGCTCAGATTGATCCGGACGATGCAGCAGCAGATCCCCAACGACGCTGATGCCCGCACTTCCCAGCTCGATATGCTCTTTGGGGCCTGTCTTATTCTTGGCTTGGTCTTAGAGAAATTCCTCCCCCTATGAGCAACGAGCGAGAGATCAGAGCCATCGCGCTGACGGTCATAGCAGCGTTCGCTCTCTGGTATTTCGCATTCCAGACAGAAGTCTGGAATTTCTGGACGAGGCTCTCGCTCGCGGCGGCGACCCTGGCCGCCAGTGCCCTCGCGCTGACACCCGACCGAGTCAAGCTCTTTCAGTTTCGTTGGCGCGATATAGCTATCGGCGTCATTTCGGCTCTCGCGCTCTATGGGATCTTCTGGCTGGGTAAGCAGATCGCTCCCCTGATCTTGCCCTTTGCAACAGCTCAGATCAGCAGCGTCTATGCCAATCGAGTGCAGCTCGATCTGGTTTGGATCGGGCTGCTCTTGTTCTTTCTTGTGGGACCCAGCGAAGAGATCTTCTGGCGTGGATTTGTGCAACGCCAGCTCAGCGAGCGATTCAGTGCCCCAGCAGCTCTTCTTGCGACGACAGCGATCTATGCGTTGGTACACATCTGGACACTCAATCTCATATTGATACTCGCTGCGACAGGAGCGGGGCTCTTCTGGGGGTGGCTCTATCAGCGCACGCAGAGCTTGGTATCGGTTATCGTCTCCCACGCCCTCTGGGACCTGCTTATATTTGTAGCCTTCCCGTTAATGTGACATAACTCATAAAATGATATGACAGAACTTATGGTGCAGCCTCATCAAGAGTCGGTAAAATTTATCAAGAAGAGTTATCAGCGATCAGTAAAAACGGAGGTTTTATGAAGATAGCAGTTCCGAAGGAGACCGCGCCTTATGAGCGACGCGTCGCGTTAGTCCCAGAGACCGTCGCGAAGCTCGTGAAAGCTGGCATCGGAGTGCAGGTCGAAGCGGGCGCTGGCGTTGGGGCTTCGTATCCTGATGCCCAGTATCAAGCCATCGGCGCTCAGATCATTCCCGACCGAAAGACGCTCTTTGGCACTGCGGACATGGTGATCAAGGTGCAGAAGCCGACCCCAGAAGAAGTCGCGCTGCTGCGCGAGGGCAGCGTCCTGATCGGGATCTTGCAGCCGTTGCTCAATCCCGATCTCGTCCAGCAGCTCGCCCAAAAGAGGATCACAGCCCTCGCCATGGACATGATCCCCAGAATCACCCGGGCTCAGCCCATGGACGTGCTCTCGTCGCAGAGCACCGTGGCAGGCTATAAAGCCGTGCTGATGGCGACTCAGTATCTGCCCAAGTTCCTCCCCATGCTCTCGACCGCCGCGGGCACGATCACCCCAGCAAAAGTCTTTATCATTGGTGCTGGGGTGGCAGGGCTCCAAGCGATTGCGACTGCCAGACGCTTAGGTGCTGTCGTCTCCGCGTTCGACGTCCGGCCCGCCGTCAAGCAAGAGGTCGAGAGCTTGGGTGCCAAATTCGTCGGCTTAATCATAGAAGAAGCTGCCGACAAGTCCGGCTACGCCAAGGAGCTGAGCGAAGAGCACCAGCAAAAGGAACGCGAGCTCATCGCCAAGTATGTGAAGGAGTCCGACGTCGTGATCACGACGGCGCTCGTCCCCGGCAAGAAGGCCCCGCTGCTTATCACCAAAGATATGGTCGCTGCGATGAAGCCCGGCTCGGTGATTATAGACTTAGCTGCCGAGCAAGGCGGCAACTGTGAGCTCACCCAAGCAGGCAAAGAGGTCACGCTCGACGGCGTCACGATCGTCGGGCCGATCAATCTGCCCAGCTCGATGAGCTATCACGCCAGTCAAATGTACTCGCGCAACATCGCAAGCTTTCTCAGCTTACTCATCACCAAAGAGAAGCAGCTCAATCTCGATTTCAATGACGAGATCATCAAAGGCTGCTGTGTCACTCATCAAGGTCAGATCATGCTGCAAAAATAACGAGCGAGCACTAAGGAGGCTTTATGACTGAAGCACTGTTAGCAGCAATTTATATCTTCGTCGTCGCGATGTTCTTAGGGTTCGCGGTGATTACCAAGGTCCCGCCCTTGCTCCATACCCCCTTGATGTCCGGCTCCAATGCCATCTCTGGAATCACGATCATCGGGGCCCTGATCATCGCCGGACGCCAAGAGGGTTGGCTGCAGACGATCCTCGGGCTCATCGCGATCATCTTAGCCATGACCAACGTTGTAGGTGGGTACTTGGTCACGGACCGAATGCTGCAGATGTTCAAGCGAAAGCCGGGTGAGAAGTAATGTCTCTACGAGAAGTGCTCATTGCGTTGGCGTACATGATAGCGTCGGCGTGCTTTGTCATCGGGCTGATGTGGCTGCAGTCGCCCAAGCGCGCACGCGCCGGAAATCTCTTGTCCTCGTTGGGAATGCTTGTAGCGATCGTAGCCACGCTCTTCATCTCAGGGATCAAAGACTACACAATGATCATCATTGGGGCATTGATCGGCTCAGCCGTGGGAGCGGTGATGGCTCGCACAGTGCAGATGACGGCCATGCCCCAGATGGTCGGGCTCTTTAACGGCTTCGGTGGCGGGGCCTCAGCGCTCATCGCTGCTGCCGAGTTTTTCAAATACGCTGCTAACCCCAGCATCCTGACGCTCGACGTCTCCATCTCGATCATGCTCGCCATGATCGTTGGGGCGATTACGTTCTCCGGAAGCATGATCGCTGCAGGGAAGCTTCAAGGGGTGGTCAACGAGCGTCCTATCACTTACCCCTATCAAAATATCATCAATCTGATTTTCTTCCTGACGATCGTCGCCGCGGCGGTCTTCTTGGTCGTCAACTTCGGGCATCCGTGGATCTTTCTCTATCTCACAATCGCAGCGTTGATCTTCGGTGTGCTCTTTACGATCCCCATCGGCGGGGCAGACATGCCCGTCGTGATCTGCTTCTTGAACGCCTTGTCGGGCGTCGCTGCGGCGATGGCTGGGTTCGTCATTAAGAACAACGCCCTTATTATCGCAGGTTCGTTGGTGGGAGCATCGGGGGTTATTCTCACGCAAATTATGTGCTGGGCGATGAACCGCCCGATCACCAACGTGCTCTTTGGGGCATTTGGCGCGGTCGTGACCGCGGGATCGTCCGCGACCGCCACAACCAAGACCGTCAAGCCCATTCAGGCCGACGAAGCTGCGATCTTGCTTGGGTATGCGCAGCTCGTGATCATCGTTCCCGGCTACGGCATGGCCGTCTCGCAAGCCCAGCATGCTGTCAGACAATTAGCTGACGAGCTTGGCAAGCGCGGGGTGACCGTCAAATACGCGATCCATCCTGTCGCGGGTCGTATGCCGGGACACATGAACGTTCTGTTAGCCGAAGCCAATGTCCCCTATGACCAGCTCTATGACATGGACCAGATCAATGACGAATTTCAGAATGCTGACGTCGCGCTGATCGTCGGGGCCAACGACGTGGTCAACCCCGCAGCCCGCTATGATAAGAGCAGCCCCATCTACGGGATGCCCATTCTCAATGCTGATCACGCTAAGCAAATTATAGTGCTCAAGCGCAGCATGAACCCAGGGTTTGCGGGGATCGAGAACGAGCTCTTCTATAACGACAAGACGCGAATGCTCTTTGGCGATGCAAAGGAGTCGCTCACGAAGCTCATCAATGAAGTGAAGAGCATCTAGGGAGTGTAGTGTGCTCGTAGGGCGGAGTGAGGGCCTCTATCACGCTTGGGGCGTGTTTGTAACGTGTCCCGACCATCAGGTACAATGTGGCCGCTAGGAGGCATTCATGGACTACCCGTTCTCCGAAGAGCATCGTATCTTCCGTCGTGCTGTCAGACGCTTCGTCGAAGAAGAGCTGAATCCGCACGTGGATGAGTGGGAGGCCGCCGGCATCTTCCCTAAAGAGCTTTATAAAAGAATGGGCGAGCTGGGATTCTTAGGGATTCGCTTTGACGAAAAATACGGCGGCGCTGGAGCAGATATCTGGTCCACCGTTGTCTTCTGCGAGGAGCTGGGACGGTGTCGCTCTCGTGGACTGACCATGAGCGTCCTGGTCCACACAGATATGAGCTCGCCATATCTGTATGAGTACGGCTCCGAGGCCCTCAAACAAAAATATCTGCCTGCGCTCATCCGCGGGGAGAAAGTTGCAGCCATCGCCCTCACTGAGCCTCACGGCGGGTCAGATCTCGCCGCCATGCAGACCACCGCCAAGAAGAAGGGCAATCAGTATATCTTGAACGGGAGCAAGACGTTCATCACCAACGCGATCAATGCTGATATCTTCTTCGTAGCGGGCAAGACCGAGCCCAGTGCGGGCCATCGCGGGATCTCGCTCTTCTTAGTCGAGCGCGGCACTCCAGGGTTTGAGATCCAAAAGCTCCCGAAGAAATTAGGGATGCACGCCTCTGATACGGGAGAATTGTCTTTCGATAACTGCCCCGTGCCCGCGGACCATCTCATCGGGGAGGAGAACAAGGGCTTTTATTATGTTATGCAAGGGCTGCAGAACGAACGCTTCGTCTCGTGCGTGGCATGCACTTCTTCAGCCCAGCAAGCCCTCGAAGACGCGATTCGCTATGCTCAAGAGCGCGAGCTCTTTGGCAAGAAGCTCTCGGAGTTTCAGATTACGCGCCATAAGTTTGCCAAGCTCCAGACGAAGCTCGAAGCCGCCAGACAATTGCTCTACCACGCAGCACGCCTGATGGAGGCCGGCGAGGACGCCACGATGGTCGTCTCAATGTGTAAAGCGTTCTGCGCTGACGTGGCCTGCGAAGTCGCCGATGAATGTCTCCAAATTCACGGGGGCTATGGCTACATCGAAGAGTATGACATCGCCCGGTTCTACAGAGATATTCGTCTCTGGAAGATCGGCGCAGGCACCACTGAAGTGATGTACGAAATTATCGCCAAACGAATGGGGATTTAGTAGTGTAGGGGCGAACGGCCGTTCGCCCCTACTTTTTCTATAAAAAACTATGGATCTACGTGCAGTGCCGCGACGATCTCCCCTGAGAACGTCCACGCCGTCTGACCGAGAACTGTCAGAGTCATATTCCGGACGTAGACAGAGCCTTCGAGCTCCGGGTCGCGTGGGTCGAGCTGCTTGTGCTTGAGCTTTAGCTCTGCTGTTAGCTGCGCTCCGTGCTGCACCAGTCCGGTAATCTTGTCTTTCTCATACGTCGCCGTGATCGAGATTGGCGCGGTAATATCGCCGATCATATTGATCGCCGGGGCGACAACCTTGACGAACGTCTGCCCGTCTACTATGTTCTTTGTCGGATCGAGCATGAGGTGCTGCACCACGGTGCCAAAGCTGCCCAAATCGTAGCGGCCCTCGACCATCACGCGGCCGCTCACGAACGCGAAAGCTGCTCCCTCAATGAGCACACCAGCAGGGACAAGCCCCCCAAAGACGAACCGTCCGGCAGCGTGTCCCAGATCATAGCCCATCTCCGCGAGCTTGCCCAGATCACCGGCAAGATACGCTGAGCCCGCGAACTTATAGATGACAGCCCCGCCGGAATTATACCCCGGCGCGATCTCTATGCGATACGAGACAGCATAGGGCAGATCGCCCAAAAAGACCATCTGAGAGACCGTAAGCGTCCGGCCCTCTAGCGCCACGCTCCCTAGCCCGACAGCGAACACACCCAGAACAAACAGAAGAGATAGCTTCCCAAGACGAGCCATAGAATCCTCCTTCAGCTACGATCGTTTTGTGACGAAAATATTCTAGCAAACCCAAGCTGACCAGAAAAGTAACGGACGTTACATTCACAGCTAGAACTTCCAACTCATTATTGTGAAGCTCCACGAGGGCTGTAGCCGAATAGATTTGGATTTCGCACCCCAGTTATACGCTGCCGTTGCGACAAGAGCCGGCACCAGCGGGGCCTTTAAGAGAAAGATTTGTTGGCTGACAGCAACCCAGACCTGTGTAGCCAGAAACGCTGCCCAAATGTTCCCATCAACCCGCCGCATGACTCCAACCAGCGCGACCCCAGCTAAGGCTCCTAGCCCCCGTCCCATGTTCACCGTGCGAAACCCTGGGGAATTGAGCCTAATGATTGACAACGGATCGCCTTCGATCGGGATACGTTGTTGCAAGACAACTAACTTATAGAGCGGGTCACAACTTCGCTCCACTCGCATACACGCCGTGTGCACCGTGCCCAACCCGATAGCTCCACCGATGACTGCCCCAATTTCCGCCCCTAAAAAGCCTTCACCCCAAAAGCCACGGGGGACCTGCTGAGCCAGCACACCAGTGCCGACCAATACCAAGAGAGCTGCACTCACCCAAAGATATCTCACGATCTCCTCCTTCGCTTTTCCTATCGTTCAGAGTCTACTCTGTGAAGCGCTTTCGGTCGGTAATGCCGACTACATTGTTGCGTCGAGCGCCCTAATATCGTAAGCTGACGCTACGAGCTCAGAGCCAAGGAGGCCCTCTATGAAGACATTCTACAAGAAGAAAGAAGATCTCTACAAAGAACTCCAGCAAGAGCGCGAGAGAATCCTTAAGATGGGTGACCCCGCCGTCTTGAAAAAGCGCAAGGAAACTGGACAACTCAACGCCCGCGAACGATTAGAGTATCTCTTTGACCATGGCGAGTATACCGAGATTGGGATGCACATTAAGCATAGAACCGTGCACTTCGGTATGGATAAAGCGCAAATCCCTGCCGAAGGGGTCATCACGGCATTTGGGAGAGTAAACGGGCGTCCGATCGTAGCGTTCTCTGAAGACTACTCAGCGATGGCCGGGACCTTCGGGGAGTATCACGGCTTTAAGGAGGCCTATGCGATTCAATTCGCCATGGAGAAGGGCCTGCCCGTCATCGGGCTGAACGACTCTGCCGGGGCACGGCTGCACGAGGGCATTGATACGTTAGAAGCCTACGGAAAGCTCTTCAGAACCCAGACACTCGCCTCAGGCGTCATTCCCCAAATCGCCCTGTTACTGGGCCCGTGTCTGGGCGGGCAGGCGTATCACCCGGTTATGCAAGATTTTCTCATCCAAGCCCGCGACACAGGGTTTTTGGGGATTGCTGGGCCAGCGTTCGTCAAGACCCAGATTGGTGAAGAAATAACTCTTGAAGAGCTCTGCGGCTGGAAGGCCCACGCTGTTAAAGCCGGCCAGACTCATATCGTTGCTAAAGACGACAAAGACGCGATAGATAAAGCCAAAGAATTACTTTCGTTCCTGCCATCGAATAATCGCGAGCGCCCGCCCCGCCGCCAGACCCAAGATCCTTCAGATCGCGCTATCCCTGAGCTCGACGAGATCGTCCCCGATGAGCCGTTCAAGCCCTTCGACATGAAAAGAGTCATCAAAGCGGTCGTAGACGACGGCTACTTCTTCGAGACGATGGAGCATCACGCCAAGAGCGTGATCACCGGGTTTGCGCGCTTTGGGGGACGTCCCGTGGGGATTTGGGCCAATCAACCCGCGTGGGCTGCAGGCACCATCGACATCGACGCTGCAGACAAAGGGGCACGCTTCATCAGATTCTGCGATCTTTTTAACATCCCCATCGTGACGTTTGTGGACTGCGGGGGCTATATGATCGGCTCCCAACAAGAGTGGGCGGGGATCTTGCGCCATGGCGCGAAATTGCTCTTTGCCTGGGCCAACGCGACCGTGCCACTCATCTCCATTATCATAAGAAAATCTTATGCAGGAGCTCACTACGGGATGCTCGATAAATCTATCGGCGCAGATTTTGTCTTCGCCTGGCCGACAGCCCGGATCACGATCGTTGGGGCGGAGACCGCCGCAAGCGTGATCTTCGCCCGCGAGATCAAAGAATCCCCAAATCCTGAAGAAACGAGAGCCAAGCGAATCCAAGAGTTCAGCGAACTCTACGAGAACCCCTATCGTGCAGCAGAACGTGGCTGCGTCGATGATATCATCATGCCCCACGATACGAGAAAATATATCACCCGTGCTCTGGATCTTCTCGAGAACAAGTTCGTTCCCCCTGGCAGTTGCCCCTGGAAAATTTGGAAGAAATATCCTAATATTAATCTCTAACCAGACTTCGTCTGGACTGTTCACCGTGCCGCTTTGTGGCACGATATATGGTCCAGGCGAAGCCTGGCACAAGGGGGATTGCAGCTATGGCTCAAGAAATTATAGAAGCCCCATTGGCGGGGAAAGTCCTACACGTTCATGTGAAAGCCGGCGATAGGGTCACCGAAGGCCAGACCCTCTGCACCTTGGAAGCTCTGAAGATGGAGAACTCTATCGTCGCACCGGTCTCCGGTACTGTAAAAGAGATTCGCGTCGCCCCAGGCCAAGCCGTCAAGGCCACCGACGTCCTCGCCGTCATCGAATACTGACTATGATCGACTGGGGGCTGGTCACGCAGATTGCGCTCTCCGGCTTTGGCGTCGTCTTTCTCGTCTTAGGGCTCGTCGCAGTCATCCTCTGGGGAGCAAGTAAGATCATCCTGAAGCTCGAGCAGAGATCACCATGATCATCGGTGAGGGGTTGTTGAGCTTTGTGACGGGCGGGCCATTCCCCGGAAGCTATGTCGTCGCTTTCGTGATTGGAGCTTTCTTTGTCTACGTGGGCATAGCGAAGAGATGGGAGCCTTTGCTCTTAGTCCCCATCGGCTTCTGCATGATGATCGTCAATCTCTTCCCACCGCTCTTTGCTGAGTCGACTGGGCTCTTCTCGCAGATTTATACCGTCGGCATCGCCACGGAAGTCTTGCCGTTGTTGATCTTTATTGGGCTTGGAGCGATGACCGACTTTGGCCCATTGATCGCCAATCCCAAGACGTTACTTCTAGGAGCCGCAGCCCAGTTCGGCGTCTACTTTGTCTTCATTATGGCACTCTTAGTGGACTTTACGCTTCCGGAGGCTGCCAGCATCGGCATTATTGGAGGTGCTGACGGACCAACGACCGTCTACCTCACGGCAAAGTTAGCGCCTCATCTGTTGGCCGCAACGGCTCCTGCAGCATACTCGTATATGGCTCTCGTGCCCCTGATTCAGCCCCCGGTCATCAAAGCTCTCACGACCAAGAGCGAACGGGCTATCTATATGAAGCCCCAGTTGCGCGAGGTCTCCCAACGGGAAAAGATTCTCTTCCCTATCATCGCTGCAACAGTAATTATTTGGCTTGTGCCGCTGTCGGCTCCGTTAGTCGGGTCTTTTATGTTCGGGAATCTCCTGCGAGAATGCGGGGTCACGGAGAGACTCTCCAAAACGGCTTCAGAAGCGTTTATGGATATCTTAGTGATTCTCTTGGGGATCTCCATCGGGGGCTCCATGACCGCAGATAATTTCTTGAAGCCGCAGACGGTCTTGGTCTTTGTTCTGGGTATCGTTGCGTTTGCGACGGCGACGGCCTTTGGGGTTGTAATGGGCAAGATCATGAATCTCTTCTCCAGAGAGAAGGTCAACCCCATGATCGGCGCAGCTGGGGTTTCAGCCGTGCCGATGTCGGCGCGGGTCGTTCAAGTCTTAGGGCAAGAAGCTAATCCCAGAAATTTCTTGCTCATGCACGCGATGGGGCCCAACGTCGCCGGGGTGATCGGCACGATGGTCGCCGCCGGGATGTTCCTGCACTTCCTCCAAGCTCTGCCGTAGGCCTTCGGCGGGCGAAGATGAAGCCCACGCGCAGCGTGTGCCGGCAAAGCCTGGTTACTTGAATGCCGAGATCCCCGTGATATCTTGACCTAATATCAGCGTCTGAATATGGTGCGTCCCCTCGAGCGTGTAGACACTTTCAAGATTGAGCATGTGCCGGATAGCTTGATAGTCAAGAGTGATCCCGTTAGCCCCTAAGAGATCGCGGGCCATCCGCGCTATCTGTAAGGCCATCGCGACGTTATTGCGCTTGGCCAGCGATATTTGAGATGGCTTGATCGTCCCTGCGTCGCGGAGCTGCCCTAAACGCACACAGAGCAACTGGGCTTTCGTGATCTCAGTCAGCATATCGGCGAGCTTCTCTTGTACCAACTGAAACGACGCAATGGGTCTATCGAACTGCACTCGTTGCTTGGTATATTCAACGACCTCTTCGTAGCACGCCATAGCAGCTCCAACCGCGCCCCAGGCAATCGCATACCGCCCTTGATTGAGACACATCAATGGGGCTCTCATGCCCTCAGCCCCCGGGAGCATATTCTCTTTGGGAATGCGACAGTTATTCAGATAGAGTTCGCCGGTATCAGAAGCTCGTGCCGACATCTTATGCTCGATCTTGGCTGCTGAAAAACCAGGGGTGCCCTTTTCTACAAGAAAGCCGCGCACGACTCCGTCGAGCTTGGCCCAGACCACTGCGACATTAGCGAGCGTAGCGTTGGTGATCCATGCTTTCGTCCCATTGAGAACGAAGAAGTCTCCGTCGCGCTCCGCAACGGTGTCCATAGCGCTGGGATCGCTGCCGTGCTCAGGCTCAGTCAAGCCGAAGCAGCCCACGGCCTCGCCACGGATGAGCTTAGGAAGCCAACGTTCTTTTTGCTCCTCGCTCCCAAACGTGTAGATGGGGTAGATCACAAGCCCGTTCTGGACGGAACAAAAGCTGCGAATTGCTGTATCGCCACGCTCGAGTTCTTGCATGGCCAGCCCGTACGAAACAGAGTCAATTCCCGCGCCGCCGTGCTCTTTCAGAGTCGCTCCCAAAAGCCCAAGCTCAGCGATCTTGGGGATAAGATCAGTGGGGAAGTGCCCAGCTTCGAAGGCGTCCTTGATGATGGGCAGGACTTCTTCGTCCACGAAGCGCCGGACGGTGTTCCGAATGAGCTTCTGCTCTTCTGTTAAGAGCCCGTCAATGTTGAAGTGATCTACTGCCATACCACACCTCCAGGGAGTGTTTGAGCGAAGGCACACAGGGCTTGAGCGAGCTCCCGCCCCGCCGTATACCTAAGAGCAAAGTCGAAGTGCGAGCGACGATCAAAGAAGAGTTCTCGATAGCCTAGGGCTTCACGTGAGAGCCGTTGCTGCTCATAGGTCAGCATAGAGTCGTTTCCATAGAAGCCGCAGAGCGAGATCATGAACGCTCTGCCGCCGTAGAGATTCGTAATAGCGATCTGGCTATCCCAAGTTATGTGCTCGATGGGCAGATAGAAGAAGTCACTGAGTTGCTCTAAGAGCTGGAGCGAGGCCGTGGCATCGCCACCGAGCCCTAAGAAATCCAAATCAGCGCCGCACGCCCCACGCAGCGCCGGATGATAGAGAAAGACCTGCTCGATCTTAGAAGCGACACGCACCCAGCGCTGCGCTCGCTGGGGATCTTCTAAGAGAGCCTGCCAGCCCAACTTAATCTGCTGACATGCTCTCGCGGCGCGCCCGTGCAGCTGGGCACAGACTAGCTGGGCTCCCATAGAAGTGAGATTCTGAGAGTTCAGTTCGTAAGCCGTTCTCAGTAGAAAGAGCACGACCGCTCCGCTGAAGCTGTGAGCTACGACGTAAACGCTTCGATCCTCACGCTCAAGTAAGCCACTCTGAGCAAAGAATTCAACGACGTTCTCTGCCCACGCAAAGAGCCCCGCATGGTTGGGCAGCGAGGGCCGTAAGACTGTGTGCCCAGAGTGACTCAACTCGTGAGCGACATAGCGCCAATCGCGCCCTGAGCCTCCAACCCCGTGCAGGAGCACCCAGACCCTTTCCGGAGAATATTCTGTATTCACGAGGAGAAACAGCGCCAGCAGGGTACCAATGACCATGCTCTCATCGCACGATGATCTTGCTGACCATGGTCTTCCTCTCGCAGGCTCCTCGGATGGGATCGCGACAATTCAGCGAATCATAGAGCAGAAACTCCCCCTTGGGCAGCTCAATCAAGAACGTGTGTATCTGGCCAGCAGGCACGACTTCTAATTGGCGCACTACCTTGCGGTCCATCCCCATAATCGCTAAGGCATGAGCCTGAAAGCCCATATTGAAGACGACCAGGCGCGCTGGACCGGCCACAAGCTCGATGGGGTCTGGAGTAATCTTCCACTCGACGAGCGTGATCTTAACTTGCTGCTCTATTGGCGCTGAGGGCTGACCGCTCAAGACCAAAATCGCACCGAGCACAACGACAACTGCTATAAGAACGATCCACACATATTGCATAGGCCTCTCTCACCTACTTGATAAAGTTAAGATAACTGACTCGGAAGAATTTGTCAAATATGCTATAATTGGGGAGCTGGAGGGATGGCCGAGCGGACGAAGGCGACGGTCTTGAAAACCGTAGCGCGCTGAGCGCCGGGGGTTCGAATCCCTCTCCCTCCGCCACCAGACTTCGCCTGGACTGTTCACCGTACCGCCTCCGGCGGCACGATAGACGGTCCAGGCGAAGCCTGGCGAAGATCATCGTCACGCAAAGCGTGCTCAGTAACGTCAATGAGTTTGGCCTGAGCCCAGCGAAGTCGCGCTGGTTCCAACAGCTCCGGCCGAACTATTACGAGCGCAACGCGATACTGCCCCGAATCTATCGCCCCAAAAGCTGCTGTCCAGCCCCGCCCCTCGAGCCACTCCAGCGGCCCAAGCTCGTCGACAACAAGCAAATCTGTCGGGACCGCACGAGCAAAGACGCCGTTGCCCCACGCGAGCGTCTCATCGACAAATTCCCAGGGCGCCAGAGCGCTCTGGCGCTGCGCGAGAAGACGGCACTCTCCAGTATGAAGATCCTGAGCGTAGAGCGCGAGCTTCTCCCCATCGCGCCACTCCCCCACCGTCAAAATCCCCGTCACACGCCACGCGCGAGCAAGCTCTATGAACTGCCGACAGAGCGTCGTCTTGCCCGAGCCCCGCGGACCTGTTATCAAGAAGATTCTGCCCATGACTGCTCATCGCGTCCGAATAAACGCGTGTCCATCGACAGAGAGCACTGCAACGGGTACGCCATAGACGTGCGAGAGGTTCTCGGCAGTCAGCAGTGTCGCCGTCGGCCCGGCCCAACACCCACTCCCTCGACGCAACAGCACTGTGTAGTCTGCCGTAGCGAGCGCGAGATTTGGGTCGTGAGTAGTAAAGAGCACCGACAGTCCCTGCGCAGCTACTGCGCGTACTACCTCGACCACGCGAGCTTGATTGCGCAAATCCAGATGGGCTGTGGGTTCATCCAGCAAGAGAATCTTAGGCTGCTGAGCTAATGCGCGCGCGATGATCACCAACTGGCGCTCCCCACCGCTCAAAGACAAAATGGCCCGATCTTGCAAGCCGAGTATCCCTAAGGACTCTAAGACCTCCGAGACGATCTGGAGATCTCCCGAACTAGGCAGCTCAAGGGGATGGAGATACGGGGCGCGCCCCAACAGCACATATTCCCTTACCGAAAGATCGAACGTGATATTTTCGTTCTGCGGCACCAAGCCGATCAGTCGGCCGAGCTCGCGCCGCGAGTACGCTGTCTGAGGACGCCCGGCTATCCACACCGTGCCCGCGTGAGGGCGCACAATTCCCAAAATAATCCGAAGCAGCGTGGTCTTGCCCGCGCCGTTAGGACCTAACAGGGCTGTCACTCCCATGGGGATCTCGACGGTGACCCCCTCGAGCAGGGGCACGCTCCCATAGCTAAAAGAGACTCCGTCAAGAGCGATCATAGCTTGCGGATCATCAACAGGGCGAAGCCGGTCGCACCAAAAAACGACGTCAAGATTCCTAAGGGGATCTCTCCAGCAAGAAGAGCTCGCGCGAGGGTATCGCAGCCGACGGCAAGGAGCGCACCGAGCAAGAGCGCCGCAGGCAGAGCCCTGTGGGCCTCAGCACCCACCAGGCGCCGCGCTATATGGGGCGTAATGAGCCCGATCCAGCCCACCAGCCCCGCCGCCGAGACAACAGCAGCAACAGCGGCGACAGCAGCACTCAGCAAGAGAGCGCGCTCGCGCGCTGGGGAAGCCCCCAGTGAAAACGCTGTCTCATCTTCTAAAGAGAGCAGATTCAGTCGCCAGCGCATCAGCAGACAGAGCGTGATCCCCGGAATCACAAACGGGAGCACATAGAGTAAGTCTTCCCACGTAATGCCCCACAGCCCCCCCAGCAACCAGAACGTGATCTCCGGAAGCTCTCGCAACGGATCAGCGAGATATTTAAGCAATCCCACGCCCGCGGCAAAGAGCGCCGATATGGCAATGCCCGCTAAGATCAGCCGCAGGTGCCACTCTCCATACCGAAGAGAACGCGCTAATAGAAACGAACAGATCAAGCCGAGCATAGCGAAGACCGTCGCCATCACCTCGATGACGATGGGGAAGCTCGACAGAAATATAATGCTGAAAGCTGCGCCGAACGCTGCCCCTTGAGAGATCCCCAAAAATCCCGGCTCGACCAACGGGTTGCGGAAGATCATCTGCAGCACTAGCCCTGCCCCAGCGAGCGACATCCCCAAAGCCGCTCCCAGCAGGACTCGCGGCAGTCGCAATCCAAAGAGCACCCTTTGCGCGAGCTCATCTTCGTAGAGCACCGTTGGGGAGAGAAAGTATGGCCGAGGATACCGCCCGATGAACAGCGAAAGAGCCATGCCAGCGAGCACGGCCACCCCCAACAAGACCCAGAACCGACTCCCCCAGCGCAGCGCAGGCGCCATCTTACGGGACATCCCCCTTGAGCACGGGAAGGATCTTCGTCTGGACTGTCTCGGCACTGAGGCCGTAGAGCCCAAAGAACGCGTGCAGTTCATTCAGCATATCTATATCCGGGAAGAGTCTAGGATGAATCTTCACAGCGAGCCAAGTCAGCCCTAAGATCCAGCGGGGATTGGGCTGGTCCCAGCTATAGAAATCCCCCGGGAATCCGTAGAGTTGATTGCTCTTGACAGCTTTCAGCGCGGCCCAGAGTGGGTCGTGTCGGAGTCGAGCGGCCGTAGCACGTGAGTCCCCGCTGTAGTCAATGATACAAATAATATCAGGGTTCCATGCTGCGATCTGCTCGAAGTTGACGGGGGTCCAACCACCTGGCTGCGCTACGGTCTTCCAGATAGGGGTGCCCCCGGCACGCTCGACCATCTCCGTTTGCAACCAGCTGACGGGAGCTATCTCCATCACGACTCCTCCGCCCCTCACACTGTACTGAAGCACCAGCACCCGAGGTCTCTCGGGCTCACGGAGCTCTTTCGTGCGCTGCGCGATGCGCTCCACGCGTGCTGTGTAGAACGCGATCACGTCGTTGGCGCGCCTGAGATTGTTAAAAATTTGTCCGAGGATGCGCAGGTCGTTTTGGTATCGCCCTATACTTTCGAGCTCGACGTAGAGGACGGGGATGCCGAGGCGCTCGATGCCTGGGCCGAGTCTCGTAGCTTCGACAACTCTGAGAATGACAGCATCGGGCTTGGTCGCGGCGATTTGCTCCGGTCCCACTTGAGATTCGAGAACGGTCTTCGTCTGGCGGAAGGTCGGATCAAGGAGCATCAGCCATTCTGTATTCAACTGTGCAGCTCCAGAAAAAGCCGTGATCTTCTGGCGCGCTTCTGTGGGGAACAGATATGCCGCGTCCACGAGCATGAACGAGCCCTTCCCCGCAAGGGTGAGTCGCTCAGGAGGTTTCTCGAAGCGCACCACACGCCCAAGGGCATCGACGACTTCAATGCCCTGCGAGAAGCCCACAAAAACAGAAGCCCCAACGACAACCACTCCTAGAAGGAGACGAAAGGCAAGAGACGCTGACATAAGCTCCTCCTTTCCAAGCATGAGGAGGCCGAGGCGTTTCCGCTCCCGACCCACAATACCCAAAAAAATCTCTGGGTATTCCGTGGTCTATCCACGGTACGGCTGCTCTTCCCTAGAGCGAGCCCTCCGTAGGAAGAGCAGCTCGGAGAGCTTTGTGCGCTCAGTATACAAGTCTGAGCGAGCTGAGTCAAGGGCTTGCCCACGACGGTGTTTTTTGCTATGATAAAGTGTTGAGACCCGGAGGGGTACTCAAGTGGTCGAAGAGGACGGATTGCTAATCCGTTGTAGGGGCAAAACCTCTACCGTGGGTTCGAATCCCACCCCCTCCGCCAGCAAGCTTAACCAGACTTGTCTGGACTATCCGCCGTGCTGCCTCCGGTGGCACGATTCATCTCATAGGAGCGTGCAATCATGCAGAGCAATTTTCGAGTGTTCGCGTTTCTAGGACTTATCGGTGTTCTTGCACTTTCTGGCTGTGAACTGCTCTCTCCACCGGCACCGCAGCCCAAGCCGCGCACCGACACTGTCGAGAACGATCTGATAGAGTTCAGTCGTACCGTGCTCACGCCTGTTCAGCCTGGGCAAGAGTTCACTGTCTCCGTGAAAGTCACAGCAAAAGTCGATCTCAGAGTCGTCCTGATCAGCGAGAGCCTGCCCGAAGAGTTTCAACTTGCTGAAGGGTCAAGGCTGAGGGCCGCGCAGTTGGGGCTGGCTGCAGGAGCGACTTTAGAACACAGCTACACCGTGATAGCCAGCACCAAGGTTGGGTCGTTCCCGATCACGGGCAACGCTATCGTTGCGACGCGTGAGGGCACGCAAGAGCCATTGACGTTAGAGTCAATAGTCCAAGTCCGATCTCGATAAAGCTACTCTGGCTCCCAGTTGCACGCTTGGCTGCAGCACATTAAAATTAGCATGCACAGACTGTCAAGCTTCGCTTACCTTCATCTTTGCCAGCCACAGGCTGTCAAAGGCGAGGCTCAAGCTCCTAGCTTGTGCGCCCGTAGCTCAGTGGATGAGAGCGTCGGCCTCCGGAGCCGAAGGTCGCTGGTTCAAATCCAGCCGGGCGTACCAGGCTTCGCCTGAACTGTTCGCCTTCGCCAGACTCTGGCTGGCGAAGATGAAGGTCAAGCGGAGCTTGCTGGAGGGATGACCGAATTGGCTAAGGAGCCGGTCTCGAAAACCGGTACGGCCCACAAGGCCCTGGGGGTTCGAGTCCCCCTCCCTCCGCCACCAGGCTTCGTCTGGACTGCTCGTCGTACCGCCGTTGGCGGCACAATTTAAATATTTTGCGGGCCGAACGCCACCATGAGACCCCTACCAACACCAAGCCCAAGACAAGCAACCCCACGCTAACGCCGATGACTATCAAGGGCCACGTGTCCGTGATGGCGAGCAGCTTCTGTAATTCAGGGGTTGATCCATAGAGTTCCTCCTCCGTGAGAAGCATAGCACACAAGCGATAAGAAAAGCAAGACTAGCTCTCACTTGCTCTGCAGCTTACGGCTGCGATACGCGAGCCAGAGCATCTGCGCAAGCCCTCCAGCTGTGAACGCCACTTGCGCGACATACAAGCCCGTGACTTGCCCCCACAACACTCCCACACCCAAGATCGCGCTGCTCACTGTCAGCGAGAGCGCCATCGCTTCGGTGACCCCGCGCGTCGTGCGAAAGTAGACCAACGATCCCTGATACCAGCTTTGCCAGACGCTGAACGCCGGCAAGAGCAGTGCACACCATAAGCTCGCTTGAGCCAAGCTCGCCAACGACGGAGACAGCCCGGACAATCCCCTAAACCAGAAACCCGCTAGAGGCGTCGCGGTCACGAGAAGCAGAATCGCCGTCAGAGAGAGCGAGAGAATCTTCGCGAAGCGCCGCAGGCTCTCCTCTGCTTTTGGCTCGCCTAAGAGCGCGACGACGACTTCGTTATACGCGATCCCGGTGCTGCGCAGCAGAAAGAGCAATCCTGACACGACCGGCCAGACAGCTAAAGACTCTAACGCCCCCGGCATCCGGCTGATCGCCGCACTCCCGATGGGTTGCACCAAGAGAGTTAATAGAGACGTCATCGCTAACGGAATATAGAAGCGCAAGAACGCTCTCAACGTGAGCGGGTCTCCATCAGGCGCGATCTGGTGCAGTCTCTTTAGAATCGGGCGCACACGCAGCCCGACAAAAAACGCTTCGCTCATCACGCCCATCGAGACAGCGCTTGTGGCTACGATGATCCCCGGCACTGTCCCAAGCAGATAGCCAATACTCAGCACGACGAGGTTGGCACTGAGTCGCACGACCGTGCCCAAGCCCACAATATTAGAACGCCCAAAGCGAATCAAGACCCCTTGATGAAAACGCCGATAAGCAATAGACCATGTCCAGGGGGTCATGATCATCAAGCCGATCCGTGCTGGCTCAATGATCTGTTGGGGAGCGCCGATAAGATTCTCCATCACCAAGTAGTAGAGCGGCGTGAAGGCGATAGTAATATGCAGGGTAGTAAGCAAGGCCCCGGCGTTCATCATGAAGCGGTATCCTTTGAGATACGAGTCCCAGTCTTTACTAAGGGCTGTCGAAGCGGCTAGCAGCATGATAATAGGGGCTTCGATGATCATGGAGAGCGCGAAGACCACGCCATAAGCTGCCAAGTTGATGGCCGGCTCCGGCAGCCGCGCGACGAAGGCGCTCACCGCGGGAAGCTCCAACCCCATGAGCATCCAACTTGCGGCTAGGGGCCACCACGCGCGCACGATGCGCCCTTGTGAGAGAGGGGCTTGTGCAGGAGACAGAGCTTCTAAGACTTCAGCCTTGGGCATAGTCTTTATGATAGCGCATAGAGTGAGATGACTCCAAAAAGATAGAGCATCACTGCGAGTTGCACACTAAGCTATTATGCTCTAGAATTGACCAGCCAGATTTCCATCTGGACTATTTGCCTTCGCTGGCCATAGGCCGGCAAGGTCAAGCGGAGCTTGTGCGCCCGTAGCTCAGGGGATAGAGCGCTGGCCTGCGGAGCCAGAGGTCGGAGGTTCAAGTCCTCCCGGGCGTACCAAATACCCTCATGAGCTTCCATATTCGCGAGTTCGCTGTTAACGATTACGACGCCATCGCCGAGATTGGCAATGCAATCTACCCCGACTACCGTTACAGCGCCGACGAGATCCGCTACGACGACGAGCACTTCGATAAAAAATATATCTTCAAACGCTACGTCGCTGAAGTCAATAAGCGCGTCGTAGGCTACGCCGAGTACAATCACATGCCCAATATGTTCCATCCCCAGAAGTTCTGGGTCTACGTTGGCGTCCACCCCGATTTTCAAAGACATGGCATCGGCCGCGCGCTCTACGAGAGAATCTTGAACGATCTACTTGTGCACAAAGTCGTGCGCGCTTTCGCCAGCGCCCGCGAAGATTATCCGCGCAGCATCGCATTCTTGAAGAAGAATGGCTTCTCTGAAACCCGACGCACCTGGGAATCGCGCTTGACCGTCAAAGACTTTGATTTCTCCAAGTTCGCGCACTATCTCGAAAAGTTCTCAGCCCATGGCTTGACGATCACAACGCTCGCTGAAGAACGCCAGCGCGATCCGGATTGCCTCAAGAAACTGCACGAACTCTTCGTCATCATCATGGAGGACGTGCCCCATCCCGATCAGTACACGCCTGTGGACTTCGAACATTTTATGCGCTACAGCATAGAGCACCCTGACGCCATCGCTGAGGGATACTTCATTGCCAAGGATGGAGAAAAATACATCGGACAGAGCAACTTACGACGGAGCAAGGACGAGCCGAAAGACTTATATCAAGGGCTGACGGGAGTGCGCCGCGAGTATCGCGGCAAGGGCGTCGCGATGGCGCTCAAGCTCAAGACCGTCGAATACGCTCGCGCGCACGGCTACGACGTCATAAAAACCTGGAACGACAGCACTAACGTCGGGATGCTGGCAATCAACGAGAAGCTGGGCTTTGTGCGTCAGCCGGCATGGATCACGTTCGCGAAAGAGTTTACATGACGGCACCCAAGCAGACGACGCTGCCGGTTGTAGAACTTGCGGGCGCGCCCTACGAGCAGGGGTTGACACACGGCGAGCTCGCACACAAGCTGATCGCCCAGAACTTAGATATTTATTTCTATCGCTTCGAACACGAGACCAAACTCCCTAAAGCTGAAGTCTTACGCCGTGCTGGGCTGTACTTGCGCGTGATCGAGAAGCTTGCGCCCCAGTATGCTGAAGCAATGCACGGCGTCGCCAAGGGATCCCAGAGAGAGCTTCTAGAGATCGCAGCGCTGAATGCGCGTTATGAGCTGATCTACAGCGAAGTAACACAACAGGCCCTCACCTCGCCCTGCGGGCACCCCTCTCCCGTAGGTCACCACGGGAGAGGGGCCGGGGGTGTGGGCCGCGACGGCTGCACGAGCTTCGCCGTGCTACCACAGAGATCCATGAACGGACACTTGCTGGTAGCTGAGAACTGGGACTGGATTCCCGACGTTCAGGGCGTAATCTTAAAGATCCGCGAGCCAGGAGCGCCTGAAATTCTTTGTTTTACTGAAGCAGGGATCGTCGGAGGCAAGATCGGGCTGAACTCTGCAGGCTTAGGGTTGGCTATCAATGGGCTGAACTCAGAGCACGACAATTGGGCGCTGCTGGCCAAGCCTTTCCATGTGCGCTGCTGGGAGATCTTACGGTGCACAGACTTTGACCAAGCTGTGCGCGTCGTCGCCGAGGGTGAGCGCAGCGTCTCCGCGAACTTTCTCATCGCTCAAGCGCCCGATAGAGTCATTGATCTTGAGACTGCGCCGACGGGTGTCAGCAGAATTGTTCCCAGAGACGGCTGGCTCGCGCACACAAATCACTTTCTCGATTTACGTGCTGCTGGTCTGACACGCAATATTTATACATCCAAGCGCCCCAGCACCGAACAGAGATTGGCTCGCGTCCAGCATCTGCTGCGCACAAGCTCTCAGATTTCACTGGAGCGAGCTCTCGAGATCCTGCGCGATCACGATGATTTTCCGTACTCGCTCTGCCGCCATCCCGATGAGAATTTCCCGCCTGAAGAACGCTATGCGAGCGTTGTCTCAGTCGTGATGGGTTTGCGCGAGCGCGTCTTTATGATCGCGAGCGGGCCGCCGTGCCAGCATGAGTATAGGGTGCTTCAGCTCTAAGAGCCGAGCCCGCTCAGCAGCGCATGAATGTTCTTCCCCAAATCTTCGACGTTATAGCCGCCCTCCAGCACTCCAAACGTCGGCAATCCTAGTTGCTTGATACGTTGTCCGATGCGAAAATACCCCTCCGTCGTCAGCCCCAGCGACGCCAACGGGTCTTTATAGTATGTGTCAAATCCAGCTGAGATCGCGACTTGCTCAACCCCGCTGAGATCTATTGCCGTGAGCGCTTCGTCCAGCGTCTGCAGATAGACTTTGTTCCCGCAATTGAAGGGCAAGGGATAATTATAGCAATTCCCCTCCGAGCGCAGGCCTGTCCCCGGATAGTTGGGGAAGCTGTGCAGAGAGATATAAATAACTTGAGGATCGCCGAGGAAGATCGCTTGCGTGCCATCGCCGTGATGGCCGTCGATGTCGACAATAAGAGTCTTCTTGCCCGAGGCTCTCACAGCAATCGCAATGTTATTAAGATAGCAGAACCCGGCAACGCGCTCTTTCGCCGCGTGATGCCCCGGCGGACGCATCAGCGAAAAGCCGTCCAGTTTCATGGCTTGGATCGCTGCTCCCGCTGAGAGCAAGGCGTACTCAAAGATATTCGGGTATCTGGGGGAGTCGGGGTCGTAGAAGCGCAGCTTCTTGACGTCCTCAACGTGCCTTGGCGAGTGCACACGAAGCACATCTTCTTCACGAGCTGGCTCAGCGAAGACGAACTCATAACCCAGCTTGGGATCGCTCAAGAACTCATACGCGTGGACAAGCCGTTCGGGGCTTTCCGGATGCCCAGGAGCACCATATTCTAAACACTTGGGATGCCAAACGATCTTCATCGCCCGCCATTATACCCAGTCTTGCTTCACGATTGCACTTCGGAGGTACAATAAGGACAACGCGTCGCGCGGATAGAGATCACTGAGAAGCAATAGGGGCACTCTCTCGTAGTCGGGGCCGCAGGCGCGGGCTCAGGCGGTCGTCTTAAGCGATTGATCTGTCGAATCACTAAGAAGACCGCGAACGCCACGATCATAAAGTCGAGCACCGTATTGAGAAAGACCCCATAGTTGATCGTCGGAGCTCCCGCAGCCTTAGCCTCAGCCAGTGATGCATAGGGCTCTCCAGAGAGATTGATAAACAGATTCGAGAAATCGACTCTCCCCAAGAGCAACCCAATAGGTGGCATGAGAATATCGTTGACGAACGAGCTGACGATCTTGCCGAAGGCCACACCAATGATGATCCCGACGGCCATGTCCAGCACGTTGCCGCGCATCGCGAACTCTTTGAACTCCTTGAGCATAGCGACCTCCTCAGATATAAGATAGGGTGAGTGTAGAAAAAGTTCCACAGAGCTGTCAAATAGTGACGCGATTGACAGAGCGCAAAGCTTGGGATAAACTTTTATTGACAATCTGGAGAGGTGTCCGAGTGGACTAAGGGGCGTGCCTGGAGAGCACGTGCCGGCGTAAGTCGGCCGTGGGTTCGAATCCCACCCTCTCCGCCAGCAGGCTTCGCCTGCACCAGACATCGTGCCGCCGGAGGCGGCACAGGGCACAGTCCAGACGAAGTCTGGCTGGGGTCGGCTCGCTGCGGAGCGGCGGCGCAGGCCGTCAAACCCCGCCAGGCCCGGAAGGGAGCAACGGTAAGATGTCTCCTGCGGGCGCCGTTTCTGGAGCGGGCCGGCCCGAGTTGATTTCCTAAAAGGAGGACCTATGCCATCTATCAGTTGGCGAGCGAAAATCGTTCAGGCTTCGCCTATTCGGAAGCTCAAACCCCTCGCTGACCAAGCCAAACATGCCGGGAAGAGAGTCTATCACTTAAATATTGGGCAACCCGATATCCCTACGCCCAAAGAGTACTTTGACGGCATCCGCCAGGCTGCGCAGGGCGTTCTCGCGTACAGCCCTTCCCAAGGGCTGGAGGAAGCTCTCGACGCACTCATCGAGTACTATCGCACGTTCGACATCGCGCTCACGCGCGACGAGATGATCATCACGACTGGTGGCAGCGAAGCGATCACGTTCGCGTTCTTAGCTGTCACGGACGTTGGCGATCAGATCTTGGTTCCTGAGCCGTACTATACGAACTATAACTCCTATGCGCAGATCACGGGGATCCAGATCGTGCCCATCGAGACAAGGGCTGAAGACGGCTTTCGCCTGCCAGAGAGAAAATCTATAGAGAGCAAGATCACCTCTAAGACCAAAGCAATACTCTTCTGCAATCCGGGCAACCCTACGGGTGTCGTCTACACTAAAGCCGAGCTTGAAATGCTGGCGGAGATCGCACGCCAGCATAGTCTCTATCTGATCGCTGACGAAGTCTATCGCGAGTTCACATATGACGGTGCGCAAGCGATCAGCGTCCTGCAGCTTTCGGGCATAGAAGACCGTGCGATCTTGGTCGACAGCATCTCGAAGAGATTTTCCGCGTGTGGGGCGCGCATTGGCGTGATCGCCAGTAAGAATCCATCAGTGATGGAGTCGGCGCTGAAGTTCGCGCAAGCGCGGCTGTCGCCGCCGACTCTGGAACAGTACGGGCTGATCCATCTCTTGAAGTCCTCGCAGTATCGGGATTTTATACGCGAGATGATCGCGGAGTTCGCGCGGCGCAGAGACTTAGTCTACGCTGAACTGCAAAAGATGTCCGGAGTTATCTCTGTCAAGCCCCAAGGGGCGTTTTATGTGACCGCGAAGCTCCCCGTCGAGGATGCCGAGCACTTTGCGCGCTGGCTCCTGACAGACTTTGCTTTAGAGAACGAGACGGTGATGCTTGCGCCGGCAGCAGAGTTCTACGCGACTCCGGGGAAGGGCCGCGACGAAGTGAGAATCGCGTATGTGCTCAATGTAGACGCGCTCAAGCGCGCGATGAGAGTCTTGCGTGAGGGGCTGATGAGCTACACAAAGACCCGGTGATCACTCGGTTTTGATCTGCCAGAGCGCCACGCCGTCGTCACCGCCGGAGGCTAGGTATTTGCCGTCTGGCGAAATAGCAAGGGCTCTGTTCTCACTGGTATGCCCTTGAAAAGAGCCAACCCACTCGTCACTTTCAAGATCCCACAGCTTGATCGTGCTCCCTTCCGCAATGGCCAAGACCTTCTTGCTAGGGACAAAGGCTACTGCTTTATTCAAATAACGCGACTCTGCTTGATAGCTACGTACCTCCTGACCATCTGAAACTTTCCAAATCTTAATACCATAAGAACCATAATCGTATTCAATAGAGGCCGCAACAAGCTGGCCATCAGATGAAAAAGCCACAGCACAACCTGCTGAGCAATAGCGATTCCTAAGGAGCGTGCGCACCTCTTTGCCATCACGAGCGTTATAGAGCATCACACCGTCCCCGTTGACAGCAAGAAGCTCACTATCCGGCGAGAAGGCGATCCCTGTTCCTCGAATCCATTGAATCCATGGGACAAAGAGCTTGCTGCCATCTGAGACCTTCCAGACCTCAAGTCGATCAGCACAAACAGCTGCCAAGAGCGTTCCATCTGGTGAGAAAGCGAGCGAACGATTTATTATGGAAAAACTACAGGAGAGAGAGCGCACACGCTTTCCATCTTTGACTCGCCAGAGCGTGATGGCTTTCGTTTCAGCCACGGCCAAGAGCTGGCCGTCAGGAGAGAAGGCCAATGCATATCCCGACGTGGGCAGCATTCCCACAAGACGACCCTCAGGCATCTGCCATAGTTTCACGCCTTCCGCCGGATACGAAAACGAAGTGGCCAGCAAGGTACCATCAGGGGAGAAAGCAAGCGATTCTATTCCTTCCCAAATTGTTCTGAGAACATGAACGCCTCCAAGATTCAGCTTCAAAGACTTATCAGAGATCTGCCAGAGCTTGAGCGTTGCACCTCCTGAGGCTAAATATTTCCCGTCGGGGGAGAACACCAGGGGCATACCCGCTTGCCAATTAAGCCGCCCCAGAAACCGTCCCTCAGGACTCCAGAGCTTGATGGTCCCCCCAGAGCTTGACGCGAGCAGATCACCTTGTGGCGAAAAGAGCACGTTAGGGGGCAATTGCGCTTTGCGATGAGCAGAGATAGTCCGCACGAGACTCCCCTCAGGCAAACGCCACAACTTGATAACCCCGTCTGGAGTTGCGGACGCAAGCAGCGATCCTCCTATGGAGAGGTTAACAGGACCAAAAGCTGGTTCTTTTATCGTAAACAGCTCTGCTCCGTCGCTCACCCTCCAAACCCTAACAGTGCCACTTGTGAAGCTGCTGGAGGCTATCAGTTGCCCATCATCGGAGAACTCCACGAAATTTCTATAGCCGAGATACCCTGTAGGGATAGCCCTTTCTTGGCCAGTTTCGATCTCCCACATTTTAAGGGTGTTTTCGTATTCAAAAGCGAGCCAGCGCCCATCGGGTGAGAAGGCAGCTCTCCCACATAAGGACTTGCACGGAAATCTCTGTACAGTCTCCCCGGTGGCGAGGCTCCAGAGTCGAATCTCTTTGCCATCATCATCTCCAGAAGCCAAAAACCGCCCATCGGGCGAAAAATCGACCCATTCGATTCGGCGCTTATGTCCTGCCAACATGCGTACCAAGCTGCCGTCTTGCGCGCGGAAGATCCCGATCACCCCAAAGCCCATTGGTACTGCTATAAACTCTCCATCGGGAGAGAACGCTGCGCTCCACGCCAAAAGCCGAGGCTTGATCCACACCGCACCGCGCAGCCAGTCCTCACTCGCTTCTACGGGAACCGATACAGGCTGATCGAACAGATACGTGATCGGCTTGGTCTGCCGGGGCTTTTCGATCCAAACCTGTACCTGAAAGATCATATAGATCGTGAAAAATACCAATAAAACGACAAGTCCCCAAGGCCGTCGCTTCCGTTGTTGTTCGAGCTGCATATCAATTCTCCCCTGCACAAAGTATAATGAGCTAGCGCAGGTGATTCAAACAAGACCATGACGAAGCAGCGCCTTGATCTTCTGCTTACAGATCGCGGGCTGTTCAATTCGCGCGCCCAAGCGCAGCGTGCTATAGCTGCAGGGCTGGTACTCGTCAACGGGCAGATTATAGACAAACCCGGCGCTCAAGTGCCCGTCGATGCCCACATCGAAGTTAAAGAGAAATCGCGCTATGTCAGCCAGGGTGGCCTCAAGCTCGAACATGCGCTTCGGGTCTTTCACATAGACGTCACGGATAAGATCTGTCTTGATGTCGGTGCTTCGACTGGAGGGTTCACAGACTGTCTGCTCCAGCACGGCGCAAAAAGAGTCTATGCTGTGGACGTCGGCAAGGGACAACTCGATTGGAAGCTGCGCACCGATCACAGAGTCATTGTTTTAGAGGAGATCAACGCTCGGTATTTGAAGCCCGAACAGATCGGCGAACTTGTCGACATCGCGACTGTGGACGTCTCGTTCATCTCGCTCAAGTTAATATTGCCCCCGCTGAAAGAGATCATGAAACCCAAGAGCGATCTGATATGTCTGGTCAAGCCCCAGTTTGAAGCGGGCCGAGAGCACGTCCGGCGCGGCGGGGTCGTCAAAGATTATTTCACTCATCAGCGCGTCTTGGAAGACCTCGCGCGCTTCGTACAAGATCAGTTGCAGCTCTCGGTCGTGAACGCGACGCACTCCTCCATCAGAGGCCCCGCAGGGAATATCGAGTTTTTTATGCACATCGTGAGCGAGCCACACCAGAGCGCGCCCATAGACTGGGCACGATTGGTCGAACACGCCCATAAAGAATTATAATAGCTCTATGGCCCAACTCGTCTTCGACATCGAAACCGTAGGACTGCCCCTCGAGTCTTTCGATGAAGCTCAGAGAGAATATCTTTTGAGATGGGCCGAGCGCGAGGAGACCCCGGAGCGCCAAGAGCGCAAGCGCGAAGAGCTGATCGCTCAGTTCAATCTTTACCCGTTCACGGCCCAGGTCGTCGCCATCGCGATGCTCAACGTTGAAAGCCATAAAGGGCGTGTCTACTATCAAGCCCCAACCAAAGAGTCCTGGCGCTCCGAAGATACTCTCATTGAATACGAGTCGGGCAGCGAAGCAGAGATTCTGAAGAGATTCTGGGAGGATGTGCGCCCTTACAAACAGCTCATCACGTTCAATGGCCGGGGCTTCGACTGCCCATTTCTGATGCTGCGCTCGGCAATTTTGGCCATCAAGCCCAGTCGAAATTTGATGCTCTCGCGCTTCGACAGCGAGCACATAGATCTCTTAGAGCAATTGACGTTCCACGGCGTGACCCGACGGTTCAGCCTTGATTTTTACTGTCGAGCCTTCGGTATCCCCAGTCCCAAGGGGCGCCTCTCCGGGCCGCAGATGAACCAGCTCTTCGCTGAGGGCAAATACCGTGAGATCGCCCAGTACTGTTTCGATGACGTGCGCGCCACGGCTGAACTCTACCAACGTTGGCGCGAATTCTTAAGCTTTGAAGGCTAAGCGAACTCACAGAATGCTGATAGTTTGTCTTGCCGGAGGCATTGCTACGGGCAAGAGCCTCGTCGCCCAAGAAGCCGCGAAACTGCCCGGCGTCACTGTTATTGATGCCGACAAGGTCGCCTGGGAGACGTACAGAAAAGATACGGAGACATACCGAAAGCTTGTCGCACGCTTCGGCGAACAGATTCTCTCAGAGGGCGGCGAGATCGATCGAAAAACGCTGGGCGCGCTCGTCTTCTCCAATTCAGAAGCGCGGGAATTTGTGAATGCAACGGTGCACCCGGCTGTCCAAGAAGCGCTGGAGAAGCTCGCCGAGGCGCATCGTGTTCAGGGCACCAAGCTCTTAGTCATAGAAGCAGCTCTTGTGCTCGAATCGCCCTATGTCCGGCGCGATTTTTTTGATTATATTATTTTGGTGAGCGCCCCGCGCGAAGCGCAAATTCAAAGACTGATCGAGCGCAGCGGGCTCTCTCCTGACGAGGCGCGCCGGCGCGTCGAAGCCCAGACGCCCTCAGAACTGCTCGCTCCCAAAGCCGACTTCGTGCTCGACACATCGGGTACTATCGAGGAGACACGCGAGCGCGCGCGAGCGCTCTTTAGGGAACTGCTTGCCTGCGCTGGGTGATCTCCGTTACACGCCCATGTCCCCAGGAAAAGTTCTCGGTTCACGCTCCTGAGGCAGACATGGCTCCTCTCTTGTGCTGTGAGGGACTCTTATACTGGAGCCATCTTCTAAACATTGGCGGAAACCTCCGATCAGCAGCCCCCTGGCTCACGCACGGCCGGGGGGTCGCTCTTTTTAAGTGAGAAGCCGAAGGCCTCACAGTAACCTGTGTCACTATCTTGAGTGCCGGACTTCGTCACGACAGAGGGCCGTTCTCTTTTGAGTTGAGCCTCGCTTCACATAAGATGACCACGCTATGAAGAAGACCAAGCGGGCACAACGCGGGAGCGTCTTGTTGCTCATCATCGCGATGATGGTGCTTATGGGGTGGTCCGTCTCCCAGCCCATGCCCCAGCAGCCCTCCGCCTTGCCGCCTGGGACCGCTCCAGCGAAACTCACCGAGCCTGCGCCATCCCCCCACCATGACAGTGGGAATGGCTCGGACTTCATCGACCCGCAGCGCTTCCCCGCTCGACCCCCGGCCCATAGATCGGCGCAGAGTTCCAAGACGATAGAGACTCCCGCTATCATTCCTGGGCGCGCCGTCCACCTTGACCCCACAGGCTCACTCACCGTTCCGCTCTCGGGACGGATTGAGTTCGTCGTAACCCTCACAAATCTTGAGAGAGAGGACTGGCAAGTCATCGGCGAGCTCTACGTCACCAAAGGCGATGGCAGAACCGAAAAGCTCTTCGGCCCACGGGCCATCCGCCTTGGGCCCACCCAGCGCCTGCGCCTGCCTGTAGGCTTTACTGCCAACCCCAAGCGCTTTCCCCCTGGCCCCACCCAATTCCTCGCCGTTCTCAAAGACCAGAGCGGCAAAGCCATCGACCAGGCGATCATCACGTTTAACATCAAGCCTGGACAGTGACGCCCAGCCCTAACCAAATCCCATCACGTCCAAAAACAATCCAGATCAGTTCATTCCCCGAAATTTGATGAAGAGCAGTTTTTCATATGTCATAAATCATTGAGTTTCTCGCTCTAGCGACGCTAGGATGGACTTGACGGGAGCTGATCCTCATGATCGAAGTGCGGTTTCACGGACGGGGCGGGCAAGGAGCCGTCGTCGCCTCGGAGATCTTAGCGACAGCCCTTTTCAAAGAGGGCAAATTTGTTCAAGCTTTTCCAGCCTTTGGGGTGGAGCGTCGCGGCGCACCCGTGATGGCCTTCTTACGCTTCGATGACACCCCTATCCGACGACGGTGCCAGATCTACGAGCCCGATCACGTCGTCGTCCTCGACCCGACGCTCTTATTAGCCGTAGACGTCACGGCAGGGCTGAAGTCCCACGGAACTATTCTCATCAATAGTGACTCTCCTCCAGAAAGCTTTACGGCTCTCCAAAAATTTTTAGTTGCGACCGTGCCCGCGGGGGAGATCGCCGTGGCGCATAAGCTGGGCACGCGAACAAATCCCATCGTCAACACTGCGATCTTAGGGGCGTTCGCGCGCCTGACGGGCTTTGTCAGCTTAGAGGCACTGCTCGATGCAATTGCTGAAAAGATTCCGGAGCGCCAGCGCGAGCGCAACCAAGCCGCCGCCCGCACAGCATACGAAGCCGTGAAGATCATGGAAAGGAGCACCCTATGAAAAAGCCCATCGTCTTCACCAGCGAGCAAGAGATGCCGCCCATGGCCGTCTCGCTCGCCGATATGGGGCACAACCGCACAGGGAGCTGGCGGTATCTGCGCCCGATCTATAGCGAAAAGATTGCGCCATGCAAGAATGCGTGTCCCGTGGGCAACGATATCCCGAGAATTCTCTCTTTAGTCTCCCAAGGGCGTTATGAAGACGCCTGGCGGCTCTTCCGAGAGACTTCGCCCTTGCCAGGGGTCTGCGGGAGGGTCTGTTATCACCCGTGCGAGAGCTTTTGCAACCGAAAGAACTTCGACGAAGCGCTCTCGATCGCTGCAGTAGAGCGCTTCGTCGCCGACGCGTGCTTCGATCTGGAGGACAAGATCCCAGAGCGCCCGAAGCGATCCGAGAAGATCGCGATCGTCGGCTCTGGACCAGCGGGGCTGACGTGCGCGTACTTCTTGGCCAAAGACGGCTACGCCGTGACGGTCTTCGAAGCAGCCAGCCAGCCGGGTGGGATGTTGCGCCTGGGGATTCCGGCGTATCGTCTCCCTAGAGAAGTCTTAAATCGCGAGATTGATCTCATCGCCCGCTGGGGGGTCGAGTTCCGCACCAACACGAAGATCGGGCAAGATATATCTATCGAGAAGCTCTGGGACTCTCACGACGCCGTCTTCATCGCGACCGGGGCCCACAGCGGACGCGCTCTGAACATCCCAGGCGAAGAGTTTGCTACCCAAGGGCTTGAGTTTCTCAAAGCCGTCAATGCTGGGAAGACTGTCACTTTAGGCAAGCAGGTGCTCATCATCGGTGGTGGGAACACCGCGATGGACTGCGCCCGCACCGCGCTGAGACTTGGCGCACAGCCCATCGTCGTCTACCGCCGCACGCGTGAAGAGATGCCCGCTATTGCTGAAGAGATCGAAGAAGCCGAGCACGAGGGGACGCGGTTTGAATTCCTCGCCGCGCCCATAGCTATTCGCAAGCTCAACGGGAAGCTTGAAGTGCAGTGTATTCGTATGAAGCTTGGTGAGCCCGATGCGAGTGGGCGCCGCCGCCCCGTGCCTATCCCCGGCTCGGATTTCATCATGTACGCCGATACTATGCTGAAAGCCGTGGGCGAGGAGCCCGAGCTGACGTTCTTGTCGGAGCACGTGGAGACCAGCGAGGGCATTGTGATCGAGCGTGCTCAGGGGATACTCGAGCGCGCGGGGATCTTCATCGGCGGTGACGCCCAGACCGGTCCCAGCACCGTTACACAAGCAATGCGCTCCGGCAAAGAGACTGCTCAAGCTATCACGCGATTCTTACGCGGTGAACGAAAGCCCAAAGCAGTCAAGCTCGAAGAGGCCCTGCGCGTGAACTTCAATTACTTCACCCACACGCCCAGGGTCCCCACGCCCCAGCTTCCAGTCTCGGAGAGAACCTCGAACTTCTCGGAGACCAAGGGCGCGATCTCGGCCGAGCAAGCGCGTGCCGAAGCGAACCGTTGCTTCTCCTGTGGGGTCTGCAATAACTGCGATAACTGCTGGGTCTTCTGCCCCGATGCGGCTATCGTACGCATGAATGGCACCTATGAAGTAAACTACGATTTCTGCAAAGGCTGCGGGGTCTGCGTTGAAGAATGCCCCCGCAACGTGATCTCGCTCGTCGAGGAGGAGCTATGACGCCCACGCTCACGGGAACCAAGAAAGTCGTCACAGGGAATCACGCCGTCTCGTACGGAGCGATGCTCGCGCGCGTCCAAGTGATCTCAGCATATCCCATTACGCCGCAGACGCAGGTCGTTGAGCTCTTGAGCGAATTCTGCGCCAATGGGACGCTGCGCGCCAAATTCATCAAAGTCGAGTCAGAACACTCAGCGATGGCCGCGCTCATCGGCGCAGCGAGCGCTGGAGCAAGAACGTTTACAGCGACGAGTGCCCACGGCTTGGCGCTCATGCACGAGATGCTCCACTGGGCCGCCGGAGCGAGACTGCCCATCGTGATGGCCGATATCAACCGAGCGATGGGCCCGCCGTGGTCCGTCTGGACCGATCAGAATGACAGTCTCTCTCAGCGCGATGTCGGCTGGATGCAGATCTACTGCGAAAGCAACCAAGAAGTCTTGGACACCGTCATTCAAGCATACAAAGTCGCTGAGAGAGTCTTGATGCCCGCAATGTTGATATTAGACGCGTTCGTGCTCTCACACACCGCTGAACAGATCGAGATTCCCGATCAAGCACTCGTCGATCAGTATCTGCCGCCGTATCAGCCCATATATAAGCTGGACGTGAACGACCCGCGCTCGTTTGGGGCGCTTGCCCCACCTGATGTTTATATGGAGCTGCGCTACAAGATGCACCAAGCGATGGAAGAAGCACTCACGGAGTGGGCCCGCGCAGACGAAGAATACTATGAGCTTTTCGGGCGACGCTATGGGCTGATCGAACCCTATGGCGCTGACGACGCTGATCTGATCTTAGTGACGTCAGGAACAGTCACGAGCACGGCGCGGGAAGTGATCGACGCACTGCGCGCAGAGGGCCGCCGGGTCGGCTTGCTCAAGATGCGAGTCTTTAGACCATTCCCGGCTCAGCTTGTACGCGAGGCGTTAGCGAACGCTCAGAAAGTCGCGGTCCTAGACAGAAATATTAGCTTTGGGATGGGCGGAATTTTTGCTCAGGAGATCAAGTCGGCGCTCTATAACACACACGATCGCCCGCCGATCTTCGGGTTTGTCGCCGGCTTGGGTGGACGAGACATCACCCCGAAAGTTATCAGAGAGATCATCGAGTACGCTGAGAGCCATGACGAGCCAGAAGATCTGATCTGGGTGGGGGTGAAACGATGAGAAATTTTATGCTGCCAGATGAGGAACTGATGGGCTCTGGGCACTTGGGGTGTCAAGGGTGCGGCGGCGCTCTGGCGATGCGCTACGCTCTCAAGGCCGCAGGCAGCAACACGATCGTCGTCATTCCCGCGTGCTGCTGGACGATCATCGCTGGGCCGTTCCCGTACACGTCTTTGAAAGTCCCAGTGCTGCACACGGCGTTCGAGACGGCGGCCGTGGCAGCGTCGGGCGTACGCGCCGCGCTCGATATCCAGGGCGACACTGAGACAACCGTGCTCGCTTGGGCTGGCGACGGCGGCACGTTTGATATCGGGATACAGTCGCTCTCCGGGGCTGCTGAGCGAAACGAAAATATTATCTATATTTGTTACGACAACGAAGCGTATATGAACACGGGGATCCAGCGCAGCGGCGCCACGCCCTTCCTCGCCTGGACGACGACAACCCCAGAGAAAACCCCAAAGACCGAGCCGAAAAAAGACATCATGGCGATCATGGTCGCTCACCGTATTCCATATGCTGCCACGGCGACGATTGCCTATCCGGATGACTTCATCCGAAAAGTTCAGAAAGCCAAGAGCATCTACGGCACAAAATTTTTGCACGTGCTGGCACCGTGCCCGCCGGGTTGGAAAGCCCCCTCAGAATGGGCGATCAAGCTCTCACGATTGGCTGTCCAGACTAGGGTCTTCCCACTCTACGAAGTCGAAGATGGAAAGAGATATATATTGAACGAGCCTAAGGACAGTACAGCGCTCCCCGTGAGCGAGTATCTCAAGCTCCAAGGGCGGTTTAGCCATCTGACGGAGAAGGATATCCAAGAGATCCAGCATAGCATAGATGCGAGATGGCAGCAGCTGATGTGCCAAGTTCGTGAGTCGTCATGAGCGCTCAAGCGATCTTAATGTCGGGCAACGAAGCGATTGCCCGCGGGGCATGGGAGGCGGGCGCGCGTGTCGGCTGCGGCTATCCTGGTACCCCCAGCACTGAGATCTTAGAGGCCCTGGCACAATATCCCGAAGTAGATTGCGAATGGTCCACGAACGAAAAAGTCGCGCTCGAAGTCGCGGTCGGTGCAGCCCTCGCTGGCGGAAGAGCCATCGCCACGATGAAGCACGTGGGGCTGAACGTCGCCGCTGATCCGTTCTTCTCTGTCGCATATATGGGGGTCAACGCGGGCTTGGTCGTCGTCTCCGCCGACGACCCCGGGATGCATTCGTCCCAGAACGAGCAAGATAACAGATTCTTAGCTCGTGCAGCTCGTGTTCCACTCTTAGAACCATCGACGGCACAAGAGTGCAAAGATTTCGCTCTCGCAGCGTTCGAGATCTCTGAGCGCTACGACACCCCAGTCTTGCTGAGAACTACGACGCGCATCTCTCACGGCAAGGGCTTAGTGACGCTGGGGGAGCGTCGGGAAATTCCGAGAAAACCCTATCGCAAGGACGTCCAAAAGAACGTCGTGCTCCCTGCGCACGGGCGCGCCCGACACGTCCTCATAGAGACCCAGCGCATCCCTGCTTTAGAAAAAGAAGCTGAGCGCTGGGCCCAGATCTTTGCAGGCTCCGACGACTTAGCGATCATCACGTCTGGGGCAGCGTTTCTCTACACCCGCGAAGCCTTCCCCAAGGCGACTATTTTAAAGCTGGGCATGACGCATCCCCTGCCCAGAGAACTAATCAAAAGATTCTGTGAGGGCAAGAAGCGCATAGTCGTTCTGGAAGAGCTTGAGCCCTATCTCACTGAGCAAGTGCGTGCGTTAGGGATCGCTGCGGAAGAGATTCCCCTCCCGCGTTTTGGCGAACTGTCGGTCGGGCTGGTGCGGCAGGCGGTGGAACGCGCCCGCGACGGGGCCACCCCTCCCCCCGTCACCCTCCCGCTCCTGCCGCCACGCCCACCGATCCTGTGCGCCGGCTGCATGCACCGCGGGATCTTCTACGTGCTCAAACAATTAGAAGCTATCGTTTCAGGAGACATCGGCTGCTACACGCTCGGTGCGCTCGCCCCCCTCGACGCCATGGACACGTGCATGAACATGGGCGCGTCGCTCTCGATGGCCCACGGCATGGCCAAGATCTTCTCCGAAGAAGAACGAAAAAGACTTGTCGCGGTCATCGGTGACTCGACGTTCTATCACTCCGGCGTCCCAGCTTTGATAGATATTCTGTATAACCGAGGTCAGACTGTTACTATTATCTTGGACAACCACACCACGGCCATGACCGGCCATCAAGAGCACCCCGGCACCGGGCACACTATTAAGGGCGAACCCGCCCCCGTGATCGAACTTGAGTCGCTCGCCAGAGGTCTAGGGATCAAGCACGTGCAGCGCGTCGATCCTTACGATCTCTTGACAGCCTGGCGCACTATAGATACAGCTCTTCATCGCCGAGAGCCGTCGGTGATTATCGCCGACGCGCCCTGTGTGCTCAAGGAGAAGCGTCGCTTCGGCGAGATCGTCTCTGTAGATCACAAGAAGTGCACAGAGTGCTTTGCCTGCACGGAGCTGGGCTGTCCTGCTATCGAAATTCGAGACGGGCATATTGAAATCAATAAATTGCTCTGTATCGCGTGCACGCATTGCCAACAAGTTTGCGCCGACTGCAACGCAGGGATTGACATCCCCCAAGTCCTGGAACTTGTCCATCAGAAGCGCTACGCGGACGCATTCAGAGTCGTAATGCGCGCTAACCCCTTCCCCGCAGTGGCTGGGCGGGTCTGCCCGCACCCGTGCGATCATGAAGTGAACGCACTCGGCTGGCCTCAAGAGAGACTCTACGCCGAGCGATACCCGGATTTGGTCAAAGAATTTGCGACGCCGGGCCATCCCGCGAAGCTCTCCGTGCGCGACGTCGAGCGATTTTTGGGTGACTATGGGATCGAGAATTTTTCTGGCGCGGAGTTTGCACCCATTACAGAACGCCCAGAGAAGGTCGCTATTATCGGCTCTGGACCAGCAGGGCTGTCAGCAGCGTTCTATCTGCGGAGACGCGGCTTTCGCGTAACAGTCTTGGAAGCATTTGAAAAGCCCGGCGGTATGATGCGCTATGGCATCCCAGCATTTCGTTTAAACAAAGAGATCTTAGATCGCGAGATCGATAGACTGTATATGATGGGCGTCGAAATTCGCTGCAATGTGACAGTAGGACGCGACGTGAGCTTCGCAGAACTCCAGAAAGAGTACGATGCAGTCGTCATCGCTGTGGGGGACTCAGCCCCACAGGAACTCGAACTTGAGGGCACCAGCGAAGTACAAGAAGGGCTGCTCTACGGTGTAGAATTTCTCCGGCGCGTCAACCGCGGACAGCTCGTGAAAGTTGGGCGCAAAGTTGCTGTCATCGGCGGAGGCAATACAGCTATAGACTGCGCGCGCTCGGCCCAGCGCCTGGGAGCGGACGTGACAGTATACTATCGCCGCACCGCCCAAGAGATGCCCGCGATCCGCGATGAAATCGATGAAGCGATCTTAGAAGGGGTGCGCTTTGAGTTCCAGACAAACCCCATTAGAGTCAAAGCGAAGGGCGGTCGTGTCTGCGGACTGGAGCTCATCCGGATGCAGCCAGGCCCGCTTGATAAAGACGGACGCCGTCGGCCCGTACCCATCCCCGAGAGTGAATTTCACACCGACGTCGACACGGTGATCTTAGCCATCGGCGAGCGAGCCGATCTAGAGTTTCTTAAGGAGACAAAAGTACTATTCGCTGAGAAGATTCAGGCGACGTTCACAGGAGTAGCGTCGCAACCAGGGATCTTCGCCTGCGGGGATGTCGCATTTGGGTATGGCACCGTAACGCAGAGCATCGCAACGGGGCGGCGCGTCGCCAGCACGGTCACCGCGTATCTCCAGCGCAAAAGCACAAAAAAATGAACACATCCAGCGTTACAAATATTATCGTAGTTGGGGTAGGTGGACAGGGGTCTGTGCTCGCAGGGCAGATCATTGCGCGCGCAGCTGTACTCGCCGGGCTGTCTGTAGCGGCTTCAGAGGTGCACGGCATGGCCCAGCGCGGCGGTTCGGTCTTCTCCACCGTGCGCTACGGCAAAGACGTGCTCTCATCTGCCGTGCCCGAAGGCGCTGCCGATGTCCTGCTCGCCTTTGAAAAACTCGAAGCCCTACGCTACCTGAACCATCTCAGAGTCGACGGCTTGGCGTTAGTGAACGATCAGCGCATTGTGCCCAGTGTCGAATCGCTCAAGCTCGCGCCATATCCCGATGACAAAACTATAGAAGGGACGCTGCGCCGTCGCACAAAGTCCGTCATGATCGTGCCCGCCTTAGAAATCGCGCAAAGGCTGGGCAATCCTGCGCTCACCAACACCGTCATGCTCGGCGCGCTCTCCCAGTTTCTCAATCTCCCTCAGGACGCATGGCGCCGCGCCGTCACTGAACTTGTCCCGCCCAAGACCGTCGAGCTCAATCTCGTAGCGTTTGACGAGGGGCTCAGCTGGGCCCAGCGCGCCTGTATCGCTCTGTAACTGGACGCGAGCCCCCTAATGTGTTATATTGAGGGACACCGTGTGAAAGGAGGCCATAGTATGGCGTTTTCTTTACCGCCGTTGCCGTATCCATACGACGCTCTAGAGCCGCACATTGACCAGCTGACGATGGAGATCCATCACACCAAGCACCACGCAGGATATGTGAACAATCTCAACAAAGCGTTGGAGTCTGCGCCAGAGTTGGCCAGCAGGTCTCTAGAGGAGCTGCTAGCCAACAATTGCGCGATTGTTCCAGAGAAGATCAAAACAGCGGTGCGCAATCACGGCGGCGGACATATCAATCATTCGTTCTTCTGGGAGATCATGGGGCCCAATGCCGGTGGTCAGCCCTCTGGAAAGCTCGCCGAGGCGATCACACAGACTTTCGGGAGCTTCGAGAAATTCAAGGAGAGATTTACAGAAGCAGCGTTAGGGCGCTTTGGCTCCGGCTGGGCCTGGCTCGTGCTCACCCCAGAGAGAAAGCTCGAAGTCTACTCGACGGCTAACCAAGATAGCCCTCTAATGGAAGGCAAGATCCCCATCTTAGGGATCGACGTTTGGGAGCACGCGTATTATCTCAAATATCAGAACCGCCGCGCCGACTATGTCCAGGCGTGGTGGAACGTCGTGAACTGGGCTGCCGTCGAAAAACGCTTCACTTCCATTTGATGGTACAGCCCATGGGCTGCGTCTCTTTTAAGTCAGGCTCCCTGCCGGCGAGCACGGCGTCCAGGGCATCTTTGAGATAGTGTTTGGTCACTTTATTGGGATCTTGATAGTTGTCATCAATCGTGCCGTGATAGCGCAGCTTCATCGCTGAGTCGAAGAGAAAGATCTCTGGGGTGCGCTGGGCGCCGTAGGCTCTCGCGATCTGTTGGGTCTCGTCGTACAGATACGGGAAGGGATAGCCCTTCTCTTTCGCTCTTTTAATCATGTTGTCGAAGCTGTCTTCAGGGTATTTCACAGGGTCATTGGAGTTGATGACGAGAAATTGCACGCCCTTGGGTTCGTACTCTTTGGCGAGCGCGATCATGCGAGCTTCATACGCCTTCACATATGGGCAATGATTGCAGCTGAAGATCACAGCGACGGCCTTTTTGTTCTTATAATCTGAGAGCTTATAGGTCTTGCCGTCGACACCTTTAAGCTGGAAGTCTGGGGCTTGGCTACCGTACTTGAGCATAGAGAAAATCACCTCAATGGGGCAATTATACTCAATAGAATCACGGAGAGCACTGAAAGGCTCACGGGTTACACGAAAACCGCTCTATTTCAGTGATTTCTGCGACTCTCTTGCGTGTGTTCCGCGATTCACAAGCTCTCCTGGACGAATGTGCTCATCATCGCTACAATTATGGCAATGATGAAGCCCATAATTACGATTGAATATTGTGACGAATGTATGTATCTGAAGCCGGCCCTGGAGGCCGCGCACAAAATCCTCGAGAGCTATGCAGACAGGGTCGAAGCCGTGATGCTCAAGCCTGGACACGACGGGGTCTTCCGCGTCACCGCTCATGATGTTCTTATTATTCAGATGGGCGACGAGGGCCTGCCCAACGCCGAAAGAGTCGCTCACGCTGTCGGAGAGTTCTTAGAAACTTAAATCACCATGAAGACCAAACGCGGCTTGTTTCTAGGACGCTTCCAGCCCTATCACAACGGCCATCACGCCGTCATCAAACAGATCTTTGAAAGCCGTGAGATCAATGAGCTGATCATTGCTATTGGCTCAGCTCAAGAGAGCCATACGCTCAAAGACCCCTTCACCGCCGGCGAACGAATGATGATGATCACCAAAGCACTCGAAGACTTAAAGCCCCCCATCACGACGTATGTCTTGCCCATCGAAGACATTGAGCGCAATTCGCTCTATGTCGCCCATATTCGCAGCTTGACGCCGCCATTTGAGATCGTCTACTCTAATAACTCTTTAGTGCAACGGCTCTTTGAGGAGCGTGGCATCACCGTGCGCCCGCTGCCCTATGTCGAACGCGCCCACTGGGACGGCACGAAGATCCGCGAACTGATGCTCCACAGCGACGAATGGAAATCCTACGTGCCCTCCGCGGTTGCCCGCGTGATCGAAGAGATTGGTGGCGTGGAGCGCCTCCGACACATCCACCAGACCGATAAGCACTCTTAAGTTATGACGCTCAACATTCCCGTTCGAGAGAACAAGAAACTCGAAGCCATCGTCGCCCGCGTCAACGAACACGTCACGCTCAATACATACTGGTACTGCTCGAACATCAACGCCATTGACAGACTAGGAATCAATGATCACGGTCCGGTGCACATCAGAATCGTCGCCAATCTTGCCCTCAAGATTTTACGAATGCTTGTCGAAGCAGGTGTGCAGCCCAGTGTCGAGAAAGACCATAAGCTGACCAAAGACGATGCCGAGGTCATTGTCGTCTTAGCGGCGTGCTTGCACGATATTGGGCACATCGTCCATCGCACGCATCATGAGCCGTTCTCAGTGGCGTTAGCTGCAGACTTGCTGCCCGATCTTTTGAGAGATATCTATCCCGAGCGCGAGCGCGCTGTTATTACGTCAGAGATCTTACACGCGGTCTACGCGCACGAGACGGAAGTCGAGCCGCTCACTGTCGAGGCCGGGGTTTTGAAGATCGCTGATGCTTTAGATATGGAAGAAGGGCGCGCGCGCATTCCATTTCAGTCCGGCTCGATGACGATCCATGCCGTCTCGGCGCTGGCTATAGAAGACGTGCAGCTGCGCAAGGGCGAGAAGCGTCCCATCTGCATTGCGATAAAAATGTCCAACTCGGCAGGCATTTTTCAGATAGACAATCTGCTGAAAGAGAAACTGAAACACTCTGGGCTGGCGGAGTACTTTGAGATTCGCGCCGAGATCACGGGGGAAGAGAAGAAGCTCATCGAGCGCTACGAGCTCTGATCGATCTTGGATAGCCCCATATCTAAAAGCTCTGGCGCTAAGATTCCCCCAGAGACGACCATCTTCAGCGCCTCGTCCACAGGGATCGAGGTGAACTGCACGTTCTCTTTGGGAAGAAACTGTAAATACCCCGACGTTGGGTTGGGCGTCGTCGGCACATAGACCCGCACCCATTCGCGCCCGTCGCTCGTCTGGATCGTGCCCACTTGGAAGGCTATCGTCCAAAGGCCCTTAGAGGGGAATTCAATCAAAACGACGCGCTGAAATGATTTCTCTTGCGACTGGGAAAGCGTGCGCACCACTTGCCGGGCAGCGTTGTAGATGCTGTTGACGATAGGCATCTTCTGGAGCACGGATTCCCAGAACTCTAAAAATCTTCGTCCCAACATATTCGTTGCCAAGATGCCCGTCACATAAAGCGCCAGCAACGTCAGCACCAAGCCGACGCCAGAGGGTAATTCCCATCTCAGGGTATAGCGGAGCATGGCGTTGAGCAAGGAGCGCAGCGGGCCGTCTAGAAGATTATAGAGCAACTGCAAGACCCAAATAGTGAGTATGAGGGGAACGACGAAGACGACGCCCGCCAGCATTCGTGAGTAGATATGATGCCAAATCCGCCGTCCAAGCGATGGGGTGTTCATAGCTCTGTTATTTTACCGAGAAGTGACCTAGAAGATCACCCAGAGCAGATACAGGAAGACCGCGGCAGGGATCGTCGCGGCGAGCGTGAACGGCAGCCCGATTATCCCAAATTCCCGAAAGCCCACAATATGCCCGCGCTGGCGCAACTGCCCCGCTCCGACAATATTCGCCGACGCCCCAATGGGCGTGATATTCCCTCCTAAGCTCGCGGCTATGAGTAGCCCAAAGAGCAACGCTTCTTGCCCTGCCCCCGGAGCAGCGAGCTTCATCACCAGGGGGACCATCGCCATCAAGTACGGGATATTGTCGACAAACGCCGACACGAGCATAGACAGAAAGATAATGACAATGTACGAGACGAGCAGGTTCGCGCCAAGCACCGACTTGAGCCACTCCGCAAAAAGATCGATCCAACCCTTCTTGACAAGTGTTCCGACAAGCGTGAAGACCCCTATGAGGAAGAGTGCCGAGTCCCAGTCGAGTCTCTTCAAGATCTGCCAAGGCGTATCGGGGAAGCGCTCGCGGTCGTTGCGCCCCAAAAACTCGTACCAGATCAGTCCTCCCAGCCCCCAGATCATGCAAATCGCACCCAAAAGATCATGTGCTTGAAGCGATGATGCCATCGCGAGCGCGAGCATCATCGTCGCCAAAAAGACCGTCGGCCCCCAACTGATCACTTTCTCTTCAGCGACCAATTCGACTTTTCGATGGAGATGCCGAAACGCCCAATAGAGCACGGGCAACGATGTCAGAAACCCAAACTGAATCGCGAAAAAGACCCCAAGCCCTTGGCTTTTGTACCAGAAGAAGTCATTGAATGAAGCGTTCGCGTACTCAGCAAAGATCATGCTCGCGGGATCGCCGATCAACGTCGCCGTCCCTTGAAGATTCGATGAGACGGTGACCCCAATAATTAACGGGACGGGGCTGGTCTTGAGTTTTTCAGCGAGCGCGAACGCAATCGGCGCGAAGATCAGAACAACAGCGACGTTCTCAGCGAAGATTGAGAGAAATCCCGAGAACGCGCAGACCTTGACCATCGCCCAGCAGACACTGCGCGATCTGTTCACTAAAAGTTCGGCGACGTAATGCGGCACGCGCGACCAGGTAAATAAGTCAGCTAAGATGAGCGTGCCCACGAAGATCCCCATCACGTTCCAACTGATAAGCGATTCTTTGCCTCCTTCACCGAGGAAGACCAACGTCGGCGAGACGACGCCTGTGAGCATCAACACCAAGGCCCCCGCGCCAGCAACCCAGGCGCGATGCCTCGGGAACATCACAAAGAGCGCGTAAGCAAGGGCAAAGACCGCTAACGCTAGGAAGCTTTGCACAGTTGACCCCTCAGCGGTGCACGAAGACCAGATAAGCCCCAAGGAAATAAACCATGAGAATAACAATTGCTTCGATGCTTACTCTCCCGATGCGGCCAGGGATAGGAGCAAGCAGTCCCAAGGCTATGAGTCCGCTCAGTAGAAGCCCCACTAGCGCCGTGACCGCATGGGTGGGGCTGCCCACGGAGATAATATAGCCCCCACGATAGAATAAGTCCGAGATCACCAAGATATTCATATTGAAGATGTTGCTGCCTAGGACATTCCCCACGGCAAGATCAATAGATCCCATTCGGATAGCCGTTATGCTTGTGACGAGTTCCGGGGCTGAGGTTGTGAAGGCTACCAATGTTGTCCCGATAAAGGTGCCGCCCAGGCCCGTCGCCGTGGCGATCACATCGGCAGCCTTGCTCAGAAAGATCGCTGCTCCGATGACGAAGCCTGCGGAGATAAGAAAGCGCATCCATACCAAGGCTAAGCTCCGCTGGGGAAGGACCTCGGCGTACTCTACTGAGGGAGGATCAGCCTTGGCACGTAGCGCCATTACCCCTGCAAGATAAACCCCTAAGATAATATAAATCTCTATACCAATACCAAGAAACCCAATATTGGGTTTGATCAGGAGTGCCAAGGCCGCAATGGTCGCCAAGATCATCCCAAGCAAAGCTGTTACCAGATGCGACTGTGAGGCGACAGCCAGCAAGGCCCCACGCCCCCACATGATCCCTCCCACAGCGAGAATGGTCATATTATAGATATTGCTGCCAAACAGATCCCCCAGCGCGATGTCGACCAAGCCCAGCGTGGCTGCAGCGGCTTCGGTAGCCACTTCTGGCAGCGACGTCGTCGCAGCTAGTAAGACACTGCCGATGAAGACCCGCCCAAACCCTGTTTGCACAGCGATGATGTCTGCAGCATGGGTCAGGTTGCGACCGGCAAACCAGATTACCCCTAAGCAGACAAATAAGACGACCCACGCGAGTTCATGGCTCATGATGATTTACCAAAGATTTTAGCGAGAACTCTCTCCGTTAGCAAAAAAGGCAAGCAGGCAATAACTTCTTTTGCCCTCAGCGGTCGCTAGGCATATAATTAATTTTGTCATGAATAGCTGGCTACTCATAGGGGCTCTAGGGGTCTTGCTCATTGGGGGGATCTCTACCCAAGAACCTCCTCCTCAGAGTGGCTTGATACTCGTCCTGACTGTCAGCGGTGTGATCGAGCCGGTGACCGCTCGCTATGTTGTGAACAGTCTAGAAGAAGCTGAAGCCCTCAACGCGGAAGCCGTTATCATCGAGCTGAATACCCCCGGCGGCTTAGATACCGCCATGCGCGAGATCGTCCAAGGGATGCTCAATGCTTCTGTGCCCGTCGTCGTCTATGTGACTCCCAAAGGGGCACGAGCGGGCTCGGCTGGGGTCTTCATCACTCTAGCCGCGCATAAGGCTGCCATGGCCCCGATGACCAACATCGGCGCGGCTCATCCCGTAGCTATCGGCGGCGAGATGGACCCAACTATGGCCGAAAAAGCTGTCAACGATGCCGCTGCGTACATTCGCGCGATTGCGTCCCAGCGAGGCCGCAACGTCCAGTGGGCTGAAGACGCGGTGCGCAAGAGCGCTTCTATCACCGCTGAAGAAGCCCTCCAGCAAGGCGTCATCGACTTCGTTGCTGCTGATCTTGACGATCTGCTCCGGCAGCTCAACGGGCAGACAGTGCAACTTGGAGAAGAGACTCATACATTGTCCACGCACCAAGCACGACTCATGCGCCGAGGTATGAGCCTGCCGGAGCAGCTTCTCCATAAACTCACGGATCCGACGATTGCGTATATCTTGCTGACGCTGGGGATCTATGCGCTGATCGCGGCGTTCTACGCTGGGGAGCCCATTGTCGGAATCCTCGGGGCTATTTTATTATTATTAGCTCTTGTCGCGCTGGGAAGCTTGCCCTTGAACTGGGGCGGCTTGGCACTCTTAGCGCTGGGCTTAACTCTCGTCGTCATTGATTTGAAAGTCCAAGGCTATGCGCTCTCAATTATAGGCGCGATCGCGTTCGTGCTGGGGTCGCTCCTGCTCTTCCGGCCGTTCCGGCTGCCTGAGGCTGCGGCGCCGACTTTCGCGGTGAGCCCGTGGGCTATCGGTACGATGACGGCTGTGCTTGTGGGGTTCTTCTTAGTTGCTGTGCGTGGGGGATGGCGGGCTCATCGTGTGCCCCCAGCGCAGCTTGGGCACCTAGTCGGTGAGCTCGGGATCGCCAAGAGCGCGCTCAATCCCTACGGCACGGTCTATGTCCAGGGGGAAGATTGGACTGCTGAAGCTGTCGAGGGCCCAATCCCTGAGGGAACGCGGGTGCGCATCGTCGAAGCGCATGGGTTGCGACTGCGCGTCGTCGCTGAACCACCACCGAAAAAAGGAGAGTGAATCCATGGAGTGGATCATCTGGTTGATCATCATCGGCGTTGTGTTGCTTTTGGCAGCCATGGCCATCAAGATCGTGCCGGAGTACCAACGATTAGTTGTCTTTCGGCTAGGACGGGCGCTACAACAGCCGCGCGGGCCAGGCTTCGTCTTGCTCATCCCGTTCATTGATCGACCTTTCTGGGTCGATCTCCGTGAGCGCTTTCTCGACGTCCCGCCCCAGACGTGTATCACCCGCGATAATGCGCCGATCTCTGTAGACTTTCTGGTCTACTGGAAGATCTTTGACCCTCTAGCGAGCGTCATCCAAGTAGCGGACTTTGCCGGGGCGGCGACGGGCATCGCCATGACGACTCTGCGCGCGGTGATCGGCGACATCCCCTTGGATGACGTCCTGGCGCGCCGCGAACAGATCAATCAGATCTTACGAGCCAAGCTCGACGAAGTAACGGACCGGTGGGGCGTGAAGGTGACCACTGTAGAAATCAAGGAAATCCTGCCGCCCAAGGACGTCCAAGAAGCCATGATCCGCCAGATGTCTGCAGAGCGCACGCGTCGCGCTGTGGTCACTGAAGCTGATGGAAAGCGCGAAGCAGCGGTTAAGGTCGCTGAGGGCGAAAAGCAAGCGGCGATCTTAAAAGCCGAGGGAGATCGCCAAGCAGCTATCCTGCGGGCGGAGGGCTTCGCGCTCGCGCTGCAGAAGATCCACGATGTCGCCAAGGGTGTAGACGTCAAAACCCTCAGTTTGCAGTATCTCGAAGCGCTGAAGGCACTCGGCGCCAGCCCCGCGACAAAGTTCGTCTTCCCTATGGAGTTTGAGCGTTTTCTCGAACCCTTGAGAGATTACGCAGCACAAGCGTTCAAGCAAGAAAAGAAGGAGGCATGATGAATAATCCCATTGTTTGGGTGCTCGTGGCTTTGGCAGCGGTGGTCGCCGTAGGGCTGTTCTTTGTGATAGGAACAAGCCCGCCGGCAAGCGGGCCAGCTCCTGAGACGCTCATCCCTGACGCGATTGAGGGCTTTATCTTAGTCGCGAAAGAAGCTCGGATTGACCCGGCCTTCCCCGGCGAGGAGTACTCGTCTCACGCGTTCTACACTCCTGCGCCCGGCGGCTCTTGGAGCGGCAAGGTAGAGCGCTTGGGGCTAACGATCTTCAAATTTAAAGACCCAAAGAAGATCGCCGAAGCCCGTGATCTGTTGCTCCAGGGCGCTCACACGGAAGCTCTCAATTTCGATGGGCGTACAGCGGAGCTTGCCCCGGAGCCAGATGGCGTCGGGCTCTTCTGGCAGAGCGGAGCGCTTTTTGTCGCGATCTTCGTCAGTGCCCCTTCAGGAAGTGAAGCCGACGCTGAGACACTCAAGGGCGCTGCCGTCGCTGCGGCACGCGCAGTGCTCGCGAAGCTCCCGCGCTGAGCTTTGCAAGGGCAGCCGGCTTCGTTTATCCTAAAGACGCTCAAAGCACAAGCGAAAGGTGATCTTACATTATGGCTATAACAACCGTGCAAACGCGAGAAGACGCTGTCAAGCTCTTTCGTGACATGGGGCTGATCGGCGCTGGCGGCGCCGGCTTCCCCACGTACTTTAAGTATCTCACCCCGACTAAGATTCTGATCGTCAACGCTGAAGAGGGCGAACCCGGCTACGAAGCCGATAAGATTCTCTTAATGAGCCAAGCTGATGCGTTCGTCGAGGTCTTCGCAGCGCTGAAGCAGATCTTCGGCTTCGAGCAGATCATCATCGGGGCCAAAGATAAAGATAAAACACTCTTAGAGCCGTTGCGAGGAAAATACGGCTTTGATATTCGCTACACGCCCAGTATCTATGGCATGGGTGAGGAGAAATGGCTCACCAAATCTGTAACGGGCCTGGAAGTGCCACCGGGGAAGATCCCCCTGCACGTCGGGGTGACGGTCAACAACGTTGAGACGGTCTACAATATGTACCGTGCGCTCTTTCAAAGCAAGCCCGTCACTGAAAAATATTTTAACGTTTATGGAGAAGTCGCAAAACAGACCGTGGTGCTCGCCCCCGTCGGTGCGTATTTAATAGATGTTCTCGCGATGATCGGCGTGGACACGACGCGCTATAATAAATTAGCCGTGCTCGACGGTGGCCCGCTGATGGGTGATAGAGTCAACGTGGGCGAGCATGCCGTCACCAAGAAGACCAACGGCTTTTTAGTGATTGAAGCGGAAAAGTACGTGGCCGATCAAGTGAGCTTGCGCCCGCTGCCGGGCCAACCCGCACCCACGTGGGATGATACTCTCCCTGAAGCCATGAAGAAATTGGGTCTGGAACGATACTTGGACTGGCATCCCACACCTGCAGACGTCTTAGACATCCGTGACAAAGTGACGCGAGTGAAGATCTTCATGCATCAAGACGGCCCCAAGGGCAAGCCCAGCATCCCCACAGTCAAAGTCGGTGACCGAGTCAAGATCGGTGATCCTGTTGCGAAGCCGTTAGAAGGCCCGATCAATGACTTCAATCTCTTGAGTGTGGCGCACCACGCGAGCATTGACGGGATCGTCACTGAGGTCACTGATACGTTTGTACGCATCGAGAAGAAGTAGCTCATGGAGAGACCGCGTCGCACAGGCCTCACCTACGGACGTTTGCTTGTTGTGCTTGGGGCAGCGATCGCTCTAGCGCTTGTGATCGCATTGGTGCAATCGTTGCTGCTTGCTGATCATGTGAGCTTTAGCGAAATTGCGGCTACGGCGCTCCAGCGCGCTGCTTACGAGAAGACAGAGCTGACGCGCGCAGAGCTGGATCAGCGCAACGGCGATACTGGCAAGATCTCAGGGACGGTCATCTACGTCAAGACGAGCGAGGGCAATTACGCAAAATTAGCCGTCGAGTTTGGATATCGCTTCTGGAGCCCAAAGTTACAGTTCGTCATCTATCAGGGTGCAGTCTACGACGCGCGCGGGCGCGCGCTGCGCCAGCTCTTCAATGTCTATATTCCCTTGAACGTCAAGTACGACGTTGACGCTGGGCTGATGGACGCCGAAGGTGCGAGCGAGCGTGGGGTGGATCTGGCTTTTGACGAACGCGGGCCAGCAGAGCAGACCTTGCGCGCTCTCAACGGCGCGGCGTTCTATCTACCCAAAGCAGAAGAGCTCCGCCGGTAGAACTGACAATCTCGCCAGAGCACGCACTGCGCGCAGCGGGGTTTTGGGCGACAGACTTCTTTGCTGTGGCGCACGATCAGCGCGTGATACTCATTGAAGAGCTTTACGCTCTTGGGGAGCTGAGTTATAAAAAATCGCTGAAACTCATCATAAGAGCTCTTTGAGCTGACAAGCCCCAGCCGTGAGAAGATTCGTTTTGTATACGCGTCCACGACGAAGACCGGCTTGTGTGCAGCGTAAAGTAGTATAGAATCTGCCGTCTCCGGGCCAATGCCCCAGATCGAGAGCAGCTCTGCACGGAGCTTCTTGGTGGGCTGGGAGAGCATCTTGTGCAGATTGCCGTCGTGCTGCGTGTATAGATGCTCAACGAATGCTTTGAGTTTCTTCGCTTTCTGGCGGAAGTACCCAGCCGGACGGATCAGCTTCGCGAGCTTTTCTGCGGGGAGCTTATAGAGTTTATAGGGCGTCAGGACTTTATGCTTTATGAGGTTCTCGATAGCGCGCTCGACGTTCTGCCAATTCGTGGATTGGGTTAATATTGCGCCGACGATCACTTCAAAGGGCGAGCCCGCAGGCCACCAATGCTGGAGGCCGTAGCGAGCATGAAGCTGGCGATAGATACGCAAAATATCATGATACATTAATGTCGGATGCGCAAGCGATCTCGCTGATAAACGGAGAAATTCCCTACAAGTTGCTGGGCATAGCGTGTAAAGATTTTCTTAACGATGTTGACTTTCTTACGGCTATCAGCCTCCTCTAGCCGCAGCAAGAGCACTCCAGCATGAGGTTGTCCTGACTGGTAGACTAGCTCCCCAAAATCTTTGTCCATCGTGATCACAAGTCGCTGTTCTATGACTGCTCGGTGCAATATAGCAGAATCTGGCAAGCGCGGGTCCAGGTCTCGTACAGCTAGAACGTCATAGCCCTGCTTTCTTAACCACTCTTCAACGGCTTTGCCCACACCTACATCGACAAGGATTTTCACCGCTCACCTAACAGGAAAGACTTGTTCTTCAGCTATACGTTCGGCAGCATAAGCCAAGACAGCACGGATATCTTCAGGCTCTAGCTCTGGGTAATCTTTGAGTAAATCTTCTTCAGGCACGCCTGCAGCTAAAGCGCGTAAGATCTGCTCCACACTAATGCGCAGACCACGAATCGTCGGCTTGCCTAGCAAAACTTTTGGGTTGACGGTAACACGCTCTAATAGCTTGTTCTTGTGCCGTAAGGTCTTCATAAGGAGTCACCATTGTTATTCTAACTCACGGTCGAAGGGAAAGCTACTAGAACATTAGGCAATTTGAGTGTATACTCAACTATATGACCGATAAGAAACTGCCAGCTTTCGCAGAGCAAATTCGAGAACTTGTGTACGTCAAGCATAAGTTGGGCAAGGTAGAGATAGCAGTTCCATCAAGAAGCAGCCCAGACCCAATATTTGAAGAAATCTTGACTATTCCTGATTTAGTCTGCGGTGCCGTGACCAAATACTGGAGTATGGAACCAGATCAAAAATGGGGGAAATACTGGGAGGCAAGAGCACCTATATACAAATTTTTGAACGAAGAGCGATCCGACCTTCAAAAGCATTGTTTCTATCTTCAAAAGCATTGTTTCTATATTCATCATGCCAAGGTGCAAGGGAGAAGCGCTATTGAAGCATCGCGATATAAGTTTGAACTCTCTGAGGAGTTACAAGAACTCCTAAAGAGAAGATCTACTTACTGAAAGATTTATAACTCCCCAACAAACTTCACGCGCCTCCAGTGCGCCTTCATCGCGTTATATAGATGCTTATCCCCTGTCAAGAAATCCACGCCTAACTGCTCCGCCACCACCAGATAGGTCGCATCGTAGGCGCTCCGATGATGCTCCTCACTAAGTTTCAAAATCTGCTCCTCCAAGCCCTTGATATCATGCTCTTCCAGAGCGAGCTTGCTCATAGCTCTCATGATCCCCAGAGCATCGTCGACGGAGAGCTTTTGTTGCCCCTTGACGCCACGCACCGCGCTGGAGAGCGCGCTCAAAATCTCGTAACGCGTGAGGGTCGGCACGACGAACCTCACCAAGCCAGCAGTCGCATCGCCTAACAGCGCCAAGGCTTGCGCCTTGTAAGGCTCCGCAGGCAGATAGAACGCCAGAAGCACACTTGCATCCACGACAACGCGAGTCGGAGCTTTGCCCTTCATGCAGCGCGCTCCTCTAGCTCCCGCCGTGACCGACGCACTAGACTGGGGACGTCAAGGTCAAGATGCTCAAACCTCTTGGAAAGCCTCAGAGCTTCAAAGTAGGCGTTGAGCTGCTCATAACGTTCGTACTCCCTAGGGGATAAGATCGCCCCGGCAAGCTCGTCCTCGCGTTCGTTGAAAATCAAGATGGGAATATGTTTCTCTCGAGCTTCCTTGAGCAGTTGGGTAAAGCTCCTCTTGCCCTCAGCGACAGAGACTCGTTTCGCAGCCACGGCTTCCTCCTAAAGACCACTTTGATAGTCATATTTTAAGACTATCAAAGAGATGTGTCAAGACGGCTGGCAACGCGCATCTGCCCAAGTGTTTGCACCTTCCTCTCCCATTCCCTATAATGCTTGCAGATTCGAACGTCCAAAGGGAGTGAGGTACTATCGCGGTCACAACACGTGCTAAACCAGAGTGGCTCAAGATACGGCCACCGGCGGGCCAGAATTACATTGCTATTAAAGAGACGCTGCGCAAGCACAACTTACACACCGTCTGCGAAGAAGCCCACTGCCCCAACGTGCACGAATGCTGGGGCGGCGGCACGGCTACGTTAATGCTCATGGGGGACATCTGTACGCGCGGGTGTCGGTTCTGCGCTGTTACTAAGGGGTATCCCAATGGCTATCTCGATCCGCTGGAGCCATGGAAGGTCGCTCAAGTCGTGAGCGAGTGGGGCTTAGATTATGTAGTCTTAACGAGCGTCGCTCGCGACGACTTGCCCGACGGCGGCGCTGAGCACTTCGCTAAAACCATCCGAGCGATCAAGCACAAGACGCCCACCACGCTCGTCGAAGTGCTCATCCCCGACTTTCGTGGGGATATCGAAGCTCTGAAAAAAGTTGTAGAAGCGCAGCCCGATGTCATTGATCACAACATCGAGACTGTCGAGCGGCTCACCCCTAGAGTCCGCGACCGCCGCGCGACGTATCGTCAGTCTCTGGCGGTTTTAGAGAACGTGAAAAAGCTCGATCCCGCACGCTATACGAAATCCTCGCTCATGGTGGGGCTGGGCGAAACAGATGAAGAGATTCTTCAAACGATGCGCGACCTGCGCGTCGTCGGTGTTGATATCTTAACGATTGGGCAGTATCTGCGCCCTAGCCCACGCCATATCGAAGTCGTGGAGTACGTGCACCCAGAAAGATTTGCCCGCTGGAAGGAGATCGGCGAAGCCATGGGCTTTAGTTACGTTGCGTCCGGCCCACTGGTGCGCAGCAGCTACCGTGCCGGAGAATTTTTCGTCAAGAGCTTGCTCAGGAGGGACTCTCAGCATGGCAGTTAAACCCCCTGTACAACGTGAATCACTTGTGCCGTTTGTACAAATTTTAGGGCCCGACGGCATGGCTAACCCCAACGACGTCGTCGAGCTGGGATTGAAACCCCATGATTTTAAAGCCTTCTATCGCTGGATGGTGCTGGCGCGGACTTTTGATGAGCGCGCTTTGGCGCTCCAAAGACAAGGGCGCCTGGGCACCTATGCGCCCCTGCTAGGGCAAGAAGCTGCGCAAGTCGGTAGCGCCTATGCCCTGAAACCCGAAGACTGGGTCTTCCCTAGCTATCGGGAGCACGCTGTGTTGGCCATGCGCGGCCAAAGCTGGACACAGCTCTTCTCCTATTGGGGAGGCAGTGAAGAGGGCAATCGTATCCCCGAGGGCATTAGAAACTTTATGATCTCTGTCCCTATTGCGACACAAATTCTCCATGCCACCGGGGCCGCGTGGGCAGCCAAGATCAAGGGTGAAAAATCCTGCACTATTGTATATTTTGGCGATGGAGCTACATCTGAGGGTGACTTTCACGAGGGGCTCAATTTTGCTGGGGTCTTCAAAGCCCCTGTGGTCTTTTTCTGCCAGAATAATCAGTATGCGATCTCCGTGCCGCGCACCAGACAGACAGCTTCTGAGACCATCGCGCAGAAAGCTATCGCTTACGGATTTGAGGGCGTCCAAGTCGACGGCAACGATGTCTTCGCTGTCTATAAAGTAACGCGCGATGCGCTTGAGAAGGCGCGTAACGGCGGGGGCCCAACACTGATTGAAGCCGTAACGTATCGCTTGACGCACCACACGACGGCGGACGATTGGACGCGCTATCGCCCTGCCGAAGAAGTCGAGATGTGGAAGCAAAAAGACCCAATCAAGCGCTTGAGACTTTATTTAGAAAAGCAGGGGCTGTGGAGTGAGCAAGAAGAAGCGAAGCTCGTAGAAGAAGCCAAGGCCGAGATCGCGCAAGCTGTCGCTCAATACGAAGCCCTGCCCAAGCGCGACGTCGAAGATATCTTTCAGTATATGTACGCCGAGATGCCGTGGAATCTCAAAGAGCAGCTTCAAGAACTCCAAGAATATCTTGCGGAGCACGGCGGCGACCTCCCGAAAGAGTGACCATGCCCCAACTCAATATCGTCCAAGCAATCAACGACGCCCTCAAAACTGAGATGCGCCGAGATCCCTCAGTCATCGTGCTGGGCGAGGACGTTGGGGTCAACGGCGGAGTCTTCCGCGCGACGGAGAATCTATATCAAGAATTTGGGCCAGATCGCTCGATTGATACCCCATTATCTGAAGCTGGGATCGTCGGCACGGCGATTGGCATGGCGCTCAACGGGCTCAGGCCCGTTGCGGAGATCCAGTTTGATGGGTTTATGCCCCCGGCGTTTGATCAGATCATCTCGCACGCGGCGCGCATCCGCTGGAGATCTCGTGGACGCTTCCATGTGCCCATTGTCATCCGTGCCCCCTATGGCGGCGGCATCCGCGCCCCAGAGCACCACGCTGAAAGCCCCGAAGCATATTATGCGCACACGCCAGGCTTGAAAGTCGTCATTCCGTCAACCCCCTACGATGCCAAAGGGCTGCTCATCGCCGCGATTCGAGATCCTGACCCGGTTATCTATCTAGAGCCCAAGAGGCTCTATCGCGCGTTCCGCGCCGAGGTCCCTGAAGAAGACTATATTGTGCCGATTGGCAAAGCTCGCATCGCTCGCGAGGGATCCCACGTCACGCTGATCGCCTGGGGAGCAATGATACCCATCGCTCTCAGTGCTGCCGAGAAGATGGCGGCCCAGAACGTCAGCGTCGAAGTGATCGATCTGCGCACCCTTGTTCCACTTGATGTTGAGACCGTGATCAACTCGGTGAAAAAGACTGGGCGGGTCGTAATCCTCCATGAGGCGCCGCGGGCGTGTGGGTTTGGTTCTGAATTAGCAGCGTTAGTCAACGATAAAGCGTTTGAGTACTTGCAAGCACCCATTAAGCGCGTGACTAGCCCCGATGCTATCATTCCCCAGGCGCGCTTAGAAGACTACTATCTGCCTGATGTGGGACGGTGTCTGCGAGGTATTCAGACAGTTTTGCAGTATTGAGAGGGTGACGGCATATGCCACAGATGACGCTTGTGCAAGCGATCAATGATGCGCTGAAGACAGAGATGCGTCGTGACCCAACTGTTATCGTCATGGGAGAAGACGTTGGAGTCAATGGCGGGGTCTTTCGCGCTACGGAAGGCCTCTACCAAGAGTTCGGGCCTGATCGCGCTATTGACACCCCCTTAGCAGAATCAGGGATTGTGGGCACGGCAATCGGGATGGCCATTAATGGGCTGAAGCCCGTTGCTGAGATTCAATTTGATGGCTTTCTGCCCCCAGCGTTCGATCAGATCGTCTCACATGCGGCGCGCATTCGCTGGCGCTCCCGTGGGCGCTATCACGTCCCTCTAGTCATTCGTGTGCCCTATGGCGGCGGCATCCGCGCTCTCGAACACCATTCTGAAGCCCCTGAAGCGTACTACGTTCATACGCCAGGCTTAAAAGTCGTCATCCCATCCAATCCCTACGACGCTAAGGGCTTACTGATCTCAGCAATCAGAGACCCTGATCCCGTCATCTTCTTCGAGCCAAAGAGACTCTATCGCGCATTCCGTCAAGAGGTCCCCGAAGGCGACTACACCGTGCCCCTGGGCAAAGCTCATATTGTCCGTGAGGGCACCGACGTCACCGTGATCTCCTGGGGCGCGATGGTGAGAGTCTGCCTGCAAGCCCTTGATCAACTAGAGGGCGTTAGCGTCGAGCTGATCGATCTACGCTCGCTCGTGCCGTTGGATATCGAGACGGTTCTCGGCTCTGTAGTCAAGACAGGTCGAGTTGTTATTGCCCAAGAAGCTCCGCGCACGTGCAGCTTGGCTTCGGAGCTGACGGCGCTCCTCACGGAGAGAGCGCTTTTGCATTTACAAGCCCCCGTGGTGCGCGTCACGGGATATGATACCCATATTCCCTATCTCTTGATGGAGCAGTACTATCTGCCCGATGCCGGGCGGGTGAAGAAGGGCATTGAGAGAGTGTTGAGCTTTTGAATCACGGAGGGCACGGAAGTACCACAGAAAGCACTGCTGTATCCGTGTAACCTGTGATTCAAACAAAGGGGTTGATTTTCTATGGTCGTCGGCGAGATCGCTACGGGTACGGAAGTCTTAGTTGTGGGCGGCGGGCCAGGAGGCTACGTCGCGGCCATCAGAGCCGCGCAGTTGGGCAAGGACGTCACGCTCGTCGAGAAAGGCGAATTGGGCGGAGTCTGCCTCAACGTCGGCTGCATCCCCTCCAAAGCACTGATCTACGCGGCATATCTCTACGAGAAGATCAAGCACGCAGAGGCGTTCGGCATCTCCGCGAAAGAGGTGCAAATAAATTTAGAACGTCTGCAGGCCTGGAAGGAAAGCGTCGTTAAAAAGCTGACCGGGGGTGTTGAGCAACTGTGTAAGGGCAACGGCGTCACCGTGATCAAGGGCAAGGCGACGTTCGTCTCGCCGAAGAAGTGCTTGGTCGAGAGCGAGCACGGCACTCAAGCAATCGAGTTCAAGGACTGCATCATTGCGACGGGGTCCGTGCCCATGACGATCCCCGGCTTCGAGATCGACGGCGAGACTGTCATTGACTCGACGGGTGCGCTCGCGCTGAAAAAGCTCCCAGAATCGCTAATTGTGATCGGGGGCGGCTATATTGGGCTGGAACTGGGGATGGTCTATGCAAAGTTCGGCAGCAGAGTCACAGTCGTCGAGATGCTTGACAATCTCTTGCCTGGCACGGACTCGGAGCTCGTGCGGTTGGTCGCTCGCAAAGTCAAAGAGCTGCAGATGGACGTCTATCTCAAATCTCAAGCCAAGGAACTCAAGAAAGGCAAGGATGGCGCGCAACTTACGGTTCAGACTCCTGAGGGTGAGAAGGGCCTCGAAGCCGAAAAAGTCTTGGTGAGCGTGGGGCGCAAGCCGAACACGCTGCCGGAGCTGGGTCTAGAAAGATTAGGTCTGCAGCCTGATTCTAAGGGTTTTCTCAAGACGGACAAGCAGATGCGCACAAGCGTCCCGCATATTTATGCAATTGGCGATGTCGCCGGTCCTCCCTTACTCGCACATAAAGCATCTCATGAGGGGATCGTCGCGGCGGAAGCGATTTGCGGGCTTTCGAGCGCTGCAGATTGGCAGACCGTGCCCGCAGTGATCTTCACTGACCCGGAGATCGCCTATGCCGGGCTGAGCGAAGCTGAAGCGCAGCAGGCGGGCTACAAGACTATAACTGGAAAATTCCCGTTTGCGGCGCTGGGGCGGGCGCTGACGCTGGGCGAAACAGATGGGTTTATAAAGATCATCGCAGACGCTGAGACAAAAGTCGTGCTCGGCGTGCAGATCGTGGGGCCGGAGGCGTCCACGTTGATCAGCGAAGCTGTCTTGGCAATTGAGATGGGCGCGACGCTCGAAGATCTTGCGCTCAGTATCCACCCGCATCCGACGCTGCCGGAGGGCCTGATGGAAGCTGCCGAAGCTGCGTTAGGGAAGGCAATTCATATTCTCATGCCCAAGAAAAGGGAGCCGGCGCGGTCCTGAGACTCGGATTGAGGTGAAAGCTCTATGCCCACAATCGCTCCGTACGGTTCATGGAAGTCACCGATCACGGCGGACGTAATCGCCCGCGGCGCGGTGCGCTTGATGCAGGTCGTCCTCGACGGTGAAGATATTTATTGGCTGGAATCGCGCCCCGCCGAAGGCGGCCGATATGTCATCGTCAAGAGATCTATTGACGCCACAGTGAGCGACGTCACGCCGTCCCCGTTCTATGTCCGCACCACTGTGCATGAGTACGGCGGCGGCGACTTTCTAGTTCACAACGGCACCGTCTATTTCTCGAACTTCAAAGATCAGCGACTCTATGTCCAAAAGCCCGGCGCTGCCCCGCAGCCCATCACCCCTGCGAAAGAATTTCGCTATGCTGACGCCATCGTAGACATTCAGCGCCATCGCTTGATCTGCGTCCGCGAAGATCACACCGCTGCTGGACGTGAAGCTGTCAATACGATTGTGAGCGTACAACTCGACGGCGATCCTGACGGCGGCACCGTGCTTGTATCTGGGAATGACTTTTATGCTTCGCCGAGATTAAGCCCCGACGGCTCGAAGCTTGCATGGCTGACGTGGAATCATCCGAATATGCCCTGGGACGGCACGGAGCTGTGGGTCGCACAGATCGCTGATGACGGCTCAGTGAAAGACGCTCAGAAAGTCGCCGGAGGCCCAACGGAATCTATCTTTCAGCCCGAATGGGCACCCGATGGCACGCTCTACTTTGTCTCGGACAGAACGGGCTGGTGGAACATCTATCGCTGGCGCGATGGAAGCATTGAAGCTCTCACGAAGATGGAGGCCGAGTTTGGCCAGCCCCAGTGGGTCTTCGGCATGTCTACCTATGCGTTCCTCTCCGAGCGCGAGATCGTCTGCGCCTATACGCAGAACGGGATCTGGCGCTTAGCACGTCTAGATACTGGCACAAAGAAGCTCGATCCCATCGAGACGCCATATACAGAGATCAGCTACGTGCGCGCGAATGCTCAGTCGATAGTCTTTCGCGGCGGCTCTCCAACAGAGATGCTCTCGATTGTGCGCCTCGATTCCAAGACGAAGAGCTTTGAAGTGCTGCGGCGCTCCAGCGATCTCAGCTTCGATGAAGGCTATCTCTCATTTGCGCAGCCCATCGAGTTCCCCACCGAGGGCAATAAGACTGCCCATGCGTTCTTCTATCCTCCAAAGAACAAAGACTTCCAAGCCCCATCTGGTGAGCAGCCCCCGTTATTAGTGTTGAGCCACGGCGGACCGACGAGCGCTACGACGTCTACTCTTAAATTAGAGGTTCAGTTCTGGACGAGCCGTGGCTTTGCTGTTGTCGACGTCAACTACGGAGGCAGCACTGGCTACGGGCGAGAATATCGAGAGCGACTGAAGGGCCAGTGGGGCGTTGTCGACGTGGACGACTGCGTCAACGTTGCAAAGTATTTAGTGAGTCAAGGGCTTGTGGACGGCGAGCGCATCGCGATTCGTGGGGGCAGCGCCGGCGGGTACACAACGCTTTGCGCTCTCACCTTCAGAAAGTTCTTCAAAGCCGGGGCGAGCTACTTCGGCGTCAGTGACCTTGAAGCGCTCGATAAAGACACGCACAAGTTCGAGTCGCGCTACAATCGCAGTCTCATTGGGCCGTATCCCGAGCGGCGCGATCTGTACTATGCGCGCTCGCCGATTCACTTTGCTGAGAAGATTTCTTGTCCCGTGATCTTCTTTCAGGGCCTAGAAGACAGGGTCGTGCCGCCAAGTCAGTCTGAAATGATGGTCGACGCTTTGCGCAAGAAGGGCATTCCTGTGGCGTATATTGCGTTTGAAGGGGAGCAGCACGGCTTCCGCAAAGCTGAAAATATCAAGAGATCGCTCGAGGCCGAGCTGTACTTTTACGCGAAAGTCTTCGGGTTTGAGATCGCCGATTCTGTCGAGCCGGTGCAGATCGAAAATCTCTAACTTTCAGGAGGTTGCTATGGCGCGTGGTCTCATGCTTGTCTTTCTAGTGGTCGTTGGCTGGGCATGCGGCGCAGTAGGCCAGGAAGAGCAACTGCGCAGCCAGAGCACACCGCACGTCGGCTGGGTTTTCTGGAAGGTGTCTGAGCTCAATCAGCTCTTGCAGGCTCAAGGGTACCCTACACTGCCGGAGAGCTGTTTTATCTGGGGTGGTCAGAATACGATCGTGTTGAGAGGGTGGAGCCTCAAGATCGCTAATTGGCACAGCGCTGCTACGGCTAAGAGCGACGAGAAGCTCACCAGGCTGAACCTGTGGTGGTTTGGTGGCTTAGGGGAGCGCGCTCTCCCGAAGCTTCCTTGGGATTCATTCGTCAGCCTCGCGGTAGGGGTGGGGATCGCAAGCCTCGCGGTACTCGATCATCGTCCTGCGAGCTTCGCTGAAGCCCTCAGCAGCCCTGCAGGGGCTTTCTTTACACGTTGGTTCTTCACCGTCAGCCCGCAGCTGGGCGTGCGATTCCCCTTGCTCACATTCAAGCTAGACAAACCCGTTACGATCAGACTCATGCTCTCCGTGGGCTATACCCTGACATTTGATAACGGCGCGTGGGATCAAGAGGGCCGCGCGCTTAAGGGGCCCCCTGACAACTTCAATGGATGGATCATCCAGCTTGCCCTAGGAAGGTAAAGGGAGAGTGGCAGAACGCGCACCGACTCTTTACAATCTATAGCAATATCTCTGTGAGAAGGAGTGTCGCGATGCCCTTTGAGTTCAAATTGCCCGACATCGGCGAAGGCATTCACGAAGGTGAAATTGTCAAATGGCTTGTGAAAGAAGGGGACTTCGTCCGCGAAGACCAGCCGATGGTCGAAGTGATGACCGATAAAGCAACAGTTGAGATTCCCGCGCCGCGCGCCGGAAAGATTCTCAAACTCAATGCCAAAGAGGGCGAGGTCGTCAAAGTCGGCTCTGTGCTCGTTATTATTGAAGAAGTCGGAGAGGTCAAGCCCGAACCAAAACGCGAGGCTGTCACTGTGCCAACGGCGCCCCAGCCCAGACCTGAACCAGAGCCTGTCGCTGCAGTAGCTACGGCGGCAGCAACAGCCATCACAGCGCCACCTCCGCCGCCATCCCCAACAGCAGCTCCAGCGCAGCGTGTATTAGCAACGCCAGCGACGCGCAAGCTTGCACGCGAGCTTGGGATAGATATTTCACAAGTACAAGGCACTGGCCCCGGTGGTCGTGTCACTGATGAAGACGTGCGCCGATTCGCTGCTGCGCGCACCGCGCCTCCGCCGCCTGCTCCTGCTCCAAAGCCGACTGCTCCAGCGTTCGCGCCAAGCGCTGTCGCCACAGACAGGCGCGAGGAGCGCATTCCCTTACGAGGGATTCGCAAGAGAATCGTCGAGCACATGCACAAGTCTAAGACGACCGCGGCGCACTTCACTTATGTTGATGAAGTCGATATGACCGAACTGATTCAGCTGCGCGAGCAGATGAAGCCGTTAGCGGAGCAGAAGGGCGTTAAGCTCACATATTTGCCGTTCATTGTCAAAGCGAGTGTCGCTGCTCTCAAAGAGATGCCCATGCTCAACGCCTCGCTCGACGAGACTACAGGCGAGATCGTCCTGAAAAAATACTATAACATTGGGATCGCCACAGCGACCGACGACGGCTTAATCGTCCCAGTTGTCAAAGATGCCGACAGAAAGAGTTTATTAGAGATCGCTGCGGAGATCGAGCGCCTTGCGAAGGCCGCTCGTGAGGGCAAGATCGCTCTTCAAGATATCCAAGGAGGCACGTTCACCATCACGAGCTTAGGTGCTCTGGGTGGGCTTTTCGCCACGCCCATCATTAACTACCCTGAGGTCGCGATCTTGGGGATCCACGAGATCAAGAAGCGACCGGTCGTCAAAGACAACCAGATCGTGATTCGAGAGATTATGTACGTATCGCTCTCGTTCGACCATCGTCTGATAGACGGTGACGTAGGGGCGCGCTTCTGCAAGAAAATTATTAGCTATCTGGAGAACCCGAAGCTGCTCTTTCTGGAGCTGGTGTAGCTTTAAGCCACTATGCGCGGAATCTTTCAGTATCTTTGGCTCTATAGGGTGCGCATCTTCCTAGGGCTAGTGGCGCTCTTCATTGTTGACGGTGCTCAGCTCATCGTGCCCTTGATCATTCGCACAGCGGTTGATCAGCTCGCGCAAACGGGCACAGCACAGCTCGCGCTCTTTGCTGGGTATATCTTGGGGATTGCGCTCGTTGTTGCGATCTTCCGCTTCTTCTGGAGATACTTTATCTTTGGGGCATCGCGCATGATCCGGCGCGATCTGCGCGACCGGCTCTACGCGCACTTAGTCAAGCTCTCAGCGAACTTTTTTGCTAACACCAAGACCGGAGACTTGATGGCCCACGCGACCAACGATGTCGAAGCCGTGCAGTTCGCCTGCGGCATGGGGATTTTGGCGCTCGCTGACGCGATCATCATGGTCTCGTTCTCACTCGCCGCCATGCTCTCCATCAACTGGCAGCTCGTTCTGTATGCGTTCACGCCCTTGCCGTTGGTGACGGTCTTCGTCGTCGTTGTGGGACGCATGATCCATAGGCGCTTCATGGCCGTTCAAGAAGCGTTTTCAGTCTTGACTGAAAAAGTTCGCGAGGCGATCTCTGGGGTGCGCGTCATCAAAAGCTTCGCCCAAGAAGCTGGGTTCTCCAAAGACTTCGGGCGCACTAATGAGTTCTTCATTCAGAAGAACTTGAGCTTGGTGCGCGTGCAGGGCGTCTTTGAGCCGATGATCGCGCTTTTGGCCGGACTCTCTAGCGCTATCGTCTTGCTCGTAGGCGGCCAGAAAGTCATCTCCGGAGCAATCAGCTTAGGCGATTTTGTCGCGTTCACGTCGTACTTGGGGATGCTCACCTGGCCCATGATGGCGCTAGGGTTTGTCATAAATCTTATGCAGCGCGGCGCAGCGTCTATGGAGCGCATCGAAAAGATTCTCAAGACCGAACCAGAGATCGTTGACGCTCCTGAGGCTGTGCACTTCCCCAAACGCTCTTCTATTGAGTGTAAGCACTTGACGTTCAGCTATCCCGCCGCTGAGCCGAGCGCCAACGGACATCCCGTCTTGCGCGACGTCTCGTTCTCTGTTGAAGAGGGGCAAAGATTAGGAATTATCGGGCTGACCGGCTCCGGCAAGAGCACGCTCGTGCATTTATTGCTCAGGGTCTTCGATCCGCCAGAACAAACGCTCTTTATTGGGGGCATAGATGTGCGCACAATCCGCTTGAGCGATCTACGTCGCGAGATCGCGATAGTTCCGCAAGACCCGTTTCTCTTCTCGACGACGATTCGTGAAAATATTGCGTTTGGAAGGCCCACAGCTTCTGAGCGCGAGATCGTAGAAGCTGCGAAGCTCGCTGGCATCTATGATGAAATTTTAGAGTTTCCCAACGGCTTGGAGACCATGGTCGGCGAGCGTGGCGTCAGCTTATCAGGAGGCCAGAAGCAGCGTGTAGCGCTCGCCCGCGCTCTCTTGATGAACCCGAGAATCTTGATCTTAGACGACGCACTCTCGGCCGTGGACGCCGAAAAAGAAGAAGAGATCTTGCGCAATCTCAACGATCTTATGCGTTCCAAGACAGCGATCGTGATCGCGCATCGCATCTCAGCTGTGCAAGACTCTGATCTCATCTTGGTCTTCGATCAAGGACGGATCGTCGAGCGCGGACGCCACGAAGAGCTCTTAGCGCTCGACGGCATCTATGCGCGGCTCTATGAGCTGCAGCAAGCCGAGGAGGCTGTTCGGCTATGACCTATCATTGGGAAGAAGAGAAACTCGGTGCAGCGTATGACTCAGCGCTGATGCGCCGCTTGCTTGTCTATGTGAGGCCGTACAAGAAGCTCTTCGCGATGTGTTTGGGGCTGATTGGGATCATCACGCTGTGCGAGCTTGCTCTGCCGTACATCACCAAGATCGCTATAGATCGCTACATCCGTCCGGGATTGCTCAGCGGACTCTATCCGCTGGCCGCGCTCTTTGTGGGCATTCTTGTCGTCAGACTCTTCGCGAGCTTCGCCCAAGTCTATCTGTTGCAGCTCAGTGGGCAGAAGATCATGCAGGACATGCGCACCCAAATCTTTGATCACTTAATGAAGTTACCCACGAAGTTCTTCGATAAAAATCCCGTGGGACGACTCGTGACGCGCGCGACCAACGACGTCGCCGCCATCAATGAGATGTACGCCTCGGTGCTCGTCTATCTCTTCAAAGACGTCTTCTTAGTGTTGGGAATCTTTGTTATTATGCTTCAGCTCAATTGGCGCTTGGGCTTGCTTATCTTAGTGCTTGCGCCCGTGATTGCGTATGCAACGTGGGAGTTTCGCAAGCGCGCCAGAGACGCTTATCGCGATTTTCGCCGAAAGTTAGCGAAGCTCAACGCGTATATGCAAGAGAGCATCTCCGGGATGAGGATTATTCAGCTCTTCGCCCAAGAATCGCGCAGTTACAAAACATTTCAGTCCATTAACCAAGAAGAGTTTGAAGCGAACATGCGCCAGCTCATGGTCTTCGCTATTTATCAGCCCATCATTCACATGATGAGCGCTATCGCTGTCGCTTTAATTATCTGGTACGGCGGCGGGGGTGTCGTGCAGGGCGTCTTCACCTTAGGGAGTTTGGTCGCGTTCTTGAACTACGTCGAGATGCTCTTTGCCCCGATCAGAGATCTCGCAGAGAAATATAATATCTTACAGAGCGCGATGGCCTCGGCAGAGAGAATTTTTCTGCTCTTGGACGAGAAGCCCGAAGATCGTGGCAAGGGCCGTATATTACCCAAGATCGAAGGCGCCATAGAATTTCGCGACGTCTGGTTTGCGTATGAGGACGAGGACTGGGTCTTGAAAGGGGTCTCATTTACTGTAAGACCCGGGGAGCGCGTGGCTGTTGTCGGCCCCACAGGGTCGGGCAAGACAACGATTATCAGTCTCTTAACGCGACTCTACGACATCCAGAAGGGCCAGATACTCTTAGACGGCGTCGATATTCGCGAGCTCGATATACACTTCTTACGCTCTCAGCTCGCTGTTGTCCTCCAAGACGTCTTTCTCTTCTCTGGGGATGTGTTGGGCAACATCACGCTGCAGAGCGAGAGAATTCCCAAAGAACGGGCTATCGAAGCCGCGCGCTTCGTGCAAGCCAGCTCGTTCATTGAGCAGCTTCCTGATAGCTACCATGCTGAAGTCAAGGAGCGTGGCGCGACGCTCTCTGTTGGGCAGCGCCAATTATTAGCATTCGCTCGCGCCGTCGCCTTTGATCCGAAGATTCTTATTCTCGACGAAGCGACAGCGAATATCGACTCTCAAACAGAGAGTCTCATCCAAGAGTCGCTGAAGAAGATCTTGCGCGGGCGCACTTCAATAACTATCGCCCACCGGCTCTCGACGATTCGAGAATCTGATAAGATCATCGTGCTGCACAGGGGCGTCGTTGTGGAGCAAGGCACTCATGAAGAACTCTTGGCTCGCAAAGGGCTCTACCACGCGCTCTACACGCTGCAGTTTGCTGAAGCCGAAGCTGTCAAGACCGATTAACATAGTTAAGGAGGAGCTATGCGCACGATTCTCTATATGCTTGTCGTTGTCATATTGGCCGGAGTGAGCTTAGGATCAGCCCAGCCGCCACCGCCGTATTCGTTCCAAGTCTATACGGATATAGCGTACTATGATGGCCCCGATGCGCATCCGATCAAGCATCGGCTCGATCTGTTCGTTCCTCAAGGGCTGAAGGATGCCCCGGTGTTGATCTTCGTGCATGGGGGCGCCTGGAGTTCAGGCGACAAGAATCTCTACTCGTTGATTGGGCGCGCGTTTGCCGAGCAGGGCTTTGTGACGGCTGTGATCAATTATCGGTTAAGCCCGCAGGTCCAGCATCCGGCGCATATTGAAGACGTGGCGCGCGCGTTTGTTTGGGTGCATAAACATATCGCTCGGTATGGGGGCAACGCCGAGAAGATCTTCGTGATGGGGCATTCATCGGGTGGACATCTGACGGCTCTGTTGGCTCTCGATGAGAAGTACCTTCAGGCGCATGGGCTGACGCTGGCAGCGATCAAGGGTGCAATCCCCATCAGCGGCATCTACGACGTGACCATAGAACCGCCTGCCCCAATTAACGTCTACCGAGTCGTCTTTGGGACCGATCCCCAGGTGCGACGCGATGCCTCTCCCATCACCCACGTGGGTCCGAGCAAGCCACCGTTTCTCATTCTCTATGCGCAGTTTGACTTCCCCGGCTTTGGTGCGCAAGCCCACCAGTTGCTCTCTCGGCTAAGACAATATGAGAACGAGGCAACGCTCGTCGAGATCCCCAACAGGGATCACGTGACGATCATCTTCAACATCGGGGCGCCCAACGACAGAACTACAGAAGAGATCCTCAAATTCTTGCGCGGTCGCTAACGCCGGCTGCTCAGGTAGATTCCGAGTAAGATTAAAATCCCGCCGACGGCCTTGAGGAGCGTAATGGGCTCGTTGAGCAAAAGATACGCGAGCACGGTCGAACCTACCGGTTCGCCCAGGATGATGACGGCAACGGCGCTGGCGGGCAGATGCTTTAATGCCCAGTTGAAGCTCGTGTGCCCGATGAGCTGCGGGCCGAGAGCTAGCAAAACTAGCCAGAGATACGTCTCTTGGGGGAAGCCCAGCAGAGGCTGCTGGAGCAGCAAGGCTGTTATAAGCAACACAATCGCTGCGGCGCCGTAGACAAGGAAAATATACGTTAGCAGATCGGTGTGCGCTCGTAATCGCCGGCCTACGAGGAGATACGTCGACGCCATCACGGCTCCCAGCAGCGCTAGCCCGTCGCCGAGCAGAACATTTGGCCCAGCGAGAAAATCCCCGTAGCCAATCAACACCCCGCCCATGAGCGAGATCGCAATCCCTGTGATTAAGCCCAATGGGACAGATTCCTTCAGCAAAAAACGCGACCCTAGGGCGACGAAGATCGGGTTGGTCGTCACTAAGACCACAGAGCTGGCAACCGAAGTGAACTCCAGCGAGCTGATCCAAAAGATAAAGTGCAACGCTAAGCAGACTCCACCCAACAGTGCGTAGCGCAGATCGCTGCGTGTGAGAGCCTGGAGTTGAGGGCGACGCGTGCTCAACGCTATCGGCGTGAGGATGAGCGCTGCGAGGCCGACGCGATAGACGGCTATAGAAATCGACGGGGCATCAGCCCAGCGAATCCAGATCGATGCGAATGAGATAACAACGAGCGCGCAGCCCAATACGCCCCAGATCAACACCGACGATGGCTTCATTGCTCCCCAATTGCAATAATCGTATTGTAGCAAGGGGGGTGAGGGGGCAGCAAGCCTTGGGTGGGGATATATGACCCTGTGGGGTAAAATAGCTTCACAGTTCTGGAGGTAGATAGATAATGGATCTAGGGCTTTCAAACAAGATTGGGATTGTCGCTGCAGCTAGCAAGGGCTTAGGGAAAGCTGTCGCTTTCAGATTAGCTCGTGAGGGCATGAGAGTAGCGATCTGCGCCCGTGATGAAAGTACGCTGCGGGCTACGGCTCAGGAGATCAGTTCGCTGACGAATACGGAGGTTCTCCCCATCCGCGCCGACGTCACGTGCCCTGAAGACATCAAATATCTTGTATCCGAGACAGTCAGGAGATTTGGTGGTCTGGACGTGCTCGTCACCAACGCTGGGGGACCGCCGCCGGGGAACTTTTTCGCTTTTGAGGACTCCCATTGGGAGCAAGCCTTCCAGCTCACGCTCATGAGCGTGGTACGCCTGTGCCGTGAAGCCATCCCCCATATGCACAAGCGCGGCAGCGGACGGATCATCAACATCGCCTCTGTGTCCGTGAAACAGCCCCTTGATAATCTGATACTCTCGAACTCGCTGCGCCTAGCTGTCGTGGGGTTAGCTAAGAGCTTGTCTAATGAGCTTGCACCCTTCAAGATCACGGTCAATACGGTCTGCCCTGGGCCAACGCAGACAGATCGTATGGAGCAATTGCTCCGCGCGTCAGGGAATATTGAAGAAGCGCGGCGTTTTTGGACGAAAGACATCCCGATGGGGCGGATGGGCCAGCCTGAAGAGCTCGCCGACCTTGTAGCGTTCCTCGCGTCAGAGAACGCGCGCTACATCACCGGGACAGTCATCCAAGTTGACGGTGGATTAGTTAAGGGGGTCTTTTAGAATCACGGGAAGGCCTAAGATTTTCCCTATGTTTTTTGTGATCTAAAAACTTGACAAAATTAGTCCGATTTTTTATACTTACCCTGTGCCGTGTGACAGGAGGCGATGGTATGGGATACGCACGCCCTGACGTCTTGGTTGAAACCAGCTGGGTCGCGGAGCACTTAAACGACCCTACTGTGCGCATCGTCGAGTCTGATGAAGATGTGTTGCTCTACGAGCAAGGCCACATCCCCGGTGCGGTCAAGATCGATTGGTTCACGGATTTGCAGCACCCCCTCAAGCGCGACTTTCTCACCAAAGAGCAGTTTGAAAAACTCATGAGCGAGCGCGGCATCTCCAACGACACGACCGTCGTCTTCTACGGCGACAAGCACAACTGGTACGCGGCGTACTCGTTCTGGCTCTTTCGCTACTTCGGGCATGACGACAAAAAGCTCAAAATCATGAACGGCGGACGCAAGAAATGGATTGACGAGAAGCGCCCGCTCACCACGGACGTGCCCAGCTACCCCAAGGTTGTCTATCGTGCCCAAGAGCCGGATTCTGCTGTTCGCGCCTTCCGGGACGAGATCTTGGCCAGCTTGAATCGCAAAGACTGTGTGCTCGTTGATGTTCGCTCACCCAAAGAGTACACGGGTGAGCTGATCCATATGCCGGAATACCCTCAGGAAGGAGCTCAGCGAGGTGGGCATATTCCCGGAGCTCTTAATGTCCCCTGGGCCCAAGCTGTCAACCCCGAAGACAGCACTTTCAAATCCCTAGAAGAACTGAAGAAGCTTTACGAAGCCTATGGGATTACGCCGGACAAGAACGTAATCGCCTATTGCAGGATTGGCGAGCGCAGCTCGCACACCTGGTTTGTTCTGACGTATCTGTTGGGCTATCCCACGGTGAAGAACTACGACGGCTCGTGGACCGAGTGGGGCAACTTAGTGAATGTGCCGATCAAGAAGGGAGCCGAGCCGTAACAGTGGATCGTCAAGCCCAGATCGAATTTCTCTTAGATCACTACGAGAACCCGCGCAACCGGGGCAAGATCGAAAATCCCGACGCCCAGATGAGCTGGGGTAACCCCGGCTGCGGCGATGTCGTTACGCTCTATCTGAAAATAGACGCCCAAGGCCGCATCACAGACATTTCTTTCGAAGGGGAAGGCTGCTCTATCAGTCAAGCCTCGGTCTCCATTCTCACCGAAAAGCTCAAGGGCAAAACCATCTCTGACGCTGAAGCGATGAGCCCCGATGATCTGATGGAACTCTTGGGGCGAGAAGTGGTGATGACACGCCCCCGCTGCGCTATGCTCTCACTCGATACGCTCAAGCTGGCCCTCAAGGAGTATCGGCGGAGGACCTCACCACCGGCTCTCTCTTTCCCAGACTAGGGCAGAGCTATTTGCCAAAAAAAGCAGACTCAGCTATAGTACATGGGGGAGGTGGTAAGCACGATGCACGCTAAGACCCTCGCCGACTTGCTAACAGCATCACGGTTCTTCTGCGGACTCTATCTGATTTGGCTAGGATTGCAAAAGAATAGTCTAGAGGCGGCTATGCTCACCCTGGGGTTGGCTTGGGTGACTGATCTTATCGACGGGGCGATAGCGCGTCGCGATCCGCGCCAGATCCATACGTTCATGAGCGATCACGATCTGACAGCGGACATGGCGCTCTCGTTCGGATGTTGGTGCTATCTGGCGTTGACAGGCTTTATCTCGCCTGCGGTTGCACTTGGCTATATCGCTCTTGTGGCCCTGGCGTTATGGTATTTCAAGGCGTTGCACCTGCGCTGGGCTGTGCAAGTGCCTCCGTACTTTGGGATGCTTCTGGTCGCGGTAACGCAAGTGCCGCAGTACGGGGCGCTGCTTATCGGATGGCTGCTCTTCGTCGTCGTGGTGATCTGGCCGAGGTTCTCCAAGAAAATCGTTCCGGAATTTCTCACGGGGATGCGCAATCTGTGGCGCACGCGGCGCTAACGAATGAACACGCTGGCAGGGAAGAAGATCATCGCGGGCATCTGTGGCGGCATCGCCGCGTATAAAGCTGCGTCTGTTGTGAGCAAGCTCACCCAAGCCGGCGCTACTGTCACGGTAGTCATGACTCGCGCGGCGTGCGAGTTCGTCACGCCCCTGACGTTCGAGTCGCTTTCCCATCACAAAGCACTCACGGATCTCTGGGACGAGCCGTTGGCGCATGTCGAACTCGCGTATAATGCTGATCTCTTTGTGCTGATGCCCGCAACGTACAATATTATCGGGAAACTGGCGCACGGGATCGCTGACGATCTCCTCACGACGACGCTCGCCGCGACGCGCGCCCCCGTCTTAGTAGTCCCAGCGATGGAATCCCACATGTACACCAATCCCGTCTTTCAAGAGAACAAGCGAAAGCTCACGGAGCTGGGCTATCGCTTTCTGGAGCCGGAGATGGGGCGCTTAGCAAGTGGGCGCGAGGGCATCGGGCGCTTTCCCTCTGAGGAGAAGATTCTCACAGCGATTGAAGATATTCTCTTTGAGCGCGCTCTTTTGAGGGGGCATCGCGTGTTGGTAACAGCAGGGCCGACGCGCGAGATGCTCGACCCCATGCGCTGTATTACCAATAAGAGTTCGGGGAAGATGGGCTACGCGCTCGCGGAGCAAGCGCGCAATTTCGGCGCAGATTCGGTTTGTCTGATCAGCGGGCCGACGCAATTGGCACCGCCTGCGGGCGTAGAGTTTGTCAGAATCGAGAGCGCTGAAGAGATGAAAGACGCTATCTTGAAGCGCTTTGCCCAGTTCGATCTGATTTTGATGGCCGCCGCGGTCGCCGACTGGCGCCCGAAAAAAATCTTTGCGCAGAAGCTCAAAAAGTCCGGCACTCGTGAACTCACTCTTGTCTTGGAGAAGACCCCAGATATTCTCTCCGAGCTAGGCCAGCGCAAGAAGAGAGACCAAATTTTAGTGGGCTTTGCCGCCGAAACCGAAAAGCTCTTGGAGCACGCACATGAGAAACTCAACGAGAAAAATTTAGATATTGTCGTCGCTAACGACATCACGGCGCCGGGGGCCGGTCCAGAAGTCGAGACCAATATCGTCACGCTGCTCTATCGCGACGGAAAGAGCGAAACGCTACCGTGCTTGCCCAAACACGAGGTCGCACGAGAGATCTTACGTCGGGTAGCCCAGCTCTTGCAAAATCGCTAAGACTTCCTCAAGAACTTCTTCGGGGGATTTTTCTGTCACGTCTAGCCAATGGACGTCCGGCTCACGCTTGAAATAGATGAATTGACGCTTAGCGTACTCCCGTGTGTGCTTCTTGATGAGTCTCACGGCTTCGTCATACGAGATCTTCCCATCAAGATATTCGAAAAGTTCTTCGTACCCAATCGTTCGGTACGCGGGCACCTCTGGCGTGAGCTTGGCTTTCAAGATTTTTGCTTCTTCTAAAAGTCCTGCAGCGAGCATCTGATCGACTCTAGCGTTGATGCGCTCATAGAGAATCTTTCTATCGAGTGTGAGCCCGATCTTCGTAAATTTATACGGGAACGGGACTTTCGATTCTTTGTGCCAGCGCGAGATGGGGACTCCCGTCAGCTCATAGACTTCTAATGCCCGCACCGTGCGCACTTTATCATTGTGATGGATGTGCTGCGCGGCTTCGGGGTCGATCTCTTCTAAGCGCTTGCGCAATCTCTCTTGAGGCTCAGCTTCTAAGCGTCGGCGTATCTGGGGATCGGCTTTCGGCCCGGCGAAGAACGTCCCCGTGAGCGCCGAGATATAGAGCGTGCTCCCGCCCACGACGATGGGCACCTTCCCGCGAGCACGAATCTCCTCTATTGCTGTGAGCACATCGCGGCGGAATCGCATCACATCGTAGTGCTCGGTGGGATCTAAAAAGTCTATGAGATGGTGCGGAACTTTCTCTCGCAGATGAGCGGGGGGCTTGGCCGTCCCGATGTTTAAGTCTTTATAGATCGCGCGGGCATCAGCAGAAACGATCTCGCCGTTAAGGCGTACAGCGAGCGCAACGGCAAGCTCCGATTTGCCGACAGCCGTCGGCCCTAAGATCAGTACAGAGCGCTCATTCTTCACTGAGCAAGAGCTGTCGGAATTTTTGTAGCTCTTCTTTGCGCGTTGGATGTTTGAGTTTCTCTAACGCTTTGATCTCGATCTGGCGCACCCGCTCGCGCGTAATATTAAAGACCCTAGCGACGTCCTTGAGCGTGCGCGGATGCCCGTCTTCGAGCCCGTAGCGCAGCTTTAAGATCTCCTTCTCGCGGTCAGTCAATTGGTTGAGCGCCTTATCAAGTTCTTCGACCAAGAACATCCGATAGGTCTCTTTCGTCGGAGAGAGCGCTTTCTTGTCTTCTATAAAGTCGCCTAGAGTATCTTCTTCGTCCTCACCGATGGGGCGCTCTAGTGACGTCGTGTACTGCGAGACGTTTTCGACCTGCTTGATCTTCTCTTGCGGGATGCCCAACTCTGTAGAGAGCGCTTCGAGATCTGGGGCTGCCCCATGTTCTTGCACGTGTTCTTTCTTAAGGCGCTGGAGCTCGCGCACCGTCTCGATCATGTGCACGGGGATGCGAATCGTCCGTGACTGATCAGCAATCGCGCGAGTGATCGCTTGGCGGATCCACCACGTCGCATACGTACTGAATTTATAGCCTTTGGTGTAATCGAACTTTTCGACGGCACGCATCAGCCCCAGATTGCCCTCTTGAATGAGATCCAAGAATGAGAGCCCACGCCCCATGTATCGTTTGGCAATGGAGACGACCAAGCGCAAATTCGCGACGATCAGCTGATTGCGAGCCCACTTCTCCCCGGCCATGACCCGGCTGGCAAGCTCGACCTCTTGCTCGCGAGAGAGCAAGCTGACTCGACCGATCTCTTGCAGATACATCTTGACCGGATCGTGTTCGGCTTCCCCCTCGAGCGCCTCGCCCTCTTCTTCGAGCTCTTCATCGGCTTCCTCTTCGAACTGCTCCTCGAGCTCCTCTTCAGTGAGCTCGGGGATGTCATAGATAGTCGCATCGTCCGGCATGCCGTTGGACCCGAATTCCTGCTCCAACCCTCTGGTGCTCACACTACCTCCTTCCCCCATGGAGAAGTTGCACGAGCTCTTCTTGGAGCTGCCATACCCGCTCGCGATCCCCGGCTTGCTCGGCTGCTCGCACCTCTTCACGCAACCGCGCTAACCGTCTTGCGATCTGTTCCCGGCGCATCCGCGCCAGGGCTTCCTCCAGAGCCTGCACTCGATCGCTCTCGTGCCACGGTGGCTGACTGAGCAGAAGCCGCCGAACTACTCCTTGATCCTCAGCCGACAAGCGATCGAGTACCTGGTCAACCGTCCACTCATCACCCAGTTCCCACAGCACCTGAGCGATCTCAGGATACCGCATAAAGCCCCGGATGTCCAGCTGAGCGCGCAGCTGGCTCACGGGTAAATCCCCTTGGAGCACAAAGTAGAGCACATGCTCTTCCGGTCCCCAAGCAGATTCCCCCACACCAGGCGCGGCCATTATACCCACTCGTCTTCCTGATTTCACGGCCCGAGCGACCTCTTCCTCGGGTAAGTTGAGCACCCGTCCCAGTTCCCGAATGATCTCATAGCGCACGGCCACGCTAGCCAGCGTCGACAAGAACTCTCTCACATTCTGCAAGATCTTCTCTTTGCCTGCCACCGTCCCTACAGGGTGATCCTCCAAAAGACTCTGTAAATAGAACTCATGAAACGAGATGGCTCTCTGAAGGATCTGAAGAAAAGCGTCGCGCCCGTAAGTGCGTACAAAGCTATCAGGGTCATGATCGATAGGCAGTATGGCTACGGAGACGTCGAGCGCAGCGTTTTGCAAACTGGCCATGCCACGCAGGGTCGCGGCCCGCCCCGCTGCATCACGATCGTACGCTAGGATCACCCTAGAAGCATAGCGCCTGATCAACTGGGCCTGATTGACAGTGAGGGCTGTTCCCATACCGGCAACGACGTTCTCGACCCCCACTTGATGTGTGCTGATGACATCTGTGTAGCCCTCGACGATCACAAGCGTTTGGGAATCGCGGGCGGCGTGCCGTGCGAAGTTCAGCCCGTAGAGCGCTGAGCCCTTCTCAAAGAGCGGGGTATTCGGGGTATTGAGATACTTTGGCTCTTCCTCGCCGAGGGTTCGTCCGGCAAAACCGATGATCTCTCCTACAGGTGACCAAATGGGGAAGATCACGCGATCCCGGAAGCGATCATAGAATGCGCCGTCTTTGCTGCGCAGTGCTAAGCCCAACGTCTCCAGTGTCTCGGCTTCACTAGAGAATTTCTTCACGAGGTCATCCCAGCGTGGCAAGGCATAGCCGAGTCTGAATCTTTCTATGATTTCTTTAGAAAAACCGCGCTGCTTCAGATATTCTCGTGCGCGCTGGCCAGCGGGGCTAACTAAGTTCGTCTGAAAGTAGACGCAGACGCGCTCATTGAGCTCTTTGAGTTTCTGTAATGGCGAAGCGCGCTCGCGCCGGATAGGGACTCCCGTTTGGGCTGCGAGACGCGCTAGCACCTCTGAAAAATCAATGCGCTCGATCTTCATCACGAACTGAAAGATATCCCCGCCCTCGTTACAGCCAAAACAGTGAAAGAGCTTTTTATCAGGGTTGACGGTAAAGCTTGGCGTCTTGTCTTGATGGAAGGGACACAAGCCGATATAGTTTTTCCCGGCTTTTTTGAGATTGACATAGCGTGACACAATTTCTAGCATATCAGCGCGCTCTCGAATAAGCTCAATTTCGTCCCGATGAGCCATTATAGCCCTCCGACCAAGCTCTCTAAATCTTGGAGGAACGGGTTCGTCCAGCGCTCGACGGAGAGTTTCGTCGCCGGACCATGCCCAGAATAGATTGTGTAATCCCCCGCAAGTGCTAAGATTCTCTTGAGCGAGCGGATCATCTGCTGTGGATCACTACCGGGGAAATCTATGCGCCCGATGCTTCCCGCAAAGAGCAAGTCCCCCGTGAAGAGAGCTCTCTCGCTCTCGACCTTAAAAACAACGCTTCCCGGGGAATGCCCCGGCGTATGCAGCACCTCAAAAGCTAGCCCATTGACTTCGAGAATCTGTCCGTCGTAGAGAAACCCATCAGGCTCGACTCTCTTGCCCATAAAGAACTCGAAGATTGGTCGGTCATCAGGATGGAAGAGCACCTTGGCCCCGCAATGTCGCCGCACAAAGTCATCGCCGCCAATGTGATCCGGATGACAGTGCGTATTCAGAACGTAGAGAATTTTTGAGTTCCCTATCACGTCGAGGAGTGCAGGGTCGTCATCCCCAGGGTCGATGACGACGCCGACGTCGCCCACGGTGACAACATAGCAATTGGACTGATATTCACTGAGCACGATGCTCTGCACGTTCATGCGTCCTCCGTGCGCTCGATATTTTTCTGAGCTACTCGTGCAACGGTCAGGCCGTAGACTCTTGCGATCCCACTCTCCATGAGCACTTGTGCGCACTCACTCAGCGTCGCGCCGGTGGTGCAGACGTCGTCTACTATGAGAATACTAGCGCACGGGGGAAATTTTGCAAGTCGGAAGGCCCCGCGGATGTTCTCGCGTCGCGCTTCGTGAGAGAGGCTCGCCTGGGGCTCCGTCTTCTTGATTTTCTCTAAAGCGCGCACGACGGGGATATTCCAGAGATTGCCCAGTTCGCGCGCTAAGAGCTCTGCGTGGTTGAAGCCGCGCTGCCGCTCGTCTTCAGGGTGCATGGGGACAAACGTGATCTGCTCCACAAGCGGGCGCAGCGGCTCTCCGGCTTTGGCGAGATAACTTGCCAACAGCGGCGTAAGGGCCCGCTCGCGCCCGTACTTAAAGATCTTTATGAGCACGCTCAGCACGTGATCAGGGTCTTCGCGCTCCTCGTACCAGCCAAACGAACGGATTTGCTCAAGAACTCTCTCGCTCTGGGCACAGCTAGGGCAAAGATCAACGGCTTCAAGCAAAGGGATGCCGCAGCGACAGACGTGACTCTGATCTATGCGCTCGATTTTCGCTGTGCATTGGCGACAGAGAAACGTCCGTTCGCCATCACGAAAGGGCCTTTCGCACACGGCGCAATGCGGCGGGTAGAAAAGATCGAGCACGGCATACGTGAGAGCCTCCCCCACGGAGCGCATGCTGATAGATCCCTCGCGCTCAAAGAGTCACTTACAGATACTTCACAAGATCAGCGAGCCGCGCGGAGTAGCCCCACTCATTGTCGTAGAATGCCACGACTTTCACCAAGCTCTTCTCGATCACTTTGGTCGAGCTGAGATCTACCAAAGCAGAATGTGGGTCGCCTATACAATCGCTGGAGACCAGGGGCCACTGCGAGACGGCTAAAATATGTTTCATCGGCCCCTTGGCGTAGCGCGTGAACGCCTCGTTGATCTGCTCGGCTGTGACAGATTTTTCTAGCTCAGCGACGAGATCAGTCACTGATCCCGTGGCGACCGGAACACGAAAGGCCATGCCATCAAGTTTTCCGCTGAGTTCGGGGATGACTAACCCGATGGCGCTCGCGGCTCCCGTTGTCGTTGGGATGATATTGATCGCCGCAGCGCGACCCTCGACCATATCTTTGTTGCTGCCGTCTACGAGATTTTGGCTTCCCGTGTAGGCGTGCACTGTCGTCATCAGGCCCTTCTTGATCCCGAACTCTTTGTGCAGAACATGCGCCACGGGCGCAAGACAATTGGTCGTGCACGACGCTGCTGAGACGATATTGTGCTTCGCTCGGTCGTAGATCTTCTCGTTGACTCCCCAGACGATCGTGGGGACATCGCCCTTGGCCGGGGCAGTAATTAAGACCTTCTTGGCGCCGGCTTGCAGATGCTTTCCGGCCTTCTGGACATCGCGAAAGACCCCGGTCGCCTCGACAGCGACGTCGACTTTCAGCTCACCCCAGGGAAGCTTAGCTGGATCGTCGATCTGCATGAGCGGGATCTTCTTGCCGTTGACCGCGATAAAATCTTCACCGAAGCCCACTTCACCGTCAAAGCGCCCGTAGACAGAGTCGTACTTGCAGAGATACGCGGCTTGCTCTGGGGTTTGCGACCGGACGTTGATCGCCACGACCTCGATCTGGGGGTCTTTCTGGACAATGCGAAAGAACGTGCGCGCAGTACGCCCGAACCCGTTCAACGCGACGCGAACCATACGAGCCTCCTTTGAATTTTTATATGAGCTTCGCGACCATCTCCAAAAAATACTTGTGCACTCTGGGGTCGCTCGTGAGCTCCGGATGGAAGCTGCTTGCTAAGAGATTCTTCTGTCTCACCAGCACTGGTGTGCCATCGTGCTCGGCTAAGATCTCAACACCAGACCCAACGCGCACAACCTTGGGGGCACGAATGAAGATCGCGTGAAAGCTTCCGATATTTTTTATCTGAAGATCAGCTTCAAAGCTCTCTAATTGTCTTCCGTAGAAGTTGCGCTTCACGGTAATGTCCAGCAAAGCTAAACGATTCTCTGGGTACGGATCGTTCAGCTCGCGTGCCAATAAAATCATCCCTGCACACGTCCCGTAGATGGGAAAACCCTGGGCGCCACGCTCGCGCAAGACCGGGAGCATCCCCGTCCTCCCTAAAAGATACGCTATGGTTGTGCTCTCACCACCGGGGATGATCAAGCCGTCTATCTCTTCAAGCTGCTCTTTCGTACGCACGTCGCGGGCGTCTACGCCCAGCGAGCGCAACACTGCTAAATGCTCGCGAAAGTCGCCTTGCAGTCCAAGCACCCCAATGCGCATAGCGTCAGTTCCCACGCACTTGCAACAGCTCGCGCTCAGCTAAGTGAGCCGCGCTGATGCTCCGCATGGGCTCCCCTAAGTCTTCAGAGATCTCTGCCAAGACCTTGGGGTCATTGTAGTACGTTGTGGCCATGACGATGGCTCTCGCGCGCTTCTCAGGGTTCTCTGACTTGAAGATCCCCGAGCCCACAAAGATGCCATCGCAGCCTAGCTGCATCATTAACGCTGCGTCAGCGGGCGTGGCGATCCCGCCGGCGGCGAAGTTGACGACTGGGAGCCTGCCCAGCTCTTTGATCAGTCTTAAGACTTCGACGGGCGCGCCCCACTCCTTGCCCAACGTCACCAGCTCTTCATCAGAAGCTTGACGCACGATTCGAATCTGCTTGTTCATCAAGCGCATATGGCGCACAGCCTCGATGACATCGCCGGTACCGGCCTCACCCTTCGTGCGAATCATCGCTGCGCCCTCGGCAATCCTCCTGCACGCTTCGGGCAGGTCGCGCGCGCCGCACACAAACGGCACTTTAAATTGCCATTTGTCAATGTGATGCTCAGGATCGGCAGGCGTGAGCACCTCCGACTCGTCGATATAGTCTACCCCCAGCGCTTCGAGAATTTGGGCCTCGACAAAGTGCCCAATTCTGCACTTCGCCATCACCGGGATCGTAACTGCATCCATGATCTCTTTGATCTTCTTTGGGTCGGCCATGCGAGCCACACCGCCTGCAGCGCGAATGTCCGCGGGGACGCGTTCTAAAGCCATCACCGCGACCGCACCGGCTTTTTCAGCGATCTTCGCTTGCTCTGCATTGACGACGTCCATGATGACGCCACCCTTGAGCATCTCAGCGAGCCCCGATTTCACTTTAAATGTTCCCGTAAGTTTCTCCATAGGAACCTCCCTTTGCAACGTACCAGCTTCATTATACTGAGATAGGGCCAGTGCGCAAGGGCTTTAGGGTGGACTTGCTCATACGGGATAAACTCGATATAAAGTCTCATATGGATCTGCAGCAGAAGCTTCAGGCGCTCCGAGAGCTTATACGCGGCTACAGCAGCGCTGTTGTCGCATTTTCCGGTGGCGTCGATAGCTCCGTTGTGCTCGCTATTGCCAAGCAGGAGCTGGGGGATCGCGTCTTAGCCGTGACGGCGCACTCGCCCGTCTATGCCCAGCGCGAACTCGAAACTGCTAAGCAGCTTGCGCAGCAGCTTGGCGTCGCGCACGAGATTATTTTTACCCGCGAGCTTGATGACCCGCGCTATGTGCATAACCCCCCAACGCGCTGCTTTCACTGTAAGCAAGAGCTTTTCGGCAAGCTCACCGAGCTTGCGAAAGCTCGTGGCTTGGCCGTGGTACTCGACGGCACGAACGCTTCGGATATTGATGACTTTCGCCCGGGGATGCGTGCCCTCATGAACTATAATGTCAAAAGCCCGCTGCTGGAAGTTGGGCTGATCAAGCCGGAGATCCGCGAGATTGCGCGGATGCTCAGCCTCCCCACGGCAGAGAAGCCCGCGATGGCATGCTTGGCGTCGCGGTTGCCCTACGGCAGCGCGATCACGCCAGAAAAGCTGAGACGTATCGAACGCGCCGAAGAGTTTCTCTTCGGGCTGGGCTTCAGCCAGGTGCGCGTGCGCCACTACGACGAGATGGCGCGCATCGAAGTCCCTCCTGACGAGATGCCCAAGCTCCTTGCGCATCGCGATGCGGTCACGGCTCAGCTTAAAGAGCTAGGGTTTCGTTACGTAACGCTCGATCTTGCAGGCTATCGCAGCGGGAGCATGAACGAAGCCCTCAAAACTATAGAATCTTTCGCAAAGATCGACATCGAGCGCGAGCGCCGCTGTGGGGTCGCAGAAGCGGTCTTCTGCCCTGGCAAGACTCCTGGGCAAATCGCTGCTATTATGAGAGAGCTTGCTCAGAAGACAAGGCCAGTGCTGGCGACGCGCGCTACGGCCGAGCAAGCGCGAGCGGTGAAATCGTTACTCTCTGAAGTAATCTATCACGAACAGGCGCGGCTGCTGACGCTCGGAGCCCCGAAAGCACCCCAGGGCAGTACGGTACTCATCGTCACAGCGGGCACTTCAGACATAGCCGTCGCTGAAGAAGCCGCCATCACAGCGCAGTATTTGGGCAATAAGATCGAGCGCCTCTATGACGTCGGAGTTGCGGGTGTACATCGGCTCTTGTCGCATCGGGAGCGGCTTAACGCTGCAGGCATCTTGATCGTCGTTGCCGGAATGGATGGGGTGCTGCCAAGCGTCGTCGCGGGCTTAGTCGACAAGCCCGTGATCGCGGTGCCGACGAGCGTGGGCTATGGCGCGAGTTTTGCGGGGTTGTCGGCGCTCTTGACAATGCTCAACAGTTGCGCACCAGGGGTCGCTGTTGTCAATATAGATAACGGCTTCGGTGCAGCAGTCTTGGCGACGAAGATCAATAATCTCAAAGGAGGTTGATAAAACAATGCTAAAGCTTGCCGAGAGGATCGTCGTCGATCCAGAGGTTTGCTTTGGGAAGCCAGTTGTCGAAGGGACGCGCATTCCTGTTCACATGGTCTTAGATCTGCTGAGTGAGGGGCTGACATCTAAAGAGATCATTGAGAAGTGCTATTCTCAATTGACAGAAGAGGACATACTCGCGTGTATTCGGTACGCTAACTCTCTTGTAAAGAACGAAGAGATTTATGCCACTTAAGCTCTTGGCCGACGAATGCACATTTGATATCACTATCGAATTTCTGCGATACCAAGGATATGACGTCATCACTGTCAAAGAGCTAGGGCTAGCTGGTGCTAAAGATCCTGTGATATTTGCCAAAGCTCAAGAGCTGAGAGCAGTGTTGCTCACACGTGACCCAAGAGTTTGGGGACATCCGACGTTTCCCTCCCAGCTCGCATCTTGGTGTGATTGTGCTTAAGATGAAGTATCAAGAAGCCTCGCAGGTACACGCAGTTTTGCATAAACTCTTACAGACAATGTCGGAGGGAGACTGGGGTGGCACGCTGTTTGTTGTAGATAAGAACAAATGGCGGAAACGGCGGGGAACATCACCATGAAGATCTCATATATAGACTGCTTTTCCGGCATCGCCGGGGATATGTTTCTCGCAGCCTTGCTCGACGCTGAGCTGATCACGGCTCAGTTCTTGAGTGAAAGACTCTCGCAATTGGGCCTAGGGCTAGTGCGCGTCCATACAGCAAAAGTCTTACGCCAGGGCATCACCGCGACGCACCTGCGCTTCGAGACAAGCTCTGACTCTCATGAGCGCCGACACTGGTCGGAGATTCGCGCTCTAATCGAGTGCAGCCCTCTCGCGCCTGCAGAGAAAGCGAGAGCGCTCTCGATCTTCAGCTCGCTTGCCCACGCTGAAGCGAAAATTCACAATGTCGCTGTCGAAGACGTGCACTTTCACGAACTAGGGGCGGTAGACTCAGTTTTAGATATTGTTGGTGCGGCGGTCGCCATCGAAGCTTTGCAGATCGAGCGATGGTATGCTTCGCAGATCAATGTCGGCTCCGGAGTGATCGAGACCGCGCATGGGCGGCTGCCCGTGCCCGCGCCCGCGGTGCTGGAGCTTCTGAGAGATTTTCCCATCTATTCGTCAGGGATCGAGACGGAGCTGGTCACGCCCACGGGCGCAGCTATTCTGAAAGCTCTCGCGCCGGACTTTTCTATGCCAACAGCACGTTGGCACCAGATCGGCTATGGTGCTGGCACCAAAGATCTCTCCCAGCAGCCTAACGTGCTGCGCATCTTAGTCGGCGACAGTGTCACAGTGTTCGAGAGCGACGAGACTATCGTTATCGAGACCGAGATCGACGATATGAACCCTGAACTCTTCCCCTACGTACAGCAGAAGCTCTTCGAGCGAGGAGCCAAGAGTGTGAGTGCTCACAATATTCTGATGAAGAAGGGACGCCCTGGGCTGTTAGTCCGTGTGCTCTGTGATGCCGAGTTAGTAGACAAGCTCTGCGAGACGCTCTTCCGCGAGACGACGACGCTGGGAGCTATCTATTACCCTGTACAGCGCAAGAAGCTCATGCGTGAGATCATAGAAGTTCACACTCAATACGGCGCGGTGCGCGTGAAGCTGGGGCTGCTTGGCTCTGAGATCACCAATGTCGCGCCGGAATATGAAGACTGCAAGAAGCTCGCTGATGAAACGGGTGTCGCGCTCAAAGAGATTTACAATGCCGCGATAGAGGCAGCTCGCCGCTACGAGCGCAAGTAGCGTTTTAGGTCCCGGTAGAAGTTCTGCCCAGTTCCCAGGAAGAGCACACCAATCTCTTTGTTGGCTATGGTGTACTTTGGTGAGAGAAGCCGAGACCAAATGGGCAATAGCATCAGCCTGAACCCCGTCCCCATAGTGATAGGACAGACGTCCTTGGAAGTCTTCAGACCTTCTGCCAAGATAGCACCAAGCCATGGTGCTGGCATACTGTCATAAACCGAAAGAAGAAGGTGAGAGGATGCGCAAGATCGCAATTATCAATCAGAAGGGGGGCACGGCCAAGACGACGACCGCCGTCAATCTCGCGGCAGCCTTAGCCCAGCGCGATTGCAAAGTCTTATTGATCGACATGGACCCCCAGGGCAACGTTGCCACGTGGTTCAATGTCACTCCACACAAGTCGCTCTATCACTTGCTCGTAGATGAGACGACGACGCCCCACGAGTGTATCCTTACCGTGCGCCATAATATAGATATCTTGCCGAGCACCAAGACCGCTGCCCAAGCCGAGCTGATACTCACTGGGCTGCCAGGGCGCGAGCGCGTCCTCAGCCGTAAACTTGCTAATCTCTCCGGCTATGACTTCGTGCTGCTGGACTGCCCGCCCAGTTTAAATCTCTTAAATCAGAACGCCATCGTCTATGCGACCGAAGCGTTCATCCCTGTCAGCATGGATTATTTAGCCCTTGTGGGCGTCAAGCAGATCTTGGAGAATCTCAAGATGGTGCACGAGATCTTGGAGCATTCTATTGAAGTCTCTCTGGTCATCCCAACGTTCTACGATGGGCGCAACCGCAAGAGCCGTGAAGTTCTCGAGAAATTAGAACTGCACTTCGACGGCAAAGTCACCGAGCCGATCCGCGCCAATGTTCGTCTCGCTGAAGCCGCCAGCCATCATCAGACGATCTTCGAGTACGATCCTGGTTCTTATGGTGCCAAAGACTATATACGCTTGGCTGAGCGCGTGCTCAGCGAGATCCCACGTACAAACGACCGTCATCTCGACGAAGCGCAGGTGATCTCACGATGAAGCCACGTCGTTCTATTGCTCACGATCCACTCGCCGAGAGCGAGATCATGAAAGATTTTTACAAGCCCACATCTAAAGATTCTGAAGAGTCCTCGCCGGGGCTGGTGAAGGCAACGTTCTATCTTGCTCCTGACGATGTGATCGCGCTTGAGGAATTACAGCTTAAGATTCGCAAGCGTACCGGGCGCAAAGCCAACAAATCGGAACTGATGCGTGAGGCGATCGCCCTGTTGCTCAAGGAGTACTCGAAGTGATATGATGGGCGCAGAGGCGCCCATGTTCACTCTGCCTGACATCGAGAAGATCACAGTGGAGCTTGTTACACAAATCCCCAAGGGCAAGATCGCGACGTTCCGCGAGATCGCTATCGCGCTCGGGGATCCCATCGCCGCACGCGCCGTAGGGTCTATGCTCACACAGCACAAGCATGAGTGCCCCAGTCATCGGGTCATCAGCTGCGACGGTACTGTGACTGAAGAGCAAGCGAAGCTCCTCCAAGCCGAGGGTGTTCCCATCAGAGAGGGGCGCGTGCTCTCAGTGAATAAATTTCTCTTTCGCGAGTTTCGCAGCGAGAAGCCTCTCCAAAAGCTCCAGCAAATTCAGAACGATATCCGAGCACGAATGCGCTTAGCCCCAGATAGGACAGAGTATCGCACCGTTGGCGGGGTTGACCTCTCCTATGCTGGCGCTCAAGGAGTCGCAGCCTACGTGCGGTTAGAGCTGGACTCACTGAAAGTGCTCGACGCGCAGACGCTTGCCCAAGAAGTGCGATTTCCGTATATTCCGAGCTACTTGGCATTTCGAGAGCTTCCCGTCATGCTCGCGCTCTTACAGAAGCTTAAAGACCAGAATGCTCTCGCTGACATTACGTTTGTTGACGGCACAGGCACGCTCCATCATCGCCAAGCAGGTATCGCCTCGCAGCTCGGCGTGATGCTCAACATCCCCACCATCGGGATAACCAAATCGCTCTTGCACGGCGAGCCTGAGAAAGACTTGAAGACTTTAGCACCCGGCGAGATCTGTTACATTCGCGTTGCGGGGGATCACGCTGGGGCAGCGATCCGGCCCACAGAAGACGCTGAGCCGTTCTTCATCTCCCCGGGACATCGCGTAGACTTAGAGACTGCCATAGAACTGACTCTGCGCGCACTCAGGAGTTGGGCTTCTCTGCCGGAGCCGATCCAACAAGCCCACGACATAAGCCGCCGCGCTGCCCAAGCACTCAAGCACCAGACCCCGCATAAGTCTCAGCAGCTGGGCTTATTCGACAAACCCTAATCTATAACGTACAATACGCTGCAACGCTCGCGAACAGAGGGGATGGTTATGACGCGCGAGGAAGCACTGGCTCTTGTCCACGAGTACACGAAGAATCAGAATCTTATAAAGCACATGCTTGCGGTCGAAGCAGCGATGCGTGCCTACGCGAGAAAGTTCGGGCAAGACGAGGAGAGCTGGGGACTTGCTGGACTGCTCCATGACTTTGACTACGAAAAATATCCAAATAGCGAGCACCATCCGACGCAAGAGCACCCATCAGTTGGGGTGCAGATCTTACGTGAGCGCGGTGTCCCCGAAGAGATCTGCCACGCGATCTTAGGGCATGCCTCGTACACGGGCGTCCCACGAACGTCACTGATGGCCAAGGCGCTCTTTGCCTGCGATGAGCTGACAGGGCTGATCGTAGCTACTGCGCTCGTGCGCCCCACGAAGAGTTTAGCTGAAGTCGACGTCGAGGCCGTTAAGAAGAAATGGAAGGACAAAGCGTTCGCTCGCGGGATCAATCGCGAGGAGATCGAACAGGGCGCCCAGGATCTTGGTGTCCCCCTCGACGAACACATAGATATTGTCATCAAGGCGATGCAAGGGATCGCCTCGCAGTTGGGACTATGAAAGAAGCGTTAACTCCCCCCAACCTCATCACGCTCTCCCGAATTATCGCTATCCCTTTTCTTGTAGCGTTCTTGTTCTCTGGCCCCCTGTGGCTCTTCTATACGGTGCTCGCTTTAGTGCTCGCGAGCGATCTTATCGATGGCGCACTCGCACGAGCAGGACGCCAGATCACCGGACTGGGCAAGATCCTTGACCCCGTAGCTGATAAAACGCTGTTTCTCAGTTTGTTTGTCGCTCTTACCGTTCAGGGTCGACTGCCCTGGTGGGCCGTTGTAGCATTTGCTCTCCCACCAAGCGTCTTGATCGTAGGAGTCCTGTGGCTACGATGGAAGAGCTCTCAGTGGGTGATCATCGAGGCGCGCGCTCTGGGCAAGGCTTCCTCGACGTTGCTTTCAACAGGACTGGTGGGAATTCTGCTCGAGCCTGTGCTTGGCCCCTTCTTCGCCACGCTCGCGCTGGCCGTGCTCTCCCTTGGGATTGTGCTCTCGTACGCAGCCTTGGGCGATTATATCGTCATCGCATTCAATCAGTTGAAGGAACTCTCTCGGAAGCGGGGCCACAAGCTCTAGACGCTCTGCAGTTATGGGATGCGTCAGCTTCATCTGCCACGCATGGAGCATGAGACGGCCTTCCCTCGCAGAGCTTCGCGATCCATAGACGTCATCCCCGACGACTGGGTGCCCAATCGCGCTCAAATGCACACGGATCTGATGGGTTCTTCCTGTCAGCGGGCGCACCTCAAGCAATGTCGTGCGCTCACCTCTCTTGATCACGCGAAACTCTGTGATTGCTGGCTTCCCCCGAGGAATTATTCTCATGCGTTGCCGCCGAGCGGGGTCACGCCCGATAGGACCTTCGATACGCCCCTCGTCCTCTGCAACGCGCCCGTGCACGAGAGCGAGATAGCGCTTCTCCAACTCACGGCTCTTGAACTGCTCTACTAACTTCAGATACGCAAGATCCGTTTTAGCAACGAGCAAGACCCCACTCGTCCCTTCGTCGAGACGATGGACGATTCCTGGCCGATAGGGAGCACCGAAGCTCGCCAGACCACAATAGCTTATTAGCTGATTAATCACCGTGCCGCAGGGATGTCCCGCCGCCGGGTAGACGACCATCCCCGATGGCTTGTCTATAGCAATAATGTACTCGTCTTCGTAGAGCACGTTCAGAGTAAACGGCTCTGGTTCGAGTGCCCCGAGGGGTACTTGCTCCGGGAGCTCAATCTCAATGAGATCGTTGGGACGCAGGCGCAGCCCTGCGCGCGCCGGCTGCCCATTGAGCTGGACCGCCCCAGCTCGTATAAGCGCCTGTAGCCGCGAACGCGTCAGCGCGGGATCGCCCAAGCGAGTTCGGAGCCAGCGATCAAGCCGCTGACCTGCTCCGTCCTTAGGGACAGTAAAGACGTGACGCATAGCTCTCTAGAGTACCCAGCTCTCGGCAGAGCCTCAACCCCATTGCACTGAAAAAGCCTTATGAGTATAATCAAATTGTGATGAATTCTCAGCTGGAAGGGGCCGTACAGGCTGTCGCAGAGCAGGTCGCCCTTGAACAGGGGGTAGAGCTCTATTGGCTCGATGTGAAGACCTCGGGGCCACGCTGGCAAGTCACGGTGTATATTGAGCGTGCCGGCGGCGTCACTATCGATGACTGCGAGCGCGTCAGCCGCGCCCTCGAAGCGCCCTTAGATGCGCTCATCGAGCACAGCTATGAGCTGGAGGTCTCCTCGCCAGGGATGGATCGGCCCTTATATACAAAGAGACATTATGAGCTCGCGGTAGGCAAGCCCATCGAGATACGCGTACAAGGAGAGCCCCATGTCCTTGTCGGTTGGTTGCAGGGGCTCTCCGATGACGGACTCTGGCTTGAAGATGCATCTGGAGCGATGATGCCCATCCCGTTCGCGGCGGTGCGCTCGGCCCAGGTCATCGAGAGCCGGTTCCTCTAATAGCAGGGCAAGAGCGATCCCTCGGGATAGATACGCGAGGGGTCGCTTTGGCTTCATGAAGAGATTGGTGATCTCGTGTGAACATTGAGTTTCTCGAGGCGCTCGAGGAGATGGCCAAGGAAGAGGGCCTGGAGCGCGAAGATATCTACGAAGCGGTCAAGAAGGGTCTGCGCGTCGCGTATGTGGAGCAATTTGGCCCAGCAGCCAGCATCGAGATCGAGATCGACCGCACCTCGGGTGATATTCACGTCATTGTGGACGGCCAGGCCAAAGACATTCAGCTAACGGACTTCGGTCGCATTGCTACCCGAAAAGCTGAAGAGACTATTAAAAACGAGATCCTTGCCAAGCGTCGCCAGAAGATCTTAGAGCGTTATCAGAGTCGGGTGGGCCAGATCATTAGCGGGCACGTCCATCGCTTTGCTGGAGCTGACGTCTGGGTGAATTTGGGCCAAGCCGAGGCACTTCTCCCTGAGGAGGAGCGCATTCCCGGGGAGCGCTATCGCGTCGGGTCAGTGCTCAAAGCGTATCTGATGAGGGTTGAGCGCACTTCGGGAGATCCGAGAATAATCCTATCACGAGCTGCTAAAGAATTCGTGCAGAAGATGCTGGAGCTCCAAGTGCCGGAGATCGAGCAGGGGATGATCCGCATCGAAGCGATCGCCCGCGAGCCAGGGGTGCGAACCAAAGTTGCCGTACGGTCATTAGTGGCCGAGCTGGACCCTGTGGGCACGTGCGTCGGTGCTGGCGGCAGCCGCATCAGGGAGATCGTGCGCGAACTTGGCGGCGAAAAGATCGATATTATCCGCTGGAGCCCCGACGTGCGCGAGCTTATCAAAAACAGCCTTGAGCCCGCCAAGGTCTTGCAGATTGAGCTCGACGAACCGAAGCGAGAAGCCCGGGTGCTCGTCCCCGACGCAGAGTTATCATTAGCTATTGGCAAGGGTGGCCAGAACGTCCGTTTGACTGCCAAACTAACAGGGTATAAGATCGACGTCACCAGCCCTGAAGAGCTCAAGAAGCAGACGTCTTAACTATGCGCGCTGTGCTGTTGCATGGGGTCTATCGGCTCGTGCGCCGACGGGCCTGGATCGTGCTGCTCTTGTCAGCAGTCTTGAGCAGCGCTGCTCTCTTCTATATTCTCAATCTTCCCATGCGCAGCTCATTTTTGGATCTTCTTCCCCCCGGCGATCCCTTGCTGACGAAGTTCCAAGAGCGCGAGGAGATCATTACCAAGAGCGACGCCGTCGATATTATCTTAACACTGCAGCATCCAGAGCGCTCTTCCCGCGACGCTGAGCGCCTCCAAGCAGCAGCTACTCAGATTGTTCGCTCTCTCAGCCAAAACCCTGAGATCGTCTCCGTGAGTTTTACGAAAGACATCCAGACCCGCCGCGGCGATGAATTGCTCTCCTTGCACGATGAGATATTACTGAAGCTGCGCCAATACCAAGGACGTCTTCGCAGCATCCTGCCCGCAGGACAGCCTCAGACGGCCGTTCCAGGGGTGCGCGAGCTCGTCACGATATACTCTCAGATTAATACAGAACTCGAGCGCATCTTTTTGGGTGAGCTCGACTGGCGACGGCTGGCTCTCAACCCTCTTGAGCTCGTCAAGCGCTTCGACGAACTGAAAAATCTTAATGCTCGTGTCAAGGACGAATTCGACCACGCCCCGCAGCTCATCGAAGATGCCGATCACTTAGTAACTGATCTGCTCCAGACCGTCAGCGAGATCACCGAGACGATCGATAAGCTTCTGACCTGGCCGCAAGAGCTCTATCTCTCTCATGACGGCACCAAACTGCTTGTGAGGGCACGCCCACGTTATAGCTCCCAGCGCGGCTTGGAGTACAACCGCGCCATCACCCGCACCGTCCAGCAGACACTGCACGCCCTCAACTTAGAAACTCAAGGGATCAGCTGGGGCCTCACCGGCCCCTACGCCATCGCTGCGGAGATCAATTATCAATTGAACGTCGACATGCGCAATACGACAATTATCGCTGCGGTCGGCGTCACCCTCATACTCATCATAATCTTGCGCCAGTTCTTCTATCCCATCTTAGCACTTATCGTGCTCTTCCTCGCGTTGATTGTGACGCTCGCGTGGGCGAAGTTTGCTACCGACGGGCTGAACTTAGTGACGTCGTTTCTGCCCCCCCTCATCTTAGGACTAGGGATAGACTACGGGATCAATTTTCTTGCGCATTTCCTTGCGGAGCGTCGCGCTGGGCATCGCCTTGAGACCGCGCTCAAGGCCGCGCTCTTCCACAAAGGCTCCGCGCTGATCACCGCATCGCTGGCTACGGCGCTCGTGCTCTTCAGCTTGATGGTAGCTAGCTCTCCTGGGCTCTACGAGATGGGGATCATCGCTGGGGTTGGAGTGCTCGTTGCGCTTTTCGCAACGCTGCTCATCTTGCCTGCGCTGGTGATCGTCTCGCATATTATGTTGCGGCGGCGCTTGCGAGCGCGCACTCGCCCCATGCAGCCCCCTCTTCGTCAAGAGATCCCATCCCATGAGACTTTCTGGCGCTGGGCCCGCTGGCCTATTGTGTTGCTGACTGTCATAGGGAGTCTCTTCATGCTCACCCAAGCTCCTCATGTGCGCTTCCGCTTCGCCGATGAAGAGCTCACCCCCAAAGACCTCCCTACAAGACTTATGCAGCAGATAGAGCAGCGTGACTTTGACGTCGGCACTTCCGGCTTGGCTGAATACTTCTTGTTCTTCGCCCCAACCCTTGAAGAACTCCGCCAGGTTAACGCGGGGTTGACAGAGCTCAAAGCGCAAGGCCATGTGAATGTCGTCTTGTCGTTGCTGATGTTTCTCCCCCCTGATACCGCAGAAGCTCAGCAGTTCTTCCAAGGGTTCTCGCTCAATCTGGAGCGCGATCTCCAGCGCGCGGCTTCCCAGATCGAGCGCTACAGCGGGGAACTGCAACTGCTCCAAGATCTAACAGCCCAACTGGCTCGACTCAAGGGCAACCTCACGCGTATTCTCGACCAGGTTGCCCTCACCGGAGCCGGAACTGAAACCGTTGCCCCCGAGATCCAGAAGCAGATCGTTCAACTTGAGGGCATCGAGACAAGCATCCAAAGCCTCGAAGTGATGCAAGCGCGCCTGAGAGAGCTGCGCGATCTTCTTGCAGAGCTGAGCAGTCGCGTGAGCACCCTGCTCCAGAAGATCGCAGAGCTCCAGCAGATCCAAGGACTGCTTAAGGCCCTCCCCAAAGATCTCCAAGAGCGCTTTGTCACCGAAGAGCGCGAGTTCGTGCTCTATGCGCACATCAATCGTGAAACCCTCAATAACCCCCAGCGCTACCAAGCATTCATCACGGCGATACAGTCATTCAGTCATGATTTCATAGGCTATCGCATGATCCAAGACCATCTCGAACGCAAGATGAAGCGAGACTTTCAGATCTCGACGGTGCTTGCGACTGTGATCATCCTTGTGATCTTAGGGGTAGGGCTGAGCTGGCGATGGGCACTGCTAGGGATCGTCCCTGTGGGGCTAGGATTCTTATGGATGCTTGGGGCGATGCGACTGTCAGGGCTCACCTTCAATTTCGCGAACATTCTCATTTCATCGCTGCTGATCGGCAATGGCGTGGACTATGCGGTCTATCTCTTATACAGTTTTTTGGAAGACCGCAACGTCGGGGTCGCATGGCGCAAGACAGCCGCAGCCATTCTCGGATCGGCCTTGACGACGATGATCAGCTTTGGCAGCCTGCTCTTTGCCGCGACGCCGGGGCTGCGCGTCTTCGGGCAGTCAGCGCTGTATGGCATCGGCTTTACGACCCTGTTTACGCTCTCCTTCCTCCCCGCAGTGCTCTCTTTCCTCCGCCGTCAGAGCCATTGATTCTCTTCGAGTTCCCAGCTATAATAGCACGTGAGTGGGCACAGAAGATTATTTGCCCACAAGCGCACAGGAGGCAAATGAGTATGATTCTCGCCATGCTCTATGGGCTCGCGATGCTCCTTGCGCTCGTTCTCTATTTCTCCATTGTGAAGAGGTGGCGTTCGTATGACGGTGGCATTGGTGCTTTCGGTGGGATTTGTAATACTTGCTTTAGTTGTGGGGTGGCTGGTGGGGCGCTGGCAGATGCGACGGGAGTTCGCGCGGACCCACCAGCGCGCAGAAGAGATCATCGAAGCGGCACGCCACGAGGCCGAAGCCCTCAAGGCAGCCAAGCTTGCCGAGGCCGACAAAGCCCTCACAGTCCGTGAGGAAGAACTAGAGCGGCGCCTCAAGCGCCAAGAAGAGAAGTTGGAGCGCCTCGAAGCGCGCCTGCTCAAAAAAGAAGAGCGTTTAGAACAAAAGGGCATTGAGCTGCTGCGTGCTGAAAAATCGCTCAAAGAAGATCTGCGAAGACTCAGTGAGCTCATTGCCCAAGGGGAAGCATTACTCGCGGGGGAGCGCAAGCGATTAGAAGAGCTCTCAGGGCTTTCGGCAGAGCAAGTGAAAGAACTGCTCGTCCAGCAGGTCGAGGAAGAAGCCGAGCGCTTTTTTGCTAAGAGAATCAGACAGATCAAGGAGCGTATCGAAGCTGAAGCTGAACGCGAAGCGCGTAAGATCATTGCGACGGTCATCCAGCGCTATGCGGCTGAAGAAGTCGAGTCGACGACGATGAGCCATGTGCCGCTGCCCAATGAAGAGTACAAGGGACGCGTCATTGGCAAGGAGGGGCGCAACATCCGAGCATTCGAAGCTTTGACAGGAGTCGAGGTCTTGGTCGACGATACCCCCGATGCGATCTCGCTGAGCTGTTTCCATCCCGTCCGCAGGGAGATCGCGCGGCTCGCCATGGAGAAGCTCTTAGAAGATGGACGGATCCACCCAGCTCAGATCAAGAAGCAAGTCGATAAAGCCAAAGAGCGCATCGCGCAGCGTATCAAAGAAGAGGGCCAAAAAGCCCTCTTTGAGCTGGGGCTCGACAACATGCACCCAGCCCTGGTGGAGCTCATTGGGCGGCTTTCCTTCCGTACCAGCTACGGGCAGAATCAGTTACGGCATAGCATAGAAGTCGCGTATTTAGCTGGGGCTCTCGCGGCGGAGCTTGGCTTGGACGCCACTATACAAAAGCTGGCCAAGCGCGCTGGGCTGCTACACGATATCGGCAAAGTCGTTGATCACAAAGTGGAGGGCTCACACGCGCTGATCAGTGCGGAGATGGCGCGACGCTACGGCGAGCCCGAAGAGGTCGTCCATGCTATTGCTGCTCATAACGAAGACGTAGAAGCCCGCACGATCTTAGCCGTGATCGTGCAGACGGCTGATGCTCTATCAGCTGCTCGCCCTGGCGCTCGTCAAGAGACGTTTGAAGCTTACGTGCAGCGTCTCCAGGCACTCGAAGAGATCTGTCATAGTTTTCCCGGCGTCGAAGAAGCCTACGCGCTCCAGGCAGGTCGTGAAGTGCGCATCATGGTCCGACCTGACGAAGTCGACGACGACATGGCCGCCAAGCTCTCCTATGACATCGCACGATGCATTGAAGAGAAGATGCAATATCCTGGGGAGATCAAAGTCCACGTGATCCGGGAGACAAAGTTCGTCGAGACGGCGAAGTAGATTATGGCCAAGGCGCGAGCGATCGTCCGCATTACCGGGGAAGTGCAGGGTGTAGGGTTTCGAAACTTCACGGTGCGCAAGGCACGCCCGTTAGGGCTGTCAGGGTATGTGCAGAATCTTCGGGATGGCAGTGTGCGCGCCGAGATCGAAGGCGAGCGCGACCAGATCGAAAAGCTCTTAGAGGTTCTCAAAACCGAAGGCCCCGGGCAGATCGAGCACATGGAAGTGATCTGGTCGGACTATCTCGACGAGTTCACGGGCTTCGGCATCCATATGTGAAGCCCTCACTCTGCCTTGCGCGCACCGCAGCAGTGCTTGTATTTTTTCCCTGAGCCGCAGGGGCAGGGGTCATTGCGCCCGACTTTAGACTGGACGCGGCGTGGCTGGACTTTGGGCTTCTCAGTGGGGGTACTTCCCGCTGTCGCCGTGATCTCATCATGGCGATAGTGTAGTGATTCAACGCGCTCAATGCGCGCAGATCGTCCCGGCTGCGCCGCGACGATCTTCAATTGCGGCTTGATGAGATAGCTCACAATCTGCTCTTCGATCCGTCCGAGCAGCTCTTGGAAGAGCTCGAAGGACTCACGCTTAAACTCTATCAATGGGTCACGGCCAGCATAGGCCCGCCAGCCGATCACATCTTGCAGTTCGTCAAGAGCGAAGAGATGCTGGCGCCAGTTTTCGTCAATGAGATTTAAGATCATATAGCGGGCCAGGTGCGGAAACGCCCCGCCCAGGCGCGCTGCCTGCGCGTGATAATTCTTGAGCAGAAAGTCTAAGATCTTCGTGCGCACAGCGTCCAGAGAGAGATTGACGACCGTGAAGTCCAACGGGGCATTCTGGAAGCTCGCCAGTTCTTTCTGAAGCCCTTCGTCGTCGCGCTCTTCTGTCCCGGAGAGATAGCGCGCGATCAGCGTATCGGTGTACCCCTCAATCACGCTCGTCAGATAGTTATCTAAATCTTGGGCACTCTCTTCAAGGGTTTGCTCGCCGCCGACCAAGAACCGATCGCGCAGACTATAGATGGCTTCGCGCTGGCGTGCCATGACGAGATCATATTCGAGCAGTCTCTTGCGGATGCCAAAGTAATAGACTTCGACGCGCTTTTGCGCGTTGCGGATCGCTTTGGTCAGCATAGGGTGCTCTAATGCTTCGCCCTCAGCCATGCCCTTCTTCACGAACGAGAGCAATTTGCTATCGCCAAAAAGTCTAATCAAATCGTCTTCCAGGGAGACGTAGAACTGGGAGCTGCCGGGGTCGCCCTGGCGGCCCGCGCGTCCACGTAACTGATCGTCAATGCGGCGGCTCTCGTGGCGCTGCGCCCCAATAATGTGTAGCCCGCCAAGCTCGGCGACCCCTGGGCCAAGCTTAATATCGACGCCGCGACCGGCCATGTTCGTCGCGACGGTGATGGCCCCCTTCTGCCCCGCATCTTTAATAATCTCAGCCTCGCGCTCATGATGTTTGGCGTTCAAGACATTATGGGGCAGCCCACGGCGGCTCAAGAGCGTGCTCAGATACTCAGATTTCTCTATAGACGTCGTGCCGATGAGCACGGGGCGCCCGATCTCATGCAGCCGCACAACTTCCTCAACGATTGCATTGAATTTCGCCTTCTCGGTGGTGAAGAGCCGGTCAGGCAAGTCGTGACGGATCATGGGCTTGTGCGTGGGAATGACCAGAACGCTCAGCCCGTAGATCTGTTGGAACTCCTCTTCTTCGGTCTTAGCTGTGCCAGTCATGCCCGCCAGCTTCTTATAGAGCTTAAAATAGTGCTGCAGGGTGATGGTCGCCAGCGTCTGTTGCTCTTTTCTGATCTCAAGCCCCTCCTTGGCTTCTATAGCTTGGTGCAGTCCGTCGCTCCAGCGGCGGTCGGGCATCAAGCGTCCTGTGAATTCGTCCACGATGATCACGCGCCCGTCTTTAACGATATAATCGCGCTCGCGCTTGTACAGATGGAGCGCGCGCAGGGCCGTCTCCAAGTGCTTTAGGAGATCAACATGCTCTGGGGCGTAGAGATTGTCTATATGTAAGATCTCTTCGGCTTTTTTGACCCCAGCTTCAGGAGTGAGATGCACGCGCCGTGTCTTCTCGTCGATCTCGAAGTCAATGCCCTTCTGAAAGCGCGGCGCAATCGCCGCGAACTTCTTATAAAGCTTGATCGTCTCTGACGTGCTCCCCGAGATTATTAACGGTGTGCGCGCTTCGTCGATTAAGATATTATCGATCTCGTCAACGATGGCGAAATCGAGCCCCGTCTGCACTCGCTGATCGCGCGAGATGACTAAGTTATCTCTGAGATAGTCAAAGCCAAACTGGGCGTTCGTCCCATAGATGATATCGCACTGATAGGCTTGTTTGCGCTCTTCGGGGGTACTGGTCTCTTGGAGCAACCCGACTTGCAACCCCAAAGCTTCGTAGATTGGACCCATCCATTCGCGGTCGCGCTTGGCTAGGTAATCGTTGACTGTGACGATATGTACTTTACCCACGAGGGCGTTCAGATACGCCGGCATAGTCGCGACCAGGGTCTTGCCCTCACCGGTCTTCATCTCAGCGATCTTAGCTTTGTGAATGACGATGCCGCCGATGAGTTGAACGTCGAAGGGGCGGAGCCCAATCGTGCGCCGGGCGGTCTCGCGCACCACCGCGAACGCCTCGGGGAGAATATCATCGAGCGTCTCGCCGTGGGCAAGTCTATCTTTAAATTCGTCTGTCTTGGCGCGCAACTGATCATCGGAGAGCTGCTGGACCTCCGGCTCCAAGCGATTGATCTCGTCAACGATGTGCTGGAGCCTACGGAGTCTCTGCTCATTCGTCTCGCCGAAGATCCACTCGACGGCGTGCTTGAGAAATTCCATGGCATTCTATTGTAAGCGAGATTGGGGTGTGGGGCAAGAGGCCGGTGACTTGAAGTCGCTGGCTTAGTACCGGTATGCTAGCGCAGCTTGGTGATGAGCGCTTCGAATTGCGCTTCCATCTGGGCGAGCGCTGCGGCGCTCGCGCGAAGCTGATTCAGCTCATCGGGGTCGGTGAGGCGTCGGCTGCGCCCGATCTGCTCGACGCGCTTGAGGATATTCTCTTTGAGCTGAGCGATGACTTGAAGGCCCTTCTCAAACTCCGCGCGTGCAAGTTCTTTCTCGCCGCTCTCACTGTGCAACACCCCGCGGACGAGATAGCCGCGCGGATAGTCCGGATGCTCTTGCAAGAACTTCCCAAGTTCAGCCCAGACTACAGGGTAATCTTTCTGGGCTAAGGGCACGAGCACACGTTGCATAAACTCAGCTTCCAGACGCATCGTAGGCTCTGGATCAAGTCGCAGCAGAATTCTGAGGTGCTCGTGGGCACGCTGGGTCTCCCCTAAGCGCAGATCGAGATCAGCTAACTGAATATAAGCGTTCTCGGTAGGATAGGCCTTCAGCGAGCGCTCAAAGTATTCGCGGGCGCGGTGCAGCTCCCCGCGTTCACTGTAGACGACCCCAAGATAATAAAGAGCCTTCCCCGGCGCGATCCCTAAAGCGACGCTGCGTTCCAAAGCAATACGCGCCGTCTCGTAGCGCCAGCTCTTGATCTCCGATTCTCCTTCGCCGAGGGCGATATCAGCTTGCCAGTCACGATATGTGAAGAATGAGACAGCTAGAGCGAGCACGAGAGCCGTTGCGCCAAGAGCAATCTTTGTTTTCGAGCCGAGTTCGACTGTGGGCGCTGAACCGAGCAGGGGGCGCGTATAGAGCAAGCTGATCAGAAGCACAAGATTGAGCTCTGACGCCGGCAGATGCAACGGGAAGCTCACGAGCGCGTCCGTCAGAAACGCGACTATGCCCGCGCATAGTGCGACAACCCAGAAGCGTCGTTCAGGACTCTCAGAAGAGCGTACAAAGTTATGAGCGCTCCTGATGAACGTCCCGGCGAAGAATCCCACAGCGAGCAGCCCGATCAGTCCAAGCTCCGCGACTAATTGCGCGTAGTCATTGTGCGCTTGGATCGCCCTAGGCAGATAGAAATTATACTGCTGGCCCACGGGGGTCTCTTTGAAGCGCGCCTTGTATTCTAAGAATTCGACTTTGTAGTCCCCAAGGCCCACGCCGACAAACGGGTGCGCTTTGAGCATCTCATAAGCGATCCACCAGTTCCAGCTGCGCGCGATCCCGGAGTTCTCTTCCCACAGACGTTGAAAGAACTGAACGATTCGATCAATGGGATTCGCAGAAGCTTCTTCGTGCGCGGGGGCAGCGCGCCCGATGAGCGCATTGAGCGGCCCCGGCGGCGATTGCAGCCAGATCGTCAGCCCTAACACAATCACGACGGCGAGTGCCCAGCGACGCCGGGCATACAGCGCTCTTCCTAGACGAAAGAGAAGCACCCCCGCGAGAAAGAACATCACGGAGAAGAGCGCGGCGAGCCACGCCCCCACAGAATTGGCCGCGACGAGCGCTGCGGTCATCAGCATTAACATCGCTAAGAGCGCAAGCCGCGCCCACCGGTTCTGCATAATAAACGAGAGAAAGATCCCCGGCACGGTCAAGTGCGCGAGAAACCCTGCAAGATAGTTAGGGTTTCCAAAGGTCGAGATCATCGCTGGGCTGCCCCCTAAGAAACCCGGCGGCCCAGGAAGCCTTCCGTAATACTGCAACAGCCCATACCCAGAAGCGATGCTCGCCGAGAGTAAAAGAGCGCCCAGAAGAATCTTTATATCGCGCTCGCTCCCAACAGTATTGACGACAAGCACACCAAGTAGCCCAAAGTAGATCAGCCCGACGAAGCTTATGAGACTTAACGCGAGATTTTCAGCGTTGATAAGCGAGAGTGTGGATGCGCCCAGCACGCCCAGCGCTGGCCACGCGAGTCGCGTCACATCGATCTGTCTCTGTGGGAGTATGACTAACTCTATGGCCCACAGAATCAATAAGAGCGAGACGCCCCAATAGAGCACAGCGCTCTTGGTATAGCCGTACTCGGTGTTGGGCAGATAGATCACGACGGGCACGGCAAAGACCAAGACGACCAACACCCAAAATCGTAGCTGGCGAAGAAGATGCCGGATGCCCGTGGGGGCGAGCTGGGTTCTCTCCTTCCGTGTCTCCTGCGAATTCATCCTGTGCTCTTAGTGATTCAAAAATATCCTAACGCTCTGAGTCGTTCCATCAGCCCCTCTTTGTCGGTGCCGCGCCCGGCTCGCTCCGGCACATTGAAATCAGAGACGGGCGTGGTGCACGGCACACACCCTAAGCTGCGATAGCCCTTGTCGTAGAGCGGGCAGTAGGGGAGCTGATATTTTCTGATATACTCCCAGACGTCGCGCTCGCGGAAGTGCAAGATCGGATGCACCCGCACGTGATCGGGCCTTGGCGAGAAATATGTCTCCTGCGAGCGCGCGTTGTGTTCATCCCATCGGACTCCCGTGACGAGCGCACGCCATTTATATTTTTGAATGGCTTGGTTGAGCGCTTCGGTCTTAAGGCGCTTGGTGCAGAAGATGCAGAACTGTGGGTCAGTGGTGGGCGGGGCTTCGGCGAGCGCTTCGCGATTCTGATGGATAATGAGCTGAAGGCCCCACTCGCGCGCCAATCTGTCGCGATACTCGTAAACTTCGGGGAAGTCCACTGTTGTGTCAATGTGCAAGACCGGGATAGGGACGTGCCCGTTTCCAGCTCGTCGGACTAAGTCGAGCACGACGAGGGAGTCCTTCCCGCCGGTGAAAGCCACAGCCATCTCCGAACCAAACTCCGCAAGCGCTTGACGCAGGATCGCTAAGCTCTTCTGCTCGCGCTCAGCTAACGTCCATGAAGACAGATCATGCATAATGAGCGCATTCCCCCTTTCTCGATGAGTATATCACATTCTCGCCGCCGTCGCGACACTTTTGACGTATTGCACTAAGCCCGTGGGGATAACAGGCCAGATCGCACCCCACAAGCTCGGGCGCTTCAGCAACTCGCGCGCGATCTTACTGGGATAGTCTATATCCCCAAACTGTTCGATGAGCTTGCGCACCCCTGGGATCGCCAACACTCTCAGGGCTTGAGCGATCTGCTTATCGTTGAGTTGATTCAGTATCTGATGGGCGCGTAAGCCCAACACCAGTTCGCGCCCCACCTTCGCATGCCAGCGTCTTGCGTATTCTGTGAGAAACCGCGCTTGGGTCCTCCCGGAGAGCGCACAACGCGCTGCGACCTCGCCGGCGATCCTGCCGCAGAGCATCCCCGTATAGATGCCCCCTCCGCTGGTGGGCTTGGCTTGTCCAGCAGCATCGCCGACGATGAGAACCCCATCAGTGACGGTGCGCTCCGCCGGACCGATGGGGATCATCCCCGACTGATATGAAAGAATCTTTCCGGAGTTATGATGCTCTCTGCGCAATCGCTCAAAGCACGCTTTCGCTTCAGATATACAATCTGTCGCGACCCCGACGCGCGCGGTGCCTGCGGCGGCCGGGACAGACCACGCGAAGAAATTTGCGGCCCAACGCCGCCCGAAGAAGACCTCGACAAAGTCAGATCGCACGGGTGCAGATTCGGTTTCTATCACGGCTTGGAGGCCTAAGAGAACTTTCTTTGGGCGAGGCAAGCCCGCTTGCTGGGCCAATACACTATGGGCTCCATCAGCCCCAATGATGACTGAAGCCTTCAAAGACTGTCGGGCGCCGCCGGGGGTCTGGGTAACGAGCGTGCGCTCGCCTTTCTTATAAGAGCCGAGCGCAACGGCGCGTCTCCCGGTTTGGATAATGACTTCGGCTTGCGCGGCACGCTCGACCAAGCTCTGGTCGAAGCGATCTCGGTCGATCACATAAGCCCTAACGCGGTCACCGCCTAATTCGTAGAGTGCGCCATCGGGGGAGTGCACCCGAACGCCCGTGATCTCTCTGACGATGATCGAATCCGAGACGCGAGCAAGCCGCCAGCCCCGGAGACTCAACAGCCCGGTGCATTGAATGGGGCGCCCGATCCGAGTGTGCTCTTCGAGCAAGAGCACTTTTGCCCCATGCTGGGCGGCGACCGTTGCGGCGGTTGCACCTGCTGGGCCGGCGCCCACGACGATCACGTCATAGCGTTGCATATCAGTCGGTACTAAGTCTACTTGGAAGCTGACCGGCCTGCCAGAGCAAAAAGATTATGAGCCCCAGGGGTGCTCGCCCCTGGGGCTCCGCAACTGCGTTTCCGGTTCCGTCCTTGCTACTCTACGGTGCCGGCCAGACGACGATCAGCACACGGTACGAGCCCGTCGTTGCCGCGCTAGGCCGGACAGCGATCGAGTAGACTCCAGCACCTGGCCAAGCGTCAGCAGGCTGATACACGGGGTCCACCGTGCAGCTCTCTGAAGGCGGTAGGTTCGTAGTGGCACCACCATCGCAGTTTAGAGCCGTCGTCGGCGACACACCGGTCCCTGTGACCCACGGACGTTGCGTGAAGAATGGGTAGGTGGTCGAGACCCAGAACTGGATTTGCGAGTTCCAGCCACTCACTGCACGCGGTGGCGCGATAGGCACTTCGTCCACGCTCACCCAGGCGATGTAATTACCTGCCGGGAGCTGGAAGCGGAAGAAGTCATCGCTTCCCCCTGTTGCGGTCGTCCCGGAGAAGAGAGCTGGACAGGCTGTCACCTCGTTCCCGTAAGCTGGTAAATCGTTAGGTTCCGTCTCAGAGATTGCAGTTGTTGGCACAACGGCTACATAGAGCCGGTATGGCGCCATGGTTGAGCCGCTGCCAGGAGCGCCTGTTCTGCTATACTGCTTCACCAAGATATAGTAAGTTCCGGGATCCAACTGCAGGCCGGAAATCGTCGAAGATAAGCCAGCCTGTAGGCCGTCGTCGTCATCGCACTCGGTAAAGCCCGTGCCAGCGCAGCTACTTCCCGTTGTCGCTGGGTTGACCCCGATGAAGATCGTCGAGTCGGTGCTGGCCGTCGCCAGGTTCGTGCGCA
>CAYYOG010000001.1:241237-272403 GCA_964473325.1 uncultured Thermotogae bacterium
TTGACCCCGATGAAGATCGTCGAGTCGGTGCTGGCCGTCGCCAGGTTCGTGCGCACGTTGGCGAAGACCAGCGATGTCTCAGTTAGGGTGATCTTATAGTAGTCCAGATCGCCTGCTGGTGTAATACCACCATTGACGATGACCGTTCCGTTCCCAGCGGCTAGACCCGGATCTAGGTCTGTAGCTGTAGCCGTGCTATCATTCGGCTCGCTCTCGCTAACTGTGCTGGACGGACAAGCCGTCAGCATCGGAGGTGCCGGTGGAGGTGGTGGCGGCGGCGTACCGACGTCAGTCATGACGACGATGAGCATCGTGTACGTCCCGCCGGTGCCAGTCGGCGACGCCACAGGCCGGATGTTGACGGCGTAGTCCTGTGGCCAGGTCGGCCATGTGTCAGCAGCTTGATATTCATAGTGCTTCGAGCAGGACTCCGAGATCGGGGCTGTTGCGCCAGCGCCATTGCAGTGCGGAGATCCAGTGGCACCTACCCACGGGATCTGGAGCGGTGTGGGTATATCGGCCCAGAGCTCAAGTCGCGAATCCCAGCCCGTAGCTTGCAGGGCGCTGGCCCAGAGCACCGAGTTCCCGCCAACGATGTTGAAGCGGTAGTAGTCACTGCCTCCAGTACCGCCGCCCACACCAGTGACCACGAACGGACAGCTCGTCACGGTGTAGCCCGTAGACGGTGTGTCGTTAGGCTCGCTCTCAGAGATCACGTTCGTTGCCGGTACAACGGCTACATAGAGCCGGTATGGCACCATGGTTGCGCCGGTGCCAGGAGTGCCTGTTCTGCTATACTGCTTCACCAAGATGTTATAGGTACCTGGGCTTAGGCTAAGGCCGGCAATCGAGGAGGAAAGACCGGCCTGATCACCATCGTCGTCGTCGCACTCGATAAAGCCCGTGCCAGTGCAGCCACTTCCCGTTGTCGCTGGATTGACCCCGATGAAGAGCGTCGAGTCGGTGCTGGGCGAGGCAATATTGGTGCGCACGGAGGCGAAGACTAGCGACGGCACAGTCACAGTGATCTGGAAGTAGTCCAAGTCGCCCGCAGGCGTAATGCCACCGCTGACGATGGCCACTCCTTGGCCCGGTGCCAGGTCCAGCGCTTGAGCTGTAGCGTTCGAATCGTTTGGCTCACTCTCAGCTATGAGGTTGACCGGGCACTGAGGCAAGGGCGGCGGTATGTACGTGTCGGTGTAGGTACAGGTGACGGTCTCGCCTGGGTCAAGGTCGATAGTGGCTGTTGGACCCACGGTCGTGGTGCCGCCGTCGGGATCAACGCAGGCCAAGCTGGTGAAGACCCAGTTGACTGGCGGCGTGTCTTCAGTCACGGTGTGGGAGCCAGGGACTATATCGCTGAAGGTCTGGCTGCCCGTCCCGCCTGCCGTGGTGATCTGGAAGGTCGCCGGCAGGCCGCCAGTTCCACTGGTGGTGAAAGCGAACGTATCATCGCCGCCTACGGCGGTCTTGTTGATGATAATCGTGCCGCGCCTGGTATTGGTGTACGTACAGGTGACGGTCTCACCTGGGTCAAGGTCGATAGTGGCTGCTGGACCCACGGTCGTTGTGCCGTTGTCGGGATCAACGCAGGCCAAGCTGGTGAAGTCCCAGCCTGCTGGTGGGGTCTGCTCGGTCACGGTGTAGGAGCCGGGGAGTAAGTTTGCAAACGTCTGGCTGCCGGAGCCACCCGTCGTGGTGATGTCGAAGGTGGCGTTGCCGGGGATGGTGCTGGTGTAGCTGAACGTAGCGTCCCCACCAAGGGCAGTCTTGGTGATCACGATCGTGCCCAGCTGCTTCTCGTTGACGAACGTACACGTGACCGTAGCTCCCGGAGTCACGGTGATGGTCGCGGTGCGGGAGGGGACGTCGCCACTGCCGCCTGCTGTACAGTTGATCGCTGTCAGCAAGAACGCTGGGGAGGGATCGGCTTCGGTCACAGAATAGGTGCCGGGGGCCAAGCCCGTATAAGTCTGGGTGTTGGGCAATGTTGGATCACCATCATCATCGAGGGTGAAGGTCGCGGGAACCAAGCCACCCGTAGTCGAGAACGAGAAGTCTTGCTGATCATCGGGGACAGCGTCCTTGATGATGATGATCCGAGCCCCTTGAATGGCACGGATGATGGACGCCTTCGCGGTCCTGCCTGCGGCAGTCGTGAGCGTCACCTCGAGGGTGCAGCTCGGCATCTCTACTGTCGGGCTGAACGTTGTAGTGACGGTCCTTTGATCGGTCGGCCCGATGGTGACCGGGTTGAGCGTCCCGCAGGCAGGGCTTACGCTGAAGCTATAGGTCCACAGGCCCGTGCTGCTGCCGGGGTTGCCCGTAGCAGTCAGCGTGTACGAATTCCCAATAAGATAGGGTCCTGGAGGCCCAGAGAGCGTCACCGTGGGCGCTGTCGTCATACACCCCCCGACAAGACCCATGAGCGCTGCTATCAACAGACCTAGAGTGAGTCTTGTCCTAATCGCCATATGCTAACCTCCTTTTCGGTTTTGCACTCCTCTCCTCACTGATAGGTGATCACCAGCTGCCAGCAGAATATCGTCCCGGTGTCACCAATAAGATCGTCTATGAGCCTTAGTCTCCAATTCCCATTTAGGGGCTTGCCATCAAGAGTAGACAACGGTTGCTCAGGCCGATATGACCCAGCGAAGGGCGGTGCCCCAGCGGTGATGGGTGTTGTGGCCTCATCATCGAAGTGTGTAAAGATCCCGGTGCAGTCGGTTGGCCCGCTGCCGTAGTTGTCCCCAGAACCCCCGTTGTCGGTCGACAGCTCGACTATTGTGCCATCCGGGTGAATCACGTAAATATCCAGGTCCGCATCCCAGGTGTGATTGATCCGGATCTGCACGTCGACGTCGAGGATCGTCCCGATGTCTGGGACGTTTATGATGAGGTCTAGGGGGTTGGCGCTGTTATTATCAGGGATGGGGACGCTGATGTTGCCGCTGCTATAGGTCCTCGTCTGCTGCGGTCCAGACTGGGTGTCGAAGGCCCAGAGATACGGCGCGGCCATGGGGAATCCAATAGCGCTTGTACCGGTGACTCGGAGCTGGTAGGCGCGATTGAACTCGAGATTACTACTAGGATCAGCATCGGGATCGCCCACCGTCCAGGTGAAGGTCGTGGGGCCACCTGTAGGAGCGCCGATTGTCATATTGCACGAGTACCAGCTTGATGGTTCGTGCCCTGGGCCAGAAGCTTCGCCGGTGCAGGTCAGCGACAACGTCGCCGGGTTCATCGCTTGGTCGAACGTCACGGTGATCTCGCTGGTCACGGAGACCCCGCTCGCGCTATTCGCTGGCACAGTGCTCACGACAGTCGGGAAGTTTCCTATAGCTCGGGTGATAGAGGCCTGAGCTGTCCTGCCCGAAGCTGTCTTCAGGGTCACCGTGAGGGTGCAGCTTGGCGTTACGGTCGTCGGAGTGAACACCGTAGTAACGGTCGTCTGATTGGTCGATGGGATAGTCGCGGGGCTGAAGGTGCCGCAAGCCGGGGTGGCGCTAAAGCTATAGGTCCACAGGCCCGCGGCGCTGCCGGGGTTGCCAGTAGCCGTCAGGGTGACCGGCGTTCCGACGAGATAGGGCCCTGCAGGCCCAGAGAGCGTCACCGTTGGCATCGCCGTCATACACCCGGCAAACCCGACTACCAAGATCAGAAGAGCCCCCAATCTAATGCCGGAAGCCCACGCTCTCATTTTTTACCTCCTTTTTCATAAAAACTCCGAAGGGGGGCGACTTTTCCCCAGTCGCCCCCTCGGATTGCGCTAGTTATCCCCGTTCTCTGTGCCTAGGACGGCCTCTTCCACGTCCAGCAAGCATTCTGGCACAGTTCCTGATCCTGGGAAGCCGCTCAGTCCGGGGTTCGGACGCACTACGCAGTCCGCGGTGCTCTGGAGCCGCGGGAGCACCGATGCGGGGGCAACGCCGTTGCTCAGCAAGAGCGCGGCCGCACCTACAACATACGGCGTGGAGAAAGAAGTCCCCAAGTCCGGTTGATAGAGCGGGTTGGCCTCATTAAAATTATAGGCATTCCAGCAGATGTCGCCGAAGCCCGAGGTCTCGCATAGAGACCAAACAAACTCCCCCGGCGCGGTGATATCGACGTCGGTGCCGTAGTTGCTGAAGAATGCCCTGCGATCGCTGGAGTCTATAGCCCCAACGGCGATGACTCCTTTGCACGAAGCCGGTGTGACGGCCTGTCCTCCGGTGCCAATATTGACCCCGTCATTGGCAGCAGCAGCGACGAGGACAATACCAGCGGCTACAGCTGCGTCTATAGCGACCTCCAACGGCGGATTAATGGGCTCGTCCGGCGTCCCCTTCAGATCGCACCGGAACGGCCCGGTCCCAGTGTCATCCAAGGTGCCGCGCGCTTGCGGGCCATACCCGAAGCTCATGTTGATGACGTCGACGCCCTTAGCAATAGCATCGTTGAAGCCTTGGATGATCACCGACTCGTAGGAGTTAGGGAAGACCTTGATCGAGACGATCTGCGCCTTGGGAGCTACCCCGATCTTCTTGAAGCCGACGGGGGCATCGGCGAGGTTCTTGAGCTCCGCAGCGATGAGCCCAGCGATGAACGTCCCGTGCCCATAGTAGTCATCCCAGGGGGCATCGCAAGGGTTGCCACCGGGATCGGTAGTACAATTATTATTGTAGGCACCAACGTTGATAGCCGCGCTCAGGGCCGCGTTGATATTGCTATCAATGTCAGGATGCATGGGATCAACGCCGGTGTCCATCACTGCGACTAAGATTCCGTCCCCAAGCTTAATCGGGCTTACTGAGACTGCGCAGCTATTGAGGGTGAGTGGAACCGCCAGCGCCAAGAGCACCAGCAGGCCCTTGCGGGTGCGCCGCAGCGCCAGCCCTCCCGCTATGAGCAACCCTAGCCCGGCCAACCACGCAAACTGCCGCGGTTGGGGCGCTTGGGCGCGCGGCTGCAAAACCTTATTGACCCCTTGGAACCAGACTTCCTCGCAGTCGATGCGATCGCAGCCCCAGTCGCCACCGCTCGTGACCTCTAGGGCTTTGGGCTTGGGCTCGCGCGGGTCCCAGCCAGGCCTCCGAAATGCCCCCTCGCGGATGGGCTTGGGCAGCTTCATCTTTGCGTCGGGATAGATGGCTTCTACCCCCAGGAGGTCCTTGAGCTTTTCCGCCATATACGGCTCGATCTTGATGGCCAGAAGCTCGGGAATATTCTCATATTCGAAGATCACCGCGCCGCCCATCTCCTTCTCGATCTTCTCTATGATCTCGGCCTTGTGCTCTGGGTCAACGACAAGGATCTGTCGTTCCGGAGCAATCTGGATCTCCTCATCTTGCGCCAGCGCGGGCAGGACGAGAGATCCCACCAGTGCCGTGAGAACTGCAGCTACCATGAATCTCGTGAGCATAGCTCTATCCTCCTTAGCTTTTTTTCCAGTCCTTAGGGCACCACACACGCGACAAGATGGTACGCGTGCGTCTCAGCACCATAGCCTCTTACGACCAGGATATAGATGCCCGAGGTCGTGATCGTATGGGTGCGCGTCTCAGCAATCGGCGCGGGAGAACCAGTGCCATAGGCACCATCGTGGGACCAAATCAGGGTGCCTGTTTCCGTGCGCAGCTCGATGACGCCATCCAAGCTGTCGGTATCGTCGTCATGTGGGGCAAGCCGCGCGTTCGGCGAGCCGTCCACGACGATCCAGATCCTCTGACCAGCGCTGGCGAAGAACTTGAACCAGTCCTGATCTCCAGATGGACTGATCGCCGCAGCTATGATCCACGGGGCCGTCTCGGGCACAGAGACAGCGCCGGCAGCGGTCCCCGGCACATCTCCGGTCGCTTCCATATCGACGAGCGAAGTCGCAGGCGCGGCGTGCCGATAGAGCGTGTAATTGAGCTGGGCGGTCGCACTATAAGGATTTACAGACCACGCATGGCCGCTTCCCCAGGGGTGCCCACCGATGACTGAGTGGACGCCTGGACCATCGTCGTCATCGCATTCGACGTCGCCTGGCCCAGGGCATGTGCTGCGGCTGGCCAACGCAGGCCCAAGGTGCAGCACAGAATCTGTGGTGGGGCTCCCAGCCTCCGGCTCGACATAGGCGAAGAGCCTATCCCCAGCGGCTCCGCCGGTGGGATGATTCATCACTCCCCCGGGTGGGACAACCTGGCCGGTCAGAGGGGGCAGCGAGCACTGAGGCAAAGGATTAGCTGGCACTATCACATCGCGGGTAATGCTCGCTTTAGCGGTCTTGCCCGAGACGGTCGTGAGTGTCACGGTGAGCGTGCAGTTCATCGTCGCTGTCGTTCCAGTGAATTGCGTTGTCACCGTCGTCTGATTGGTCGGTCCGATAGTCGCGGGGCTGAAGGTGCCGCAAGCCGGGGTGGCGCTGAAGCTATAGGTCCACAGGCCCGCGGCGCTGCCGGGGTCGCCTGTGGCCGTCAGCGTGACTGGGACGTTAATAGCATACGGCCCGGCAGGCCCGGTAAGTGTAACCGTTGGAAGCGTGCCCACACAGCCCGCAAGCCCAAGTGCGAAAGCTAATACCGTGATGCTTAACCCTCTCTTTAGTAGAGCTGTCATATACAGAACCTCCTTTTGAGGGGGATTTTTTGCGTCGGTTAGCGGCTTTTACTTACCTGAAGATCTCATCACCCCTTTCGGGGAGCCTATACAAGGAGCACCCTTTCTGTTTTTAGTTTGGTTGAATTATAACTGAATTTCGGCAAAAAGTCAAGAGGGGGCCCTTATAAGAGCCCCCTCTTTTTACAGAATTAGCAAGGCCAAAATGACGCTCGCGCCCGCATTGAGCGCCTGGAGAGCCTTCCCAAGCAACGCTCTTAAAGTTAAGGGCCTACCCCGCTTTGCTGGGCAGGCCCCCTCTGTTCCGTCCACAAAGCCAATGGGTCTCTACTTATCTTCTCTCCTTGTCTCTAGGAGGAGGCTGCTCCTTTTCCGCATCCTCCTCTACTGGCTCCCCTATCGTCATCTCGCCTACGCTCGCTGGCAAGGCGGTGGGCGTGGTGGTGCACGCCGTCAAGTGATACCCTGGCCCCGTTCCCGTTGCGTCGAAGTGCCTGACCCCGATGATGTACGTCCCGGGGGTGGTAATCCGGATCGCCAGGGCCTCGCCATACGGGATTGGGAAACCAGTGAGGTTATCAGCCGTCGACCGAAGCAAAGTGCCGGTGCCATCCCGCAATTCAACGGTCCCGAACCAGGCGCTCACGTCGTCGTGGGGGCTTGTAGGCGTGTCAGGCGACGTATCCAAGGCCACAAAGAGCACAAGTCCGCCCGCCGGAATTGTATCTACCCTGAACCTGTACCAGTCGGCGTCGCCCGCTGTGATGCTCTGACCGATCATCCAAGGCGTGGGCGTCGCTGGGACTGGTGGAGCACCGGCCGGAGAGGCAGGTGGATCGGTTGTGTACTCCACCAAGTTCCCCGGCGGCACGAGGTGGATATAGATCCGATGGGGATCCACTTGGGCAGCACCGTATCCAACCAAAGCTAGGTAGAAGGGGTTCGTTATCGGGTGCCCGGCAATGACCGAATTGTAGTCATAGGCAATCAAAGTGCCGCCTAGGCTGGTATACGTAGCGCCGTCCTCGTCGTCGCACTCGAGATACCCTGAGGGTAAGGGACTGGGACAGTAGGTGTATATACTAACTAGTGCGCTCTGGAGGTGTAGAACCGTGTCATGGTAACCGTCTGCACTATAGAGCTGGATATAGGCGAAAGCCCGATGGCCTGGCGTGACGCCGCTGATAGTGTAGCGACGGGCATAACCGGGTGGCAAGAGAGCACCAGCAACTTCCCCGAACGTGCAAGCGGGCAATGTCGCAATGAACGTGTTAGTGTAGGTGCAGGTGACGGTCTCGCCTTGGGCCAGATTGATACTAGCGGTTGAGCCGACGACCGTCGTGTCGCCGCTGGGGTCAACACAGCTGAGGCTAGTGAACTCCCAGCCCGTTGGCGGCGGAGACTCCGTCACGGTGTAAATGCCGGGTACTAAGTCAGCGAAGGTCTGGCTACCGGAGCCGCCTGTCGTGGTGATGTCGAAGGTGGCGCTGCCAGGGATGGTGCTGGTATAGGTGAACGTAGCGTCACCGTTTATGGCGATCTTGTTGATGACGATCCCAGCAAGAAGCGGTTCGGTGTCAAACGCGAAGACGTAGGGCGCGGCCATGGGGATCAAGAACGAAGGCGCGCGCCGGCCAGAGATCTGTAGGCGATAGGCTCGCCAGTGCTGCAACCTTGCAGGTGGTGTCGCATCGGGATCGCTCACCGTCCAGGTGAAGGTCTTGGGGCCACCTGTAGGAGCGCCGATTGTCATATTGCACGAGTACCAGCTTGATGGTTCGTGCCCTGGGCCATCAGCTTCGCCGGTGCAGGTCAGGACCAAGCTCGCTGGATCCATGTCATGGCTGAAGGTCACGCTGATCGAGCTGGTGGCGACCGGGACGTTGCTCGAGCTATTGCTTGGAACGGTGCTGACGACCGTCGGCCTGACCCCAACGCTGCGCGTGATGCTCGCGGTGACCATCCTGCCCGAAGCTGTAGTAAGCGTCACGGTCAGGGCGCAATTATGAATATCTGTCGTTGGGGTGAACACCGTCGTAACGGTCGTCTGATTGGTCGGTCCGATAGTCGTGGGGCTGAAGGTGCCGCAAGCCGGGGTGGCGCTGAAGCTATAGGTCCACAGGCCCGCGGCGCTGCCGGGGTTGCCTGTAGCGGTCAGGGTCACAGTCCCTTCGCCGATGACATAGGGACCAGCAGGCCCGGTGAGGGTAACCGTTGGGCCGGTGGTCGTACAGCTCACAAGCCCAAGCACGAGGATTACTACTGTAAGACTTAATCCCCTCTTTAGTAGAGCCGTCATGTACAGAACCTCCTTTTAATGGGGAATTGTATCTGCCAAGGTATTTTTTGGTTAGGCGAGTTAAATCCTCACCTCCTCTGCTCAGCGCTGGGATTTTTACATTATATAATAGCACGAACCGGCCAAAAAGTCAAGAGAGGACCCTCCTCTTTTTTTATTACCGAGCTAACAAGACTAAAATGACACCTTCGCCCACATCAAGTGCCTGGAGCGCCTTTCCGAGCAAGGCGCCTTCACAGGCGCGAGGGCTCTCGCAGCGCATGGTATACCCCGGCTTGGATGCGCTTGTGAGCAGATCCCCTGGGCGAATTGGCCCGTTCTCCGTCGTTGCCTTCACAGGCACACGCCCCACGAGGGCCATGAGCGCCCAGCCTTCACGAGCTGCGTGCTTGGCTCCCAGCACGACGCCCGGCTGCGTTGAGACCACGCCCGCGACGAGCTTGCTGTACGCCGACCGCGCTCTGCGATACTGTCTGAGAACATGAGGATCAAGTTCGACGACATCACCGGGTTCGACAGCCTCAGAGACGGAAATATACTCGGCGACATCAGCCCCACCACTGACGAAGCTCCCGTCGGCGCAGACATTGCCCGTCGCACGCTCGATGCGGAAGATCGCCCCAGTATGAGTACACGATGGGGGATTCCCATACCTAATCGTGACGCTGAACCCTGCCGCGGTGATCGAGTTCACTCTGACCTGGATGCTGTTGGCCACGTCCGTGTACGTTTCACCCGGCATCCATTGGGCACCGGCATCATCGGGATCGCAGTTGGCCTCCTCCTCAGGAATGACGCAATCCCCGTCGAGGTTACCGTCGGCGTCTACCACCCACGCATCGTTTGCTCGTGTTGGGTCCACATGGTGGATCACGACTGCTTCGGCGGGGACTTTACTGTCATATCCAACGAAGCGCCGTGCTTCGACCGTGTAGAACTGCGATGAACCGGGAATGGGAATCTGAGCCATAAGATAATTCGTACTCGACCCCGGCTGGTTCAACCGGTCAATCTCGATGGTCGTCACGGTGTTGAGCGTGGGCACGAATCTTCGTGCAGAGGGCACCCAAGCCACCAGATTTTTGTGGTACGAGATCGTCCCCTGTCCGACGCAACCGTAGGTGGGGTCATAGGGAGGGCAGGTATTCCAGATGTCGCTCATGACATCCCAACGGGAGTCATAAGTAGCGCCGTAGGGGCCGGAGGAGTGAGGCCAGCCCCAGCCATGCCCCATCTCGTGCGCCATGACCCCTTGATTGCCGTAGCCCCACGGCGGTTCCCAGGTCACACGATAGACCTTGGTCACGCCATCGAGTGTCGCCGTGCGACTGCCGCCCCAGGCGCAATTGCACGGGCCGTCGAGCGTCGCGTTGAACATCAGGTTGATGCCAACAAAGCTGGGAAAATAGACATCGGCGTCGTGGATCGCGGTGCAGTCGTTAAACAGCGCTGCCAGATTAACGCTGGTGCTCGTCACGTAGAATGATCGGGGGTTGGGGAGGGTCTTCCAGTTCTGTGACGCACTGCCCACGAGATTGACTGTGTTATAGGAGACCTCGCGCCAGTAGTGATCGAGTCCGGGATAGGTATTGCTCATAAGCCCATTGAAGTACGATAACGGTTTCGGTTCTGATGGGATATCTGCGAACTTGCAGAGCAGGTTGACCCACGGTTGAGGCCCTGAGATCGGCTCAATGCCGGCCATCACGCCCGGAGCAAGCTGGATCGAGAGCACCCGCCTTGGCTCCTGCGGCCCTAAAGGTCCTGGTGCCTGCTCGACTATGAGTTTCACACGCTTGTGGTTTAAAGCCAGCACTCCCCCAAACGGCTCTGTGAGCTTCAAGTCGAGTTGGAGCCGATACTCCTGCCCGTGATCATCGATGAGCACATAGATCTCGCCGCTGATACCCGATCCCGGCGGCCCGTCGTACCAGATGATATGCAACCAGCCTTCCAGGGTCTCCTGTTGCGCTCGGGCGAGCAAGGCCAAACAGAAGATCCCTAAAATCCCCCAACGCGCTGCTCTCAGCCATCCGCGCATAGCAGCCTCCCTTGCTGCTTATTCGAGTTCGATCGCGAGCACCCGCAGTGCCCCAGGAGGCGCAGACACCACTTCGGCGATGATCTTCACACGCTTGCCAGTAAGGGCTACTGATCCGCCTAAGGGTTGGAGAAGTTTTTCGTCGAGCAGAAGCTGATGCGATTCTCCCTGGTCGTCCTCGAGCCAGTAGGTTGCGCCTCCTACACCAGAGCCTGGTGGCCCGTCGTACCAGATTACATGGAACCATCCGGAGAGCGACACCCGCTGAGTCGGCTGACATGCTGTGATCCACAGGACGAACAAAAAGGCAGCAACAAGCAGCGGACCCCTTACCCTTGCTCGCCCTCGCTGCATAAGAGGTTCCCTCTTTTCTCGATCCCTAGCGCGTCACGAGCATCACGATTACACCCTCACCTGTGTCGAGTGCTTCTAGTGCCTTCCCGATGATCACTCCCTCACACTGCTGAGGGCTCTCGCAGCGCATGGCATACCCCGGCTTGGATGCGCTTGTGAGCAGATCCCCTGGGCGAATTGGCCCGTTCTCCGTCGTTGCCTTCACAGGCACACGCCCCACGAGGGCCATGAGCGCCCAGCCTTCACGAGCTGCGTGCTTGGCTCCCAGCACGACGCCCGGCTGCGTTGAGACCACGCCCGCCAGCCAAGGGCTGTAAGGGGAGCGCGCCTTGCGGTAGCTTCTTGGCGAGTCTGGATCGAGCTCCAGGACGTCACCTGGGGAGACGGGCTCGGAGACGCGCACGTACTCAGCGACGTCGGCCCCACCGCCAATGAAGCTCCCGTCAGTGTAGACATTGCCCGTCGTGCGCTCCACGCGGAAGAGCGCCGCCGTGTTGAGTGCCTCCGTCATCCAGTGCACCTGTAAATTATTACTCAAGATCTGCGAGTTGAAGCCGATCTGGGTCGCGTCTGTGGTGCTCACTTGCACGCCGACAGTGGCGCTGCCGCCCTTGTCAAGCCCGCTGCAGTTGCCCCCAAAGATCACGTCTTGGTAGTTGAAGAGCACATGATTGGTGCTCTCAAAGAGCACAACCTGGAAGGTGACCGTTGGGGCTGGTGTATCGTTTCTACACGAGTACGGGCGAATGTTGCGCCACTCGATGACCAGCTCCCTGGCGGGCGCACTGCCCAGCACCTGCCAGTAGACGTTGTCGTTCCCAGTGGGGAAGAGATCGTCCCAGAAGGGTGCGACGACCGTCGTGTAGGACGTGTTGGGCAGCTGGGTGTTAGACCAGGCTGTGATCGAGTTGGTGAAGCTGAGCACGCCGTTGGAGCCGACGTAGACAGTATTGTACGTCGTCGCGCCGAACCGAACGGGAAAGCCCGGAGTGATCTGCACGGCTTGATCGTCGCCGAGATTGAGATTCGTCCCAGTGATCGTGCGCCAGCCCGGGGTTGTCGGCGTGCAGCTATAGCTCCCTTGGGCACCGCCGACTTGGACGGTACGGATCTCGCCGTTGGAGAAGTTGAGCGTGAACGTCCCCACGGCACAGATATTCGCAGGCCCCTGCCAGATTGCTGAGTAGATGCCGTCGCCGGCGTAGATGTCCCCCGATACAGCTTCATTGCCGTCGTCTTGGAGCGTGAGCACTGTTCCCCCGGGGTTGATCGTCACGCTGATGGGGCCAGCGGGGTTTTCACAGTTCGTCCAGTAGACAGCGATGAGCAAGGGCCAACGGGTAGTCCCCATAGGGCGCCACATGCCGAAGAACGGCACGTTATTGCACGTGAGCGCGTTGTACGCGTTGATCCGCCGGTTGCTGATCGTGATGTTCTGCATCCCCGAGGTCACGTCGCCCGTCGCCAAGATGCGATTGCGGATCTGATGCCAAGTGAACGAGGGGAACTGGGCTTTAATGAGCGCCGCTACCCCTGTCACGTGCGGCGCGGCCATCGAGGTACCGCTATAGGTGTTGTAAGTGTTCCCCGGGGTCGTGCTCAAGATGTTCTTCCCTGGAGCGCCGACGTGCACCGTGTGGCGTCCATAATTGGAAGACCCATACACGAAGATCGCCCGTGCGTCGTTGTGGTCGGTAGCCGCTACGGCAATCATGTTGGGTAAGAAGTAGCTTGCGGGCAGGAACTGCGCCGTGTCGTTATTGGCGCCGGAGTTGCCCGCCGCGGCGATAAAGAGAATCCCCGCGTTCATATGGGCTCTGATCGCATCGTAGAGGGCTTGGGAGAAGCCGCCACCGCCCCAGGAGTTATTCGTTGCGATAACGTCGTTAGCGGGGTTGTTGGTCTGTTTGAGCGCCAGAATGTACTGCAAGCACGCGATAGCGTCTGACGTGTACCCTCCGCCAGTGTCGTCCAGGAACTTGCAGTGCCCAATCTTGACGCTCCAGTTGACGCCTACAACGCCGACGGTGTTATTCCCGATAGCCCCGATGGTGCCGCTGACGTGCGTGCCATGGCCATCGCCGTCGAAGGGATTAGAGTCGTCATAGGCCGTATCGATGCCGTAGACATCGTCAATGTAGCCGTTGTTGTCGTCGTCGACGTTGTTGCCGGGGATCTCGCCGGGGTTGCGCCACAGATTTGCATTCAGATCGGGATGGTTATAGTCAACCCCGGTATCAATGACGAAGACCACGACAGAAGGGCTGCCTGTCGAGATGTCCCAGGCTTCGACAGCGTCGATATCAGCGTCCGGGGTGCCGCCGGTCTGCCCGGTGTTGTGCAGCCCCCACAATTCAGAGAACCTAGGGTCATCAGGGGTCAGCTGTGCTTGCTGAGCTTTCTTATGAATATAGTTGGGCTCAGCATACAGCACGTTTGGATTGGCCTTGTACCGCGCGATGGCTTCAGGAACGCTCAGGTTTGCTGGCAGCTTCACGCGCTGCAGATTCGTTACGATCCAGAACTCCTGCAGAACCTGAGCGCCAATCGTAGCATTGATTTGATTGATCACTGATCTAGGGGTGTCTTGCTTAAAGCGCACGAGCAGTTCGTCCTTGACGTACTGATAGGGAATGGGTTCCTTCTGTCCCTGGACTGCCCAACCTCCTAGGACAACCGAGATCAAGAGCAGCCCAATGAGAGCTCTTTTCGCAAGGCGCATGGCTGACCTCCTTATTGGGTTGGGAATCCTCTCACTGAATACGGACACGATGGAGAGAGGATTGCCGTTAGCGCAAGACGACCTGAATCTCAATCAGACCCGTGCCCTCGCTGAGAGGTTCGAGCGCCTTGCCGATCACCGCGCCGATGCACTTGTTCGCTTCGGGGCACTTCATGGCGTAGCCGGGGATAGGCGAGCTCACCAAGAGATCGCCGACTTGGATCGCTCCGAACTTCGCTGTGGCTTTGACGGGCACGCGCCCCGCGAGCGCCAAGATCGGGCGCATATCAGTACCGAGAGCGTCGGTGTTGCCCAACACGACTCCTGGGGCAGTTGAGATCACTCCGGCGACGCGGGTGCTGATGGCCTCGCGGGCCTTGCGGAACTTGCCCGGATTGTCGGGGTCGATTTCGACGACATCGCCGGGTTCGAGTGCTTCTGTAGCATCGATGCGCTCGGCGACGTCGGCTCCACCGCCCTGGAAGCTCCCGTCAGCATAGACGTTCCCCGTCGTGCGCTCCACGCGGAAGATCAGGTTCTGTCCGCCCTGGGTGTTATAGATCTCCAGAGCGTTCTGGCCGTTAGAGCTGTCAATGCGCAGGCCGGGCTGGTTAGCGGTGTTGCTAATATGGGTCTTGGCGCCGGGGCTAGAGGTGCCGATGCCGACGTTGCCAGTGGAAGTGATGACCAGCCGCTCCGTTCGCGGGTTGGCACAGCCATCGGTTATGAAGCAGTCCCCCGTCTCGAAGGTTAACCGCCCTGGCACGGCATTGCTGCTTACAGCCCCATCAACATAGGCTCCCACCATCACAGGGTTGACATACTGTGTCCCGGTGTAGGCTGAGAATAAGAACGATCCAATGCGGTCACCGCTAACGACTGCGAGGGGGCTTGCACGCGTCCCGCGGGCGAACGTCAACCGGGCATGGGAGCCTGCAGGCGTCGTCGGCCCAGGATTGAAGAAGTTTTCTACCTGCAGGAAGGTATTCTGGTTTGCAGCGCCTGTGGGCGAACGAGAGAAATTTGCCACATTCTGCCCCAGCAGGGTATCCACATCACTAGCAACAAAGAACTGGAAGTTCGTATTGAGCGTGGCGCTGCCTACCGTGAGCCGTCCAGTAACAATGAGATCATCATTGATTGACTGGGCTAACGGCTGCAACTGCGCCACTCCTCCCACTGACGGTTGGGAGAGCAGCGGGCTGATGAGAGCTGGACCCTTGGCACGCAAAACGGCCAGCTTCCCTAGCCTCTTCGTCACGTTGCCAGCGGGGTCCCTCACCGTTACAGTATAGATGTAAACCCCGTTGGCTACTGGCTGCCCTTGGGTGTTGAGCAGCTTCCAATCAAGGGCGTTGCTCAAGACCGGGCCCGAGTCGAAGACCTTCTGCCCAGAGAGCGAGAGAATCTCGATGCGCAGCTCCTTGACAGAACCCTGAGCGGAAAAGCGCACGGCATCGCTGTACGAAGTCACAGTCAGAGAGACCGACTGGGCCCACGCGCTCAGACCCAGCGCCAACACGACTACCAATCCGACGAGAAGACTTCGGGAAACCCGCCGATGCATCATCATGATGCTCTGCCTCCTTCTTTTGTGAGGTCATGTAGAGGGTATTTTACATCACGTACCCCCTCTGTGTCTAGAGCCCAGAGTTTAGGAATCATGGGGTGCATAGAGAAGCGTGGAAGACTCGGAATAACAGATCTTTCAGTGTCTTTGGTGATCCGTTTTTCCGCGATTCTAAAGCTCCTTCAAATCCCGCTGCGCTGGCCCACCAGCAGCTGCTATCGTCTTGAAATGCCCATCCCCAAAGTGCCAGACCTCGTACCTATACTGCCGCGCCGCCGCGGCAATCAGAAGATCTATCGTGGGAACAGGACGCCCCGCTCGACGGAGCTCCCACCCCAGCTTGGCCGCTACCGCAGCCTCCTCGCAGCCCAGCGGCAGACAAAGCAAAGCCTGAAGGTCATCGCTAAGTGTCTTATACGCGTCTTTCGTCTTGGCTCCTTGAAGCAGCTCAGCGACTACCGGCGCGACTACGGCAATCTCATGACGCTCTAAAGCGTCCGTCAGCGCGCGTTTGACACCTTTTGCCCCCTGGCGATGATAGAACTCGATCCATGCTGACGTATCTACGAGGATCCTGTCCATTCACCGCTCCTCTCGCGACTTTCGGAGCTCCTCTTGGGTCAAGCTCAACTCAAAGGCTCCTGCGTGCGCAATGATCTCCCGTCGGCGCAGACGGCTCACCAATTGACGCAGAGCGATCTCCAACACTTCACGCTTCGTCTTTGCTCCGCTCAGCCGACGTGCCTCCTCTAGCAAGCGCTCATCTAACGCTACGGTCATCCGTGCCATAACTTATGCACCTCCCTTTGATGCTTTTATAATACACCATATAAGCGCATCAAACAAGCGCACATCTTAAATCGCGAAAGGTACTGGAGAAAGAGTATGAGCTAGGGTTGTATGGCGAGCTAGATATGCTTCAAAAGCTCCTCATAGGCCTGAACAGCAGTAGATAAGCTAAACTGCTCTATACGTGTGCGCCCCTTCCGAGCTAGCTCCTGACGGAGTAGCTCGTTCGAAAGCAGTTGCTCTATTCCCCGAGCTAAGGCCCTCGGATCGCTAGGAGGTACAAGCAAACCAGCCTGTCCATCGTCCAGGTACTCTCGCACGCCTGGTGAGCAGTCCGTTGCTAATATCGGGAGCCCCAAGGCCATCGCCTCACCAATGACATTAGGCATCCCTTCCGTCAACGAGGAAAGCACAAAGAGGTCAGCTCGGGCCATGTACTTCCAGGGATTTTCTTGAAAGCCCAAGAGCACAATGCGATCAGTCAATCCTAATTCAGTAATCAAGCTTTCCAGAGTCGCCCGCTCTTCACCATCACCGATGATCGCAAGCCTCACTTGAACAGGGAGCTGAGCAACCGACCGGATCAGAAGGTCAAATCCCTTGAGCTTGACAAGTCTGCCTACGGCTATGATAAGCGGCTCACTTCGCTTGGCGAACCAATGATGAGTCACCGGCTCGGCTGCTCGCAAACATACCCCGTGCACATCGATGGGATTGTAAATAACAACGATCTTCTGTGCAGGCAAGCCGAAGTTCTCAATGAGATCTCGTTTGATGCCTTGTGCCACCGCCACGATAACCTCGGCTCTGGGGTAGAAAAGGCGAATAAGCCATCGCAGTAAAAAACGCTCGTAGCGCTTGAGCTTACTGTGCTCTAAGATCTGGCTTGTGACATCGTGCACATTAATCACTATCTTCAGCTGACGATAGAAAAAGACTTTTGCTAAGATGGCTATAACATTAGCCAAGGTGATGAAGCTCACGATAGCAAAGCAGTTATGCTGGCGTGCAAGCTTCGCGATCTTATGAGCCTGCCAAAGCAGGGAATAACAATAATAGAGAGGCTCTATCTTGCGCAACCCACTTAAGCCCCAATGGTACAGCTGAGCGGCATAGGAACCGAGCTTCTGCAGCAGCCCTTGCTGCTGTAGAGCAGAGGTGCGCTCAAATATCTCGAAGACTGGGATCTCCGGCTTGAGATTATTCAGCAGCGGCCCGTTTCGAACTTGCAAGAGCAAGCAGCTTTCAAAAGACTGCAAATGGTTAATGTACTGCATACAGACGCGCTCGGCACCGCCAGCTTCCATGGTGGGGATGAAAAAGAGAACTCTCTTTGGGTTGCTCATTTATCGTCTTTCTATAGCCTTCAATATTATAGCCTCGTATTCTGCGGTGACCTTCTCAGCAGAAAACAGCTGCACGAATTCAAGGCCACTTTGAGAGAACTGTTCCCGCAGCTTATCATCCCACAACGTTTTCAGCATGGCTTCTGCTAAAGCCACGGGGTCCCTTGGCGGCACGAGAAGCCCTCGCTGGCCTCCCGCTAACAGCTCACGCACCCCTGGCACGCAGTCAGTCGCGATGACTGGGCACCCGCAAGCCATAGCTTCTAGGATTACGTAAGGCATTCCCTCAACTACCGAAGGCAAAACGAATGCCGTAGCATAGCGCATGAACTTGAATGGGTTACTTTGCTGTCCCAGGAAGGCGACATCTTCTGAAATCTGCAGCTTGTGAGCAAGTTTCTCAAGCTCCGATCGCTGATCCCCTTCACCGATGATCACACAGCACACCTTCTTGCGCTGGCGAACTAAGGCCATGGCTTGTAAAAGATAAACAAGCCCCTTCTGGGGAGTAAGCCTCCCCACAAATAAGAAGATGGGGATGCCCTCACCCAACCAGGGATGTTCTCTGATCGGCTCCTGAGCCAAACTGTTGATCTGCGTCAGATCGATTGGATTGTGAATTACTGTTACGATCCCGGCATGGAGGCCAAAGTTTTCGATCAAATCTGAAGCAATCCCCTGGCTGACGGCAATAATCCGATCGGCTTCGTTGAAATAACGTCGGATCAGTGCAGCATAGAGATCCCCCTTCTCAATGATTTGCGCAAAACCGGAGTATTGGATATGAGCACTCCCAAGGACCTTGACATGTGAGGGGATATATTTCTTGGCTAACAACGCAAGGAGAGTGGCAAAAAAGTCTTGAGCTAAGATAACGTCTGGTTGCAGTGTTTGAGATAAAATGCCCAGTTTTCGAGCTGTTACTTCGAGCCAGACAAGATCATCATAATATCGAGCGACTATGGGGGGCGGCAGCTCTCCAGAGCGAGTTTCTATCTGTTGTGGCTGGGGATATCGCTCTAAGATATACGTTGTGACATCGTTTGGCACCGGATAGAAGGGCTTTCGGTCGAAGATCATCACGAGGTCCAGCTTCAAAGTTTTGCGGTCAAAGTGCCTCAGAAGCACCTCAGTACAGCGCTCCATGCCGCCTGCATTCATAGCAGGGACAAGAATTAAGAGCTTGATCTGGTTGCATTTTGCATCGGCGTTTGGCGGCAACTCCTTCTTAAGGACTTGAGGAGGAGAAGTTCGAAGGAGCAGCTTCGCTTTCAAGCGACGTCCTAACGCCCTCCACCCTTCATTAAGCACGATTCTCATGGCTTGAAGAAGCCGATTATACCAAGAGCGCCTCCTCGTTCCAGGAGGCAGCAACCAATTCACCCACTGCCGGTATCTTCCTAACAATTGCCAGGCCAAGCTGCTATGGATTTCCCCGAGCTCCTGTTGTAAATTTGCTAGCTCTTGGTCACGCTGCTGCAGCTGCTTCTTAAACTGCTGGGTCTCACGTGATATAATATAGCGGAATTCCTCGTCACGCTGCTGCAGCTGCTTCTTCAGCCGCATTAGCTCCTGCTGCAACCTTATGAAGTCGGACTGGAGTTGCTTGAGAACCTCTCCCTTACGTTGGAGTAATAGACTTTCCTCTCCCTCCAAGACATAGTGGTTCAAAAAGCGCTCCAACTTTTCCCTGAAAAGCGGGATATTCACGACAGCTGACTTGAACTCTGATAAATCTCCACCCTTAATGGTCTGGATTGCTCGTGTGGCCTCCTCCAGGCCATTAAAACTCAGCTTTCGCCAAGGGAGTCCTATCATTTCACAAAACGAGGCCACCCGCGTGTCATGAGCCAAGAAGACAACGGGCCGACCAAAGGAAAGGGCAATCATACCGGCGTGCAGTCGTGCTGAAAGCACAAACTGTGCCTGGGAGAGCACTTGCACAATGTCATAGAAATCTGTGACCACAGGTTTGCCCTCTAACAAGCTTATATCTGCTGGCTCTTGTACCACGCAGATGCCCTCAGGGTATTCTTTGAAGAACCAATCTATCATAGCGCGCTGGGCTTCCTCTGTCTCCTTGCCAGGACCATGCAGCAAGATCTGGCGCACTGCTAGCACCGGCTTGCCCTCCCCTGCAGCTATATGGGAGAAAGCATCAGCATAGGCTAGGACTGGGCATCCGATGAGCTCAGATTGCACTCCGAACTCCTTTAACCATCGCACCGTTTGGGGGTCACGCACTCCAATCGCTTTCGCTCCGCAAGACCAGTTGATTAACTCAATGGTCTCTTGGCAAATCTCCTGGAGATTCTCCTGCAATGGCCCACTATAGCCGACTCCATACAGCACATAAGGAACTGTAACTTGCTTGAGATCTTCCGTCTGCCATTCCCACCCAACCACATGAGGCTGAAAAATATTGGTGCCCACGAACATGGCACAGTCGCAGCGATTAATGCGTTGAAGCTCTTCGGGGGAAGGGCGCTTCAGGAACGTAAACTCCTCAACCTCAAGATGCTTGGGAAGGCGCCTCAGAATGCGGCGAGTCGCTTCACAAATCATCTCGTTACCTAGGTTGGGAACCCGCACTGATCTCCACTGAGGGCCTTCTGCCGGCAGGATGAGAGCGACCTTCATAATATATACAACACTCTCCTATTCAGTTTGCTGCGATCCCCTTAGTAGCTACAAGGATCACACCGCAACCTTGGCCCCACAATAGGCCTCTAAGACCGAAGCCACCTCACCAAAGGCCTTTATCATCCCCTGAGAGAGCAAGCACGCACGATCGCAGATCTTTTTGATAGCTTCAGCGCTGTGCGAGACAAAGACTATGGTCTTGCCCCGACGGCGAAACTCCATCATCTGTTCCAGACACTTCTTCTGAAAGTGCTCATCCCCCACAGCGAGCACTTCGTCAATCAGCAAAATATCTGGGTCGAGATGCACTGCAATCGAAAACCCCAATCGAGCATACATCCCCGTCGAGTAGTTCTTCACTGGGACATCAATAAACTCACCAAGCTCGGAGAAGTCCACAATATCATTATAGATTCGGTCGATCTCGCGACGCGTCAACCCGTAGAGCGACGCGTTGAGATAGATATTCTCTTGCCCCGTCAGCTCGTGATGGAATCCCACGCCGATCTCGATCATCGGCGCGACGCGCCCACGAACAATAATTTCGCCCTTGGTGGGGTAGAGCGTGCGCGCGATCAGTCTCAGTAACGTGCTCTTACCCGACCCATTAGGCCCAATCAGCCCCAGCGCTTCCCCATGCTCTATTGTTAGGTTAATATCTCGCAGTGCCCAGAAGGGCTCGCAGTGCTCCCGGTGGCGTCTGTTGAAAAGCCCAATGAATCTCTCTTTGAGTGAGTCAGCGCGGTTGTGTCGGATGATAAACTGCTTCCAAACGTTGCGAACTTCAATAGCTGGGAGCATCAGAGATCCTCCGCGAAGAACCGCTGCTGACGCCGAAAGACCCAGCTACCCACCCCAAGCGCTAGCACGGCCCATAGACTCCCTAGCAAGAGCATCTGGGCGCTGGGCCAGCGGCCCCAGTAGAGCATATCGTGATAGGCTGTAATGTACGCGGTCATAGGGTTCAGCTCAAAGAGCCAGCGCACCCGCTCGGGCACCATTGAGAGATGATAAATAACGGGCGTCATCCAGAACAGAATCATCAGAGCGACTTCAGTGAGATACTTGACATCGCGATAAAAGACGGTAGCGGTCGAGAGCAAGAGCGCCACGCCAAAGGTAAAGACTACTTGTAAGAGCAAGACCATGGGGTAGGCTATAATCGCCGGAGTCCACGGCGCACCGAGAAAGATGAGCGCCGGAAAGAAGACTAACAATGCGAGCAGAAACTGAGCAAGGTGAAACAACACTGTGGCGATAGGCAAGATCTCTCGAGGGAACGCGATCTTTTTTATAAGATTTGCATTGCTGATGATGGCTTCTGTAGAAGCTATCGCTGTCCCGCTGAAGAGATTCCACGGCAGAATCCCCACAATCAAAAAGAGCGGGAAGTTCTCGATCTGGACGCGCAAGATATACTTGAGCGCTACAGAATAGACGATGATCGTCATTAAGGGGTTGAGCAAGGACCAGAGAAACCCTAGGATTGAATTACGATACTTGACCTTGAGGTCTTTGATAACCAAGTTTTTCAAGAGATCTCGATACTGAAAGATGGAGGGCTGCATCTCAATTGCTGTGCTCCTCATGACAGAGTGATTCTACCCGAAGCCCTCTTGGAACTCAAGCTCCTGATAGAGAGTCCGTACTCGATGGATCATGCACTCTGCAGTGAACTGCTGAAGCGCCCGCTGGCGGCCTCGCTCCCCAAAGAGCCGCCGGCTCCCTTCTGAAACTATGAGTTGCTCTAAAGCATTCTGCAACGCAAGTGGATCCCCAGGAGGCACGAGCAGCCCCGTGACCTCGCCTTGGACAAGCTCAGGAATCCCGCCTACGCGTGTAGCGATCACTGGCAGCCCCGCGAGCATCGCCTCGATAATTGTGAGGGGCATCCCTTCCCAGCGCGACGCCAGCACACAGATATCCGATGCTTGTAAGAGCGTCGGCACATCATGCCGCTCGCCCAAAAACTCGATCTGCTCGCGTAAGCCCTTGGCGTGCACACTCTGCTCCAAGCGCGAGCGCAGAGGGCCTTCTCCCACGATCCAGAGCCGCCATCCCGGCGCTCTCAGTCCCTCCCAAGCTGCAATGAGCGTCTCAAAATCTTTTGGTGGCGCCAGGCGCCCGACCATCGTGACGATCCCCACAGCGTCACTTGCTCCAAGCTGAGCACGGAGTTCTCTCTTCTCCGTTGGAGTGCAAAACAGTCCCGGCTCAAGGCCATTGGGAATCACGACGAGCTTCTCTGGAGAAGTTACGCCATCGCGCAGCGCTACCTGACGATCATGCTCCGAAACGCAAATGATCTTCGTCGAGAAGAGCGCAGGCAGACGCTCCGCTTGAGCCAAGAGCCATCTCCACAGCCATGGGCGCCCCTCAGAGAACGCCCAGCCATGTGCGGTAAAGAGTATCACGGGAACACCAGCAAGACGAGCTGCCAAGCGCCCAAGTAGCCCTGCCTTGGTGCTGTGCGTATGCACGATGTCAAATCTCTCAGCTCGCATGAGACGATAGAGTCTCCACAGAGCACGAAGATCCCTTATTGGATGGGGTAGTCGGCAGAGCTCCGGGATCTCTATGACGCGAACGCCAAGCTCCCGCAGACGCTTCACTAGAAGCCCTCCAGGCGCACACGCGACGGTGATCTCATACTCAGATCGTAAATATTTCGCTAAAAGATAGACTATATGCTGCGCGCCGCCCCATTCTGATAAGGTCACAACCTGCAATACTTTCTTCATGACAAGCAAAGATAGACAAAGTCCTAGACTCCTGCAAGTGGGAGAAGCCCTTGATCTTCCCAATCTTAAGGCCTACAATGGAATCGTTATGGAGCGCAGCCGCGATTGGAGGGATCAAGCTCAAGGCGATCTCGACCATACTGGGCATGACCTGGAGCACCGCCTAGGACGCTATCCCGCTGCGTATGAGCACTCGCGCGAGCTGCTCGATAAAATGGTCAAAGATGGGGTTGTGCTCTTGACCAAATGAATATCTTATGGGTCACGTCCTTGGTGTCTGGCATAAGCACATTCGTGCTGCTGCGTCTCCTCATCCCGCGCTTAGCACACGCCGGCATTGTCGGAAAAGACATGAACAAGCCGAGTCAACCCCCTATCGCGGAGATGGGGGGGCTTGGGCTTGTGGGTGGCTTTGGCGCGGGCGTGCTAGCCCTCATCGCTCTGCACACGTTCTTGGAGATCGAAGCGCTCGCGACCGTGAGCACTGTTGAGCTGTTGGCCGTCTTGACGACGGTGTTGATCATCGCGCTCGTCGGGCTGATTGATGATCTCATGGGAGTCCATCAAGGCTGGAAGGCGGTCATCCCTGCACTGGCAGCCACACCCCTGATCGTCATCGAAGTAGGCCAGAAGACGATGATCTTGCCCCTCATTGGCTCTGTAAATCTGGGGATGCTCTACCCCTTGGTGCTTGTGCCCTTGGGCGTGACGGGCGCAGCCAATGCGTTCAATATGCTTGCGGGGTTCAACGGACTAGAAGCGGGCATGGGCGTGGTGGCCGTCGGCGTGCTTGCGGTCATCGCCGCGTATTTAGGGGAAGTGACGGCGTTAGCGCTCTTGCTTGCTGCACTAGGGGCACTATTGGCCACGCTCTACTTCAATTGGTACCCGGCAAGAGTTTTTGTCGGCGACGTCGGGACGCTCACCATCGGCGCGGTGATCGCGGCGGCTGTTATTATAGGGAACTTCGAGTGGGCCGGGGTGAGCGTAATTCTGCCTCACGCTTTGGACTTTTTGCTCAAAGCCCGAAAAAAATTCCCCAGCACTGGCTGGTGGGGAGAATATCGCGACGGTAAGCTCTACTGCCCGGCACATGGCCCCGTAGGGCTGGCACAGCTTATTCTCAAGATCACCGGGGGCGTGCATGAGCGCACTTTAGTTTTGATCTTGATGGGGCTTGAGGCGCTCTGCGGGCTCGGAGCGATCGCGTTCTATCTACTATTTGCACTGCGATGAACACACTCCTTTAAGTAGCTGAGTTCTTCTTCAGCTCGCAAAACTTGACAAAACTCCTCCCCTGTGATACGATTACGCAAGTATATGTGAAATCATATATCTGGGTGATCATAGTGTCACTGAGACATGCACTATTGGGCTTCTTGAGCTTCGGCCCGGCCACGGGCTATGAGCTGAAGCATGCTTTTGAAAACTCCGTGCAACACTTCTGGAGCGCTGATCTCAGCCAGATCTATCGGACGCTGGAGAGCCTCAAGGAAGAGGGGTTGGTCACGATGCGCATCGAGCACCAAGAGACCAAGCCCCCGAAGCATATCTATTCGCTCACCGAGAGCGGACGCGCTGAGTTGGTCCGCTGGCTCAGCGAGCCAACCGTCGAGTTGCCCACGGTGCGCAACCCGTTTCTGTTCAAAATCTTCTTTGGGGCACTCCTGCCCAAAGAGACTGTATTAGAGCATCTGCGGCGCTTTGACGCGGCGCTGCATGAGCGCATTGAGATTTGCAAACAGATCGCAGAGTATCTTCCCAAGCGCTGTTGTGAGCAAGGTCTACAAGACCATAAACCCTTCTTGCTCGCTACGGTGCGCTTGGGGTTGAGCAGCTTAGAAGTCCATCGGCAATGGTGCCGCGAACTCATCTCAGAGATCGAACGACTGTAAAGGAGCTACAATGATCTTACAAACGAAAGAGCTAACAAAAGTCTATCGTGTTGGTAAGGAAGAGGTCCCCGCGCTGCGCGGGGTAAACTTCGAGTTGGAAGCCGGGGATTTCGTCGTGATCAATGGCCCTTCAGGATCGGGCAAGACGACGTTTCTCAATCTGATCGCGTGTATCGACAAGCCTACGTCGGGAGAAGTCTATATTGAGGGCCAGCCAACTAGCCAGCTCTCCGAAGGGCAATTAGCGGAGCTGCGCAAGCAGAAGATCGGTTTGGTCTTTCAGACATTCAATCTCATTCCCGTCTTGTCGGCGTACGAGAACGTCGAGTACCCACTGATTTTGTTAGGGGTGAGCCGCAAAGAGCGCTATCGGCGCACCATGGCCCTGCTCGACGAAGTTGGTCTCAAAGATTTAGCGAACCGCCGGCCCGATGAGCTCTCTGGAGGCCAGCGCCAGCGCGTTGCTATCGCCCGGGCGCTCGTCACCAATCCCAAATTAGTGCTCGCTGACGAGCCGACAGCAAACTTAGATTCTGAGACGGGCAAGCAAGTGATGTCGATTATGAGACGGCTCAACGAAGAGCACCACGTCGCGTTTCTCGTCGTCACTCACGACCCAGTTGTGACCCAATACGCCCAGCGTACTGTTAAGATTCGCGACGGGCAGCTCTTCGACGGAGGACGTATCAATGGAGCTTAAGCTGCTCATTCCCCTCAGAAATTTATTGCGCAATCGTCGGCGCACGCTGCTCAGCCTGGCGATCATCGCCCTGGGCACGGCGATGATCTACGCGGTGCGCGGCTACGTCGACGAGAGCATCTTGAGCTATCGCGCGAGCACGGTGAGCCAGTTTGGGAACTTCCAGATCGCTTCGCCGCTGCTGTGGGCAGAGAAGACCGAAAATTTTCAGTATCTTATCACCCCAGAACAAGTCGCCCAGATCGCCAGGATTCTACAAGAGACGCCTGAAGTGACGGCATACACTGTTCAGCTTAGTCTATCGGGTCTAGCGATCACTGAGCGCAAGACGAGAGTCGTGCGCGCTACGGCTCTGGAGCCGCAAAACCAAGCTTTGGACTATAATGATCTTGTCGTAGAGGGATCAGGGCTCAATCCCGACGACCGCGCAAAAGCTTTGATCGGCCGCACTCTCGCTGAAGAGCTCCAGCTTAAGCCCGGCGATTTCTTCACCATGACGACAACGACAGTCGATGGCGCCTACAACGTCGGCCCCTTGCAAGTCGCGGGCATCTATACGCTGAACAACGCCATCGCCGAGGGCCAGCTCATCTTTATGCCCCTCAGCTATGGACAGATTCTGCTAGACACTACTGCGGTCACGAAACTCATCGTCACAACGAACACTATTGACGACACGGATCGCGTCGCGGCGTTGGTGCAGCGCAAGCTCACCGAAGCGGGCCTCAGCTTTGAAGTGCGCACGTGGGAGCAACTCGCCGAGTTCTATCGTCAGATCAAGGGCTTTTTCGAGATTCTCTTCGGGTTTTTAACGATCGCTGTCTCAGTGCTTGTCTTTTTCATTGTCTTGCAGGTGCTGACGCTCTCGTTTTTGGAGCGCACGCGCGAAGTCGGGACTATCAGAGCTATTGGGACGAAGCGTTATCAAGTCTTCCTGATGTTCCTCATGGAGAGCGTCTTTTTAGGGGGGTTGGGGAGTCTCTTTGGGATTGTAGTCGGCTGGATAGCCGGCCAAGGCTTCAATGGATTGGGAATTGGCTGGACGCCGCCGGGGGCGCTCGAGCCTATTCCCGTACAGGTGCGCTTAGAACTCCAGAACGCTCTCGCACCGTTCATCATCAGCACTGTAGCGACGGTGTCGTCGGCGCTCTACCCAGCTTTGCATTCAGCACGGCTCAACGTCGTGGAAGCGCTCGCGTCCAAGTGAAGGAGATTGAACGATGTTCTTGAAAATTGCTGCACGAAATGTCTTGCGCAACAAGCGTCGCACCGCGTTTAGTTTAGGTGTGACTGCCCTCGGCGTCGCTATTCTTTACTTCGTCATGGGCTTTATCACCGAGAGCTTCGAGTCAATCAAGATAAATCTTGCGCGGGAGATCGGCGCGGTGCAGATCGCTGATGCGAAGCTTTTTGACAACAAAGCTGAGCGCTATGAATATCTCATCCTGCCCCAGACTCTCGACAAGATCGTAGCACTGCTCCAAGACGATCCGAGGGTCACGGGCTACACCTGGACGTTGGGTTTTGCCGGACTCATCGGCAACGAGAAGAACAGCACTTTAGTAGTTGGGCGCGGGCTCATCCCCGGCAATCCCATTGAAGACTATAGCCGCGTCGTTGTAGACGGACGCCCTCTCACACACGACGGCACGCCCCAAATTCTGATTGGGCGGCGACTCGCTGAGAAGCTTAACGTCCGTCCTGGCGATATTATCAACGTTGCCAGCGGCACGGCCAGCGGCGCGTTCAACGCTGCCAGCGCTCAGATCGTCGGCACAATTCGCTACAATAACATCACCCAAGAGGGCCAGATCGGTATAGTGAATCTCGAGTTTGCGCAGCAGCTTTTGCGCACGCAAGGGATCGAGCGCGTTATTATTCAGCTCAAAGACCTCGATCAAGCCGAAGCGTTCGCCCAAGAGATCAAAGCGAGGCTCGCTGCGGTAGGGATCGCGCTCGATGCGCGCCCGTGGCAGAGACTCACGACGTTCTATGACTCCATCCGGGCGTTCTGGAGCGTCTTCGCCGCGTTCACGACGATGGGGGTTTTCGTGCTCGTCTTCTTCAGCGTGCTAGAAGTCCTGACGATGTCGTTCTTAGAGCGCACCCGTGAAGTCGGCACGATCCGAGCCATCGGGACGAACAGATCACAGGTCTTTCGTATCTTCATCGCTGAAGGGACAATCTTAGGAGTGCTCGGGGGCTTGCTGGGAGTGGCCGTGGGCACAATCTTAGGGCTGTGGCTCAACAGCGCTGCTATCACATGGCTCCCACCAGGAGCACTGGACCCCGCGCCAGTACAAATCGCGGTCAATCTGTCCGTTGCTGTTGTGCCGTTTTTCACAGCCTTGATCTCGACGCTCCTGGGCACGCTCTACCCGGCGTGGAAGACCGCGCGACAGAATGTCGTTGAAGCGTTAAGCTATGTCTGAGAACTTCAAGAAAGGAGCAGTCATGAAGAGACTTACACAGTACGTTCTGTTGGCCGCGCTCGCGGCCACCGTGTTGGGGATCGTTCTTGTGGCGCAACAGGCGCCCACTGACGATCAGCTTTTGGAGGCGTTCGACAAGGCTCGTTTTGTCGAAGCCCCGTCGTTGACGATGACCGTTGAGGTCGTCGCGGATAGGCCCGATGGCACCAAGCAAGCCGTCATTCAGCTCTATTTCAAAGAGATCAATGGGAAGCGCTACGCGCGCATCGAGTTTCTCGCTCCAGAAGAGTTGAAGGGCCAAGTCTATGTGAGCACGCCGGAGGGAACATTCTTCTGGCAGCCGGGATTGGCAACACCGCTCAAAGTGAGTGGACGTCAACAGGTCTTCGGCGACTCCAGCGTATCCGAGACGGTGGGCATTCAGTTCAAGGGCGATTATAAGATCAAGTCTCGCAAAGACGTGACGCTACCTGGTAACAAAGCCGGCTTAGAAGTCGAGCTCGAAGCGACGGGGAAGGGCGTGGCGTTCCAGAAAGTGACTGTCACGGCTGACAATGCTACACTGCGCCCAATCAAAGCGCGGCTCTTCGCGCTCAGCGGTGACCCGCTCAATGACGTCACGTACCAGGAGTACGCTACTTTAGATAAAGACGAGTACGTCAAGAAGCAGCTCATTGAGAACCAGCTCATTAAGACCAACAAGACACTCTTGACGATCACCAAGATCGAAGCCAAAGATCTTCCGAACGATCTCTTCGATCCCAATAGATTGGGGAAGTGATCATGGTGCGAGCACGGTGGGTGCTCTTAGTCGGGACACTGTTGGGGGGCTTGACGGCAACGAGTCAAGAAGTCCCATTATCCAGCGAGCTGACGGAATTGAAGCGCGAGGCGCTCGCGGTCTTCTCAGCAACACTCAAAGAAGGGAGCGCTGCAGAGCGCCTCAGCGCCGTCAATGGTCTTGTGCGCTATGGGGATGACTCCGTCGTGCCCTTGCTCATCGAACGATTGCTCAACGACGATGCGTCGTTTGTGCGGCGCACTGCTGCCGAGGGGCTCTCTCGGTTTCGTTTCCTGCCCGCTGTAGCGGCCGCACTGCGGCAAGCAGCCCGCACAGATAGCGTCGCCAGCATCCGGTGGACTGCCGCCATCTCGCTGGGCGAACCTGACACAATTACAGCGCTACTAGCAGAGCGCGAGACGCTCGCTGCGGCAGCGCTCTCGCTGCAAGAGCCGATAGCATCGGCACGCTTGCCCAGCTCCGTGTGGAGCGCAACCGAGATCGCGTTGCTGGGGGTATTTTTCGAACGCGACAGCTTCAATGTCGTCGAGCGCGCCGCGATGCTGAAGGCGCTCGCGCAGCTTCGCTCGCTAGCAGCCCTTGCGCTCTTCACCCAAGCTTTGAGCGATTCAACAGAGGACCCATTCGTGCGCGGTTCCGGGGCGTTCGCACTGGGAGTCTTAGGGGTGCGCAACGCCGTGCCGGAGCTGATCGCAGCACTAGCTATAGATTCAGAAGCGATCCAAGTCGGTGCTGCTGGGGCGCTGGGGATTTTGAGCGATTCTGCAGCACTCGATTCTCTAAGCGATCTTTTGCGCACGGGGCGCTCGCCGCAGGCGCGCATCGCTGCTGCCAACGCGCTTGCACCGTTGGGGAATCGAGCTGTGTCGGCACTAGCCCAGGCGCTGCTCAGCGATGATGTACCGACAGTGCGTCAGGCAGCCCTGCGAGCGCTGCGCCAGATCAAGGGGAGAGAAGCAACGCAAGCTGTACTCGCTTTCCTCGCGAGCAATTATCTACAGCAATGCGATCCGAGTTCATGCGGAAGTCTTGCCCTTGAGACCCTCAAAGCATTGGCAGAACTCGGCCAAGCTCAGCTCGCTTTACAAGCGACTCAAGCGACGCTCAATGCCCTGCGCGAGGCGCTCCCGTTTCTCTTCATCTTTGCTGAAGGCGATCTCGTTCAAACATTGAGCATCGTAGGGCGTGTTGCCCCGGAGCTCTTTGAAGTTATACTGGGCGATCCAAGCCCGTTCGTGCGTGCTTTGGGGGTCGCAGCTTTTGCGGTCGTCTATCAAGCTGAAGCGCGAGTGGTGCTTCTCAAGCACGTCTCAGATGAGGATATTTTAGTACGCCGTGCGGCTCTCGAAGGGCTTTCTCTATGGGCTACACTCGATGATACTGAGCTGTTCGCTCAGTTTATCACCGACCGCGATCCGCGCACGCGCGTCGCGGCGCTCTCAGCTTTGGTGCGCGTCAGCGATGCGAGGGCACTCGACCCCTTGCGCCAGGCGTTACGCTCTCCAAGCGTAGCTGTGCGCCTTGATGCCGCCGGCGCAGCGCTCGCGTTCGCTATTCGCTGGGGTAGAACACCCTTGCCTCCCGCGCGACCGTGACAGACTATGCGCATCTGGGACATCAGCCTCTGCTGGGGGAGCACCATGAGCTCCACGCGCTCGTCTCGATCTGCCTCAATAACAAGAAGGGCTTTTCAGGATCTCGATCCTCTCCACGGCGCTCAGCGAGCTGCAAGTTTGGCTTGATCATCACGAGGAGGTCATCTGAATTATGCCCAAGCTTTATAGACTAATACGAGCGCAGGTCGTCCCTGCTGACTTAGAGAGCGTCTGGGAGTTCTTCGCGACCCCAAAGAACCTCAACCGGCTTACGCCCCCAGAGATGCACTTTGCCATACTCTCTGGAGCCGATGAACCCATGTATGAGGGGCAACTCATCGAATATCGCATCCAGTTGGTACCGGGGCTGATCATCCCCTGGCTGACGGAGATCGTTCACGTCGAGCCCAAGCGGCGCTTCATTGACGAGCAGCGCTTTGGCCCCTATAAGCTCTGGTATCATGAGCATCGCTTCACACCCACTCCAGAAGGGACGCGCATCGAAGACCACGTGACGTATGCGCTGCCGTTCGGCCCCATTGGGGAGCTAGCTCATGCGTTGTGGGTGCGGCGTCAGCTCGAATATATTTTTGATTTTCGCCGTCGCGCTATCAAAGAGATCTTCTCTAGATACCCAAACGCTCGCGACACTGAGATG
>CAYYOG010000002.1:0-10069 GCA_964473325.1 uncultured Thermotogae bacterium
TTTGATCTATAATAGACACACGGGCATTTTATAATACTGGGCGCGGAGCGTCAAAACTTGGAAGGAGGAGAATCTTATGCCTAAGCGCGTCATCAAAACTGACAAAGCCCCAGCAGCCATCGGCCCGTATTCTCAAGCGATCGTCGCTAACGGCTTCGTCTTTGTCTCCGGACAGATCCCCCTCGATCCGAAGACCGGACAGCTCGTCTCTGGGGATATCCAAGCCCAAGCCCGTCAGTGCTTAGAAAACTTAAAAGCGATCCTAGAAGCTTCCGGCAGCTCGATGGACAAGCTCGTCAAGGTGACCGTCTTCGCTAAAGACTTACAGAACTTTCAGGCAATTAACCAAGTTTACGCTGAGTACTTCAAAGAAAACCCTCCAGCTCGATCGTTTATCGAAGTCTCGAGGCTCCCTCGAGACGCCGCGATCGAGATAGAGGGGATCGCGCTGCTGGACTAATCAGCAATCAGCTTTCAGTGCTCAGCTTTGAGTCACTCTTCGGTTGTTGATAGCTAGAAGACCCCAAACGCCTTCAACGCAGCAAGTGCACCAATAGCTACACCCAACGCGCCGATCATCATGTTCGTCTGCAACTGATTCTCGGCAGCAGCCAAGCGCTTCTTTAGCGCCACTGACTCTTCTTGCATCTTCTGCACTTGTGCTGCTTGCTCTTCAAGCCGTGCCTGCAAGAATGCAATGCCCTCTTCGGTCTTGAGCACTTTGTTCGTCAGACCCGACACGACGTTGCCCAAGCCCTTCACCTGCTCGCGTAGCTCCGCGATCTTCATAGTGAGCTCGTCGGCTTTCTGAGGGTCGATGGGCAGCTTGATCTGTTTCTCTAGCGCGCTCACGCGCTCCTGCAGCGCCATGACTTGGTCGTTAAGACTTAAGACTTGGCGGACACGATCCTCCATGCCCTTCAAGCGCACATTGAGTTGATCAATCATGCCCTCGCTCTGGAAGATTCGTGAGGAGAGCAGATCGAACTTTTCTTTCGTCCCTTGGGCTAAGCCCGCGATGCTCGTCTCCAGGTTGGCGATCTTGGGCTGGATCTCGTTAGAAAGCTTCTTCTCTAGCCCCTGGAGATCGCGGAGCATACTCTCAGCTCGCTTGAGTTCGAACGAGATCTCTTTGACGATCTCTCCCAAACCCCCAACTTGCTGCACTTGGAACGAGAGGTCCTTGAGCATCTGCTCCATGCGCTTGAAGCCCTGCTCTAACTTAAAGACCTTCTCGGCCAACTCGTCTTTGTCAGACTGTTGCGCCCACGCGGGCACGGCCAACGCGACCATCACAACCAGCAGCACGATACCAAGACGCTTCATCGTCGGTTCGTCCTCCTTCATAATAAGTCTGCGTTCTGTGTTCTTGAGTCTAATGGTAGTCTGGGTCACGCCCAAGGAGCGGTGTCAACGGGAGTGCGGACGTTGGGCACCGCCTCATGGGGCAACTTGCGCACGCCCACCCCCCCTCTGGTATAATACGGCGCCCGAGGGGGTGGCTATGACCAGGGTGAGGCTCAAGCAAGATTTGACAGATCTGATCGATGATTTTATCAATTCTCTCGACGTCAACCCCTCCTCCATGCGCACCTATCGCGAGGGGCTAAAAAATTTTCTTCAATGGCGTAACGGCAGGCCCCCCGATGCCCTCGTCACGCAAAGTGAGATCAAGCTCTACAAAGAATGGTTGCGGCAATATCATGCAGCGAACACCGTCGCGACGTATCTCGTCGCGCTGCGACGATTCTTTCAGTATTGTGTCGCTGAAGGGCTGTATCCCGAAAACCCGGTGGAGAACGTGAAGGGGATTCGGCGGCCACGGGGGCATTTACGACAAGACATCTCGCGTGAGGGCCTGCGCGCGCTCTTTAACTCTGTAGATTGCTCGACGCTCATGGGCAAGCGCGACTTTGCTATTATGAATCTGATGGCCCGTAACGGCTTGCGCGTCATCGAGATCGTGCGCGCGAACGTCGGTGATATAGAGAGCCGTCGTGGGCGTCAGATCTTGAGAATCTGGGGCAAAGGGCGCGATGAACGCGACGAGTTTGTCGTTCTGACTGAGCCGACAGTGCAGGCGCTGGAGGATTGGTTAGCAGCCCGTGGCCCGGCCAAGCCCTCGGATCCTCTATTTATAGGAGTCCGGGCGCGCAACAAGGGTGGACGCCTCACCACCCGCCAAGTCAACCGTATTATTAACAGATATCTTATTAAGACTGGGCTCAAGACTGAGAAAATCTCTCCACACAGCTTAAGACACAGCTTCGTGACGCTCGCCATCCAGAGCGGCGCTTCTATTATTGAAGCCCAGATCGCCGCGAGGCATAAGTCCATCGAGACGACACGGGTCTACTTCCACGAGCACGACAGGTTGGAGTCACCGACGGAAGACAAGATCCAGATCTAAGTCCGTTAATTGCGTTACTTGACGCGCTAAGCTCAGGGCAGGCGTTTCAAAGGAAAATCCTTTCTAGTAACGCAAACTACACTTGGGCGGTAATTGGCACCATATTCCTAGTTCACTCTCCCTGGGAATGGATGTCTATAGACTGTGTAATAGCCGTCACTGTCTTGGTACGCTCGAGCACGTACAATCAAGTCAACGCTAAAGGGGGGATAGACACATGCGGAATCGCACGTGGTTTGGCAGGATTGTGACATTCCTGCTCGTGGCGATGCTCTTGGCCGTGGGGGCGACCGGATCAGCCCAGGACGACAAGAGCGTCAAGGATAAGGTGGCCCAGCTCGAGAAACAGCTTAAAGAGCTGGAAGCCGTGGTCAAGTCGCTCTCCATTGAGCTGCAGAAGCTCACCCAAGCTGGCACTGGCGAGATCGAGAACATCCGGCCACGTCTCTTTGCCGTAGAACAGCTGGCCAAGGATCTCTCGTTCGATCTCAAGAAGCTCGGTGGACGGATCAGCAATCTCGAAGGGACGGTCGAGAAACTCGCCGAGCTGCCCCAGCAAGTGATGGACCTCAGATACAGCGTCGGGGAGATCGCTAGCCGCACCAAGGCTAATGAGTTAGCTATTAGTCAGCTGCGCGATCAGCTGGAGAAGCTCGCGGGTATGCAGGCGCTCGTCATCAATTTACAAGGGACAGTAGGCACGCTGAGCAGCCGCGTCGAGAGCATTGAGAAGGGCTTAGCGGCTCTGACCGACCAAGTCGGCAAGCTCCAGGCGCTCACGCCCCTTGTCCGAGGACTCCAGGACACAACGGCGAGCTTGAGCGTTCGCGTTGGCCGCATCGAAGAGACGCTTGTCAAACACAGTCAGCACCTGGAGCAGTTGGCGAGCGTCCCCGGCGTGGTCGTGACAATCCAGGCTTCTGTTGGTGAGCTGGCTAGCCGCACCAGCAGTCTTGAGGGGAACTTCGCGCGGTTGCAAGACATCGTCTCTCGGCTGCAAGAGATGGTGAGCAAGCTCTCTGGGCGGCTCGATGCTGCTGAAGCCCGCGATGAAGAGACCGCGAAGAAGTTCAGCACGCTCATGGATGGGTTCAGCAGGCTCTTGATCGATATTGAGTCTGTGAAGATCAAGCTCAATGAGCTGCAGGATCGCATTGCGAGAATTGGGGTGCCGCAGCCGGTGGAGATCCCGGACGTGAATGCGCTTGTCCAGAAAGCTGTGGCGGAGAAGACCAAGGACTTGCAGGCGCAGCTGGCGCAAGCGAAGAAAGAAGCGCAAGAGGCCAAGGCTGCTGTCGAGGGCGCCAACAGCTTAGCGCTCATTGCGTTGGTTGCGGGCTTGGCGGGTGTATTGATCGGGTTCTTGTTCTAAGACTGTAGGCTAGGATCACCCCTTTGGCGGCAAGCGAGAGCGAAGGCTCTCGGGGGATCTTGGCAAGGCCGGGTCGAGCGGGAGCGCCTATGCTCCCCTCGACTCTTTTTTTTTCAGGAAGTTCAAGCTGATCGTGACGGCGGTCGGATTGGTAGCCGTGCTGGTTTACTCTGTCTAATCGCCACAGCCCTCTTCGTATCCGCAGCGACAGACTTTGTGACAGCCTACTACGAGCGTAAATGGCTCTTGGCAGATGGGACAGATATTTGGGTTCGGCGGAGGCAGGACCTGAGCAAGCTGCCGCGCCGGCCGCTTCTTCGAGCCCCTCTGACTTTGATGCCTGGAAGATCGCTTCTTGGCCATCGTCATTATTATAGTATATAATCACTCGCTATGGACACTTACACAATCCGACGCGAACGGCTCCGCGATCACTTACGGCGCAAAAAGCTCGACGGGTTCTGTCTCGTGAACGTCGAGGGCTCCGATCGATCGAATCTCTATTATCTGACGGGCTTTTCAGGGTCATTCGGGGTGTTCATCGTCACCAGGGATCGTCAGATCTTTTTGACTGACTCTCGGTATATCACTCGTGCCAGAGAGATCATCTCAGATTATGAGGTCCTCGAGCTGAAAGGGAGAGTGACGACTGTCGCGACGCGGATCAATCGCTTCAAGCTCAAGAACATCGCCATCAACGCGCCGACGACCAGCACGTGGCTCTTTCACCAACTCCGTGACAGACTGAAAAAGACAAGGCTCGTGCCCGTCGCGGGGATGGTCGAGACCCTGCGCACGGTTAAGGACGACCCTGAGATCAAAGCAATTGAGCGCGCTGTTCGATTGACGGACAAAGCGTTTGAGTTTATCTTGGGCAAAGTAAAACCTGGGGTGACCGAGCGCGAGCTGGCCTGGGAGATCGAAAAATATATTCGCACTCATGGGGGAGATGGGCTGGCGTTTGAGAGCATTGTGGCGACGGGAGCAACGACGGCTATGCCCCACTATGAGCCGCAAGATCGTGAGGTCCAGAGGGGCGACTTCGTGCTCTTCGACATCGGGGCAAAGGTCGCTCACTATTGTGCCGATCTGACGCGCACGGTTGTCGTCGGGCGCGCAACGGCTGAGCAAAAGAAGATATATAATATCGTGCTTGAAGCCCAAGAGCGCGCTATAAAAAATTTGCGGGCCGGGCTGACGAGCAAGCAAGCCGACGCGCCCGCGCGTGAGACAATTGCGCAAGCCGGGTACAAGAAGAACTTTGGGCACGGCACGGGGCACGGCTTGGGACTCGATGTGCATGAGAGTCCGAGGCTATCGCCCCTGGGAAAGGACAAGCTACAAGCGGGCAACGTCGTCACTATTGAGCCGGGGATCTATTTGCCGGGCTGGGGCGGGGTGCGCATCGAAGACGTTGCTGTTATTGAAGAGAAGGGCTGTCGCGTCTTAACCCAAGCGCCGAAAAAAAAGCTGATCGAAGTGTGAGAGCGAGCCTTCCCGTGCTTAGCTTCCCTCTCTTCCCGAGTCTCTGAGAGAGATCAACGCTTCCGGGAACGGCGAGAAGAAGATTTGTGTAGCAAGATAAGGCTCTTCAAAGCGGAGCATCCAAGCCCGGAGAACCCCCACTAAAGTACTGAGAGGCTGTCGTCCTTCCCGATACGCTGTCAACAGATCTAGAAAGTATCCCTTCTCTGGTGGAGTGAGCTGGTCAGAGAGGTACCCTAGGGCGTGCATGAGAGCGTTAATGACAGCAGTACGGCGAGGAGGGCGGGCCAGAGCAGCCCGAAATCCCACGGCGTAGTGTGCTATTACTTCCTTGGTGGGATACCGCTGAGAATTCGCGACGACTCGACCCAGCTCCCGCATGCGGGCCTGATTGTAGACCATCAAGAGAAACTTATGACGCGTGTGGAAGTCTACCAGTGCACCCATATCGTTTGTATCTATCACTTCTCGCAGCCGAGCCAGCGCAAAGACTCCAGTGAAAAAGTGCTCGCGCAGGGCTCGGTTTGTCAGGCGGCCCTCGTCCTCGACGGGGAGATCGGGGAAGCGGGCGCAGACCGCTCCTCCAAACATCCCCGGCCCGACTGCCACTGTTGGGGCCTGCTCCATCCCAGCGTAGACTTTGGCATCCTTGATGCCGCACGAGGGGGAGCGATTTTTCAGGATGAAACCCTCTACAGGGGGGAGCGAGTCCAAAAATGACGACGCAAAGGCTTGCATGGCTTCTGTGAGATCTCGTCCGGTGGCCGGCTGTACTAGCCGAATCTTATCCCCAACGCGCACGAGGCGCACCGGCGGCCGTGGGGCCCCAAGCCCCAACTCCATCTCCGGACAGATCGGAATGAGCTCCACCCATTCCCGCAGAGCAGCTACTATCGGCTCAGGTATAATGCTCCCATCGTAGCGGCAGTGCTCCAGCCCTAGACACTTGCTTACGACAATACGGGGTTTAGACACGGTAATCTCCCTTCTTTACGAGCTGCGTATTATTGATCCGTACTTTCTCTGAAAGCCCTCAAGAGTCATGGGACGTACTGTACCGAATATGGGCCGTTCTGAGAAGGGCCGGTCATGAAGCCCTAGACACCAGCCCACTCCAGCGTAACTGTTGGGATCTCGCCCGTCCAGCGCGTACTTGTTGTTGAGATATAAGCCGATGCGGAGTGCTTCCTCCGGCCGTGCTGTCCATACGAGAAGCCGCTTTCCCCAGTACATTCGCAAGTAGTTATGCAGCCGGCCCGTCTGCACCAAGGCGGACTGGGCAGCGTTCCAGATCGGATCATCTGTCTGCGCTAATTCTAGCTCTTCCAAAGTATAAAGAGCAGGACGGGGGTCGGCCACATGAGCCTGAAGCGTCTGGCGAGCCCAGCGAGGAAGCCCTTCCCAACGATTATAGTCGGGGTTGTACCAGACGAAATTGATCGCCAGTTCTCGTCGGACGATCAGCTCTTCGAGAAAGGCGGTCGCCCCGGGTCCGTCAACACGCGAGACTTCCCAGGCGATCTCTACGGGAGAGATCTGGCCAAAGTGCAGATAGGGACTGAGCCCAGAAGTGACGTCTTGCCGAGGATCACTGCGAAGCTCAGCGTAGCGTGGAAGAGCGTTCTCTATGAAAAGTCGGAGCCGCTTGCGTGCGGCGCTCGTCCCTGAGGGAAAATCTACAGGCTCTACCGTGCAATCTACTTCTAAGAGATCAAGGATCTTTGCTGGGGAGGCTAGGTCGAGAGAAGGCTCGGCGAAGTTGGCCTGGACCCGCGGCGCTTGTTCCTGAAGAGAACGAAGAAAGCGAGAGAGCAAGGGCTGGATACGACGGCGCAGCACCGCTGCGCTCACCGCCTGGCGAGGGTAAGCCATCTCTACCGGAACTACAGCGTCTCCTTCGATCTCTATCACTGAGCAAGGGGCTCGCTTCGCAAGATACTTGCGCCAAGTGCGCTGATGATGCAGATACCCTCGATCCGTTACAAGAACAGCTGCCCTATCAGCCAGGCTCAGGGCCACATCCTGCGGGTTCCCCAAGCGCATTACGAAGCCGATGCCTCGTTCTCGGAGGGCTTGAGCTGTCTCTTGGAGGCCCTGGAGCATCCACGCGTAGTGCCGGAGATTGGCCTCTGGATAGTTTGGAGTTAGGCCAAAGACGACCAGTACTGGGAGTTTATGCTCGTTAGCGATGTCGATAGCGAACTCCAGCGCGGGATTCCAAAAAGCCCTCTGAGAAGCCTGCATCCAGTAGAGCACGTACTGCCCCTTGGCCCAGGGCCGGCCGTTCAGACGGTGAATCCGTTCAGGTTCTATGCGCGTCATAAGATCCAGTAGACGCGAAAGCGCGGACTATCTCCAGGGCTCGTAAAGCGCTTCGCTCTTTGTTCTTGATTTCGAGCATCAAGTCGAAGTCATATGGGCGGCTCTCCTCCAGAAAGCGGCGAAAGTGTGGTTCATCTAATTGATAAGCGTGACTTCCTGGACGTCCTTGGGGCAGCGGGGAGGAGTAGTCTACCATGGACGGGCCATCCTCTGGCTTCCAGGTCGCCTGTGCTGCTGCCAAGGCTTCTCTGAGCGTCGCCCGTCCGTCGGGGTAGACCTCCCAGTGAAAGACGTCGAGCAGGACGGGCAAGCCCGTCTCTTGGCTCACCCACAGACAATCACCGAGACTGAAGAGCCGCTCGTCGTTCTCGATGACCAGGCGAGCTCGCACCCTGGGATCTAGGCGTTCCACCTCACGGACAAATAGCTGGAGTGCGGCTTTTTTATCCCCGTAAAGACCGCCGATGTGAATTTGTATCTTCGCTGTCTGGTCGAGCCCCAGCAATTCTAGAACACGAGCGTGGTAGTCCAGGTCTCTGCGGGCGGCGGCCACGACCTCTGGACGAGGAGAGTTGAGCAGCGTGTACTGACCTGGATGCATGCTGATGCGCATTCTGTGCTCTCGGATGAACTTGCCGATTCGCGCAAAGTCCGGAGCGAAGAACTCGTCCCACGGGAAGCGATTGGCCGGATGAGAAGCTAATGGGACCAAATCAGAAGTGATGCGAAAGAAGAAGAGTCCATGGGCGACGTTCCACCGCAAGATGCGCTCGAGGCAAGCGAGATTTCCGGCTACGGTCTCGCGCAGCCGCTCCCACGAAAGATTTGCTAGCCGGAAGGTCCGGCTGGGCCGGCAGTCCAGGGAGAGATTAATGCACGGGTACCCGATGCGCACGGCTTAGAGATCTATGATCCCTTCCCGGCCCTCTTCCCACGCCTGCAGCATAGCCTGGGCGACCTGCTCCGGTGGGAGGGCGTGGGCCGGAAGACGGAAGGGGACCTTATTCCAGAGAGGTGTTTGTACGGCCTGTGGACGGACGACTGTTATGCGACGGCGCGTCTCTTTGCGAATGACTTCGGCGAGCGCCTCGAGTCCGGCCTTGGCCGCAGCATACGCTCCCAAGCCGGGCAGGCGCAGCCGCTCATGCTGAGCCCCAAGAAAGAAGAGATGGGCTTGCGGGGCAAGATACGGGAGCGCGGCCCGCGTCACGAGATAGACTCCTGTCAGGTTCGCACGCATGATCCGTCGCCAGTCGTCTGGCGCCATCTCGGCGACCTTCACGGAGGTAATATCGCCGACGGCGTACACGAAGACGTCAAAAGGGTTTAGGAGTTCAGCGGCCCGCTGCGTTGCCGCAGTCACGCTCTCAAGGGTGTCAACATCGCCCGTGACGACATGAGCAGTGATAGTCTCTACCCCCTGAGGGCGGCGAGCTATGGCCACGACGGTGTGCCCCTTCGCTACATACGCTTCGACTAATGCGCGTCCGATACCGCCGGAGGCACCCCAGATGAGCACGTTAGCCATGAACGACCTCCTACTGGGTGTTCGTTGTCGTTTTCCTGAGAAACTCTCGAACTTTATCTTCAGGGATGTTGAGTCGTTGCGCGAGTTTTTCGATCTCTGTTGGCGAGACCTCTTCGTCGAGCCATCTCTCTAATTTCGCGAGATTGACGCGCCAGTGCCCTTCGATCTTCTCTGCTGGGAGTTCCCCGGACTCCATCATCTCATAGACTTTCTCGATGGGGATTCCCAGATACTGCGAGACCTGCCAGGGGCGCAGAAAGCCTCCGACGCTCTTGCCTTCAGGCATAAAGCTCCTCTTACGGATTGAGCCGTGGCATCTTGATGCCCTTCTCCCGTGCGACTCGGATCGCTTCTTCGTAGCCCGCATCGGCGTGGCGCACGACGCCTAAGCCCGGATCGGCTGTGAGCACACGCTCTAAACGCTTATCGGCTTCTCTCGTGCCGTCGCAGACGATCACCATGCCCGCGTGTATTGACTTCCCGATCCCCACCCCGCCGCCGTGATGGACCGAGACCCACGTCGCCCCACAGACAGCGTTCAGAAGTGCATTGAGGATGGGCCAATCAGCGATCGCATCCGAGCCATCTTTCATCCCCTCGGTCTCGCGATAGGGGGACGCCACCGAGCCGGCGTCCAAGTGATCGCGTCCGATCACTATGGGCGCTTTCAGCTCACCCTTGCGCACAAGTTCGTTAAAGTATAGTCCAGCCTTGGCGCGCTCACCGTACCCGAGCCAGCAGATCCGTGCCGGTAGCCCTTGGAACTTCACGCGCTTCTGCGCCATCTTAATCCAACGAGTGAGGGCTTCGTCGTGAGGGAAGAGCTCGAGAATCGCTTGGTCTGTTCTGTAGATGTCTTGCGGGTCTCCAGAGAGAGCCGCCCAGCGGAACGGGCCCTTCCCCTCGCAAAATAGTGGGCGAATATAGGCCGGGACAAAGCCCGGAAACTGAA
>CAYYOG010000002.1:10169-27916 GCA_964473325.1 uncultured Thermotogae bacterium
TTCCCCTCGCAAAATAGTGGGCGAATATAGGCCGGGACAAAGCCCGGAAACTGAAAGGGGTCTGGGTGTCCGCCCCGCTGAGCTTGCCCGCGCAGGTTGTTCCCATAATCGAAGACAACAGCGCCAGATTTTTGCATATCAATCATCGCTTGGACGTGCCGCACCATCGACGCAAATGACAACTCGATATATTTTTCGGGATTCTCGCGGCGCAGCTTCAAGGCTTCATCATAGCTCATCCCACCGGGGACGTAGCCATTCAGCTCATCGTGTGCGGCTGTCTGATCTGTCACGACGTCAGGGATGATATTTCTGCGCACAAGTTCTGGGTAAACATCCGCAGCGTTGCCCAACAGCCCAATGGAGATCGCACGGCCAGAGTTCTTGTATTCTTCTACAAGATCGAGGGCTTCATCGAGATCGTGCGTCCAGGTGTCAAGATAGTTCGTCTTCAACCGTCGTTCGATCTTTTCCGGGTTGATCTCGACGATCAAGCCGACGCCTTCGTTCATTGTGATCGCTAACGGCTGGGCACCGCCCATCTCGCCTAAGCCCGCCGAGAGCACGAGCTTGCCCTTGAGCGACCCGCCGAAGTGCTTCTTCGCGACCGACGCGAGTGTCTCGTAAGTCCCCTGCAAGATCCCCTGAGTCCCGATGTAAATCCAACTGCCAGCGGTCATCTGGCCGTACATAATCAAGCCCTTGCGTTCTAATTCTCTAAATTTCTCCCACGTCGCCCAGTGGGGAACTAATAGCGAGTTCGCGATCAAGACGCGCGGAGCATCGGGATGGGTCTTGAAGACCGCAACGGGCTTTCCAGACTGCACCAGCAGCGTCTCATCAAGTTCGAGTTCTTTGAGCGTATTGACGATCGCCCAGAAATCCTCCCAAGACCGAGCAGCCTTGCCTGTGCCGCCATAGACGATCAAGTTCGCCGGATCTCCGGCGACTTCGGGATCGAGATTGTTCATTAACATTCGCATTGGAGCTTCGGTGAGCCAGCTCTTACAGTGTAATTGTGTTCCCCGTGGGGCACGAATTTCAGTTGCAACAGCCATAGAGTCCTCCTCACAAAGCATTATAAGCCAAGAGTACTGAGCTTAGCAAGGGAACGGCTTTGAATCACGGAAAGCATGGAAAAAGCCATGGAAAAGATCTTCCGTGTGCTCTGTGCTTCTCCGTGCCTTCCGTGATTCAAATAGACAGCCCTTCCTCGTTTGTGCTAGAATAAGCCACCAAGCGATCATCACGTAAAGGGGGAGTTATGAAGTCTGTCAAGATCGTACTGGCCCTTGCGTTCTTGGTGGTTCTCGCCCCATCGGTCACTCGTGCGCAAGTGCCCGAGGTGCAGCTTTCGATGGAACTCTTCGGCCCTTGGGCCTTGTGCACTCCAGAGCTAGATGATGCCTTGGCGTGCATCATACGCCTAGGCCAGACCCTCCAAATCTGGGTGCAAGCGCAGAGTCTGCCTTCTTGGGTTCCCACGAGACTTATTGCCCATTGGCTTCCGGACAACGCGTCGTTTGAAGCGATCTGGCGCCAAGGCGAGGCCGTTCAAGTCTTCACATTCACTCCGACCGAAGCCCACGTCACGAAGCCTGAAGAGCCATTACGAGTCCGCTTCATCGCGCGCACAGACTACAGGAGCATCTCAAAAGAGCTGAGAATTCATGTGCGGGCCAATCAGCCGCCTCAAGCCGTCACTAATCCCGATCAGACCGTTGCACCGTATCAGATTGTCTTACTAAATGCGTTTGACAGCTCCGATCCCGATGGCGACGTCCTGCGCTATCGCTGGGATCAGATCTCTGGGCCGCCGGTGTTGCTCTTTGGCGCGGAGACGCTCTACGCGATCTTCTTGGCGCCGGCAGAGCCAGCGACGCTTGTCTTTCGCTTGACCGTGAGCGACGGAGCGTTCAGTGTCTCCAAGGACGTCACGGTGACTGTAACGCCAGACTGTCCTTGTCGGGACCCCTAGAGCAAGTTTGGTGAGTGGTTGAAGCGGTTTCAGCTCATCTATCCGGCACTTTTGGTGTTTGTTGGGCTGCTGGCCGTATGGGAGTTAGCTGTGCGGCTGGCAGGAGTGCCATCGTTTATTCTTCCTCCACCAAGCCAGATCGCCACGCGCTTTATCTCGGATTTCTCACTGCTTGCAGAGCACTTTCTTGTGACGCTGGGCGAGATCGTGCTGGGGTTTGTGATCGCGCTCGTGAGCGCGTTCGTGCTCGCGCTCGCGATCTTTTACAATAAAACAATCGAGCGCGTCTTCTATCCCATCATAATTTTCTTACAGAACATGCCGCTCTTTGCGATTGCGCCGTTGCTCAAGCTTTGGCTCGGTTTTACGATCTGGCCCAAGGTGACAATAGCTGCGATCATCGCGTTCTTTCCGATCGTCGTTAACACTGTAGATGGGCTTCGCGCGACCGATCCCGATCTGATAGATCTGCTAAGAATTTTCGGGGCATCAAAGCGCCACATATTACAGAAAGTCCAGCTTCCTTCGGCACTGCCGTTTATATTTTCCGGGGCGCGGGTGGGGATCACGCTCAGCGTCGTCGGTGCAGTCATTGGGGAGTGGGTCGGGGCGCAAGCAGGCTTGGGCTACGTGATGCTGCGCGCCAACGCGACGCTCAAGACCGACTTGGTCTTCGCGGCGATCTTCGCTTTAGCGATCTTAGGCGTTCTGCTCTTTGGGCTCTTAACTGTACTAGAGCGCTGGGCGCTGCCGTGGCGCAGATTACAATAGCTCGCTGCGCAGCAGCTCCGCTGCTTGTCTAACGGTCTTCTCCCCAAAGTCGAACTTCAGGCCCGCAGCAGCAAAGAGCTCGGGCAGCGGGCGCGAGCCTCCCAGCGTCAACGCGCGCTTGTACGCTGTGAGAGCTTCGCGATGGTCTCTCTTCGAGAGCGCGTAGAGCTGCAACGCGCCAAGCTGCGCAATTCCGTACTCAATATAATAGAACGGGTGCAGATAGAGATGGAGCTGGCGCTGCCAAAAGTTTCGCTGAGCTTCTTGGTAGCCGGCCCAGCTCTCAATCCCGCCAAAGCGCCGCCGCAGCTCTAACCAATACGCTTCGCGCTCCGCGACGGTGTGCTTGGGATGTGTGTAGACCCAATGTTGAAACGCGTCGATCGTCGCGACCCACGGCAGCAAATTCACGATCCCTTCTAAATGTTCGCGCGCGGAGCGCTCAGCTTGATCGGGAGAGTAGAAGACCGTCAGATACGGCTTCGCGAGCAGCTCCATGCCCATCGAAGCAACTTCGGAAAACTCCGTCGGCGCGTGACGATAGCTCAGCAATGATTCTGTGCGCGTGGCCATCGTGTGGAACGCATGGCCCGACTCGTGCAGCATCGTTCTTAGATCTGCATTGCGTCCCACAGCGTTCATGAAGATAAACGGCAGGCGACGTTCTGTCAGAGTTGCTTGGTAGCCGCCGGGGGCCTTGCCCTTGCGGCTCTCTAAGTCGAAGAGATTGAGCTGGGCCATCGTGCGAAACTGCGCCCCAAGCTCGCTATCGAGCTTGTTGAAGATCTCTTGGCAGCCGGAGATCAGCTCTTGGGCTGTCTGGAAGGGGCGCAGTGGCGGCCGCCCTTGCGGGTCGACAGCTAAATCCCACGGACGCAGCTCTGACAGCCCCAGCTCGCGCTGACGCTTTCCCTGCAGCTCGCGCATCAACGGGACGATGTACTTCTCAACAGCGTCGTGGTAACGCCGGCAGTCGTCAGGAGTATAATCAAAGCGCTCAAACGCCTTGAAGACATAATCGCGATAGTTGGCAAACCCAGCATTGTGCGCGATCTTCTGGCGCACTTCAATCAATTGATCGTAGAGCTCATTGAGCGTCTCGCGGTCTTTGAGACGACGCTCTTCGCTCTTCTCCCACGCGCTCTGGCGCAGCGTTCTGTCGGGCTCTTCTAAGTATTTGGCCATCTGTTGGAGGGTCTGTTCGCGACCGTCGAAGTGCACCGTCTGCGCCCCGGAGATGACTTGATACTTCTGTGAGAGCTTAATGGTCTCCGTCATCAGCGGGATATTCTCTTCACGGAAGATCTCGACTTGGGTCAGTGTACTACGGTCATAAACGAAATAGCGTTGTTGGGGCAAGCTCGTGCGCGCAGGGCTCTGCACGTACTTGACGTTGAGCCGATGGCCGTACTCTCTCAGCTTGGGCTGAATATTTTCGACAAAGTGAAAGAACGCTTTGCGATACTCTTCGTTTTCGGTGTCGCAGGTCATGCGAATCCTTCTCACCGCGCCTTCCTCAAAGACTGCTGCGCCAAGCTCCGAAGAGTCGAGTAGCCATTGCTCAAGCTCTTGAGCAATCTTGATTGGGCGGCGTTCTAATTCGTCGAGCATGGGCTTGATCTGGTCCCACTCGCCAAGATCAATGTCAGCGGGCACAAATCTGCGGGGGAACTCGCGGGGCAAGTCTTTTACTGACAAGGGCATAGTCACTCCTCTCTTTCTTCTTCACAAGGCGTGACGGCATTGTAGCGAAGCTGGCGCACCCTAGCAAGGGTTGAGTAAACTAGTGCTTATGGCACTCAAGGCAGTGATCTTCGACATGGACGGGACACTCGTGCAGTACGACGGGCCGTTTCAAAGCAGTTGGGACGCCATTGGCTACGCTGCGGGGCTGAAAGCCGAATGGGATCGCTTGATAGAGCACTATTTTCCCAAGAAAGAGCTCTACTGGGAGTGGATGGACGCTAACGCGCGGCTCTTGAGGGGCATTTCTGTGGAGAAAGTTTTAAGAAAACTCTTGCCGCCGCCGTACACGCCCGGTGTACGCGAGACAATGCAAGAGCTCAAACAAAAATACAGATTGGGTATTCTCACTGGGGGGCTGGACTTTATTGCTGAGTACATCTGTCAAGATCTGGGGATGGATTTCTATCTTGCCAATGGGCTGAAGGTCCGCAATGGGGTCTTCGTTGGTGAGTGCGAGCGACGCGTCTATCTCTGGACGAAGGACCAACACTTGCGCGAGTTGTGTCAGCGTGAGGGCTTAGATTTAAAAGAAGTTTGCTTTGTCGGGGATCATCTCAACGACATCCCAGTGATGAAATCCGTCGGGCTGGCGATTGCATTTGCTCCCAAAGACTCAGAACTTATCAAAGTCGCGCACGCGTATACGAATAATTTCCAAGAGATCCCAAAGCTGATTGAGCAGCATCACACCACCATCTCGCCGGCGCGGCGCTCGCGCCCCTCACGCACTGGTCGCACCTCGACGACTTCTTCGGGATCATAGTCCAAGAGCTTCAGCCAGTCTTCAAGATAGTCTGTCTTGGGGAAGATCTCGCTCTCCTTGTACTCTTGACGAATAGCTTCTTTGAGGTCTTCTAAACTAACGCCTTCTTGATCGGTGTTCTTCTCGATACATCGTCTAATGGCCATATCTTTCGCGCGCTCGACCGCCGACATAATGAGCGCACCGCTCACTAAGTCGCTCCAGTAGAGTGTCTCGCGTCTCCCGCTCTTGAGTGCGACTTCTAGGAACGCCGTCTCGCGGTCTTTTCGGAAGAGATAGTCCGCGGCTTGTTCGACGAGCGCGCGCTGCGCTTTCTCAACACTGCCATGCTCTTTAACTGTCGCTGGGTCAAGGGGCACGCTCTCGTTGAGATAAATCGCGAAGATGTCTCGTGATGCATCACGGTTAGGTCGCCCGACTTTCACTTTTCTGTCAATGCGCTCTGGTCTGAGAATTGCCGGGTCAATGTAATCTGGACGGTTGCTTGTCAGCATCACGACAACGTTTTCGAGGGAGACCAAGCCGTCCATCTCCGCAGCAAATTGGGGCACGACAGTATTTGCGATATTTAAGTATCTCCCTGAGCTGCGCACCCGCAAGAGCGAGTCGGCCTCGTCGATGAAGATAAAGACCAAATAGCCCTCTCTGGCGCGCTCGCGGGCTGCGGCAAAAATCTCTCTGATAAAACGCTCCGTCTCGCCGAGCCACATATTTAAGAGCTGCGGCCCGTTGATGAACATAAAGTACTCGCGCACGTCGCGCCCGGTGCGCTCGCGATACGCCTGCGTGAGATTGTACGCTGTCGCTTTCCCAATGAGAGTCTTCCCGCACCCGGGGGGGCCGTAGAGCAAGATCCCCTTCAGCGAGCGCTTGCCAAATTTCTTATACAGTTCGGGATAAAGCAATGGGCGCTCGATCGTATCGCGAATGAGTTGGATCGCTGCTTCTTGGCCGCCGATCTTCTCCCAGGGGATTTCGGGGATCTTCTCTAAGAAATACCCGCGCACTTCAGACTTTTGAAAGTGCTCCAACGCTACGCGCATCGTCGGCTCAAGACGAACCTCATCGCCGACTTTGAGGGTTTTCTCTGAGAGATCTGACGAGCGCAGCACGATCCGTCCGGAGACCATCTGCGCGTCCATGGCGATTCTGAGCCTCCCATCGGGCAGGACTTCGGCGACTTTCACAATCGGACCTTCAGGGTGATAGCCGATATCCCCAATGACGGCAAACGCTTCGTTGATCTTAACCCGCGTGCCGACCTTGAGCTTCTTTATATCAAGATTGGGATCGACGTTGGCGTAATACTCAGCGTCTCCAACAGCGATATAGGCGATTCCGTCTTGAGGGTTGCCCAAGAACGTCCCGATGCGATTAGCCGGGGCTGTCAATTTCTCGTATGTCTCATTGAATTGCCGGATCATCTCTTGGGCTTCGCGGAGCTGGCGCTCATCGGCGAGCAGTTGCTCATAGAGAAGTTCGAGAAGCCCTAGGCGCGGGTCGTTTTGCGGCGTGTATCGAAGGATCTCTTCTAAGATGGCTAAGGCGCGGATGCGGCCTTCGGGTCGGCCCGGGCCGGAAGACTCAAAAGGCGGGCGCTCCTCGCCGTTGCGTCGGTTTCGCGATCGGTCGGCCATACGCTCTGACACCTCGCTGTCGCCTTCTACTCTAGAGCAAAGCAGTGAACTGTGCAAGTGCAAAGAGAGCCCCGGCAAGAGAGGTCCCTCGCCGGGGCTTCTGTGTGTTCAGATGTTCTTACTTACTTGGGCTGGACGTTTGCGGCTCGGGGGCCTTTGGCGTCGCTGGTGATCTCGAACTCAACAGCTTGGCCCTCGCGCAAGGTCTTAAACCCATCGGCTTTGATGGCCGAAAAGTGCACGAACACGTCTGGGCCGCCGTTATCTTGTTGGATAAAGCCGTAGCCCTTAGCGTCATTGAACCATTTGACTTTGCCGGTTACCATCTGCAAAACCCCTTTCTGCTGTCGGATTCCCGTCTCGATCACCGTCTTGTGCATCAGGGGTTTTGAGCCCCGGCACCGTCATGTGTCGAAGGGTGGGACTTGACCGGTGTGACCACTAGACAAGTCGTACAGCAAAGTTACTGTAACAGATTCGAGGGTGCTTGTCAAGCCCGCCCTCGTGCACACGGAAATTTTTCGCTTCTATTGGTCTATATCTATAACCTCCCGAATGCGATGCCGGATCTCCATCAAGTGTGCTTGAGCCTGTGGGTCCTTGACGCCTTCGACTAACAGATCGCTTATCGCCCTGTCTATGCGCACCAATTCTGAATACGCCATCGCTACGGCATCGCTGACGCGCTCGGGCGACTCATCGGTCGCAAGCGCGATCAGTTGGTCAACATAGATGCTCTGGATCGCTCGCTGGAAAGAGTCCGTAGGGGCTCTCTTGCTGAGCACATCGGCCCAGATCGCGTCAGTGAAGCCCATAAAGTGCTCGGCGAGCGTGTAGGGTTTCTCTTCATCGGAGCGATAGGCGTTGTCACGGATGCGGCGCAAGCGCTCTGGCCAGAAGGCCGCGGTCAAGACAGACGCGCGCATGGACGTGATCGAGTCGTGGATAGGGAAGTGGAAGCGCTGCCCGACGCTCCAGCTGGAGGCCCAGTCCCACCAGCGCTCGCGCGGCATCTTATCTAACAGATATTTAGGGAAGCGCTTAGGGATCTCTGGACTGAACACATCGAGCACGAAGCGCAGTGTCTCGCGCTGGCGCTCTGCGGGCAAGACTGTGAGCGGCGTGAGCACGTCGCCTTTATGGGCGCGAGTCACTTCCATGCCCCCTAACGCTTTCACAGCCGTGATGTACCCGCGCATCTGTTGATAGAGCAAGACATTCACAGCGCTGCGCAGCGGCCAGTACTCAGCGTCTTCAGCAATAACGCGATCTTCTAGCCCAGGCCAGAGCCGCTCCACTAATCTCTGGAGATCTTTGAAGTACGCGATGGGATCGTTGCTCAGATCCCATTGATTGATCGCGGGATCGAGCGCGTATTGGTAGTTCCAGGCGTCTTCGTCGGTGCCGTAGAGATACTGATCTTTGCCGTGTTGCTGGGCAATGGCTTGGAGGTCTGGGTGAGGCTGGAGCATCTCGTTGCCCACGGGCTTGTATCCCCATTGGATAGCCCAAATATCATAGGGCCCGACCGTTGAGCTGTAATATTCGCCCTGATGTTCGCGATCCGCGGCGATGTTTGGGGGATTATAGTCCATGACTGAAGCGGTGATCCCGTACTGTTGGGTATAGCTGACATCGTGGAGTTTCTCGAAGGGGGTCGCAAAACTCGCCTTGAAGTTATGTCGGAGTCCCAGGGCGTGGCCGACCTCGTGGATGGTAAGCTCGCGCAGCGCTACGCCAATGTACTCTAAGGGCATCTGACCGTCGGGGTCGACGAGCCCATCAGCTGCAAGCGTCATATTCCATAACGCTATATGCGGAGCCAAGCCTGCTTCATAGGCGCAGAGCTTGCTCACATTGCTGGGGTTGAGCGCCCGAGCCACCTCGAGAACCTTCATCTCTTCTTCGAGGAACGCCGTGGGGCCCTCAACAAACCGCAAGTACTCGTTGGTCAGCGAGCGCACCCAGTCGGCCGTAAAGAGAATATCAGCGTTCAAGATCTCACCGGAGCGGGGATCAACGTCTGAGGGGCCAATAGCGAAGACCGATGAGACCGAGGGCATCCACCGAATAGTCGAATAGCGTGCATCGCTGGGGTCCCAGTTAGGGTCATTCGGCTGATCGAGGGCGATTATCGCGTTCTTGAAGCCTGCGGCTTCGAAGGCTTTGTTCCAGGCTTCAACGCCTTCTTTGATATAGGGGCGAAACTCTTTCGGAATCGTGTTCTCAAGATAGAAAATAATAGGCTTGACGGGTTCTGACAGCGGTGCATACGGGTCCTTCTTCTCTAAGCGCCAGCGATTGATAATGCGCACGGAGTTTGTTGGCACCGTCTGGCGTTCATAGTCTTTGTACGTCGTGACGAAGTAGCCCACGCGGTCATCAGCGAGACGGGGCTTCATCGGCTCTTCTGGGAGCGCGAGCACGCTGTAGTGCAACGCGATAGGCAACGTCTTCTCGTCAGGGAGAATCGCGAAGACCCTGGCGGGGACGTTCGTCAAGGGGGCAAGAGCCGCGAACGTCAGATCGGCTTCGATCTCGATATTTCTTGGGAAGCCCTTCACGGACGAGATCGTCGAGCGCGAGGGATCGAGCCGGAAGCTCGTCTTGAAGATCCCCGGTAGATAATCAACTAAGTTCGGCCAGTCCGAGACAAAGAGCCCTGTCGCGTCTATGAGATAACGCCTTGCAGCGTCATCACGCGCGACGACGGAGAAGGAACGCCGCAGCGAGTCGCGAAACCCCAACTGCACCATCTTCTCCAAGGGCGTCCCTGGAGCAGCCCGGAAGTACGGGTTGCGCGTCCACAGCTCGACCTTATCGTTGCGGAAGCGAAATTGCAACAGATCCGAGTCCAACGGGTAGCCCGTCAACAGAAACGACTCTCCAATACCGCGCGCCATCTGGACGACGACCAAAAAATCTTTGCCGAAGTGCTCTTCGGTCACCTCGAGATAGAGCGTGCCGTCCTTCTTGAGATAGGCATTGAAGAAGCCAGGGACCGCTTTCATCTCAGCGACAAAAGATTCGATGGGGCCTTTGGCGGGAGATTCTTGGGAGACCAGCGAATAATTGAGGACCGTGCCCGATAGGGCGACGACCACCAAGACTGCCAACACTCTGTGAGCGCGCATAGAGCTCCTCCTTCGCGTCTTTCGGTGTTCTCAAGAGATTATTGTAGATAGAATTGTGCCCGAATGCTAGAGCGCCCTTGACAGCGCTGTTCACGGGGCGTAGCATAAGTATCAGACATGGCTAACGCAAGACGTTCTCCTTCGACCAAGCGCGGCACCGCAACTTATGAGACCCTGTTACGTGCAGGAGCGAGCGTCTTCAATCAGCGCGGCTTCCGTCAAGCTTCGGTTGCCGAGATCTGTCGACGCAGCCGCGTCGCCAATGGCACGTTCTATCAATACTTCCCTGGCAAAGAGCAGCTCTTTCTTACGCTCATCGAGCGCATGGCCAATCAGCTTCAGGTGCGCCTGGAGAACGCTGTCGCTCCTCTTGCTCCGGCCATCGAGCAACTCTACGCGGCTCTTAAGACACATCTAGAGTTTATTGGCTCCCAGACTGCGCTCTATCGGGTCTTCCGCGAGGCGGAGTTCGTCCAGATGGAGCTTCCTAAACAGCTCTACAGGAGATTAGCAAACTTCTATCAGAAGATTCTCCAAGGGGGTCAAAGCACTAAGCAGCTTCGTCGTCTTGACCCAGAGGTCGTCTCGTTCTCGCTAATTGGCATGGCCGAGTTTATCGCATTGCGCTATATCTTTTGGGATCGCGGGCTTCCGCCACATGTTGAAGAAACCCTGCACGATTTGATTAGTTATGGCATTAGTGGCGAGCGGCCTTTCGTTCCGGCTAGGCCCTCAGGCCCCTCTCTACCGGAAGAGGAGATCGCCGAGCTTTCCCAGGGGCAGCGGACAAGGGCAAAATTATTAGAGGCTGCTGAGGCAGAGTTCGGCCAAAAGGGTTTTTACGAAACCCAGATCGTCGACATCACGCGTCGAGCGGGCGTCGCTCATGGCACGTTCTATACGTACTTCCCAAGCAAAGAGGCGATCTTCATCGAGCTTGTCCGGGAGATCAATGAGCAACTGCGTGCGCGCTTGCGCGCGGCTATCGCGGGGTTGCGCGACCGACGTCAGATCGAGCGTGCGGGCTTTTGTGCGTTCTTCGATTTCATTAAAGATCACCCCAGGGCCTATCGGATCGTGCGCGAAGCAGAGTTTATAGGCTCTCCGAAGAACACAACCGGTCGCTGGTACTATGAACGGCTCGCTCAGGGATATGTGCCAGCTCTCGCTCAGGCGATGAAAGACGGTCAGATACGGGACTCAGATCCTGAAGCTCTTGCTTACGCCCTGATGGGAATCGGACATTTCATCGGGATCCGCTGGGTGCTTTGGGAGAAGCGAGCTGTCCCCAATTCTGTCTTTGAAAGCATGATGGATTTTATCTTCCACGGCCTGATCCCTTCTTGACTTGACAACAGCCCTGGAGAGCGCTCATAATATGAGAGATGAACCAGCTGTCATAAAATGGGGTGTATCATGCCCACAGTGCGTGTAAACGACGTGAAACTCTACTATGAGACCTACGGCCAAGGGGAAGCTCTACTCCTGATCGCGGGGATCGGCTACGGTACGTGGCTGTGGGCCAAGCAGATCCCTGAGCTCTCCAAAGACTTTTACGTCATTGCGTTTGACAACCGTGGGGTCGGGCGCTCCGACAAGCCTGATATTGAATATACTGTCCCGCTCTTAGCCAGCGACGCCTATGGACTCTTGTGTGCCCTTGGGGTTAAACGTGCCCATATTTTAGGGATCTCTTTGGGGGGATTTATCGCGCAGCAGCTTGCGCTCGACCACCCAGACATAGCGAATAAATTAATTCTCTGCTCGACGTCGCACGGTGGGCCCAACATGATCCTCCCCAAGGGGGAGATCTTGCAGTTTATGGCCTTTGGTGCAGGGAAAGAGACGTTCCAGCGTGGAATAGAGTTGGCGTTCTCCACAGAATATTTGGCGAAGCACCCTGAAGAGATCGCAAAGATTACGGAGAGAATGCGCCGCAATCGCCAGCCGCGCTATGCGTACTTGCGTCAGTTCATGGCCCCGATCAATTTCAATAGTGAGCCTTTGTTGCATAAGCTCACTATGCCCGTGCTCGTGATGGCTGGTGAAGTCGACATCGTTGTTCCCGTTGAGAACAGCCGAATTTTGGCAAAAAAGCTTCCCAACGCTCAGCTCGTCACCTTCCCCAACGCTGGCCATCTCTTCGTCGTCGAGCGTGCTGACGAAGTCAATAGAATTATTCTGGACTTTTTGAAAGGGGGCTCCTCTCATGCGTGACTATGAGCTTTCGTGGGTCGGCGATTGGTCGGGACGTCGCGCCATGCTCACTCCGACGCGCGAAGCTCTCTACGACGCTACAGACAATCGTCGCTTCACCTACGCTGAGTTAGACGAGCGGGCCAATCGCGTCGGTGCCTATCTCATAGAACAATTGGGCTTACGCCCAGGCGACGCCGTCTCGTTCATCTCGCGCAACCGCGTCGAGCCCATCGATCTCTATTTTGCTACGGGCAAGATCGGGCTGATCTTGGCCCCACTTAGCTACAGACTCGGCGCTCCAGAGCTCAATCATCTCTTGTCACGCATCCAACCCAAAGCGTTCTTTTACGAAGAGCACTTTCAGTCTCTGGTCGAGAAGCTTGAGTTTCCCAAGTCAGTCAAGACCAAGATCGTTTTTGGCCCTAAAGATTCAGAGTACGAGCGCGTCGTGCTCCGCGTGCCTCCCAAGCCCGTCAATCGCCCCAAGTCTATGAACGAGATACACTTATATATCCACACTGGGGGCACGACCGGGCTGCCCAAGATCTGCCTCATCACCTATCGTCAGATGCTCTGGAACTCTTTTAATCTTATGGTCTCGGGGGGCGGGCAGCACGGCATCAATCAGAAAGAGCTCTTAACCTTCCCGCTCTTTCACATCGGGGGGTGGAACACCGTCACGCCGGTCTTTCATATTGGCGGGCACGTCACGCTGATCCGCGAGTTCGACCCCGATCTCATATTAGAGCTGATCGAGCGTGAAAGAATTACGCACTTTGGCGGCGTGGAAGCGATGCTCCGCATGATTGCCAATAGCCCGCGCTTCGCTCAGACGGATCTCTCGTCTTTAGAGTATGTCTCATCGGCAGGAGCGCCATGCTCGGCTGAAGTGATGCGTCCTTTCTGGGAGCGCGGTATCAAACTCACTCAGTCCTACGGGTTAACTGAGGGTGGGCCGTCCAATTTCTTCTTTGTCCCCGTTGGGCGCGATTGGAAAACTATTAAAGAGAAATCTCAAAGCATCGGCTTCCCCATGTTTCACTGCGACTGCAAGATCGTCGACCCCAAGACAGGCCAGCCCGTCGCCGTAGGCGAGATCGGCGAACTTTGGTTCCGTGGACCCCATACGTTTGAGGGCTATCTCAACGATCCGGAAAAGACTCAAAAAGTCTTAGATAGCGAGGGCTGGGTGCACTCGGGAGACTTAGCGCGCCAAGACGCAGACGGCTTCGTCTATATCGTCGGGCGCGTTGACGATATGTATATCTCTGGGGGCGAGAATATCTCTCCAGAAGAGGTCGAGCGTGCCCTGATACAGCACCCAGCAATTGCTCAAGTTGCTGTTGTGGGCGTGCCGGATGAGCAGTGGGGCCAAGTCGGGCTTGCAGCTATCGTGCTCAAGCCAGGGGCTTCTGTCAGCGAAGATGAACTCAAAAAGTTCTGTCGAGAATATCTTGGCGGCTTCCGGGTGCCTAAATATTTTAAGTTCGTCTCCGAGTTGCCACTGAGCGGGCCAGGCAAGATCAATCGCAAGATTCTCAGAGAACGATTTGCAAAGGGGGAACTATGAACAGACTCCAAGACAAAGTCGCGATCATCACGGGATCGGGGCGTGGGATTGGGCGCGAGACCGCGCTGCTCTTCGCCCACGAAGGAGCCAAGGTCGTCGTCAGCGATGTTGACTCTGCGTCGGGAGAGCAGACGGTCACGGAGATTCGCAGAGCCGGTGGCATGGCCATCTTCGTGCGCGCTGATGTCTCCAAGAAAGCTGACGCCCAGCTTCTTGCCGACACCACGGCCAAGGAATTCGGTCGAATTGATATCTTGGTGAACAACGCCGGGATCTTGCGAGACGCGACGCTGCTCAAGATGACCGAGGAGCAGTTCGACCAGGTGATCTCTGTCAATCTCAAGGGGGTCTTCAATTGTACGCAAGCTGTGGCTCCCATCATGATCCAGCAAGGCAAGGGCAAGATTATCAACGTCAGCTCGGTCGTCGCGCTGTATGGGAACTTTGGGCAGACCAATTATGTCGCGGCCAAAGCTGGGGTTATCGGGATGACGAAAGTGTGGGCGCGAGAGCTTGGACGCAAGGGCATCTGCGTCAACGTGGTCTGTCCGGGATTTATCAGCACTGAGATGGTCAAGAGCGTCCCAGAGAAGATCTTAGAGGCGATGAAAGAGAAGATCCCGCTAGGGCGGCTTGGCGAACCCAAAGAAGTCGCACAGCTCTTTCTGTTTTTAGCGTCAGATGAAGCAAACTATATTAACGGCGCTGTGATCAGCATCGACGGAGGGATTACTATTTGAGCTATGCGCTACGCAAAGATTATAGGGACGGGACACTACGTCCCAGAGAAGGTCGTTACGAACGCCGAGATGGACGCGCGATACCCAGAGTATTTAGCGCAGAAGGGATATCCGCTCAGCCAGTGGCTTGAAGCCAACGTTGGAATTAAAGAGCGACGTTTTGCTGCCCCTGACCAAGCTGCGTCGGATCTAGCTGCTGAAGCTGCTCGCGATGCCCTGGCCAAGGCCAACGTCAAGCCTGAAGAGCTTGATCTCGTCATAGTTGCGACGGATACCCCTGATTATCTCTCCCCAGCGACAGCCAACGTTGTGCAGCATAAGATCGGGGCTGTCAACGCTGGGGTCTTCGACGTCAACAACGCGTGTGCTGCTTCGGTCACGGCGTTGATCATCGGCAGCAAGTTCATTATGACCGAGTCCCACTATAACACAGTCTTGGTGGTCGGCACCTATGCCATGAGTAAGTTCATCAATTGGGCGGATTATAAGACGGCGACAGTCTTCGCTGATGGAGCTGGTGCAGCTGTGCTGCGTGTCTCAGACACCCCAGGCTTGTTGAGCTCCCGCATCAAAGGTGACGGGCAGTATCACGACTACATGGGCATCTACGTTGGAGGGTCGTTTAAACCGCCCACAGCAGAGCGCCTGGAGCGCGGTGAGCACTATCTGGTCTTTGCTAAACGCTTCCCGCCAGAGTTCAACGCGACCCACTGGCCTAAGCTCGTCACGCAAGTCGTTGAGGATGCCGGTTATAAAGTATCAGATATAGATCACATCTATTTCACGCAGGTCAATCTCAGTACGATCAAGGCGGTGATGCAGACGCTGGGGCTGCCGTTAGAGAAGACTCATTGGGTCATGGACAAGTGGGGGTATACGGGGTCGGGGTGTGTTCTGATGGCCCTCGACGATCAAATCGAGCAATGTCAAGGCCCCGAGCCTGGGGATTTAGTAGTCTTCTGCACCTCCGGGGGCGGAGCAGCGATGGCCGCGGCGGCGTTCTTGTGGTAACCTATGCCGAAGGTACGCATCAATCGCATCGAGCTCTACTATGAGTTCTATAGAAAGTCAGGGGAAACAGTTCTTTTCGCTAACGGCGTCCTCGCCGATACGACGAGCTGGATGGCTCAATTACAAGCGTTTACGAAGGAGTACTCCGTTGTGCTCTTTGACTTTCGCGGGCAAGGCCGTAGCGACAAGCCTGATGAGCCATACTCTATGGAGGGCCATGCCGCGGATGCCGTGAGTTTGTTGGAAGCCCTGGGGATCCGAAGAGTTCACTGGGTCGGCGCCTCGTACGGTGGAGAGATCGGTATGCTCGTCGCCCTACGATATCCTGAGAAGATCGCGAGCTTGACGGTAGCGGGCTCAGTCAGTCACGTCGAGCCTCCACTCAAGCGCACGATAGATCGGTGGATTGCAGCCGCGCAGACAGAGAACCCTGAGCACTTCTTCCACGAGACCGTCACTGATATCTTTTCCGAGCGCTTCCGCACAGCGCATCCGGAGTTTTTGGAGATCGTTCGTCGGAGCTATGCAGCGTTGGACTATCGCGCTGTCGTGCGATTACTTGAAGCGTTCCAGCAGCTGAATATCACCCCGCAGCTGCACAAGATCACGGCTCCGACGTTAGTACTTTGTGGCGCTGACGATACTCTGAAGCCCGTCCCGTACTCACAGATTATCCATCGCGCGATTGCGCACTCCAAGTTCGTGGTGATCCCGGAGTGTGGCCACGCGCTGATGGTGGAGCGCCCTGAAGAATTTAATAATCACGTTCTGGACTTTCTCCGACACCAAGGAGCACAAGCATGATCGAGCAATATATCGTGTTAGGGCTAGCTCAAGGGAGTCTCTATGCGCTCATGGCGCTGGGGATGATCTTGATCTTCAAGACCACGGATATTGTGAACTTCGGACAATCTGACATGACCATGTTCAGCGCCTATGTGGGGTTCACCTTGTTAGTTGGGCTGGGGTGGCCCTTCTGGGCGGCGTTGCCCGTCGTGGTTGCGTTCGGGTTTGTGTTGGGAGTTGCTGTAGAGCGTCTCGCCTTGCGTCCGGCTAAAGAAGCCCCCGTCGTCAGTCTCTTAATTGTGACGCTGGGTGTCGCGTTGATGCTCAATGCTATCGCGAGCTGGATCTGGGGCTTCGATCCCAAGTCTTTGCCCTATGCGATCAGTGGGCCGCCTCTGGTGCTAGGCAATATTATTATAACTCGGCACGATCTGGTGATCTTCGGCACGACGATTTTATTAAGTTTGGGGTTCTTTACGCTCTTAAAGTTCACGAAGATCGGAACGGCGATGCGTGCGGCAGCACAGAACAAATTAGGGGCACAACTGTTGGGTATCCCCGTCAATAGGATCCAGATGCTGAGCTGGGGGCTGGGCGTTGCGTTAGGGGCGGTCGCCGGCGTGCTCATCGCACCGTTAGTCTTCTTAGATTTGTTGGTGATGGTCTTTGTGATGCTCAAGGGCTTTGCTGCAGCGGTGCTGGGGGGATTTACGAGCTTGCCGGGGGCGATCGTCGGAGGACTCTTGATCGGACTCTTTGAAAGCTTGCTGATCGCTGTGCCGTTCGAGCTGGTGAATCAACTCAAAGAGACTCTGGTCTTTGTCTTAATCATTGTGCTGTTGGCAGTGCGGCCTCAGGGGCTGTTGGGGGAGCCAATCCATCGGAGGGTGTGAGATGCCCAGAAGCGCCTGGCTTGCGGTGATCGCGCTCGTGTTGATAGTACTGCCCTTCGGGCTGAAGGGCTATACGATCTATATTCTGAGTTTAGCTGGGGCCAATATTCTCGCAGCTGTGGGGCTCAATCTCTTGATGGGCTACGCTGGCCAAGTCTCGATTGGCCAAGCAGCGTTCTTAGCCATCGGTGGCTACGCATCAGCACTCTTGATGACAAGACTAGGTTTGGAGTTTTGGCTGGCGTTCCCCTTGGCTGGGGTGCTGACGAGTCTCACTGGGCTGATTCTGTTCATCCCCGCGTTGCGCCTGAGCGCCATCTACTTGGCGATAGCAACGTTGGGTTTTGGCGCGGCAGTGCAGCAGCTCATTCCCTTGCCCTATTGGTCGGCGATCCTAGGGGGACACCAAGGGATCAAAGTCCCTAGACCCCAAATTGGGGGCTTCGTCTTCGACACAGACTTAGAGCTTTACTATCTCACACTTGTGATTGTCTTGGCGCTGCTGGCTATTTCGTGGAA
>CAYYOG010000002.1:28016-197482 GCA_964473325.1 uncultured Thermotogae bacterium
GGGTCGCTGCCAGGGTCGATCTTCGGCGCGCTCTTTCTGACGTTCCTGCCTCATTGGCTTGAGCAAGCCAAGCTGCTCTATACGTTCTTCTATGGCGCGGCGCTCGTGCTCGTGATTATCTTTATGCCCTATGGGGTGTGGGGATTCTTTGTGCGGTTGTACTATCGCTTCCCAGCGATGCAGAAGCTCTTCCCCAAAGGAGCGTAGCATGCTCACTGTGAAAGATCTTTCGATGCGCTTTGGTGGGCTACAAGCCCTCGACAAAGTCTCGTTCACCGTAAGTGAAGGGGAGATTGTTGGGCTGATCGGCCCCAATGGTGCCGGGAAGACAACAGTCTTTAATCTCATTAGTCGGCTCTATGAACCCGCAGGCGGGCAGATCTCGTTTCGTGGAGAAGATCTGCTCAAGCTGCGCCCGTATCAGATAGTCGAACGCGGCATCGTGCGGACGTTTCAGTTATTGGGGCTCTTTCCATATATGACCGTCTTAGAGAATCTCGTAGTTGGGGAGCATCGGGATTTTGCGAGAAGCCCTCTTGAAGTAGCACTGGGGTTGTCCACAGCTCGCCGCGAGGAGCGAGATCGCAGAGCTCAGGCCCTGTGGCTTTTGCGATTCTTGAAGATGGAAGTGCTCGCGGACGCGTTCGTCTTCGCCTTGCCCTATGGGACACAGAAGCTTATAGAGTTGATGCGCGCGCTTCTCGCGCGTCCGCGATTGCTCTTGTTGGACGAACCTGTTGCAGGCATGAATGCTGCTGAGAAGGCTGCTATGAGAGAATTTATCAAAAGAATCAATCACGACTGGGGGATCACCGTGCTCTTAGTCGAGCACGACATGAACTTTGTCATGGGGCTCTGTGATCGGATTATCGTGCTGAGCTATGGGCGAGTGATCGCTGAAGGTCGCGCAGATGAGATCCAGCAGAACCCGGAAGTGATCGCGGCGTACTTGGGGGAGGGGACCAGCGTTGCTCGCACTTAAAGACGTTGAAGTGCGCTATGGCCCAATTGTCGCGTTGCGTGGGGTCTCGCTGACGGTCTCTGAGGGCGAGATTATTGCGGTGCTGGGGGCCAACGGCGCAGGTAAGACGACGCTACTCAGAACGATCTCTGGGCTGCTGCGCCCCACCCAAGGGAGATTAGAGTTTCTAGGGCATGATCTGCGAAGATTCTCTCCGGAGCGCATTGTGCGCTTGGGAATCGTGCATGTTCCTGAGGGGCGTCAGCTCTTCCCTGACTTAACCGTCAAAGAGAACTTATGGATGGGCAGCTACACCCGTCGCGACGGATTTATCAAAGAAGACTGGGAGCGGGTGCTTGGGTACTTTCCTGTGCTGCGGGAGCGGCTCTCTCAGCCGGCGGGGACGCTCTCCGGCGGCGAGCAGCAGATGCTCGCTATTGGGCGTGCTTTGATGGCGCGCCCGAAATTATTGCTGTTAGATGAGCCGTCTCTAGGGCTTGCCCCCATGACTGTGCAAGCGCTCTTTCGTTTCTTGAAGGATCTCAATAGCCGTGACGGGATGACTCTGTTACTAGCTGAGCAGAACGCTCATTTGAGCTTAAATATCGCTCATAGGGCATATGTGCTGGAGACAGGCAAAGTTGCGTTGGAAGGGCCAGCGGAAGAGCTCCGGCGCGACCCCAAGGTTCAACGGCTCTATCTCGGCGCTGAGGTGGGTGCGAGCTGATCACCTACCTTTGACAAAGGAAACATTGGGGTGCTACAATATTTATGAGACTTGGATCACCTATCAGAAAAGGATGAAGGAGGTGCGGCATGAAGTCTTCTCGTGGTTGGTGGCTGCTGGTGCTCTTGTTCGCGATCAGCAGCAGTCTGGCGGTTTCCGGTCCGGCTCAGCAAGTGCCCGGTACGGTCTTGTGGAAGATCCACAGCGGCGGGCAGTTCTTCTTCTCTTCGGCCGCTGTAGGGAGTGACGCGATCTACGTAGGCTCATGGAACGGGCAACTCTTGGCTCTCAACCCTGCCGATGGCTCACGCAAGTGGGCGTTCAAGACAGATGGCCCGATCTTCTCTTCCCCGACGATTGGCCCTGACAAGACAATCTATGTTGGCTCGCTTGATCGTAAGGTCTATGCGCTCAATCCCGATGGGACCCTCAAGTGGAGCTTCACTACTCAAGACGGTGTCTATTCTTCCCCGGCCCTAAGCGCTGACGGGAAGCTTTATATTGGCTCGCGCGATAAGAATCTCTACGCACTCAACTCCGACGGCACCCTCGCGTGGAAGTTCACCACTGGTGCAGAAATCGAGTCTTCTCCAGCGGTTGCTGCTGACGGCACGATCTATGTCGGTTCGTGGGATGGGAATCTCTACGCGCTCAATCCCGATGGCACCCTCAAATGGAAGCATGCTGCTCAGGACAAAGTCGTCTCCTCGCCTGCTATCGGCGCGGACGGCACCGTCTACGTTGGCTCCGATGACGGCTATCTCTACGCGATCAAGCCTGATGGCTCGCTCTTATGGAAGTACGAAGTGATAGATACGGTGCGCTCGTCGCCGGCTATTGGGGTGGATGGCACGATCTACGTGGCCGGCTACGATGGGAATCTCCATGCGATCAACCCTAACGGCACGGTGCGGTGGCAGAAGGGCATAGGGAGTGTGTACTTCTTTTCGTCCCCAGCTATCGGAGCTGATGGGGTAATCTATATTGGCTCGGACAAAGGGGAAGTCTACGCCCTCAAACCCGATGGCTCCGAACTCTGGCAGCGGCCCACCGGCGGTGCGGTCTTCACCTCCCCTATGATTGCCAAGAACGGCACGATCTACGTTGGCTCCAACGACGGCTTTCTCTATGCTCTAAGCAGCACAAGCCAAGGAGTAGCGGACTCTCCGTGGCCGATCTTCCGGCACGACGTGTGCCATACAGGTCGTGTTGGCGGCAGTTGTCCATAAAGCTATCAACAAAGGAGGTTGATAGGGATGAAGAAGCTTCTCGTAGTAGCCCTGGTCGGGTTGGCGTTGGTCGGCGTTGGTGGTGGAGCCCTACAGACGCCAGGCGTGACCGCCACTGAGATCGTCTTGGGGGCGTTTGTTGCTCAGTCTGGGGCGCTCGCGGGGGTAGGGATCCCTGTTGTCCGCGGGGCAAGCGCGTACTATAACTACGTCAATGACGTTTTAGGCGGCGTCAACGGGAGAAAGATCCGATTCATCACGTGCGACGACGCGTTTGATCCCACCAAGACCGTAGCGTGCGTGAAGAAGCTCGTCGAAGAAGATAAAGTCTTCGCGATCGTCAATTCGTTAGGGACGGTGCCGCACGCTGCCGTGATGGAGTATCTTATTAAGAATAACGTTCCCGTAGTTTCGCCGCACGCGAACTACACGCCCTTCTCCAAGCCCGTCAAGTTCAATTACTTTGCGATCCAACCCAATAACGAGATCTTCGGCACGGCGTTAGCGCGCTACGCCGTCCAGCGCCTCAGAGCAAAGAGAGTCGCCGTTCTCTATGTTGACGACGCCTTCGGGCAGGAGCTCCTTGGGGCTGTTGTCGCTGAGCTGAAGCGCAATAAGTTAGAGCCTGTTCTCACGGTGCCCCATCCGGGGACAGAGACGGCATTTCGGCCGTATGTCGTGAGACTCCAGGGAGCGAATCCCGAGGCCGTGATTCTGCTGACGTACTTGGTTCCGTCCGCTTCGATCTTGAAAGAAGCCGAAGCCGTGGGCTTTAAGCCCAGGTGGCTCGCGACCAACGTCCAGGCTGATGTACGCATGGTCTCGCTGGCTGGGGTCTCGGCCGTTGAGGGCTTGATCGTCACGGGCTTCGCGGCAGACCCGACGCTTCCCAATCACGCTGGAGCCGCGAAGTTCCGTACGCTCTTGCAGAAGTACTTCCCCGGAGAACTTCCCAGCGGGTTCAACGAGATTGCGTACATTGGCGCGATGCAGATCGTCGAGGGGCTCTTCCGCGCTGGACCGAATCTCACTCGTGAACGATTCATCCAAGCGCTAGAGACCCTCACCAACTGGGACGCTGAGGGCTTAGTGCCTCCGATCACCTATGGTCGCGACGACCGCCGCGGGATCACCATTCTCTATATGACCAAGTTCGAGAAGGGGAACATGGTCTTCATCGAGGCCTTCTCGGCTGACCCGTTCGATGTCGTCGGGGCGCGCAGTTGTATGGTGGACAACCTGGCACTGGCTGAATTCGATATCGCCAAGCGCACGGTGAAGATCGAATGGGATTATTCGGGTTCAGTGAAGAGCTTCACGGTCGACTGGGGTGATGGCACTCCGGCCAAAGCTGTCCCTGTTGCTAAGGAGCCTTCGGCGAACTATACGTATCCAACCCAAGGAGGCTATATCGTCCGTGTCACGGCGACGTGCACCGACGATTCGACAGACTTCGAGATCCTCAAGATCAATCTCTTTGAGTAAAGATCTCAAAGAACGATAGAGTAGGCGCAAGCGGGGTGGCCCTCACCCCGCTTGTATTTTATAATGGGGCACTATGCGCCGGCAATATCTCAGTAGTGTCATAACGCTCTTGGTGGTCGTGGGCTGGAGCATTGCAGTGCTTGCTCAGCCTGTTGTTGAGGGCGATTGGGTCCGCTACGAGACTGAAAGATTCGTTGTCTATCTTTGGAAGGATATACCCCCAGAGCGATTAGCTGTGGGTAGCCCCGATCCGCTCCAAGCAAAATTAGACGAGATCGCGCGCTCGCTTGAATCAGACCTCCAAAGCATTGAGAGAGTCTTGCAATTGTCGTACTCTGTTGAGCAGCATGGTAAGATCGCGATATTCGTTTATGCTTCGTTAGGAGAGTATCAGCAGAAGACACGGTGCTATCTCTGCGCCGCGCACGTCAGTGCGCTCCCCAATATCCCGGAGGTACAAGCACTCGCAGGCAAGCTTAATCGCTACGCGATCTACGCGCATCTGGACAACACGCCGCGTGGGCTTGGGGGCCTGAGCATCGGCTTGCCCCAAGAGGTCATCCCTCATGAACTAACGCATATTCTGGATCTTACGCTGATTAGTGGGACCAAACCCGCCACCCTCCTTGAAGGGCTGGCGGTATATGCATCGGTGAAGTCTGATGCCGTCCCTGACGAGGAGCAGTTCGGCCTGACTGATCAACATTTGAGACTCTTCGCTGCAACGGAAAACCCTGATTTGCTGAGCTATTTGACCGGGTGCTCCTCGCGACGCTTCATGTACAGCGTTGGGGGCAGCTTTATCAATTTCTTCGCCCAGCGCTGGGGTATCGAGAGATTTCTCGAATTCTATAGGCTGTTAGAGGGCGAGCGCCTCTCGCTGGCGCTTTGCTCGTACGGGTTTTCGTTTGAGCAGCTTGATCGACTCTTCCAACGCATCGTGGGGCTCTCGCTTGACAAAGTCCGCCACGCCTATCTGGCTCAGCTCAATTCCCTTGAGATCAGCGAAGACGGAAGGCTCTCTTTCGACTTTGTGATGGACCAAATCTTCACTCGAGTGATCATGCTTAAGCCGTTGCTCATCGAAGGCGATGCGCTGGAGCGCCTGGCGCGAGAAGTCTGGGCCGACGGGCGCTTCCACGCTGAGCGTGCTGCCCGCGTGACTGAGTACATTTCTGATTTGAGAAATTACACAGTCGATGCTGAACGCGTCGCTCGGACGGTGCGGGACTCCTTGGCGCGTATGCGGAGCTTTGCCAGCACCTATATTGAAGATCCCGCGACACGCTCTGCAGTGGAGGGGCAGCTCCGCTTGCTGGAACAGCTCGCACAGGATGGACACTACGACGCATTCAAGGATGGTTTCATTAATCTTGTCTTTCAGCACGTGACGTGGCGACGTTCACCGCAGCCGTGAGAGCAGATACAAGAACGCTGACAAGACAAGACTGAGCAAGAGACTCGTCGCAAGGGGGATATAGATCGTGACACTGGGGCGCTCGATCACAATATCCCCTGGTAGTCGCCCTAACCAAGGGATCGACTTACTGAAATACAGCGCCGCACCCAGAACGATCAGCGCACTTCCTAATATCATGAAGAGCTTCCCAAGCGCTTGCATACTGTAATTATATCACAAGGAGATGTCACCAACTCCCCTCCCGCATAGGACAGAGAGCCCTGTCTTCCAACGTAATAGGCGTTACTCTCTGCTATGGTGATGCATGTGCGAACTCGAGTGATAATAGCTCTTGTGTGTATCATCGGCGTGATCGGGCTCTTTTGGTATATAGGGCACTATCGGCGACCAGAACCGTCAGAGTTAATAAATCAAGCTCTTTCACCACCCCCCATGAGCAGCGCACCATCAGCACCAGCACTGGTAGCTCATGCTGCACCTACAGGTGCTCAGAAACAAGCCGAGCCGTGCTCGCACGACCGTACCGACAATGGGATGCTCCGCCTGAGCGTGCGCTCAGTGAGTACAGCCAAACAGATAGGGTTTTGGACGCCCGCGCCGGGCCGGCGCTTTGTGATCGTTGAAGTGATGTTAGAAGCGATCACGGACTTTCAGCTCGCGAGTTCCGCAGTCCTTTGGCTTGAGGAGCCCGACGGCACGGAGCGCACCCGTAGCGTTGCAACTGGAGCGCTCGCGCGACCGTTGCTGTCGTTGAGCCCCTCGCGCGGCGAAGGGGTCGGCGGGCAGATCGCCTTTGAGATCAGCACGCAGGCGCGCGAACTTAAGCTACATTATTATTCGTTCTTGGCGCGTCAGCTCACTCTGTGCGTGAGCGTACCGTGAACGCATACCCCCACGCCGCACCCGTCCCCGCCGAGATGGGGATGACACCAAAGAACACTATAGGGATAGCAATATCTCTGATCGCTTGAGCATTGGGAGTATCTCCGAGTGAGCGCAGTGCCCAATCCGAGACGAAGAACGCTATTCCTCCCGCAAGACTCGCGCCAAGGAGTGCTGTCCAAACATTCCCTTGCACTTTCTGGAAGCTCCCCGCGATATTCACGCCCACGGTGGCGCCGACGGGAATTCCTGGCATATAGCCAAAAAACACTGCTCCCGCCAAACACACTAAGTCAGCCCACGGCCCTGAAGCTGTGGTCGCTCGGCAGATGCCGTAAGCGGTCAACCCGCCCCCGACGCCGCCGACAAGCGCCCCAATAGAGCCGCCAAGGACTAACTGACTAAAATTTCCCGTCGGTTCTGGCTGTGCTTGTGTCGAAAAACCCCAGAGTATAACAAAGACGGTAATCACAACACATGCGTGCTGTTTCATGCTTCCTCCTTCTGTTCGTTGAGCCCTTAGTGTACGTACTGAACTGAAGACTTGCAACTGTGAACACTAAACTGCTATAATCGAGCACCCCAGTTTGAATCCTGAAAGAGTGAATTTGAGAGAGAGAAGAGTCCTACGATCAGACGGTTGGGCGCTCTTGTGGAGCGTGTTTGTCACAGTTCTGGTGCTTGTGAGCGCCGTGTCGTCGTCTCCGACGTCTCCCCCGGTCCCTCCAGTCACTTCTCAAAAAGAAGGGAGCTTCTCTGAAGAGTCATACACCAAGCTCGACCCGTTCTTGCGACTCTTAACATACCGCGCTCAGCGTTATCCCCAGATTGATTTAGCGCGCTTTGCTCCCATGATCGCTGTCTACAGCCCTTCGTCTCATGTGCCCTTAGCAGCGAGGTCTGAAGAGCGCGGTGAGCGCGTAGGGGTGCTTATAAAACTGAAAGATAGCACTCAGCTCGCGTTACAGATTGGTATGACCCCTATAGCTCCAAATCTCTTCAACGCGCGCCTCACTCTTGATGAACTGTGCGCGCTGGCCCGGCTCCCAGAAGTCGTCTTTATCGAAGCCGATTACCGTCTGGAGCCGCACATTGACAGAAGTATTCCTGCTGTGGGTGGGCGCTTCTTGCACGAGACAGATCCCCGCGCCACCGGCCAAGGGGTGGTCGTGGGCTTCGTCGATACGGGCATTGACTGGACTCATCGAGACTTTCGCATAGATCGCGACGGCGACGGCTTCGAAGAATCTTCTCGGATTCTGTGGCTATGGGATCAAACGGAGACAGGGTTTTTTGGGAACCCGCGCATGGTCCCCTTTGGCACTGAGTACACCCGTGAGGAGATCGAGAGGGCCTTGCGTACGGGTTCTCAGATAGTCAACGAGCGTGATGAGTCCGGGCACGGAACTCACGTCGTGGGGATCGCTGTGGGGGATGGCTCAGCTTCTGGAGGAACGTTTGTAGGCATGGCTCCCAACGCAGAGATCATCTTTGTGAAGACGAGTTATTTCAGCACAGATATTGTCGAAGGCGTGCGGTATATCTTCGAGAAAGCCGAATGGCTGGGCAAGCCCGCCGTCGTCAATCTCAGTCTGGGTGGACACTTCGGGCCGCACGACGGCACCAGTCTCTTCGAGCAGAGCTTAGAAGCTTTATTGGAGCGCCCTGGCAGAGCTGTTGTCGCTTCCGCAGGCAACGAGGGCGATCAGAAGATTCATCTTGGAGGACAGCTACGCTCACGGGAAGCGTTTACGTTCACGTTCATCCCCAACGAAGAGACGGCGTATGTGAATATTTGGTATCCGGGATCAGCGAATTTTACGGTCTCGGTGACGTCGCCGGGGATCAATGGTCCACCGCAGACGGTCTTAGCTGTTCGTGGTCAGGGGGAGTTCGCCAACACCCCTGATGGCTCCATTGATATTGATAACTCTGGGGGTGGGGTCGACCCACGTAATAAAGACCGCTCGATTGCGATCTCATTAGAACGAGTGCAGCCTGGCTCCCTATGGTACATCACGCTCACGGACCAAGGGGGCACGGGGGGGAGATTCGACGCCTGGCCCGGGCTCGCTACGATGGGCTACTTTCCCGAAGGCGACTCTTTCTCCACGGTGACTGAGCCAGCCACAGCGAAGAAGATCATCGCTGTTGGGGCGTACACAACGAAGGTCTTTTGGCCGGGGATCGACGGCCAGCCGCATAGATTTACAGATGCTCAGAGCGAGGGAGAGCTCGCTCGCTTCTCGGCGCGCGGGCCGACTCGCGATGGCCGCCTCAAGCCCGACTTGACTGCCCCAGGGACGGCTATCGTCTCAGCACTGGCAAAAGGTTCTGAAGTCGGACGCAGTGAGAAGCTCGTGCTGCCTGGGGGAGAGTACGCGGCCATGCAGGGGACATCGATGGCCGCGCCGCACGTCGCCGGCGCTATCGCGTTGCTCTTGCAAGCCCAGCCCTATCTCCGCGCCGAAGAGATTCTTAACCAGCTCAAGAGAACAGCTCTACAAGACGTGTTCACAACGGATCAGCGAGCCTGGGGGGCGGGCAAGCTCCAGATAGCCCGCGGCTTTGAGACGTTAGGGCTCCAAGAACAGCTAAGTGCGGGCCGCCCTGCCCTTAAAGTCGGTCCCAACCCGGCAGAGCGCTCCGTGACGCTCTTCTACTCGACAATGGGCACCCCGCGCACCGTCGAGCTGATGGTCTTCGATGTGGCAGGAAGACTCGTCTATAAACGAGAGCTTCCTCCTCAGGGGCAACGCTTCCAGTGGACACTACACGACTCACAAAATAGACCCCTACCCCCAGGGCTCTATCTCGTTTTGGTAGCAGCCGATGGCCGCCCTAGTACCCCCTATCCCTTGGTTGTGCGTAAGCCATGAGAATCTTTGTAGCTGTTTTGGGAATTATGCTGCTTGTTGTGCCTGGGGGCGCTGCGCCTATTATCTGGGAGCTAGGGACGAGCGCACGCGCCGTGGCTCTCGGAGGCGCGTTCTCTGCTATTGCTGACGACGAGGGCGCTCTCTTTTATAATCCTGCAGGGCTCGCCCTGCTCAGCAAAGTAACACTCGCAGCGTTCTATCACCGTGCGTTTGAAGTCGTCCATCACGTTGCACTAACTGGGATGATACGCAACTGGGGCGTCCAACTCATTCAGGTTGATACTGGGCCCATTGAGAGCACTAACGAGTTTGGCAATCCCTCAGGAGAGCTGACTCATTACGCGAGCCAAGCGGGCTTAGTTGGAGTTGGGTTCGGGATAGAAAATTTTTCTGTTGGGATGCGGGGAAAGCTCTCGAGCGATAGCAGTGAGACTCACTGGGGCATAGACGCGGGCGCACTCGTTCGGATAGGGTTCGTGCGAGTGGGCCTAGTCGCCGAAAATCTCTTGGGGAGCACAGAGCTATCGTTAAGGCTGGGCGCGGCTTTTGTCGCGCGGTTCAATCCGCGCATGGCGCTCACCATCGCACTCGAAGCGCGAGATATGCTCAGTCGTCCAGAGCTTCATCTAGGGCTCGAGGCTTCTATCAATGGCGTGGGGCTCCGCGTTGGCTATGACAGTGTTGCCGTGAGCACTGGGGCGGGGGTGCAATGGAACGGCCTCCGGCTCGATTGGGCCTACCGGATGCATCCTCAGTTGCCAGCCTCTACAATAGTTACCGTTGCGTATCTGTTCTGAAGAGAGGGAGGATGTATGGCACGAAGAATTTGGCTCTGTCTTCTGATTGGAATCTTTGAACTAGTAGCGCTCGCATCAGCGCAGGAGATGCCGGAAGAGCAGCTTCCCGAAGAAGAGACGCTCTCAGTCAATTATTTTGGTGAGCTGGGATGGACGGTCAAATACGGCTTGGGAGACTCACGCGAGCTCTCTCGGCATGGCTACGCCAATCAATTGCTTTTTGAGCAGTATATCGCACTGACTTTAGATGCCGGGGTCCACGTCGACTGGCCCGTCTCTGGAGTCTTGCGCGTCAGCGCCCAACTTGATAATCGCAAAGCCAATAATTTACAGAGTTTCAAGCTGGGATACAAAGCCCACAGGGTTGAGGCAGCATTTGAGGATTTCTCAATGCGGGCAGGCAGCTCCGAGTTCGTTGCTACGGATAGACTCCTCAAAGGGCTGCGCTTCAATTGGGACATCTCAGATACGATGAAGCTCTCTGGGAAATTCGCGCGCGTCGAAGGTATCTCTCAGTCACGCATCTTTCGCGGCAACACGAGCCAGCAGACGGTCGAGTTTACCCTGAACGACCCAGAGCAGCCGTGGCAGGAAGCTCCCTATCAAAGAAATCTCAAAGGGCTTGAATATTTTTCTCTACGTAGCTATGTCCCGGGATTCGCAACGGTCTCCTTACGCTTTGAGCTGACGCCGGAACTGCGCACGTTATTGACGAATTATGGGCTCGATTATCTCATCGAGATCATTGAAGACGATCCGGAGCCGGAGCTCGACACAGCGCTCTACGATGTCGTGATTGAGAACGGTTCTATTGTGCTCGTGCTCAAGCGCCCTACCGTGGAGTTACTCCGAGATCAAATTCGCACTTATATCGAAGACTATAACGATGAGCACAATCTCTTCGACGAGAACGCTAAAGAATACCCTCTTGGCGAAGGCACTGACTATGAACAAAGCTTCTTGAGGAGCTTAAGCAAGCAGATCAAACTCACAACGCCTGATGAGACGTTCTCTCTTGAGAGCGCCAAGCGCGGACGCTTCTTCTATCTGGGCTATGAAGAGATCAAAGAAGAGACGTTTAAAGTCGAGATCAAGCGCCAAGATACTTATATCGCGTTGCCCAATCCTGATCTTCCCCAGTTTCGGTTTGAGCTCTTCCCGGGACAAGGGGTTGTCGCCCTTGACTTCCCCGAAGGGTTCTTCACAAACCCTCAGAGCGCCGTGCGCATCACGTTTGACTATACTGTGCCAGGAGGATTGTATATTTTAGGGCTGGCAGTCTTGCAGAACAGCGAGCGCGTCTACATCAAGCGTGAGGGCGAACAAGAGTATAAATTATTACGCCGAGATCAAGACTATCAGATAAACTACGAGACCGGCACACTCCTGCTCTTGCCCCCACATGACGTACTGGGCGACAAAGACGAGCTCAAGATCGAATACGAACTGCTGCGTGGTGGGCTGGGTGGGTTCGCTGAGCATCAACGTGTCTTTACGGGGCTGTCGTATCAGTGGACGCCATGGTCGTTCTTGAGGATCTCTCTCGACGCGCTGCGCGCGTTCGACACCCCGCCGTCAGACGAGGGCCGGGAGCGCTTGCGCACCATGCCTAACACCCATTCGGTCGTGGGGCTGGGAGCCCAGCTTGATCTTGGCGATCTCCAAGCTGATCTCAAGCTCGGCTACGCAGAAAACATATTCCCTACTGTTCCTTTCAGTGGAGCTCAGGGGAAATATCACTCCAACGAGCGGGTACACCAACGCAATCGTGTCAACGTCATCGCAGGGTTTGTCTTTGAGGGGCGCCGTGTGACGCTCTTTGGCCATCAGAATGGGCTGCTGGTCTACGACGGGACGCGCTGGCAGGATTTCACGACAGCGCGAGGGCTCTCCGGGCGTGGCGTGCGCGGCATCGCCATCCAGAGAAATACAGTGCTGTTAGCGACTGATTCAGGGCTTTCTCTGGTGAAGCTCGAACCTGGACGCTCGGTGCTCGAGAGCCTCGCCAAACCCATCAATTGGAAACGCTTCTATACTTTGGATGGCCTACCCCATAACGAAACCCATGACGTCTTTATTGACAAATCGGGCACAGTCTGGGTCGGCACGAAAGCCGGGCTTGTTCGAGTTCCTCTCGCGCAGATCACCGAGAAGACCGCGTGGAAAACTCTCACAAAGAGCACGATCTCTGCGTTGAGAAGCAATCTCATCACCGAGATCACCAGTGATGGCACACGGCTCTATCTAGGCACGGACAAAGGGCTTGTCGTTTACGAGCCTGAGACAGGGCGCTCTTACGAGATCATCGAGTTGCACAGCCAAACCATCAGAGATCTCGCATCAGTGGGGGCGACTGTGTACGTCGCCACGGACCGGGGCATCTACGAGATCGCTAACGGCCTTGAAGTTGGCTGGCGTGTGGAAGATATCAAAGTCCAAGCGCTCGCTGTGCAGGACGCAGAGCTTTGGTATGGCACGGAAATCGGGCTCTTCCGCTTCAGCTCTGATGCCCCTATCATCCGAGGGTATTCGATCACAGCGATTGAAAAGAACCCGCGTGCTGAGGAGCTCTGGGTCGGTCCACAAGCTAGCGGCACGTTTGAGATGCCCTTGTGGCAAGTCGGCTCTTTGGGAGATGTCAAAGCCCGTTCACAAGCTGAGACGAGATTGAACGGTCGCGATGAGGCGCGCTTCGAGGATATCTCTCCTGAGAAGAACACCGACCATGGCTGGCTCGCTCAGCTCTCGGCGCACTATAAGCTGGGCTCTCTCGAGCTGAAAGCGCTCCTTGAGGGAATCACCCCGGAGTTTCTCGCTATTGGACAAGAGAGTCGTCAGGAAGCTCAACGATTAACTTTGGGTGCTGCTTGGCCTGTTTCATCCACGCTCTCCCTCTCGGGCGATCACGTGATGAGCGTAGCTAGGGGCTGGCGTACTTTGGTCATCAGCGATACAGTGCGCGCCCGGTGGAAGCCCTGGGAGGCCGGCCCCGCCTTGACAAGCACCCTGGCTTTAGAACTTACAGATCGTGACTTACAAGATCGCGTCACGGGCTTTGACACAACGAAGATCACGCTTACTCTCAAAGGCGATCACAAGATGTCATTAGAAGGGCTTATGCCCTTGGCGCAAGAGCTGACTGTCAGTGGGACATATGACGGTATCGCGACGTTCGCGCGGCTGGGACGGTCGCTCATTGACTCTCGCTGGGGAGTGAGCGTTGGGGTCACCATGACACCGAGCTTGAAGCTGCGCGGCTCACTCACCCTTGGGGACCGGGTGACTTTAGGAGCGCCACGCGTCCCTGGTGACTCAGATCTCAGCTACACTCTTGGTGGTGATTGGCAGTATAATCTGGGCCTTGGGCAGCTCACGACAAGCTATGCGCAGACGAACCGTGTGCGTGCCGGGCGCGGCTCATTCGATGAGAGCGCCTCGCTCAATATACGATTCAGCGATTTCACTCTTATAGGCGTCAAGCTCTCTCCAACGCTAACCCTCTCGGGGCGGCGCTCTCTTAGTCTTGGAGGAACAACCGGGACGCTGACGCTCACTCTCGAGGGGCGCCTCAGCGGCCAATGGCAGACTCTTTCAGGGTCGCTCTTCACCCGGCATACGCTCTCGAGCGATGTGCGCTCGTTACGAGACTCACTCAAGCACGAGTTCACGGGCTCGCTGTCTTGGGCGCTCAGCGCCCAGCTCCAATCGCGAGTAGAGCTCGGGCTGACACTCGATAGATTGACCCACCCAACGCTACCAAGCAAGCAGACCCTCCGGCCGCGCGCGCGGCTCTCCATCGATTGGATTCCCCATAGCTTATGGAAAACTAGCGGTGATCTCTTCTGGCAGATGACGGCGAGCGAACGCGAACGCACCAATACTTTTGGGCTTGGCGGACGTGCCTCGTGGGACCCACTCGATGAGCTCTCGTTGAGCGTTGATGCGCGTGCCTCACTCGATATAGGGAGGCGCGACCAGAAGCCCATCACCGCGGCAACCTGGGATTTGACCCTCCAAGGCGACTATGAGCTCGGTGCGTCCTGTGCTCCTGCTCTCGACAGCAGTGATTGCGCGCTCTCGGTGTCGCTCGGGTACTCAGGGCGGCTGGATCGAAGCATCGCGGTGCCGTTTGGCCAGGCGATCTTCGCGCAAGTCCAGCTCAGCTTGAATTTCTGAGAACGTTATGTCCTTCGTGAACCTTATTTGTAAAAATCTCTGGCGCCAGAAGGTTCGCAGTCTCTTAGCCATTGCCGGCATCAGCTTGGGGATTGCAACTGTTATTGCGTTGGGGGCTATCGCCGACGGCATGGAGCATAACTTAATCGCGACGCTGCGCTCTGGCACAGCTGACTTCTCTATTGGGCAAGCCCATGCGCCCATGATCGTGATGAGTTCTGTTCCCGAAGCGCGGCTCTATGAGATTGCGCGCTGGCCAGAGGTCAAGCAAGCCGTGGGGGCGCTCGTGACGTTTGCCAGCTCTCCTGGAAATCCGTATTTCTTAACTATCGGGATCGAGCCGGAAGCGTTTGAGCTAGGTAGCGTCACCATTCTTGAAGGGCGTGCGTTCTCTAAATACGCCGAAGACGAAGTACTCTTGGGAAAGATCGCGGCGAATACCTTACAGATCAAGCCTGGTGGCACTGTCGAGATCGATCTGAAGAGATTTCAAGTCGTGGGGATTTACGAAACAGGCAATCTCTTGGAAGACGGCGGGGCGCTGTTGCCGCTGCGTGCCCTCCAGAAGCTGAAGAATCGCTCTTCCGAGCTCACGGTTATTCTCGTTCGCGTGAACGAGGGTTTTTCCGTAGAAGAAGTCATGGCGCGGGTCGAGCGCGAGTACGAGGGCGCGTTGATCACTCTGCGCTCTGCTGAAGAATTTAACAGAAACTATCAGAGTTTGAGCTTAGTGCGTGCGGGGAGCTGGCTCATCTCCCTGTTAGCGTTAGTCATTGGCGGGATCGGCGTGATGAACACGATGATTATGTCAGTGTTTGAGCGCACGCGCGAGATCGGGATTTTACGAGCCGTGGGCTGGCGGCGTGTGCGTGTCTTACAGCTCATTGTTGGGGAGTCGCTTATGCTTGGCGTTTTGGCAGCTTTTGCTGGGACATTGCTGGGCTGGGGAGTAGCACGTTCCGTGACGCTGCTTCCTCAGGTCCGGGGGTTGATCAGCCCGGTGTATGCACCTGATCTCTTTGTCCAGGCGTTAGTGATTGCGTTGGGAGTAGGTCTGATAGGCGGGCTCTATCCGGCCTATCGCGCTTCGAAGATCTCCCCGCAAGAAGCGTTACGATATGAGTGACTCTATCGTCGTCGCACGTAATTTGGTAAAGACTTACGAGAACGGGCGCACCCGCGCCCTCGATGGCGTGACGTTAGAGATCGCGCGCGGCGAGTTCGTCGCTATTTGCGGGCCATCGGGCTCCGGCAAGAGCACGTTGCTCAATCTTATTGGGGCCTTGGATAGAGTTGATTCGGGCGAGCTGTGGGTCGCGGGCGAAGATCTCGCCCATAGTCGCGAGGATTTAGCGAACTTTCGCGCGCGAAAAGTCGGATTTATTTTTCAGTTGCACAATCTCATCCCGTCGCTGACGACACTCGAGAACGTTTTAATCCCGACACTAGAGCTGAATCACTCGCGACGCGAAGCGCAAGCGCGCGCACGAGAGCTGTTAGAGCGCGTTGGGCTTGCGGACAAAGCCCATCGGCGTCCGCCGGAGCTCTCTGGAGGTGAGAGACAGCGTGTTGCCGTGGCTCGCGCTTTAGTAAATAATCCTGAAATTGTGCTTGCCGACGAGCCGACGGGGAGTTTGGACTCCAAGAACGAGAAGCAAGTGCTCGATCTCTTGAGGGAGTTGCAAGCCGAGCATGGCGTCACCCTGATCTTAGTGACGCATGATCCGCGCGTCGCTCGGGTCGCTGATCGCGTGATCGAGTTGTTCGATGGGCGTGTTATAGCCCCAGTTGCTTCATGAGAATCTTTTCAAATAATCCCTCGGGCAAAAATCTTCTTAAGGGGAGAACGAGCCGTGCGTCGCGCCCCACGGGGTAGCGCAGCTTCGGTTTAGGGTGTGTGATCGCGTGATAGATCTTCTCTGCGACTCTCTCAGGAGAAGCAGCGCGATAGATATTGCTCTGGACGCGCCGACCACTCGCTTTCTTAAAGATGGCATATGGAGAGTCATCACGCTGCGCGGCTTGGGACAGCTGTGCGTTCTCTTGAAATTTTGTGGCGATAAACCCCGGCTCAATGAGAATGACGTTGATGTTCCATGGAGCGAGCTCATAGCGCAGCGTCTCCGTTAGCCCTTCTAGGGCAAACTTGCTCGCTATGTACGGCCCAGAGAACGGGAGGGCCATACGCCCTAAGACCGAGCTGATATTGACAATTGCCCCAGATCGTCGCGCGCGCATCTGAGGAAGCACGGCGTGGGTAACGCGAATGACGCCGAAAAAGTTCGTCTCAAATTGCTGCTTCCATTCGTCGAGCGAGACTTCTTCTACGGCGCCGCGCAGCCCGTATCCAGCGTTATTGACTAAGACATCGATGCGCCCGCTCTTCTGCAAGATCTGCGCCACGGCGTTCTTCACGGAGTTGTCATCGCAGACGTCGAGCTGGGCGATCTCGATGGGGAGCTTCTCAACCTCGACGATGGCGCGTAGTTCGCGTGATTTCTCTAAGTTTCGCATTGTCGCCCAGACGGTATAGCCCCGACGGGCGAGATAGATTGCTGTTGCTAAGCCGATGCCGCTGTTGCTGCCAGTGATGAGGGCGATGGGGGTCATAGGTTCAAATTATAAGTTAGGTATGGTATCGCCGCAAGACTCCTGGCACGAGATACTCTGCAAACGCGCGCTTCAGATCATACGCGGGCTGCCAGCCCCAGTCAGCTCGTGCTGCATTATCGTCGACGTCCGCGGGCCAACTGTCCACGATCTTCTGGCGCTTCGAGTCAGGCGTAAACGTTACTTGGGCTTTGGGAAAGGCCTGGCGTATGAGATCAAAGATCTCTCTTGCAGAGGGATTGAACGCCGTGACGTTATACACAAAGCGCGTGAGCTTCTGGCGCGGCGCAGCTTCAAGCTTTAAGAGGGCTTCAACGGCGTCGGGCATAGCCATGAAGGGAATACGTGTATCTTCGCGGACAAAACACGCATAAGGCTTGCCTTGGGCAGCAGCGTGGAGCATCTCTGGGGCGTAGTCGCTCGTGCCTCCCGTCGGGACAGTGACAGCACTAATCAGTCCGGGGAAGCGCAAGGTGCGGAAGTCAATGAGTCCACGAGTAGTTTCAGCGTCGAGCTGGCGATAGTACTGGGCGTAATAGATCCCCAGCTGCTCGCAGTATAGTTTATTGATGCCATACATTGTGCGTGGGGTGAGCCATTCGTGTTCTTTGACTTTGCCGGCACGGGCTTTGGTCTCCAAGTCCGGCAAGCCGTAGACAGCAATCGAGCTGGGATAGAGGAACTTAATCTCGCGCCCTTGCAAGCGCGATTGTCCGACGGCCATCTCCAAGAGATTGAGCGTGCCGTCGACGTTGACTTTATGCGCTAAGACGGGCTGGCGTTCTGCCTTGGTCGAGAGCAACGCTGCTAAGTGATAGATCGTGTCAAAGTTATAAGTTGCTGAGAGGCTCTCTAAGAGCTCTGTGTCTAAGATATCGCCGGCGACGACATGGTGGACTTTGGGTCTGAGCGTTTCATCGAGCTCTTGGATATCGAACGCGATGATGCGCACGTTTCCGTTTTCAGCGAGTCGGGAGATCAAGCCGTGGCCGATCTCCCCGTTAGCACCTGTGACTAAGATTGTCTTCATGGTATTTCTCCTTGGTGTTTATTGTACTTGGACAGGGCCAGGGGAGCGCAAGTCTCAGGGCTAAAAAAGATGAGAGAGTAGACGCTATGGCAAAGCTCCCCCTCCTTTCCAGAAGCGTCTACTCTCTCCTTCTTAGAAGAGAATTAGCTTTCAGCTCCATTGACTGACTCTGGTGTCATAAGGGCAGTTGCTTTGCGGGACGCTCGGCGAGCTGGCTTCTCCGCCTCGCTCAGCAATCCCTTTTCGCTAGAGTCTTTTCCAGGTTCACCCTCGGCTGGTGACGGCGCAGCAGCGAGCTTCAGCCCGACCTTCTCGCGAATTGCGTTCTCTAATTGCTGCGCGACCTCTTTATTCGTCTCTAAAAACGCTGCAGCATTGCTCATTCCCTGACCTAAGCGCACTTCACCAAAATTAAACCATGAGCCACTCTTCTTCACCAAGCCCAACTGCTCTCCTGTCTTGATCAGCTCGCGCTCGTACGAGATCCCCTTGCCGTAGATAATATCGAACTTGGCCTCTTTGAACGGCGGCGCGAGCTTGTTCTTGACAACTTTGACGACTGTTTCGCTGCCCACGCGATTGTCACCCTCGTCAATGCCCCCTAATCGCTTGATCTCCATGCGCACAGAAGCATAGAATTTGAGCGCCAAGCCGCCCGTCGTCGTGGTCGTCGGTCCCCAGCTCATCCCGGAGATCGTCTGGCGGATTTGATTGACAAAGACGACGGTCGTCTTCGATTGCGAGATAGACGACGCAAGCTTGCGCATCGCTTGGCTCATCAGACGTGCTTGCAGCCCGACTTGAGCATCGCCCATCGCTCCAGCGATCTCCGCTTCGGGGACGAGCGCCGCGACCGAGTCCACAACAATAATGTCAACAGCTCCGCTGCGTACCAACGCATCCATGATCTCTAGAGCTTGCTCGCCGGAGTTGGGCTGGCTCAACAACAGCGCATCGAGGTTCACCCCAATTGCTTTCGCATAATTGGGATCGAGCGCGTGTTCGGCGTCTATGAACGCCGCGACGCCGCCGCGTTTCTGGGCTTCAGCAATGAGATGGAGCGCTAAAGTCGTCTTGCCTGAGGACTCCGGCCCGAAGATCTCGACTATTCTGCCCCGTGGGACTCCGCCGATCCCTAGCGCCATGTCGAGTGAGAGCGACCCCGTCGGAATTGTCTCCACCTGGAGCTTGGCTTGCTCCCCAAGCCACATGATCGCGCCCTCGCCGTATTTCTTGCGCAGCCCCTCCAGCACGCTATTTAAGACTTCTTGCTTGCCCATCGCACGACCTCCTTTGTTATTGGTTGAGAAATCTCTGAATCTCTCGGATGTTGCGCTTCACGTGGCGCAGCACGCCCACGACCTTTCCCACGATCTGCCCTTCTCCTAATGGGACTGGAGCATAGCGGGAATTCGCAGGAACGAGCATAGGCGTTCTGTCAATTACCGCGAAGTACTTCACCGTCGCTTCGTCGTCCTTGAGGGCGACGACGATATCGCCTGGCTCAGCGGTCTGCCGCGGCTGGACGATCACCAAATCGCCCGCGAAGATCCCGGCTTCGACCATGCTATCCCCTTGGACCCGCAGTGCGAAAGGACGCTCATCTTTTCCGAACAAGACATCTAGGTCCAGTGTGCCCTGAATGTCTTCTACAGCGGGGATGGGCCGCCCCGCCGAGATATGCCCGACGATGGGAATTCCCGGACGGCGCACCCGCTCACGTATGAGCTCAATACCCCGCGACTTCCCCGCAAGGCGCCGAATGAACCCCTTCTTCGCTAAAGCGTCCAGATGTGTCTGAACGCTGCGCACCGACTGAAGCCCAAACTCTTCAGCGATCTCCCGGAGTGTCGGGGGAAGCCCCCGCTCCGAGACCCGCTCGACGATAAAGTCTAGAATCTGTCGCTGCTTCTCTGTGAGTTCCGTCCTCATAGCAGTCAAAAGTATAGCATACTTTTGTATGCTTGTCAAGTGCTGCTTCCCGGAGCTTAAGACTGTGATGAGCATCTGAGACTAAGCTTATATTTGACTTTACATCGGATTTCTGCTATAGCGATGAGTACTGATTCTTGAGTCAGAGAGGGGGATCTTGAAAGTGGCGCTCAAAACTGGCAGAGAATACGTAGCAAGCCTGCGCAAGAGAAAGATTAAAGTCTATCTTCTGGGAGAGGAGATTAAAAACCCCGTTGAACACCCGATTATAAAGCCATCGGTCAACACTGCCGCGGTAACTTACGATATAGCTCATAACTCTCAGTGCGAGGAGCTCGCTACAGCTCGGTCTCATATAACAGGGGAGAAAATTAATAGATTTAATCATATACATCAGAGTGTGGAAGACTTGGTCAAGAAGGTGAAACTGTTGCGGGTTTTAGGGCAAAAGACGGGCACGTGCTTTCAAAGATGTGTGGGCATGGATGCTCTCAATACCCTCTCCAGCGTAACTTATGAGATGGACCGAAAGCTCGGAACAGAATATTACAAGAAATTCATAGAGTTTTTGCAATACGTTCAGGAAAACGATTTGTTCTGCTGTGGGGCGATGACAGACCCCAAGGGCGATAGAAGTCTTCCGCCAAGCCAACAAGCAGACCCAGATTTATATCTCAGAATAGTTAAGAGAAAAAGTGATGGCATAGTGGTGAGAGGCGCAAAGGTCCATATAACAGGAGCTGTAAACAGTCACGAAGTCATTGTCATGCCGACAAGAGCTATGACGGAACAAGATAAAAGCTACGCGGTCTCTTTCGCTGTTCCAAGTGATACGAAGGGTATAGTCTATATTTATGGAAGACAATCATGTGATACGAGAAAACTCGAAGAGGGGAAACTGGATTTGGGGAATGTCAAATACAGCGGTCAAGAGGCGATGATCATATTCGGGGATGTCTTTGTCCCGTGGGAGAGGGTCTTCATGGCTGGAGAGTACGAATTTACCGGTGCCCTTGTCGAGAGATTCGCGGCGTATCATAGACAGAGCTATGGCGGATGTAAAACCGGCGTGGGCGACGTTCTCATCGGCGCTGCCGCTGCTATAGCCGAATATAATGGCGTTGAAAAAGCTTCTCATATAAGGGACAAACTGATCGAAATGAACCATCTTAATGAAACGTTATACGCTTGCGGCTTAGCTTGCTCTGCAGAAGGGTATAAAACGCCCTCAGGGACTTATCAAGCCAACGTGCTTTTAGCAAATATCTGTAAGCTCAACGTCACTCGATTCCCTTATGAGATAGCGAGGCTAGCTGAAGATATAGCAGGTGGGCTCATAGCCACCGCTCCTTCAGAAAAAGATCTGAAGCATCCACGCATTGGGAAATATGTCCAAAAATATCTCCAAGGTGTGGCAGGAGTTCCAACAAGGCACAGATTAGGGGTTTTTAGACTGATAGAGAATATTTCTATGGGCTTAGGGGCAGTTGGGTATCGGACGGAGTCCATGCATGGGGCGGGTTCCCCTCAAGCACAAAGAATAATGATTGAACGAATGATGGACATGAATTTTAAGAAAAGACTCGCGAGGGTTCTCGCTGGAATAGAGAATAATAATGATCTGTAATGAAAGCAGAGGCTGCCGTGGGGGGCCCCAGGCAACCTCCGCCAAAGAAGAGAGGGAGAGGGGGTGATTACAGGGTACGACGATGGGGTTCGATATAGACGGTATCGTAGTTGCTGACGCGTCGGTAGATAGGCTCGTTCTCTGCAAGGGGCCGGAAGGCCGAGCGCACGGTGACGAAGCTACGCGGGTCAGCCCCAACAAGCAGTTTGAGCTGGGAGACAGTCAAGTCGCTCGGCACAGAGATCAAGGCGACACCCAAGCCGCCGTGCATCCGCACGTAGACCCACTTCCACCGGCTCTGCTCTCTCATAGACCCTCCTTCCCGCGAAACCTCCGTCTCCTAATAGTTATAGAGCGATCTTGGTGAAATGTATGTAACGCGCATTGCAAAGTCATGCTCTTTCAGGCCAACTCGAGGAGAATCTTTGCGCTTATGGCGATAGCGCTCTTCCCTAGGGGGTCTCACCATGTGATCGAACGTAAAACGCCTTCAGTTGGGCTCTTTGGGAGGCTCACTCTAAATACGAAGGGACGCTCGTCCTTGTGCTCAGCCCCAAAGAATGCTACTATAAAAGCACAATGGCCAAGGTCTTGCACACCGGCGACACCCATATCGGTTTTCGCCAATACGGCCTGGAAGAGCGCCGTGACGATTTTGCCAAAGCATTTCTTCAAGTCGTCCAGCTCGCCCTCGACGAATCCGTAGCAGCAGTTATTCATGCCGGGGATCTCTTTGAGGACCGCACCCCTGGCGCTGAAGATCTCTTGGCGACGCTGCAAGGGCTCTTCACGCTGAAAGACGCAGGGATTCGCTTTCTGGGCATAGTAGGCAATCATGAGCAGCGTCGGGGCGTCCAATGGCTAGACTTCTTTGAAGAGCTCGGCTTAGCAGTCCATCTGCGTCCGGAAAAGCCATTGGAACTTGAAGGCATACCCATCTATGGGCTGGACTTCTCTGGACGCCGCGAGATCACTCCTCCAACTTACGCTGACGGGGTCTTGGTCTGCCATCAGTTGCTCGATGCAGTAGAGCTCGATGGCGAGCTCGCTCTCGAGAGACTCATACACTGTGGAGCCCGCGTTGTACTGATGGGGGACTATCACGAGTATCGGGAGTGGCGCGAGCGCGATAAGAACCGAGAGATACTCATCACGTACTGTGGGAGCACGGAGCGCTGGGCGCTTGACGAGGTTTCCGAGCGCGGCGTCAACATTATTGATCTGAAGAGTGGGCGGCTGGATCGACGTCGCCTCAAGACTCGCCCATTCTTCTATGTTCGCGCTGATGAGGATCCCATCCAGCGCCTTGAGAACTCAAATATACAAAACGCCGTTGTCGTGGTCTATCTTGCGTCGTCGCAGTGGACTATCGCGGAGATCGAGAAGCTCGGCTACGAACGCGGCGCGTTAGCCGTGCGCGTGCGGGACCTCCGTGAAAGCCCAGCTCAAGAAGTTGAGCCCTCTATCGAGATCGAGTTTGGGGATGTCGAGCACGCCGTCACAGAAGCACTCTCCCGAAAGAGTCTCTCGCCCTTGGCGCGTGAGATCGATCAGATCGTTCGTGACCTCAAGATCGCGGACTCTAATGTCGACCATGAAGTAACAGCGCTCTTGGAGCGAGCATGGCGCGCAAAACCGTAAAAGCGCAGAAAGATTTGCTCGATCTGCTGAGCAAAGTTCAGCAAGAACCCCTAGAGCTTGGTCCGGCCCTGCCCGATCGGCTCGCGCACAACCAACTTCAGCTCGACAGCTTAGAGATTGAGAATCTTTGGAGCTACAAGAAAGCTTCTTTACACTTTGAGCCGGGGATCACTGTCATCGCTGGGCCCAACGGCAGCGGCAAGTCTTCTCTTTTGGAGAGTATTTTCTTTGCGCTCTACGGTAGCGAAGCCCGACATGTCATCGGGCGCAGCTTGGATGAGATCGTGCGCATCGGTGCTGACGCGGGCTCGGTCAAGCTCAGTTTTTTCTATGGAGGCAAGCGCTATCAAGCGCAGATCGCGCTCCGACGCCAAGGCGGCACTATTAAGAGCGAGCGCAGCGGCTGTCAACTGACGTGCGACGACGGCTCCATCTGGAGTGGCACGGAGAACGTCGTGGCCGAGATCGAGCGGCTCTTTGGCATGGACCGCGAGGGCTTCGCCAATTGTGTCTACGTCCGCCAAGGGGAGATTGACCGATTAATTCGTGCCGAGAGAAAGGACCGCGAGCAGATGCTCGATGGGCTCTTGGGGCTGTATAAGATTGATCTCTATGTCAATCCGCGCTCTAAGGAAGCTGTTAGGGCTCTCAATCGCAAGGCTGACGCGCTCGCGGAGCGCGTAGCACGCCTGCGCCAAGAGATCGACGCTTTAGAGCGCCAAGAGCTCTTCACTCAAAAAGCCCAGCTCACGGAGCAGATGGAGCGCACCCAGAGCGAGCTCGCTGCTGTAGATGAGCAACGCACCAACGCCCATAAACTCTTGCAGAGCTATGACGAAGCCTCGCAGCAGTTTGCTCAAATAGCTAAAGAACTCTCTCAGGCTGAGCAGGAGCTTTCAGATAAGCAAAAGCGTTTATCAGGGCGGGAGGCCGAGCGCCACGAGTGCGAGAAGGAATTAGAGCGCCTGAGCGCCCGGCATCAGCGAGCTCTGTCTTCGGTGAAGGCGAGCTTACAGAGGTTAGGGTTCGACGGCGCCCGTGTTTTGGAGGCACTCGAGAGTGCTACGACGTTTGATGAAGTGACGGTGATCGCAGAGCGTATCGCAGCGCATAAGACTCATATAGAGAATCAACGTACGCGGGTAGGGGAGCTACGCGAGCAGCTCGCACGAATTATAGCCGAGCGCACACAGCGCGAGCGCGCACTCGAAAAACTGGGTCAACAGCGTGATGATCTCGAACGTGAGCGTGGGCGTCTCGTGGAGCAGATCGCTCAAGGGGAGCGTAAGCTCGAAGCACTCACTGAAGCACTCACCCGGCATGAGCAAGCCGCCACGGCTTCCTTGCGTGATGTCGCTGAAGGCGCTCATGCGTTGGGGGTACCATTCTCTCAAATGCTATCAGATTGGGATGCTCAAAAGATCTCTCAGGTACAGACTGCGTGGATGCATGAGCTGCACCGGCTCGAGGAACACCATGATGAGGCCAAGCGCGCCGTGCTTCACGCGAAGACCCACTACGAAGCGCTGCGTCAGGAGCTCACCCAGAAAGAAGAACTGTTAAAAGCTGGGCGCTGTCCCACCTGCGGGCAAGCTGTTCCTGCCGCGCAGCTTGCTGAGGCACTTGCCGAAATCAGAGAGAAGCTCACAGAGCTAGGGAAGCTCGTCCAGCACGAAGAAGCGGAGCTGCAGCGCATCGAAGAGAAGATAGCGCTGTGGAAGAAGACCCAGAGTGCGCTTGATCGGGTCGCGCTAGAAATTGAGCGGTTAGCAGCACGTCGTGCAGAGCTCACAGCTCATCGCAGCGTTCTTGAGGAAGCTTGCAAGCGCCACATGACTCTCGTTGAACGGATCGCTCAGGTAGAGCGTCAAATCGCAGAAGAGACGGAGATCGCTCGTGCTCAACAAGCGGAGCAGCAGCGTGTGGAGCAATCGATGAACGAGGCCAATGCTCTTCTGGCTCAAGCTCTTGAAGAGGGCGAGCGCCTTGAGGAGATCAAGAGCGACGTTGAGAATCTCTTGCGGATGCGAGAGCAGTGGCGTGTCAAGCAAGCCGCGCGTAAGACGCTTTTAGAGAGTCTGAACGAGCTGCGCGGTGACATCGCGCGGCTGTTAGAGCGGCGCGGGCAGCTTCAGATGCGCGCGCAAGGGCAAGGTGAGATCGAGCGCAAGCGCGCTCACGTCCAGGAGCTCATTCGATCACTTGAAGAGCAGCGAGCTGCCCTGCAAGCTCGCTATGATGACTATGTGCACAAGCGAGGCATTGTGCAGGGCCAACTTGATCATCTCGAGCGCTTACACGGTGAGCTCGCTCAGCTCATGAGCGAACAAGAAGAGCTCTCCAAACTGAAAGCCGAGCTCGACGAGATCGTCTCAATCTATCAGATGACAAAAGTCGAGCTGCGCAAGAGAAATTTAGCAGCGCTTAATTACTATTTCAATGCATTCTTCTCGCTGATGGACTCTGGGGATTCGTATAGTCGGGTGACGGTTCGCGATGACTATGAGATCGAAGTTGAGTTAAAGAACGGGCGCACGATCAGCCCATCGTTGATGTCCGGGGGCGAACGCGCTCTGATTAATATCGCGCTGCGCTGCGCGATCCATCAAGTCTTGGCCAAAGCCGTGCGCCGCATGCCTCTTATTTTGGACGAGCCAACGATCTACCTAGACCGAGACCGCATTCACCGCTTGCAGTTTTTACTTGAAGACTTGGGCAGACGCGTCGGGCAGGTGATCGTGGTCTCGCACGACGTGGGCTTAGTCGAGGGAGCCGATCACGAGTATCGCACCGAGAAGGGCAGCGACAATATCAGTATAATCTATAAAGTGCGCTAGCTATGCTCTCGTCTGATGTGCGCCGACTCTTTCTCGAAGAACTGAAAGCCCTAGGCGAGCGCGCCCAGCGGGCTGTCAGCCATCGTGACGAGGCCCGCCGGCTCTTCAGGGGCCTTCAGCTTGATGGCCCGATCAAGACGCTCACGCCCTTGGAGCGTCGAGCTGAGCCTATCCTTCAGGTAGCGCGCCATCAAGATCAAGCGTTCAGGGGTATCTACGGGGTAGACGGGGGCAGCACTCGCCCCATGCACTTTGAAGATGGCACGACGCTGTGCGCCAATCAAGCTGTCTTCATTGCTGATCCCCCGTTGCGCCATCGCGGGTTTCCACTCGAGACGTGGCGTACTATAGCACTCGTGTCGCATTCGTTCCAGAACGTCGGCGAAGCCCGCGTCACTCATGTCCAGAACGAGCATGTCCATCACTGGAGAATCCATTTGACCAAAGATTTCCTCGAGCGTGAGGTTGAGTATATTGTCAAGGGGCTTGCCGATATCAGCAGTGAGCCAACTCATGCCCAAGCAATGCTTGAGGTTTTGGATGTCCAAGAGGGGCTGTTGATCGTAGATGGCGCGCTCTATCCCATCGGGCTTTATTACTATTTATTGGGTGAACTGAAGGGTGAGTGGGGCTATCGCTGGGGGGTGCGGCTCTCCGACCGTGAAGATATAGTGGCTTTGCTTGCAGCCCCGGTGCGCTTAATCGAAGCGTGCGTCGCGAGAAACCTCGCGATAGTAGCACTGAACAAGACCCCGGAGACGAGTTGGCTGCTGCGCTTCTGTCTCGACCCTTCAGAGCGCCGCTGGGCCAGTGATCGTCAATTTATGACCGCTGTGCTGAGCGACACCCCCAAAGACTCTTTGGGCTATACAAATTGGTTCGTGCAGGAAGCCTATCCGTCCTGGGAGGAGCGAGGATCTAAGATTGACTTGCCCAAGGCCGTGAGCGATTTTGCCCTTAAGTTAGACTCGGATCTCTATCACGTGGCGTTCTTTTATGTCTATGATCCGCGGGTACGGAGCGTCTTAAAGATCGAGGCCCCGCGTGCGGTCTTTCAGTTCTGTGAGCCGGAGCGTCTGCAAAAGATTCTGTTAGCGGAGATTGCGCGGGGCAAGGGCGTGCCCAATGTGATCAGAAAAGCTGACAGCCGCGCTCGTATCACCCAAGAAGAACGCGAGGCACTCATCCGTGCCTGCGGGCTCGATCCCGATTATCACTATAATTTGAGTCGGGGGGAGAGCCTGTAAATCTTTCGATATAATAAAAGACTTTCAAAGGGGGTTTTATGCCTTCATGGGTGACGTGGGTAGTCGTCGGATTGGTCGCAGTCGGACTGTTTATCGTGTGGCAGGGGCTGGAGCCGGGTGGTCCGGCGCTCGTCCTCGAGGGTCAGAAGATCTCTCAGAAGGAGTTTACCAGGCTTTACGAGAATCTGGTCGCGCAGTATAAGCGCTTCTACGCTCAGTACGGCCAAGATTTCTCCAAGCTCTTGCAGGGGCCAGGGGGAATCGAGCGCACACTGCAACTGCAAAGTCGTATCATTGACGATCTCTTACAAAGACGCTTGATCGCTCAAGAGGTCAAGCGTCGGCGCATCGTCATTCCCAAGGCGGACATTGACGACCAAACTGAGATCGCCTTCGAGCGCATTCTGAAACAGAACAATCTCACCGAAGAGCAAGCAGAGGAGATTCTCAAGAAGCAAGGACGTACACTCGAAAGCTTTAAGAAGGAACTGCACCAGACCATCGAACTCACTATGCAAACGGAACGCTTGCGCGATGTCGTCGTCGGCCCCATCGAGCCGACAGAGCAAGAGCTCGCGGCGTATTTAGAAGAGCACCGTGAAAAGTACGACACCCCAGAGGAAGTGCGTGTCCGACATATTCTTATAAGAGTTCCGGAGAACGCTTCCGAAGCCGAAATCGCGCAAGCGAAAAAGCAGCTCGAAGACATTAAAAAAGAGCTAGAGAACGGGGCAGCCTTCGCTGAGCTTGCGAAAAAATATTCTCAAGATCCCGGGAGCGCTCCCAACGGCGGCGATCTAGGGTTCTTGCAGCGCGGCCAGATGGTCCAAGAATTTGAAGACGCAGCATTCTCGTTGGAACCTGGCCAGATCAGCGATCCCGTGCGCACGCAGTTTGGGTTTCACTTAATTAAAGTCGAAGAGAAGAAGCCCGCCCAGCGTGCGGAGCTCGCACAGATCCGCGAGAGAGTGCTGAAAGACTATATCGAATCCGAGCGCGACAGACGCTTCGAGGAATTCTATCATCATCTGAAAGCCCGCGCAAAGATCTCTATCGCTGATCCAATCTTGAAGATCTTCTATCTCTATGAATATGCTGACCGCCTGGAGGAAGCTCACCAAGAGTATGCCAAGCTCAAAGATCCCAATCAAAAGCTTCATATTGCGCGGGTGTTGCAGAAGAAGCTCGAAGCCCTTGGCCCGGAAGCTGCCCCCGACCTTGTGCTCGCCCTCAAAGAAGAAATCGTGCATTTATGGTTGGCGCAGATAGCAGCCTGGCCTAACAGGGCTGACCGACGCTACGGGGTCTCGCAGATCATCGCGCTCAAGCCTAATGAGCTGCCAGGGCAAGTGTTCTTGCGGGTCACTGTCGGTGCAGGTGCTGTAGACGAGACGATACGCGTCATGCAAAGACGCTTGAAAGAGTACGGCGTTCACCAGAGCGTTGTGCTCGCTGTTGGAGATGAGCAAATTATAATCTGGGCGCGCACCGATATGGCGAGCGCTGTGGCACGGCTTGTAAGCGTCCAGGGGAAGTTCGAGCTGAAGCGTGTCTTGCGTGAGGGTTCAGTGGGAGAGATGGTGCGGGCGACGGGGTTGGGGGAGCAGGCCATCAAAGATCGCAACGAAGCTGAAAAACCCGGCTCCGGACGCTATTATCTCGTCTCCGAAGCCCCCGTGATAGACGCGCTTCAGATCAAAGAGATCTCTGTGAATCCGGCAGGACAGTCCGCTGGCCCTATACTCAGAGTGCGCTTGAGCGAGCGCACAGTACAGCAATTAGCCAAGGCCCTCGGTCGTGCAGAGCAAACTCTAGCTATCGTGATCGACGGCGTTGTCTACGGCACTCTCGCTGTTGGATCAGCACTACGGGAGCTATTGGCGCAGCCGGGCAGTGTCTTCGATATTCAGCTGGAAGATGCTCCCTCGGCGTCTCTGGAAGAAGCTCAAGCGCTTGCCTTGGTGCTTCGAGTTGGACCGTTCCCAACGGCTGTTCGTGTGACCCGGCCGTAATGTTGCTCCTGGCTACGTGAACGGCTAGACTGGAAGCTGAGCGCTGGCCAGAAAGGAGTAGATACAATGTCCATCATGTACGTCTCTGATGATACGTTCGACAAAGAGGTCTTGCAGTCGTCTCAACCCGTTTTAGTAGATTTTTACGCTGACTGGTGTGGCCCCTGCCGCGCTATCGCACCGATTATCGAAGAGATCGCTCGTGAGCTCCATACCAGATTAAAAGTCGTCAAGCTCGACGTCGAGCAAAACTCCCAAACCGCGATGGAGTACGGAGTGCAGAGTATCCCAACGCTGCTCATCTTCAAGAACGGCAAGGAAGTCGAGCGCCTGATCGGCTATATGAGTAAAAGCAAACTCTTGAGCAAGATCGAGCCGCATTTACAATAATCTAGCGGTTCTTCACCTCATCCCAGACGGCTTCATAGAGTGCTATGGCCTCGCCAATATCTTTGATCCATTCGAGTTGCTCTATAGTCTGTTCCGAGGGATAGAGGGCCGGGTCGTTGAGGATCTCTGGGATTATATAAGCTGTGGCGGCTTCGTTGGTGGAGGAGTAGCGCACGAAGTTGACGATCTTAGCGTTGATCTGTGGGCGCAGGAGAAAATCTATAAATTTATGGGCGAGATCAGCTCTTTGAGAGCTTTTGGGGATCGCCAGATTGTCAGCCCAGATCACCCCGCCCTCTGTGGGGATGATATAGTGAATATCAGGGTTTTCTAAACGCGCCTTGGCAAACTCCCCGCTCCAGCCGTGAGCGATGACGAGATCGCCTGTGAGCAGGAAGTCATCGTAAGTTTCGCTGTCGTAGCGGGCAAGATAGGGCTTTTGTGCAAGAAGGAGATTCTTTGCGGCTTCGAGGGCCCGGGGATCAGTGCTGTTGACCGAATAGCCTAGATATTGTAAAGCTGCACCAATAGCTTCGCGTGGGTCGTCGAGCATACTGGCGCGGTTCTTGTATCTCTCTAGACGAGCGGGCTCGAAGAGGTCAGCCCAGCTTGTGGGGGGTGTCTCGAGCTTTTGCGCGTTGTACCCGATCCCCGTCGTGCCCCATAGATAGGGGATGGAGTATCTGTTCTGGGGGTCATAGGAGAGTCCTCGGAATCTGCGCGAGATATTCTGAAAGTTGGGGATTTTGGAGAGGTCAAGTTCAGCGAGCAGCCCTTGTGTGATGAGGGCTTCGACGGTGTAGTCTGAGGGCACGATGATATCGTAGCCGGTGACGCCGGCTTGGAGCTTGGTGCGCAGAGTCTCGTTGGAGTCGAAGTTCTCTTCGATGACTCTAACGCCGAACTCCTTCTCAAAGAGCTGATAGACTTCGGGGGCGATATAGTTGGCCCAGATGAAGATATGGAGCTCTTGGGGGGCTTGCGTGCCCGTGCAAGCTCCTAAGCTTACTATGCCGAACACTGCCATAAGGCTGAAGGTGCGCACGACCGTCATAGAGATGCCCTCCTTGAGTATGCGTGGCGTTGTGCAAGGATCGCAAGAGCAATCAAGAATAAGGACCCCAAGAGCATCAGGGTTGCGACCGCGTTCATCTGCGGGGGAATCGCTGCTCGCCCCTGCAGGGCATAGAGATAGAGCGGGAGGGTCTTGAAGCCGCTCCCTCCCGTGGTCGAAAAGTACGTGACGTAGAAATCGTCGAGCGAGAGCGTGAACGCTAACAACGCCCCGCTAATAATTGCCGGAGCGAGAAGGGGCAGCGTCACTCGGCGCAGGACGTGGATGGGCGTTGCCCCTAAATCAAAGGCCGCTTCTTCAAGGGACTTATCGAGATCGCGTAGTCGCGCTCGCACCACAACCATCACATAAGATATGCTGAACGTCACGTGCCCAGCGATCACCGTGGGCAGCGGGCTGATGCCCAACACGGGCCGGAGCACCTGAGCGAAGAAGAGCAACAGCCCCACGGCCATCACGATCTCCGGGATCACGATGGGGAGATAGGCGAAAGCCTCGAGACGGCTATGTGCTCGCTCGAGTGCGAGCGCAAGCGCCGTCCCCAGCACAGTAGCAATAACCGTCGAGACTGCGGCGACGATAAGACTGTTCACCAGCGCCAACAGGACCTCTTGATCGGTCAACAGCTTTCTGTATGCATCGAGCGAGAACCCGCCCCAGACGAGCGCATAGCGGCTCGCGCTGAAACTGTACAGTACCAAAACACCAATGGGCAGATAGAGAAAGACATATGTGAGCAGCGTGTCGAGCACGAGCGACAATTCTATGATTCTATCAGCCCAACGCTTTAGCCGATCCATCGCGACTCCTTCACGTGGTGAAAATATCTCACCAAGACGAGCAAGACCAAGCCCATCAAAGTCATGGCCATTGCCGCGCCGAGGGGCCAGTCAGGCACCCGTCCCAAGAATTTCTCTTCAATGAGCACGCCGAACATGGGGACCTTGCCCCCGCCTAAAAGCTTGGGCGTGATAAACTCTCCTAAGACGGGGATAAAGACCAGCACAGCTCCGGCGATCACCCCTGGGCGGCTCAACGGGAAGATTATCTTCCAAAAGCTCTGCCAGCGCGACGCCCCTAGATCATGCGCTGCCTCGACAAGCGAGAAATCTAAACGCTCTAACGTTGCATAGAGGGGCAAGATCATAAACGGCAGATACCCATAGATCAAGCCGATGAGCACCCCTAGGGGCGATCCCAAGAGCGCCAGATCGAGTCCCACAAAGCGCAGCAGCCACGCGATCCAGCCCTCAGGGCGCAGGAGAATAAACCATGCGTAGATCCGGACAAGAAAGCTCGTGAGGAACGGAAGTATCACAAGAAAAAGCAGAAGATTTTTCACTGGGCCAGAGCACCGCGCGATGGAGTACGCCGCGGGATACCCCAGCACCAGACAGAGTATCGTCGTGAGCGCTGCCAGCACGAGTGAATTTGCGAATGGTCCTGCCCAATAGAGCGGATCGAGCAGGCGCAGATAATTATCAAGGCTGAACCCCCACTGAATCCCGGCGGGGGTGCGATAGGCGAGGCTGATCAACAAGATAATCCCCAAGGGAGCAGCGAAGAAGAGCAGTAGCCACCCAAGTCCCGGCCACAGTAGAAGACGCACGTTCATGCTGGGTAGACTTCGATGGGGCGGAGGCTTTGGGGATCCCACGTCAAACCAACGCGATCTCCCACAGCGATGCCATTGGTACCGTGGCTGCTCACTGTCACTATGATCTCTGGGGAGACGCGCACACGATACTCTATCTCTTTGCCGGCGTAGAACAGCTCTTCGACCAGCCCCGTCCAGATACCGTTGCCCTCATCGGGGAAGCAGAGCCGGATTCGTTCTGGGCGCAGCGCCAACGTGACCCGCTGATTGATCTGCAAGGGAGAGTCACTGAAGACGTTCGTCGTGAATGGGCCGATTTGGACGAGGGCACGCGTGCCGGCGGTGTGGACGACCCGGCCCTCTAAGAGATTGCTCTCCCCGATAAAATCAGCGACAAAGCGCGTGGCGGGGCGCTCGTAGATCTCCTGCGGAGTGCCGACCTGGAGCACGCGCCCGCCGTGCATGACTGCTAAGCGATCGGACATTTTGAGAGCTTCTTTTTGGTCGTGGGTCACATACAGGAACGTGATCTTCAGCTCGCGCTGGAGGCGTTTGAGCTCGAGCTGCATCTCCTGGCGGAGCTTCGGGTCGAGCGCGCCCAGGGGCTCGTCTAAGAGCAAGACCGACGGCTCAGTGACAAGAGCGCGCGCCAAGGCCACACGCTGCTGCTGCCCGCCGGAGAGCTGACTGGGGAAGCGTGTGTCAAGTCCACTGAGACGCACAAGCTCCAGCGCCCGGCCGACGCGCTCCCGAATGAGGGCGCGCGGGAGCTTCTGCATCTCCAAGCCGAACGCGACGTTCTGTTTAACAGTGAGATGGGGAAAGAGCGCATAGTCTTGGAAGACTAAATTGAGATCGCGCTCTTGTGGGGGAGTGTTTGTGGCGTGCTGGCCATTGATGAAGAGCTCGCCGGAGTCAGGCCGCTCAAATCCCGCAATGATACGCAGCGTCGTGGTCTTTCCGCAGCCGCTGGGCCCCAAGAGCGCGAAGAATTCCCCTTTGTAGATCTGAAGGGTTACCCGATCTACCGCGAGCGTCTGGCCGAAGCGCTTCGAGATTTCCCTAAGCTCTACAGAACACTCGTCCATCTCACCCCTCGCATTAGGGTAGAGGTCTGCTTGTCGCTTTTGATTATAGAGGATTTCAGAGAAATGTCAACGGTGACAGCTACTGTGCCGGGGCTGGTTCCGCGCCCCTAGCGCCGCACCGCGATCTTGCCTATGGAGCTGCGTAGTTCTTTGCCGTCTGTTGTTTTGGTGAAAAAGATATACAGATAGACGCCGTTGGCGACGGGGCGGCCATCATCGCGCTGGAGGTGCCATTTGTAGGTGGCCCCTGGCACTGGCCCGCTTGAAAAGATCTTTCTCCCCGACAGATCAAAAACTTCTAAGCGCACGCTTGCTATAGCTGTCAGCGCATAACTCTCAGCTTCCAAGTCTATGGCCGGAAGCGGAACGCTGATCGCCAGGCTAATGCCCGCCAGCCATACCCACAGGCGCATTCTGCCTCACCAGAGGGGGGATGCCATGGGATTGCTTGATCTGGAGACGGCCTAGCTCAATACGGCGCGCTCCTTGCTTGGTCATGCCTACTAATCTATACCCGTACATCCCTGTGGGGAGCGAGCCGTTGGGCACTAGCCCCAACCATGGGCCCATCTCCTCACTGCTCAGAACGAGCTCCCCGCTCTTGAGATCGTACAGCTCCAAGCGCATGAGAATAACTCCAGACCATCGGATTACTAAAGAGCGGTTGGTGTTATACGCGCCGTTGATGGCTTCATCCCCGTGGTAGAATCGTGCCGCGAGAGACTCTGCCAAACGCACTATTGTCTGGGCGCACGCGCTCAGCTCATCGCCAAAGGCCATGAACGCATGAAACAACTCTACGGCGACTTCGTATTGTGAGCGCCCTTGTGCCCCTTTGAGCAGATCACGGAGTTCCTTGGCTAACGCGATGACTTTATCAAATCGGGCTATCGCTGACTGCATCGGGGCAAAGCTCGTATCAGCGAGGGTCTTTTGCGAGAGCGCTACGAGCTTCTGGCGCAATTGATAAGCGTTCTCCAGGACGGCATCAAAATTCCCGATGTTGAGCATAACGGCAATGCGCTCGAACGATTCGGCAATGCTTTCGCACAGGGCGGCGAGCGCTTCCGCATCACGGTACAGGGAATCAGAGGCAAAAGGTGGAGGCACGTTCTTGCGCACCAGCTCGAGCTCAAGAGACGCATTGCGTAGTGCTGCTGCAGATTCGTTGATGGCACGCACCGCGTTATCTAAAGACGTGAAGACGCTATCAGTGAGCTTAAAGTGCAAAGCCACCCCGGTTTCGTCGAAGACACGCCCAAAGAGCTTGACTATATCTAAGCTGAACGAGCGCACTCCCGCTACCGGCGAGACCGTAAACCGCAGGGAGAGTTTATTATTGAATTCATTGGACTCGCGAATTCTGCTGAAGGGCGCATCCACGGAGACCGTGAGCGTATGGGAGCCTGCTATGGCCTTCCAGGGGATTTGGATCTCCGTCGCTTTCTCTTTTTTGAGCTCAAAGAATGAGCGCGTGGCCAGCTCTTGTCCATTAAGCTCAATGATGACATCGAAGGATCCCAGGGCATCACCTTGGCCCTGGTTGACGATGACCGCGCGGAGGAGAGCTGCTTGCCCTTCTTCAAGGTCACCGGGTGATACCCGAGCTGTCTTTACTGTGAGATCAGGTAACCCCGACTGCCCCTGAACGCTGATCCCCCCAGAGAGCAAGATCCCTAACAAAACGATTACCCCAAGACGCATAGCTCTAAGCCTCCTTCGTTGTTTTCTTGCTTTACTATACTGAACAGCTTAGGTACTGTCAATGGAACAAAGGTGAATTTTCGGTTCAAGCCCCTTTCAGCTTCTTGAGCTCAGCGATCAGCGCTGGGACGATTTGATGGAGATCCCCGATGACTCCATAATCAGCGCGTTGGAAGATCGGGGCTTCTGCGTCTTTATTGATCGCTAAGATCTTCTTAGAGTTCTTACAGCCGACCATATGCTGGATTGCCCCGGAGATCCCGCACGCGATATAGAGATCTGGGGCGATCTGAGCGCCTGTTTGCCCAATTTGATCGGAGTGCGGGCGCCAATTGTTATTCGTTGCGACCCGAGTGGCCCCAACCGCAGCGTTATGGAGCAAGCTCGCCAGCTCCTCGAGCATCTTGAACGCTTCGGCGCTCCCCATACCCCGCCCGCCGCCAATGACGATCTTGGCATCGGTGAGCGAGATGCCCTTCTTCTCGCTGGGGATAAGCTCTTTCACTCGCACGCGAAAATCCTTCTCGCTCAACGCCACAGCGAGAGCTTCGACAGTGGGCGCAGCGCCGTCGGCGCTCTGAGCGGCTATAGCATGGGGCGCGAGCGTCAGCAAGATGGGGCTGCTTAAAATCTCGACTTCTTCTAAGAGACTACCACCCCAGTTGGAGCGCGTCACTCTCTTAAGCAGTCCGTTTTCTACGGAGAGCTCTGTACAATTTGTGACTGCGACCAGACCGAGTCGCACCGAAACACGCGCCATCAGATCATTGCCCGAATCTGTTCCAGGGGCCAAGACGATCTGGGGCGATTTTTGCTTGATCGCTTCGGAGACGATCTTAGCAAATGCCTCGGGAACGTAGCTATCGAGCTGCTGGTCTTCCGCGACGAGCACTGTCTGAATGCCCTTGAGGGTGGGCGCGAGCGCGCGCACCCCTTTGCCTATCACCAGAGCTGTCACAGAGTCGTTGGTCTTCTGCGCCAGGTCGCGGGCAGCCGTCAAGGTCTCCAGCGATGTTTCAGAGAGAGCACCTTTCACCGTTTCGAGAATCGCTAAGACCATACTTTAGATCACCCCCACTTCACGAAGTTTCTCTATAATCTTGGGCACGGCGTCGACCCCTTGGCCTAAGATCTCAAGCTGTCGACCCTCTTGTGGCTTCTTGAGAGCCTTCCGCACTATTCGTGATGCGGGCTTGGTCACTTTCTTCTGTTCGATGGGCACTTTTTTCGCGCTCATGATCCCACGCAAGCTTGGATGGCGCGGGGTGTTGATGCCCTCTTTCACTGTGAAAACTGCAGGAAGCGGGACTTCGTAGACTTCCCAGCCGTCCTTGGTCTCACGCTTGGCGATTGCTGTATTGTTCTGAATCTCGAGGGCTTTGATCCCCGTCACGCACGGCAGATCTAATAAATACGCAATGTGCACCCCAACTTGATAATTGCACGTATCGGCAGACTCGTTGCCAAAAAGTAGCAGATCGAATCCCAAGGGTTTCACGGTCTCGGCGATCGCTTGGGCAGTCGCTGCAGGATCCCAAAACTCATAATCGTCGGCTTCTAATAAGATAGCGCTGTTGATCCCCTTGGCAATGGCTTCCCGAAGCTGTTCTTGGGCGGCTTGGGGCCCAAGCGTCAACACCGTCGAGCTGCCCCCGTGCTTCTCAATGATTCTTATAGCTTCCTCGACGGCGCACTCCTCATGGGGGCTAATGGCGAAGCCCACGTTCGTTGTGTCCACGCGCATACTATCGGACGTGAGCTTGAACCCGCCCCCAGTATCCGGGACGCGTTTGATGCAGACAAGTACTTTCATAGAAGCTCCTTTCTCGCTACGAAATTTTTTACTAATAGATGGTGTACGTAAAGCGGCTCCAACGTCCATAGTTCGTTCTGTCGGAATTGACTGTGTTTGAGCGCACCCAACCGAGCGATGACTGCCCCGGAGGGCTGATTGAGCGCAGCTGGGGCGACTGTCACGATGCGCTCCAGGGCTAGGCGATGGCGCTCCGCCCCAGGCCCGATACAGAGTGCTAAATCAGACATTCGCTCGAGCTGCTCTTGCAGAGCCCCGATTGTGCTTGACGTCTCTGGCGTGATCTGGGTGGTGCCCTCATAGAGGGCATAATAAACTAAATCACGCCGATCCGGCAGCACGACACAGATCTTTCCAGAGAGAAACGAGACTTTTTCAGCATACGCTGCCATACTGAGAACGCCCACGATAGGGATGCCCAAGGCTTGCGCGAGCCCCTTGCCCACGGCCATGCCGATTCTCAAACTGGTGAACGACCCCGGCCCAAGGGCAACTGCGATCAGTTCGACATGATCGCGTTTGATATCGGTGAGCGTGAGCAAGCTCTCAAGAGCAGGCAGGAGGCGTTCGCCTGGACCAAGCTCCGTAGAGAAAAGCATATCACCCCGAAGACGCCCATCACAGCAAAGACCGAGGCTCCCTTGCTCGTGGCTTGTCTCGATGCCAAGCACAATCATAAGATTTGCCGAAATAATACAGTAAAATCGGGATTTTTGCAAGTGCGAGAAAAATTTTTGACAACCCCCCGGTCCAGCGTGTAGACTTACCAGCCGGGGTGGTCGGTGACCATCGCCAAACTTTTTGGGATAGGGGTGTGGGATGATGCACGTTATTCTCTATACGATGCCGACGTGCCAGTATTGTGGCGTAGCCAAGCAATTTCTCGCTGAGCGGGGGATCGGCTTCATTGAGTATGATCTGTCAAAAGACTACAAAAAGATGGCAGAGATTGTGAATCGGACGGGGCGGGCGAGTGTCCCGGTCATCGAGATTGACGGGGAGTTTATCGTTGGCTTTGACAAGCACCGCTTAGTGAAGAAGCTGGGGATGTAAGCTATCATAAGACTGCTCGTGCAGCGTCAATATCGCGCTCGATCTGAGCTTTGAGCGCATCCAAAGAGTCAAAACGTTGATCGCCTCGCAGGCGCTTCACAAGCTGTACTTCAAGTTCTAAACCATACAGCTCTTCGTCTGTGTCGAAGATATGGACTTCGATGCTGGGGCTGGCATGGGCAAAGGTCGCGCGGCTCCCAATATAGAGCACGCCGTCGCGCCAGAAATCTTCGAGCAAAACTCGCACCGCGTACACCCCCGCTGCCGGCACAAGCACGTTCGTATCGAGAGCCAAGTTCGCTGTAGGGTAGCCCAACTGTCGCCCCCGCCCATCACCCCGCACGACCGTGCCCCACAGCGTGGGCGCATAGCCGAGCATCTCGTGGGCTTCTCGCAACTGCCCAGCTAATAAACTCTCGCGGATCGCCGTCGAACTGATGCTCTTCTTCTGGGCTGTAGTGACCGGCGGGACGACTTCTACAGAGAACCCGAAGCGGGCGCCGAGCCGCTCCAAGAGAACTCTATCTCCTTGGCGGCCCTTGCCAAAGCGTGCATCAGGCCCAAGCACTATATGCGCCATATGAAGCTGCCCAACTAAAATATTCTCGATAAACTCTTCAGCAGCTATCTCGCCGACTTCAGGAAACTCAACAGCGACCACATGATCGACGATCTGAGAGATTCTTTCAAGTCTCTTGTGTACAGGCATGAGCAGCGGCTTGGGTGTTCCGAGATAGTTTGCCGGAGGCTGGGTGAAGACAAACGCGACGCTGAGGGCGTTGTGCGCACGGGCCCAGGTAGCCGTGCGCTCTAAGAGCGCTCGATGGCCGCGGTGCACTCCATCGAACGTCCCGAGCGTCAGAGCTGGACGTTGGTGAGGGTGAAAATCTCGCAGTGTGCTGATAGCCATATCAGAGCGTGCGAGCGAGATGGCGTGCAAGCTCAGTGAGCACGCGCTCTTGGACCTCGCTCAGCTCGCCGGGGATGACGCAACCGGCGGCTTGCTCGTGCCCGCCACCACCAAAGGCGCGGGCCACGCTGTTGACCGTCGCGCGCCCTTTCGAGCGCAGACTGACTTTGATTTTCCCATTGTCTAATTCTTTAAAGAGCACCGCGACCTCGATGCCCGCCACACTGCGCAGCTCTTCGACGAGGCGTTCCGTATCCGTAACTGACGTGTTCGTCTTATGGAAGACTGTTTTGGGGATAGAACTCCAAATGACCCCATCGCTGATCTGTGCGTTCTGCAGCACATACCCTAAAAGCTGTAATTCAGACAAGCTGCGGCGCTCGTAGAGATTCATAGCGATCTGTCGTGTATCGACTCCGTAGGGAACGAGCTGTGCGGCGATCTCGAGCACCTCCGGGGTGACGTTAGAGTTCCGGAACGAATCGGTGTCAGCGACGATCCCCGTGTAGAGGCACGTCGCGATCTGCGGGGTGATCGTCACTCCCAAATGGGGAGCAAGCTCGTAGAGCAACTGAGTCGTCGACGCAGCTTCCTTGACGAAATTGACATGGCCAAATCGGGGGTTGTCCCGATGGTGATGGTCTATATTAATAATAATCTGTCCTTCGTGGAGGAGTTTGAGGGCGTCTTCTCCAACGCGATTGAGATCGCCACAATCGACGATGCACCAGACTTCGATCTCATCGCTGCGCAGCTGGGTAGGGTGGAGCATGGCCTCGGAACCGGGCAGAAACTGTAAGCTGGGCGGGACGAGATCGCGATTGGCAGCCCAGGCTTCCTTGCCCAGCTGCTCCAGCATAAATTTCAAGGCGAGCTCGCTGCCAATAGCATCGCCCTCCGGACCAATGTGGGAGAGGATGCCAAACCGCGCATGAGCACGGATGACGGCCTGGACTTCGCTGATCATTCCTGAAGACCTTTCTAAGAGCGCTGCTGCTCTGAGGATCGCTCTATTTTACGGGAGAACGTCGCGGATCACCAGTCGCTGGTAGCCGTTGCGTGTGCTGGTGTAGACGATGCGCGTACCATCAGGCGAGAACGAGGGGTACGAATCGCGGTAGATATCTCTGGTGAGCCGGGTGAAATTCTGTCCGTCGGCGTCGAGCCGGGCGATGTCGGACTCATCGCCGCGGACGGCTTCGAATGCTATAAATCTTCCGTCGCGCGACCAAGCTGGGTAGCGATAGATCCCGTCGCCATCTGTTAATCGCTGGCGCACTATGCCATTGGGGCGCATGACGTAGAGATCCCAGCTGCCCTGGCGATAGGACGAGAAGACGATCTTGTCGTTTTTGGGCGACCAAGCTGGAAAAGCCTCACGGAGGTCGTCTTGGGTCAGTCTTTCTGTCATGCCCGTGAGGGGATCGATGAGATAGAGATCGGGCCAGCCGTCGCGGAACGACTCAAAGACGATCTTGCCGTGGGGGGTCCAGGCGGGGTCCCAATCGATAGCGCTGTGGTGTGTGAGGCGAGTGATGCCTGAGCCGTCGGCGTTCATCACATAGATCTCATAATTGCCGTCGCGGCTGGAATAGAAGGCGATCTTCTGCCCATCGGGGGAGAAGCGCGGGCGGAGATCGCTTCCCGGATGAGCTGTGAGGCGCTTGAGATCTGGAGTTGGCGCGAGCGTGAGCCGATAGATCTCAGAGTTGCCGTCACGATCGGAGACGAAGACAATCTGAGTGCCGTCGGGAGACCAATCAGGCGCAAAGTCGTTAAAATTTTTAGGTTGAGGCTGCGCGAGACTGCTCATAATTGCCAGAGCAATCCCCATCAGCACAACAGCACGACCTCTCATTACCACCACGCTGAGAGAGTGTAGCACCCCGGCGAGAAGAAAGCAAATCTTTACCCGCGTAAGATCGGCTCCTTGGCTGCGCGCACTTCGTCCAGCCGCCGCACTGACGCCCCGTAGACGGGCACGGCGTGCGGCGCTTCTTTCAGTATTTGGGGATTCTCTTTCATCTCTTGGGCGACCTTGATGAGCGCGTCTGCAAAGCGATCGAGCTCTTCTTTGCTGACGGTCTCGGTCGGCTCGATCATCATCACTTCAGGAACTATTAACGGGAAATAGATCGACGACGGATGCACCCCATAGTCTATCAGTCTCTTGGCGACGTCGAGCGTGCGAAGCTCTTCGGACATGCCCTTGGTGGTCAGCACAAACTCGTGCATGCAGATTCGATCATAGGGGGCTTTATAGACTTTACTGAGTCGTGCTCGCAGATAATTGGCGTTGAGCACGGCATTGGTGCTGACAGCTTTCAAGCCCTCGTCCCCCATCATGCGGATGTATGCATAGGCGCGCACCAGCACCCCGAAGTTTCCATAGAACGAGTGAATCTTTCCAATGGAGTGCGGGCGCGCGTAGTCGAGCGAGTATTTATTGCCGTTCTTGACGACGCGAGGCACAGGCAGATACGGCTCGAGCTTCTTGACGACTGCGACTGGGCCGGAGCCGGGACCGCCGCCTCCGTGCGGCGTGCTGAACGTCTTGTGTAAGTTGTAGTGCACAATATCTACGCCCATGTCGCCGGGGCGTGCTCGCCCAACTATTGCGTTGAGGTTGGCTCCATCGTAATAGACTAAGCCACCCACGTCGTGAATGAGCCTTGTGATCTCTAAGATATCGGTCTCGAAGAGCCCGAGCGTATTGGGATTGGTCAGCATAATTCCGGCGACGGACTCATCGAGATGGGCTTTCAGAGCGTCAAGATCAACTAGCCCACGGGGATCTGAAGGGATGGGCACGACTGCAAAGCCCACAATTGCCGCAGAAGCGGGATTTGTCCCATGAGCCGAGTCTGGGAGCAGAATCTTCGTGCGCTTATGGAGTTCTTTGGCACGCTCAAAGTGCTTCTTAATCAAGAGCATTCCCGCGAGTTCGCCGTGAGCACCGGCGGCAGGCTGGAGCGAGATCGCGTCCATGCCCCCAATCACACAGAGATACTCCCCTAGCTCGTACATCAGCTGTAATGCCCCTTGGGAGAGCTCATCTCCCTGGAGCGGATGCGCGTAGGCAAATCCCGGCAGCCGCGCCAGATCTTCGTTAATTCTGGGATTGTACTTCATGGTGCAGCTGCCTAGGGGGTAGATCCCGCTGTCCACGCCGTAATTCATCCGCGACAGTCTTGTGTAATGGCGGACGACCTCGACTTGAGAGACCTGAGGGAGTTTCGGATCTTCTTTGCGAATAAGCTCTGCGGGGATCAGCTCAGTGAGATTTTTCTCTGGGACGTCGAGAGTGGGGAGCCGCAGTCCGCTGCGGTTTTCCTCGCCAATGTCAAAGATCGTCGTTCCCATGTTAGGCTCCTTTCAAGATTTTGGCAAAGCGATCCATCTCGTCTCTGGTGCGTCTTTCAGTAACTGCGATCAAGAGAGTGTTGCTGTCTACAAGCTCATAGGGTGCAAGATCAATGCCTCCCAAGAAGCCTTCATCGCGCAAGGCTTTCAAGAGCCGTGAGGGCTTCTTGCGCGTCTTCACGACAAATTCATTGAAGAACGGGCCGGAAAATCTCAAAGCAAACCCTGGCAGCTGGGAGATCTTCCCCGCGAGATAGTGGGCTTTCTGCAGATTGAGTTCAGCGAGCTTTCTCAGGCCGCGCCGCCCCAGCGTTGCCATATAGATCGTGGCGCAGAGGGCCATGAGGGCTTGGTTGGTGCAGATGTTGGACGTGGCCTTCTCTCTTCTGATATGCTGCTCGCGGGTCTGCAGGGCCATGACGTAGCCAACACGGCCGTCGGCGTCGACGGTGCGCCCGGCCATGCGCCCCGGCATCCGGCGCACATAGTGCATGCGTGTGGCAAAGATCCCTAGCAGTGGTCCCCCGAAACTTTGCGGGATGCCCAATGGCTGCCCCTCACCGACGACGATATCCGCGCCATAGAGCCCTGGCGGCGCCAAAATTCCCAACGAGATGGGATTGACGCTCACGATCAAGAACGCGTCTTTAATCAGATCTTTCAGTCCTGAGAGGTCTTCGATGACCCCGAAGAAATTAGGAGTTTGCACGATGAGCCCCGCAAGTTCACTGAGCTCGTCCGCCTGCACTGCTGCGCGATCAATCTGCCCCGTGTCGGTGAAGGGCACGTCTATCAGTTCTAAGCCTGCGCCCCAGGCATAGGTCTCTAAGCACTTCCTGTGGTGTGGGTTAAGACTTTTAGGAACTAAGAATCTCTTTCTTCCTGTGACGTTCTTGGCCATGAGCATTGCCTCAGCGAGAGCCGAGCCCCCATCGTACATTGAAGAGTTGGCGACCTCCATCGCTGTGAGCTCACAGACCATGGTCTGAAACTCGAACATCCACGTCAGTGTCCCTTGGGAGAGCTCAGCTTGGTAGGGCGTGTAACACGTCAAAAACTCCCCGCGTGAGATGAGATGGGGAATGATCGCGGGGACATAGTGATCGTAGATGCCGCCGCCGAGAAAGCTCACGTACTCTCCTGTATGGGCGTTCGCAGCGGCCATGTGGCTTACGAGCTGAGAGACTTCCAACTCGCTGAGTGGATCAAGCCCAACGGACCTAAATCTCTTCAAAACTTCAGCGGGAATATCCGCGAAGAGTTCTTCGATATCAGAGAGCCCGATCTCCGCGAGCATCTTGCGCTGGTCTTCTGGGGTGTTGGGGATGAACTCAAACGCGGCCATTGATTCCTCCTTAAACTTTCTTCATCGCCGATAGGCCCCGATATGCTGCTCATACTGCTCAGCTGTCAAGAGGGCATCGAGTTCTTCGGGAGTGCTTGGGGCAATTATGGCGATCCAGCCCTGTTCGTGGGGGGACTGATTGATCAATTCAGGCTTGGTCTCGAGCTCTCTATTGACGTCGATGATCTCGCCGCTGATGGGGGCATAGATGGGCGAGACGGCCTTGACTGACTCAATAGTAGCAAATTCTTGCATCTGTTTGACCTTGGTGCCGACCTTGGGCAGCTCGACGTAGACAATATCGCCCAGTTCATGTTGGGCGTGGTCGGTGATGCCGACTCTGGCTCGGTTGCCTTCGAGCTTGACCCATTCGTGCTCTTTCGTGTAGCGATACTCTTTAGGATAGGTCATGTGCTCTCTCCTTCTGGGATTAAGAGTATAGTTTTTACAGTTTATCGGGAAGGGCAATGGGGATGCAAGTATACAGAGAGCTTGCGTATTAGCAGAGTGCCGAGGGGCGGACTCGAACCGCCGACACCAGGATTTTCAGTCCTGTGCTCTACCAACTGAGCTACCTCGGCCCAGACTTCGTCTGGACTGTTCCCCGTGCCGCCTTCGGCGGCACGATGTACGGTCCAGGCGAAGCCTGGCGGGGATGACGGGATTTGAACCCGCGGTCTCTGCCTTGACAGGGCAGCGTGTTAGGCCACTACACCACACCCCCATGCTCGCACATTATAGCTGCTCTCACGAATCTCGTCAACCATCCCCTGTTCTATGACAAAAGCCCTGCGCTCTGGCATAATAGCTTTATGGAGCGCTTGCTCGGCATCGAGACCGAATACGGCTTACTCATAGAGGGCGTGGATGTTACAGATTTAGTCGACGAAGCCCGGGCCGTCGTGCGCAGCTATGCCGGACTTTCAGCTCAGCCCTGGGACTACCGCGACGAAGACCCTCTCCGAGATGCCCGCGGCTGGCGTGTCCCTACGTTGACTGTTAATCCCAAAGACGAAGTCTACGAAAAGCCCTCGCGCAAGCACTTGAGCGCCTCCGAAGACCACGCCGACAAAGTCTTACCCAACGGTGCGCGGTTCTATCACGATCATGGGCACCCCGAATACAGCACTCCGGAATGTCGCTCTCTGCGGGAGCTTATCGCCCACGATAAAGCTGGCGAGCGCATCGTCTGGGCGGCGGCGCAAGCGTATGCCCAGCAGACTGGACACAGCGTCTCGATCTTTAAGAATAATATTGACTATCACGGCATGAGCTTCGGCTGCCACGAAAATTATCTGGCCTCGCGCTCGCTCCCGTTTGAGAAGCTGGTCGCCGGGCTGGTTCCGTTCTTGGTGACGCGGATTCTCTTTGCTGGGGCAGGTCGCGTCGGCGGCGAGGACGGCTGGATCGACTTCCAGCTCTCCCAGCGCGCTGACTTCTTCACCGAACTCTGTAGCGTGGACACCCTGGACCGTCGCCCACTGATCAATAGCCGCGACGAGCCGCACGCGGACGAGAAACTCTACAGAAGGCTGCACGTCATCTGTGGTGACGCGAATCTCAGCGAGTACGCAACGGCGCTCAAAGTGGGCACGACAGCATTAGTGATAGCAACGCTCGAAGCGGGCTACGGCCCGCCAGGGACGCTCATAGATCCCATCAAAACCCTCAGAAAGCTCTCGCGTGATCAGACCTACAGATGGCTCGTCGAGCTTGCAGAAGAAGGGACTATGTCGGCCCTTGACGTCCAGCGAGCGTATCTGAAGGCTGCCCAGGAGCTCTTGGGCCATCGCGACGCAGAGACTGATTGGCTGCTGACAGAGTGGGAGTCCGTGCTCGACGATCTCGAAGCTGATCCCACGCGCTGTGCGGATCGGCTCGATTGGGTCGCTAAGCGCCAACTGCTTCAGACGTTCATTGAGTCGGAAAAGCTGAGCTGGCGCGACGATATCGTGCGCAGCCTTGATTTAGAATACCATGGGATTGACCCGGAGCGCAGTCTTTTCTATGAGTTGCAGAACCAAGGAGCGGTGCGTCGGCTCGTGACCAACGAAGAGATCGAGCGCGCCATGCGCCAAGCTCCCACAGATACGCGCGCGTTCATCCGTGGTTTATGTGTGCGGAAATTCTCTTCGGCGATCCGAGCGCTCAGTTGGGGTTACATTACGCTCTCGTACAATGGGGAAGACTTTGCGATCGATCTGAGAAGTCTTGTGGACGGTCGGGTTGGGGCACTTGCGCCTGTGCTGGAGGGAGCCTCGACGCCACACGAGCTTTTGGGTATCATACAACGGACTCTACAGGTAAAGGGGGAATAGCCATGCCAGAGCGCATCCAAAGACCTATACCGCAGGACCCGTTGACCAAACCGGGAGACGATGACGGACCGCGCACGCCTAACGTGCCCAAGCCGGACACAGAAAGACTGTTGGAGCGAATGCGGCGAGTCGATCCGCGTCAAGCCCAACGGTATCGTCAGCGCAGTGGAGAATAGTCTCTCATGATTCACGGCGACTTCGCCAAGCTTCTCGAAGCCTATGGGGTGCCAGGCTGCGCCTGGGCGGTTCGCCTTCGTCTGGTGGACGAAGATGAAGCCCACGCGCAGCGTGCCGACAAAGCCTGGGTTCATGGCACGACCGTCATTGCCGTGAAGTTCGACAAGGGTGTCTTAAACGTTGCTGACCGCCGCGCTACTGCAGGGAATGCGATCTTCTCTGAAGAAGCTGAAAAGATCTTAAAGCTCGACGACGAGACGCTCATCGCGATTGCTGGCTCCTATGCCGCTGCTTTTGAAGCCGTGCGGTTCTTGCAGCACTCGTTGAAGTATTACGCCCGCAGCCAGCTCCAAGAGATGAGCTTGGAGGGAAAACTCTCAGAAGTCTCGCGGGTGCTCACCCGGGCTCTCCCTGGGGCCCTCCAAGGTATCGGGGCGTTCTTGCCCATCGTCAGCGCGTTTGATAGAGCCAGAAACGAGGGCAGGATCTTCTTCTATGATGTCATGGGCGCGCGCTTCGAGAGCCGCGAGTTTGGTGCTGCCGGCAGCGGTGCCGAACGCATCCGTGGGTCATTCGAATACATCGTGCGCACCAAGGGCCCATTCCATAAGATGACGCTTGAAGCAGCCCTCTCCGAAACGCTCTTGCTGTTAGAGATTGCCGCGTCGCTGGACACTGCAACTGGCGGGATTCGCCAATACTTGCCCTTAGCAAAAACCGTGACGGCCGAGGGCGTCGCCGATGTCCCTGAAGAGCTGCTGCGCTCCGTCCAGAACACTTTATTGAGAGAGTGACCATGGCTTTTACCCCCTACGATTGGCAGCAGACGCTGCGCCAAAAAGCCGACTACGTCGAAGATCGTCTTCGCGAGGGTAGCCCGGTCGTGGGGCTCTCCTGTCAGGAGGGGGTTTTGTTAGTGACGGTGCGCCGCGCCCAGCAACAGAAGATCTTTGAGATCTACGATAGATTGGCGTTTGCCGGACTGGGAAATCAGTCTGATCTGGAGATGATCCGTCAGATTGCCGTCGACTTTGCACACGCTGAGGGGTTCGCGCGCAGCCCGCAGGATGTCTCGATTCAGCGGGTCGTGGGCGTGGCGCTCAGCCCCGCGATGAAGCGCAGCTTCAGCGATCCGTTACGGTTGCCTTTGGTCGTCCGTGGGCTCTTCGCTCAGCTCGGTGACACCCCTGAGAGCGATCTCTTCTATTGGCTCAACTACGACGGGGAGTTTTCGCTGAGCTATCGATTTGGGGTTGCTGCAGGCACCGAGAGTGCTCATGAGGCGATGGCGCGCGTGCTTTCGGGGGTATTCAAGCAGACTCCCAAGCGCGATGCAGCTCTCGAGAAAGCATTCGAAGCCTGGGCTATGGGACGCCATGAAGCTCTGGCTGCAGGCGAGTCTGACTGGCGCGCGGTGCTCTCCCAAGCGCTAGAGACGGGTGTGGTCGAAGCAGCTCTGCTGGAGCGCGACTCACGGCGTGAGCGACGCTTTCGGTTTTTGAGCGCAGGTGAGCTGGGGCCATTCTTGCCGAGGTAACCAGAATTGGCTAATGTAAGAGCAGGAGCGTGAGCGATGCAGCATCGTGTCGTTGGGGTAGAGACGGAGTTTGGTTGCCTGGTGCGTGACCCCAGCCTGGGGCCTTACGAGGAAGTTGTCGAGCGTGTCAAAGATGCGGTCTTCCGTGACAAGCGCTGGGGCTTGCTCGATCTGCATACCCGTGATATGTACTTCGAACCCGCTGAAGCCGGCGGATTCTTAATTAACGGGGGCCGACTCTATATCGATGCTGTGGGCTCGCACTTAGAGTACGCGACCCCAGAGTGCCGCTCTTTAAGAGATGTAATCGCCTATGAGCGCGCTGGACAACGGCTTATTCTGAGAATACTACGCGAGCTCCGCCTCCACGACAAGGTCAGCTTCTATAACAATAGTGTGGATCACTTCGCAGGCCACACGTTCGGGTGCCATGAGAATTATTCGGTAAACCCAGAATCGCTCTCGTGGCGACATGCTTTAGAGAAGCTCGTCCCATTCCTGGTGACGCGCCAGATCTTCGCCGGGGCAGGGCGAGTCGGAGGCCATCGCCTCACCACAACGTGGCAGACCAAATCCCGTCATGTTGCTGATACAGTCTTTGTGGACTCAGCTTACGGGGTCGAACCCGATCTAACGGTGGATTTTCAGCTCTCCCAGCGCGCTGATCATATCTTGCATACGATCTCCGGGCGAGTGCGCTTCAGCCGGGCGCTGATCAACCCCAAGTGGGATCAGATGTACGAACTGTCGCGCAGCCCGCGCCTGCACTTATTATTTGGTGAAGCTAACCCCTCGGAATATGCGACGTTCTTGAAGCTGGGCACGACCATATTGGTTTTAGACCTGCTCGAAGAGCAAGCTGTCCCATCGGGGGTAGAGTTAGCTGCGCCGTTGCGCGCCCTCAAAGAAATCTCACGTGATCCCACTCACAAATGGATCGTCAGACGTGAAAACGGCTCAACGATCTCTGCTATTGACCTGCAACGCTGCTATCTTCAAGCAGCACAGCGTCAGCTGGCTGGGCGCGACCCTGAGACCGACGAGGTCCTCCGGGAATGGGAAGAGACCCTCGATGCTCTCGAGCGTGACCCTTTGGATCTAGCTGACCGGCTCGATTGGGTAGCGAAGTTCACCATGCTCCAGCTCTTCAAAGACGCTGAGGGGCTTACCTGGCAAGATGACACCCTGCACAGTTTAGATTTGGAGTATCACAATATTGACCCGGAACAGGGGCTCTACTATGCACTGCCTAAGCGGCGGCTCACCAGTGACTCTCATATTGAGCGGGCGATGGAGGAACCCCCTGCCGACACCAGGGCCTATGGCCGTGCTCTGATCGTGCGTGGCCTGCGCGGGCGCGTCGTCGGCGAATATATGATCGAATGGGACGGAGTCTTCGTTGAGCCTAAGCGCACCCTCGTCCTGGCTGATCCCTTCCATTCTTACAAAGACGAAGCCGAGCAATTCTTAAGACGACTCTAGCTTCTCTGCTGGTTGAGAACCGCGAACTCTCCCGGGGTGATCAACGTCACAGTCCCCTCTGCACCGTGGGATATTGCTCGCGGTTTCTCTTGGTTAACCTAAGGGCTAGAGCTAAGCCAAGGAGAGGAGATCATGAGATTGTTGAAGATAATAATGATCGCTATCGCTCTTATGGTGCTGGCAGGGTGCACGCAGCCTATTCCTATTGGGGAGAAGCCTGATCAGCCTCCTATCGCCGCGATCGCTTATGAGTGTCCGCACTGTCAAGGGGAACGCACGGGTGTTGCTCCGTTGATGGTGATCTTCGACGCCTCGCCGTCGACAGACGACCGTGGAATTGTGCTCATTCACTGGAAGCTGAGCGATGGCCGCGAGTTCACGGGCATCCGGATCGAGCCGACCTTTGATAAGCCTGGGAGATATACAGTCCAGCTGACCGTCTACGACAAAGCAGGCCAGAGTGCCGCAGCACATATGGAGATCACGGTATTAGCGCCGCCGCCTCCGAAGTTTCGTGTGGAGCGCACTGAGAGCGAGCTGGTCATCGTCGAGCGTATTCTTCCCAATCGAACCCTCCAAGTCGGCGAGACAGTGCAGATCACTCTTCGCGTGACAGCCAAGCACGACATCGAATACATCTATTGGCGGGAGGTCCTGCCCTATGCTCTGAGCTCTCCTGCAGATCTGGAGTTTATGATTTTGCAGTTGCAGAAGGGTGGCTCGCACGAGTGGGTTTACACTGTGACGGTGGAGCAATCGGGGTTGAGCACACTTGAGGGGGAGGGCCGAGCCGCGTATTTGGCAAACTCTACTGAGCTGACGCTGAGCACCGTTCTAGAAGTACCATAGGGGGGTTATCGTCTATTCGACCAACGGGCGACGACTTGCCCGCAGTGCGGGCAGTACGTCACTTCCCCGCGATAGAAGCTTTTGCAGTGCGGACATTGATGATACTCATCGCTTCTGAACCGCGAGAGCATAAAATAGCGTGCCCCTAAGAACAACAACCCACCAAAGACCAGCAAGACCACTAAGAAACGCCAACTCATATATAGCAGTGACATCATAGCTTACACGAAGTCCTGGCGCAAGCTGAGCTTACTCGTCACAGCTTTGCCTGGCAGTTATATTTTGTGGTATACTGTATCGTGCCTTGGGAAATCTTTCTGATCTTAGCACTGTTGGCTTTCGTCGCTGAATATATAGACTCTTCCCTAGGCATGGGCTATGGCACGACTCTGAGCCCGTTGCTGTTGCTCTTGGGGTTCACGCCCCTGCAGATCGTCCCTGTCGTGCTACTGTCGGAGTTCGTCACTGGTTTAGTTGCAGCGGGGTTCCATCATACGTATCAGAACGTGAGCTTTCGCAAAGGTTCTCTCGACTCCACAGTCGCTCTGACGCTCGCGCTCATTGGTATCGTCGGCGCGATCATCGCGGTCTCAATTGCCGTCCATCTACCCACTTTGGTGATCAAAGTCTATATTGGTGTGCTCGTGCTCACTCTGGGGGTCTTTGTGCTTGTTACCCCCTCAGGCAGCCGAAGATTCTCATGGGGGCGACTCGTGGGGATTGGACTCTTAAGCTCGTTCAACAAAGGGCTGAGCGGCGGCGGCTATGGCCCCATCATCACTACTGGGCAGATTCTTGCTGGACTCAACCCTAAAGTCGCTGTAGGAATCACCAGCCTTGCTGAAGGGGTCGTCTCGCTCGTCGGTGTTCTTATGTACTGGCTGACTGTAAGCGGGCTGGAGTGGCACCTTGCCCTGCCCATTCTCGTTGGGGCCGTCATCTCGGCACCTTTGGCAGCGTTTACAGTGCACAAACTCCCCATGCGCTCGCTGAGATTCTTGATCGCTATCTTGGCCATCATGTTGGGGATCGTGACCCTTGTGCGGGCTATGTCCGCTAACTAGGGTGATCAATTTCCCGCAAAATCTCTGGTGCATCTGCCCAACGAGCAAACCCCTGCCACGCGCTTCATCCGGCTATACGCCGTCGTGTCACTGTGACAGCGCTGCGCAAAAAATTCTTTTGGAATCAGGGTCTTTTCGCGGTTATCCCCCATGATGTGGACTTGACAACGCCCGACGATCTCTGCTATGCTGTGGGCACCTACCAGCACCAGGGGTTAGCGAACAATGCGATCAGAACAAGCTTCGCTTGACGTTCACCTTCGCCAGCCTCTGGCTGGCGAAGATACCCAGTCCAGCCAAAATCTGGCTGTTGTTCCGACGCTGCGCCCCGAGTATACGTTCACGCGTTTTGTCCGTGGAGAGAGCAACAGATTGGCATACGCCGCTTCCCTTGCGGTCGCGGAGAACCCGGCACGTGCGTATAACCCGCTCTTTATCTATAGCGCGTCGGGCTTGGGCAAGACTCATCTGCTCCATGCTATTGGCCATGAAGCCGCGCGGCACTTCCCGTGGCTCAAAATTCTCTACGTCACTTGCGAGCGCTTCGCCACAGAATTCTATCGCGCGCTCCACGAGGGCAAGACCGCACAGTTCCGCAAGACCTATCGCACCGCAGATCTTCTCTTATTAGACGACGTGCACTTCCTGCGCGAGAAAGCCGCCACTCAAGAAGAACTCTTTCACACGTTCAACGATCTCTATCAACGGGGCAAGCAGATTGTGCTGACGTCGGATCGTCCTCCAGAAGCTCTGCCCCATCTCCATGAGGGGCTGATCTCGCGGTTTCGTTGGGGTCTGGTCGCGGATATCCAGCCGCCTGATCTAGCAACACGACTGGCGATCTTGCGCGCCAAAGCCGAAGAACTCCAACTTGATCTCCCTCCAGCGACGTTGGAGTATATGGCGGAGCGGGTGCGCTCGAACGTGCGTGCCCTCGAAGGGGCTCTCGTGCGCGTCACAGCTACGCTCGCTCTCAACGGCCATGAGCTCTCTCCAGAAACGCTCAAAGATGTACTCCCCCCGCCAGAGCGCCCCAAGCCCCTCACACCTGAGCTCATCAAGCGCGAAGTCGCTCGATATTATCGGATTAGCGTTGCAGATCTTGAGAGTAACAGTCGAGAGCGGCGCGTCGTCTGCGCGCGCCAGATCGCGATCTATTTGGCGCGCGAGCTGACAGATCACTCCTTCCCTGCCCTGGGGACTCTCTTCGGCGGGCGCGATCACAGTACGATTATGCATGCCTATCGCAAAGCGAAAGCTCTCGCTGAGAGCCCGCTCTTCTCTGGGGAGATCGCTCAGTTGAAAGCACAGCTGCTCGCCTTGGCGGCTCAATCAGAGTAAAATATCTCTGGGATGAAGATCGAGCGTTTGGTGCTCTATAACTTTCGCAATCTCGCACCCACGGAGCTTGTCCCTGACGGCAAGCTCAATCTCATCATCGGGCCGAACGCCGCAGGCAAGAGCAATCTCTGCGAAGCGATCTATTATGTAGCGAAGGGCTGGCTCCTTAAGGGCGAGCGCCAGCGTGATGTGATCGCCTTTGGGCAGCATGAGACAGTGATGGAGCTCTCTGTGAACGGCGACGAGATCCGGGTCCATCTCGATGGGCGGGCGCGTGCGAAGACTATAGAACTCAATCACGAAAAGAAGCCCCAAGGCGAGCTGAGCGCACGCTTGCGCGTCTTGCTCTTCGCCCCCGATGAATTACAAATCATCAAGGGGCGTCCGGAGCAGCGCCGGCGCTTCCTCGATAGAAGTATTGCTGATCTCTTTCGCGAATATCGTCACGTACTCCATGAGTACGAGCAAGTACTCCGGCGCAAAAGTGCCCTGCTGCGCCAGGACAATCCCAATCTTGAAGTCCTCGAGGTCTTCAATCAAGAGCTGATAGACCGAGGGAGTTGGCTCATCAAAAGAAGGCTCAAATATATTAGAGAACTGAACAAGACGCTGGCAGCGCGCTACTGTGCCATCAGCGGCCAAGAGAGTCAGCTTTCTGTGATTTATGAAGGGCCTTCGGCCCCGCTTGCCCAACTCATCAGGGACGCAACTCCTGAAGAGATCCGACGTGGCATGGTGCTAGTCGGCCCGCACCGCGACGATCTGCGCTTCGAGCTCGACGGCCATGACTTAAAGCGCTTTGGCTCCCAGGGCGAACAAAAGTCTGCTCTTTGCGCAGTCTTGCTTGCCCAGCTCGATCTGTACTATCAACGCTTTGGGGATGATCCCATACTGATCTTGGACGACGTGCTCTCAGAACTCGATCGTCCTCGGCTCCAGCGGCTCTTGCAGCTGTTGCCCAAAGATATTCAGATCTTTCTCACTCATACGGTTGTGGATATTGACGAGCTCTATCCTGAGGTGCGCGCGGCGGCTCAGCGCATCTTCTCCCTTGAGAACGGCAAACTTTCGGTGGTCGTATGATCGAGCCTGCGCTGCTTGAGAAGGTGCTGCGCAAGTACGGCCTGCTCGAGCGCTATCGTGAGCAGGAGCCGGCTCTCCTATGGGATCGCGTCATGGGGGAGAAGATCACACGGTTAGCGCGCCCAATTTGGGTCCACGATAGCGTGCTTTTCGTCGCCGTGCCCAATCACGTTGTCCAGCATGAGTTCAGCCTGATGCGGGAAGAATTCAGAAAGAAGATCAACGCTGCGCTGGGGTCAGAACGCGTGCAGGAGATTCGCTTTAGAGTCGAGAGCTTTCCAAAGCGGCGCTCGGCGCTCTCGCTCGACGCTATCGAGCTTAGCCCTGAAGAAGAACACGAGATCGAGCAGCTTGCTGCAGATGTCCCTGATGTGGCATTGCGCGCAACGCTGATTCAGCTTGTGAAGAGCGCGAAGAAGATAGAGAAAGCGCGGCAGAAGTTGGGTTGGAAGCCCTGCCCGCGGTGTGGCTTGCTCTGTGAAGAGAATTTCTGTCCCGCATGTACGCAATCGTTTGGGGAGGGATCGCTGTGAAGATCGGGATCTTTACAGATACATTCACGCCGCAGGTCAACGGTGTCACCAGTATTCTCGAAGAGTTGGATCGCGTGCTGACGCGTCAAGGCCATGAAGTCTATATCTTTGCTCCTGCGTACTTTCGTGCTCAACGAAACGAAAACGGCCGAGTCTTTCGGTTTCCGGCACTGACAGCATACTTTCACAAAGATAGTCGTATTGTCATCCCCTATGATCGTCGGGCGTTTGCTGTCTTTTCCAAGCTCGACGTCGTCTACAGCCACACCCCGGTCTCGATGGGGCTGTTAGCCCTCCGGGTCGCTCGAAGATATGGGCTTCCCCATGTGCACACCTACCACACGCTTTTTATAGAGTATCTACACTATCTGCCCAGATTGATTCGTCCCACACGGCGCATGGCTGAGCGCATGAGCGCGGCGTTCTGCAATAGATGCGACGCGATCACGACTCCATCCCAAGCCATGAAAGAAGAGCTCCTGCGCTATGGCGTCCACAAGCCCATCTATGTGCTCCCCTTCGGCGTGGATATAGAGCCCTTTGAGCACCCTGTGAGGATTGACGTGCGAAGTGTTCTGAGGCTCGCCCCTGATGAGTTCTTCTTGCTCTACGCAGGGCGCCTGGGTACTGAAAAGAATCTACACTTTCTGCTCCGGGCATTCCGTACACTCTTGGATCGTTGGCACGGGCCGCAATCTGTGCGATTGGTGCTTGCTGGCGGTGGCCCGCACCGCCTGATCTTTGAAGAATATTCTAAAGAACTTGGGTTGACCGATCGCGTGATCTTCACGGGGTTCATCCCACGAGACGCGCTAGTAGATTATTATCGCGCTGCGGATCTCTTCGTTTTCACGTCGAAAACCGAGACCCAAGGGTTGGTTTTGATGGAAGCAATGGCGGCAGGGCTGCCAGCGGTTGCCGTGCGTGCTATGGGTGTCACTGAGGTCGTCTGTGATGGCGAGACAGGGGTTCTCGTCCCCGAAGATGAAGGGATCTTCGCTCAAACGGTGATAGAGCTTTTGCGAGATTCAGAGCGCCGGGAGCATCTGCGAGCGGGCGCCAAACGGAAGGCTCGCGAGGTGAGCATCCAGCACTCAGTTGCCAGGCTTCTCGAGATCTTTGCAGCCCTCTTGGCACGGGCATAGTGCCAGAGATGCGGCTTGCGGGCGCAGTCTTCCACGGTTAGAATAGTTGCTGTGAACGCGTGCATACACGGCACGACTATTCTCGCTATTCGCTCAGTACAGGAGCGTCGCGCTGTGATCGCTTCCGATGGCCAGGCGACGCTCAATAATGTCGTGCTCAAGAGCACAGCCAAGAAAGTTCGCAAGATCTATAACGATCAAGTCTTGGTGGGCTTTGCCGGGGCGACTGCGGATGCGATCACGCTCTTTGAGCGCTTTGAGAGCAAGCTCAAAGAGTTCGGGGGGAATTTAAAACGCGCTGCCGTCGAGTTGACGAAAGACTGGCGCACCGATAGGGTCTTGCGGCGTTTAGAAGCAATGATGGCTGTTGTGAATGCTGAGGCGTTACTGCTCATCTCTGGGGGGGGTGACGTCATCGAACCGGATGATGAAATGGTCGGCCTGGGTTCTGGAGGAGCTTATGCGCTGGCTGCTGCCAAAGCCCTGCGCCAGAATACTCAGCTCCCCATCGAAGAGATTGCTCGTAAGGCCCTGGAGATCGCGGGATCGCTTGATATCTACACAAATCAACACATCTCTGTTGAAACGCTTCAGTGGTGAGCGATGGCCAATATCGTGGAGATCAGTACTGTAGAGCGTCATCGTGAGTGGGCCCTCTCCCCGCGGGAGATCGTGGCCGAGCTCGACAAATATATTGTTGGGCAGCAGGAGGCCAAGCGCGCCGTGGCTATTGCTCTGCGCAATCGCATCCGGCGCATGCGCGTGGCCGACCCAATCCGCAAAGAGATCTTGCCCAAAAATATCTTGATGATCGGTCCCACAGGGGTGGGCAAGACCGAGATCTCAAGGCGCTTAGCGAGCTTAGTGGGCGCACCGTTTTTGAAAGTCGAGGCGACTAAATACACAGAAGTCGGATACGTGGGGCGCGATGTCGAATCGATGGTGCGGGACTTAGTCGAAGTGAGCTTTCAGATGGTGCGCCAGGAGGCCGTAGCGAAGGTCAAGCATGAAGCAGAGCGCGCGGTGGAAGAGCGTCTACTGGACGCGCTTGTGGGCGCGGCGCCTCCAAGCAGCGCTGATGAAGAGCGGCGCAGTTCCTGGCAGCAGACTCGTGAGAAACTGCGAGAGAAGTTACGTGCAGGGACGCTTGAGGAGCACTATGTTGAGATCCGGGCGAAGCGTGAGTCACCCTTCTCCCAAGTTGGGTTCTTCACGGCAGAAGGCGTGGAGCAGCTTGGCGTAGATTTGGGCGAACTCTTTGAGAAGCTCAATCCCCTAGGCTTTGGCTATGCTGTCAAGCGCATGAAGATCAAGGAAGCCCGTGAGCTGCTCTTCAACGAAGAGGCTGATAAGCTCATCAATCTTGACGAGATCAAGCGCCAGGCCGTCCAGCGCGCTGAAGAGATGGGGATTCTCTTCATAGACGAAATCGACAAGATCGCTGCAGGAGGCCGTGAAGAACGTTATGGCCCTGGGGTGTCGCGCCAGGGGGTGCAGCGCGATCTGTTGCCTATCCTAGAGGGCTCGACCGTGCGCACGCGCTACGGCAACGTGCGGACTGACAATATTCTGTTTATTGCTGCCGGCGCGTTCACCATGGCCAAGCCCTCGGATCTCATCCCAGAGCTGCAAGGGCGGCTGCCCATTCGTGTTGAGCTCAAACCCCTCAGCAAAGAAGACTTTCGCAGAATTCTTAAAGAACCTCAAGACGCGCTCACCAAGCAATATCAAGCCCTGATGGCCACCGAGGGACTGCGTCTAGAGTTTACTGATGACGCCCTCGATACGATTGCTGAGATCGCGTTTCGGCTCAACGAGCGTCTTGAGAACATCGGGGCACGACGCTTGCACACCGTGATGGAGAAACTCATGGAAGACGTTGCGTTTGAGACATGCGATCTGCCGGAGCCCAAGACGGTCACGATTGACGCGGCGTATGTGCAAGCCAAACTCAAGGGGATTGTCGAGGACTTAGATTTGAGCCGATATATCTTATAAAAATCCCTTGCTCAAGGAGGTAAGCGTGAGACCCTCTGATGGAGTTGGCGCTGTCTATTTAGGAGCAATCACGGCGTTCATCGTCTTCCAGAACGAGCTCTTTATCCGGCTTACGGAGGCATATCCCTATCCCATGGGGTTTGCCAAGATCGCGCTCCTCGCAACGTTTGGGGAGTGTTTGAAACATCGCTTGACGACAGGGCGCTGGATCCCCGATAAGATAGCAGTGCGGTTTCTCGTTTGGGGAATCTTTGGGCTGTGGTTCACGGCGGCGTTTCCATTCGTTGCCGGTGGGGTTCAAGCGATCTCGGCAAGTCACTTATGGGTTCCAGCCAATCCATTCTGGATGAGCTTCTGGATCAATCTCATTGGAGGCTATGCGTTCTTCATGATGTTCACGCACTATTGGATCGACACAATGATTGCCGGGGGATTCTGCTGGCCATGGGAAGTCTTAGGCAAACCAGAGACGCGCCGCTGGGCTAAGATCGTCTTTATCTCTCTCATTCTGTTTTGGATCCCTGCGCATACGATAACGTTCTCGTTGCCGCCAGCGTTGCGCGTCACCAGTGCAGCGTATCTCTCTATCGCCCTTGGGGTTATTCTCTCGTTTGCGGCTCGGCGGGGGCGTTAAATCGATTCATCACCGTCTCGATATCTGTCTGCACAAAGCACTCTATCGCGTCCGCAGCGCGGGCGAGAATCTCTGGGAGTTTTGCTTGCTCTGCAGCAGTAAACTGGCCTAACACATACTCTGTTAAATCAGATAGGGGCTGCTCCGTCCCGATTCCAATGCGCAGCCGAGGAATCTCTTCAGTCTGCAACTCGGCAATGATTGACTCCATCCCGTGATGTCCCCCGGCTCCCCCGCGCTTGCGCGCCCGCAACTTCCCAAACAGAATCGTGTAATCATCATAGACGATCAGACACTCCTGCGGGGTCACAGGGTATTTTTCGCAGATCTCTTTCACGGCGATCCCGCTGACGTTCATAAAGGTCAACGGCTCGACAATGAGAGCGAGATTGCCCAAACGGTAGACGATCGAGAAGTCGTGCTCAATTCTTGACCAGGCGAAGCCTGCAAGGAATGAGCGCACGGCCATCCGACCAACATTGTGGCGCGTGCGCTCGTACTCTTTCCCTGGATTGCCTAAGCCGACGACGGCCTTCACAGTGATTATTTCTTCTCAGGCTTCTTCTCTTCAGCCTCGGCTGGGGCAGGCGCTTGCTCAGCAGGCGCTGCAGGAGCCGCACCCTCCGTCGGCACTGCGCCTTCCACACCAGGCACAGCTGCGACTGTAACCTCCTCTTTACGCGGCGCCACGATCGCCACGATCGTCGCTTCTCCTGGTGTCAGGACTTGAACGCCCTCGAGCGTGAGCTCGTTGACGTGCACGGCTTGGCCAATGCCCAAATGAGTCACGTCGATCTCAATAACTTCGGGGATAGCATTCATTGGCCCTCGGACCTTGACGACATCGCGCAGGAGCTGGAGCACCCCACCTTCCTTGCGCCCCTTCGCTTCTCCGCGTAGTCGCACCGGGACTTCTATCGTGACCGGCTGGTCCGGTGCAGGATGATAGAGATCAATGTGAATGACACGATCCGTCAGTAGATCACGCTGTATCTCTTTAATGAATGCAGGGAGCTTTTTGCCGTCTAACTCTACGGTGATGCGAGAGCTTCGGGTGATGCGGGCGAGTAGCGCCTCGAGCTCTCTAGCACTCACCATGATGTGCTGATGGACCTCGTGCCCATAGAGCACGCCAGGGATAAACCCTGTGCGCCTGAGTGCCCGGGGATTAGGCTTAGGCCCACGGGGCATTGCTTTAATTGTGTACTCCATAAGAATCTCCTCCGTTCTAAGCTTCTAGTAGTGCGGAAACATTTCGCTGACGGACTCTTGCGCGTGAATGCGCTTGATCGTCTCAGCGAGTAAGACCCCAACCGAGATTATAGCGATCTTAGGGCTGTGGGGCGGCGGAATCGTATTTGTAACGACGATCTTCTTCACCGGCGATGCTTCTAGTTTTTTGACGGCATCGCCAGCGAAGACCCCGTGGGTAAAAGCTGCCAAGACCTCGCGCGCACCGAATTCTAATAACAGATTGGTCGCTTCAATAACTGTGCCGCCGGTCGCCAAGATGTCGTCTATTAAGATAGCGCGCGTGCCCTTCACATTCCCGATGATGTTGAGCGCGCGCACTTCCGTCGGGCTGATCCGGCTCTTTTCGACTATCGCTAAGGGGAGCTCGAGGCGCTCTGCCACGGCACGGGCGCGCTTGGCTGCTCCTACATCGGGCGCGACGATCACGGTGTCCTCCAGGTCTTGGTGCTGAAAGTAATCGGCGAGAATGGGATCTCCCCGAAGATTATCGACGGGGATATCAAAAAAGCCCTGGATCTGCCCGGCAGGCAGATCGAGCGTCAGGACTCTATCGGCTCCCGCCGTGACGATCATATTCGCGACGAGCTTAGCGCTGATAGGGACCCGCCCAATATGTTTTCTGTCTTGGCGGGCGTAGCCATAGTATGGGATGACAGCCGTGATACGCTCTGCCGAAGCACGCTTGAGCGCATCGATAATGAGTAACAGCTCCATGAGATTTTCGTTGACCGGAGGGCACGTCGGCTGGATGACGCAGACATCAGCTCCGCGTACCGTCTCTTTGATGTGCACGCTGATCTCGCCGTCGGGGAAGCGCTCGATCTCGGCTTCCGTTAGCGGAATCCCTAGGTGATCGCTGATCTCTCGCGCGAGCGCAGGGTTGGCGTTGCCTGCGATCAGCTTCAATGCGTCTTGCACACTTGTACCCTCCAGAAACAACAACTTGCTGAAGAAGCTTGGGATAGACTACTATAGCAAATTCACAGTGAGCCTGCAATCAGGCGATGGATTTCGTCCAGCGGGCGGGTATTAGGCTTATAGATAATAGAGTGCAAGGAGCCGCCGCCGTCGCCGGGGAAGCGCGGAATGATATGAAAATGCAAATGGGGGACAGCTTGGCCGGCCGCGCGTCCGTCGTTGAACCCGATATTGAACGCCGGGGCGCCAAGGGCTTTGGCAAGCTGTGCCGTGACTTTTTGTACGGTCTGGAAGAGCTTGCCGGCAAGCTCCGGGGGCAAGTCAGAGAGCCGTTCCGCGTGCAGCTTGGGGATGACGAGCGTATGACCGTCGGTCATGGGATAAAGATCGAGAAACGCTAGAGTCTCAGAGTCTTCGTAGACGTTGTGGGCGGGGAGTTCTCCGCGCACGATCCGGCAAAAGACGCAGTTCATACCCTTACTCCTTGAAAGAGATCTCCGCGAACGTGTGTTTGCCCACGCGCAGCAGTGTCCCATCTCTCACGAACACGTGCTGAGCAAACTGTGTGATCTTGGACCCGTCCACCTCGACGGCCCCTTGCTCGATGAGGCGCTTGGCTTCAGAACGGCTCTTGGCCACCAGCGAGACCAAATCAACGATCCAGACGGTGCCATCGGGCTTGAGAAGCTTCTTCTCAAGATAGAGCTTGGGCACGTCTGTTGGGCGTTCCTTGCGCGCGAAGACGCGCTCAAATTCTTCGAGAGCTCTATCAGCAGCTTCCCTGGAGTGATAGCGGGCTACGACCGCGTAGGCCATCTTGTGCTTTTGCTCTTTGGGATGGAGCTTTTTCAGCTCTTCCCAATCTAAGTCCGTGAGCAGCTTCACGTACTTCTCTAAGAGCGCATCAGGGATAGACATCAATTTGCCGAACATCTCATTGGGCGGCTCGGTGATCCCAACGTAATTGCCATAGCTTTTGCTCATCTTCTTGACGCCGTCTAAGCCCTCTAACAAGGGCATGATGAAGCAGACCTGGGGCTCTTGACCATAGCGTTCTTGGAGTGCTCGCCCGACTAAGAGATTGAATCGTTGATCTGTTCCCCCCAGCTCGACATCAGCTTGGATGGCGACAGAATCATAGCCTTGGGCTAAGGGATAGAGAAACTCGACGATGCTGATGGGGTTGCCTTCACGGAGGCGCTTGGCGAAATCGTCGCGCTCCAACATTGCCGCGACGGTGTATTTCGACGCTAATTCCAAGAGCTTGGCGAAGTCCATCTTTTCGAGCCATTCGGAGTTGTAGCGAAACTCCGTGCGCTCTGGGTCCAGAATCTTGAGGGCTTGCTCTTTGTAGGCTCTCATATTGGCTTCGACTTCGTCTTTGGAGAGCATCTTACGTTGACTAGCGCGCTCAGAGGGGTCGCCGATTCTTGCCGTAAAGTCTCCGACGATTAAGACGGCGGTGTGGCCCAGATCTTGAAAGTCGCGCAGCTTCTGTAAGACAATCCCGATCCCGATGTGGATATCGGGGCTGGTGGGATCAACGCCCAGCTTGACTCTGAGAGGCTTGCCGGTACGCGCGGAGCGCTCTAATTTTTTAACGAGATCGCTCTCCGGGATGATATCCGCGGCGCGGCGCTTGAGAAACTGAAGCTGTTCTGCGATAGTCAAACGCTTCATAGACGGGGTGAGTTTAGCGCAGGGTGCGAAAAGATGCAACCAAGCAGTAGGGATGGATCACCACGGCTTTCTACGCTATAATCTCTCCCGTGCGCAAAAGCCCAGAACGCCTCGCTGAACTGCTCTTAGTGCTGGTCGTCTTCATTTGGGGGACAAATTTCATCGTGATGAAAGCGGCCTTCCGTGAGTTTCCCCCGTTGGCGTTTAACGCGGTGCGCATGACCGTAGCAACTTTAGTCCTTGGGATGATCTGGCTCTCCCGCGAGCGCTCGAACAGGATGCCCATGCGTGATTGGCTTCAGCTCTTGGGCGTGGGGGTGCTGGGGAACGCGCTCTATCAAATTCTTTTTGCTGTCGGGTTGGACTTGACAACGTCGGCAATCTCATCGCTGTTGATTGGAACAATCCCCGTCTGGACAGCACTATTAGCGATGGCTTTAGGCTGGGAGAAGATCTCCAAAAAGACTTGGTTAGGAATTTTGATCGCTTTTACGGGTGTAATACTCGTTACACTCGGTAGCCCGTTAGTGAGAGGCAATACCTCGGTAGTCAAAGACCCCATAGTAGGCAATATAATCACGCTGGGTGCAGCGATCTGTTGGGCGAGTTATACTGTGCTTTCCAAAAGATTATTAGAGCGATACTCAGCGCTGCATGTCTCTGCCGTTGGGCTTCTGGTGGGAGTCCCATGGCTGTGGCCCTTCGCTATAGCTGACTTGATCTCGTTAGACTGGCGTGCTCTCCCGCCCTCTGTATACGGGAGCATTCTCTATACCAGCTGTCTCTCTATAGCTTTAGCGTATCTCATATGGTCTTACAGTATTCAACAGCTTGGGGCAGCGCGTACTGCGATCTTTAATAATATCGTCCCTGTCGTCACGTTCGCGCTGGCTTTTCTCGTGTTGCGCGAACCCGTCACGTGGCTTCAAGTATTGGGGGGAGCAATCGTCTTGGCTGGTGTCTGGCAAACAGTTCAGCAAAACAGAAGGGCCAGCTAGAGCGCTGACCCTTCTGTGCTGTATCTGTAAGGAGCTTTACGGGAACAGCCCGCGAGCGCGCGCGGCCTCGGCAACACGAGACACGGCCGTCATGAACGCCGCCGTGCGCATGTCGACCTTCTGCTTGAGGTGCATGTCGAGGACGCGCTTGAACGCCTCCGTAATAAAGAGCTTGAGGCGCTCATCGACTTCCTGAGCGCTCCAGAAGTAGCGGTAGAGATCTTGCACCCATTCGAAGTAGCTGACCGTCACGCCTCCGGCGCTGGCCAAGATGTCAGGGATGACGAAGATCCCGCGCTCGTGCAAGATGGCATCGGCCTCTTGGGTCGTGGGGCCGTTGGCCAGCTCGCAAATGATCTTCGCTTTGACTTTCGGAGCGTTGCGCTCATGGAGCTGGTCTTCCAACGCCGACGGCGCTAAGATATCGCACTGCAGTTCCAACAACTCTTCGTTAGTGATCTTGTCCGTGCCCTTGAAGCCCACGACAGTACCCGTCTCTTTCTTAAAGTCCAACACGGCTTTGTAGTCCAAGCCCTTGCTGTTGTAGATGCCGCCCTTGGAGTCACTGATCGCGATGATCTTCGCGCCGGACTCCTGGACGAACTGGGCGTAGTACGAGCCGGCGTTGCCAAAGCCCTGGATGGCAACTGTCGCGCCTTTGAGCTCCATCTTGAGATGCTTGAGCGCTTCGAGGGAGCAGAAGAAGCCACCGCGAGCCGTAGCAGTCTCGCGTCCCAGAGAGCCTCCCACGAGGATAGGTTTGCCCGTTACCACCCCTGGGATGAATTCCCCATCATGAAGCATGCTGAACGTGTCAGCGATCCAGGCCATCTCGCGGGAGCTGGTGTAGACGTCGGGCGCGGGGATATCCAATTCTGGGCCGATGATCGGCGCGATCTCCGCGGTATAGCGCCGTGTCAGTCGCTCCAGCTCCCCAACGGACATCTCCTTGGGGTTGCACTTGATGCCCCCCTTAGCGCCGCTGAAGGGCAGTCCCGCCACAGCGCACTTCCAGTTCATGAGCACGGCGAGGGCCTCGACCTCTTCGAGATTCGTATCGGGGTGATAGCGAATCCCGCCCTTGCCCGGCCCGAGCACCGGATGACACTGGACGCGATAGCCCTCGAAGGTGACAACGCGGCCGTTGTCCAGGCGCACAGGGAAATTGACGATCAGCTTGCGCTTGGGATACCGCAAGAACTCTATCAAACTGTCCTCCAGCTTGAGCTTCTTGGCGGCCACGTCGAAGAAGTACCGCGCGGTCTCGAGCATCTTCAGCTCGCCTTTTCGTTTGGCCTCTGCTGTTGTTGCCATAGATCAGACCTCCTTTGTCTGTCTGGTGATAGTGTTCTGGGCCAATTGACGACCAACTGCTAAGGCACGCAGGTTCTGCTCACGGAACTTTGCAGGCGTGCGCTGCGTTACAGCCTTCTCAAGATTCTCCCATGAGACCAAGTTTGTCAAGGCATTGAGTGCCCCTAATGCGACGATGTTCGTGACCAACTTGTTGCCCACGTGCTCCACAGCTGCGCGCAGCAGCGGCAGCTTTATAAGATTATCTTTCGTCTGAGTCTTCTCGTGCACTTGGGTCGAATCTATCACAACCAAGGTATGTTCGTCTACTGCAGGGAAATATTTGTCGAAAGCGTCCTGAGAGAGACAGAGCAGAATATCAGGCCGTGTTACTTGGGGGTAAGCGATCTTCTCCGTCGAGATGATGACTTCGGCTTTGCTAGCTCCCAAGCGAGCTTCTGGGCCGTAGCTCTGAGCGACAGCGACGTTCTTACCGTCGCGCATCGCTGCTTCAGCTAAGATAATCCCTGCTAAGACGAGCCCCTGGCCCCCAGCCCCACTGAGCTGGATTTGCTTAGCGGCCATCCATCTTCACCTGCTGGCTCTGCATCTGCGCTATCAGCTCATAATAGCTCTCCACAAACTCCGGACGCTCCTGATAGTGCAATTCCCCGATCACTATTTTACCAGCGCGCTCTTCTTCAGTCAGCTGCTCCCATTCCTCGATGGGGACAGTAAGCTCTTTGAGCCGATGCAACATTTCGTAAGGGTCGCGCATATCGTTTAAGCGCCCGTAGTACGTTGGACAATGCGTGAGCACTTCGATGACTGCAAACCCCCTATGGGTGATGCCGCGCTTGATAAATTTTACCATATCGGGGAAATCGAAGCTCGTGGTGCGAGCGACATACGTTGCTCCGGCGGCTATCGCTAAGCGCGCAATATCAAAGGGGTGTTCTAAATTCCCATACGGGCTGGTCGTGCTCTTCTTGTGCGCAGGGGTCGTTGGCGCGACTTGCCCGCCCGTCTGCCCGTAGATACAATTATTATAGATAATTGCTGTGAGATCTAAGTTGCGGCGGCACGCGTGAATGAAGTGATTGCCTCCGATCCCCACGGCATCGCCGTCACCTAATGTGAGTACAATGGTCAGCTGAGGGCGCACGAGCTTCAGCCCCGTAGCAAAGACGATCGCCCGGCCGTGAGTCGTGTGCATCGTGTCCATATCGAAAAGAAACGCGGCGCGTCCGGAGCAGCCAATCCCTCCAATCACAGCAGTCTGATCGGGATCTAGTTCCAACTCCGCCATCGCGCTCGCTAACGCGTGAGTGATCATGCCGTGCCCGCAGCCGGGACACCACACATGAGGGAGTCTCTCGACGCGCAGATATTCTTTAAGGAGATCGTACGCCATGGCTCACTCCTAATCGCTCTTGTACACGCTGATAAATCTCCTGAGGGGTGATGAGATAGCCGTCGACTCGACCGAGGTGCTCCACCGGAGCGCGTCCTCCCACAGTGCGCTCGACTTCGCGCACCAATTGTCCGAGATTGAGCTCTGGCACGAGCACGTACTGCGCGTGCTCCGTGCATGAGCGAATCAGTCTCTCAGGGAAGGGCCAGAGCGTCTTCAAATCAAGAAAGCCCGCAGCTATGCCGTGAGCGCGCATCAGTGCTACGGCGGCTTCGACGGCTCGGCTGGTAATGCCATAGCTAATGATAACAGCCTCGGCGTCGTCGATGAACTGCGCACGATAGCGCGCTAACTGTTCTGCACGGCTCTCGATCTTGGAGACGATCCGTTGGAGCTGTTCCGCGGCCTTTTTGCCCTGCGTGGGAAAGCCAAGCTCGTCGTGGGCCATCCCTGTGACCATAATATGCCCGCCTTCCCCGAAGTTCAGCATCATCTCGTTGGCGAAGGGCTTGAAGTCTTCTATGCGCTCTGGGCGCTGGCGCGAGATCACCTCAAGCTCTCCGGGTTCGGGCAAGATCACGTTCTCGCGTAAGTGTGCTAAGACTTCATCCAAGAGCAATATGACCGGGACACGGTATCGCTCTGAGAGGTTGAAGGCGTGCACGGTCATCTCGAAAACCTCGCGCACCCATGATGCTGTCAATGCTATAACGGGGTGATCGCCGTGGGTGCCCCAGCGCGCTTGCATGACGTCACCCTGAGCAGCTTTCGTCGGCTGACCGGTGCTAGGGCTCCAACGCTGCGCATCAACGATGACGCACGGCGTCTCGGTGATCGCCGCGTAGCCAATCGATTCTTGCATGAGCGAGAACCCCGGCCCGCTGGTGGCCGTCATCGCTTTGGCTCCACCCCATGAAGCCCCAAGGACCGCTGAAATCGAAGCGATCTCGTCTTCCATCTGAAGGCAGATGCCGCCGGCCTTAGGCATCTCCCGGGCGAGATATTCCATGATCTCGCTGCTGGGCGTGATAGGATATCCCGCAAAAAACCGGCAGCCCGCGTAGAGCGCCCCGCGGGCACACGCTTCATTGCCTTGGACAAGCTCTGGTTCTTTCATACACGTGATGGCTGTAAGACTTTGCCCTTGTGCACAGCGATGGCAAAGTCGGGACAGCGCTGCTCACAGATGCCGCAGAAGACACAGCGAGCGAGCTCTTTCGCTTCCACTTTCCCTTCGTCGTTGAGTATCAAGACTTGCATGGGGCAGCTCTGGATGCACACCCCACATCCCTTACAGCGTCGCGGCTCAATCTCTAAGAAAAACCCGTTCTGCTTATAGTGCTTCATATCGTTCACACCTGCGCAGGAGCTTCTCCCAGTCCTCATCGACTTGCTGTTGAATCTCTATGAGAAGCTCTTTGTTGGCTGGCTCAAACAGATGCGCGAAGCGCTTCTGTAGGCATAGCCACTCCGTGATCGGGAGCTTCTCTTCCGGGATATAGTTCAGTTGCCATCGGCCATCAATGATCTCATAGAGGGGCCAATAGCATGTCTCGACGGCTAAGCGAGCGATATGGACGCTCTGATCTGAGGAATGGCCCCACCCGCGCGGGCAGCTGGACAGCACGTTGAGAAACGCTGGGCCATCGGCGGAGGCAGCTTTACGTGCCTTGACCGCGAGGTCATACCAATTGCTAATGGACGCTTGAGCAACATACGGAATGCGATGCGCTGCAACGATCTCTGTGAGGTCCTTGCGGCGCTGGAGCTTGCCAAAGCTCTTTGCGCCCACAGGGGCTGTGCTTGTCTGCGCCCCAAGTGGTGTAGCCCCTGAACGCTGATTTCCTGTGTTCATATACGCTTCGTTGTCGTAGCAGACATAGATGAATCTATGGCCGCGCTCGAGCGCCCCAGAGAGCGCTTGCAACCCAATATCGTACGTGCCACCGTCGCCGGCAAACGCGACAAACCGAATCTCTTTGGAGATCTTGCCTCGTCGCCGCAAGGCCCTATAAGCCGTCTCCACGCCGCTTGCGACGGCGGCAGCGTTCTCAAACGCTACGTGGATCCACGGGACGTTCCATGCCGTCGTCGGATAGCGCGTTGTCGCGACTTCTAAGCACCCTGTCGCGTTGATGACCACGACGGGCTCTTCAATGGCGTTGAGAATCGTGCGTACACAGATAGGGGTACCACAGCCGGCACAGAGCGCATGGGCTCCCGTGAACCGCTTCTGGACTTCTTCGTGTTGTGCAAGCTCTTTGGTATTGGGCATAGAAGATCACTCCCGCAAGCCCAAGTAACGCAGCACCTTTGGGTCAGCTTCGTTCTGCATATCGTTTATAACGGACGCTACCAGTGCCGGCGGCGTATCGCGTCCGCCCAACCCATAGATATAGTTATAGAGCACGGGCTTCTTCTGAAGATACCGTCCCAGCGCGGCGGTGATCTCCACATAGAGTGGTCCCCAACTGCCCAGCGAGATCGCGCGGTCTAAGACGGCGACGGCGCGCTTGCCTGCGAGCGCTTGCGCGATCTCTGCGGCAGGGAAGGGGCGGAAGACCCAGGGCTTGATCAGCCCGACCTTGATCCCTTTGCGCCGCAGCCGATCGATGACGACTTTTGCTGTCCCTGCCGTCGAGCTTAACATCACCAAGACATACTCGGCATCGCTCAGTTTATACTCTTCAAAGAAGCCTTCATAGCGGCGGCCTGAGATCTCTGCGAACTTCTTTTGCAATTCGAGCCAGACAGTCCGGGCAGCCTCGAGGGCGTCGACTTGCTGGCGTTTGAGTTCAAAGTAATAATCGGGCAGTGCAAATGGTCCCTGGGTAGTGGGGTGGTCTACATCGAGGAGCGGGTAGAGCGGCTCATACTCTCCCACAAATTCTGTGACGGTTTTGTCTGGGAGAAGCGCGACCGGCTCGGCGGAGTGCGTAATTGTGAATCCGTCTTGCATCACCATGGCGGGAAGCAGAACCCGTCGGTCTTCGGCCAGGCGTTGCGCGATGATCATCAGGTCATACGCTTCTTGGGCATTTTCCGCGAAGAGCTGGACGCACCCTGCGTCTCGGGCCATCATGCTATCGGAGTGATCACAGTGGATATTAATGGGCCCAGAGAGTGCCCGGCTGCCCACGGCGATCGTGATAGGACATCGCATCGACGCAGCAATGTAGACGATCTCGAGCATTAAAGCTAAGCCTTGTGAGCTGGTCGCGGTCATCACGCGCGCGCCAGCACATGATGCCCCCACCGCAGCGCTCATGGCGCTGTGCTCGCTCTCGACGTTAATAATCTCGGTATCGCACAGACCATCGGCGACGAATTGAGCGAACGTCTCGATAATCGGGGTCTGAGGCGTGATGGGGTAAACGGGCACGACATCGGGATGGAGTTGGCGCATCGCGTGTGCTGCTGCTTCTGCTCCTGTGATTAAGGCGAGCTCTGCAGGTGCTGTGGCTACACGCATACTTCTTCACCTGCTTTCGCTGAGGAGGGGGTAGGCTCGTCCTTGGCTTCCTCGACCATGAGAATAGCGCCTGTGGGACAAGCCTGCGAGCAAATCCCGCACCCTTTGCAGTGATCATAGCTGATCCCGCGCATCTGTGTGCCCTCGACTATTATCGTCGCTTCGGGGCAGTGTACCCAACAGAGCAGGCAGTTAATGCAGAGCTTTTCGTTGAAGCCTGGTCGTTTGCCGGAGCGCCAGCCTCCCGTCTGTACGAGATGGGGCGTGGCCCCGCCGGGGATAACCCCACCGATGGGTAACTCTTGATAGCGCTTCATGCTGTCGCCTCCAATGCCCCTTGGCCTAAGCTCTCTGTTATAGCTGAGAAGCCAGCGCGCAGCGCCGCAACGTTGGTCGCTAATGCCTTCTCGCCGAACAGCTTCACGAATTCTTGCTCGAGATCCTCTAGGGCTATATCGCCGAGCAGGCGCGCCAGCGCCCCTAACATCACGACGTTGGCGAAGCGCGCCCCCACTGAACGCGCCGCAGATTCCGCGTCGAGCGTGATGATCTTCCCGGAGAATCCGGTGAGTGCCCGGATCTCTTCTGCTGGTTGAGCTGTGTTCACTAAGAGAATACCGTGGCGTTTTAGTCCCTCCGTAACTCGAGCTTCCTTGGCGTGCAAGAGTGTGGGATCAAGCACCACAACGATATCGGGCTCATAGATGCTGCAATGTAATCGAATCTCTTTGGTATCGAGGCGATTGAACGCTTTCACGGGGGCACCGCTGCGCTCTGGGCCGTATTCAGGGAAGGCTTGGGCATAGCGTCCACTGCGGAGAGCAGCCCCGGCTAAAAGCTGCGAGACCGTCTTAGCCCCCTGGCCGCCCCGCCCATGCCAACGAATCTCGATCATTGAGCTCACCCCTTCGCGAGAAACTGCGCAATCCCTTGAGCAGCGATCTTGCCGTGCCGCACGGCTTCGACGACCGTCGCGCCGCCGTTGACGCAGTCGCCGCCAGCAAAGAATCTCTCTCGGCTTGTCTGGAAATACTCGTTCACTCTCACCAAACCGCCTTCTGTTGCTATCCCCAACGCTTGGAAGAGCTCGACGCGCCGCTCTTGCCCAATCGCTTTGATGACTGTGTCGACCTCGAGGGTGAATTCTGTCCCGGGGACGGGCTCAGGAGCTGGGCGGCCGGATCTGTCTGGAGCTCCTAGCTTCATATGAATGCACTCGATCCGGCGGACCTTGCCGTCGCCTATGAAGCGCACCGGAGCCGTCAAGAAGTAGAAGTGCACCCCTTCTCTGCGCGCGGCTTTCACTTCATGTTTGAATGCAGGCATCTGGTCCTCAGTGCGGCGATAGAGGACCATCACGTTAGTGGCACCAAGGCGCACCGCTTCGCGCGCCACGTCAATAGCCGTGTTGCCGCCCCCAATGACCGCGACCGTTGGGCCAATCCTAGGGAAGCGCCCACTCTTAATGAACTCGATAAACTTGAGTGACTCCCACACGCCGGGCAGGTCTTCCCCAGGAATACGTGCTTTGGTATCAGCACCTAGCCCGACACCGAGGAAGATCGCCTGATGGTGCTGCTCCAGCTCCTCAAGAGCAATATCCTTGCCGACAGTGACTCCATAATGGAGCTTGACGCCCAAGCGTTCGATCATAGCGACTTCCGCAGGCAGCGGGTCTTTGAGTTGTTTATAGGGCGCGATAGCAGAGGTGATTAAGCCTCCGGGCTCCCTTTGGCTCTCGTAGATCACGACATCGTAGCCCATCTTGGCGAGCTCTGCGGCGCAGGCAAGCCCCGCTGGTCCTGCGCCGATCACCCCGACGCTTCGGGGCTTCCACGCCGGACGAGAAAAGAAATTTAATTGACGAGAGAGTGCTACGTCCGTAGCGTATCGTTGCAGGCGCCCGATAGAGACGGCACGTCGTCCTTCTTTAGTCAGCACGCACGCGCCCTCGCAGAGCTCCTCGACGGGGCAGACGCGGGCGCAGCTGCCTCCCAAGATATTGGCTTCAAAGATGAGGCGAGCGGCCTCTTCGGGGCGGCCCTCGCGGATCGCGCGGATGAACTGGGGCACGGGAACACGTGCCGGACAAGCATTCACACAGGGCGCGGGTGCGTACGGCCCACCACATTCTAAGCACCGATCAGCTTCGAGGGTCGCTGTCAGCTTATCGAGTGGGGGATGGATCTCCTGGTAGACTGCGGGTATTGTCTCTTGCTGTGGGCTGAGTGTGACTCTCATAAAGCCCCCTTTCGTACTCACTTGGCTCTATCTTACGGGGCTTGAGTCGTTCAAGCTATGATTTTTGTCACGGCTGTTATTGATCATTATCAAAAATTGGGGAGAGGCCCAATGAGAACGGGACGGCCTGGGGGGACCGTCCCGCGGGAAAGGGGGTTCCGACCTGACGGGAAACCCTGATCAGGTCGCTTCCAGGGATGAGGTAGGGATGATGACGCCCTCAGTGGCTCCCTGGAATATCAATAATCTATACAGTTCTTCCCTTGCGAATCCATTCGTAGCCAACCCAACCGCCAATGACAAAAGCCACGAGCAACAAGATGAAGACCATCTCTTGGCCGTTGAGCTGGTAGGAACTTTTCTGCTGAGCTAAGCAGACAGAGCCGGCTGCCGTGAGGCCGACCAAGCTCCCGCTCAGTGCGCGCACCACCTTGCTCATGAGCCCCCCTTTAAGCCTCGTAAGCTTTTTATTATAGATCATTTAGAGGGCCAAAGTCAAGCCTGTAATAACTTCGATCTCTTGCGGGAGATTCTATCTCCAGAGATTTTGCTCTTCGCCAGGGCCAATGGAGACCATCGAGATAGGAACCCCGAGCTCATCTTCGATCACGCGGACGTACTGTTGGGCAGCTTCGGGGAGATCTGAGAAATCTCGACATTCGGAGAGCGATTCCTGCCAACCCGGAAGCCTTTCATAGATGGGTTCGCATTCTTGGAGGATCTCACAGACGGTTGGGAAATCATAGAGCACGCGCCCGTGATAGCGATAGCTTGTCGCTATGGGGATCTCGTCGAAGCCCGTCAGCACATCAAGCTTTGTTAAAGCGATCTCGGTGAAGCCGTTGATCATAGCTGCGTAGCGCAGGGCGACTAAGTCAAGCCAGCCGCACCGGCGCGGCCGCCCCGTGGTCGTGCCAAACTCATTTCCTTGGATGCGCAAGTGCTCCCCGGCGCTGTCAAGAGCTTCGGTTGGGAAGGGCCCGTGGCCTACACGTGTCGCGTAGGCTTTCGCAACGCCGATGACACGACTGACGTGCTGTGGCGGCACTCCAGCCCCTGAGCCGATTCCCCCAATGGTCGCGGTCGATGACGTCACATACGGATACGTTCCCAGATCGAGGTCGAGCAGGGCCGCTTGGGCGCCCTCAAAGATTAGATATTTATTCTGATCCAACGCGTCGTTGAGCAGGCGCACGGTGTCGACGATCCGCTCGCGAAAGCCCTCGGAGAGCGTGAGCACTTCGTTGGCAAGGTGTGGAGCTTGCAGGCGCTTGAGCTCTGGATTATCGGGCCAGAGTTTGTGATAGCGTTCTAAGATCGCTGAGAGCTTCTCTGAGAATTTCTGGGGAAAGAGCAAATCGGACATTCTCAGCCCAATGCGCGCGGCTTTGTCGCGGTATGCTGGGCCGATGCCCTTGGCTGTCGTATCCAGGGCTGACTGTGAGCCCTCCAGTCTTTCAATTATGGGGTGATACGGCAAGAGCAGATGGGCGTTGGAGCTGATATAGATCTGGGGCTCGCTGCCGCGCAGCTCGCGCAACGCGTTGAGTTCTTGCACGAGCGCATAGGGATCAATGACCATGCCGTGGGCTAGGACCCCGGCGCAGGTTTCGTGAAGTGCTCCGGAAGGAATCAGATGAAACTTGAACTCTTGCGTTTCGCTAGGTGTCTCACTGCTATCAGCGCCGACCAAAGCGGGAATGCGACTCGTGACGACGCGGTGCCCCGCGTTGGTGCCCCCGTTAAAACGCACGCAGTAATCGGCATCGCGCGCGAGCAGATGCACGATCTTCCCTTTGCCCTCATCGCCCCACTGGGCTCCTAAGACGGCTGTAGCGGGCATAGAGTCACTTCCTCGCTGGTGAGCTCGCGCACACGCTCTTGTGTGCGCACGATGAGTTTACCCAACGGAGAGAGTCCAAGCACGTCGGCGTCGAATCTCTCTGTATCTGACTCGACCTCGATGCGCTGGGGAAGCACGGAAAGTTTTTGCCATTCTTTGCGCACAAATTCAAACCCCTCCAAGAGAAATCTCCCGTAATCGCGGGCGATAGCGTCGAGGGCGACGGCAAAAAACTCTTCTAGATTTATAGCTTTACCCAGCTCACGAGCGAGCGACGTCGCCGGAACGCGCGTCTGTATGGGAGGCTCGTTATTGACGTTAACGCCGATCCCCGCAATGAGCCACTCGATTTTATCTGAGTAGCTGCTCAGCTCGATCAAGATTCCCCCAAGTTTTTTATCTCTGACGTACAGATCATTGGGCCACTTGACGCCCACGGGAATTCCCCAATGTTCTCGAAGAGCTTTCGCAAGTGAGACGGCAATAAGAACAGAGATACAGCCCGCTTGCTCAAGGGGGATCGGCGGCCTCAGCAAGAGCGAAAACCACGCACCGCCCTGGGGCGAGGTCCAGCTCCGTCCTAAGCGCCCTTTGCCCGCTGTTTGCTCTTTAGCGATAATAACAGTTCCCTCAGGCGCGCCAGACTGCGCACGCGCTTTGAGATAGTCGTTGGTCGAGCCAAGCTGGGCAAAACGCTCAATAGAATAGATCATCGCGTGCGTACGAGGCCGATCCTGGCTCTTCGTCCATTGACATCGAGCTCCTTGCTGAACTCGACTCTTTCAAAAGAGCTGTTGTGCTGCAACGTGACCGCGAGTGTCTCTTCTTGAACGCTCTGGGCAAATTTCTCAAGAGCCACCTGCACTTCTGGGTCGGCTTCGTAGTAGAGTTCGATGCGATCAGAGACCTCAAAGCCCGCTTCTTTCCGACATTCTTGTACTAAGCGCACGAATTCGCGCACCAAGCCCTCTTGACGCAGTGCCTCGTCGATGCGCGTGTCGAGCAGCACCCTCACATCTTCTTCGCTTCCTTCAACGAATCCCCCGCGGGGGTGCAAGACGATTCGGACGTGCGTGCCCTCGGAAAGCTCAATCTCTTGACCTTCTATGGTCAGGCGCAGCTTTTTCTGGGCTTTGAGCTCTTGGGCGAGCTGCACACGCTTTTCGTGCTCGGCTTTGTTGAGTTCTTCCAGGACATGAACAGCTTTGGGGGCTAGACCGCGCAGGTCCTTCCCCAGCGCAGATTTTTCATAGTCGAGCTTGGGCGTATAGAACTCGAAGGGCTGATCTCGATTCAGCCAATCGAGATTTTTGACGTTCAGCTCGTGGCAGATGAGCCGTTGGTACTCTGAGTCAAGCGGCGGATTATCAGTAAGTACGACTGCCAGGGCCAAGGGCTGGCGCACTTTGATCTGCGCCTTGTTGCGCGCCTGCAAGCCTGCAGTGACGACCTGGCGTGCGAATGCCATGTGGTTCTCGATCTCTAGATCGCGGAGGCTTTCATTGACTTGTGGCCAATCGCTCAAGTGAACGCTCTCGGGCATCTGGTCCGTCTTGAGGTTCTGATAGATCGCTTCAGCTAAGAAGGGCACACATGGCGCCAGCAGCTTGGCTAGTGTGAGCAAGACTTCGTAGAGCGTGACAAACGCCGAAGTCTTATCAGAAGTCCAAGTGCTGCCCCAAAAGCGTGCACGCGAGTTGCGTACGTACCAGTTACTGAGCTCATCGACGAAAGTCGCTATGGCTTGGGTTGCTGCCACCGGGTCGTACTCGTCGAGAGCATGAGTCGTCTCGCGGACAGCGTGTTGTAGCCTCGAGAGAATCCAGCGATCCAGCAGGGCGCGCTTGTCTGAAGAGACAGTGTGTCGCGAGGGATCGAATTGATCGATCCCCGCGTAGAGCGCAAAGAAACTATAGACATTGCGCACCGTCTCTAAGACCCCGCGCGTCTCGATAATATCTTTGGGATCGAGCCGGCGGTCGCGCCACGGGGCGCTCCCCGCGTAGAAGAACCAGCGCACGGCGTCAGCTCCATAGACATTAACGACATCCCAAGGATCAAGCACATTGCCCAAGCTCTTGGACATTTTCTTGCCCGCTTCGTCCAAACCCATCCCTGTGACGACGACGTGCTTATACGGATGGGGATAGGGCTTCTCCTCATAAAGCAGCGTGCTTGTGACTAAGAGCGAGTAGAACCACCCGCGCGTCTGATCAATTCCTTCGGCGATGAAGTCTGCAGGAAACTGTTCTTCAAAGAGCTCGTGGTTCTCGAAGGGATAATGCCATTGGGCAGTATGCATCATTCCGGAGTCGAACCAACAATCGATCACATAGGGGACGCGGCGCATCAGGCCCCCGCACGGGCACTGTAAGAGTATCTCGTCGATCCAAGGGCGATGGAACTCGACGGTGCGCGCCTTCTCCTTGTCAAGAGCTAGGTCTACGAGTTCTTGACGGCTGCCGACGCAATGCTCTCTCTCGCACTGCTCGCAGGCCCACAAGGGCAATGGCGTTCCCCAGTAGCGATCCCGCGAGAGCGCCCAATCTTTCATGGTCTCTAAGAAATTGCCAAAGCGCCCCTCACGAAAATGCTCCGGGTGCCAGTGAATCTGTTTGTTATTTTCGATGATCTCTTCTTGCTTGGCAGTCGTCTTGATGAAGTACGAATCGAGCGCATAGTAGAGCAAGGGTGTTTTACACCGCCAGCAGAACGGATACTCGTGTTCGTACTTGCCCGATTTATAGAGCACGCCGCGTCGCTGTAAGTCCTCGATGATCACTGCGTCGGCGTCCTTAACGAACTGCCCTGCGGCCAACGGAAATTCTTTGGTAAATTTGCCCTCTAGATCGACAGGGTTGACGAAGGGCAGCCCCTCGGTCTGTCCAGCTTGATAGTCTTCCTCACCGAAAGCTGGCGCGATGTGGACGATCCCTGTGCCCTCTTCCAATGAGACGAAGTCCGCTGCGACGACACGATACGCATTGGGGTCATCGGTGAGTTTATACGCGGGCTCGTAGCGCCAGCCCACAAGATCTGCCCCGCGCACTGTGCCGACGATCTCAAAGCTCTGCTTCCCTAAGACTTGCTCCACGAGCTCGTGAGCGAGAATGAAGATCTCCGGGCCGGCTCTCACTTTGGCGTATGTATAGCTGGGCCCGACCGCTAAAGCGACGTTGCTGGGCACAGTCCAGGGGGTGGTCGTCCAGACAAGAAAGTACGTGTCTTTAAGCTCACGAACTCTGAGCTTGAAGAAGATCGACGGGTCTTTGGTCGTCTCGTAGCCTTGGGCGACTTCGTGGGAGCTTAACGCTGTGCCGCAGCGCGGGCAGTAGGGCAAGACTTTGTGCCCTTTATAGAGCAAGCCTTTCTCCCAGATCTTCTTGAGCGCCCACCAGACTGATTCGATATATTCGTTCGTATACGTGACATATGCGTGCTCTTGGTCGTACCAGAAGCCCATTCTGGGATCGAAACGCTCCCACTCGCCCTTGAATTTCCAGACGTTCTCCTTGCACTTCTTGACAAACGCTTCGACGCCAAAGGCTTCGATCTCGCGCTTGCTATTAAGTCCCAACTCTTTTTCGACCTTGAGCTCGACGGGCAGGCCGTGGGTATCCCAGCCCCCTTTCTTGATGACGTGATAGCCCTGCATCAGTTTGTATCTTGGGAAGAGATCTTTATAGACGCGGGGGATGAGGTGCCCAAAGTGGGGCTTATCATTCGCTGTTGGGGGGCCCTCGTAGAAGACGAAGCGCTTCGTTGCCCTGTTCTGTTCGTTGCGACTGAGACTTTTGTTCGCAATGATGGCCTGCTCCCAGAATCTCAAGACATCAGCTTCGAGGGTTAATGGGTCAGTCAGTCTCCCATACTTTGGCATAAGCAGGCCACCTCCAGATAGATATTAAGAACAGAATTGCACCAGGGGAATGATACTGCACGCGGCGCAGGGCGTCAAGCGCGTCCTCACGTATCTCCTCCCCTTGCAGGTACCCGGATCTTAGTGATATGCTTGAGATGTCATGGACTTGCTAAGTTCCTTGCGACAAGAGGTCATGGGATTGGATTTTGTACAGGCATTGCCAAGGGTCGTCTCTTTTTTGCGTAGGAACGTCGCCCACTATAACTGGGTCGGCATCTATATGCTCGAAAGCGATGAGTTGGTCTTAAAAGCTTGGGATGGCCCTGAAGCGACTCAGCATGTCAAAATCCCCATTGGGAAGGGGATCTGCGGTCTGGCTGCCCAAGAGAAGAGAACTGTGATCGTCGGCGACGTTACCGCTGATCCCAGATACTTGGCGTGCTTCCCGTATACGAAGTCGGAGATTGTCGTGCCCATCTTCAAAGGTTCACAAGTGATTGGAGAGATCGATATCGACAGCGATGCGCTCCACGCGTTCACCAAGAGAGACAAAGAATTCTTAGAGCAAGTTGCAGCTCTATTAGGAGAGAGATATGTCCGAAGCGAGTAAGGCTGAGCGTTACGTGCTGGACACGAGTGTCATTGTCGACGGACGCATTACTGAAGGGATTCGCCAAAACAAATTCCCCAATGCTGTGTTCATTGTGCCCAAGGCGGTCTTGGCTCTCTTGGAAGCGCAAGCGGTGCGCGGGCAGGAGACGGGCTACACGGGGCTTAATGAATTAAAGCGATTGCAACAGCTCGCATGGGAAGGACAGATCGAGCTCGTCTTCAAGGGGGAGCGGCCTAGGATCGATCCGTTGCGACTGATGGAGACAGGAGAAATTCACGCGATGGTCCGCGCCGTCGCCGAGGAAGAGAACGCGATTTTGCTGACGAGCAGTCGTAGTCAAGCGATCGTGAGTGAAGCTCAAGGGCTGCCCATGCAGTTCTTGGGGGCGGCTGCTGATGGCCGCGGCCTAGAGCAGCTCTCGATCATGCAGTTCTTTGATGATCAAACGATGTCGGTGCATCTACGTGCCAAAGCTCGCCCCAAAGCCAAGCGCGGCACCCCAGGACACATGAAGGTCGTCCCGTTGCGCGACGAGCCCATGACCGAAAAAGAATTAGAGAGAATGGCTCGCGAGATCGTTGAGGTCGCTAAGGGCCACCCCGAAGGGTTCATTGAGATGGACGCCGGCGGCAGCACGGTAGTCCAACTCAAAAATTTGAGAATCGCTATTGCCCGCCCGCCCTTCAGTGATGCGCTGGAGATCACGATTGTCCGGCCCATCGTGCGCAAGAAGCTCGATGAGTATCGCTACGCAGATCTCTTGAAAGAGCGGTTGCGGGAGCGTTCGCGCGGCGTCTTGGTCTCTGGGGCTCCGGGGGCAGGGAAGTCGACGTTTGTCCAAGGGATCGCCGAGTACTTACAAGAGTCGGGCTGGATTCTCAAAACCATGGAGAAGCCTCGAGACTTAGAGCTCTCCGATGAGATCACCCAATACACGGCCTTGGCTGGAGAGATGAAGAAAACTGCCGATGTGTTGCTGTTGGTCCGCCCTGACTACACGATCTTCGACGAGATGCGTGTTGACGAGGACTTCAAGGTCTTCGCAGATATGAGACTCGCTGGCGTAGGGATGATCGGGGTGGTGCACGCCACGCGGGGCATTGACGCTGTGCAAAGACTTATTGGGCGCGTCGATTTGGGGATGATCCCCCAAGTCGTAGATACGGTTGTCTTCATTGAAGACGGCGATGTGAAAGAGATCTACGAAGTCGAGTTCACGGTGAAAGTCCCCAGCGGCATGGGCGATACGGACTTAGCTCGCCCGGTGATCGAGATCCGTCAGTTTGAGAGCAAAGCGTTGGTCTACGAGATCTATAGCTTTGGCGAGCAGGTGGTCGTCATGCCGATCAAAGAAGTCGTGAGCGAAAAGCCTGTGTGGAGACTAGCAGCGCAAGCATTGGAGTATGAACTGCGGCGTATCATCCGTGGCCCGTTCACTGTCGAGATTCGCTCGGATAATCAGGCAACGCTCTATGTCGATGAGGATCAAATTCCCATAATCTTGGGGCGCGGGGGCAGCCGCATTCGGGAGCTCGAAGCTGATCTTGGTATCAGGCTTGATGTGCGCTCTTACGACGAGATGGAGACAACGGTCCATCAGGACGTGGATATCGAGGTCAGCGACCGACACGTGATTTTAGACCTAGACCCATCGCTGCGCGGGCGCAACATCGAGATCTTAGTCGACGGCGAGCCGGTCTTTATTGGCTCGGTCTCGCGCACAGGGAGCATTAAATTAGTGCGTGGGAGCGAGCCAGCAGAGAGAATCTACGAAGCGCACAAATCGGGTGGGACGATCCGCGTGCGGCGGGCAGGCTAAAACCGCCAGAGCACTCCGGAGCGATAGCTCCAAACCCACGGCAGATTCTGCTGACTGAAGTCGAGCAGTACCAGGGGCACGACGTCAAAGAAAACAGATATTTTCGGGAAGAGCGAGAATCTTCCCCCAGCACCGACCCAGCCCGTCAGCCGCCACGCCTGCTCAGAGCCCTGCACCACGTGCAAAATCCCAGAGCCCAGCTCAATAGAAGCGCTGGCCCGCCCGAAGGGAAAATGAAACGCGAGCGCCGTCTCGTAGTGCCCTATGCCCAAGGGGCTTCCCTCAAAGGCGAAGCCCCATCCCCCAGCTAACCGCAACGCCAGTCCCAGATCAATCTGCGTCTCCCCACGAACTGAAAAGAGCAAGACCTTCTGAGAGAGAGTGAGCGTGGGCAACGCCGCCTGAAAATTATCGAGCTCCATCCAGCTTGCGCCGATGCCCAAACGTGGCGCACGCTCCTGCGCTGTTGCCCCGACGCTCAGCACGAGTATTCCAAGAACCCAGAGATATTTCGTCACGTGATTTGTCAGCCTCCTGCGCTTTTGCTATTGTGACAGAGGGTGCCCATGAAAGTCAAGGTCTTAGATGCCCACGTAGTCAACAAGATCGCTGCTGGGGAAGTGATCGAGCGCCCGGCGTCGGTCGCCAAAGAACTCATTGAGAACGCTCTCGACGCTGGGGCAACGAAGATCGAGCTCGTTGTCGAAGGCGGGGGTGAGCGCCGGCTCTGCGTTGCTGACGACGGCGAGGGCATGACCCGAGAAGATCTGCTCTTAGCTGTTCAGCGCCATACGACCAGCAAAATCTCCTCTGAAGAAGACCTTTATAATATTCGCACACTCGGCTTTCGTGGGGAAGCGCTCGCAAGCATCGTTGAAGTCTCCAAGACCATCATTACAAGTAAGAGCGCCGAATCTCCTGAAGGCGCCCAGGTCGAGATCGAGGGCGGGCGCGTGCTCACCGTGAAGGCTGCGGGACGCGCACGAGGAACAACCGTAGACGTTCGCGAACTCTTCTTTAACGTCCCTGCACGCAGAAAGTTTTTAAAAACCAATAAGACCGAGTTCTTCCACATCGTGCGTGTGGTGAAGCGCTTTGCGCTCGCGTACCCGAACGCGCACTTCCGTCTGGAGCACGACAGAAAGACTGTGCTCGATCTCCCTCCCAGTAGCGATCTGCGCCAGACCGTTGCTCAACTCTACACACCAGAACTTGCCCGCGCTCTCCTCGACGTGCACACAGCGATTCCGGGCATCACCGTGCACGGTCTAGTCAGCCCCTCACAGTTGACGCGCTCCGACCGCACCGAACAATTTCTCTTCGTCAATGGGCGCTTCGTCAAAGATTCTCAGATCAATTATGCGATCTCGCAAGCGTATGAGAGCGCCATCAAGAGCGATCAATACCCCTATATCTTTTTGTTTATCGAGATCGACCCGCGCGCTGTCGACGTCAACGTGCACCCGCAGAAGGCCGAAGTGCGCTTTGCTGAACCGATCAAAGTGCAAGCGGTCGTCAAGCAAGCGATCACCAAAGCATTGACGTCGGCTCATGCCGTGCCGCGATTGGAAAGGGCCCTCACCCCGCCTTGTGGGCACCCCTCTCCCGTAGGTCACTACGGGAGAGGGGTCGGGGGTGAGGGCCTCGCAAGCTCACAAACGTGCGAACCCATCCCCTCTCCTACAACCAAACAGCTTGATCTGCGCAGCGAGCTCGAAGCGTTGCGCCAAGCTGCTCCTACTTCTGAGCCGGCGCCTAGTTTTCGCGTTCTGGGGCAGCTCCATGGGACGTATATTGTAGTTCAGACTGAGTCAGGCTTAGAGATCATCGATCAGCACGTCGCTCATGAGCGGATTCTCTACGAGAAACTTCTCGCGCAGCTCAGAGAGCAAAAAATCATTCGACAGAGACTCTTGATCCCCATCACGATTGAGATGCCTCCAGACAAGGCTGAACTGCTTGCGGCGCATCTCCGAGAGTTAGACGAGCGCGTGGGTATGGGGATCGAGCGCTTTGGCGGCGGGACGTTTATTCTACGCGATTGGCCTCAGGTGTTGACCAGCGAATGGAGCAAGAGAGAATTTGCAGAGACGATTGAGCGTGTGCTCGCGGTGCTGGAGCGTGAAGCTGAGCCGAGCCTCGAAGAGCTAGCCAAAACGCTGGCAGCGCGTGTCGCGTGCGAAGCCGCCGTTGTGAAGAACAAGCTGTTGCGCCCAGAAGAGATGACAGAGCTGATTCGGCAGCTCAAGCAGACCCAGAATCCCTACAGTTGCCCGCACGGGCGACCGATAGTCTTAGCGTACTCGCTCGAAGAGCTTGAGAGAAGATTTGGGCGGCGATGAGCTCAACAGAGTAAACCCAAATCCCGATCCACACGCGATCTTCGTGTCGCCCTCTTGGCTTTTCCCCCCATTTGTGCTACATATAAGAGTGATAACACTCAAAGACGCTTACTCTCGCTCAGGGCCTCGAGGGAGCAGGGGGGAAGAGCGCAAAACGAGGAGATTATGCGCACCGCTGGCCTGGCCAAGCTCGCCTTTGAGAGAGAGGAGGCCCTATGAGAGCTTTGACAAAAGTGCCAGGCTTACTAGTAACGAGTGCGCTTACCGCAGTGGCACCTATCACATGGGCCAATTAACCAATAGGGGACAGATCATCATCGTCTGCCCCCAAGGGCCACCAACTTGTCAGTTCAGCAAGATTCAAGATGCCCTCGACGCTGCCGCCGATGGGGCTACCATTGTGATCTTGCCTGGCGTATACATGGAAGCACTGTCGATCCCGAGGAACGTAAACTTGATCGGGTATGAGCCACAATCCGTTTTGATCAACTCGGGACTCTTTATCAGCGGTGTTCATGCTAGCATCCAGGCCTTAACTCTGGTTGGGAATATAGTGGTGGGCAAATCAGCACAAGTCACGCTCGTGAATATGAATGTGACTGGTGATATTGAGGTGGTCGCCGTGGCGGGGAAAACAGAGCAGCCACAAGCTAGAATCATCATGATAAACGTTCGCATTGTAGGGGGAAGGCATGGCCTATTTTCTTATGCTTTGTTCGTTGGTCCTGGCGAAGCTCTAGTCATCGGCGGTGAGTTTCTGGATCGTCTCATAGCCATGAACGGTGCCAAAGTCTGGCTGTACGATACTCGGATTGAGGTCACTACGCTTAATCGTGCAGGAATAGAGGCTTATCAGGGTAGTGATCTTGTCTTGCAGCGCGTCAAAATCTTCAGCATAAATGGCCATGGGGTGCTAGTAGATAACGCTCGCCTACATGTAGAAGAAAGCTACTTGATATCTGAGAGAGGGTGGGGGATGGTTCTCGCGATAGAGGCTTGTGATATAAAAGGTTATTATCTTTCTAAAACTTTTGAAGGACTCATCACGGGGAGGCAAAATACAATTAGTGGCGCAAAAGAGCTAGGCGATGTCTGTCCGTCAGCCTTGGAGTTTCTCAAGACTCCCGAAGGTGGGCAGTATCCGTAGCTTCCCCTGCAACCGCCGGGGTTCAGAAAATAAGCGCTCAGCTTTCAGCAGTTTTTTTATTCATATCGCAGCGCTTCAACTGGGTCGAGCCGCGCTGCACGCGCCGCCGGATAGACCCCAAAGATCAACCCCACTATCAGCGAGAACCCCAGGGCTAGAAAGATAGCATACGATGGGACAATCAGCGGCCATTTGCTGAACGACGCGATCACCGCTGCTGCTCCAATGCCCATCAGCAACCCTATCACTCCCCCCAGCACGCTCACGAACACAGACTCAGTCAAAAACTGTAAAAGAATATCTCTGCGCTTCGCGCCGAGGGCTTTGCGAATCCCAATCTCTCGCGTGCGCTCGACAACAGAGACCAAGAGAATGTTCATAATCCCGATGCCGCCAACGAGGAGGGCAATTGCAGCAATGCCTCCCAACAAAAATGTCATGGTCGCTGCGTTCTGATTGACTGTTTCTATGACCTCTTGCTGCGCGCGCACGCGATAGTCTTCGGAATTAGAAATTCTGCGAGATAAGATAAACTCAACTTGGGCAATGGCTTCATCGACTTGGTCGGTGCTGGCAACTCGCAAGTTATAAAAATTCACGGTGCGGTCTCCGGTGATACGCCGCGCGACGGTCGTGACCGGCAGATAAATTCTATTGTCGTATTGCCCAAAGCCGAGCTGCCCTTTACTCGTCATCACGCCAATAATAGTGAACAAGAAGCGCGTCCCCGCGCGCTCCAGCACGACTTCTTTGCCCAAGGGGTCTTCGTCGGGGAAGAGCTGCTGCGCCACTTCGCTGCCGAGCACCAGCACTTTGGTGTAATTCTCTAAATCTTGTGCGGAGAAGAACCGGCCTCTAGCAATGAGATAATTCACGACACTGGGGTACGCTGGGGTCACACCCACGAGCGTTGTCTGAAGGCTGCGATCTCTGTATTTGATCGTCCCGCTGGTCTGAATGACGGGCACGACGTCACGCACTGCTGGGGCTTTCGCTAATTCGTTAGCGAGTTCCAGAGTGAACGTCTCTGTGGTTTGGGTGCTGGCGACTCCTGCACGCCCGACGCGAAATGCTGGGCTGACAGTGATTAAATCTGCTCCCAGCGACTCGACGCGCGAGCGAATGTCATATGTTGCCCCCTGGCCAACAGAGATCATCGCGATCACCGATGCGACGCCGATCAGAATCCCCAAGACCGAGAGCGCCGTGCGCAATTTGTGCGCGCTCAAGCTATTTATAGTCGTGCGCAGCATCTCCAGAAAGCTCATGGTTTCAATTCACCCGCTCTTCTTTGAGGATGCGCCCGTCTTGCATATGAAGAATTCGCGAGGCGTACTGAGCCACGCGCCGATCGTGTGTCACTAAGACGACCGTGCGCCCTTCTCTGTGTAAGTTCTCAAACAGAGCTAAGATCTCTTCGCCGGTCTTGGTGTCGAGGTTGCCTGTCGGTTCGTCAGCCAAGACGATAGCCGGATCATTCATGAGCGCCCGCGCGATAGCGACCCGTTGGCGCTCGCCCCCGGAAAGCTGGGAGGGGAAGTGAAAGAGCCGATCCCCCAAGCCGACGCGCTCAAGTAGTGATTTTGCTTTGCGCACGCGCTCGGAGCGCCTCATCCCCGCATAGATCGCCGGGGTCTCGACGTTGCGCAGCGCGCTCTCTCTGGGCAAGAGATTAAACTGCTGAAAGACAAAGCCAATCCTCGCATTGCGAATCTCCGCAAGCTGATTATCTGTCGCTTGGGCAAGGTCGAACCCTTCAAGGAGGATCTGCCCTGATGTGGGCCGGTCCAAGCACCCCAACAGATGCATCACTGTGGATTTTCCGGACCCCGATGGCCCCATGATCGCCACGAACTCGCCTTGCCGAATAGTACAGCTGATACCGTTGAGAGCATGGACTTCGACTTCGTCCATCTTGTAGACTTTGGTGACGTCTTGGAGAGTAAAGAGCTCACCCATCGTCTCACCGTCCTGGGAAGCCAAAGGGCGCGACGGGGACGTTGCGCTGTTGTGTTTGACTCTGGCGCGTCGTGGCGTTGACGGCTAAGATGCGATCCCCTTCTTGAAGTCCTGAGAGAATCTGCGCGACTTCCGTCGTTGTCCGACCGACACGCACTTCAACTTGCTCGACGGTTGTGCCCTTGACGACAGCGACGAAGCTTTTACCCCCAACAGTGCGAATTGCTGAGAGCGGGACTTGCAGGGCATCTTTGACTTCAGCGACGATGATCTCGGCCTTGGCAGAAAAGCCGGGCTTAATTTTCGGATCGTTCTGCAAGAGCTTGAGGGTCACCGCGACGGCTTTCGTGCTTCCCTTGGCCACAGCCCGATAACTGATAGCCGTCACTTCGGCAGCGAACCGTAAATCTGGGTAGGCTTCAAGAGTGACGCGTGCTTTCTGTCCCAGCGCGATCTCGCGGATGTCGACCTCGTCTATATCTACGGTCACGAATATCTCATCGCGGTTGAGCAACGTTATAATATCCGTCGTGTTGGTGACGCTCTCACCCTCTTGGACGTGGAGGGCGATCACGTCGCCGTCCCAGGGGGCTTTGAGGATCGTATATTCGTATTCTTCTTGAGCGATCTTGTATTCCAGTTCTTTGATCTGGACTTCGCTCGGTGGTGCGCTGATCTTTGCAGCTTCATAAGCGTTCTTGGCTTGTAATAGTTTCAGCTCTTGTTGGGCGTTGCTGAGTCGAGCAAGTATCTGATTCTTCTGGACGCGCTCGCCTTCACGCACTAAGATCTCTTGGACAATGCCGCTGGTCTTGAAACGCAACACGATCTCTTCTTTGGGAAAAACTTCGCCGAATGCCGCAACTGTGCGCACGAGATCTTTCTTCATGACGATCGCTATATTCGAGTCGCGTGCGCGGTCGCTGCTCCGCGCACTGCCCATCTGCGCCGGAGATGCGAAGAATCTCTGATATCCGTAAAACCCTAGAGCAGCAATCGCACCAAGCAGCACGATTCCGCCCAGTAATTTAACAGTTCTATTCATCGAAGACCTCCTTCAAGGAGAAGCTCAAACCCCATGAGTTCTTGTATCTCAGATACGCTATGGCAAGCTTATAGAGAGCCGCGCGGTGCTCGTTCTCAAATTCGCGTTTCTCGATGATAAACGCCTCCCAATCTGTAGCGCTGAGCAATCCGCGCTCACGCTGCTGCTCCTTCATTACTTGTTGGAGAGCGATCAGCTCGCTCTGGAGTGCCAGCACGTCAAGCTGACTATACGCTTCCTGCAAAGCGTTGCGCTGGGTGAGTAGCTCGACTCTGACAGTCTCTCTGGTAGATTTGAGTGTCTGTTGGGCTGCAGCGAGCGCCCGCTGGGCCTCCTCGAGCTTGAGTGCTTGGTCCGTGAGAAAGCTGATGCGAACACTCAGTCCGATGCCCCAGCCGGCGCTTTGTGGATCGTAGTTTACAGTGAGTCCTAGTTGAGGGAGCGCATCTTGTTGTGCTTTGCTTAAGATACGCTCGGCTTCTGTAACTTGCTGCGTCGCACGGCGCACCTGTGCATCTTTCGAGATGACTTCAGGGGTGATCTCTAAGTGCAGGAGCACTTCAGCGAGATCTGTGAGCTCAGCCTTGACAGTTGGCGCTTGCCAGGTAGGTGTTTTCTCAAACCCATAGGTCACAAGAAATCTCTCTTGGGCGAGAGCGAAGTTACGCTGAAGCTTTGCCAAATTCAGCTCGCTCTGACGCAGCTCGATCTGCGCTGCTAAGAGATCTGTTTGCCCGGCTTGGCCGCTCTGGACTCTGCTGCGCACTGCGTCTAGGCGTTTTCTGCTCAAATCGACTCGTGCCTGGGCGATCTCGATGGACTCTTGAGCTATGGTCAGATCCAAGAGATCGCTGAGCGCGTTGAGAATAACTTGGCGTTGCGTCTCGGAGAGAGTTTGTTTGGCTTCTTCGAGCGCTCTTTGGCGGCGATCAAGCTCTATGGCTGCGTCGGTGAGTTTGAAATTCAGCAGCAAGGGCTGGGTCGCCTCACCGCTGAGGGTGCTCCGGAAGCTACCGTTCATATAGCTCAGACTTCCAATATAGCTAAGCCGGAACGTTGTGCCAGTGGGCAGGCTCAGCCCCAGAGAGAGCGTTGCGCTGCCTTGAATGCTGTTGCCCGAAAGCCCGATAGGTATGGCACTCACGGTGAATTGGGGCATCCAGACGCTCTGGTAGGCGAGCCTCAGCTCCTGTTCAGCGGTTGCAATATTGTCTTGAGTTTGAAGAATCGCTGGTGCACGCTGCGCTATCTGTTGGATGACTTCTGAGATGGGCTGTGCCTGAGCTGATACGATGCAGAGCGTTATGAAGATAACAGCGAAGAGAACACGCTTCATAGCAAAAAGATTATACTGAAATTGTGGAGAACTTGTGAAGGACAAAAAAAAGCAGGGGCGTCCGGCTGGACGCCCCTCTGCGAAGATAGCTACAAACCTAAGCCGAGAGAGAGGCCCTTGAAGATCTGCCCCACCGTCAGGGTCTTCGACCATCCCGACTTGGTGAAGACCGTTGTCCCAACGAAGAGATAGTCTCCGAATTGCCTGCTCACGCTCAGAGTATCCGAAGCGAAGCCCTCGGCGGTGTAGACGGTTGTGCGCGTGATGGCCCACTCTTGGACGCTAAGAGAGATTCTCCAAATCTCTTGAGAGAGCCCGGACATCGTCAGTTCCGTCGTACGCGCGATTGAGACCCCTTGAACAGAGAAGCCTATGGTGAAGGCTTGCTTAGCGAACCCCTGCAAGGTCATGGTCGTCGCGCTAGAGAGCAAGACGTTCTCAGCTGTCGTCGCTGACACCCCTAGCGTGGCACTGCTGAAGGTGAACGCGAACTCTGGCAAGAACGCGTAGCTGTACGCGAACGCTACGGACAGATCAAGCCCAGCGTACTTGGTGCTCACGGTAGTCTGATCGCGAAAGACACCCTGTGGGTCAAGAACCGACTGGTCAACGATGGTGAAGCCGGCCAGTGCCCCCTGCGTAATCAAGATCAGTTGCTTCATAGCTACCGGCCTTAGGGTCAAGTCCAGTTGCCCACTCATCTGCCAGCCCCCGATCACTGATTGGGCTTGCACTGAGCAGAAGACCTGATCGAGTGCCGCCCCAGAAGGTGTGATGGGTAAGCTCACCGAGACTGTCACGTCCAGAGCCTGCGCTGCAGCAGTCACGCTCATTCCCACTGCGACAAGCACTATGAACAATTTCTTCATACCGACCTCCTTTTCCCGGCGTCTACTATATTGGGGACATGCGGGCTTGTCAGTTACAGATGTCACGCATCATGGCAAAGCGCTGTCTCTTCGCTTACAATAGAGAACGATTCTTTGACACAGAGGAGCCTTATGAAGCTATCTCACAGGGTTATGCAGATTACACCGTCAGCGACACTGGCCGTCAAACGCGCGGCCGATGAGCTCAAGCGTCGCGGGATAAACGTTATCGATTTAGGGCCGGGCGAACCTGATTTCCCCACCCCAGAACACATCAAGCGTGCAGCGGAAGAAGCGCTCGCGCAAAACTTTACAAAATACACAGCCGAGACAGGCATCTGGGAGCTGCGCGATGCCATCGCCCAAAAATATAACAGAGAGTACGGAACGCGCTACACGGCGGAAAACGTGCTCGTCACCAGCGGGGCGAAGCAAGCCCTTTATAATATCTCTGTCGCGCTCTTTGAACCCGGTGATGAGGTGCTCATTCCCGTCCCGTACTGGGTGAGCTACCCGGAGCAAGTCAAGCTTGTGGGAGCCTGTCCGATCTTCGTGCCTATGGACAGGGACTTTCAGATCAGTGCTGATCTGTTGCAGGAGCACATTACAGCCCGCACGAAGGCGATCATTCTCAACTCTCCGAATAACCCCGCAGGCACAGTGCTGGAGCGGCAGCATCTGCAAGAGATCGTGCAGCTTGCCCAACGACATAAGCTCTTTGTGATCTACGACGAGTGCTACGAGAAGTTCATCTATGAGGGCGAGCACGTCAGCGTCGTGGAGTTTGACAGCGAGCACGTTATCGCAGTCAATTCGGCGTCCAAGACGTATGCGATGACCGGCTGGCGGTTGGGCTGGTCCGCAGCGCCGAAGGAGCTCACGCAAGCAATGGCTGCAATCCAAAGCCATTTGACGTCACATCCGACCTCGATCTCTCAGAAGGCAGCGCTGGCAGCCATCACAGGAGATCAATCGTGCGTCGAAGCTATGCTCTCCGAGTATCGGCGGCGACGGGAGGTCGTGCTGAACGAGCTAGAGAAGATCAAAGGGATCGACTTTGCGATACCTCACGGAGCATTCTACGTCTTCCCCACGGTGTCGAGCTTTTTCAATGGGGACGCAAAAAATTCTGTGGACCTAGCGCGCTACTTGCTCGAAAAAGCGCATGTCGCGGTAGTCCCTGGCGCGGCGTTCGGTGCGGACAGCTATGTGAGGATTTCGTACGCAACGTCGCTGGAGCAGCTGCGCGAGGGCCTGAAACGTTTTCGCGAAGGTCTGGCTGCTTTACGAAGCCTTGAAGTCCGAGCTTAAGATCACCTCGTGAATCTCTAAGATGTTCTTGCCGGTGAACATCTCTTTGGGTGGGGGTGGATTGGCCGAGTGGGCTTTCTCGAACTCTGGGCTCTTCGTCCAGTTCTCAAACGCTTCGTAACTCTCCCAATACGTCATCGAAATATAATAATCTCCTTGGATGGGCTTGAGCAACTGAAACTTCATAAAGCCGGGCATCTGCTCGACCAGTCTCTGACGATTTCGGAAGCGCTCCTCGAACTGCTTCTCGTACCCCTGAGCAACAGGAATGCGATTGGCGACCACGATCATGCTCAATTCCTCCTCCAATCAAGAACTGATGAAAATCCTACTAAATTAGTCTGCTTTTGTCAAGCTCTGTGACACGTGCATAGGGCCGATGTCTCCATCGGCCCTACTTGCTTGAACTATTCCGAGATGCTCTTTTTTACTGAATCGGCGTCCCTTTGATCCACTTTTGCAAGAGCGCCAGCATCATCAAGTCATCAATAGTCTTACCCGTGCCGGGGACAATGTGTTGCTTGATCCAGTACTGAAGTGCTTGGAGCATCTCCAGATCGCCGATGATCTTATCCTCGTCGGCGTCCAGCGCTTGCTCGATCGTCTTCGTGCTGGGTGGTGGGGGAGTTTGGTCAGAAACAATAAACTGAACACTATCCTCAGCTGTCCCGCCTTTGCCATCGGAAACTACAACCCTCATAGTGTGCGTTCCCTCAACGGGGTTTGCCCACTGCACATTAGGAGCGGTAGCTCTAGTTTGCTCCACACCGTTCAAAAACCACTTGTACGTCAGTGAGTCCCCATCGGGATCAGATGCCTGAGCATTAAAATAAACTATGTCTTCAGGAGTTGGGTTCCGGGGTGAGTAGGTCAGTTTGACCGTCGGAGAACGATTGGCAACTGCAGGACAAACAACGACGCCATACTCGATGTTTCTCGCATCGTTCCTGTAGTAAACTTCCGCTGATGTGTTGTCCACATCTTCTTTGGACACGGACACCGTGCCATCTTGCTGGGTCTGGTCATTCATAGTCACCCAATACCGGTGACGGCTCTTGAATTCCAATGGGCCGTAGCCCTGCCAGTTCAAGGGCGAACCCAGCTCATCGATCTTTGCAGTCCATATCTGATACATTCCTGGTGCTACAAGATGCCCCGCTATCTGAGCTCCAGCGCTCACTCTGAACCATCTCATAGGAGGACAAGGCCCTTGATCAGTAGGCGGCGGGGGAGGAGTGCTACCATCCACAGCAACTTCCCAACGAAACTCCTGACCGGAACGCGTGTGACGAGCTATAAGCCAATACCGGCCGCTCGACGGTATAGGGACCCATCCTCCGTCGGACACGGTGTACACGCTGCTCTCCCAGTAAGAACTCGCATCGAGATAGACGCTGGTAGGTTGCCATTCGCCGATGTAGGGTGGATCAGTCAGAAATTGGACTTCTCCTGATACACCCGTGACCCAGAAGGTCTTCCCTTGGCCCTTCGTCAGGTTGATGGTTCCTGTTATGGGGCTACCGAACTCTTCTGTGGAGACGATCAATCCCCCACCTCCACCAGCAGGGCAGACGGTGACAGAGTAAGTTTTCGTGGACGATCTATTGACGTAGTGCACCAAGGCTACGTTCTGGGAGGAATCCCAGAGACTACCGGAGGACACCGTCGCTGAGCCATCGTCAGCGATGTAGACCGTGTATTTCCACCCCGCTCTGAATTGAGACGGCGCAGAGCTTTGCCAGTTCGAGGGAGACAGGCCCTCTCCCGTCCAGGCGGAATACATCCCCGGTGAGACAAGAGGGCCAGCCATCTCGCTGTTGGGATTCAGAGTCATATATCTTATAGCGCAAGGTGGCCCTGTTGCTAGGCCTTGTTCCTCTGGAACAAAGGATATCGCGAAAGCGAGAAGAGCGAGCGAGAGCATTACACCAACCGCCAAGCGGCCCAGATCGAATGTGCGCATAGGTTGTCCTCCCTTGATTTACGCGCTCTGACGGCAACGCATAAAAAAATGCATCTGAAGCTTAACATAAAATGAACGAGATGTATATGACCTTTCTCACGAAGAAACGTGCTGGTTATCAGATATGATCAACCAGCCCGTCTCTGATCTGTACTAAACGCGAGGCGCGCTCCATCACTTTGGGGTCGTGCGTTGAAAAGACGAACGTCGTCCCGCGCTCTTTATTGAGATCGTGCATCAGCTGAATGATTGCCTTGCCTGTCTCAGAATCTAGATTCGCTGTTGGCTCGTCAGCCAGCACCAACGCGGGATTGGTAACCAGCGCCCGCGCTATCGAGACTCTTTGTTGTTGTCCGCCGGACATCTCATCGGGACGATGATGAGCTAAATCGCCGATCCCTAGGGCTTCTAAGAGCTCGTGCACGCGGCGGCGACGCTCCGCTGCCTCAACACCCAATAAGAGCAATGGCAGCTCGACGTTCTCATAGGCCGTGAGCACCGGGACGAGATTGAACGTCTGAAAGACAAACCCCAAGCGCCGCCGCCGCATCCATGCCAGTTCTTTCGCCGAGAGCTGGGAGATGTCATGCCCTTCAAGAACGATCCGCCCCGACGTGGGCTTGTCCAGGCAGCCAATTAAATTTAACAGCGTCGTCTTGCCCGAACCCGATGGACCAGCAATGCACAGAAACTCCCCGCGCGCGATCTCCAAAGAGACCCCGCGCAGGGCTTTGGCGACTGTACGCCCCATCGCGTACTCTTTCGTGACGTTCTCAACTTGAACGACCACGTCGGTCATGGCTTCTTGCACGATTCTAAGAGCGCCTCTTTGGTGAACAGCGAATCCGGCAAGTCTTTGATCTCCATCTCTACGATGGTCATCACGGTCTTGGTGCCGGCTTCGAGTGCGTTTTCTATTGTGATCTTGCTGGGGCGCAGCGCACCGGCAAGCTGCTTGCGCTCCTCATAGAGAGCGCGCCGCAGGAGCTTTCCCGTCTCGGTGTAATACTCGGACTTCAGGGGCAGAAAATTCTCTGTGTCTGCCCAGTAGAGAATCCGCGCGAAGGGCACGGTCTCGTCCTTGGCCGTCAGTTCCAATTTATACGCCGAACGATCTTGGACTTTCTCGGTACCCAAAAGCTTTGCATTGTAGTCCTTCACCAAGTCGACTCTCAAGACATCCGCAACGGTGAAGCTCGTGCCAAGCACGTTCTGTCGCGCACTCAACGGAACGATCCGACAATTCTCTGGGAAGAGAATGACGACCTCATCGCCGACTCTTAAAATTTTCTGCCCTTTGGCGTCTTCGGGGGCGAGCACTTCTAAGAGCGCTTTATCGCTGCCCTTCTTGAAGACTCGTAACTCATAGGCACTCTCTAACTTGCCCTTCTCAAAGTTCTCCAACTTATTGACCGAGACGAACTGCTCTGGATAGCTCGACTCGATAGATTTCTTCAAAATCTCTTCTGCTGATGGCTGCTGCGCCCAACCTACACTGAGGGCTATAAGCCCCGCTGCGAGAACAGTCCCAACAACGTGCATTGCGTTCATAGTACGCCTCCTTCTCTCTTACTTACTCGATTTCCGTGCCTTCCGTGCCCATCTCTGTGCTTTCCGTGATTCTACACATGCCGCAGTGCCTGCACCGGCTCCTGCTTGGACGCGATATACGCCGGATAGAGCGCCGCGAGCACCGCGACCGCTTGCGCCAGCACAAAGAACACCCCTAGCGTTCCCCACGAGAACTCCGCGTAAAACGTCGTCCCCATAGGGACGTTGACGAACTGCGACGCTTGGGTAATCGTGATGCCCACGATCGAAAAATACTTGAGCAATGCCCCGCCGATCCCAACCCCCATCACCCCGCCGGCCGCCCCTAAGATCGCGCTTTCTAAAAGAAAGAGCAAGCGAATTTCCCCGGGCGTCATCCCTAGAGCCATCAACGTCCCGATCTCGCGCACCCGCTCAAAGACCGACATCAACATTGTGTTGACGATCCCCAACGTCGCGATCAATATCACGACAAATGAGATGACGGCCATGAACTGCCGCCGTGCAGACAGCAACTCAAAGATCGCTGCGCCCAGCTCACGCCACGTCTGCACCTCAAAGCCGTCGTCGCTGAAACGTTGCTGAATTATCTGGGCGACTGAGTCAGCTTGGTCAGCGTCGTTAAGCATCAGAGTGATCTCTGTGACTTGTCCGGCCATGCGCAAGAGCTTCTGGGCGTCGGGCAGAGATAAAGCCAAAACAGAGTTATCTAGCTGGCTGTAACCCGTTGCAAAGATCCCCTTGATTTCGACGTCAATCGAGTTGAGCGCGCCCTTGGCCGTCGTCGCGACGAGCGTTAAGAGATCGCCAACGCCGACTTTCAAATCTTTCGCAAGTTGCGTCCCGATCAGAGCATAGCCGGGCTTCTCTGACAGATACTCCCCCTGGGCGATCTTCGTGGCGATGACGCCGTCGCGCTCGGCGCGTGGATCGAAGCCCAATCCCAGCACGCCTAAGCTCTCGCTGCCCGTGCTGATGATCACGGGAAAACGTAATCTGGGGAAGACATCCTTCACCCCTGGAAACTTGGCTAACTCTTGGACAACGCTTTGATAGTCTTTGATGGCGATATCTAGGGGCATAAGACGTGCCTTCTCTTGGTAACCGCGGGCGTGAATCTGAATATGTCCGGTCTGAGCTTTGATGAAGTTATCCGTGAACTGTTTATCTACACCCTGAATAAAGCCGTAGAAGAAGAGCACAAGCACTAAGCCCAGTCCAATCGCGACGAACGTAATCGCGCTGCGGCGCTTGTTGCGCAGGAGATTGCGCGCGGCAAGCTTTAAGAAAACCCACATGACAGTTCAAGTGTACCACATAGTTGATAAGCCGACGACTGAAGTCGCGGGTTTAGCGGATGGAAGCTTGCTGAGCATGCTCGGCAAGTCCTCTTCAGCAGGCTTTCGCCTTCTCAGTTGGCTTATACCCCCGTACTGTCACGCTGTAGAAGCCTGCAGGCTCTGGGATGGGGCTGTGCGCAATAATTTCGACGCGCTCAAAGCCCGCGTCAGCAATAATCTTCAGATACTCTTTGTCTTCCAGGGCTCCCGCAAGACAGCCAGCCCATGCTGCAGTAAGATCGCCCTTGAAGAAATTAGCTTGCTTGCCGCGCGTCACGATGTCTGAAACGATCAGTCTGCTGCCAGGCTTGAGCACCCGAAACGCCTCAGAGAACGCCTTCGCTTTGTCCGGCACAAGATTGATGACGCAATTGCTGATGACGACGTCAACAGAAGCATTATCCAACGGGAGCGACTCGATCTCACCAAGCAAAAACTCGACATTAGTTATGCCCATCTTCTTGGCGCTGACCCGCGCACGCTCGACCATCGCTGCGGTCATATCTATGCCGATGGCACGACCGCGCGGACCAACCTTCTGAGCTGCGAGAAAGACATCGATCCCGCCGCCACTGCCTAAATCTAACACTACCTCGCCCTCACGCAGTTCTGCTAGAGTCACCGGGCTGCCGCAGCCCGCACCGACGCTGAGAGCGTCGTCGTTTAGTTGTGTCAACTCTTCTTTGGAGTACCCGATCCGTTCCAAATGCCCTGTGCCTCCACAGCAACTTCGCCCGAGCTGGGCCAGTTGCCCATAATACTCCTTCACTATTTGCTTGATCTCTCTTGCTGAGTGCATCACACTTCTATAAGCTGAGGGTTCTGGGCTTGATGGGGATGCTCTGGACCCGGATAGACCTTGAGCTTCTTCAACATCCGCCGACCAAGCACTGATTTGGGGAGCATATTCTTGACAGCTTCTTCAAGAGGCTTGGTCGGATGCTTCTCTAGAAGTTGCTCAAATGTCCACTCACGAATTCCCCCCGGGTAGCCCGAATAGTGAAAGTATTTCTTCTGCTCGCGCTTCTTCCCCGTCACTGTGATCTCTTTGGCGTTAATGACGACGACATAGTCCCCTGTATCTACGTGGGGGGTATACTCCGGCTTGTGCTTGCCCATTAAGATCTTAGCGATCTGCGAGGCCAAGCGCCCCAGGGTCTTCCCCTTGGCATCGATGAGCACCCAGCGGTGTTGAAATCTCTTGTCCAAGTCTTCTCGTTTCATAAGAGTCGAATGCTGCATAAGCTCCTCCTTCAAGAGCATCACTGCTTTCTGGGGCTGCCCTGCCCACTTGCAGGGAGCTACCGAATGTGTTATCATAGCGCACTACAGGGCAAATTGCAAAGAGTGTTACTATCCCTTGACAGAAAAGGGCCTATATTTTATAATAGCCCACACTAGGGATTAGGTTTGCCCTAGAGGTTCGTTACCTTTTCCCAACGTTGCCAAGCAGCCCAGCGGCTTGTGCGCCGTTGTCGATTCTAAAGTAAGGAGTTTGCTATGCCGACACTCAATCAGTTGGTGCGCTATGGGCGCACCCCGATCAAGAAGATCAACCGGCGCTCTCTGGCGCTTGGGCACTGCCCGCAGAAGCGCGGGGTCTGTGTGCGCGTCTTCACCAAGACGCCGAAAAAGCCCAACTCTGCGTTGCGCAAGGTCGCCCGCGTGCGCCTCAGCAACAAACAGATGGTCACCGCGTATATCGGTGGCGAGGGCCATAACTTACAAGAGCACTCGATGGTGCTGGTGCGCGGGGGCCGCGTCAAGGACCTGCCCGGCGTCAACTACCATATTATTCGCGGTGCGCTGGACGCTGCGGGCGTTGAGGGGCGCAAGCGCGGACGCTCCAAGTACGGCGTCAAGAAGAGCGCTGCGGGTGCCGGAGCCCCTGCGACCTAACGGAGCGGATACCCTATGACCCAACACGTGATCGATCGTGTGATCCCCGGGCGGCCCGTCCCGCCCGATGTGCGCTACGGAAGCCCCATCGTAGAAAAGCTCATCAATTACGTCATGCGCGAGGGCAAGAAATCGCTCGCGCGCCGGATTGTTTACAGGGCATTCGATATCATCCAAGAGAAGACGGGCGAGAACCCGTTAGAAGTCTTCTTCAAAGCGATGGCTAACTGTATGCCCAAGCTGGAGACGCGCTCGCGTCGCGTGGGAGGCGCGGCCTATCAAGTCCCCTACGAAGTGGAGGAGGACCGCCAGCGGACGTTAGCGTTACGCTGGCTCGTCAACGCAGCGCGCGAGCGCGGCGAACGGAATATGGCGGAGCGGCTCGCTGGAGAAATCCTTGACGCCCTGAAGAACCAAGGCAAGGCCATCGAGAAGAAGAACGAAGCCCATCGCATGGCCGAGGCCAATCGCCCCTTCGCCCACTACCGCTGGTAATCCTAGAGATCTGTGTGATCCCTTATGAAATCGCTCGGGTACGATATTGAAAAGATCAGGAACATCGGGATCATTGCCCACATCGATGCGGGCAAGACGACCACCACCGAGCGATTGCTCTTTTACACTGGGCGCATTCACGATATCGGTGACGTCGACGAGGGCGATACTGAGATGGACTGGATGCCCCAGGAGCGCGAACGAGGCATCACTATTACAGCCGCAGCGACGACGTGCTTCTGGAGAGATCACCAGATCAATATCATTGACACCCCCGGACACGTGGATTTCACGGCAGAAGTCGAGCGCTCGTTACGAGTCCTCGATGGGGCGATCACGATCTTCTCTGCTGTTGATGGCGTCGAGCCCCAGTCGGAGCAAGTCTGGCGCCAGGCCGACAAGTACCGCACGCCCCGCATCGCATATATAAATAAGATGGATCGCATGGGCGCAGATTTTTACGCCGCTGTCGAGTCCATGGTCCAAAAGCTCGCGATCACTCCCATACCCGTGCAGATCCCCTACGGCCAAGGGGATCAGTTCGCTGGGGTCATCGATCTCATTAAACAGAAATTAATCGTGTGGGATCTGGAGTCCAAGGGAGCTCGCTACGAATATAAAGATATCCCTGGAGAATATCAAGAGAAAGCCGCGCACTATCGTGAGAAGCTCTTAGAGACTCTTTCGGAAGTCGATGACGCTCTTCTGACGAAATTCTTAGAAGGCCAGCCCATCAGCGAAGACGAAATTCAGAGAGCCATACGAAAGGCGTGCATCTCTTCTGACGATTTCATCCCTATCTTGCTTGGGTCTTCACTAAATAATATTGGGATTCAGCCCTTATTGGACGCGGTCGTGGACTATCTGCCCAGCCCGCTCGATCGCGGGATCGTCGAGGGCATGAGCGTCAACGGCACGAGTGCTAATGGCGCGAAGATCCAACGACGCCCCACGCCTGATGATCCCTTGGCTGCCTTGGCATTCAAAGTTCAAACTGATGAGTACACAGGGCGGCTCGTCTACGTGCGCGTCTACTCTGGAAAACTCGTCAAGGGCTCGTATGTGCTCAATAGCACGACGGGCAGGACCGAGAGAATCTCGCGGATCTTCCACATGCACGCGAACAAGCGCACTGAGGTCGACGAAGTCTTAGCGGGCAATATTGCCGCTATTGTCGGCCCCAAGGAGCTTATCACTGGGGATACAATCTGTGATCCCAATGCCCCGATTATCTTGGAGAAGATAGAGTTCCCTGAACCCGTAGTCACTGCGGCGGTCGAGCCCAAGACTGACGCTGAAGAGAATAAGCTCAGCGAAGCCCTCTACAAGCTCGCCCAAGAAGATCCCACGTTCAGATACAGAGTCGATCCTGAAACCAACCAAATGATCATTGCTGGGATGGGCGAGCTGCACTTAGAGATTCTCTTTGACAGATTGAAGCGCGAATTTAAAGTCGAGGCGAACATGGGGCGCCCCCAAGTAGCGTATCGAGAGACGCTGGCTGAGCCTGTCGAGGTCGAAGAGAAATTTGTGAAACAGACTGGTGGGCGTGGACAGTATGCGCACGTGTGCATTCGGTTTGAGCCGCTGCCGCGCGGGAAGGGCTTTGAGTTCGTCGACCAGACCAAAGGCGGGGTCATCCCCAGGGAGTTCATCCCTGCGGTGCAGAAGGGCCTTGAAGAATCGCTGGCCAGTGGCCCTCTGGGGGGCTTCCCCATCGTCGATATTCGCGCCGTGCTCTTCTATGGGTCTTATCACCCGGTAGATTCGAACGAGATCGCGTTCAAGACGGCAGCAGCACGTGCTCTCACCCAAGCGTTCGAGAAGGCGAAAGCTCTCTTGTTAGAGCCGATTATGATCGGGGAGATTGTCACGCCGGAGGACTACGTCGGGGAGATTGTCACGGATTTACAAGCGCGTCGTGCGCAGATTACCGCCATGGAAGTGCGCCATAATACCCAAATTATTCAAGTGCTCATCCCCCTGGCGGAGACCTTTGGGTATGCCACGCAATTGCGCTCGATCTCCCAGGGCCGGGCGACCTATAGCTTGCGCTTCTCACACTATGACGTTGTACCCAATACTTTAGCAGAAGAAGTTTTGAAAGGGAGACGGTAATGGCTCGCGAGAAGATTCGCATTCGCTTGAAAGGCTACGATCACGAGTTGGTCGACGATGCCACCCGACGGATCGTCAAGACCGCGTTGGAGACGCGGGCCAAGATCATCGGGCCGGTGCCGTTGCCCACGGAAGTCCATCGGTATACGGTGCTGCGCTCACCCCATGTCAATAAGAAATCCATGGAGCACTTTGAGCGCCGCGTCCATAAGAGACTGATCGATATTAAAGAGCCGACCTCCGAGACGATCAACGCGCTGATGGATATCGAGCTGCCCGCGGGGATCGATATCGAGGTGAAACTGTGATATGGCTGTGGGGATTTTGGGCGAGAAACTCGGAATGATTACGTGGTTCGACGCTGAGGGGAAGGCCCTCGCGGCGACCGTGCTCTATGCTGAACCGTCGGTGGTCACCCAGGTGAAGTCGGCGGAGACCGACGGCTATAATGCGATTCAGCTTGGGTATGGCAAGATCAAAGAGAAGAGCGTCACCAAGCCCTTGAAGGGACACTTTAACAAAGCCGGGGTCGCCCCCAAGCGCGTGCTGCGGGAGTTTCGCGTGGAGAACCCTCAAGAGTTCAAAGTTGGCCAAGAGCTAAACGTGACGCTCTTCCAAGAAGGGGAGCTTGTTCATATCAGCGGGGTCTCTAAGGGCAAGGGATTTGCTGGGGTGATGAAGCGCCATGATTTCTTAGGTGGCCCGGACTCCCACGGCATGAGCAAGTGGCATCGTCGTCCAGGGTCGATCGGGAGCATCCGTGCGACAGGGCGGACGTTTAAGGGCTGGCGCATGGCTGGGCATATGGGGCATGAGCGAGTGACCGTGAGAAATCTTAAAATCTTAAAAGTCTACCCAGAGAAGAACGTGCTCATTGTGCAGGGAGCTGTGCCCGGTCCGCGGCGCGGCATCTTAGAGATTCGCAAGGCAGCTCAAAGGTGAAGACTATGACTGCAGCGACGGCTGAAAAGCAGCGTCTTATCGCTCCGCTGTATAAGTTCGACGGTGGCCCTGTTGAGCAGATTGAGCTGAGCGAGAAACTCTTCGGGTATAAAATCAATCAAGATCTGCTCTATCGGGTTGTGCGTGTATATCTCTTGAATTTACGGCAAGGGACGCATTCGACCAAGAGACGTGGCGAAGTAGTCGGTTCGGGCAAGAAGCCCTGGCCGCAAAAGCACACGGGTCGTGCGCGACATGGCATGCGGCGGTCTCCACTCTGGCGCAAGGGCGGCGTAACGTTTGGCCCAAAGCCCAAAGAATATGAGTATGATCTTCCCAAGAAGATGCGCAGGAGAGCGCTGCAGTCGGCGTTGATCGCCAAGTTACACGAGGCCCAGTTAGGGGTCTTGGATCGGGTAGCTTTTGAGCGACCCAAGACAGCAGAAGGCGTCCAAATGTTTGCGCGGATTGGGCTTGTCAAAGACCCTAGAGAGATTCACAGGACGCAGAATCAGTTCTTGCTGGTCGTCTCGCAGCAAGAGTATGGGATTCCAGTGAAGAAAACGTTCTCGAATTTGCCATGGGCGACGTGTGTCGAATCCAACAGCCTCACCGTGTATGACATTTTAAAGCACGAGTATTTACTCGTGACGCAGCAGGCGCTCCAGGAACTGGAGACACGCTGTGCCCTGGAGAGGGCGGTGAACTAATATGGAATTTCTCGAAGATATTCTGCGCGAGCCGGTGATCAGCGAGAAGGGCTGGCGCCTGCAGGAAGAGAATAAATACGTCTTCGAGGTGCATCCGAAGGCCAATAAGAATCAGATCAAGCGCGCTGTGGAGAGCATCTTCAAGGTGAAAGTGCTCAAGGTGCGGACGCTCCATATGCCCAGCAAGCCCCGCACCAAGAAGTTCTATCAGCACGGGGAAGTGCCCGGCTGGAAGAAGGCTATTGTTCAAGTAGCCCCGGGGCAGCGAATCGAAGTCTATGGAAAAGGGTGATCTGAGAGATGCCGACACGAAAGTTTAAGCCGATCACGCCCGGCCGCAGGCACATGGAGCTCCCAGACTTCAGCGAGCTCACGGACAAAGAGCCAGAGAAGAGCTTGCTGGAGCCGCTGCGCAAGACAGGCGGGCGGAACAACCAAGGGCGCATTACTGTCCGTCATCGCGGTGGTGGGCATAAGCGCCTCTATAGAATTATTGATTTTGCTCGTGATAAGTGGGGTGTGCCCGCTAAGGTCGTCTCCAAAGAATACGACCCGAATCGTTCGGCGTGGATTACTTTGCTGCACTATGCTGATGGTGAGAAACGCTATATTCTCTCTCCATTGGATCTTGAGATCGGCTCGGTTATCGAAGCTGGGGAGAACGTTGAGGCGCGCGTGGGCAATGCGCTCCCGCTGAAGAGAATCCCCGTGGGGGCAATGGTGCACTGTGTCGAGTTCTATCCTGGGGGTGGGGGCAAGGTGGCGCGGGCGGCCGGGACGGCGTGTCAAGTGATGGCTCTGGAAGGGGGCTATGCGCGGTTGCGCCTGCCCTCTGGGGAGATTCGGCTCTTCCCCGAAGACTGCATGGCCACGATAGGCCAACTGGGGAATATAGATCATAAGAACGTTGTCCACGGGAAGGCGGGGCGGGTACGCCATCTAGGGATTCGTCCGACGGTCCGCGGAACAGCGATGAACCCCGTCGATCACCCCCATGGAGGCGGCGAGGGGCGCCACTATGTCGGCGGGCCGCCACGCACATTCGCCGGAAGGCCCGCAAAGGGTGTGCGCACGCGCAAGCCCCATAAGCCCAGCGATCGATTCATCGTCTCGCGGCGCAAAGGGAGGACGGTCTGATATGGCGCGCTCGTTGAAGAAGGGGCCCTATGTGCACCCCAAATTACTGAAAAAGATCGAGAAGATGAAGCGTGGGGAGATCTCCGAAATCAAGACGTGGTCTCGTGCGAGTATGATCACCCCGCAGATGGTGGGGCTGACGATTAAAGTCCATAATGGGCGGCTTCATGTGCCGGTCTTTATTACAGAGACCATGGTCGGCCATCGGCTTGGGGAGTTTGCTCTGACGCGCACGTTCAAGGCGCACGGGGGGATCAAGAAGAAGAAGGTCCCCACGCCCAAGTAGGAGGAACACAGCCATGCAAGCAAAAGCTTCTGCCAAATGGGTTCGGATATCGCCGATCAAGGCCCGGCTGCTGACCTCGCAGATTCAGGGCAAGCCGGTCGACGAAGCGTTGCGCCTGACGCGCTTTGCGAAAGTCAAGGCAGCTCCTATCGTGCGCAAATGCTTGGAGTCGGCCGTTGCGAATGCAGAGCACAATTATGATATGGATGTGGACGCTTTGTGGGTCAAAGAAGTTCGTGTGGACAAAGGGCCCTTCTGGAAGCGGTTACGTCCTGGTTCTCGTGGCAAGGTCTCTATTCGGAAACGGCGGACAAGTCATATCACAATTGTGGTGAGCGATGACCCGAAGCCTGGGGCTCCCGCTGCAGAGGGGCAGGAAGGATAACTATGGGACACAAAACGCATCCGTACGGATTACGCCTAGGCATCAACAAGAAATGGCTCTCCAACTGGTTCTTTGAAAAAGACGCCCCGCGTTATGTCAAAGAGGACCATACGATCCGAACAACGATTAAACGGCGTTATTATGGGGCGGGGATTGCGCGTATTGCTGTGGAGCGTCCTACGGAAGAGTGGGTCTCTATTGTGATTTACACAGCCCGGCCAGGGATCATCATCGGCAAGGGGGGCCAGGAGATCGATCAATTTCAGAGAGAACTTGAAGCGCTCATCAAGCGTAAAGTAAAAATCTATATTAAAGAAGTCGATCATCCTGATCTAGAAGCGACGCTTGTGGCTGAAGATGTCGCGTCAAGGATTCAGAATCGTATTCCCGTGCCCCGCGCTATGAAAGAGGTCATTCAACGAGTGATGGATCATGGGGCCAAGGGGGTCAAGATTCGCTGTGGGGGCCGGTTAGGTGGGGCAGAGATCGCGCGGTCTATCGAGAGTAAATCTGGTCGGGTCCCCTTGCAGACGATCCGGGCAGATATTGATTATGGCTTTGCGGAAGCGTTGACTAAGTACGGGATGATCGGCATTAAAGTCTGGCTCTATCGTGGGGATATCTATCCTGCGCGCGGGGGTGAGACTCGTGGCGTTACTAGCGCCCAAGCAGCGCAAGTTTAGAAAAGACCATCGTGGCCGGATGACGGGCAAAGCTATTGCCGGCTCAGAGGTCGCTTTTGGGGATTACGGCATCCAAGCACTGGAGCCGGCGTGGATCACAGCGCAGCAGATCGAGGCGTGTCGCACGGTTATGGTGCGCGAGCTTGAGAAAAACTCGAAGATCTGGGTGCGGATCTTCCCCGACAAGCCCATCACAAAAAAGCCTGCGGAGGCGCGCATGGGCAAGGGGAAGGGCGATCCCGTGGGCTGGTGCGCTGTTGTGCTTCCGGGGAGAATTCTCTTTGAGATCAGCGGGGTAGACCGTGCCAAGGCCGAGGAGATTTGGCGTTTGGTGGACCATAAATTGCCCATTAAGACGCGTCTGCGGGAGCGTCTCAAGCTAGGTGGGGAGCGCTAGACTATGGAGAAGCCGGAGAAGTTGCGGGAACTGACCGATGAAGAGCTCAAGCAGAAAGAGCGCGAGCTCAAGCGCCAGCTCTTTAACGTGCGCTTTGCCGTCGCCACAGGGCAGCAAGACAACACAGCGTTAATCGGGCAGCTCAAACGTCAGATTGCCCGAGTCAAAACGATCTTACGAGAGCGTCAGCTCCAACAAGGGGGAGCACAGTGAGGGCGGAGACTATGCCGAAGCGAGAGAAGATTGGACGGGTCGTCAGCGACAAGATGGCCAAGACCATTACGGTCTTGGTGGAGACGCTGGAGCAGCACCCGCTGTATAAGAAATATTATATAAAGCGCAAGAAGTTCTACGCTCATGATGAACATGAGCAAGCCCATGAGGGCGATCTTGTACGAATAGTGGAATCACGGCCGCTATCGCGGCTGAAGCGGTGGCGCTTGGTCGAAGTGTTGGAGCGCGCCCGCCCCGGCCAACGCTAAACGGGAGGCGATGGCGATGATCCAAGTTCGAAGCATCTTAAAAGTTGCGGATAACTCGGGTGTCAAGGAAGTCCGGGTCATCAATGTCTTGGGGCAGCCCAGTGGGGCTTGGGGCCAGATCGGGGATATTGTCGTAGCTTCGGTGCAGAAGCGCATCCCCACGAGCGAAATCGATAAAGGAGCGGTCGTCAAGGGCGTGATCGTGCGCACGCGCCAGCCCTATCGGCGCAGGGACGGCAGCTATATTCGCTTCGACGATAACGCTGTCGTATTGATTAATGCGTCGAAGGAGCCTTTGGGAACGCGCATCTTTGGCCCAGTGCCCCGCGAGCTGCGCGAGAAGGGCATGGTACGGATTCTGTCTTTGGCTCCGGAGGTGCTCTGATGCAGAAGATTCGCAAGGGTGACATAGTAAGGGTCATCGCAGGGAACGACCGCGGCAAGGAGGGAGAGGTCTTGCAGGTCCTCCCCAAAGAGCGTAGAATTATTGTCAAGGGTGTGCGCATGATCACGCGCCACCTGCGACCCTCTGCGAAGCACCGCGAGGGCGGTATTGTGCAGCAAGAGGGCCCGCTCGATCTCAGCAATGTCTTGTTGATCTGTCCCGAATGCGACCGGCCGACCCGCGTCGGCTTCGTGATCACAGAGACTGGGGAGAAGCTCCGTCAATGTCGGCAGTGCAAGAAGACCTTTGATTAGTATGGTGACGGATTATGATGTTATATGAACGCTATCGCACGGAGATCGTGCCTAAGCTCATGAAGGAGCTCAATTATAAGAATATTATGCAGGTGCCCAAGATCGAAAAGATCGTAATCAACATGGGCATCAAAGAGAAAGATGATCCCAAGAAGCTTGAGGGGTGTGTGCGCGATTTGATGACAATCACTGGGCAGCGTCCTGTCGTCACCAGGGCGAAGAAGAGCATCTCTGACTTCGGGATAACGAAGGGAGACCCAGTGGGGTGCATGGTGACGTTGCGGGGGAAGCGCGCTTATGCGTTCTTTGAGAAGCTTGTCAGGGTAGTGCTCCCTGCAATTCGTGATTTTCGTGGAGTGAGCGCAGACTCGTTCGATGGGCGCGGGAATTTTTCGCTGGGCTTGAGCGATCAGTTGGTCTTCCCAGAGATCAAGTATGACCAGATTGCTAAAGTCCAGGGCATGGATATCTGTATTGTGACTACGGCGAAGACCGACCGGGAAGGGTATTATCTGCTCAAGGCGTTAGGGATGCCTTTTAAAGATTAGTTCTCTAAAGGAGGAGCATTCGGATGGGGAAGACGGCATGGAAGGCGAAGCTGGCCAAGCCTGCTAAGTTTTCAGCGCGCCGCTATAATCGATGCAGCATTTGTGGGCGACGCCGAGGGTTTATTCGGGATTTTGGACTGTGTCGTTTGTGCTTCCGTGCTAAGGCACATCGAGGCGAGTTACCCGGCGTGCGGAAGGCCACCTGGTGAGGGAACTCTATGGATACGATAGCTAATATGCTCACAGCTATTCGGAATGCGAATGCGCGTGCGCTGCGTGAGGTGCGCGTGCCGCATTCGAATATCAAAGCTGAGATCGCCCGAGTTCTCAAAGAAGAGGGCTTCATCGAAGACTATCGTGTTGAGGGCGAGAAGAAGCGCGATTTAGTAATTATGCTGAAATACAAAGGGAAGCGTGGCAAGGACCCCGTCATCGAGGGGATTGAGCGGGTATCCAAGCCAGGTCGGCGCATCTACGTAGGGGTGCATGAGATCCCTTTGGTGCGCAGTGGCTTGGGAGTAGCTATCTTGAGTACCCCTCAAGGGGTTTTGACTGGCAAGCAGGCGCGCCAAAAGCGCGTGGGTGGAGAACTTCTGTGCAAGGTGTGGTAGGCTATGTCCAGAATTGGTAAGCAGCCCATTCCTGTTCCTAAAGACGTCAAGGTGACGATCGAAGCCGATCGCGTCATTGTCGAGGGCAAAGCTGGCAAGCTCGTGCAGCGCTATGAGCCTGAGTATGTGAGCGTACAGATGACCGATGGTACTATTGTTGTCACGCGCAAGGGCGATGAAAAAGAATTTAAGGCGCGGCACGGGCTCTATCGGGCGTTACTCGCTAATATGATCACTGGGGTCCAGCAGCCGTATACGAAGATCTTACAGTTGGTGGGGTTGGGCTATCGAGCCAAGCTCCAAGGGAAAGAGTTGGTCTTGGAGATCGGCTTTCATGATCCGGTGATCTATAAGCTCCCGGATAACGTCAAGGCCGAAGTGAAGGATCAAACTGAGATTATTCTCACCAGCCCGGACAAACAGTTAGTGGGGGAAGTCGCAGCGGAGATCCGGAGTCTGCGCAAGCCTGAGCCGTACAAGGGCACAGGGATTCGTTACAAGAACGAGCAAATCCGGCGCAAAGAAGGCAAGCTGGCTGGTGGCGCTGGGGCAGCCGGCGGGGCGAAGGCCGGGTGACGCATTCTATGATTAGCGTAATCAGTCGAAATGAGCGGCGGCAGCGGCGGCATCAACGGATTCGTAAGAAGATCTTCGGGACGCCGCAGCGTCCGCGCTTGTGCGTCTATAAGAGCTTAAAGCATCTACACGCCCAGGTTATCGATGATACGGTCGGGCAGACTTTAGTCGCCGCGAGCACCATCGAGAAAGATTTAAATCTCAAAGGCGGGACGGTCAAGTCTGCAGAAATCTTGGGGAAGATCTTGGCTGAACGTGCTTTAGCAAAGGGCATCACGACGGTGGTCTTCGACCGTGCCGGCTATCCCTATCATGGGGTCATCAAGGCATTTGCTGAAGCCAGTCGCAAGGCCGGACTGAAATTCTAAGGGAGGAACAGAGAACGTATGGCACGACCACGTGGTGGCGAGCGTCGAGCTGAAGAGTTCGAGAACGAAGTGATCGATCTACGACGCGTGGCCAAGGTCACCAAGGGTGGCAAGAACTTGAGCTTTCGCGCTGTGGTCGCCATTGGGGATGGCAAGGGGCGGATCGGCCTAGGCAAGGGGAACACTCGTGAGGTCCCATCGGCGATTCAGCAAGCGATCCGCGACGCCAAGCGCAATATCATTCAGATCCCCCTCGTGGAGGACCGCACGATCCCCCATGAGATCTGGGGAGAATTTAAAGCTTCGAGGGTTCTGCTGAAGCCAGCTTTCCCCGGCACGGGCGTGATCGCGGGCGGGACAGTCGGGGCCATCTGTCGGCTTGCTGGCATCAAAGATATTCTGACCAAAGCTCAAGGGTCTACCAATCCGTTAACGTTGGCGAAGGCAACTCTGGACGGGCTAAGACGTCTAAAGACGCTTGAGGAAATCGCGCGGCTCCGCGATAAGAAGCCTGAGGAGGTCTTGCAATGAGGCTCAGCGATCTGCGTCCTACGCCAGGGAGTGTGAAGAAGCCCAAGCGCGTCGGCCGAGGGAACGCCTCCGGTCATGGGACGTACTCGACCCGTGGTGGCAAGGGCCAGACGGCCCGGTCGGGGTATCGGATGCCGCCGGCGTTCGAGGGCGGCCAGACCCCCTTATGGAAGCGCGTGCCCAAGCGCGGGTTCAAAAATATTTTACGCAAGAGCTACGCTTACGTGAACGTCGGCCAACTCAATGAGGTCTTCCCCGACGGGGCAGAGATCACCCCGAAGACCCTCAAAGAGCATGGGCTGATTAAAAAATACAGAAACGGCGTGAAGGTTCTTGGCGATGGCCCGCTCTCCAAGAGGTTGATCGTGAAGGCGCATAAATTCAGCAAGAGTGCTAAAGAGAAGATCACCGCTGCAGGAGGGCAAGCGATTGCCCTGCTCCCCGAAGAGCCTGATGAGCAATCAGATGCGCAAGAGACCCCAAAGAAAGCGTCAGGGAAGTGACCAGTAAGCTATGACTGAAGGGCTGTTTGAAGCATTCCGAATTCCTGAAGTCCGCAAGCGTATACTGTTTACGCTTGGGGTAATTATCGTCTTTCGGTTAGGGGCGTGGATCCCCGTGCCCGGCGTTGACCCCAACCAAATCAAGCTCTTCATTGAGCAGCTTGGGCAGGTGGGGCAGTTCTTGAGCGCGTTCACTGGGGGAGCGCTCGAACGCTTCTCGATCTTCGCCTTGGGGGTTATCCCGTACATTAACGCTTCGATTATCTTGAGCTTATTAGTCGCGGTCATCCCTAAGCTGAAAGAGCTTCAAGAGCAAGGGGAAGAGGGACGGCGTGTCATCAACAAGATCACGCGCTACGCGACCGTTGGTCTGGCGTTCATTCAAGCTGCCGGGACAAGCTATCTCATCTATAATCAAGGTTTGGTCCAGCCCACTCAGAGCTTGTTAGGCTTTCTGTTCATAGCAGTTGTCACGCTCACTACAGGGACGATGTTTCTCATGTGGCTGGGTGAGCGTATCACGGAGAACGGCATCGGCCGCGGGATTTCCATGTTGATCATGATCGGGATCTTAGCAGATTATCCGCGCTACTTTGCTACGATCTGGGGCGAAGTCACGAACAATCCCAATCCCATGAACGCCCTTTGGTTACCATTGCTTTTAGCCATTTATGTCCTAGTCACTGCAGGCGTAGTGATGGTTCAGCTTGGGGCGCGGCGCATTGATATTCAGTACGCCAAGCGCATGGTCAAGGGGCGGGTCTACGGCGGCCATAGCACCTTCTTGCCCCTCCAAGTCAATCAGGGTGGCGTCATCCCTATTATCTTTGCAGTAGCACTGCTTGCTATTCCTCAGACGATCTTCCAGTTCCTTGAACAGAACAACGTGATCACAAATATGATAGCCGAGCGACGCATCGCGTTGGAGATCTCCGGGGAGAGCCAAGCGGGGGATCTCTTTGTCAAGGTCGATGGGCAATTAGTGCAGATCTCACTCGCTGAAAAGCAGAACAGCGAAGAAGTCGCTCAGGCTATCGCCGAGGCGCTCAATCGCCGTCAAGCTGGTTCCGCTGAGACACGCAGTAGTCGTGTTATTATCCCCGTCGAACCCGACAGAGCCCCTGATAACCCGAAGACGATCTCCCTTGGGGAGACAGCAGAGAATCTCATAGCTCTCAACGGGGTCGGCCAGAGCACTACGGTGCGTGGCATCACATTTGTCAGAGCTTTCAGTCGCGATTGGATGAACGTCGTCGGTGATTTCTTAAATTGGTTATCTACGGATCTTTCGCGCGGGCACACGTTCTATATGATTCTGAGCGCATTGCTGATCTTCTTCTTTACGTATTTTTATAGTGCGATTGTCTTCAATCCCCGCGACCTAGCAGAGAACTTACGGAAGTGGGGCGGCTTCGTGCCAGGGATTCGTCCAGGCAAGCCCACGGCAGATTTCATTGAGTCTGTCCAGAGCCGATTGCTCTTCATTGGGGCGCTCTTTTTGATTATTATCGCGCTGCTCCCGATGATCATCACCAACATAAGTGGGTTGACAGCGTTCTTCTTGGGAGGCACATCGCTGCTCATCGTCGTGGGCGTCGGCGTCGACACGATCAAGCAGATTGAAGCGCACTTGGTGGAGCGCCGCTACGAGAGCTTGATCGCCAAGAGCGGCCTAGGGCGGCGTATCTAAAAGTATGACTGCGCGACGGATCGTGCTGTTAGGGCCTCCAGGGTCGGGCAAGGGCACTCAAGCCGTTCGTTTGGCGGCGTGGCTGGATGTCCCCCATATTTCTACAGGGGATCTGTTGCGCAATGAAGTGCAGAATCGGACGGAATTGGGAATGCGAGCGCAGAGCTTTATGGATCGCGGTGAGCTCGTGCCGGATCAGGTGGTCGCAGAGATGATCCGGAAGCGCCTCGAAGGAACGACGGGATTCGTGCTCGATGGCTTTCCTAGAAACATCAAGCAAGCTGAGATCTTAGAGAATGTGACCAAGGTCGACCGGGTCTTGCACTTTTGTCTTGACCGGGAGGAGATCATTCGGAGGCTGAGCGCGCGGCGCGTCTGTCCGCGGTGTGGGCACGTGTATAATCTGCTCTCGAGCCCGCCCCAGCAAGATGCTCTGTGTGACACGTGTAAGATAGCACTGGTGCAGCGCTCTGATGATACCCCGGAAGTAATTCAGAGACGGATTGATGTACAGTATGCGCGTGAGATCGGGCCAGTGCTTGAGTTCTATCGAAAGCGCGGTGTACTGCGGGAGCTTGACGCCAAGGGCGATATTGAATCGGTCTATCGAGCGGCGCAGCAAGCGTTGGAGTAATATATGGCGATAAAGCTGAAAAGCTCAGCGGAGATTGAGATCTTGCGAGAGAACGCCCGGCTTCTACAAGAGATCCTGCAATGTTTGGTAGAAGAAGCGCGGGCGGGCGTCTCTACGTTATATTTAGACGCTCTGGCTGGGCGACTGATCGCTGAGGTGGGAGGGCGCCCATCATTTAAGGGCTATCGTGTGGGGGGACACGTGTATCCTGCCAATATCTGTACGTCGCTCAACGCAGAAGTAGTCCATGGCATCCCCCGCCCTGATCGGGTTCTCCAGCCTGGCGATGTGCTCTCCATTGACATTGGCATGATCCGGCGGGGATTTTGTGCAGACCTAGCTACAACAGTTATAATAGAAGACGCCCCACGATCTGCTGAGGACTTGCTGGTAGTGCAGACGGCTCAAGAAGCTCTATGGCAGGGCATCCGTGCTGCACGCGCCGGCGCGCGTGTAGGCGATGTAGCCCATGCCATTCAACATTATGTGCATAGCCGCGGGCTGTCGATTGTCACGAATTTTGTGGGCCATGGGATCGGCCGCCAGATGCATGAGGAGCCCCAAGTGCCTAATTACGGCTCTCCGGGGCAGGGACCCTTGTTGCGGGATGGCTTGGTGATCTGCATTGAGCCCATGGTTGCTAATAGCGAGAAAGAGTTGATTGAAGTTGAGGTCCAGGATGACAATTGGACAGCAGTGGCCCCAGGAGCGACGGCGGCCGCTCACTTTGAAGCGATGGTGAGAATTCGTGCTGAGTTGCCGGAGCTCTTAGGCTGTGGGGCCTTCGAGAGAGTTCCTTCGAGGTGATAGACTTATTGGCAAGGGAGAGTTTATCAAACGCCGTGGTGAAGTAATTGAGGCGTATCCGGGTTCGATGTTCCGTGTGCGGTTTGAAGACGGCACGGAAGCGTTCTGTCACATCTCCGGGCGGATCCGCAAGAATTATATCAAGATCCTCCCCGGAGATAAGGTGCTTGTAGAGTTTTCGCCCTATGACCTCAGCCATGGCAGGATTATCTATCGCGAGTGAAGGTGATCGTATGAAAGTGCGAAGCTCTGTCAGAAAGATCTGTGATGCCTGTAAGATTGTGCGTCGCCGCGGGCGTGTGATGGTGATCTGTAAGAATCCCAAGCACAAGCAGCGGCAGGGATGCTAAAGGAGGGATGAGATGGCTCGTATTGCCGGGGTTGATTTGCCCAACAATAAGCGCATCGATATTGCGCTCACGTATATTTACGGGATCGGGCGCCCCTTGGCGCAGCGTATCCTCCAAGCGACGCAAGTCGATATGGGGAAGAAGGTCCGCGATCTTACCGAGCAGGAGATCACAGCTCTGCGCAGGGAGATCGAGACGAAGTATCAAGTGGAAGGCGATCTGCGCCGCAAAGTTCAGAACGATATCGCTCGTTTGAAACTCATTAAGTGTTATCGAGGGGTGCGCCATACGGTGGGGTTGCCGGTGCGTGGGCAGAAGACGCGCAGCAACGCGCGGACGTGGAAGGGTCCCCGCCCGGCCAAGGCTGGCAAGCGCAAGTGAGAGTGAGGTGAAAAGATGGCCCGAAAGGTAGATCGTGCGCGGCTCCATGTGCACTCGACTTTTAACAATACTATCTTGACATTGACAGATTTAGATGGGCGCGTCTTGGCGTGGGCCAGCCCGGGCACACGCGGCTTCAAAGGAAGCAAAAAGGGTACCCCGTATGCAGCGCAGCTTGCGTGTGAGTCGCTGCTGGCGAAGATGCGCGAGCTCGGCGTGCGCTCCTTGATCGTGACTATTAACGGCACAGGTCAGGGACGCAATTCTGTGGTCAATACGCTCAAGGGCTCTGGCATTCGCGTGGAGGACGTTAAGAACGTGACCCCAGTATCACACAGTTCTGAACACAAACGGTGAATGGAGGAGTATGGGACGCTATACGGGACCGAAGTGTCGCTTGTGTCGGCGTGAGGGGGAAAAGCTCTTTCTCAAGGGCGAGAAGTGTTACACAGAAAAATGCCCGGTGGAGCGTCGCCCCTACGCCCCGGGGATGCACCAGCGCAAGTTTGGCAAGCTCAGTCAGTACGGGATTCGCTTGCGCGAGAAGCAGAAAGCCAAGAGAATCTATGGGCTGCGCGAGGAGCAGTTTAGAAGATATGTCGAGCGGGCCAAGCGCGTCAAGGGCGTCACCGGTGATTTCTTGCTTGAACTCTTAGAGAGGCGTTTGGATAATGTGATCTACCGAGCGGGCTTGGCGGCTTCGCGGGATCAAGCTCGGCAATTAGTAACTCATGGGCACTTTGCGGTCAACGATCGCAGCGTCAATATCCCGTCGTTTTTGGTCCGCCCAGGGGACATTATTACACTCAAGCCCAATGCTGCACAGAAGCCCGGTGTTAAAGCTCTATTAGAGACAAAGGGGCGCGGGACTGTCCCAGCGTGGCTAGAGCGCGTGGACGGGCGTATCCAAGTTATAGATCGCCCCAAGGTCGATCAGCTGGAGCACAAGCTGCAGATGCAGCTCATCGTCGAGTTCTACTCCCGCTAAGCGTTGAGAAAGGGGATTATGCGTGCAGAGCTCGTGAAGCCAAAGATCAAGATCGAGAGCTTGACCCCGTATCGCGGGGTGTTTGTAGTCGAGCCGCTGGAGCGTGGCTACGGCACGACGGTGGGGAATGCCTTGCGGCGAGTTCTGCTCTCGTCTATTCCTGGGGCAGCAGTCACGCGCGTGCGCTTTGAGGGCAAATATCACGAATACGATACGATCGAGGGCGTCAAAGAGAGCATTCTAGAAATTATTCTCAATCTCAAGGAGATTGCATTTCGGATCACCGACTGGGAGCCCAAGCACGTCTACGTGCAGCATGAGGGGGCAGGGGTGGTACGTGCTGGGGACTTGGAGCTACCGCGAGGTCTAGAAGTGATGAACCCTAGCCATGTGATCGCGACGGTCACCGCTCATGGACGATTGGTCATCGACATGGAAGTGGAACCCGGGGTGGGGTATCGGCCAGCAGAGCGCAACAAGAAAGAGGATATGCCCCTAGGGATCATCGCTGTGGACTCGGACTTCTCCCCAGTCAAGCGCGTCAATTTCAAGGTCGAACCGACGCGTGTGGGCGAGCGCACCGACTACGATCGCTTGCTCTTAGAAGTGGAGACCAATGGCGGCGTTCGTCCTGAAGCGGCAGTGCAGCAAGCCTCGCAGATCTTGATCAGCCATTTTGAGCTGTTCACGCTGCCGCTTGGGGCGGCTGAGCCGGTGCCGACTGAGCCAGATGAGCTCAACAGACGCTTAGAAGAATTACAATTTGACAAGCGTGCGTGCAATCTTCTTGAGACCAAAGGGGTCGTCACGCTGAAGGACTTATTACAAAAATCCAAAGAGGAGTTGCGGGATATTCACGGCTTTGGCGAAAAGACTCTTCAGAAAGTCATTGAGCGTGTCGAAGAGCTGGGATATCATTTGAAGGAGTCTGTGAAACGGAGTTGAGGCACTATGTGGCATCGGAAGAAATTTCGCAAGCTCAATCGAGCTCCTGCTCATCGGAAGGCGCTCTTAGCCAATATCGTGAAAGAACTGATTGAGCACGGCAAGGTCGACACGACTGTGGCTCGTGCCAAGGAGAGTGCGCGTTTAGCCGAGCGGCTTATCACGTGGGCGAAGCGCAATGATCTCCATGCGCGGCGCTTGGCCTTCTCAGTGCTCCAGGATCCTGATCTCACGGATAAGCTCTTCACGGAAGTGGCGCCGAAGTTTACTGAGCGTGCCGGGGGCTACACACGTGTGCTCAAGCTTCCACCGCGCCAGGGAGACGGCGCAGACTTGGCTCGGCTGATGTGGGTCAGCTAGAACCGGGAACGGATAAAGTCGTTGATGCCCTCTAGAATAGCGCGGGCTAGGCGTTTCTGATACGCTAACTGACTTAATTTTCTCGCTTCTTCGGGGTTTGTAATAAACCCTAAGTTGATCTGCACCGCGGGTATATTCAGTCGTCGCAGCCAGAGGTGAGCCGTCTTTGTCTCCCAGCTTAGCCCCTTGGTTGTCACTGTTATGCTTTGGCGCAACGTTTCAGCGAGAGCCCTCGTATCATGGGAGGCATTGGTTGGTATCAATATTTGAATGCCGTGCATCCAGGGATCGTACGAGAAACCGAGATGCAAACTGATCAATATATGCACGCCTTGGGCGTTAGTGATACGCTCTTTCGGCGACAGATAGCGATCATCGTGGCGCGTCAATATGGTTTTTATAGTGGGGAGGCTCACGGCTTCCAAAGCGATCAGATGCGCGATTTTCAGCACTATCTCTTTTTCAAAGAGATTGTCCACGCTGATGCCGCCGGTATCGTCGCCGCCGTGGCCGGCGTCTATGGCGACCATAGTGATAGGTGCAGGCTGGCTTGTACCCCAAGCCCCAAGCAAACTGATTATCAGAAGCCCAAGACTCAGCGCGCGCATCGCTTGACAGATTATCATCCAGTGTTTATTATACAATGATACCAAAGGCTTAAGGAAATCGGTGGGATCTCTTTTCATTCACTCTGAGGTGAACAAACATGCACACAATGCGCAAGCTCGTTGAGAAATACGGAAAGTACGTGATCTGGACTGTGGTCATCAGCTTCGTAGCTGGGGCGCTCGTGATCTTTTCACCGATGGCGTTCGACCCCGGTGCACGCAATACTCCTAAAGAAGAAGATATCGTCCTCGTTGTCAACAGGGAGAAGGTTGGGAAGGACCAGTACGAGCGGGCTTATCAAGAGATCCTCAACGAGCAACGTCAGTTTAATCCAGATATTGAGAAGACCCTCCAAGGGCCGGATGGGGCCTATAGACAATTACAATGGCGTGCCCAAGCGATTGATCGTCTCATCGAGAGAATTATAAAAGATCAAGAGAGTCGCAGGCGCGGCATCAGTGTGCCTGCCAAGAAGCTCGATGAGCGCTACAAGAAAGAATATGAGAGTTTCTTACTGATGTTGCGCCAGCGCTACGGCATTGACGAGAAGGAATTAGCGCGCATTCTGCGTGAGCGAGGCAGCTCACTACCGGCCTATCAGCGGCAGATTCGCGATCAAGTCGCAGCACAACTCAAAGAAGAGCTTCTCGAAGAGGCCGTTGTCGGCCAGCTCGAGGTTACTGATGCTCAATTAATAGAGTTCATTGAACAGAACAAGACGCGTTATATCAGTACTATCTTGGGATACCTCCAGCCGACGGTGGCTGAGCTTCACGCTTACTTTGAAGCTCATCGTGAAAAGTACGCGACCCCTGAGGTCAAGGCGCGACATATCTTAGTCAGTGTGGATGAGAACGCCTCTGAAGAGCGAGTCGCCCAAGCCAAGAAGAAGATCGAAGAGATTCAGAAAGAGCTTCGCACAGGAGCGGACTTCGCTGAACTCGCCAAGAAATACTCTGACGACAAGAGCAACGCTGACAACGGTGGGGATCTTGGCTGGTTTGGGAAAGGCGTCATGGTCAAGGAGTTTGAAGACGCAGCATTCGTCCTCGACATCAACGAAGTGAGCGATCCGGTGCGCACCCGCTATGGGTTCCATCTCATTAAAGTCGAAGACAAGCGCGTGCGCACGTTTGAGCAAGCGCAATCGGATGTGCGCCGCGACTTGGTGAGAGAGAAGGAAGACGCTTTGATGGCTCAATGGCTTGAAGCAGCCAAGCAAGGGAATTTCTTGGAACGGGTGCGCCTCAGCAGAATCTTTATCCCCATGGCGTCTGATGCCCCTGAAGACGAGCTGATCTCAGCGCGCAAGCGCCTCCAAGAAGCTAAAGACAAGCTCAAAGTCGAGGGCGCCGGCTTTTTGGCTGTGGTCAAGGAGTATTCCCAAGACCCAGACTTTAAAGACCGCAACGGCGATATGGGCTATCTCACTCTTGTAGACCTGCCCAAGGAACTCCAAGACGCTCTAGCGCAGCTCCAGGTTGGTCAGATCAGCGATCTCATTCACACGGTTCAAGGGCTTTGGCTCGTGCGGCTCGAAGACCGCAAGAGCTGGGAGAAAGTGCGAGAGAGCATTGCGAGCGATTACCGAGTGCGCCAGCGCGTGGAGAGATTCGACGAATGGCTCAAGCAAGCGAAAGCTTCAGCACAGATCGAGCTGCGCCTGCCGTTGATCGCGGCGTATCAGCTAGAACAGCAAGAGAAGATCGACGAAGCTATCGCTGCCTACGAGCGACTCCTGCACGAGGGATCTTTGGCCGATGATGAGCTTGGGAGATATTTAGACTATTATATTGCACGGCTCTACCAAGTGAAGCTGCGCCAAGCCGAGCAAGAGAAGGCCGATCTCGAAAAGCAAGAGAATATCGAAAATAAAGAAGCAAAGCTCCAAGAGCTGGAGCAGAAGATCAAAGAGTATCGTCAGAAGGCCGTGCACCATCTCCTCGAGATAGCTAAGACGGCTGAGGGGGATCGCACGTTCTACGATCAGTTGTTGGCGCTTGATCCTGATAACCCTCACGCATACTATCAGTATGGGCTCTTTCTCTTCACCGCAGGTGACCAAGAGAGTATTCAAGATGCGATCAAGATGACCAAGCGTGCTACAGAGCTTGCTCCGACCGATCCTGGCCCCCTCCGGCTCTATGGGCACTTGATGATGTCTCTGAAGAACTACGCGATAGCCCTCGAATACTATCAGAAAGCTTTAGAAAAGCTCGATGCGGAGAAGGACAAGGCTGCGATCAAAATAGTGAAGCAGAAGATGGCCGAAGCATACTTTGGCTTAGAGGATTGGGACAAAGCTGAAGCCCTCTATACAGAGCTGCGCGAGCAGGAGCGTACTGAGCGCGGCCACGATGACCCGCGCATTGTGACGGCCTTGGCTGATATTGCTATCAAGAAGGGTGATCACGAACGCGCCGTCTCGCTCTATCTAGAGTCACTCAAGCTTCAGAACAACCCCAACGTGCGCTTGAAGCTCGGGCGCGCCTATGAAGAGCTCGGGGATTTCGAGAGCGCATCGAAACAGTACACCCAGGTGATTAAAGAGTCGCCATATCTTGCCGAAGCGTATATGGCGCTCGGGGACCTGCAACGCAAGCAGGGCCAGACCGACGAGGCTCTCAAAAATTATCGCGAGGGCTTTAAGCGCACCGCGGCTGCCGAGCTGCGCGAGCAGTTAGGCGAGCGCATCGTTGAGCTTGCCCCGAAAGATTTCGACACGCGCTTCCAACTTGCAAAACTCTATCAGAAGCAGTATATCTTCGAGTCTGCTGTGCGACACTACACCGCGATCTTAGAGCACGGGCCAACTCCTGAGCAGGCTCTCAACGCGTACCTAGGGCTCGGGGATGTCGCTGTTGGCCGTGCCGACTATGGGCAAGCGAAGAATTACTATAAGTCTGGTCTCGCTGTAGCGACGACTGACGACCAGAAGAAGAATCTCTATAAGAAGATTCTCGACGCAGAGCGCTCGCTGGTTGGCGCAGAGGGCAAGCTCGGTGAGGATGGCCTCGAAGCGCTCTATCAATTAGCGGTCATCGCTCGTAACCAGCAGAAGATCGCTGACATGCGCGAGCAACTCGAGAAACTCAAAGAGCAAAATCCCAATTATAAAGCGACCGAAGTTGCCCAGATGCTCTACGAAGTGACGGGCAAATGGAGCGACGATAAGCCTGGTATGCCCGTAGCCCTCCAAGAGTCTCAGCTGATCTCTGCGGGGCAAGAGCATGAGCCCTATACTTCGACGCCGCCAACATCAGGAGCGTATATTGAAGGGGAAATCGTCTTTGGGATGAGGCAAGAGTCAATTGTCGAAGGGCTCCAGGTGCGGGCATTGCGCGGGGGAGCTGTGCTCATTCAGTATGGCCCGGGGACTGATGCAACGACCATCTCACAACTGGAAAATCTCTTAAAACGCTTGCAGAATAAGCACGCCGAGAAGTACTGTCGGCTGATCGTGGCGCCGTATGAGAAGCTAGAGCCCAAGCAGCTTGCGCTCACGGCATGGGGCCGAATAGATAAGCTCTCGTCGTATGACGAGAACCGCATTGAGAGCTTCATCGACGAATGGATCAACAAAGGTCCGGAGCAGATCCCCTGTACTCAGTAATAAGACTATGGAGCCGCCTTCAGAGCTAGAGCTACGTTCTTTGGTAGAGCTTGTGGCGCTCTTGCGTTCTGAGCGCGGCTGCCCCTGGGATCGCGCTCAAACCCATGAATCACTGAAAAATCTCTTAATTGAAGAGGCGTATGAGACCGTCGCGGCCATCGAGTCCGGTGACCATCAAGAACTTCAGGACGAACTAGGCGATCTTTTGTTACACGTAGCGTTCCACGTGCAGATCGCGCAAGAACAGAAAAAGTTCACGCTTCAAGATGTACTGCGAGGAATTTATACGAAGGTGCTCCGGCGACACCCTCATGTCTTTGGGGAAGAGGCTACACCCGACGTCGAAAAGATCAAAGGGCGCTGGGAAGAGATCAAGCGTCAAGAGGGCCGGGGGCTCTCCGTGAAGATGGCTCTACCGGCTCTGATCGAAGCACGCAAGCTCCAAGAGCGCGCGGCGCAATCGAACACAGAGCTCTCTGTTCGGCCGTCGCCTGCGGTCGCGGCGTTGTTGAGCCAACCCGATGAGAGCCGTCTTGGGGCATTGCTCTTTGAGCTTGTAGCGCGAGCGCGAGAGCTTGGCCTCGACCCAGAGTTGGCGCTCAAGCGCCTTAATGCTCAGTTCGCCCATGAGATCGAAAACAGGCTTTCAGAGAGCCATGCTGGATCTGAGTGATCTACCTCCGCCGACGCCTGAAGCGCTTACAATCTACGTTGAATTGCCTGAAAAGGACGTACATTTCTTCGACAGCGCGCTGAAGGCGTTTGATCACAAAGTCAATCCCCGCCGCGATGTGAAGCTCATCAACGGAAAGCTCTATTATAAAAACTATGTCGCGCCCGATTTTTGGCCAGAGATTCAGAGTCTGCTAGAGACGTTGCGCCAGTATGTAGGAATCGGAGATATTGTGATCGAGCCGTGAAGCGTTTGCTGAGCTCCCTGCGTCCTGATGAGATCCGTCCTTCGATTTATGCGATTGACTATGGGCATTTATGGCGTGCCGGGTATCGAACATTGATCTTTGATATAGATAATACTCTCGGGGAATGGGGCTGTCGTGCTTTGCCGGAGCCAGCCCAAGCTCTCTTACGGGAGCTAGACGCTTATGGCTTCACTGTGGGGTTTCTCAGCAACGACGGTGGAGAGACTCGTCCGCAATTGCGTGATCAGCTTGACTCCTGGCCCGTGCTCTGGCGCGCGGGCAAGCCTCGCACGCATAATTATAAAAATATGCTTCAACTGCTCAAGACGAAAGAGACGGAGACGGTGATGATCGGGGATCAGCTCCTTACAGACATCTGGGGAGCGAAACGTGTTGGGCTCTATGCGATCTTAGTTGCTCCGGTCAGTCCGGCATCAGATTCATGGGGGGCAAAGCTCAGACGCCCGCTGGAACGTTTTCTTCTGCGGTTATTCTCCAGAGAGAATCCGGCCCACCACCATGCCGATGATCGTCAAGAAGAATGTTGAGAGGGCTCCCCACCACACGGAGCGCAGGATCAGCTCTGGCGCTGTTGCCGCGATCTCGACGTTGGGAAGATAGATCGCGAGAAAGAGCGTGATTGTGCCCACAACAGTAATAGAGATGGCCATGATAAGACCCTCTTGCACCTCTCTGACAAGAAAGCCCACGCTCAACCCCACAAGGGCTATGAGCGCGTACGCGATGTTCCCTGGCACAGGGGAGAAATCAAGAAGCTCTCCTGCTTGCAAGGCTGAGCTTGCTCCCGCAGCTATCCCAGCAACCAGAGCCAGTGTGAGCCACCGTATGAGCTTCATTCCCCCTCCTTCGGGAGTATGAAGACGCCCACAACGGGGAATTTCTTGCGCTCTTCTCTTTGGGGCAACTGGAACATCACTAACGCAACTCCTTGAAAGAGCAGCGCTGTCTCTTGAGGAGACTCCTCTTGGAGACGCTGCAATTTCTCAAGGTTGGGCCCTCTAATAGTGGCTTCGAGAGGGACCTCTGTCGTAGGCCCCAGCGCAATCTGGACATCTCCGCTCGTGTAGTACCCTAAATACGTGCTTCCATCAGCACTGTACAGGTGCCAATCTAAGAGCTCTAACGATGCCGGGATCTTCTGGGCAGGCATCGTCACTGTGACTGTCCATTGTAGGCGTGCTTCTTGAGAAGCAATCTGCTCAAAGAGCGTGAGACGCACTGTAAACTGTATCCCTTGAAGTGCCTCACGGAACGCTTTGTAGTTTTGCTCAGTGAGGACGAGCAAGGCCAGCGAGGCGATGAGCAAGATTATGAGTAGGCCAACTCCTAAGGGGTATCGCCATGAGCGCTCTTCAGATCTCATAGCAAGCAGCGAAGTGACCGTTGCCTTTGTCTTCCAAAGGCGGATGGTCACTTCGAGCGCAGCGTTCTGTCGCAATCGGACACCGATCATAGAAGCGACAGTGCGGCGGGGGATCGATGGGCTTGCTCACGCCGCCCTTGATCTCGATGGGCTGACGCTCGGCTGTTGGGTCGGGTATGGGCACGGCTGAAATGAGCGCGCGCGTATAGGGATGGAGCGGGTTCTGAATGACTTCTTCTGTGGAGCCCAGTTCTACAATCTTGCCCAAATACATCACGGCGATGCGGTCGCACATATATCGGGCGACGGCCAGGTCGTGCGTGATATAGAGATAACTGATCCCGAATTCTTCGCGGAGATCGAGCATTAAATTCATTACGCCGGTACGGATGGAGACGTCGAGCATCGAAGTGGGCTCATCCGCGACGATGAAGCTGGGGTTGAGAATCATAGCTCGGGCGATGGCCACGCGTTGCCGTTGGCCTCCCGACAGTTCATGGGGATAGCGAAAGAGAAAGCTCTCGGGGGGAGTGAGCCCTACTAAGCTCAAGAGTTCCGCGACACGCTCTTCCCGCTCGTAGACGCTGCCGATCCCGTGGATGCCCAGCGGCTCAGCGACGATGTCGAAGATCGTCATGCGTGGGTTGAGCGACTCATAGGGATCTTGGAAGATCATTTGGGCGTTGCGGCGGAATTCTTTCAGGGCGCGCCCTTCGAGCGTGGCGAGGTCCACAAACTGCTCCCCTTGGGAATTTGTTGAGGGGTCTTGGGCGACGCGCAGATAGATATGCCCGGACGTCGGATTGATGAGCCGGACGAGCAGTTTCCCCGTGGTGGTCTTTCCGCAGCCGGATTCACCGATCAGTCCGAAGATCTCGCCGCGATTAATCTCAAAGCTGACGTCATCTACAGCGTGAATGAAGCTGCGCGCTCGGGCAAAGACTCCCGTAGCTACAGGGTAGAGCATGCGCAGGTTCTCCACGCGGACTAGGGTCTCTGTCTTTGTCTGTGTTTGTAATGCCACCGTGATCACCTACTATTATAAGCTTAATTAAGTTAAGGGGTTCCAGCAAGCCGCGTATTGCTTCGGCTTGTGCTCGATAAATTTGGGCACCTCGCGCTCACAGATCTCTGTCGCATAGGGGCACCGTGGGTGGAACCGGCAGCCCGAGGGCGGCTTGATCAGATCCGGGGGTTCGCCGGGGAGTGCCGCGAGTTTCACTTTCTCGCCCTTAATAGACGGAAACGCTGACATTAACGCTTTCGTATAGGGATGAATGGGGTTCTTAAAAATCGCTTCTGCAGGACCAAATTCTACTAAGCCCCCCGCATACATCACTCCAACCTTATCGGCGACTTCAGCGATGACTGCGATATCGTGTGAGATGTAGATCATGCTCATATTGAGCTTCTTTTGGATCTGGCGCATCTCGCGTAAAATTTTGTCTTGGACGATGACATCGAGAGCCGTCGTCGGCTCGTCTGCGATGATAATATCGGGGTCACAAGCGAGCGCCATGGCGATCACGGCGCGCTGCTTCATGCCCCCTGAATATTCGTGTGGGTAACGATCCATTAATTGGCGGTCCAAGCCGACAAGCTGGAAGAGCTGGGCTACTCGCTCTCGCGCCTCAGGGATGGAAATGGGCATATGGGTCTGCATCGCTTCGATGATTTGATCCCCGACTTTATACACGGGGTTGAGCGAGTTCATGGCAGCTTGGAAGATCATCGAGATGCCCTTCCAGCGGATGGGGCGCATCTCTTCATCACTGAGAGCTGTCAGATCAACCCCTAGTCGTGCGATGTCGTCTCGTCCTAGCTTGATTTGCTGCGTCCGTCCGTTGAGGCGCGCATCGAGCACCAGTTGCGATCTGTCGACTTCTACAAGTCGGCCTTGGTGCTCTTGCCCATCTAATAAGATCTTCACAGGTTTCCCCACAGCGCGTCGGGCATGGGCTTCGTCTGTAGCATCACGGAAGAAATAGGCATGTCCGCCCAAGAACTGAGCGTTCTCTGGGAGCAGACGCAGCAGCGTCAACGCGACAGAAGTCTTGCCGCAGCCGGACTCGCCGACGAGCCCTAGTGCCTCGCCTTTGTCGAGGGAGAAGCTCACGTCCTCGACGGCTTTGACAGCACCCTTACGGGTGGTATAGTGCATCGTCAGATTTTCAACTTGTAGAACAGGATATGTCGTCAATGTTGCCACGCTCTCACCTCTTGCGTAGGCGCGGATTGACGACTTCATCGAGGCCGCGGCCTACGAGGTAAAACGCTGAACAGAGTAGAGTAATCGCTATACCTGGTGGCATCCACAGCCACCAGTTCTGGAAGGACCGTCCGCCGAGAATATAGCCGCCGCTGTGAGCCGAGTCGATCATGATGCCCCAGCTCACTTTAATCCCTGGCAGCAGCCCAAAGAACGAGAGCGCTGCTTCGGAGAAGATCGCCCCGGTGACGTTGAACATCATATAAAGAAACGACAACGGCAGCAGATTGGGGATAATATGGCGGAAGATCACATGGAAGTGCCCGCCCCCGGCAACTTTGGCTGCTTCAATGTAGGGCTTGACCTTAACAGCCAAAGCTTGGGACTTCAAGATGACCGTGATCTGGCCGAAGCCGTAGAGAATTCCCAAAACAAACGCGAGCTTAATCAGCGTCAGCTCGATCATCGAGCCGAGCACAATCAAGAACGAAACCAACGGGAAGAGAATGAAGACGTCAGCCACACGCATGAAGAACGTGTCGACGAAACCCCCATAATACGCAGTGATTGCACCGATGAATGTGCCGATAACGACCGTAATAAGTGCTGCAAGGACGCCGAGCATGAACTCCGAGCTGGTGCTCGCCATAAGCTGCGCTAATATATCACGGCCAAACTGATTGGTCCCTAAAGGATGGCGGCGTGAGGGGGGCGTGGGATTCTCTATCCCCGGAATAAGCGGGTCATACCCCGTCACCGGATCATAGACTTGGTAAATACTACTGATAGCTCCGTAGGGGACGTTACGAGCAGCTTCCAGCTCTTCCGGAGTCCAGGCTAGTCGTTCCATCAGCCACGGGTAGGCCGGCCATAGTGCCCCAAAGAGCGCAAAGAATATGATAATCCCTAAGCCGGTCAGCCCGATCTTGCTCTCGGCGAACATGGCCCAACTGCTTTTGATTCCCCTCCAGAAGAGTTGGAGGCGCACGCGCCAGATCGCTTCTACCGGCTTAAATGTTGGAGCGGCTTGCATAGGTTCTCCCTTCGTGCTCGTTAATCATAGCGGATGCGTGGATCCAAGAATGCATAAAGAATATCGGCGATGACGTGAGCGACTAGAGCAAAGATGCCCGTGAAGACCAGCGAGCCGATGGCGACAGGGTAATCTTGCTCCAGAGCGCTCAGCAGCAAGAGTTGCCCCATTCCTGGCCAGGAGAAGATCGTCTCGGTGAAGACGCCCCCGTCGACAGAGAACGCGATAGCGAAGATCAGGCTGGTGACTACGGGGAGCAAGGCGTTGCGTGCCGCGTGCTTATCGCGCACGACGTGATCAGGCAAGCCCTTGGCCTTGGCCGCCATGACGTAGTCCTCACGCATCGTCTCCAGCATCGTATTTCTCATTAACAGCATTGTGCCTGCAAACGAGATCAGCGTCAGCGTCAAGATGGGCAGGGCCATGTGCTGCACGAAGTCAAGGGCCAACGGGAAGAGCGGGATAGTTCCTGCAGGGAAGCTGAGATTCCATACGAAGAACTGAAACTTCGTATCGCGGGCCAATACGACACGATCTACTTCGCCGAGCCAGCCGCCGCCAAAGAAGAGTCCTGCCAAGACCAAACCCAAAGCGACAGCTCCCCAACGCACTGCGTTCCTCTGCCATGCATAAGGGAAGCGCCGGCTCCAGAGATAGACAATGCCCCAGAAGAGCGTCAGCCCCCCTAGCCACAGCAACATATGATTAAAGACAATATTCGAACAGCTGATCCCGATGCTGCAGTCCGTCGTCCCGATCTGACGAATATTTGTCCAGCTATCGGGATTGATAAATCCCCCGATGGGGACGACGCCAAAATTGACAGCGAAGAGCCAGACTAACAACAAAGCAAACCATGGCGTGAACACGGTAAAGAGCGCGACACCTACAACTGTCGAGAAGTATTCAATGATAGCGCCGCGGCGCCAGGCAATCAGCTTCCCCAGGAAGAAGCCGATATAGAACGAGACGATTGTATATGTCAAGAAGAGCACAATAGTTCGCGGTAAGCGCTCTTTGATTAAGTCCCACGTCGGGCGCTGTTCGCGGCAGATGGGGTCGGGTGTTGGGCTGATGTTGCCCCACTTGAAGGAGCACCCCAGGTGCCCCGTCACAAAATTTTTCAGATATTCGAAATATCGCTCATGGATTGGCTTATCCAAGCCAAGTTGCTTGACGATGGCCTCGCGCGCCTCGGGGGTAATCTTGGGGTTGCCCACGTAGATATCTGTAATATCTCCCGGCTGAGCCTCTAGGATGATGAAGACCAATGTCATATAGAGATAGAGCACGAGGATGACCTGCAAGAGGCGCACGATGATGAATTTGCCCATGCCGCTGGTGAGGGCGTGCCAAATCCGTCTCATAAAAGCCCTTGCTCCTTTCGCAGCACGTGATGGGAGAGACCCCCTGGGGATGAGGACCACAAGGCCCTCACCCCCAGGAGAAAAACGCCCTACTTGAGCTGGACGTAGCTCATCAAGCCGTTGGTGCCCTGAATGCCGTCGAAGACCTTTTCGTAGGGCATTTGATCGCCCACGAAGGCATCAGCGCGGAAGGCCTCAAAGAGCGGGGCGTTGAAGAGCGGCACATACGGCAGCTCGTCGGAGAGCATCTCCTGCATCTTGAACGCCAGCTCCTTAAGCTTGGCCGGATCACAAGCCGCGCGGAACTCGTCGGCGATCTTGTCGAACTCAGGATTGTTGTACCCCTGCGGGTTCTGACCGCCGAGCCCGGAGTTCTCACTATGGAAGAAGCTCACGAGGTAGCTGGGGAACATGCCGCCCAAGCCCCACCCCAGGATCCACGCGTCGAACTTCTGCTCATCGAAGACGCGGCTGGAGATCGTATTGAAGCCAGTCAAGTTGACCTTGACGGGGATGCCGATCTTGTTGAGGCGCTCCTCGATGTGCAGAGCGAACGTGGCGCGCAGGGGGTCATAGCCCTGGTGCGGGGCCAGCAGCTCAAACGGCGCGACGGCCTTGCCCTTGTACTTGAGCCCGCGTCCTGGCGTCACCTTGTTGCCGGGGATATCGACCTTGGGCTCGGTGTCCCAGCTGAAGCCAGCCTGCTTGAGGAGCTTGATAGCCATATCGGCCTTCTCAGCTTCTTTGAGGCCCTTGCCGTAGGTCTTGACGTTGGGGTTGTACCAAGCAGTGTTGGCCGACGGCACGATGGAGTAGCTTGGGATGGCCAGGCCTGCCAAGAGCTGTTGCGTGACAAACTCGCGGTCGATCATGATCGAGACGGCCTGGCGGAATTCTTTCACATTAAAGGGCTCACGGCGGAGATTGAAGCTCATATAGAACAAGCCGTTGCCAGCGTTCTCCGCGATGCCCACGCCCTTGGTCTCCTTGAGCTGCTTGCGGAAGCCCGCCTGCACGCCCAAGGGGTTGAGCATGAAGTGCACGTCGCCCTTGATGAGTGCCGCGACGGCTGTCGCTTGATCACCGTAGATGCGCCACTGGGTCGCATCGACGAACGGGCCAGTGACCAGCTCCAAGCGCACCGTGGGCTTATCTTTGTCGAGAATGGCTGAGCCTTTGTCGCCGTCATAACTGAAAGCTATCTTGGTCGTGTGGGTGTACTTATAGACACCAGGCTTCTCTTCGGTGTAGCCGCCAGAGTAGGGTCGGACGCTCTTAGCTCCAGCAAAGTAGTGATTCTTATTCGCTGTCGACTCAGCGAAGGCCCCCGGCTCCCACTTCTGGAAGAGCCACGACCCCGCTACGGGCTCGTCGTCGCCCTTGTGCTCATAGAGGGCCTTGACGGGGTCAGCGGCCTTGGCGGCTGCTTCAAACTTCGGCTCCCAATACGCCTTGCTGAAGATGGGCGCAAAGAGCAAGCCCTCGTCCCAGCCGTCATAGCTGCATTGGGCCTTGAGATAGAACTTCACTGTATATTTGTCCACGACCTCAGCGCGATCAAAGAAGTCCGGGTTAATAATGCCCGGCCAGTTGCCGCCCAGCTTCACCGGGTCGATGCCCTTATAAGCCGGTTCGCCCTTGACGTTCTTCCCCATGATCGCGTTGAAGCTGAACGCCACATCCTCAGCGGTCAGTTCGCCGATCTCTTTGCCGGTCTTGGGGTCGAACCACTTGATGCCCTTCTTGATCTTAATCGTCGCGGTCTTGTCAGCACCGATGGTCTTCATCTTATTGGCTTCTTCTTCGGTGCTGACATCAGCGATCCCTGGGATATAGTCATAGAATTTGTCCGAGAACCCAAAGAGGGATGGCCCCCAACCGTTGAGCCGGACGTAGAAATTCCATACCGTTGCCTTTGGACCCAGTACGGCTAAGCTGTTCAAGCTCGAGAGGTCTTCGAAGATCGCGAGCTTGTAGATCTTCTGAGCTTGAGCTTGTACGACTGAACTGGACTGACTCGAGAGCACAGCTCCGATGAAGAGCGCAAGGAGAGCCACTACAGCAATCAACTTGATATGCTTAAACATTTCACAACCTCCCTTTGTTCGTTAGAGTTGTCTTTGTCTTCCTGAAGAGAACGCTTAGACGCTATCCCCCATGAATCGACACCACCTCCTTTAGAATCTCCCTGGTGATGTACGATACACCACCATGATGCAGCCTTTTGGAGAGTTGTTCTGAACGATCTCCTGCCAGCATTGCTCCTCAATCCAGCACGCTGATGATGGTGGGCTGGAGGGCCAGAGCCAGATGGTAGCAATGATCGCTGCCGCAACCGCTAGGGCTCCCAATGCAAAGCGCCGCCGCCAGCCTTGCTCTTCTCGAGGCTGCTGGCGAGCAGAACTGAGCAAACTCCAGCGGCGTGCCCGCAGATGCGCGACGCTCTGCTGACAGAGTGTACACGTCAAAATATGCATTGAGACATCGGAGCGCGTCCAGCGTGGAACACGCCCCTGCAAGAACTTTTCAAACGCTTGCTCATCACGGAAAGTCGCCCCTACGCGCCCTGCCCAAGGACTATCCAAAAGCCTATTCGCTACGTATGCTCGCAGGATCTCTTCGCTGGGATGATCTGAATACTCAAGACGCTTGAGGCCTGCAAAGAGTTCAGCAAACTCAGCGAGCTCTTCTCGGTTCAGTTCGTCCTCGGGGAGAGGGGAATAATTAGTATCCATACGAGACCTCCGTGCGGGGGATAGGAGCTGCTGATGCTGAGGCATAGAGCTGGGTATAGAGCTCTTTGATCTTCTCTTTCTCGCGAGTGGGGTTGAACTGATGGCCTACTAAGCGAAAGATGTGCTCCCAACTGAGCCGCGTGCCGGCGAGACGTTCTATAGTCAGATCGCGCATACGGACCCGCCCTTCATTGATCTCCCGGACAAGCTGCTCACGCTTGCGGGGATCAAACTCTGAGCTCGCATAGTGACTGAAAAGATAGACTAACAGCCCGCGCACAACGTTGGAATCGAAACGTCGCTTCGCCTCGGCGAAGACGAACCAACGACGCGCTTTCTCCAACTCGCCATCTAATGAGAGCAAATCTTCCACCATCTCCGGAGGCTCGTTGGTGCACCGTAAGATACTCTCCGCGTATGCCAAGCGCGCCAACTCAATCCGGACTTCCATTATATTTCACCCTGTAAATCCTTGACAGCCTATGGCTGTGATTTGCACGAAACACCTGAATTTATCGGGATTTCCACAACCTTGACTCGTCTTTTCCCCATTCCCTAGCGGCGTTCGTTCATCAAGACTGAGACGGAGCCATCCCCCTGATTGACGACGGCCAAGTCGGGATCGCCGTCCCTGTCGAAATCCCCAGCGACAATGCTCACCGGAAGCGAGCCTACAGCAACTGTTATCGCCTTGTTCGGCTGCACAGGCTTCTTCCCAGGAGGAGGGTCGGCCAAAATCTTTGAATTGAACCCGCCAAGGCCGTCGTTGAAATGTACCGTAACGGTGTTACTTGACGAGTTCGCTGCAGCAAGGTCGGGCCAACCGTCCTTGTTGAAATCGCTCACAATCACAGCGCGTGGATCCAGACCCCCAGTAGTCAATCCTTGGGGCTCATCGAACTTCCCTTGGCCGTCTCCAACAAAGACCAAGAGACGGTCACTCTCGGGATTGGCCGTCACCAGGTCTCCAAACGTATCGTTGTTGATATCGGCGATCTCGATCCACGCTGGGGAATCCCCGCTATAGAGGCCGGCTGACAGACGCTGTCCTATAGCGAAGCTTCCTGTACTATCCCCTAGTAATGTCGCAGCCCGTCCGATACTGCTGACGACGGCATCCATCTTGCCGTCGCGATTGAGATCGTTAACCGCAAGGGATTGGAGGCTCCCGCCGACGAACGTCTCGCGCATACTCCAACGATCTATTTGTTCTGTCCCGTTATTGATAAAGACGTAGACGCTCCCTTGAAGATTAGCGCAGATAATATCGAGACGACCATCGTTGGTAAAATCAGCTATAGCGACGGAGCTAACGTCGCGCAGGCCGCGGGGAAGATCGCGGCTAGAAGCCGGCCGGAGCAAGCTCTTCTCATCACCCCAGAGAACCCAGAAGTTGCCCCCCGTAGGATAAGCGAGCACGACATCGAGAAATCCGTCTTTGTTGAGATCGCCGAGGGCTGAGACCTTGCCACGGGGGACCTTGACCGTATCGTCGACTTTGACCGAGTTAAATTCTACTAATTGTGGGGCACGGAAGATCCCCTGGGGGTCTCTGATGGCAACAGCGACATAGAGTCTTTTGATATCCTTCTCTTCGTCTGTGACCAGCAGGGTTGAAGTTATGATATCGAAGAGTCCATCGCGGTTGACATCGCCCAGGGCAATAGCTGTTGTGCCGGAACCGATGAGAATAACCTGACTCTGTTGGAACTTCACGATAGGATTGCTGAGGGCTGCTGTCCCTAGCCAGAGCACCAAGCTACCTATAAGCAAGAAAGCAAGCTGTTGTCTTCGGGTATCTCTGCGCATCATATATTGAGAAGATTGTATCATCTCCGGGCATGGATTTCCACTGAGGGCAGGGCTGCTTGACAAATATCGCCTTTTCGTGCTAATCTTTCTATAGCATAGCCTTAAGAAGGTCCGAGGAGGTGATGGCAGGAGAGAAGGAACATGGCTTTACTATGTGTTGCGGGGGAATAGACGTACTTGTATCTCTATACAGAAGGAGGTTGGGTAGCGATGTCTTCCAAGTATAAAGCTTTAGCAACAGTAGTGGGTCTGGTTGTGTTGCTTTTGCTGCCTTTAGTGAATGCACAAGAGCAGCAAGAGCTAACTCCTTTCGCCACGCTCGACCTTGGCGGATCGAAGGTCAACGGCTTTGTCTTCACGACAGACGGGAAATTCGTCTTCGTTGCCGTCAGCGTCGGGCGTGATAGCTCGGTCTTCCTTGTGGGGGCGAGTACAGCTGATGTCAAGAAGTTTTACGGCAAGAGAGTGCGCGGCTGCCCTGTTGCTGGTGAGATCTGCTTGATTCAGATCCGCGGGAATGTCAATCCCCAAGATTTAGCGTACAACGAGGCGAAAAAGGTGCTCTTCGTGCCCGGCTACGACGACGACACGCTCTATATCTCGCAAGTGGCCTTCGATAAAGATGGCAACCCCACAGAAGCCAAAGCAGCCAAGAAGGTCGCTGTGGGGGCTGGCCCGCGAGCCGTCGCTGTCAATGCCGAGGGCACTCGTGCCTTCACTGTGAATGAGCGGGAGCACACTATCAGCGTTGTGGACATCTTATATAAGGGCGACGCTCCGGATAAGGGCGAAGTGATCGCGACGATCAAGCTTGACCCCAACGAGGAGGACCCTACATATCCTAGCCCTGTGGATATCGCTGTTCTGGGCGATAGAGCTTTCGTCGTCAACACCGACGTATGGAAGATCTGCGAGCTCAAGAACATCAACGCGGACAGCGAAAAAGTGAAGAAGGGCGAGGAAAAGATTGAACTCGGGGCTTGTGTCGATACCGGGGCGTATCCGCGCGCCATGGCCATGCTTGAGAACACAGCGTATGTGATCAACAGCCTTGGGGACAGCGTCAGCCAGCTCTCCCTGGATCCGCTGGAGAGCAAAGCAGAAGTCCCTGTCGGTGACGCCCCACGTGGGATCACCACGGACAACCAGTGCTGGGTTGTGGTGACCAATACTGGGGTAGACGATGCCGAGGGAGGCCGCCCAAGCCTCTCCTTCCTCAGTGCAGATCTCAGTAAGTCTTTGACGCTCCCCATCACGGCTAAGGAGCTAGGAGACCCCATTGTGCCTACCCAAGTGCAGGTCCTCGTCAAAGAGAACGCTAAAGAAGTGTGGGTATTGAACATCGGGGCTCGCGGAGAGATCTTAATCTACCCCGTGCCAGAGGCTGTCAAGAGCTGTCCGTAAGTAGCGAAAGAATAACAAAAGAGAAGCGGTCTCGGGGGCTTCCGAGGCCGCTTCTCTCTTTTAGTTGACGATCCCAGCCCCTCTTGAGTATAGTAAGAGTGCGGGCCCGTAGCTCAGGGGTCAGAGCGGCCGGCTCATAACCGGTTGGTCGCAGGTTCGAATCCTGCCGGGCCCACAAGACAGTTCAAAGCTTTTCAGTTTATGGAAAAACTCTTTGTGAACGTAGATGGGGCTTCACAAGGCAACCCCGGCGAGGCTGCTATCGGTATCGTGATCGCTGATGAGGACGGGGAGGTCCTCAAGGAGATTTCAGAACATATCGGGCGCACGACTAATAATGTCGCAGAATATCGTGCCCTGATCGAAGGGATCAAGGCTGTGCTGCCCTATGCCCCTAAGCGTGTTATCTTCTTCACCGACAGCCAGCTTTTAGCCAACCAAGTCAATGGGCTCTATCGCATTCGTCGGCCCCATTTGGAGCCACTCAATCGGCAGGTCCACGAGTTGCTTGCTAAACTCCCTGTCTGGCAGGTCAATTACGTCGAGCGCGATGCCAATTGGAAGGCGCACCGCCTTGCGCAGAAGGCGCTCTTGGAGAGAGTGGCCAAAGAAGCTGAAGTAGGCTTGCCGGAGCGCATCCGCAGGAAAGTCGAGCTGTTAGACGAGCTCGATCAGAGGCGAGTTTTAGAATTTGTGAATCGCCTGTACGAAGAGGCACAGAAAGACAAAGCATAAAGGCTTACGCTTTACCCCTATGGGCCAGGGCCGCTATGGACTCCCGATGGGCAAGGGATTTTCGTCGCGAGATCACTCCAGAGACAGCTGACGGCCAGAAGCTCTATGGGAACGGCTACGATCAGACGTTCTCAGTTAATCCCAAAGAGCGCGTCAATCTCTATGACGGGGCGGGATCGCGCTCGCTCCGGCGCTCTCCCCTGCTGGGAAGCGCGTGCTCTTCACAGGCATCACCCCTGAGGAGCCCTTGAAGGCCGATCTCTTTCTGCTCGATCTCACATCGGCGGCACCCGCGCGGAATGTGACCGATGACAGGCGTTCGGGCTTTGGGTTCTGGCTCTCTCACGAAGAGATTTAGCTCAGCAGCTCGCTTTCCCGCCCCAGTAGAGCGTCGCAATCCCGAACGTGAGATCGCGATATCCCACGGGGCGAAAACCCGTCTTATACAGCTCTTCGAGTATTGTCGCGCGGTCGGGAAAGCTCACAATCGAATCGCGCAGATATTCGTAGGGCGCTCGTGACCCCAAGAGCAGCCCGCCAACGGTGGGCAAGATATACCGCAAATACGGCAGATACACCAAGCGCGCCAGAAAACTTTGAGGGACAGAGAACTCTAAGATAAACGCGCGCCCGCCAGAAGCGAGCACGCGGTAGATCTCTCTCAGACCCCGCGCGCGGTCGGGGAAATTGCGCAGCCCAAACGCTATGGTCACGATCTCAAAAGAATTTTCAGCAAATGGCAGCTTGAGCGCATCCCCGTGGATGAGCTCTATACGATGGTCTAGGCTGATAGAGGCGAACTTCTCGCGAGCAATTTTCAGCATCTCTTCCGAAAGATCCAGCCCGACAATCTGCAAGTCTGGGCACGCTTGTGCGAACTCGATAGCGACGTTGCCGGTGCCGGTGCACAGGTCCAAGAGACGCTCCCCAGGCTGTGGAGCAGCGTGCTGCACTAATGCTCGCCGCCACGCCCGGTCGCGGTTTAAACTGAGAATGTGATTGGCCAGATCGTAGCGATGTGCGATCTTGGAGAACATCTGGGCGACTTCGTGAGAGTGCATCGCTCACCCTTTGACAACCCCACTGATCTCTATAATAATATCGTCGACCTCGAGGCCGGTGAGCTCACGCACGCGGGCCTTCACTGCTTTGATCGCTTTGTGCGCGGCCTCTTGGATGCGCGTGCCATAGACGGCAAAGAGGGACATCTTGATGACTAAGCGTCCCTTCTCCCTGAGCACCTCGATGCCATCGCCTTTGACAGCTTGGGTAATTGAGCTGAAGAAACTAGAGCTCTCGCGGGCCTGGCGCGGCGTACGTAGGCCCTCTTGCTCGCTGATGACTTTTGCGCAGATTTGGACAATAGCTCGCTCGGAGATATAGATATCGCCGAGGGCGCTGCTGATCTTCCTCAGTTCTGCCATAGTCTCTTTACCAAACTCCTCCCCGTCATCTCTTTCGGTTGCTCCAGGCCCATTAAGTCTAAGAACGTCGGCGCGATGTCGCAGAGTGCCCCGCTGTCAGCGAGTCCAATCTTTTGCGAGCCCACGTAAATCAGTGGGCCGGGGCTGTGCGTGTGTGCCGTATGGGGCTGCCCGTGTTTATCTCGCATAATATCAGCGTTGCCGTGATCGGCTGTGATCAAGACTGCTCCGTTCACGGAACGTGTTGCTTCGACAACGCGCCCTAGACATGCGTCGACAGCTTCGACAGCTCTGACGGCAGCTTCAAAGACCCCTGTGTGCCCCACCATGTCAGGGTTCGCGTAGTTCATCAGAACAAAATCATAGCGACGACTCGTGATCTGTCTTATAGCCTCGTCGGTGACTTCATACGCGGACATCTCCGGCTTCAGATCGTACGTAGCGACCTTGGGAGACGGAATGAGTTTTCTTTCTTCGCCGGGGAAGGGCATCTCGCGCCCATTATTGAAAAAGTACGTGACGTGCGCGTATTTTTCGGTCTCTGCGATGCGAAGCTGTGTCAGCCCCGCCTGGCTCAGCACCTCGCCGAAGATATTCTCTAATCCCTCTTCGCTGGGGAAGGCTGCCGGAACTGAGGAGCTTTGATCGTATGGGGTGAGCGTGACGAACTCGATCTGTGGGCATAGCCCACGATGAAATTGAGTGAAGCTCTGCTCCGTGAAGGCGCGAGTGAGTTGGCGAGCGCGGTCAGGGCGAAAATTAAAAAATATCACGGCGTCGCCGTCACGAATAGTTCCATCGGGCTCGAGCACGATGGGCTTGATGAATTCATCCGTCTCGCCGCGTTGGTAGGCGCGCGCCACGGCAGCTTCAGGAGGGCCGTCGTCTCTCAGCCCCTCAGCGAAACGTAAGGCCCGATAGGCCCTCTCAGTGCGCTCCCAGCGGTTGTCGCGATCCATTGCCCAGTAGCGCCCTATGACCGTTGCGATCTGGCCAAAGCCCACGCGCTCGCAGAATTCGCGCACACGCTTGACATAGTGAGCTCCTGCGGTCGGCGGGGTGTCGCGCCCATCAAGAAACGCGTGAATATAGAGATTGTAGATGTGCTCGCGCATGGCAAGCTCGATCAGCGCGAAGAGATGCTCTAACGAGCTGTGTACGCCGCCGTCGCTGACCAGCCCCATCAGATGGAGTCGGCTGTTATGCGCTTGTGCGTGCGCGACAGCGCGCAACAGAGCTCTATTTTTGAAGAAGCTTCCGTCGGCGATGGCATCAGAGATGCGCGTCGCAATCTGGACGACGATACGCCCTGCGCCGAGGTTTTGGTGCCCGACTTCAGAGTTCCCAAACTGCCCATCAGGCAGCCCGACAAAGCGCCCGTCGGTGCGCACGAGCGTATGAGGACAGCTTTCCCAATAGTGATCAAAATTGGGGGTCTTCGCTGCCGCAATAGCGTTCCATGCTGTCTCTTCACGCATCCCCCAGCCGTCTAAGACGATGAGCACATACGGGCGCTTGGGCATAGCTTATTATACACCGGGTGTGCTCGCGCTTGCTAATAAAAGCCTGAGCAATTACAATAAGTCTCACTATGCGCCTCGTACTCCAGCGCGTCAAAGAAGCTTCTGTTGAGATTGACGGCCAAGTCGTGGGGCAGATCGGCCCAGGGCTTTTGGTCTTTTTGGGCGTGGGCAAAGGCGACTCTGAACACGAGGCGATCTTCCTCGCGGATCGCGTCCTTGGGCTGAGAATCTTTGAAGATTCGGCGGGCAAGATGAATCTCTCTGTCAGGGACGTGCAAGGCGAGATCTTAGTGATTTCGCAGTTCACGCTATATGGGAACACCCAGAAGGGGCGACGTCCTAGCTTCGACGCCGCGGCGCCTCCTGAGCACGCCCGCGTGCTCTATGAGCTCTTTCTACAAGAGCTGCGCCGCAGCAATCTCAAGATCGAATCTGGGATCTTCGGCGCGCGCATGAAAGTCTCGCTCATCAACGACGGCCCTGTTACTTTTATTCTGGAGAGCGAGCCGGTTGCAAAGCCCAATCCAATCTGATAGAATTTGGATCACGGAAAGCCCAGAAGAGTATCTTCCTTCGTGCTTTCCGTGATTCTATCTGAAGGAGCTGTGACTATGGGTCAGGGACAACCTAAATACAGACGATCAAGATCGCAGAAGCGCATGCATCGCGCGGCTAGCTATAAGTTTACCCCAGTGACGATTAACGAATGTCCACGATGTCATGAGCCGAAGCTGCCCCATCGCGTCTGCCTCAATTGTGGGTATTACAACGGGATGGAGATCATCGCGTTGGAAGCAGAGAAGAAGAAAGAATGAACTTAGGTGCGGCCCTTCAGGCGCGGGTCTAAGATATCTCTGAAAGCATCACCAATCAAATTCCACCCCAACACAAAGAGCAGAATCGCCACGCCGGGGTAGACGACAATATACCAGTGATCGCTCAATCGAGGAATCCAGTCGCGGGCGAAGCTAATCATCTGTCCCCAGTCAGCGTAACCTACCTCGGCCCCTAGCCCCAAAAAGCTCAACGCTGCGAAGCTCAAGACATACGATCCGATGTCCATTGAGCCAACAACTAACGTTGGATAGATCGCATTGGGGATGATATGGCGCAAGAGAATGCGATAGTGCGGGGCTCCCACAGCTTGAGCAGCATAGACGTAATCGCGCTCTTTAATCGCTAAGATATCGCCGCGGATCAAACGAGCATACCCCATCCATCCGAAGACGACCAAGGCGATCATCGCCGTCAAGAGCCCGCGCCCTAGGGTCGGCTGGAGCACGGCGGCTAGCGTGATCGCTGCCACTAAGAAGGGGAAAGCCAGGAAGATGTCGGTGATGCGCATGAGGATCTCATCGACCCAGCGACCGAAGTATGCCCCAATCGAGCCGATCAATAAGCCGATCAGGACATTTAACCCTGTGATGACCAAGCCAACGAAGAAGGCTGTGCGCGTCCCCCATATGATCCCGTAATAAATATCATAGCTTTGGATGAGGCCAAAGGGCCGGGCCTCGCAGATCGTCGCTTGCTTGGTGATGACTTTCCAGATCTGCTCTAAGGGATTGCTGCCGTTTGGCGGCTGGGGCATGTGGGTGTAGCCACACCTGACGATGCGATAAGGCTCGTAGGGGTTCTCAGGAGGGGCGAGCCACGGCGCAGCAATCGCAATGGCCACAAAGAAGAGCACTAAGATCAACCCCGTCAGGGAGAGCGGGTTTTTGAGAAGACGTCTAAAGATCTTCAATCTAGCCTCACCCGTGGATCAATGAACGCATAGAGCAAATCCACAACCAAGTTGCCCACGACCAGTAACACGCCGTTGAAGAGCGTGAACCCCACTATGCTCAAGATATCAAGTCGGATCGCGGCGTCGGCAGCCCATCGGCCGATCCCTGGATAGTTGAAGATCGTCTCCGTAATGACAACGCCGTTGAGCAAACCGATCAGCAGCAACCCGCCCATCGTCGCTACAGGGATCATGGCGTTGCGGGTGGCATGCTTATTGATGACTACGCTCTCTTTGAGACCCTTAGCTCTAGCGGTCGTGACGTACTCTTGGCGCAGCGTCTCTAACATCGAGCTGCGCGTCACGCGCAAGAGCAGCGCCCATTGCACGTAAGAGAGCGTGATCACGGGCAGAATCAAATGGCGCAAAGAATCCCAAAAGACATCGAGTCTTCCGTTGAGCAGGGCGTCTATCGTGTACATCTGGGTGTAGCGTATGAAAGTACCGTTGATGACTTCTCGTGTGACCCAATCGGAGATCTGTCCCGGGGGGAACCATTGCAGTTTCGCGTAGAAGTACATAAGCATTAAGAGCCCAAAGACAAACGTGGGAAATGACCATCCGACGAGCGCAAAGACGCGCATGGTATGGTCAATGAGCTTATCTTGGTGGACGGCCGAGAGTATCCCCAGCCAGATGCCGATGAGAATGACGGGGAGCATTGCCCAGAGCGAAAGCTCCAGTGTAGCTGGCAGATAATAGAGCAAGGCTTCGGAGACGGGACGCTGGGCGGTCTTGGACCAGCCTAAATCGCCACGGACGATTTGGTTGAGCCATTGCCAGTATTGGATGTGGATTGGCCGATCCAGCCCGTATTTGTGAATGATGCGTTCCATCGCGTCTGGGCTCTTAGGGACATCTGTTAAGTAGAGGCTGGCGCGCATCTCGGGAGAGAGCAGCGAGAAGATTGCGAAGACAAAGATCGTCACCCCAAGGAGCAATATGGGGAGCAGCAATAGCCGCCGAATGATATATGCAAGCATGATCGCTTCAACTTTAAAAGTATAGCATACAAAGCTGGGACTCGTCAAGCGAGCAGAAAACGCAAGGGCCGGAGGCACTCGCCTCCGGCCCTCGTCTTCAGACCGACTGTAGAGTCTTAGCCCTTGCTGAGCCAGTAGACGTAAGTGCCAGGATAGGCTGGGTTGTAGAACCAGCCCTTCACCCAGACTTGCTCGTAGCGCCGCACCTGGAGCTGGATGTTCTGGATGTTGATCGCATACTCCATGGCCAGGCGGTTCAGCTCGAAGTAAATCTTCTCGGCCTTGCCACCGATCTTCTGGTCCGGCTCCTTCTTGGCCTTCACGACCAGGTCATCGAAAAGATCCTGAAGCGTGGGATACTTCTTGGCCTCAAGGAACGTAGCATAGACCGGCTTGAACTCCACGTCCTTGAGAGTGTCGAAGTTCTGGCCGATGGCGAAGGCCCCTGTGCGGAACATGTACGGATGGACCCAGTTGTGCGGATGGGCATAGTCCTCGAGCCAGCCGACCCAGAAGACCGCGAGCTCACCGGCGTCCATTGCCTTGAGATAAGTTGGCCAAGGCAGGTCGAGCACGTCCACGGAGAAGATCGGCCGACCGGCGCGCTTCTTGTTCATATCTTCGATATTGCGCTCCAACATCTCCGCGGCGAAGCGGCGTGCCACGTTGCCCTGATTGAACGTCAAAGTGAGGCGCATGCCATCGGACCAGAGCTTGCCGCCCCAGGCCGCCCTCAGCTCCTCCTCGCACTTGGCCAAACTGAACTCATAGCCCTTCTGCTCCGGGTTGAAGCCGAGCCGGCCCCTAATGATCACCCCGCCTCGCATCCACTCTGCCTCACCCAGCCAGGACTCCTTGATATAAGTTGCTGTATCGAAGCAGTAGTTGAGAGCCCGGCGCAAGTTGAGGTCGAGCAGCAGATCAGGCTTATCGGCGCCAGCGAGCTTAGGCATGTAGGCGCTGCCTTCCTTTACCTTGAAGTTGATGAAGCCGCTCTGCATAGTTGCGCCCGGCAGCGGGCCATGCATGCGGGCCTTGCCGGCCTTGACCAATGGGTCCATCGCTGAGACGAAGGCGCGTGGCACATCGATGGAGTCAGCGTCACCGGCCTCAAACATCGCTAAGCGGGTGCCCCACTCCGGCACGACCTTTCTGATATAGTTCTTGATCTTGGCTGGAGTGCGCCAATAGTTGTCATTGCGCTCGAGGATGAGCTCCTTGCCCTTGTCCCACTTTACCAACTTGTAGGGGCCGGTGCCGTTGGCCACGTCGAAGAGCTTGGAGGCTTCGGCCTTGGGGTCCCACCACTTGCGCCAGTTGTCGCACTTGCCGTCCCAGTCGCCACGAGCAATGGCCCACTCCTTGTCGATAATGGACGTCCAGCTACCCGCGAGAATCTGGATGAACGGCGCGAAGGGCGAGGCCAGCTTGATCTGCACTGTGTCCGGCGCGGTGACCTTGATGGCATCGAGCACCATCTCACAGGCCTTCACGTCGCCGACTTTCTTGGCTAGTTCGTCAATGGAGGCCACATCAAGGACGTGCTCGATGATCATGTGGATGGGGCCGCCGGAGCGATCCTGCAAGAGCGCTCGCTGGAAGCTGTAAGCCACGTCATCGGGGCTGAGGTCGCCGCCTGCGTGGAACTTGACGCCCTTGCGAATCTTAAACGTATAGGTGCTACTGTCGGGAGAGATCGTCCAGCTCTCGGCCAACATGGGGACGAACTTATCAATCGCCTCGCCGTCGTAGAAGATCAGCGTCTCGTAGATGTTAAAGATCGCTGTCGCGCTCGATGTGTCATAGTGCCACGCTGGATCGAGGGTCTCGAGATCGCCGATAGTCGCCTCAATATATGTATCCGGATTCTTTACTTGCTGTGCTACCCCGCTTGTTACCCCGAGAACTAATACTAGAGCTAATGCTAAAGCTCCCCATCTCCAAACTGCTTTCATGCTACTACCTCCTTCTTAAGTTTTGGGATGCCTTGGGACAAGGATACTGTTTAGGACTCGGCAACCACCTCCTTAGCAGCTCAACTTGCTTGAGCTACCCCGAACGCTGCTGACTTTTCAGTTTGTAACATATATTACACCCAGAGGCGGGGGGTTGTCAAGAGCAGGGAGCTCTTCATTTTCCCCATCTGGATCTGGATTTGAAATCGCAATTATGGAGTTAGCAGTGCACCTTGACATGCTCACACATTTTGTGCACACTAACTCTATGCAAAAATGGATATGGCTTGCGATAGTTGGGTTGTTGGTCGCCGGAGGCTTGGTCTTTTGGTGGGCGTGGCAGGCGAGCTATCGAGCGAGCGTCCTTGAAGTCCTGCAAGGACATGGAGGGCTCGATCCTGGGGTAGCGTTCATGCTCAACGGAATTCGAGTTGATCTCGATTGCCGCGACGAAGAGATCTGCACACGCAGAGAGAATTTTTCCGAGGTCTATGAGATCGCTGAGCAGTACGAGTTTCTCATCGGCGACTATCAGGGGCGGATCTGCAAGATGAAGCCCAGTGCTGCCGACCGCCCCGACCACGAACGCCTATGTAAACTCCTTCAAGAGTTCTTGAAGGAAATCAGCGGCATCAAGATGAACGCCTCGCTGGCGCTCAGTTTTCTCGCCCAGAACAATCCAGAAGACGTGCAGAAGCTCTTACGGAACCTCCTGCACCGGATTTTGGGGCATCGCGAGCGTGTGCTCCAAATCGAAGCTGAACTGAAGCAAATCCCCTGGCTGGAGCCGGTGCTCACTCTGAAAGGGCCCTTAAGACCCCGGCCCTAGAACCGAGAGCACATAATACTGTAAGTACTTTTGGGCGACGCGCTTGACGTCGTCGGACGTCACGGCTTGAATCAGCTCTGGATACTGAGCGTCCATCTGGTAGCCCACGCCAAGCGTTTCATACCAGCCGAGATACCATGCACGGCGCTCCGTTGTCTCATGTTCGATTCTGTAGTTGCCGATGACGTAGCTCTTAGCTCGATCTAGCTCTTCTTGAGGGACGCCGTGCTCTTGAATATCTTTGATGATCTCGACGATGCCCTGTTGAGCGGTCTCAGCGTTCTGCGGCAGCGCGATGATGTAGGTGACTAAGTGGCTCTCCTCAGCGCGCGAGGGGTAGAACGAGCCTGTAGAATAAGCTAAGCCGCGCTTGTCGCGGAGCTCGCTGAAGAGCCGCGAGCTCATGCCACCGCCTAGGATCGCGTTGAGCAATTTCATTGCTGGGTAATCTGGGCTTGCGACGGGTGGAGCCGGGTAGCCTACAATCAGCCAAGAGAGATTCGAGCGTTTAGCCGCTTCGACGCGCTTGTTTTCAGTAAGCACCAGAGCAATGGGCTGGGGCTTGAGGGGCAGCTCTTCGGCGCCCTTGGGCAACTCTTGGAGCTTCGCCCGCAGCAGCGCTTCGAGCAGCGCGCGATCAAACGCCCCAACAGCGACAATCGTCATATTGTTGGGCACATAATATTTCTTGTAGAACTGCACAATGTCATCACGCGTGATGCGAGCGATGCTCTCTAGGGTTGGGATACGCCCATAGGGGTGCGAGCTGTAGAGCGCACTTTGGAAGTTATTGTAGATGACCGAGAAATTCTGATCGGCTTGCGCTCGGATCTCCCGGATGAATTCGGTCTTGGCGCGCTCGACTTCATCTGGGGCAAACGCCGGGTTGAGCAGCACATCGAGATAGATGGGCAGCGCGCGCTCCAGGGTCTCTTTGGGCGCAACGAGCGTCACATGGGCCATGTCGGCGAGAAGATCTTGGCTGAGCTGCGCGCCCAGATTCTCGATCTCCGTAAAGATCTCTTCTTCGGAGCGTGTGGTCGTGCCGCGCAGCAATAATCGCGACGTTAACTCGGCGATCCCGACTAACTCTGCCGGCTCAGCGCGAGCGCCTGTGCCGACAAACGCTTGGAGCGCGACTGTCTCCGCAGAAGGATCTGCTCGCAAGATGAGCTTCAGCCCATTGGGCAGCGTGACAAGTTCGTCTGTTGTGGGCTGCTCAGCGACGCTTTCCGGGATGAGTACCAGCTCATAGTACGTCTCGAGATTGATATACTTGCGCGCGACATTGATAATGTCTTGCACTGTGACGGCGCGAATCTTCTGTGGATATGTGAGCGCGAACTTATAGTCGCCAGCGACGACGGAGTAGAAGCCGAGCGTACCGGCGATCCCCGCGCTGGTCTCAGCTTGCAGGGCCTCGCGAGCAAGTAACACCCTCTTGGCGCGCTCGACCTCGTCAATGCCAAGCTTGCCGTCGAGGATCTCTTTGAGCTCTGATAGAATCACTTGCTCGACAGCAACACGGTTCTCGTAGGGGAACTCTGTGTAGATATTAAAAATTCCCGGCTCTTTTTGAGTAAAGTACCCAGCGTCTATTGTCGTCACTAAGCCCAGCTCTTTACGCAACTTCTTATAGAAGCGCGAGCCGCGCCCATCTGATAATAATGTGATCAAGACATCCATCGCGTAGACGTCTTGAGCTTCTTTAACTGATGGGCCGGGCCAAGCGAAAATCAGATACCCTTGGCTGACGTCGCGCCGGATCTCTTTAACCGTCTTTGCTGTGCGCGCGGGCTCTTTGGGATAGGTCTGAGTTGGGATTGGTTTTGGCTCCATCGCGCCAAACTTCTCTTTGACGATCTGTAGCGTCTTCTCAGTTTGTATATCCCCCGCGACGATGAGCGTCATATTATTGGGGACGTAGTACGTCCGCATCCAGTTGAGAAAGTCCTCGCGGGTCAAGCGCTCTAGGCTATCGGCAAAACCGATGATGGGCAGCTTGTATGGGTGCACCGTATAAAACTCTTGGCGCAGCGTGAAGAACGCGAACGAAGTTGGGGAATCTGAACGCTGCTGTTGCTCGCGCAGCACGACTTCTTTCTCGCGAGCGATCTCCTCTTCAGGGAAGCTTGAGTTTTGCGTAATATCGGCGATGATGTCTAGAGCAAGCTCGGTGTGCTCGCTGGGCAAAATAATATAATAGTGAGTGAAGTCATAGGACGTCGCGGCGTTGGTGCGGCCGCCGAGGGCTTCGATCTCTCGGTCGATGCCGCCAGGGCGCTTTTCGGTGCCCTTAAACAGCATGTGCTCAAAGAAATGCGAGATGCCCGAAATCTCTCGCGTTTCGTTGAGGCTGCCTACGTTGATCCAGATATCGACGGCTGTGATGCCGGTGCCTGGCTTGGGCACGAGCAGAACTTTTAAGCCGTTTTCGAGAGTGAATTCGTGCACCGTAGGCTGAGCAAGCGAGCTAGGGAGCGGCCACGCGACGAGTGCGGTGAGCAAGAGGGCGAGTACTGCGAAGCGTTTCATATCGGCCTCCTTCTTTAGGGTTATTCTATCATTTCGGGAGAATTGGGACAAGTTCTGAGTTGACAGTACTAGCCAAGACGGGTAAAATTTTTTCACGGGCCGTTAGCTCAGTGGTAGAGCACCTGCCTTTTAAGCAGGGGGTCGCAGGTTCGATCCCTGCACGGCCTACCACACTTCAATTTTTTATGAAGATTCTCATCACGGGTGCTACAGGGTTTCTCGGCCGTCGCGTCTGCGAAGTCTTGAGCCAAGCTGGACACACAGTAGTTGCTCTCTCGCGCGATCCTACAAATGCCAAGCAGCGTGTCCCCGCACTCAAGGAAGCGTTCTTGTGGGATCCACGGGCAGGACTACCTCCCCGCCAAGCTTTGGAGGGGTGCGATGCCGTTATCAATCTTGCGGGCGAGACCGTCGCTGGGCGCTGGACAGAATCGAAAAAGCGCGCAATCCGCGAGAGCCGCATCGTGGGTACAAGAAACTTAGTCGAGGTTTTGGCCCAGCTCGACTCGCGCCCGAAAGTGCTCATCTCCGCGAGCGCCGTCGGGTACTACGGAGATCGTGGCGAAGAGACGCTGACAGAGGACTCATCCCCGGGCTCGGACTTTCTCGCGCAGGTCTGTCAAGATTGGGAGAGCGAAGCTGCGCGCGCCGAGAGCTTTGGAATTCGCGTAGTGCGGCTACGGATCGGGCTGGTGCTCGGCCCCGGCGGTGGGGCTTTACAAGCTTTGCTACCCATCTTTAAGCTGGGGCTGGGCGGGCCTATAGGCTCAGGGAATCAGTTTTGGTCGTGGGTCCACCGCGACGACATTGCCGGCGTGATTCTGTTCGCTTTAGAGAGAGACGATCTTCGCGGGCCGATCAACGTGACAGCGCCACAACCGGTGCGGCAGAGAGAGTTTGCGCAGGCGTTGGGGCGCGTCTTGAAACGCCCGGCGTTTCTTCCCGCGCCGGCATTCGCCCTGAAGATAGTCCTTGGGGAATTTGCCAGCGAGCTGTTATCCGGTAAGCGTGTGCTGCCCCAGCGATTGTCTCAAGCGGGCTATAAGGTTCGCTTTGTCGAGCTGGAGCCAGCTCTACGCGAGATCTTACGCGCTTGACAAAGGGAGACTGACGGCTTACAATAAACTGTCGTGCGGGCGTAGCTCAGCGGTAGAGCGTCTGCTTGCCATGCAGAAGGTCGCGGGTTCAAATCCCGTCGCCCGCTCCAGGCTTCGCTTGGGCCATTCATCTGCGCCAGCCGCAGGCTGGCGCAGGCGCACAGTCCAGACGAAGTCTGGGCCGGGGTGGCGGAAGTGGCAGACGCAACGGACTTAAAATCCGTTGGAGGTGACCCCTCCGTGCGGGTTCGAGTCCCGCCCTCGGCACTGCTTACTTTATTGACATTTTTGCGCAGCGATCTCTGGGTAAAAGTCCCCGGCTTTGTTGTCCTTGACAATGTTACGCCGGCAGACAAAGAGACCCTCTAAGGAATACAAGTGAATCCCGTAGCGCCCGTTGTTGGTCACGGTGTTGTTGGCCAGCCAGGCCCAGCTCGCAAAATCCAGCCAGATCCCGTCTTCTTGGTTATTAAAAATCTGCGAGTACTGAACGGTGACATGGGCACTATCTTCAGCGAAGATTCCCCCGCGATTATAAGAGATCACTGAGTTCTCTAGGATCGCTTGGCCTAGGTCTAGAACATGCAAGCCGTACTGAGTGTTTCCCGAGATTTGTGCATCATGAACGGCGGCTTGACTGTAGCCACTCACAACGATTCCGTCGCGGAAGTTATAGATTCCTAGCCCCTTGATCGTGACAATACTTTGCCCAGAAACCGAGATGCCATCCGTGCCCGCAGTGCTTACAAAGATCGTCTGATCTCTGCCAGCTCCCCAGAGCGTGAGGATCTTATCTTTGATAGAGATGCCTTGGGTCCAGACCCCAGCAGTGAGACAGATCACTGCCCCTGGTGGAGCATTCTCCAGGATGCTTTGCAACGATTGCCACGGTGATGCGGTCATCGTGCAGGTGGGCTGTGCAGTGCCGTAGACGGCCATCGAAAGAGCTAAGATTCCTACGACTTTTAGAGATCTTGTGTGCAGCATAGTGCTGGTCCCCCTCTCAGTGACTCTAGTGTAGCGTTTCTAGGGCGTGGGGGGCAAATCCACTTGCATAACCGACCTAGGTGCACTATAATTAAAGTGACATCGCGGGGTGGAGCAACAGGAAGCTCGTCGGGCTCATAACCCGGAGGTTGCTGGTTCGAATCCAGCCCCCGCAACCAGACCAGATTTCATCGGGACTATTATACCGTGCTGCCTCTGGCGGCACGATATTTTTTGAGCAGGGTTGCCAAGTAAGCCCAGAGATGCTAGACTAAAAGCAAGCGGCGGGGTAGCTCATCCGGCTAGAGCGGCCGTCTCATAAGCGGCAGGTAGAGGGTTCGAGTCCCTCCCCCGCCACCCCAGACTTCGTCTGGACTGTTTATCTTCGCTGGCTGCAAGCCGGCGAAGATAAATCCCCAAGCAAAATCTAACATGAGCGAACGAGTCGTTGCGACCAACCGTAAAGCCCGCCATGAGTATCAGATCGAAGAGACGATCGAAGCTGGGATCGAGCTCAAGGGCACCGAAGTGAAGTCTCTCCGGCGTGGCAGCGCTAGCTTGCAAGACGGCTTCGCGCTCATCCGCAACGGCGAGGTCTTTTTGATGAACGTCTATATCGCTCCATATCAAGAGGGCAATCGCTATAACCCCGACCCCTTGCGCCGGCGCAAGCTTTTGCTCAAAAAGCAAGAGATCTTTCGCTTACAGTCCAAAGTGAAAGAGAAGGGCTATACGCTCATCCCCTTGAGAATTTACTTTAAGAACGGGTGGGCTAAGGTCGAATTAGCGTTAGCGAAAGGCTTGGCCAAGTACGACAAGCGCGAAAAGATTAAAAAGAAGGAGTCCGAGCGCGAGCTACGTCGTGCCTTGAAGGGCTCTTAGGGAGATTAAATCCCTGCAGCGTATCCGTCGGCTCGCTTGTCGCTGCCCGCGATATATGCCCCCGACGGGAGCTTCCAGATGATCTGCCCGCGCCCAAAGCGTCCGCTGGGTTCAGCTGTCTTGACTTCATGTCCTCGTGCTCGTAAGCCCTCAATGATCTGGGGATCGGCGTTAGATTCGATCTCGATCTCTTTGGCTTTGAGCCATTGCCAGCGCGGCGCGTCTAAACTCGCCTGCGGGTTCATCTGAGAGTCTATCGTGTTGACGATCACTTGAATGTGCCCTTGGGGCTGCATGAAGCCTCCCATCACCCCAAACGGCCCTACGGCTTTGCCGTCTTTTGTCAAAAATCCGGGAATGATCGTGTGATACGGGCGCTTGCCCGGCGCAAGAGCATTGGGATGCGCCGGGTCGAGTGAGAAGCAGGCCCCGCGATTTTGCAGGGCGATTCCCGTGCCGGGAACGACAATCCCAGACCCAAAGCCCATATAGTTCGATTGAATGAAGCTGACCATCATGCCGTCGGCACCTGCAGTGCAGAGATAGACTGTCCCGCCGGCATAGGGGTCTCCGGGGGTGGGATCGAGCGCGCGATCCGTGATAAGCGCGCGGCGCTTAGCAGCATACGCCTTGCTTAAGAGCTGTTCGGTGGGCACGGTGACGAAGTCCGGGTCAGCGATGTATCTCAAGCCGTCGGCGAACGCGAGCTTTAATGCTTCGATCTGGAGATGAAACGACTCTGCGGAGTCTCTTAGATACTGTGCTAGCTCGAATCCCTCTAAGATATTCAGCCCGATAAGCGTCACGATCCCTTGAGCGTTTGGGGGAATCTCCCAAACTTCATAGTCTCGATACGAAGTCTTTATAGGCTCAACCCAAGTGTTTGTGTGCTCAGCTAAATCGCGCGCGCTGAGAAAACCACCGGTCTCTTGGGAAAAGCGCACGATCTGGCGGGCAAGATCTCCACAGTAACAATCGTCACAGTATGACTCAGCCAAGCGTCGCAGCGTGCGCGCGTGATCGGGGCTGGCCCAGAGCTCTCCGGCTTCTGGGGCATGTCTACCCGGCGCGAACGTCTCCCACCAGCCACGAAACTCGACCCCGCCTAGCTCTTGATACGCAGTGACCGCTGAAGCCCAAGCTTGAGCGACAGTAGGCGCAACGGGATGGCCCTGCTCAGCATACAGAAGAGCCGGCTCGAAGAGCTCTGCAAAGCGCAGCTTGCCAAAGCGCTTGTGTAAGTCTCTCCAGGCTGCTGGTGCTCCCGGCACCGTGACGGGCAGCCACCCGCGCGGGGGCATCGTTTCGTGCCCTAAAGCTCTCACAGCTTCAAGCGTGAGCGCCTTTGGTGCGCGCCCAGAGCCATTGAGCCCATAGAGTTTTGCGCCATCCCACACGAGCGCGAACGCATCACTCCCGATTCCGTTAGAGGTCGGCTCGACGACCGTGAGCGTGATCGCTGTCGCGAGAGCAGCATCAACGGCGTTGCCCCCACGACGGAGCATCTCGATGCCAGCTTGGACGGCCAAGGGATGGCTTGTGGCGACGACGCCACGACGGGCGATTAAGGGGCTGCGTGTCAGGCCATATGATGCGCTGGCCATGGCACTCTATTGTAGAAGGTCCTTGACGGTCTCGCAAAGATTTGTTACACTCAAGGCGCTTTTCGCTCCCATCGTCTAGTGGCCTAGGACGCTGGTCTCTCAAGCCGGAAACAGGGGTTCGAATCCCCTTGGGAGCGCACCGATCTCTTGACAGAATCCAGAGAATATGGTATCTTGTCACACTCGAATATAGAACACTTACTCAAGGAGGTCGCGTATCGCTGGACCGCACAGTCGTATTCGCAAGAACGAGGAGATACGGGCTCGTGAAGTTCGTGTCATAGATGAAAACGGGAAGCAGTTAGGGGTTATGCCCCTTGCAGAGGCGATCAAGCAAGCACGCAGCCGCAATCTAGATCTGGTCGAGGTCGCCCCACAAGCTAACCCGGTCGTCTGCAAGATCGTCGATTTTGGGAAATATTTGTATCGTCAAGAGAAGCGGGAGAAGAAGCGGGCCAAGGGCGGCAAGCTCAAAGAGATTCGCCTGACGACTCAGATCGAGAAACACGACTTCGAGACGAAGCTCCGCCACATTCGCGGGTTCTTGCAAGACGAGAACAAGGTCCGCGTAACGGTGATCTTCCGCGGGCGTGAGATCCAGCATATGAGCCGAGGCCGTGACCTCTTGCAACGTATTATCGAGGGCGTGGTCGATGTCGGTAAGGTCGAGCAGTGGCCCAAGGAGCGCGGCAGATCTTTGCAGATGCTCCTGGTGCCAGGGAAGGGCACTGTAACAACCATTCCCAAGGAGATCTTTCAGGAGCAACTCTCAGGAGGTTATAGCGATGCCGAAGAAGAAGGCGCACAAGGGGATCGCCAAGCGCTTTAAAGTGACGCGCAACAAGAAGGTGCTTGGCGCTACCTCGGGGTATCATCATAAATTGGTGAAGCGCAGCTCGAATCGCAAGCGCCAGGCCCGCCAAGGCATCCAAGTCCCGGAAACCTTGGCCAAAGAATATATTGAATTGCTCTCAAGCTAGAACGGAGGATTGCGACGTATGCGTATCAAGGGTGGCAATAAGAGACTATTACGGCGCAAGAAGATTTTAGAGCTTGCTAAGGGGTTCAAGGGCAAGCGCCGCACGTGCTTCCGTATTGCGAAAGAGCGCGTGATGCACGCGCTGCGCAACGCCTATATTAGCAGAAAATTGCGCAAGCGCGATTTTCGTCGGCTCTGGAACATTCGCATTAACGCAGCAGCACGAGCGCGCGGGCTGCCGTACTCTCGGTTTATTAACGGCTTGTCTAAAGCGGGCATTCAGCTCAATCGCAAGATGCTCGCCGAGATCGCTATCCATGACCCAAAGGCGTTCGATACGCTCGTTGAGACGGCGAAAGCGCATCTGTAGTGCCTACGATCACGGTCTCTCAGAAAGATCTCTACTTTGCGCGAGCGGGGCAGGGCCAGCCCGCTTTGCTCTTTATTCACGGGGCTGGGGGAGATCACACGATCTGGGGAGAGCAGCTCCGTGACCTCGCCAAAGATTTCTCGGCAGCTGCGCTCGATCTCAACGGTCATGGGCGCAGCCCCGCCCGCGAAGGCGAAGGGCTTCAGACATACGTCGAGGACGTGCTCGCGGTGCTTCAAACTTTATCCGAGCCGACTGTCGTAATTGGGCACTCGATGGGAGGGGCCATTGCGCTTTTGGTCGCGCTCCAGCGCCCAGAGAATCTCGTTGGTTTGGGGTTAATTGGCACCGGGGCTCGGCTCAAAGTCCACCCCCAAATCTTAGAACTGTGTCAGACAGATTTTGAGGGAGCCGTCGAGCTCGTCGTGAGCTGGGCGTTTGCGGATCAAGCCGACCCAGCTCTCACAGACAAAGCGCGCGAGCAGATGCGGCGCACCGGCCAGGACGCGCTCTATCGAGACTTTGCAAGCTGCAATACGTTCGACATCAAAGATCGACTTTCTGAGATCGCAGTTCCAGCGCTTGTCCTCTGTGGGAACGAAGATAAGCTCACGCCTGTTAAGTACTCAGCGTATCTCCAGCAGAATATGCCCAATGCTCAGCTGAAGATCATCGAGGGTGCAGGGCACATGGTGATGCTGGAGCAGCCTCAGAGGGTCAATCAAGCCCTTCGAGAGTTCTGCACGCGCTTGCTCTAGCTTCATAGTCACTTTACAATAGCTCCATGAATTGGCCCAATGGGATTACGCTGGCGCGCATCGTGCTCATCCCTGCGATTCTCTATTTTGTGCTCACTTCCGGCTCACATCATGAACTGATTGCGCTTTTGCTCTTTGCCGTGGCCGCGATGACTGATGCCATAGATGGATACGTGGCGCGGCGTCAGCGAGACGAGACAAATTTGGGGAAATTCGCCGACCCCATTGCCGATAAGATCCTGATACTCTCGGTGTTAGTAGCGTTCGTGCAGCTTCAGGAGATCTCTGCTGTGCCGGTCATCATTATTATCGCGCGAGAATTTCTCGTGACCGGGCTGCGCACGGTGATCGGCGCCCACGGAGTGGTGCTGGGAGCGAGCGTATGGGGCAAGCTGAAGACGTTCTCTCAGATGGGGCTTTTGTTTGTACTACTCAGTCAAGGGGCGTTTCGCTGGGATGCTGACGGCGTCAAGACTCTTCTCATCCCCATTGTCGTCGCCATCACCGTAATCTCTGGAATAGAGTATTTCTATCGCTTTCGCAAGCTCCTGGGGCGGATCTCGTGAGCGTTCTTCCCCTTGGTAACTCATTCGATTTGCCTTCGAGGGGGGTAAGGCTCTAGAATATGGGCATTCAAGGACTCGTTCAACAGCTCTCATCAGACCCTGAGATCGTTGGGCGGGTTCACACCAGAGCTTTCAATAAGGGGGTATTGCACCATGAATAAAGCCGAGTTGGCAGAGATGGTAGCCAAGCAGACGGGTCTGAGCAAGAAGGCGGCCAAAGAGGCCGTGGACACCATGTTCAGCACCATCACCAAGATGATCTGTGATGGTGAGCCGGTGCGGATCACGGGCTTTGGCACGTTTGAGGCCCGCCCGCGCAAGAGCTCCATGCGTATCAACCCGCAGACGCGCCAGCGCATCATGGTCGCTTCGAAAGCCGTGCCAGGCTTTCGCGCCGGGCGCGAGCTCAAAGAGATGGTGCGCAAGCGATTGAAGGTCGTGGAGTCTGGCGGCAAGCTCTCCATTAAGCGCGCCTAAATGGAAAGAGCAGGGGGTTAGTTAGGCCTCATCTTCTAACCCCCTGCGGTTATCTTCTTTAAGGGGCCTCAATAGGCTTGCCTTGGAGCATGAGAGCGCGTACCAAATCCCCCTCGGTAATCCATTTCTTGGACAGCAGGATCTCCCCGAGCGGGCGCGAGCCCCCTTCTTTCTTCTGAATCTCTAAGGCTTGGTTAAGCTTTTCTGGCGTGAGCTTTCCTAAATCGCACAGGATTTCCCCAATACGCTTATTGCGTTCGAAGTATTGTTCCACGATGGAGAGAATAACCGCGCTCTTGCTGCGCCGTTCTCGCTCGGCCTTCGCTTCGATCTGCTTGATGAGCGGGATATCATCCTTGGTGTAATAGATAGTAATCTGCATAGTTGGAACCCCCTTTTGTGATCCTCGTATAACACTGCCTTAGATAATATACCCAAATATAAGAGCCATGTCAAGGCGAGAGCGCGCTGGCACTTACAGCCCACCGAAGAGGAAGCGCAACTCGATCCCCAAGCGCCATTCCAGCCCTGAGCCACCGGGGCAGTCTGGCCCAAAGCAGATCTCGGTGAACGCGCGGAAGAATGCCAGCTCGAAGAGTGACTGGAAGACTTGCTTTCGAAAAGAGAATGCCCCGTTCACTAGCCCTGGCGGAGCCGGATCGGCCAAGAGCGTTAGGCTGCGCCAGTGGAAGAAACTCCAGCGCAGATAGAGCTCAATGGGCAAGAACGTCAGAAAGACTGAAGGCGGGACGAACTCGAACGTTGAGCTGACCGCCGTGCGCAAGCGCAGATCTGCTGCAGGAACGTTCACTTTTACGGCGAGTGCAGGGATAAGTTTCTTGAATCCACCCGGCGTAAAGAGCGTCATCACGCTGAGTGAAGCGATATCGAAGAGATATAACTCTGCAGCCACAACTTCTTCGGTGAAGACGAACGGCGCGGTGACGAGGCGATCGGGCTCGCGCTCGCTGAACGTGTCCAGCTTCACGATTCTGGGTTCAAACCCGAAGGGCTCGTTCACAATGGGGAGTTGATCTAAGTCTAAATCTTCGACGACTTGCTCGACACCAAACCCGGTAAAGCTAGCAATGGTGAACCATTCTGTTTTAGCCGCGGCTTCGATGACTAGCCCTACTTCTAAAGACGGGCTTTGGTTTTCTAAAATGAGCTCGACGCCCAGAGAAACCCCGCTAAAGCTCAATGCGGCGACCAGCTCGTTTCTGTGAAACGTAAAGCCATCAATAAATGCCAAGCGATTGCGTGCTGAGAGGGGGGTGATGCCTACAGAAGCGATGAACTTTTGCCAACGCAGCAGGCTGATATCGAACTTTGTGTCGGTTGCAAAAGCAGCTTCGGCGACACTGATGCGCGAGAGAATACGAAACTCAGCATTGAGAAAGTACGGGGCGACGTTGTTAAAACTCAGCTCGCTGATGAAACGCCCCAGCACAGACTGGGCCAACGTTATTGGGCCCAAGGAGACGATGAGAGCGAGAGCACACACCCCACAAACGATGCCGCGCTGTATCTGTTTCATACAGCATAGACTCTATCTGAGCTAGCGTACGCTGCCAAGGAAGCCCGTGCACAGGGAAGTTGGCCTCGGTCTGATCATGGGGTGACCGGTGTCTCAATCTATCACCGGTGCTAACACTTCTTCGAGCGTGGGATGGCCGATCTCTTGGAGTTCGTAGAGCACACGCGTCGTGGGCACGTCGAATTTGATCAGTCTCTTCAGATCAATGGGCGTTCCAATAATAACTGCGTCGCAGGTAGTGCGCTTAATGGTCTTGGCGAGATCTCTGATCTGCTCTTCGCCGTAGCCCATTGCTGGCAAGAGCTTCCCAATATGGGGGTACTTCTTGAACGTCTCAGCGATGGAATTGACGGCATAAGGGCGCGGGTCCACGAGTTCTTTCGCTCCATATTTTTCAGCAGCGAGCGTCGCAGCGCCGTAGGCCATCTCGCCGTGAGTGAGCGTGGGCCCGTCCTCGATAGCTAAGACGCGCTTGCCCTCGATCACGGATGGATCTTCGACGAAGAGAGGGGAAGCTGCTTCAATGATCTTCGCTTGAGGGTTGAACTTCCGCACGCTCTCGCGCACGCGCTCTACTTGTGCCCGCGAGGCTGTGTCCACCTTGTTGATGACTACCACATCAGCGAGCAGAAGATTGATATGTCCAGGGTAATAGGTCACTTCGTGTCCAGCGCGCAGCGGGTCGGCGACAACGATATCTATATCCGGCACGAAGAACGAGAAGTCATTATTCCCCCCATCCCAGACGATGACATCGGCTTCGCGCTCAGCCATGCGCAGAATCTTTTCGTAATCGACCCCGGCGTAGACGACTGTGCCCCGCTCCAGATGGGGTTCGTACTCTTCGCGCTCTTCAATAGTACACTCGTATCTGTCCAGATCTTTGAAGCTCGCGAAGCGTTGGCACTCTTGTTTCACTAAATCCCCGTAGGGCATAGGATGGCGCACGACAACGACGCGCTTGCCGTGCTTGCGCAAGATATCGGTGACGCGCCGGGTCGTCTGGCTCTTGCCCGATCCAGTGCGTATGGCGGTCACCGATATGACGGGCTTCTTCGATTTGAGCTGGGTGGATTTAGGGCCAAGGAGCATAAAGTCTGCGCCCGCGGCCATGGCCCAGCTTGCCCGCTCCATTACGTACTGATGAGAGACATCGCTATACGAGAAGACGACCAGATCGACGTCATTTTTGGCAATCAAGTTGACTAAATCTTCTTCGGACTCGATGGGGATGCCCTTGGGGTAGAGTTTGCCCGCAAGCTTAGCAGGATAGCGTCGGTCGTCGATATCCGGAATCTGGGTTGCTGTGAATGCAATGACTTTGTAATTGGGGTTATCACGAAAGTAGACGTTGAAGTTATGAAAATCGCGCCCGGCGGCGCCCATAATGAGAACACGCTTCATGGGTATCACTCCTTGCTGTTACACTAAGCACGTCGTGAGATAGATGCCGAAATGGGTCTTGTAATCTTACCAAATCGAGGTCACTTTGTCAATGAGACGCGGGATTTGCAAAGCTCAGTGAGATGATTTATGCTTGGCCGTGCTATGAATCTTTACGATAAAGTCGCTCTCGTGACCGGCTCCAGTCGCGGGATCGGGCGAGCGATTGCGCTTGAGCTTGGCTGGCGCGGCGCTTCTGTTATTATTAATCACCGACGCAACAGCACGCGCGCCCAGGCCGAAGCCGTCGCCCACGAGATCTCGCAGTTGGGGCGACGCACTGTAGTGATTAAAGCCGACGTTGCTGATCCACAAGATGTCGCCCAGATGTTTTCAGTGATTGCGAGCGAGTTCGGCAAGCTCGATATTTTAGTCAATAACGCGGCGTCAGCCGTCTTTCGCCCTTTATTACAGCTAGAAGAGAAGCACTGGGAGCACGTCTGGGACGTGAATCTGAGAGCGATCAATCTGTGCATCAAGCACGCCGTTCCGGTGATGGCTCGGGGGGCAATCGTGAACATCACGAGCTTGGGCAGTATGAAATACTTGCCCAACTATGGAGCGCTCGGTGCAGCCAAGGCCGCGATTGAATCGCTCACGCGCAGCTACGCTGTTGAGCTTGCCCCGGCAATCAGAGTGAACGCCGTCTGCGGTGGACTCGTTGATGAGACGGGTTTTAGCCACATGATACCCCAGGACGAAAAAGAACGCATTGTGCGGCTGACCCCTGCAGGCCGGATGACCAAACCCGAAGATATCGCGAAAGTCGTCGCGTTTCTTTGCAGCGACGACGCCGAGATGATCCGCGGACAGAGTATCATCGTTGATGGCGGCTTGACATTGGGATTGCTGAAGTGAACGTCATTACCAACGCCAAGACCTTAAAAGATCTTGAGTACGGCAAGCTCAAGGAGATCTTAAAGAGCTTTGCGTGCTCGGAGTTAGGACGCGAGCTCATACACAATCTGCGTCCATCGGCTGATGTGCAAGCTGTTCAGCGGGAGCTTGATCGCGTCGAAGAGCTGCGCACGGCGCTTCTTGAGGTGGATCTCTCTGTCGGGGCTTTTGAGGATGTGCGCCCGTTACTGCAGCGTGCGCATCAGACAACAGCTCTTAGTGGCGCGGAGTTTCTCGCTATTGCGAAAGCTCTCTTCCAGATGCGTCGCTTGCGCGAGCGACTCTTAAAGCTTGAGCGTTTCCCGAATCTGCGCGAGCTCGGTGAACGCATTCAAATCTTCCGTGAGCTTGAAGAGAATATCTCACGGGTCTTCGACGACAAAGGCGAGATGCGTCCCACAGCCTCGCCGCGCCTGCGCGAGCTCACGGCTCAAAAGCGCATCTTAGAAGAGCGCGTGCAGCGCTATCTCCAATCGCTCATCCAATCGGGCCAGCTCACGGGAGTCTTACAAGATACAGTCATTACAAGGCGCTCCGGGCGCTTTGTTATTCCCATCAAGAGCGCGGCGCGCCATGAGCTTGATGCTGTCGTCCACGACAGCTCTGACTCGGGACAGACGCTCTACGTCGAGCCAACGTCCGTCGTCACAGATAATAACGAGATCCGGGAGCTCGAGGGCAAGATCCGCGATGAGCAACTCAAGATCTTGCGTGAGCTCACCGCAAAACTGCAAGCCGAGACCCGCAAGATCGAAGAGACTCTCAAAGCATTCGCGTACTTTGATATGCTCTATGCCAAGGCACAGTTTGCCATTCACTTGCGCTGCAGCCGCCCGCAGCTGACACCTGATGGCGAACTCCATCTTATCGAGGCCCGGCATCCCTTGCTCGACCAGACAACAGTCGTGCCCATCGATATCCGTCTGGGGGCCCCCTTTCAGGGAATGGTCATCACAGGGCCTAATACGGGGGGCAAGACTGTCTCGCTGAAGACTATCGGGCTCTTGACGCTTATGACCCAGTCAGGCATACCCATCCCTGCCGCCCCTGACAGCACGATTGTGCTCTTTCAAAAAGTCTTCTCCGATATTGGCGATGAGCAGTCTATCCAGCAGAACTTGAGCACGTTCTCGGCTCATATGAAGAATCTCATTGGGGTCTTGCAGTACGCGGATCATCAGACGCTTGTGCTCATCGACGAGCTTGGCGCCGGCACTGATCCTACTGAGGGGGCAGCGCTGGGGATCGCATTGCTGCAGACGCTGCTCGACTGCGGCGCCACAGTAATCATCACGACGCATTTCAGCGCGATCAAGCACTTCGCCTATCAGCATCCCAAGCTCAAGACTTGTTCTGTCGAGTTTGACGTCGAGACCCTGGCGCCGACCTACAAGATCGTTGAAGGCGTTGGCTCCAGCAATGCGTTTATCGTTGCGGAGCGTTTAGGGTTGCCTCCCAATGTTATTGCTTTGGCAAAGACGCACTTGACGGAAGGACAAGTGCGGGTCGAAGATATTATTCGCAAGCTCCAGCAAGAGCGGAGCGAGCTCGCGCATGAACGCTTGGCTGTGAGCCAGCGCGCTCGCGAGATAGAATCTCTCAAATCTGAATATCTCACCAAGCTCGACGAGCTGCGCCACCGAAAAGAGCAAGCCTTGACTGAAGAATTGCGTCGTCTTGAGCAGCTGTTTAAGCAAGCCCGCGGGACACTAGAAGAGGCCTTGCACGAGGCCAAGCAGCGCGCGGGCGAAGAGTGCCTGCGCGAGAGACTCAAAGAAGTGCAGGAACTCGGGGGTCGTCTTGCCGAGGCAGCGCAGCAACTCCGCCAAGAGCCTGCAGAAGTCCCTATCCCATTAGAACAGCTTCGGGAGGGGCTGGCTGTGCAATTTCGCGGCTCTAAAAAAGTCGGAACCATACGGAAGATTGTCAACGCCGGGCGCATCGAAGTCGACGTGGGTGGGCTGCGCCTGTGGGCGAAGCTCTCCGATTTAGTGCAGCCTTCGGGAACACAGCTGAGCGAGGCGGAGCGTCGCAAGATCTCCGTTCATTTCGATACAGTTTCTGCCTCAGCTCCTCGGTTGGAGCTCAACGTGCGGGGCATGACCGTCAGCGAAGCCCTGCGAGAGCTCGATCTCTACCTGGATCGCTTAGTATTGGCAGGGCTGACGCGAGGGTATATTGTTCACGGGAAAGGGACAGGGGTCTTGCGCCGTGAGATCAGAAAGCACTTGGCGACGCTTCCCATCGTGAAGAGCTTTGATTCAGCTCCGCCAAACCAGGGTGGTGATGGCGTGACGATCGTTGAACTTGCGAGCTGAGGCAATCGTCAGCTCTGGGCGCAAATCCCGATCCACACGCGATCTTCGCACTGTCCTCTTGCCTTTTCTCCCCGTTGGTGCTGTATATAAGACTGATAACACTCAAAGACCGCTCACTCCCGCTCAGAGCCTTGAGGAGCAGGGAGAAGAGCGCAAAACGAGGAGATCATGCGCACCGCTCGCCTGGCCGAGCTGGCCCTCGCCGGAGAAGCGGTGCCAGTCGAAGAGTTCTCGCAGTCGTTCTGGGGAGGGCTCTTCTATTTCCTTGGCGGCACGCTCATGGTGGTAACTTCCTTCTTCCCCATCCGAATGATGCGTGGGAAGAAGCTGCATATGCAAGAATTCTTGCGATCGCACGCTGGTACTTTCTTCTTATGCTTAGTGAGTGCGGCGCCGTTCTTTCTTGCTGGTCTGGGTAGCATCTGGCGCTGGAAGCCCGGTTGGATCATCCTTGGGGAACTGCTCCTGGCGTTGCTAGTGGGCGTGGCCTGGGCAGTAGGTAATCTCCTAGCGACGTGGGTCTTGGGGTTTGTGTTCCTTAACTCGCTGGCGATGGTAGCTGTGGGTGGTGGAAGCGGAAGCGCGAGATGCCTAAGAAGACTTAACCCTTACCCCCTGGCCGCCGGGATTTAGGAAGTAAGAGCGCTTAAGTCAGTAACTGCGCGCACGCCCAGATAAACTCTCCCCACCGACCCCACTGAGCTTTAAGTCTTTGTGTGCGCAGAGAGATCTCAGCGTGCCTTGGCTCGATGAGCTTCACAGCGATATCGTGAAACGCTGCGGCCGGACGCGTTCGCTGGGCTTTCCGCGCTGCTTCTTTGAGCGCCCAGAAAACGAAAAATCCTTCCGACTCTTGCCCGGCAAAGTCATGCGCGAGCTGGGTGCGTTCGTGTTGGGTGAGCACGCGCTCTGCAAGATCAGGCCGCACCGCACGAATCTGCTGTAAATCTACACCGATGGGCCCGTGCAGCGAGAGCCCAGCCAGACCGCACCCAGCGCTGTGGGCAATGGAGATGCACGACCTCTCCTCCATCCCTGTGTCCGTGAGGGATAAATACGGTGCCCCGTTCTCGTCGTTCTTGATTTCGATCTGAGAGGGGGTTAACTGCAACCCGGCCTCTTCGTCAAAATACGAGCGAATCAGCTCTTTGGCAGCCCATCGTCCGGCGAGCCAATCTTGACGGCGTCTCTGTGCCCTGATCCTCTCAAACATGTGGAGTTCTGCAGGAGTCAGCCATTGAGAGGGTTTTGGAAAGGAGCGCAATGTCACAAGGTGCAAGCGCGCGATGAACTCTCTCATCGGAGGTCTCTCTTCAAGATCTTCCCCACGATGCTCTTAGGCAGCGATTCACGGAATTCGACAATAGTCGGCACTTTGTACTTCGCTAGATGCTCCGCGCAGAATGCTTTGATCTCATCAGCCGTCGGGCTTGTTCCGGGCCTGGGAACAACCAATGCTTTCACAGTTTCGCCGCGATAAGCATCGGGTACCCCGATCACGGCTGCTTCGAGCACCTTGGGATGTTTGTAGAGAACTTCTTCGACCTCGCGCGGGTAGACTTTCAAGCCCGAACAGATGATCATCTCTTTGAGACGGTCCACGATATAAAAATACCCATCTTCGTCCATGCGACCCAAGTCTCCAGTGTGCAGCCAGCCGCCGCGTAGAGCCATCGCTGTCTCTTCGGGGCGGTTCCAATAGCCGGCCATCACCTGCGGGCCTTGGATGACAAGCTCGCCGATCTCCCCTACGGGAAGCTCCTTGTCTGTCGTGGGATCGACGATCTTAGCATCGGTATCGGGGAAGGGGATGCCAATGCTGCCTGACACTTGCTTTCCGTAGAGCGGATTGCAGTGGGTCACAGGAGAAGCTTCCGAAAGCCCATAGCCCTCTACAACCACTGCGCCGGTCAGCTCTTCAAAGCGTCGCTTGACTTCCAAGGGGAGTGGGGCGGAGCCGCTGAGGCATGCTTTGATTGAGCTTACATGATAGTCTTTCACTCGTGGATGGTTGGCAATTGCCGCGTAGAGCGTGGGAGCGCCGGGGAAGAGCGACGGGCGCTCACGATCTATAATTTTTAGGAGCTCGTCTATTTGGAAGCGCGGAACCAAGATGAGCGCGGCTGCAAGCGCCATGGAGAGATTGAGCGCGACGGTCATAGCGTAGACGTGGAAGAGCGGGAGCACGCACAGGCACGTCTCTTGAGCAAGTCGGGCGCGGGGGAACCACGAGCACGACTGCAGCGTGTTCGCAACTAAATTCTTATGGGTGAGCATAGCCCCTTTGGGGATACCTGTTGTCCCCCCCGTGTACTGAAAGAGCGCAGCACTGCTTGGACGCACAGGGATCTCCGGGGGATGCGCTGGGGCACTGCGAATCAGGTCTGAGAAGAGATAGATATTGGGAGGAGCTGGTCTTATTCTCTTAGGGCGCTCCTTGAGCAGATATCCCAATCGAAGTAGCCCGGGGAAGAACTCTTGCACTCCTGTGACGATAATGCGTTTCAAATTTGTCTGACCTCGGACGTGCAAGGCTTTTTCGTAGAAGCGATCAAGCGTGATGAGCGTCTCGGCTTGTGAATCCCCCAAGATCACTTGGAGTTCGTCTTCAGTGTAAAGAGGGTTGGTCTGAACGACAGTCAAACCCGCTTTGAGTGCTCCATAGAACGCAATAACGAATTGCGGGATATTGGGAAGCATTAGCGAGATCTTTTCGCCGGGCTTGGCCCCGATCTGGATCAGCGCTGCGGCGAAGCGATCAACGAGCTCACGTAACTGCCCATACGTGATCCGTTGCCCCAAGAAGACGAGTGCCGGTGCTTTTTCGTGCTGCTCTGCCGAACGGTCGAGAAAGTCATAGAGCGGCTTCTCTGGATACGTCAAGGTAGGCGGGATGTCCTCGGGATAGTTTCGGAGCCAGGGCTTTGCAGTCATGGGGCTTCACCTCACAAATAATAACACAAACAGCGCTCCTCGTGCAAGACGGCTTTGAACTTAAAACTCTCTCATGCTATACTGAGCTCAATGAAAGCACTCTTTGCTATTGCCGGGATAGTGGCGCTCGATCAAGTGAGTAAGGCGCTTGCTATAAGATCTTTGGAGCCTGGCCGCCCCATCGAGCTCATAGACGGGTTCTTGCGCTTGATGCTCACGTCCAACGAAGGGGGAGCGTTTGGGCTCTTTCAAGGCTTTGGCGGGGTGATTGCCGTGCTCGCGGCTCTTGTCAGCTTCGGAATTATTGGGCTGTTGCTTTGGGGGCCGCCGCAGCGAACTCCTATGAAGATCGGGCTGGTTTGCATTGCCGGGGGGGCTTTAGGAAATCTGACGGATCGCGTTGCGCGGGGCGCAGTGATTGATTTTCTCGAGCTGCGCTGGCGTGATTTCAGCTGGCCTGTCTTCAATCTTGCAGACACCGCGATCGTCATCGGGACAGGCTTGGTGCTCTTGGCCCTCTTCGTCGTGGAGCGCCCCAGCGCTCGTGAATCGCAATGAAGGGAGTCTTTATTGCCTTTGAGGGCATTGACGGCTGCGGGAAGTCCACGCAACTCCGAGCTCTCTCGGAGCGCTTACAGGCACATGGGATAGAGCCCATCATAGTTCGGGAGCCTGGTGGCACCCCTGTAGGGGAGCAGATCCGGCAGATCTTATTGGAGCGTCCTTTGGAGATGGAGCCGATGACAGAACTCTTGCTCTATGAAGCGTCACGGAGCGAGCTAACGCGAACTGTTCTGCGCCCCGCCCTTGAAGCGGGTCAAGTGGTGCTTGCGGATCGCTTTGCTATGGCGAGCTTAGCGTATCAGGGTTATGGTCGGGGCCTCGACTTAACTTTGGTGCACAAATTCAATACAATAGCGACTGCGGGGATAGAGCCGTCTATGACGGTTATATTAGACGTCCCCGTAGAAGTAGCGTTTGCGCGCAAGAGCCGCGCATTTGATAGATTGGAACGAGCAGGGCCACAGTTTCACGAGCGAGTGCGCCAGGGCTATAGAGAGTTGGCGCAGCAGACCCCAGGAAGCTTATTATTAGATGGGACACGCCCAGCATCGGAGCTGGCCGAACAGATCTGGAAGGCGGTGCAATCACTATTCCGGTTCTAAGTTCGTGGTGTCAGAACCCAGAGCTGTTGAGGGAGGAGGATAGAGTATGGAATTTTCGTGCGGGCGGAATGAATTTCTCGCAGGGGTGAAGACAGTCAGTCGCGCCCTGGGGCGGGCTACCAGTATGCCTATCTTGGCCGGGATCAAGCTCGAGGCCAAAAAGCATCAATTGACTCTCTATGCGACCGATCTTGAGCGTGCCATCTGGTGTTCCGTCCCCATAGAGAACCGCGGCGGCGATGAAGCGCTTGTGCTCAATGGCGAATTATTGGTGAAGATTGCCAGTACCCTGCCTGCCGATACCGTCGAATTGAAGACGATCTCTGGCACAGGCAAGGTCGAGATCACGTCTGGTGGGGTGACGTTCGATCTTTTCAGGCTTTCGTTGGAAGACTATCCTGAAGTACCGTCTCTACCGGAGAAGCCCATTTGTGTCTTGGGGAAATCTCAGCTGGAGCGCAGCTTAGAGCTTGTGGCCTACGCGGCGCTCTCGGCACGTGAGACCTCTCGCTTAAGCTTGACCGGCGTTAATATGGTCTTGGAAAGAGAGACTCTCAAAGTCGTGGCGACCAACGGCTATCGATTAGCATTAAAAGCGGAGCAGTTGGCCCAGAAGGCCTCCAAGGAAGGGGAGTTTCTCGTCGCGGCAGACTCCTTGCGCGATCTAGCAAGTATCTTAGCCCAAGTGAACACTGAGACTGTCGAGGTCTATCAAGCTGAGAACTATCTTTTCTTCGAAGCTGGGTCGGTTGTCTTTGTGGGGCGGCTCATCGAAGAGGCTTATCCTGATTTTGAGAAAGTCATCCCCAAAGAGAATCCCATCGGGGTATCTCTAGAGAGAAAGCGCTTCTTGGAAGCACTGCAGCGCGCGCAGATTACAGCAGCTGAAGAGTCCGATGCTGTGATCTTGAGTGTGGAGAATTCTCTCTTGCGGGTAAGCTCACAAGCAGCTGAGAAGGGGGAAACTCACGAAGAGCTTCCCTTGAAGAAGAAAGCCAAGTCTATCAAGATCAGCTTTCGCGCAGAGTATCTGATAGACGCGCTCAAGCGCCTCGAGAGCGATGAAGTAACGTTATGGCTTGCGGATGCGGAGAGTGCGGGGTTGCTCGAGCCAGGGGATAGCGAGGCCGATCAGGGCTTCTTGTACGTCTGCATGCCCATCCGCATGGACTTTTAGTCGTTCTTGCGCTTGCGCAAGAACGTGGGGATATCCCAGTCGTCGGAGCGCGCGCGGTCCTTGCGAATGCTGCGCTCAACCTTCTCGATGAGCTCCTCTTCGTCTTGTTCATCCAAGAGATCGATGCCGCGTCCGAGCTTCTCTTCTTTCGAGAGCTCTTCGTGCTCCTTGAACCCCGTAGCGATGACGGTGATACGCACGCGCTCGAATCCCTCGCGCACCACTGCTCCAAAGAAGATATCCGCTTGATCAGAGAGCGTCTCTCGGATAAGCGAGGCGGCTTCAGTGACTTCTTCGAGGGAGAGATCTGGCCCTCCTGTGATATTTAAGATGAGCTTTTGCGCGCCTTCGATGGAGCCTTCCAGCAACGGGCTGGTGATAGCGTTACGGGCGGCATCGCGGGTGCGGTTCTCGCCCTCTCCTTCCCCGATGCCCATGAGCGCTGTCCCAGCGTTGCGCATCGTCGCTTCGATATCAGCAAAATCGAGATTGATCATCCCTGGCGTCGTGATGAGATCGGAGATCCCCTGTATGCCTTGACGCAAGATCTCATCGGCGAGTTCGAAGGCTTTGACCAAGGGCATCTCTGGTGGGGCGACTTTCAGTAATCGGTCATTGGGGATGGCGATGAGCGTGTCGACGTACTGTTTGAGCTCTTCGATGCCCTTCTTGGCGCGTTCTGCGCGCAGGCGCCCCTCGAACGAGAAGGGCTTGGTCACGATAGCGACAGTGAGCACTCCGGCTTCACGGGCCAAGCGCGCAATGACCGGCGAAGCCCCCGTGCCAGTGCCGCCACCCATTCCCACCGTCAGAAAGATCATGTCTGTGTCTTCTAAAAGAGCAGCAAGTTCAGCTTCGGACTCTTCGGCGGCCTTGCGCCCGATCTCCGGGTTTCCCCCAGCCCCCAATCCCGCGGTAAGCTTGGCCCCAATCTGCACGGTTCGGTCGGCCTCGATAATCGAGAGCACTTGGGCGTCGGTGTTGACCGCGATCAGCTCGACATCTTTGACTTTCGCCTTTTTCATGCGGTCGACAGCGTTGCCGCCGCCGCCGCCAACTCCGATCACTTTGATGCGTGCCAGTCCGCTACGGCCCATAAAACCCCCTAACCCCGGAAGAACCGGTTGAGCCAGCGCAACAGCCTCCCGAACAACCCGCTGAATCCTTTGCTCGAGGAGCGAGTAGTGCTCCAGTAGCGATGCGATGTCTCCCGGTAGCGATATTCTTTCGACTCGACCGCATACTTCACAAGGCCGATGACTGTCGAGTATATAGGGCTTTCTACGATGTCGCGCAGCCCATGAATCCCTTGGGGCGGTCGGCCGCGCCGCACCGAGATGTCATAGCGCTCCGAGACAAACTCCGGGAGTCCCTTCAAGAGCGACGTGCCTCCGGTTAAGACAATCCCTGCGGGGATGAGATCCCGATAGCCGACGTCCTCGATCTCGCCCATTGCTAGATCGAAGAGCTCTTCGAGTCTTGGTTCGATGATCTTGGCCAGCTTTCTCTTGGAGATGAGTTTCTTCTCTTCACTGATGGTTGTGATCTCGATGCGCTCTTCTTCAGCGGCTTCATCGGTGATTCTGGGGAGCCCCTCTTGGATCTTGATGCGTTCTGCTTCTTCGTAGCTGACCCGCAGGCCCACGGTGATATCGTTGGTAATATGCTCGCCTGCGATAGGGAGGATCTTGCTGAACCAAATATCGCCATCGCGGAAGATCGCAATATCTGTTGTGCCCCCCCCGATGTCCATGAGCGCGACCCCGAGTTCTTTCTCTGCTTCGGTGAGCACAGCATAGGACGAAGCCAGGGGTTGGAGCACGATCTGCTCGACCTCGATCCCCAAGTTCTCTACACAGCGACGGATATTGTGCACTGCTGTGATCGATCCGGTCACGATGTGCACGTCGACTTCCAGCCGTGTCCCGGTCATGCCGACAGGGTCGGTAATCCCTTCTTGCCCGTCGACGATATATTGTCGCGGTATGACGTGAATGAGTTGGCTATCTGGGGAGATCTGCACGGCTTGCGCTGTGTCGATCACCCGTTGGACGTCCTCTACAGTGATAATGCGATTCTCACGGGAGATCGAGACTGTCCCAGAATTATTGATGCTGTTAATGTGTTTCCCGGCGATCCCGGCATAGACGCGCTCAATCTCGACATCGGCCATGTTTTCAGCTTCTTCAATGGCGCGTTTGATAGAAGCCGTCGTCTCGCCGATGTCGACGACTACGCCCTTCTCCAACCCATGAGAAGGGGCCTTTCCCATCCCGATGATCTCGATTTGGCCGTCCTCGACATTACAGACGAGGGCGACCACCTTGGTGGTGCCGATGTCTAAGCCGACAATTATCTCCCCCATTCCCTCATCACCATCCTCACGGATGAGCTTGTTCACTGACGATGAGCATGCGCTCAAATCGTAGGTCAATCCGACGCAGGCGGCGCCCCTCCAGGGCGCTCAAGATCTGCTGTAGCCGAGTCAGCTCTCCCCGGACATCATAGATATGTAAGAAGACGTCCGGGCCATCTCGCAAAGACAGAATCATAGTGCTCCCTTCGAATCGGATTGTTGTAATAGAGTTGAGAAGATTTCCAGGGCTGGTCATCAGAGCTCGTAACGGGACGAGATAGAAGAGCTCGGCGAGGCGTCGGCCACGCTCGGTCTCGACGGTCTGGGGTTCGACGAGGATCGGGCCGAAGCCCCCCTGAGCCTCGGCATAGAGGAACCCTTCGGTGTCGATCCACAAGAGGGTTTGGCCCACGCGGGCCAGGGCCAACGGCTCTCGCTCTATTAAGCGAATATCTATATGCGCCCATAATCTCTTTTTGACGAGAGCATCGCGGACTTCGGGGAGGCGCAAGAGGGCAGCTCTGGCAGCCTGGGTATCGGCCGTCAGCCAATTCGTTCCCACTGTAATGGGCAAACTCTGTAAGACCGCCTCGGCTTGGATCCTCTCACCACCCTCGACGGTGATCTCTCGTACTGCTAGGTACTTGTGCCATGGTAGACCTAGCACAAGCCCGATGACCGCTACTATTATAAAGAATACTGCGCGCCGCACGTTCCCACGACGGCGAGCTCCAGCTGCAACTCCACCCCGCTATATTTAAGCACAACCGACCGGGCGATGTCAATTAGCTGGAGGACATCGCGGCTGGTCGCCCCCCCCTCGTTGACTATAAAGTTCGCATGCTTTGGGGATATTCGTGCTCCTCCCACCCGGTAGCCTTTCAATCCCGCCTGGTCGAGGAGCTGCCCTGCGGTGGCCCCTACCCCCACTGGGTTCCGAAAGACGCACCCTGGGCTGGGCATCCCCAGGGGCTGGCGCTCCTTGCGCCGCCTCAGGAGTTCCTCGCCATCCCACGATTTCCCTCTTCCCAAGACAAATTCCCCCTCAATCACTATGAGCCGTTCCTGCTGGAACCGACTCGACCGGTAGCCGAATCGGCACTCGTCCCTTGTAAGCGTAATGAATTTCCCGTCAAAAGTCAATGCCCCTACCTGGGTGATCACATCGGCGACGCTTCCTTCGGGGATACCTGCGTTCATAACAATGGCTCCTCCGATGCTTCCGGGGATTCCTACTAAGAAGTCTAGCTCGCGCAAGCCTAGGGAACGGACGTGGGAGATGAGGGCAGCTAAGCTTGCTCCTGCTTGGGCGCGCACAGTGTTCTGACCAGTTTGGATGAGCCCCAGCCTTGGTCCTAGTTTAATAATCACCCCTCGATAACCCTCGTCAGGGAAGAGCACGTTGGTGCCGTTGCCTAAGACTAGCCAGGGTAAACCGCACTCGCGGATAAACTCAAGCGTTTCTAAGATATCTTCCAGGGAAGCTGGAATAACAAAGTAATCCGCTGGGCCGCCGATACGCAGCGACGTGTGTCGTGCCAGAGGCTCTTGCGTTTTGACGACGCCATGCAGTCGGCTTTGGAGTTCTCTAGTGAGCTTTTCCATGGTCTTCACCTTTCTGGTCGTTCCAGACTTGGGCCAGGCGAGAGAGCTCGGTACCCAGATCACCTGCGCCAAAGCCGATGACGAAGTCCCCAGGGCGTAAGAGCTGCTGCACATGGGTGGCGAAATCTTCCCCGCGAGGCACGTACGTGACATCTCTATGGCGGCGGTGCAGGGCCTCCATGATAAGCTCGATCCCGACCCCTGGAATAGGACGCTCAAACGCCGGATAGATATCTGTGAGAATAACCGTATCGGCAAGATCAAACGCAGTGCTGAATTCTTGACCCAAATAGTACGTGCGCGTAAAGCGGTGGGGCTGGAAGAGCGCGACGATCCGTGGTGGATGCCAACTCCGGCGGATCGCTTGGAGGTTGCGTTGGATTTGCTCAGGCAAGTGAGCGTAATCGTCAATAATCGTGATGCCGTTATTGACAAGGACTTGGAAGCGTCTTTCCGGAAGCTGAAAATCTCTCAGATGTGCCGCCATGTCAGCGAAGGGAAGCCCAAGGATATGGCCGACTAACAGTGCTGCGAGAGCATTGTAGACGTTATGGATACCGGGGGCATGGAGCAACTCGACTCTTCCGGTGCGGCGTCCGTGCCAAGAGATCTCAAATGCCGTGTGGAATTGAGAGAACGCTATATCGTGGGCAACTAAGTCTGCCGGGCGCTCGATGCTATAGGTGAGCGCTGTAGGAATGTGCTCAATGATGGCACAGCGTGCCCCAGGGTCATCAGCACACGCGATGCACAGCTCGCTCTGACGGGCAAAACGCGTGAAGCTCCCTAAGAGTGCTGCTTCGCTCCCATAGAAATTGAGATGATCCCGCCCGATATTCGTGATCACAGCGATGTTGGGACGAATCTGCACGAAGCGTCCATCGCTTTCGCAGACTTCGGCGACGAGATATCGTCCCAAGCCCAGACGAGCATGGGTGCCCAATGTAGGGGAAGCTGCACCAATCACGAACGTCGGGTCGAGCCAGGCACGCTCGAGGAGCGTTGCGATCATCGCTGTCGTCGTGGTCTTGCCGTGTGTGCCTGCTATCCCAATGGTGTAACGACTTTTTGTAAGCTCATTGAGCAGATCGAGCCGATGGAGAATAGGCAACCCAAGACGCTGGGCTTCGAGTAGCTCAATATTATCTGAGGGGATAGCTGAGGAGACGATGAGATGGGTAGCACTTTGGAGATGAGAACGCTCATGCCCAATAGCTATAGGGATGCCCAAGGCGCGAAGCTGCTGGGTGCGTCGGTTCTCTTCGATATTGCAGCCGGTGACACGCCATCCCAGCTCAGAATAGACTTTGGCCAACCCACTCATGCCGTCGCCGCCGATCCCGAGAAAGTGGAGCTGTGTCATGCTCTTTGGTCGCATCAGAAAGCACCTCGCACAAGATAGAGTTCAGCGCTCCCTCACCCAGGCCTTCGCGACGAGAAGTAGGGCTCTGGGCGAGGGCTTTCTGGATCTCCTCAACGAGCCGTTGAGGGGTGAGTTCAGACTCTGGGACTACGGAAAAAGTTCCACGATGGGCGTACGACTGAGCGTTTGCTGCCTGGTGATTGTTGGCAGCGCCCGGCCAAGGGATAACTATTGCAGGCTTGCCCACGGCTGCGAGCTCAGCAAGAGTTGCAGCGCCAGCACGACAGATCACGACGTCGGCTGTCGCCAAGGCTGTGCCCATCTCGTGAATATAGGGGACGAGAACTGCCCTCTCCCCTGGCCCCTCCCCTTGAGGGGAGGAGACTGAGGAGTTGGGACCCGTAACGATTAAAAACTGAACGTCACTCAGATACTGTTGTGCTGCAAGCGCAACGTCTGCAAGAATCTGCGATCCTCTGCTGCCCCCGAAGACAAGTACAGTCTTTCTCTCAGAGTGCAATCCGAACTTTTTATGGCCAGGACAAGCTGAGAGGATCTCCGGACGGACGGGCAGTCCGGTCACGATGACGTGCCGTGCCCGCAGATAGCGAGCCGTTTGGGGATACGTGAGAAAGATCTTTTTCGCCCAGGGCGCAAAGAACCGTGTTACTATTCCGGGAATGAGATTCTGCTCATGGAGAAAGAGTGGGATTCTGAAGAGAGCTCCCCACAGGAGCGGAGCAAATGCCCCATATCCTCCAAAACCGATGATTGCCGTGGGACGCACTTTTAAGATAATCAAGAGAGCTTTTGCGAGCGCAATCGGAAGCTGTGCTATCGCGAAGAGCGCCCAGAGAGCCCAAAGAGGGCGCTGGCCCGGCCGAGCAATCCCACGAATAGGGAGCTTATAAAATTCAATCCAAGGGTATCGCGGCAGCACGTGTGTCTCGAGCCCGTAGCGGCTGCCTACATAAACGAGTCGAGAATTTGGCTCAGTGCGCCGCAACCCTTCTATCGTAGCGAGGGCGGGATAGAGATGCCCTCCTGTCCCACCCCCGCAGACGAGAAACGTCTTCATGCGATCCCCTTTGCGCAATGTTCAGCAAAGTTCCGGTCATGGCCAACGAAATGATGAGCGACGAGCCGCCATAGCTGATGAACGGCAGTGTCAAGCCCGTCACAGGCAGTATTCCCGAAGCAACACCTAAGTTGATCGCAGCTTGGGCTGCGAGAGTGAACGTTATCCCCGAAGCGAGCAGCATCCCAAACTGATCTGGCGCGCGGGATGCAATACTATAGCCTACCCATAAGAGATACGCGAAGAGCCCTATGACGAGGAGCCCGCCGAGCAACCCGAGCTCCTCCCCAATGATCGCAAAGATAAAATCGTTATGTGGTTCTGGGAGAAAGAGCAACTTAGCCCGACTCTCGCCCAAGCCGCGCCCGAAGATCCCTCCAGACCCAAGAGCGGTGAGCGACTGAATGAGTTGATAGCCCTCGGTCGTGCTGTATTTGAACGGGTCTAAGAATGCTAAGAGTCGACCGAAGCGATAAGGAGCAGTGATCAGCAACAGAGCCAAGGCGGGCATAGCAGCTAAGACGACTCCGCAGAGATGGATCAGTCGTGCACCTCCCATAAACAGCATATAGAGAGCTGTGAGCAGAAAGATCAGCGCCATGGCGAAGTCAGATTGCTTGAGCGCTATGAGGGCTGCAAATGTCGTCAGAATGAGCACGGGCAAGACCCCTTCGGAGAATTCTTTGATGCGCTCCCCTTTACGCACGGAGAACGCAGCGAACGAGATAATCAGAGCGAATTTTAAGAACTCCGTGGGCTGAAGCTGGAAGGGCCCGGGGAGGCGCAGCCAGCTCCCGCGCACGCTCAAGCCGGGGATGAGCGTCAGGACAGTCAACACCAGGGCCGTCAGCAAAAGTATATGATCTATTCTGAAAAAGACGTGATAATCTATTCTAGAGCAGACCCAGAGAGCGATGAGCCCAAGAGCAAGAGCAATGAGATGCTTGACGAGCAGATACGAGGGCTGCTCGTAGCGAAGAGCAGCGATGGGCAAGCTGGCACTGGCGACCATGACCACGCCCAGCAGAGAGAGCGCGAGAACTACCATGACCAGCCGTGACGTGCCCACGTGCGCACCTCCCCTTACCAGACTCCGCCGGGACCATCTGCACGAAGTCTGGGAGCGCCCTCTGTTATACGCGATGGGAAAAGGCTTCTGAAGGACTGCTGTCGAGACCTCTCTGGGGATTTGTCTTGATGGGATGGGACGAGTGTCCTTGGCTCTTA
>CAYYOG010000002.1:197582-225336 GCA_964473325.1 uncultured Thermotogae bacterium
CGCCGCTGACTAAGTCACTGAGCTGTTTTGACGACTGCACGATAAACTCGCGCTCGGTTACGGATTCTCTCAGGGTCTTTTGAATCTCTTGGGCGAGCGCCGTTGGATCTACGCTGGGTGCTGCTCGCACAAACACTACTGAGATCAAGCCCTTCTCGTCTACGAACTCTTCCAGCTTATCAAGCGATATGTAGAGCGCGTGGTCGTCTTGGTCGTTTCTTGTAGGCTTCAAGAAGCCGACGACACGAAACGCGCGATTCTGAATAGTGATACTGTCACTGAGAGAGACTTTGAGATCCCTGGTTATACTATCACCCAGCACAACTTCGTCTTCTTGAGAGAGGAAGAGCCGGCCCTGTGCGAGCTCCAGGCCACCAAAGAGTTTGCCCTCATCAGGAGATTGAATCCCCACGACGGTGAGAAACCCGGAGGTTGAGGCGCTTTTGACAGAGAGAATCTCGCGTCGTACAGCCCCGACGCTCCTGACCCCAGCGATATTTTTAAAAATAGAGAGATCGAGCTTGGCTGGCTTGGGCTCCCCCAAGCCTCCAGTGGGCACGACAAGAATGACGTCGGTGCCTAGTTTTGCAAATTGTCGCTCGATCGCGCGCTGCGCCCCCAAACTCAAGGAGATGAGTGCTACGACCGCGGTCATGCCGATAGCGATCCCAATGAGCGTGAGGACACTGCGGGCCTTGCGTGCTCCAAGGTTCCGCAGGGCTAAGAGTGTCAAGTCGCGCAGCATTATAAATTAATTATGGGCGCATCGAGAATTCTGTTAGCTCTAAAGTGAACACCGTCACAAAGAGCAGCCCACGGCGCTCGTCAATCTGCAAGCGATTCGCTGTTGACTTCCAGCTGGGCATGCGCTAAGCCCTCCAGCACGCCGCGCTCTAGATCCGTCCGAGTGCCCGTGACTTCGTTGGTCGTCTTCACGGTGAACGTATCGCTTGTTATGGGCTGGATCTCCACGGTTAGGAGAAACGGATTTGCTGGCGCCGCCGGGGTAGTTTTGAAAGAAGCCGCCTTGTTGAGCCGAGGGTACGCTTCATGTGTCCTCCTTTCATAGAAAGAGAAAGGGCCTTAACCACAGGCTGATGCATCCTTCCCTCAGGGCCTGGGCGGGGTCTCCCTGAAGCAGCCTCTGGGGACGCGGTTCGATCACCGGGTTAAGGCCCGTTCTCATCTTAACGTATAGTGCTACGCTTGTCCATTCAGTTCACAGTGAGAAAGATCACCAAACGGTTGTTGGTCTCATCTGATTCGGCGATGCGATTCTCCGGGTCTACCGTCACCGCGATCTCGTACGTCCCTGGGGACAGAGAGATCGTGTTCAACTGTGCTACGAGAGTTGTCCGGGCACCGCCATCTAAATGCGTCACAGTCTGTCGGCTGAAGACCGGGTCTGTCCCTAGCGAACCAAGCAGACTGCGATAGCTAAATTCGACTACGAACGGCCCTGCAGGCACCGCCCCCAAATTGGCGATCACGGCGGAGAAGCGCACAATCTGCCCGCGCGATACAGTTAGCTGATTGGGTGTCGTAGTCAAGCTGACCACCGCGAGGTCGACTAATCCAGCTGCTCCACCAATAGCTACTCGAGCCGTCTGGACGTTATTTGCTTCGTTCAGCTCTGGGATCACGTTCTCTGGGTCGAGCGTAACGCGAATCTCATAAAGACCTGGGACGAGATTGCGCGTATCGAGCTCGACTTTGACTTGCTTGGCTTTCTCTCGTCCTGGCTCAAGCTCCGTGATGATCGCTGTGCCGAAGATCGTAAACTCTGGGTTGGGTTGGGCAGGATCGTCCACGCGGCGGAAGGCGAACTCCACTTTAAAGTCACGAGTCGTCCGCCCTGCCCCAATGTTTTGCACATCGGCAAAGACTCCTAGGAGTGTACCGATGGGGACAGGCCCGCTGGGCTGGAAGACTAACGGTTCGCGGAAGGTCAGATCAGGCTTCCCCACAATGATCACTTGGAAGCCGCTAGTGGCGCGAGGCCCACCAATATAGTTATTCAGCTCGCTGACTTCTTCGACGCGTCCGTAGGGCTGGTCCGGAGTCGGTGGATCAACAATGACGCCGATCTCGTAGACTCCCGGTGCGAATAGCTCCGTGCTCACTTGTGTCTTTGCGACGAATTCGTCAGTCAATCCTAAGCCCGTTGTGCGAGACCGTGTCCCGATCTCTGTACACGGTTGCTGAGAGAAGTACTCTCGGATGCAGAAGGCCACCTCGAAGCCCCCGGCAGCGACTTGCCCAGTATTTCTGACGGTCACTTCAAGATCGAGCATCTCACCTTGGGTGATCTCAAGGCTGGGCATTGTGAGGGCTATGGTCGCTGGGGTGCTGGAGCGCTTGACCTTGAGGGTTGCGCGATCGGGGAAAAGATCCGGCCCAAAGATGAGCAGGGCTTGTCCCTGGCCTGGTTGGCCTGGTATCCCAGTACCGCTGGTGACGATATTATTCGCTTCGTTCTGCTCTTCTATTCGGTTCTGGGGGTCTAGAGTTACCGTCAATTCGTAGAAGCCCGGGCGCACCGGCGGGCCTGTCTCCAACCGACACTGAGCAGCGAACTTCCCGCCTGGCACAAGCGAAGGTACAGAGACCCTATCAAAGAGCGTGGGTGTAGCGGTAACGTCCTCCAGGCGGCGGTAAGCACACTGGGCTTCTGAGCTTTCAGCGGGAGCGTCGCCGATGTTTTCGACGGTGAAGAGAATGCGCACGGGCTGCCCACGATGAGCTGTTAATGAAGGTGGGTCAAAAGCGAACTCTGTGATCGCCAGATCAGGCCGGCGCGGCCGGATCACGCGAAAGCCGATGACCATCTCGTTGTTCGTCTCGTCTAATTCGGCGATACGACCTTGGGGGTCCACGACGACGCGCACTTCATAAGCTCCTGGAGCAAGTGAAGGCAATTGCGCTTGAGCGGTGAGCTCAGCAGTGGGATTGAGTTTATTATTTGTGCAATTGACCGTGCACGGAATGGGATTCCAGCGCAGGCGCCCGGCCTCGCGCACAGAGAATTCGACATCAAACCCTTCGGCGATTCTTGTCCCGTTGTTGAGGATCTCTGCGGTAACTGTGCCCTTGCCTTGCTCTATGGGTGATGCTGGCGTCACAAACAGGCTCTTGGGAGCAAGTTCCGGCAAGCGCGGCAGAGGGGGCTGCAAAGTCAGTGCTGTCGTCAGAATATTATTGGACTCATCGAGTTCACTGATGCGATCATCGGGGTCTACGACGACCTGCAGCTCGTGCACCCCTGGCTGCAAAGAGAGTTCAGCTGTCTTCAGAGGGACCTGGACAGCCTGACGGCCTGGCTCCTTGGTGGAAGTCTTAGGGGGTATCTCCGGCAGAGTAGCCGTCGCGAAGCGCCGTCCATTAATAAAGAGCGCTACAGCGACATTGCTTGCTGGGGCGTCGCCCGCGTTAGCAACCTGCACTGTGACGATGACTTCATCGCCAGCGCGGATTGGAGTTGGCGTCAACACGACGCTCTCAGGATAGAGCTCCGGCCCCTTGACCATCAGATATGCTGTCAGCGTGTTATTGGCCTCGTCTTGTTCTTCGACGGCGCCGTTGGGCTGCTCTTTGCCAGGAGGGTCAACGCGCACTTGGATGAGATATGTTCCGGGCTCGAGCTGGGCCATGCTAGGGTCGCGGGGGTTGGGGAATTCAGACTTTTCAGAGCGCTCCTCGCCCGCCTTCAGCCCTTCAGAGATAGTCGCTCGATCAAATGGGATCAATTGATCAGGCACACACGTGCTGCGCGGCGTTGGAGGCTTACAGAAGAGATATTGCACATCGAACGTACCGGCGTCTACAGGGCCACCGTTGCGTATCGTCACGGTCACAGTTGTCCTGCCGTTAATATCCAATGGGGACGCTGGATCGAACGCGAGCGCGATGGGAATGAGATCGGGCTTGTTGAGCCGTGATGGGCGAATCTGCAAGCCTACGATCAGCTCGTTGTTCGTCTCGTCCTCTTCGGAGATTTGATTAGTTGAATCAACTAAGACTCGGACCTCATAGTTTCCCGGCTCGATTTCTGCCTTCGATGTGTCGAGCGTTCCCTCGACAGTGATCGCTTGGTCGCGGGGGCTCAAACCCTGCGCCAAGATGATGAGCCCCTTGCCGTCGGGGAAGCTCACCCACGGGCGGGTTGGGTCGCTCTTAAGCCGATAGAAGAATTCGACAGTAAATCGTGGTGCGGGGCTGCCGCCGGTGTTGACGATCTTCGCGCGTGCGACCACCGAAAAACCCTTATCGACTGGGGAGGCAGGGCTGAGCACAAGACTGATAGGATGCAACTCCGGCAAGGCAGGAGCACCCGCTTGGCTCCACACCATCACGCGGCTTGATCCCACTCCCCACACTAAAACAGCTAAGAGAACAATGAGAGCTATCCCCACACTACGCCATAGCAATCTTTCCCCAGTGCACCTTGCCCAGTGGCCCATGCATGCCACCTCCTTGATAGTGTATGCCAGATCTTTTTCTAAGGATCATTCTAGCCCTTAATGGCTTCAAAGTCCAATCGCTTATCGTCGTGTGACGTAGAGCCCGCCGTCATCCGCACCGATATAGATATCTATAGACGCACTGGGGCCGCTGACGTAGAGCGCTGGGGTAGTGCGGATCGCTGCGCGGGGATCGGTGCCAGCGCCTGGTACAGAAAGGATAAATTGTGAACGTCCGCTGTCAGGACTGATCCCATAGAGCTTGCCATCCACAGACCCAACGATGATCGTTCCCGTCCCGGTGGCTCCCAAGCGTCGGTCAACAACTGGCGACGAGCGCGGCAGATCGCCATCAAGGGGATTGGGATTGTTATCGGTTACGATAGCGATAGCGAATTTCTGTTTGCCGCGCTCCTTACCCCTTATGGGCTGGCCCTTGCTATCTTTCTCGTCACTGCGGAAGAGCGCATAGAGCTTGCCGTCATCGGAGACAAAATAGACGGCGTTCTTGATCGGGTCAACAGCGGCTTTGGTGCGGACCGGCCCGAAGGTCTCGAAACTATAGAGCTCTTTGTATTCTCTTTCTCCCTCAAGCTTAATCGCATAGAAGATGCCGTTATCCGCTCCAAAATAGATAGCAGTTCCCTCAGTCCCAAGGATATCCAAGAGCGGGGAGCCGCGAATTGAGCTACCGATCACGACAGGGCCGCCGAAGACATTCGTTTGAAAGTTATCGCGATCAATTGCATAGAACTTGCCATCATCGGAGCCAAAATAAATCGCACTTCTGACAAAATCGATGATGGGCGCGGCGCGGATGGCCCCCTTCGCTGCATTGAACGTGGGATTCGCTGTAGTAGCAAGCGAACCATTCACGGCATTAATTGCCAGCATTTGTTGGTCATCAGCACCCACGTAGAGCACTCCACGTGGCTGATCCAGTGCTGGGGGCACGCGGATAGGAGCAGCCCGCGGAGTGGGGTCGAAGTCCTTAACGACTTGCCCAGTGTCTCGATCCACAGCGTAGAGCTTGCCGTCGTCGGCTCCAATGTAGACTCTATTTCGCGCTTCGTCAATGACCGGCGGTGTGCGCATGGGACGGCGCTTGGCCGGGTCAGGATCGGGTGAAAAGACCCACTTGGGCCGCCGGGGTTGCTCTGGGCTTATCAGCGGGATCGCGTAGAGATTCCCGTCGTCAGCCCCAAAATAGATAGCGTTTTTCGCAAGGTCTATCACGGGTGAAGAGCGAATGGGGCTGCCATCAGGGACGCGAAAGACTAGCTGTAGACTGCCCTGAGCTAACCCCGATGCGCTCAGCACGCCCAATACGATAGCGACAGCCAGCCCTCGTGCGATACGACGCATAGTTGCCTCCTCGGCGCGCAATACGCGCCCTTATTTTAAGTCCCCTAATCTTTGCACGCGGTTGTTGAGCAGCTCGACAATATAGATATTGCCCGCTCTGTCTCCCGCAATATCTTGCGGCGCGTTGAACTCTCCTTCGCCGGTGCCTCGTACACCCCATTGCCGCACGAATTTGCCATCACTATCAAATTCCTGGACACGATGGTTATCTTGATCCACGACGAGCAAAATCCCTTGGTCCGTGAAGGCTAAACCGCGGGGGAAGTCAAACTGCCCTGGGGCAAAGCCATTGCGCCCAAACTTGAGCAGAAACTCGCTGGTCTCTTTGAACTTCTGAATGCGATGGTTCCCCGTGTCTGAGACATAGACGTTCCCCGCTCTATCGACAGCTATCGCTTGCGGCTCAAAAAACTGCCCGTCGCCGATCTGGCGTGGGCCAGCACCATCGGGATCAACGCAACGCCCTGTGGGAGGCGTCACTGTGAGATTACACTGGCTCCCCCATTGGAGTACAAATTGCACGGGGGATCTGCTCACATCAAATTTCTGAATGCGATGGTTTCCTTTATCGGCCACGTAGGCGAATCTCCCGGTGCTGTCCAAGGCGATGCTGGTAGGGGTCTCAAATTGGCCGGGGGCACTGCCGCGTGTGCCCCACTTGGCCAAGAACTTCCCGGTAGAGTCAAATTTCTGCACCCGGTGGTTGCCGCTGTCTACGACATAGACATTGCCCGCTGCATCAACAGCCACATCTGTTGGGCCATCAAATTGCCCGTCACCGGGGACGAGCGGGCCACCACCATCGGGATCACGGCATCCCTCCCCGGTCCGCAACAAACACCGGCTACCCCACACAGATCGTGGGATCTTTTCAGTGAGTTTGAACGTGCCTGGATCAAAGACTTGAATGCGATGGTTCTCCGTATCAGCAACGTAGATGAACCCTTTACTGTCCACAGCGATTCCCTGGGGGCGCCGGAATGCGCCGGGTTCGCTGCCATCTCGCCCAAATTGATCGAGAAAGAAGAGCCCATCAGCTACTTTGCGCCCCGCGATAAACTCAAAAGTGCTTTGCTGCCGCAGGACGCTCCGCTCGCTTCGATTGCCTTGGCGGTCCACTAAGACGACATTGAACTTGAGCCGTTGCGCGCTGTTGCATGACATTGAAAAACTCAGCTCGCCTTCCTTGTCGCCTAGAACTTGCTCGCTCACATCGATGCCGTTGGGGTCGATGGGCAGGGAGCAGTCCCCCACGCGCTGGGGATCGAAGTTGGTTAACTGAAAGTAGACACGGCTCAATTGGCCCTCACGATCTATGAAGCCGACCAGGACTTTTTGTTCAGCTCCCAGGGGGATCTCCGTAGGAAAGATGATCTTGCTGATGATCGGCTCCGGACCGACGGCTTTAAACGAAAATATCTTAGGCTGGCTGACGTTCTTCTTGGCGTCCTCGAGTGTCACTTCGAGGGTGACATCTTGCGGCACGGTCGTGAAGATACGAAAGCCAAATTCCCCTGTATCGCTTGTCTGAGCTGGGGGCTCAAAGCTGAAGATCTGTCCAGCTCTGAACGTCCCTGGCGGGGCGTCCTTTACTTCTGTAGCCTCGACGACGCGAAAGGTCACCCGAATGATATCTTTATTGATATCTTTGTACCCAAGAGCTCCCTCGAAGTCGCTCCCATCGGCCGCGATCCAGTTGATAAACGTCTCTTTCGGGGGGAGAGTCCCTGAGGGACAGTTATCAGCGGGCAAAGACGGTGGCGCGATGACGCACCGGCTCTTGGGCAAGAGCACGTACATCACGCGCGGAGCTTCTGGACTCTCGATCTGGGACTGCGAGAGCAACCCTGGGGTGTGCAGACCGACTATAACCAACAGCAGCGTGAGTACTAACGCTCGACCAATACCATTCCCCCTGCGCCTCATCGTTCAACCTCCTTAAGTTTTGGTGCTATCCGAAATGTGGCGGCAGCGTATACGAGCCGGTCGCGTATTCAGCGGGATAGAGCACGACCCGTCGGCCATCCGAAGCTAGCTGTGTATAGAAGGGCCGTACGCCGTCGAAACCCGGCGCTGCCGCTGGTACTGGCGCCGGGGTTACCTTGTTGATCCCATAGACCTGATCGTGGGCTACAGCTAACTTCAGCGGGTCTCGCTGCTGCTCTTCTACCGTATAGAATCGGATCAAGCCTACGACTCCGTTCATTCGAGTCCCTTCCAAGGCCTTGACCAGGGCTTCAGCCTCAGGAGTGCGGGCGCGCCCGAGTGCATCAGCGAGTGCATAGACGGCATCATAGGTCGTCGCGGCAGTGAAGACAGGCCGCGCTTTGAACTGCGCTTGATATTTCTTATAGAACTCGAGAGTCTTTGGACCTACTTGTGCAGTCTCCGCGGCAAAGTCCGTGAGGACGTACCCCGTGGCCGCACCCTTCAGATCGTCATAGAGTAACGCTTCGTTCCAGCCAAAGAGCGCGACTTTCAGTTTATTGGCTGACCATCCCTGGGCGAACTCTGCTCCGATCTTGGCATCAAAGAACGCTGTGATCGCCGTGGGCACGTTGATCTTCTGCAAGCGCTCTAAGAGAGCCCCAGCCTGGCTATCGGCGAGGTTGCCCACGACGTCCAAGCCTGCTCGTGTGAGCTTAGGAAGCAGTGCCGCGCGAAAGTCTACGCTTTGCTTGGAGGGATCGCCCACGATAGCAACAGCATTTGATCGAAGTACTTTGTCTTTAATCAAGGAGCCGACTAAAAACTCTCGGCTGAACTCGCCGCCATCAAATGCCTGAGCGCCAGCACTGACGATGCCCGCGCGAAAGATGTATTTAAAGTTCTCAAAGTTCCCGGCGACTTGATCCGTCCCCAAGAGCGGTGTCCCGGTGATGATAAAGGGCTTCTTCACTCGGGGGATGTCGAGCAAGAGTGCGGGGATCGTGTCCGCGCGCGAGAGACCTACAACAGCATCGGCTCCCTTACCGACGAGATCATTCAGCACCGCGCGAGCGCGGGCCGGATCGGTCTCGCTCCCTAGATCTCCGGGGATAAGCTTAAAGTTGAGCTCGCTCGCTGCTAGTTGTGCTCCGTTGAGGATCCCCTGTCCCAGAGGGGAAGCGGTGCTGCCGAGAACCCCAATAGTCATCGTTTGCTGGCTGAAGCCCTTGTACTGTCCTAAGACCAATACTCCTGCTGCGGCCCCCAGGGCTTGGAGGAATGTACGACGGCTCATGGCTGCGCGCATAGATGGCCTCCTTCGGTCCGCTCTATTATAGCACGGAACTGCCCGTCGTGCCTAGAGCGTGACACATATAAATACCATCAGCTGGGGGGAAAAGTTTCAATGTGATCTGCGCTACAGACGCCCCAAGAAGGCCATGATATAATAAAATACCTCTACCATCCTCTCACCACCACTCCACAAGCGGGTGGGATGGAGCCCCTCCCCCAAGGGGCTCCTTATTTTTTAAGAATCTCGTGGATAGCTTGAGTCGCGTGCAGTACGTCTGCTCGCGACACATCCAAATGGGTCACCAAGCGTACCCGGCGCGGCCCGATTGCTAAAGCTAAAATATCTCTCTGTTTGAGCTCAGCGATCAGTTTGTCGGCAGGTATCTTGGAGAGCTCAAAGATCACGATATTGGTCTCGACGGGTTCGAGCCGCACTTCAGGGATCTCTTTGAGAGCGTCTGCGAGCACCCGCGCATTCTCGTGGTCTTCAGCGAGACGCTCAATATGATGTTCTAAGGCGTAGAGCCCAGCTGCAGCAAGGACTCCGACTTGGCGCATCCCACCGCCGAGCATCTTGCGTACTTTTCGGGCTTTCTCGATAAATTCTGCTGATCCCACAAGCATCGAGCCCACCGGCGCTCCGAGCCCTTTCGAGAGACAGAACATCACTGAGTCAAAGCCCTCTGTCAGATCTTTCACGGAACGCTTGGTTGCTATGGCAGCGTTGAAGATCCGGGCTCCGTCCAAGTGCACGACCAAGCCGCGCTCATGGGCTTTCTCTATGATCTCTCTTGCCCACTCTAGAGGGTAGACGCCCCCGCCCTTAAAATTATGAGTGTTTTCTAAACAGATCAAACGTGTCTGGGCGTAGTAATAGACTTTCGGGCGGATAGCCCCCTCGACTTGCTCCCAGCGCAGAAAACCGCGCTCGCTGGGGATCGGGCGTGGGATCGTCCCAGAAAACGCCCCCATCATCGCCATCTCGGAGTTAAAGATATGCGAGGCTGCTTCTACGATGACTTCGTCCCCTGGCTGGGTGTGCACTTTGATGGCGATCTGATTACCCATCGTCCCGGAGGGGACGAAGAGCGCTGCTTCGCGTCCGAAGAGCTGAGCAGCGTATTCTTGGAGCTTATTGACCGTAGGATCTTCCCCGAAGACGTCGTCGCCGACTTCGGCTTCAGCCATTGCCCGACGCATTGCGGGCGTGGGCTTGGTGACCGTGTCGCTCCGAAGATCTATCACTTTGGGCATAGAGATAAAGAAATAAGGCCCTCACCCTGGCTCGACAGCCTGGGGGGAGGGCCTCTCTCCCCTACGGCTGCACGATGATCTTCCCCTTCATGCCCAACGCTTCATGCGGCAGGCAGAAGTACTCGTACTCGCCAGGGACAGAAAACGTATAGTCAAACGCCTGCCCCTGCTCCGTGAGGAGCCCGGAATCGAAGACTTCTGCGCCTGCAGGGATCCTGTTAGGATAGGCTTGAGCTGAGTGTATACACGCTATGCCCTCCTCGCATGCGTTGACCCACCGCACTGTACTGCCTACTTTGATTGTCAGCTCCGCTGGATCGAAGAAGTGCCGGCCTTCTTTCGTGCTGACCATCTTGACAATATGAAGCCCTGACGACGCTTGCTGCGGGGCTGTGACGGTAATAGTCTTTTCCGCTGAAGCGGTGCTGCCGTCAGGGGCAGTCACGACGAGCTTCACTGTGTACGTCCCTTCCGTTGTGAACGTGTGCGTCGGGTTCGCTTCTGTGCTCGTAGAGCCATCGCCGAAGTCCCAGTTGTAGCTCGCTGCTATGCCTTGGACTTCCGCAGTAAACGAGACTTCTAACGGAACTGGCCCCTCAGTGACGCTCGCGGAAATCGCTACTGATAGAGCTGCTGTCACTATGATCTCAATTTGTGTTGTCTGTTTTACTTCAAGCTTAGGGCGTGTCTCTTTCGCTTGAGCAGCAGTCTTGACCGTCAGCTTCACGGTATACATCCCGCTGGCTCTATACGCGTGCGAGACTGTCTGGCCCGTCGCTCTGATGCCATCGCCGAAGTCCCACTCATAGACGATGTCCTTGGTAACTTCCTTGCCGGCGTCGTCCTTGGCTGATCCTGCAAACTCGATAGCTTGGTTGACCGCGAACTGCGCGCCACTCTGCGGCTTGGTGATCACGGCTGTGGGTGGCTTGACTCCACCACCGCAGCTGGTCAAGAGCGTTCCAGCGACACAGAGCACCCCAATAATGAGTAACACAAATCTTACTGTTTTCATGTGCTACCTCCTGATTTTGTCGTATGAGTTTATGAATACTATAAGCGTAGTCACATTATTGCTTTATTATTCGCTTTAAGCTGCGTTCATCCCCCTTTCCCCATTCATAACAAATGCTGAAGCCAGGTCTCTTGATCTGGCCAACCCTCTCTCCCGATGAGCGGCAAGAAGCTGCACGCGCAGAGCTCCTCGCGACGCAGCTTGTCGTGCTCTTTCGTGAGAGCCAGGAGTGTTTGAAGCTGACGTCCTCCCACAGGGATGACCATCCTGCCGCCCTCGGCCAGCTGCTCTACCAACGGTAGAGGCACCTCCGGTGCTGCTGCCGTCACAATAATTTTATGAAAGGACGCTTGTTCTGGCCACCCCAACGTTCCATCCCCCACCCGAAAACTAATATTTGTATACCCTGCGTCGGTCAAGAGCTTGCGCGCCTTCTCGGAGAGCGCTGCGAAGCGCTCGATCGTATAGACGTGTCCGGCTAGCTCAGCTAAAATCGCCGTCTGATACCCTGAACCGGTCCCGATCTCCAGCACCCGATCTGTCTTTTCTAATTGCAAGGCTTGGGTCATCAAAGCAACGATATACGGTTGAGAGATCGTCTGGCCGCAATCAATGGGCACAGGATGATCGGCGTAGGCGTGATCCCATAGGGCATTAGGGAGGAAGAGATGACGTGGAATGCGACCCATCACCTCGAGCACTCTCTTATCAGTGATTCCTTGGGCCTCGAGGCGTCGGATCATCTCCAGCCGATCCTTCTGGGGTGACCCGCTCGATTCCACATCCCTCAAAAGACCATCTCCCTTGTACATACTATTCTACCCCCTCAAGGTGGGGCAGGGCAACTTTATAACGTCAGCCGTGGGACACGTCTATTTTCATCTATTATCTTGGAGAGGCCAGAGGGAATGCAAATCGCACATCGAGCTCATTGTGCACGATCACAATGCAGTGATCAGCATGGAGCGAGAGCGGCCCTAAGCTCAATTGGGGGAGCCCCGCTAAGAGCGCTGTTTCCTCTGGGAGAAATTCGAGGTGATCGCTCAAGACGAACGCTGCATCCTGGTTGAGCTGAGCGCGGCGGATTGGATCACCGTGCTCGTGTAGCCAGTAGATCGTTAACCCCGTGTGTGTCACTCTCCTCAGTACATCGAGCAATCCCCCAGAAGAGACGAAAATCCCTGGTGTACTCTCGATCTCTTGGCCTTTGGGGACGCTTGCGGTGAACGCCTTGAGGGCCTTTTGGATCAGCGCTGCTGTGGAACGCTCGTCGGGATTGAGATGTTTCAGTGTGCTCCCGTCAAACCGAATGATGATTTGATTCTGTAAGATCAAATAGACCGTGACATCGCGGCGGATGCCGTGTGAGAGGCAGAACGCCGCTGTCACGCAACGACAGAGAATATCTAAGCGCCCAGCGCTGCCAGGCAGGTCATTGAGAGAGAAAGCGGGCGTCAACGGGACTCGATGCCCTAGCACGATGAACGCGCGCATCTTATCCCTTCCAATAGCTGCGCACAAAGAGCACCAGCACTGGGAAGAGCTCCAAGCGCCCTGCCCACATCAAAAAGACTAAGAGCCCTTTGGAGGTCCCTGGTAGTTCCGCATAGGTACTCATTGGCCCAATCATTCCAAAGCCAGGACCTACATTCCCCAGCGTCGCAGCAGCGGCGCTCGCTGCCTCAACCATGCCCATGTTTAATCCTACGCGGGCTGCATCCCACAGCAAGAGCATACTGCTTATTACAAAGATCGTCACATACAGAATAGCGAAGATCGCCACAGCGCGCACGATGGGCTCGCTCACGACTCGTCCACTCACCCGGATAGGCAACACCGCTTGCGGATGGATAACGTTGCGCATCTCCCGAGCGATGAACCGAAAGACCAGCCATGTCCGAATCACTTTGATCGAGCCTGCTGTGCTTCCGGCGCATCCTCCTAGGAACATCAGAACGAGCAAGATCATCTTTGCAGCTGGGGCCCATCGCTCAAAGTCAACGCTCGCGTATCCTGTCGTCGTCATAATGCTCACGGCTTGAAAAGCGCTATGCCGTAGCCCCTCAATTCCCCCGTCTACGCTTATCCAGAGGGCAAGCGTGGCCCCTACTAAGAGCACCCCATAGAAGCGTGCTTCTGTATCTGCGAGAAGAGCACGCCACTGCCGCCGCGCCACCACTCGATAGATCAGAGCAAAATTGAGTCCCCCCATGGCCATAAACAGCACGGTGATCCATTGAGCGGCTCCTGAGAACACCGTGAATCCAGAATCTTTTGTTGAGAACCCGCCGGTGGAAAGCGTGGTGAACGCATGAGCCACTGCATCGAACCAACTCAGTCGTCCAAGAAAGACGAGCAAGAGCACGTCTAGGACTGTCAAACCGACGTAGATGCCCCACAACAGGCGAGCTGTCTCACGAATGCGGGGTGTCAATCTTTCGAGTGTTGGCCCAGGGGCTTCGGCGTCCATCAATTGGGAGCCGCCGACCCCGAGCTTGGGCAAGAGCGCGACAGCTAAGACGATAATCCCCATCCCACCAAGCCATTGGGTGAACGCCCGCCACAGGAGTAACGCCTTAGGCAGCCCCTCGACGTGATCAATTACTGTTGCGCCAGTGGTTGTAAAGCCGCTCATCGCTTCAAAGTAAGCGTCTATGGGACGCAACACCCCCATAAGTACGAAGGGCATTGCCCCGAAGGCAGCGGTGATGCACCATGCTAACGCAACAACAAAAAAGCCTTCCCGCGGGCCAATATCCCTCTCTGTGCGCGCGGCTCGTTCGACCGCCCAGCCCCCCATCAGAGCGAGAGCTCCAGGCAACAGATAAGGCCACCAGGGCTCACGAGCGACGATCGCATATGCGAGGGGCAGCATAAATGCCATGCTGAACCACTTGATCAGTACACCCACAAGATGGAGCGCTGCCCGTGCGTCTACGGAGAGATCCCAGCGTCGCATCATAAGAGCTTCTCAATGTGTTGGGCGGCTTCTTTCGTGCTGAAGACGATCACGTGATCGCCGGGCTGGAGAGCGTCAGCCCCACGCGGGATGATCACCTTTTCTTTGCGGACGATTGCACCGATCAACACCCCGGCAGGCAGTTGCGCTTGAGCGAGCTTTATTCTGATCAAGGGGCTGGTCGAGGAGACCTCGATCTCCAGCACTTCCGCGCGGTCTTGCTCTAGGGAGAGCGATTTCTCGATCCGCCCTCGAGTAAACCCGATGATCTCTTCAGCGATCAGCCGCCGGGGATTGATCGCAATATCAATGCCCACGCGCTCAAAGATCGTAATAAAGTTGGGGTCTTCGACACGCACGATGACTTGTGGGACACCCATGCGCTTGAGCAAGAGCCCGCAAAGCAGATTGCGCTCATCTGTTCCAATAACGCTGACGGCCACGTCGCAGCGCGCGAGCCCCTCGCGCTCTAAGAGCTCTATATCTGTGCCGTCGCCGTGGAAGACCAAGGTATTGGGCAGATTCTCAGCGAGCCAGCGGCTACGTTCTTCGTCGGGTTCGATGAGCTTGGGTTTGAGCCCGCGAGCTTGCAAGATTTGCGCTAGACGAAAGCCGATCCGCCCTCCCCCTACGATCAAGATGTCTTTGACGGCGGGATAGAGACTCAATCGTCGGTTAAATTCGTGAACAGCTTCCGGGGTCCCGATGAGCACGAGTCGGTCATGAGCGAGGATTTGGTCTTCGCCGCGGGGGATGATCACGGCGTTCTCGCGGATAATGCTCGCAACGTTGCAGTTGGCGGGGATAGCTGCCTCGCGCAAGCGCAGCCCCAGCAGCGGAGAGTTCTCTTCGACGACGGTCTCAGTCATAAGGATCTTGCCCTCGGCAAACTCATCCGACGCCCGCACCCCGCGCAGCCCAATCACGTCAGCAATCGCTTGAGAAGTAATTAGCTCGCTGCAGACCATCTCGTCCACGCCTAGATGGCCGCGCTTCCACGTCTGAAGGTATTCGGCGTCTTGCACACGAGCGACAGTGATTTGTGCGCCTAGTTGTTTTGCAGCAGCACAAGCGACAATGTTCACCTCGTCGATATCGGTGCTGGCGATGGCTAAGTCGGCTCTGTCGGCTCCGGCGTCTTTGAGGGTCTTCAAGCTTGCGCCGTTGCCAAGAACCCCAAGCACATCAAGCTCTTGGAGAAGCTGAAGCCGATCCGGGTCTTTTTCAATGACGACGACGTCGTGATCGGTCTGGAGAGCTGCAGCAATGCTCCGGCCCACCTCTCCCGCCCCAACAATCACTACGCGCATACAAAACAGTTTAAAGTGAAAAGTTCCCAGTGACAAGTTATACTATCTCGACCCCTATGACCTTCGTTGAGAAGATCCAAGCGGCCGCGCGCCGGAACGACAGCTGGCTCTGTGTTGGGCTTGACTCAGAGCTGGCAAAGCTCCCTCCATTCCTCCGTGAGCGCCACGGCCCCTACGCTGTCCTAGAATTTAACAAAGCGATCATCGAAGCAACAGCTGATCTCGTCTGTGCTTATAAGCCCAATCTGGCGTTCTACGAGATGCTCGGCCCGCTGGGGTTAGAGATTCTCTATAAAACACGCGAGCTAATCCCGCAAGAGATCCCTGTGATCGCCGACGCCAAGCGCGGCGACATCGAGAACACTGCACGTGCTTATGCCAAAGCCCTTTTTGAGTACTATCGCTTCGACGCAGCTACAGTGAACCCATTGATGGGCTTCGACTCCATCGCACCGTTTCTGGAGTATTCAGAGAAGTGCGCGTTTCTTCTCGTGCGCACGTCTAACCCTGGGGCACGAGATTTTCAAGAGCTCGACTGTCAAGGCAAGCCGCTCTATCAGCGATTGGCTGAGAAAGCCCGTGAGTGGAACACGCGCAAGAACGCGGGTGTCGTCGTGGGGGCCACAGCCCCGGATGAGTTAGCAATCGTTCGTCGGATCGTCGGCGACGATATGCCTATCTTGGTCCCAGGCGTAGGCGCACAAGCAGGCGACCTAGAAAGAGCCGTCAAGAATAGCATGAATTCCTGCAAAGAACTCGCGATTATAAACGTCTCGCGCAGCGTGATCTTCGCATCACAGGACGAAGACTTCGCGCACGCCGCTCGCAAAGCTGCGATAACTCTGCGAGATAAGATTAATCGTTATAGAGCTTGAGCATTTGGCCCGTTTGCGCTATACTCGCTGGTCTATGAGTGAGCCGAAACTGTCAAGCGACGCTACTTCTACAGTAAAGTCCCATTCAGGACCAGCCCAGATCACTATTCCCGAGATAGTGCCCTTGACACCCTCCCAGCGTGTGACTGTCACGCTCGGCGTCATGCTCGGACTCTTTCTCGGCGCTCTAGAAGCGACGGTCGTGGGCACGGCCATGCCCACGGTGATCGCGAGCCTTGGGGGCTTACATATCTACAGTTGGGTCTTTTCTGCGTATATTCTGACTTCAACTGTGACAGTCCCATTATGGGGGCGGCTCTCGGATCTGTACGGGCGCAAGCGCTTTCTCTTATTGGGAATTGCGATCTTTCTCATCGGATCGGCGCTTTCTGGGGCAGCGAATTCTATGAATCAGCTCGTGCTCTTTCGCGCCATTCAAGGTCTGGGATCTGGGGCGCTCTTGCCCTTAGGCATGACGGTCATCGGGGAGATCTATACTCTGGAGAGGCGGGCACGGATGCAAGGGCTGTTTAGCGGCGTCTGGGGATTAGCCAGCATCATCGGCCCGCTGATTGGGGGCTTTATCACAGACAATCTCTCATGGCGCTGGGTTTTTTATATTAACATTCCCTTCGGGATTGCAGCGGCTCTTCTGATCGGGCTCGCGCTCGTCGAGCCGCGCGACCACCGCAAGCAGGTCACCATAGACTACGCTGGGGCCATCACGCTCACGGCTCTTGCGACCCTCTTGCTGCTGACTCTGGGGCAACAGGGTTGGAGCTGGGCCTTGAAGCTGGGGGTTTTCGGTGTTTGCGCTCTCTTGCTTGTGCTCTTTCTTGTTCTTGAGCGCCGCGCGAAGGAGCCCATCGTGCCGCTCTCGCTCTTTCGTCAGAGAATCTTCAGCGTCTCTGCAGCAAACGGCTTTTTCGTAGGGATGGCGATGTTCGGCTCGCTCTCGTTCATCCCGCTCTTTGTGCAAGGGGTGATCGGCACGACAGCTACAGAAGCAGGCACAGCACTCACGCCGTTCATGCTCTGCTGGGTCAGCTTTTCTATCATCGGGAGCCGGTTGATATTAAAAATTGGTTACCGCCCCATAGCTTTGCTTGGGGTCTGTTTGCTTGTCGCGGGCTTTCTCGGATTGACAACTCTGGACGCTGAAGCAAGCCGACTCGCAGTGATGGGCTATTTAGCCCTTGCTGGAGCAGGGATGGGGTTCTCGATGGTCACACTCTTAATTGCCGTGCAGACTTCAGTATCGCGCGATCAATTAGGGATAGCGACATCAGGGACAGTCTTCTTCAGATCGATTGGCGGGGCGGTCGGCGTAGCCGTGATGGGCGCGGTGCTAAGTGCGCAAATGCAAGCGCAAGCAAATAATCTCTCGGAGCTGGGCAGCTCGCTGTCTGCAGAGAAGATATCAGATCTCTTGCGGCATCCCGACGCGCTGATCAATCCGGCGGCGCGGGCGCAGCTGCCGGCGCCGATCTTAGACGCATTGCAACAGATCTTAGCGACGGCGCTTCATTGGGTCTTTCTCGTTGGACTGATCGTTGCCGTGTTAGCTCTGATCGTGACGCTCTTTCTGCCCAAGGGGACGGCGCAAGAGTATGTAGCTGGTGGGCGCACGAGGACTTGAACCTCGGACCTCCTGCGTGTGAAGCAGGCGCTCTCCCGCTGAGCTATGCGCCCACGAGATAGTTCCCAGTTTATGACAAAGCATATTAGCGCGTTTCACGGACACTTTCAAGTCTCCTCTTCCTCTTCTAACATGCCTAGCAGGCTCTCCCCCTCGCGCTTGCGCGTGATCTCCACCAACCCGAGCTTCGTGATGTCCACAAAGTCCGCAGGCACCCGGTCCTTCTTCAGCTCTTCTTGGAGCTTCCGAATCACTTTCTCAACGTGATCGTGGCGCTTCATGTCCACAAAATCAGCAATAATAATCCCACTGAGCTTGCGCAATCGCAGTTGACGAGGGATCTCTACGGCAGCTTCTAAGTTTGTGTTAAGGATCGCTTGCTCTTGATCTTTGTGCTTGATGTCGCTGCCGGTGTTCACATCAATCGCTGTGAGCGCTTCTGTCTCGGCGATTACTAAAGAACCGCCACCAGGCAAGCGCACCCGCGGTTGCAAGCTCTCTCGCAATTGCTTCTCCACGCCGCGTGCCTCAAAGAGCGGGCGCTTCCCCCGATAGAGTTCGATACGATCTAAGAACTCTTCCATGTGCATATATGAGAGAAAATCCCTGATCTCTTGATAAACGCGCTCGCTGTCGACTACAGCGCGCTTGACGTCTTCTATTAGGCGATCACGCAAGAAAGCGCGCACGAGATCGGGCCCACGATAGAGCAATGCGGGGGCCTTCACGCGCTGTGCTTGCTCTGCGATCCCTTTCCATGTCCCCAAGAGATAGTTAAAGTCTCGCTCAAGGTCTTCTTCCGAAGCGCCAGCAGCGGCGGTACGTGCAATCAGCCCCTCTCCTTCGCGCTTGAGCTTCTTGGCAATTCTTTTGAGACGTCGGCTCTCATGCTCATCGGTGATACGCCGTGAGACCCCTAAGCGCTCTTCCAAGGGCAGGAAGACCCAGTAGCGTCCTGGAAGACTAATCTTCATCGTTCCCTGGGGATTTTTTGTTCCAATCCCCTCGCGCTTCACCTGGAGGATGATCTGTTGGCCACTCTTAAGCAATCTTTGGATCTGCGGGTTCTGCCCCTTTCGACCACGATGCTCCTTCCACAGAGTATCGCTGAGCTCTTTCATCGAAAGGAAAAGTTTTTCATCGAGTCCCACATCAACAAATGCTGAATTGATCCCTGGCAGAATATCGCGCACGATGCCCTTGTAGATATTGCCTAAGATGCGCTCCGGGTCTTCATAGTGAATCTCCATGAGGCGCCCGTCTTCAAGCAGTGCGATGCGCGTTGCCGGAGCGACCGTCTCGATGAGGATCTCCACGACCGTAGGGCCTCACCTCCTTGGGGTCGGTCAGTTCTTGGAGTAGCTCCGCGATGGTCTTGTGGAGCACAGGATGCACGTACCGTGGCGCCAGCTCTGCCAGCGGCACCAGCACAAAGCGCCGCTGATGCAGCTGCGCATGAGGGATTTGCAAATCCGAATCATTGATGGTCACGTTATCGTACAGCAAAATATCTAAATCGATCTCGCGCGGGCCGTAGCGCTCACGCTCGCGGCGCCCAAGGGTTTGCTCAATGTGTTTACAGACCGTGAGCAATGCGTGAGGAGTCAAGTCGGTCTCAACTTCTATAACTGTGTTAAGAAACCATGGTTGATCCTCGATGCCCACGGGCTCGGTCTCGTAGAGCTGCGCTTGACGACGAATCACTATATGATCGGCGTGAGCGAGAGCGCTGAGGGCCTTGCGAATGAAATCTTCTCGGCGGCCCATGTTCGAGCCCAGGCTAAGGTAGGCACGAGCGATCGCAGATCACCTCCGCGGCTACGGTACCCAACGTGATATCCGAGGGCAAGGGCGGATGGAGCTTGCGCACGCGCACCCGCACCCGCTGTACCTTGGAGAAATTTCGTAAAATCTCAAACGCGATTGTCTGAGCGAATGCCTCAAGCAAACAAAATGAATTCGACGCATTCACAGTGCGGATGTGCTCGATCACGCGCGCGTAGTCTACGGTCTCTGAGAGCTCGTCTTGTGTAGGGAAATCGAATTCAAGTTCGCCATCGACAGCGAAGAGCTGGCCTTGGGCACGTTCGTGCTCGTACACGCCGTGGTAGCCTACAAACTGTAAATTCTCAATGAGGATCTTCCCGTGAATGCTCCCGTCCTTTCCACCAGGCTCGGACCTCACCCACAAGAAAGAGCGAGCCGGTCACACAGACGAGATCGTTCTGGTGAGCCTGGGCTAGGGCTAGTTCTATTGCTTTATCCGATTGTGGCGCAACAGTACACGGCACGCTGTAAGGCCGAATCACTGACACTAAGTACTCTGGGTCAACCCCACGAAACGCGGCGCGTGTGACGATCACACTATCAGCTGTTGGTATGATCTCTCTGATCATAGCTGCTGCGTCCTTGCGATCAGATATCCCCAAGATCACTATACAGCGCTTGTATTCCAGCGAGGAGAGTGCTGTGCACAGCGCCCGCATCCCCGCGGGGTTCTTCGCTCCGTCTAGCATAACATAGGGGTTTTTGCAGAGCAACTCCATCCGACCAGGCCACTGGGTCTTGCGCAACCCGGATCGGATTATCTCTTCGGTGATAGCGCGCTCTCCGAGGGCGTGAGCAGCCTCAAGCGCCAAGATAGCATTGCTGAGCTGATAGCTTCCCAAGAGTGAGATCTCTAGATCTTTCCACTCTCGCCAGTCGAAGCGTTGCCCATCCCAACTGTTAGATGTCGCTTGAATTCCTGAGAGATCGAGCTGAATCAATCGAGCGTTCTTATGCTGACATTCGCGCGCGATCTCTGTGAGCGCTTCGGGCTTGGTCTCAGCCGTGATCAGCGTTCCTCGTTCGGAGACGACAGCTGCCTTCTGATACGCAATCTGGGCGATTGTCTCTCCGAGCGACTCCCGATGATCCATCTCGACATTGGTCAAGACCGACACAACAGAAGAGACGACGCGCGTGGCATCTGTCCGTGCGCCTACGCCGCACTCAATCACAGCCCAGTCGACTTTCTGCGCGCGAAAGTAATCGAGCGCCATCAGCGTCAGCACCTCAAAGAACCGCGCATATTTTTCACTTTCAGCTCCGTAGATCTCTTCGATCACTGCCCAGATGCGCTCAAACTGGGCGTGGAACTCTTCGCGAGAGATTTCGCAATTATTGATGCGAATGCGTTCTTCAGGACAGACGAGATGGGGCGAGGTGAACAGCCCAACGCGAAATCCTGCTTCTTGTAAGATTTGGGCTAAAAACGCGCAGACCGAGCCCTTGCCGTTGGTGCCCGCGACGCGAATCGCGCGAAAGCTGTGCTGGGGATCTCCTAGAGAGCTAATGATTCGCTCTAGGTCAAGCCCAGCACCTTTGAGATTATAAAGTTTCTGGAGCATCGCCTCGTAGGTCATACAGCACTCAGAAGTCGGCGCAGTAGGCCGAATTCGTAGATAGAGCCGTCATCTGAGACGGGATAAACTAAGAACTCTTCGAGATTGCTCTGCTGCACGAACGGCGAAAGGGGCTGCTCTTTCAGTAAATCGCTCCCACGCACGAATTGATTGAATGACGGCAGTACTAAGAGATTATACTCTTTGAAAGTGCCTGCGAGAAAGCATTTATAGACCTCGACGCGCCCCGTGACCGGATCGCGCAGTCCCACGGCGGGGTGCTCATGGCCAATGACGAGCCACGTCGGGACTCTCATCCCGCCCGTGCGAGCACCTCTCTCCCGGGGGGCAGGGGTGAGGGCCTCATCTCCGTGCACGAACCAGCAATCGCCCTCACTATAACTTCTCGTAACTGTGATGCGCTCATTGGCAAGGTGTGGGAGCGAGCCATCGTGATTGCCCTCGATGAGCGCAATATGCTCCGCCCATGAAGTGAGCCAGCGCAAGAATTCTCTAGACTCTTTGTGTTCGACGCGCGAGAGCGGGCCGAACTGATGGCGCAGGTCGCCGTTAATAATAATTTTTCGGAGCGGCTCCGACGGCGTGACGTGTAGCTCTTGGAAGATTCTTTCTAATCTCTGCTGCACTTGCGCCAGATGCCGTCTGGGCACGAGAACGCCTTCATCTTTGAGAGCATCTTCGATGCCCAAGTGCACATCAGCAATGGCGAGCCCCCTGCGCTCATACAAGAAGAGCGCCAGGTCTATCAACTCTAGCCCAGGAGCAAGCGATACTGAGCGCATCAAACTGATATTGTATCTCAGAGCAAGATGTAGAGCTAACTCTGCTGCCTCGCCTTCTCCCACTCGCCCTTGAGCGTCACCGTGCGATTGAAAACTAATCTTTCTGGAGTCGAGTCTGGATCAACACAGAAGTACCCCTTGCGCTCAAATTGGAAGCGATCCCCAACTTTCGCATCAGCTAAGCTCGGCTCCAGTTTGCAGTTCTGTAGGACAATCAGCGAGTTGGTGTTGATGTTCTCCTTCCAGTCATGGCCCTTTGGGACATCCAACGGATCGGGCTTGGTGAAGAGCCGATCATACAGACGCACTTCGGCATCAATCGCGTGCTGTGCCGAGACCCAGTGAATCGTCGCTTTCACCTTGCGCCCATCAGGTGCTTCGCCGCCGCGCGTCGCCGGATCATAGGTGCAATGCAACTCGATCACATTGCCCTGAGCGTCTTTGATGACATCGACGCACTTGATAAAATACGCATAGCGCAGGCGCACTTCGCGCCCTGGAGCCAAGCGATAGAAGTCTTTCGGGGGATTCTCCATGAAGTCGTCGCGCTCAATGTACAGAACTTGAGAAAACGGGACCTTGCGCGTGCCCGCGCTTACGTCTTCAGGGTTATTGATCGCATCGAGCCACTCGACTTGACCATCGGGATAGTTCGTGATGATGACTTTGAGCGGATCGAGCACGGCCAGGCGGCGTAACGCGCGCTTGTTCAAATCTTGTCGGACGCAGTGCTCTAAGAGCTCTAGCTCAGTGATGCTCTCGCGCTTGGAAACCCCCACGCGGCGGACAAATTCATGGATCGCTTCTGGGGTGTAGCCGCGCCGCCGCATTCCGGCGAGCGTGGGCATTCGCGGATCATCCCAGCCGCGCACATAGCCCTCCTGCACCAACTGCAAGAGCAAGCGCTTGCTCATCACGGTGTAAGTCAAATTCAGCCGGGCGAACTCAATCTGCCGCGGGTGGTGCACCCCCAACTGATCCAAAAACCAATCGTACAATGGGCGATGGTCTTCGAACTCCAACGTGCAAATAGAATGTGTGATCCCTTCGATAGAATCAGACTGCCCGTGTGCCCAATCATACGTCGGATAGATGCACCATTGGTCCCCGGTACGATGGTGCCGGACGTGCATGATGCGATACATGACGGGGTCGCGCATATTTAAGTTTGGGTGGGCCATGTCGATCTTGGCCCTCAGGGTCTTGGAGCCATCAGGGAATTCCCCCGCACGCATTCTTCTAAAGAGATCGAGATTCTCTTCGACAGAGCGATTACGATAGGGGCTCTCCTTCCCCGGCGGCGTGACAACTTTTCCGTCTTGGATGATCGCTTTGCCACGGTATTCACTGACTTCTTCCGGCGAGAGATCGCACACATACGCCTTGCCCTTCTTGATCAGCTCTTCGGCCCACTGATAGAGCTGCTCGAAGTAGTCCGAAGCGTAGAACTCGCGGTCTTCCCAGTCCACGCCGAGCCATCTGACGTCGCGCTTGATGGCGTCAACGTACTCTTGTTCTTCTTTTTCAGGGTTGGTGTCGTCAAAGCGCAGGTTGAATTTCCCCCCGTATTCTTTAGCGATCCAATAGTTGAGCAAGACGCTCTTGGCGTGGCCGATGTGAAGATACCCATTGGGTTCAGGGGGGAAGCGCGTATGGACGCGCCCACCATATCGGCCCGTCTTGATATCATTATCGATAATCTCGCGAATGAAGTCCTTCGGAGCTTCGCTCATAGTCAGCCCCCCTGTAAGAGAGCAATTGTAGCCTCAAGCGAACAGTGATGCAACTGACGAAAGCCGCACGAGCACCCGCTCTTTCCCGATGAGCTCCATTGTCTCGAACAGCCCCGCTCCCGTCGTTCTCCCCGTGAGCGCCACGCGGCATGGCTGCGCTATATCCTTGAGCCCTTTGCCCTGAGATTCTACATACGCCCGTGTTGCCCGCTCCAGCTCCGATGCCGTAAACGGCTCCACAGCCGCGAGCGCCTCTGCAAGCCCGTTTAGCAGCACGAGTTTGTCTTGTGTGAGAAACTTCTGTACGGCTTCTGACTCATACGAAAAATTATCCGTGAGCAGATACCGTGCTGGCTCAGCCAGATCGACGAGCGTCTTGGCGCGCTCCCGAAACAGAACGACGATCTGCGTAAGCTTCTCGCTTGGCACAGCGTGCGTTTCAGATTCGCTCAGAATATTGAGCTTCACCAAGAACGGACGTAGAAGCTCCCCAAGGCGCTTCGGATCGCTTGCCTTGAGATAGTGCTGGTTCAGCCATAAGAGTTTCTCTTCGTCGAAGATCGCTGCCGACTGGTGCACGGCCTCCAGCGAGAAATTTTCGATCAATTCTTGTACAGAGAAGATCTCTTGGTCACCGTGGGACCAGCCCAACCGAGCTAAGTAATTCACTAACGCTTCAGGGAGGATTCCGCGGTCGCGAAATTCAAAGACCGCCGTCGCGCCGTGGCGCTTGGAGAGCTTGCTGCGATCTTTCGCGAGCACCATCGGGACGTGCGCGAAGATCGGCGTGGGATGCCCAAACGCTTGGTAGAGCAGAATCTGTTTTGGAGTGTTATTGAGGTGCTCGTCAGCACGAATGACATGCGTGATTCCCATTGTGATATCGTCCACGACGACGGCGAAGTTATACGTTGGTCGGCCGTCAGAGCGCAAGAGAATAAAGTCGTCAAGCTCGGAGAAGTCAAATTCGACCCGCCCACGGATCGCGTCTTCGACGATAATCGTGCCAGATTCGGGAATCTTCAGTCTAAGCGCGGGCTGGCGCCCCTCACCAATAAAATTCTGCTCTTCCTGGGCAGTCAGATTACGACAACGCCCGTCGTACTTGGGCTTTTGTTTAGCTGCTAGCGCAGCCTTGCGCTTGGTCTCGAGCTCTGCGGGTGTGCAGTAGCACTTATAGGCCTTGCCCTCGGATAAGAGCCGTTCGGCCCACTCGCGATAGAGACTCATTCTTTGGCTTTGGAAGTACGGCCCTTCGTCCCAGAGCAAGCCCAGCCAGCGCAGACTTTCTAGAATGGGCTCGATCAGCTCCGGGCGATTGCGCTCGATGTCCGTGTCTTCAAATCTGAGGATGAAGACGCCCTTATGCCTGCGGGCGAAGAGCCAATTGAAGAGCGCGGTGCGCGCCCCGCCGACGTGCAATTCTCCCGTAGGGCTTGGAGCAAACCGAACGCGAACGGTCATAGCTCACCCTTCATAGATGGGCGTACCCGTTTCGGGGATGCCTGTGATCTCTCGGAATTTTTGTATGAGCTTCTGAGTGATGGGGCCGGGCTTGCCCGTGCCAATTATGCGTCTATCGATCTCGACGATGGGAGCGATCTCTGCGGCCGTCCCCGTGATAAAGCACTCATCCGCGGCATAGAGTGCCGGGACTCCGAAGAACTCCTCACGCACGGGGATCTGTTCTTTCGAGGCGAGCTCGATCACTGTCTCGCGGGTGATGCCGGGGAGATTCGTCACCGTCGGGGGCACGAAGATCGTCCCATTCTTGACGATGAAGACGTTATCGGCCGTGCCTTCGGCGACGAAGCCGTTGCTGTCAAGCATAATTGCTTCGTCCACGCCAGCAAAGTTTGCCTCGATCTTAGCCATGATGTTCGACAGATAGTTCAGAGACTTAATATTCTGCGAGAGGCTATCAGGGGAGCGAGCGCGAGTGTGGGCGACAATCGCTCTAAGCCCTTGCTGGCTCTTCTCCTCCCCATAGAGCGATTTCCATTCTTTCACCATAACGATAACAGAGGGCTTGCCGTGGCAGCGGCGCGGGTCAATCCCCAAATCCCCAACCCCGCGTGTCACAACCGGGCGAATATAGGCGCTGCGCAGCTTATTTACTCTAAGAGTTTCAAGAACAGCTTGGGTCATCTGCTCTTTGCTTATGGGGATTTCCAGGGCGATGGCTTTAGCGCTGTCGTATAGACGCTCTATATGCCGGTCGAGCTTAAACACATAGCCGTCATACGCGCGAATCCCTTCAAAGACGCCGTCGCCGTAGAGCAGCCCGTGATCGAAGACGCTGATTTTTGCGTCTTCTTCAGGGACGAACTCACCGTTGAGATAGACCTTCATCGCTCGCCTCCTTGTCGGCTTTCACTCTAAAGCACGCGCGGGGAAAAATCAACTTGGCGAACTTTCTCAATTTCGGTATGATGCTTTTCAAAGATAGAACACTAAAGGGGGAATACGCTATGCGCCATAAAGACTTGATCTCATTTACAGAGTACACACCCGAAGATCTGTGGGAGATCTTAGAGACAGCTTTGCAGCTCAAGCGCGAGCTGCGTGCCGGGATTTCTCACACGATGCTGTCGGGCAAGACCTTAGCGATGATCTTCCAAAAGCCCTCGCTCAGAACGCGCGTCTCGTTTGAGGTGGGCATGACTCAGCTTGGGGGCCATGCGATCTATCTCAACCCTGACGACATTAAGCTCGGCCAGCGCGAGACGACCGAAGATATCGCCAAAGTCTTATCGCGCTACTGTGACGGGATCATGGCACGGGTCTTCGGACATGAGGTCGTCGAAGAATTGGCGAAATATGCTGACGTGCCGGTCATCAACGGGCTTTCAGATTTGCTGCACCCATGCCAGATCTTAGGAGATCTCCTGACCGTCTACGAGAAGAAGCGCAAAATAGAGGGCTTGAAGCTCGCGTGGATCGGGGACGGGAACAATGTGTGTAACTCGTGGCTCGAAGCGGGGCCGAAGCTGGGCATGGAGATCGCTGTGGCGTGCCCTGTGGGCCATGAGCCGAACTCAAAGATCTTAGGAGCAGCGCGACAGCTCGGGAGAGTTGAGATCACGCACGATCCAAAAGCTGCTGCCAAGGGCGCTGATATTCTCTACACCGACGTCTGGACGAGCATGGGCCAAGAGAGCGAAGCCGAGGAGCGCCGTAAAAAATTCAAAGATTTTCAGATCAACCGAGAGCTTCTGAGGCTGGCCAAGCCCGACGCGATTGTCATGCACTGTCTGCCGGCGCACTACGACGAAGAGATCACCCATGACGTAGCGCACGGGCCGCAGAGCGCGATCTTCGACGAGGCCGAAAACAGACTGCACGCGCAGAAGGCCGTGCTGGCGCTGTTGATGCGATGAGAGTATCATCATTGTCAGAAGATGAGGGTGATGAGCGCTGCTGCATCTCTGCGCTATCGAGTGGTCATCTATTCAGCGGAGGAGGGATAGAGATGCGTCTAACACGCGTAGTGAAGTTGGTCGGATTAGGCGCGGCCTTGGCTCTCTTGGCCTTGGTCGCGGGGAATAGTGGGCAGGTCGGATGGGCGCAGGCCCAGGTGCCCCCGGTGCGTACCCTGGGCTTTGGCATCGTCTCAGAAGTTGTGTTCTCGCCCGACGGACGGTACTTGGCTGTGGGAACAGTTGGTGGCAGCAGTGTGCAGCTGATCGACATCTCTAGCTGGGCAGTGATCCGAACATTTGAGGGCCACACC
>CAYYOG010000003.1:0-118657 GCA_964473325.1 uncultured Thermotogae bacterium
TTGCCGAAGAGCGTATCTTTATCGTCTCCGCCTTCGAGGCGGTCGCTGCCCCACAGGCCGTAGATCGTGTCGTTGCCGCCTAAACCACGGATCAGATCAGACGCCGTTGTGCCCGTGAGCGTGTCATCGAACGGGCCACCGATGATCGTGGCGGCCCAGGCGAGCAGGCCGACGGCTCCCAGACCGGCGAGCACCAAAATGAGCACAGTTTGCCGTACTCTCATGATATAACTTCCTTTTTGGCCGACATCAGCGTCGCACGACGATACAGAGGCCATTTCCACGTCGGATCTCATAGACGCCGCCGGTTAGCGGGTCAATAATGTTGAGGAAATCCTGACCAGCGAACTGGGTCGGCGTTCCGGGCGGGAAAGCCCCCAGCGAGTTGCGCTTGAGGATGATCGTTGTCCTTACTCCGCCCACGACAGTACAGGTGATCTTCTCGGTCTCGCCCGCAGGTACGTCGCCGACGCGAATGTTGATGACGTCCCAACTAGTTGACGCTGTGCCGGCTACGACCACATCAGCGTCCTCGCCCGGCTCGACGAAATTGCTCCCAGCACCAAGGGTGATGTTGTCCACACCGGGGCCGCCGTAGACCTTGAGGTTCCCGCCGCTATCAATGCCTTCGATTTCGTCGTCGCCGTTGCCGCCGTAGACTACGACATTGCCAGAGACATTGTTAACGTCAATGACGTCGTCGCCATCGCCGGCCTCGACACGAGCGCCCGAGACGCCAGTCCCGATGATGATGTTGTCATCCCCGTCATTGCCGAAGATTCGATGGTTCAGGCCAGCCGAGGCGTCAATGACGTCGTTGCCCTCGCCACCGACGACGTAGACGCGCCCTGCACTGACTCCAATCGTGATTTGGTCGTCACCATCACCAGCGTCCACTCGGTCGTTACCGCCAGTTACCGTGATGTCGTCGTCACCCTCGTAGGCACGGATGACATCGTTCCCTGTTCCGTCAGTGAGCGTATCGTCACCCGACGTCCCGTTGATGATCGCCGCGAAGACGACAAAGCTGATGACCGCTCCAACTGAGAGAGCCAAGACTAACCCCATGACTGCTACGTTCTTGAGCTTCATTGCATCCTCCTTTTCTGTGAAGCTTTTGGTGTGTGTGACTTCTGCTTGCTGATGACTGCTAACTTTTCGTCTGTGCGCTAACACCTCCTTCGGACTGTCCTTTGGATCTATGATACCCCGACAAGGGTCGTATGTCAGTAATCTGCGTTACAATGGGTGATTTTGAATCACGGAAAGTATTGAAAAACCACGGAAGACACGGAAAACCATATCTTCCGTGCCCTCCGTGCAATCAACCCCGTGCTTTCTGTGATTCTATCGCACCACGACGAGCTTGCGCACTTCACTGCGACGGACGGAGCCGTCCCAGCCGCGCACTGTTACAACATAGAGATAGACACCGTTGGCCAAGGCTGCGCCTTGACCGTTCACGAATCTCAGCGTCACGTGCGTCCCCGGCGCGGTCGCCATGAGCAGGCGCGCCCCCGTCAGTGTGAACAGCTCGACAGTCATCTCGGCAACGCCCGCACCCTGTACAACAAACTCGACAGCGGAGCCGCGCACTCGGCTGCTCACAGAGTTGAGCGCGAAGCTGTGTGCGGAAGCTTGGAGGGCTTGCCACGAGGTGTTATCACAGGCGCTCCCTGACAGGATGCGGCGCTTGACGACAGCTTCTTTGATCCAGCGCACGTCCGTCGCCGTGATCTCCCCAAAGGGCGGGGCGACATCGGCCGCCGTCAACTGTAGCCGACGCATCTCCCGCTCATCAGCGGTAAAGTCATCCAACGTCTTGCCCACCAAGCGCGCTGCCGCCCGCGCATCCCGACGATTAAGCACCCCATCGAGATTCACGTCGCCGGGCTTTAACTCTAAGCGCACAAGCCCGATGACCAGATCGGGCTGAAACTCCGTCAGCCCTGTCTCATCGGTCATTAGAACACCACCTAGCTCGACATCTGTGGCCATGCAGAGCCGAACATCATCGTTGGTTCGGATGACCTCGATCTCTAAGATATCTCCGTCGGTGATTGCCCTGCGTCCCGGCTTGAGCGAAAGTGCAAAGCGCAGCTCGCCAATTTCGTTGTCCACTTCGAGTTCATCCAGCATGTACGACCCCAAGGCACGCACTTTGTAGCGCCGCTGTTCATCCGAAGACGTTGGGTCTTCGCGGACTTGGATGATCGTGGGATCAAATGTCAAGCGTGCTTCCAGGTCCCCTAAGCCAGGCCAGGGCACGCCCTCGACCCTCAGAACGATCTTGCCTTGATGGACCATGCTCACATTGCCGACGATGAGCCTGGGGCTCCCTGCGCTGCCACCGGGGCCGACCGTCCGAATTTCAAGAGCATTGTTGGCCATCACGGGCATAGGGGTCTCGATCCCGGAAGATTCTTCGCCGTCTTCAGAGCCGTCGTCGCGCGCAACGACGGTGATCTGCGTACGCAAGAGATTTTCTGTCGGCGCATGCGCGAAGCCGCTGGGAGCTAGATCCACAACGATATAGAATCGCTCGACTCCGCCCGTCCCAAAGATATTATTGCGCCCGACGCGCACTAATCTCCGGCCGCCGCTACCGAACGTCACTCCAGTAGCTAAGTTGGGCCGGATGACCTCGCCCAAGAGTTCGTCGCCCTCTTGCCAGCCTGGGCCGGTGCGCCCGCTCTCGCGGAAGAGCCTGATTCTTTGAATCAGCCCTGCACTCGGTGACAGATTAATCGTCGTCTCGTCAAGCACGGCCTGCACCGTGATACTCCGCACCAGCGTCGCTAAATCGTCGTCTTCGGTGTCGCCGTCGGAGCCAGGATCAGCGATGACAAACTGCTGCACGACGACACTCGTGCCAGGACGCGCTGTGAGCGCCGGGGTCTCGTCGATGACGTCGGTTTCAGCATCGCCGCTGGTCGCACGAATCATAATTGTATCAGTAAATACTGGCGGGCCTTGCTCGCTGCTGAACCCAGAGCTGATCACTGGGCCGCCGCGCAGCCCATCCGACGCTGCCATATCGACCAGAAACGCGAGGGCCGCTCCGTCAGGCACGTCCGACGCTAGATCGATCACTATAAAGAAGAGCTTGGCTCCGCGATTGGGCACAAGAGCAAATAAGCTACCCGATTGGCCGAACGTAAGGGGATTATCACAATCATCGAGCTTGGGCCGCACGACCGAACCAAGCAATCTGCTCTCACGCCGGTCGAAAAACCCGTTAAAACCCTCATCAAGATAGAGTCGCAGCCCGCTAATGTGGCGACTGCTCAGTGTGCTTGTCGGCGCCAAGCAGAGCGAGATCGTCTCAATAGCCGTGGGGGCACCGTCGCTCCCTGGATCGTAAACCCTGATGGCTCCTGCGACGACAAACGTCTGCCCTGGCGTAACAAACGGATCGACTGCCCCAGAGAAATCTTTGATGACCATGGTCTCGGGGCTGCCGGAAGTGAACGCAAGGCTTGTGGCCCCGATCGCTATGACTAACGCCCACACGGCTAGAACACTCTTGGCGATGACTTGCTGCATGGCGCACCTCCTGCGCATCGTGCTCATGAACCCCTGCAGATCTTCGTACACTCTGGCGTTTTTTCTCTACTGCCATCTTAGCGCATTGTGCGCTGTTCTGTCAGTGATCTCCGTTACAGACCGGGGATCTCTATCTGCAAGAGCTTTTGCTCAGCTCCGTCGGCAACCCAGAGCGATTGCCCATCCCACGTAATGCCCACGACTTCAGTGCTGGGAGCTTCGAGCTCCATCAAGACTGTCCCACCGCGGGGATCAAGCTTGTAGATCTTCTGTTCAGCAGGGTCTTGATTCCACAGATACTGCCCATCCCAAGCTAAATCTTGCGGGAATGCACCGGGGGCATTGAACAAATCGATGGATTTGCCTGTCACAGGGTTAATTTTATAAATCTTCAGATTTTCAGCGTCGGCGACCCACAGGGCGCTCCCATCCCAAGCAATCCCCGTCGGCTGCGGCCCCGGAGCGCTGAGCGAGCGCGCGATCTTCTTGGTGCTCAGATCAAGCTGATAGAGCTTGCCCTCACCCCCGTCAATGATCCAGAGCTTTCCATCGGCCCACGCGACCCCGTCGAGGAAGATGATCTCGGGATTGATCTGCTCCACATCAACAGTCAAAAGTATCTGCCCATTTTGAGGATCAATTTTATACACCTTAGGCTCTTGAGCATCGACGACCCAGAAGGCCCCGTCACCCCAGGTGAGCGCCGCTGGACTGAACTCTACAGACACTGATCTCTTAGGCTCTCCGCTGCTCTCTTCAATAACTTTGATCGGCTTTTCTAGACTATTGGACAACCCTGCATCGTCGGTGACGGTGAGCCGGACAAGGTAGGTGCCCACTCTTTCATAGACGTGAATGACAACCGGTCCAGTCTCTGTGGGCGAGCCGTCGCCGAAGTCCCAGAGATATGCCGTGATCTGCCCGTCAGGGTCTTTCGATTCTGAAGCATCGAAGACGACCTCTTCCCCAACTTTGGGCGTGAGAGGCGTGACCGAAAAAACAGCTTGGGGCGGCTGTGGACCAGGCTTCTGTCCCGGCAGACAACCTCCAAGGAACACTAAGCCAGCGAGAAGAAAACTGATGCTGATATAACCACAACGGCTACGTGTCAACTTGGATCACCTCATCATCAATGTTACAGAAAACAGAGCGATCCCGCATGATGAGTGCTCATGAGGGATCGCCGCGTGGGTACGTTGGGTACTAGCGCACGAGCACGAACTTGCGCACGTCGCTCTGCCAGACCCCATCAGGGCCGAGCACTGTCACAGTGTAGAGATAGACGCCGTTGGGCAGCCCCGCGAGATCGCCCTCGCTCAGGCGCACCACCGGCCCAGACGCTTGCACCGTCGTCACGGATCTGCCCGTCAGCGTGAAGACCCTGACAGTTGTCTGGGCAACACCCTGACCAGAGACTCGCAGTTCAAGCGTCCCGGCGCGTAGCTTTGTCGTCAGGTTGCGCGCAGGCTTATTTGCGGCTAACGGCGTGAGCGCAGCATTGGATTGCTCGAGCCTGCGCAGTCCTGTCGCTGCCTGCGCGATCCAGCGCACATCGGTCGCGTCAATGACTCCCAAGGGCGGCGCGACATCTGCGGCTTCTTCTTGCTCTGGGGTTAGCGTCTCTAGATCCAAGATGAAACGAGCGGTCAAGCGTGCATCGCTGATGGTGACGACGCCGTCGCCGTCCACGTCGCCTTTGATGAGCTTGATCGTGATCATGCCCGGAACGATATCAGGCAAGAGATCGCGCCCCGCAGCATCACGGAAGACGTCAACGATCTCGATGCCCTCGATGTCTTCAATGTCTATCCTCACAGACTCACCCACGGGGGCGTCAGGGGCTTTATCGACTTCGATCTCGGCGATGACGCCCTCGTTGAGCGGTGTGCGCCCGGGCTTGAGCGTCAGCGTGAACTGCGCTCGCCCCTCCGTAGAATCGATATTGACGGAATCGACGATATACGGCCCTACACCCTTGATGTTGAGGATCTGCACGACATCTGGGTCAAACGTCAGCGCACCATCGGGACCGATTTGCAGCTCGCCTAGCCCCGGCGCAGGCACGAAGCGAATCGAGATAGGAATTTTTGTCTTGCCTACAATCGACGCTGAGCCGATAATGATCGTCGGTGGAGGCACTTCGACGACCAACTGATTGGATGCGACGACCGGCATAGGCGTCTCGATCGCCGAAGAGATCTCGCCGGGATCAGTCTTGTCGTTGCGTGCCACGATCTCAACGCTGGTGCGCAATGTGTCACCATTGACAAAGCCGACTGAAGCCAAGTCAGCGACGATGTAGAATCGCTCTTCGGCGTTATCATCGACACGCACCAAACGCCGCCCGCCGTCGCCGAAGACGACGCCGCGCTCCAGATCGGGAGAGTTGACGACGGCTAAGAGCTCATCTTTTTCATCCCACCCCGGCGGGGTGCGCGGACTGGCTCGGAAAAGTCTTAATCTTAAAATCCTGTCGCTGGAGATCGTCCCGCCCACCTTCCTCACAGTTATAGAGCGGATGAGTGTCCCTGCCCCATCGGGCACGGCGTCGCCGGAGACACCCGGATCGGAGACCAAGAATTCCTGTAAGACGACGGAATCACCAGGATTTGCCGTGCGAGCAGGGGTCTCATCAACGACGTCTACTTCCGCATCACCTGTCGCTGCTGTAATGCGAATGAACCCCACGGGCACGGGCAACCCTGCGTCAAAGTTCAAGATGGGCAATGACGTCGCGCTGTCAATGCGCGAGCTCGTCACTGGACCCCCAATCAAGCTATTCCCCACGGTGAGATCGAAGCTGGTGCGCAGGGTCGCACCATCAGGCGCGTCGTTAGCAAAGTCGGCTACGACGAAGAACTCCACTGACCCTCCATTAGGCACCAACACCAAGAGTTGCCCCGGCTCTCCAAAGACAACCCCACACGACGTCCCTGTCGGTGGAGGCGGACAGCTTGGCGGCATCCCCTCCCAAAAGTCTATGAGTTTTGGCGCATTCACTGAGCCCAACAAGCGATCAACTGTGGGATCGAATAATCCGTCACCATCATCGAGATAGAGGCGCAAAGCGAGGACATAATGGCTAGGCAAGGTGCCCCCAGCTTTGCGGATTGTCACCGTCTCGATGGCTGTGGGAAAGGCATCAGGTGTCGTGTCGCCAAACGGTCCTGGATCGGCTACGATCACATCTTGAATGACGACGAAATTCTCACCAGGATTGGGGTTTGGCTCAGTGTTACCGGCATTGGCGTTAAACACATCCGTCTCGTCATCAGCCAACGCTCCTACCGACCAACCCAACAGAAGCATTGGCACCAAGACCAACAACCAACCTACACTTCTGTATTGCATACCCACGCTTAGAGACCTCCCTTCACCAGTGCGCTGCGCCGCTCGCTGCATTAATCTTCTTAGCATAGTTGATGACCTGCCTTATATTAGTTCTTTTCACTATCACTATTGTAGCCCGTACTGTGCAGTCTGTATGTAACTGTTGTCACGGCGCCAAAGTAGCACGCGTCACCGTTGCACGACGAGCTTGCGCACGACGCGCGTGCGCTCCGTCCCGTCCCAAAGCTCCAACACCGCAAGATAGATGCCGTTGGCAACAGTCTGGCCCGCTTGGTTTTCCAATGCCCAGCGCAGCGTCCCAGAAGACGACTCGGCGTAATAAATTGGGCGTCCAACCATGTCGAAGATCTTCACAGAGATCTGCGTACCCATTGGGGCAGAGAACTCGATCATTCTGTGTAAGGAGCGCACGCGCAACGGCGCCAGTGTTCTCACTGTTGCCGTAGGGGGCAAGGGCACTTCGTAGCAGAACATCTCCGTGCGCACGCCGATAGCAAACTCCGCGATCCAGCGCACGTCCGTGACGTCGATGTTCTCAGCGCTGCCTGGAGCGGGCTGGCATGGAGCACGCACATCCGCAGCCCAGCGCGCCAAGCCGTCTAAGTCACGTAGGCCCACGATAAACTCTGCTGCGAGCTTAGCGTCTATGATATCAACGTCGCCGTCGTTGTCCACGTCACCCTTCAGACGAGCTGGTGCCTTGGCCGTGACCTTCACGGTATCAGAACTTACAGCTCCATCGGAGTCAGTTACGATTAATTCAATGATGTAGTCACCTGCGACATCAGGGGTGAACTTGGCCTTAGGGGTATCAGCATCTGTGAGTGTCGCAGTGCTTCCTTCAGGCTGGGAGACGAAACGCCACTCAAACGTGATTGGGTCACCATCAGGGTCTTGAGACTGGCTACCGTCAAGCGTGACTAAGGTTCCAACAGTGGCGGTTTGATCGGGCCCCGCTTTCACCACTGGCGCGCGATTCTCCACAGCCTTCACGAGAACTTGATCGCTACTAGTCTGCCGACGATTATCCGTCACAACTAGTTCAATCACGTAATCACCCACGATGTCTGCGACAAACGTTGGGCTTGCCGTATGTGCACCCACTAATGTCGCCGTGCTGCCCGTTGGCGCGGAGACAATCCTCCATTGGAAGCTCAGGGGCCCACTTTCAGGGTCAAATGACGCCGAGCCATCAAGCGTCACCGTACGACCCACTTTGACTGTCTGATCTGGCCCGGCATTAGCAACGGGCGGCTGATTGGGCGGGGCCGGAGGGCCAAACCGACTCCCAAAGAAGATATACGCTTCACCCGAATCGGGCTTCAAGTTCTCTTGCCCGTCAGCGTTGAGTGCGCCAAGTATGACTTCAGCAAGACCGTCTCCGTCTAAGTCCCCCGCAATCGCGGCACTGCCCAGACGGTCATCGGCTTCAGCACCGACAAAGACCGCCGTCACGGGCGCATCCTTCGCTGCCAGATCAATGACTTTGGGCAGAGGGCTCTGCCCCAAGATCAGATACGCCTCACCGGTGTTGCGCCGCCGATTCTCCGGGCCGTCAGCGGAGTCCGCGCCAAGCACCATGTCCCAATACGGGTCATCGAAAGTCGCTCCGCCAATCAAGCCCGAAGCAACAGCGCGCCCCAGACGATCTCCCGCCTCAGCGCCACAGATGATCATATCGTACCGCCCGATGGCGAAGTCATAGACGCCCTGCACGAGCGAACTGCCTAAGAGCACGTAGACTTCCCCGGCTCCGGGGCGCTTATTCTGCGGCCCGCTCGCTCCCGGCGCGCCGATAATTACATCCTGTGCACCGTCAGCGTCTACATCACCCAACGTTACAGAGACACCCAGGGTGTCCCCCGCGTCGGCACCGTAGATATGCACATCAGCTCCATCTTTCGCTAGGTCAACTCGTTCTGGCAGCGTTGTGGAGCCGAAGAGAATATAAACCTCGCCGGAGTTGTTGCGCCCATTGCCCGGACCGTCAGCTTGATGGGCAGCAATGACCAGATCGTTAAACAGATCCCCGTTGATATCAGCGCTGACCACGACATTGCCCAACTGATCTGTAGCGTTTCTCCCAAAGACAGTCATATCGGCATTGCGCCGGGCCAAATCTATCGTCTTAGGGAGACTGGTACTCCCGAAGAAGACATAGACTTGGCCAGCATTGGCGCGCTCTTTGCGCGGGCCGTCGGCATCGGTCGCCCCGACAATCAGATCAACAATACCGTCGCCGTTGAGGTCGCCTGTAGCTACCGAAGCCCCGAAGCGATCTCCAGGCGTCTCACCATGAATCGTAATATCTTGATCGCCATCGAAGATATCTATCAGCTTATAATAAGGGGCAGGACGCCCAAAGATCACATAGACAGCTCCGGCATCGCGGCGACGTTCAGGCAGCCCATCGGGGCCATCTGCGCCTACAGCACCAATAATCAAGTCGAGCCGCCCATCACCGTTGATGTCCCCGACGGCCACGGAAGTGCCCAGCATATCTCCTGAGCGCGCTCCCGTCACGACGATATCTGCGTGAGATTTGGCCAGATCATAGGTCTGCTCTAGCCCTGCTCGCCCGTAGATCACATAGACCTTCCCAGCGTCACGCCGGTCGCCTTCTTCGACATCGGCAGCAGGGTCACCCAGAATTAAGTCATTGAACCCGTCGCCGTTGACGTCGCCCACAGCTATCGAATTGAAATCCGTGAGAAAATCTTTGGCGTTGGCCCCGAAGATCGTGATGTCTTGGTTACCATCAGCAATGTCCAACACAGTCGTGCTGGCTGCACCAACCAAGCCGCCTCCTACCCCCATCAGCACGGCAAGAAAAAAAACCCGTACCGCGCGTCGGACTCCTTCAGGCTTCACGGTAAACCTCCTTCATAAGTCAGCATTGTCTTCAGAGTCCAGCAAGTCACAGACTCTCTTATACTTTGCTTTAGGCTCCATTATACCGAGCGCGGCACGGCTTTGTATGTGATCTAGATTACTAGTCGATCCCCTGGGCCTTCTGGAGCCGACCAGAAAAATCTATATAGATCGTCTTCCATTCGGTGTACTCGTCGATAGCCGTCCAGCCCGACTCGCGCCCGCCATTGCCCGTGTTCTTGATCCCGCCAAACGGCAGATGGACTTCGGCTCCAATCGTCCCGCTGTTGATATACGTGATGCCCGCCTCGATCTCGTCCATCGCCCGATGGGCCTTGAAGACGTCTTTTGTGTAGATAGACGACGAGAGCCCGTACGAAGTATTATTCGCCAGCGCGATAGCGTCCTCGAAATCTTTGGCTTTCGTGACCGCAAGCACTGGGCCGAAGATCTCTTCTTGGAAGATGCGCATAGTCGGGGTAACATCGGCGAAGATCGTGGGCTGGAAGAAGAAGCCCTTCGCCAAGTCACCGTCTTTAGCGATCTGGCCGCCACATAAGAGTTTTGCGCCCTCTTTTACACCCAGCTCGACGTAGCGCGCGATCCTCTCTAATGAAGCGCGATTGACCACCGGGCCGACGTCGACGTTGGGGTTTAGGCCATTCCCTAAGCGCAGTCTCTTTGTGCGCTCGACAAGCTTCTCTAAAAGTTTTTCATAGACGCCGTCTTCAATAATTAATCTTGAGCACGCCGTACAGCGCTGGCCTGTCGTGCCGAAGGCACTCCATAGGATCCCATCTACAGCAAGATCGAGATCGGCGTCTTCAAGCACGATAATCGGGTTCTTCCCGCCCATCTCCAGATGGACCTTGGCGAGTTTTTCGGCTCCGTACTTATAGATTTCTCGGCCGGTCTCAGTTGAACCCGTAAAGGAGATCCGCGCGACTTTCGGATGCTTGGCCAACGGGATGCCAACGTCGTTGCCGCCGCCAAAGACCAAATTGACGACTCCCTTAGGCAGTCCAGCGTCTTCTAGGATCTTGACGAACTCATACGCGCAGCGGGGGGTGTCAGTCGCAGGCTTCCAGACGACCGTATTGCCTGCAAGAATCGCTGGAAAGATCTTCCATGCCGGAATAGCGACGGGAAAGTTCCACGGCGTGATCACCCCCACGACCCCTACCGGGCGGCGAAAGCTAATGCAGTGCTTGAGGGATAGCTCCGACGGGGTCGTATAGCCGAAGAGCCGTCGACCTTCAGCAGCGATATAGTAGGCCATATCTATAGCTTCTTGGACGTCGCCGCGAGCCTCTTTTAAGACCTTGCCCATCTCGCGGGTCATAATCTGGGCTAAATCTTCTTTGTGGCGCTTGAAGCGCTCGCCAATTTCAAAGAGCAGTTCGCCGCGCTTGGGCGCGGGGACCTTGCTCCACTCTCGAAAAGCTCGCTCTGCAGCTTGGACGGCACGCTCGACGTCTTGAGCATTCGACGCGGGGAACTCCCCAAGCTCGTCGCTGGTGTCCGCAGGATTGATCGATTTAAACGTCTTGCCCGTTGCCGAGTCGATCCATTGGCCTTCAATATAGTTCTTATAGAACATAGTTAAGCCCCCTTGTTTCTTTAGCGTTGGACCCATTATACCGAACTCTGTTGGTGACCGCTGCTGTCACTTTCTCAAGGGACACAGTCCTGTGGAAAACCTGTGGATAAAGCTGTGGAAAACCTGTGGATAACCTGTGGATAACTCCCCTCAGCTGACTTTTCCACAGGAGTTTTCCACAGGATTTCCACAGGTTTTCCACAGGGTTTTCCACAGCCCGACATTTGTATAGTATGTTCTCTTTTTGATGTTCTTAAAAATAAAAAGCGTCGACTGACCGGTCGGTCGAAAAGTTTTCCACAGGTTTTGGTCCCCTCTACTACTACTAGAGTATATATACTAAGTATTGTAGTAGTAGAGAACCGGCAGCTACAAAAAACAAGCGAGGGCGTGAAGTCACCTTCACACCCTCGCACCGACGTGCTCTTTATTTAAACTTTACCCACCGCGGCAGCGGCCATCCTTGCAGAAGAGGAACAGCTGGTTGGCTAACGGAGCACGCGCGTGATTGCGGATCGTGTCCGTGCGGAAGGCTGCGAGGCCGTGACCCACCGTCAGCGGGATGTACGGCAAGTGATTGGCGAAGACGAACTGGGCCTCATCAGCGAGCTGGCGGAGCTTCGCTTCGTCAGTCTCATCAGCGAGCTGGCGATAGAGCGCGTCCAGCTTCTTCTCGTCTTCGGTGGCGTTAGTGCAGCCTGCACCAGCATTGACGTTCCAGAAGTGCAGGTTGCCATCGCACGTGTAGACGTTGATCCCGCTGGCAGGCGCCGAGCCACCCGTCAGACCGATCAAGATGCCCTCGTAGTCACCAACGGTCAGCTGGTCCACCAACGCTGCGAAGTCCTTCGGTACGGCTGTCACTTCGATGCCGATCTTCTTCAGGTCCGAGGCGATGAGCTTGATCATCTCCTCGCGCAGGGTGTTGCCAACGTTGGTGTTAAGCTCGAACTTGAACGGTCCAGCGGGGTTGGTCTGCGGACCGAAGTCATTGGCGAAGTTCGCGGGGATGTCGCGGATGCCATCACCGTTGACGTCCTTGATCCCTAGGCTATCTAAGATCTCAGCAGCTTTCTTCAGATCGAAGCGCTTCTTCGCCTGCTCCCAGCGCGCTAGGACGTCAGCCTTCTGCCCAGGCCGCTCGATGTGATACGGGCTGGGGACTGAGTACTGGGAGTAGATCTCCGTGCCTAGGCCTAGCCGGATGTTCTTCACGATCGAAGCCCTATCCGACGCGTGGGAGAATGCAAAGCGCACTTGCTTATTCGCGAATGCGGCGCGCAGCGTGGGGTTCTTGGTCGTCCAGCTGACCACCCAGAACTCCGTACCCCAGCCAGGAACGCCGGAGTCGATGTCGTCATTGATTGGTAGCCGTCCAGCGGCCTTGTCCGACTGCAAGATCGCGATATCTGCCGGGCGCGGGCCGAGGAAGTCCGTCTGGCCGTTGCGGAACTGTTGCAGTGCCAGCTCCAGGCCCTGGGTCGGTGCCAAGAGGATGCGGATCCCCGCGATGTACGGCATTTGGTTGCCCTTCTCGTCGACGCGGAAGGTGTAGATGTTGCGCACGAACTCTGCGACCGTGTTCGGATCGATCTTGGAGAGCTTGAACGGCCCCGCACCGACGATATCTTCAGGCTTGGTGTTGACCCCGTAGACGTTGTTGAAGTCCTTGGGGCTCTTCTCGACGTTGGGAGCGAGCTTCAAGATGTTCTTCTTCGAGAGGATTTCCACGAACCCTGTATAGGGGAACGGCACATTACTCGCTGGCCTGTCGCAAGTGAAGCTGATCTTGCGCTCATCAATGACCCTGACCTTGGGGAGGTCCTTACCGCCAGCGCAGTAGAGGGTATCGCGGGTGCTGGTGGCAACCTCCGTTGGGTATACCAAGTTCTCAAACGTGAAGCGCACGTCTTCAGTTGTGATGGGCGTGCCGTCGGAGAACTTGACGCCCTTGCGCAAGGTGTAGGTGACGGTCTTACGATCTGGGGTCACCTCGAACGCCTCAGCGATGGCCCCAGTCTCCGCGCCCACCGGCCCATCGAGCAACGTATCGTGCAGGCGATCCGTGATCAACGTGCTGGCGGTATCGGTCGCGGTGATGGGGTTAAGGGTGCGCGGCCGGGCAATGGAAGTCGTGGCGTAGATGCCCTTATAGAGCTCAGCTGCCTGTGGGATCTGCTCGTAGAAGATCTTGATATCTACTTTGGCATCGCCCTTGGTGCTGATCTGCAGGACGCGATTGGGCCCAAGGCTCTCTTCGATGCCCACGACGGCCTTCTCGCCAGCCTTGACCGTGCCCTTGACGTCCTTGCCCGCGTTCTTCACAGTCCTGTTGAGCGCGTCCTTCACCTCATAATTCACTTCAGCTGGCCCCTGGTTGGAGATCTCGAGTTCTACCGCAACGCGCGGCAGGATAGTCTCATCAGCAGGAGCGCCCTGGAATACTAACGTTACAGAGGTCTTCTTCGAGCCAGCTGTGATCGCGATCTCGATGGATTCTTGCTTAGCGCGGTCGAACCCTGGGACATTGACTGTCACAGACTGCTTCGCTGGAACGGCTCCATCCGCGATCTTGGTGCGCTGGGCGCGCGCGCCTATGCCCACGACCTTAGTGAGTACGTACGTCAAATCGCCTTCTCCAGCGGTGATGGTGACGGTCTTTGTGCCCTGAGGCAGCCCGAAGGTCACCTCTTGGTTGGGGTCGAGATCGATGGGCTTGAGCCCGCCGGCTTGCACCGTGCCGCCCTTGAATTCGGCGGACGCCTCGATGGGCTCGCGGTCCATCACCTTCGGATTCTCCGAACAAGCGGGGATGCACTTGGGCTGAGCCAACCCGATAAACGCGACCGTGGGAACCAACACCGCAACGACAAGCAGCAACGCCAATACTTTCTTCATAAGCTCTCTGTACCTCCTTATAGTATCAAGAGAATTTAGGTATTCCAGTTGGTTCGCGCGAGACCAGCTAGAATGAGCACATCGACATGACACTTGTTCCCTTGCCTTCCCCCAGCAGATTCCTCCTTTCTGTTATAAATTATACATGCCCTCCGTGATAGAATGACACTTTCAGCTGGTTTTCGTTGGAGTTTTCGTTTCACATGGGCTTTTCCCAGTCTTGCCTTGTGCCCTCTTGCCACAAATTGTATCACAACCAGCGACGCCCTTCAAGTGTCGGTATAATTCAACTGTGAACTTAGATGGACTGACAATAGCCGCTCTAGTGACCGAATTGAGCGAGAGCCTTGTGGGCAGCCGCGTCCAGGGGATCTACCATCCTCAGCCGGGCTTGATTACCCTAGAGCTATGGGCTAGGCAAGAGCAAGTATTACTGATAGAGACAGAAAAAAAACCTCGTATTCATCTGACCCATGCTCGCTTCGTTAATCCGCCGCAGCCGTCAGCGTTCTGTATGCTGTTGCGCAAATATCTGCGCAATGGGATTATCGTCGGAGTGAGCCAGCCTAACCTCGAACGCATTATTGATCTTCGCATTCGGCACGGCGAAGAGCATCTTTTGCGGGTAGAGCTGTTGAGCAAGCAAGCGAACGTTATTCTGTTGCGCGAGGGGACAGTACTAGGGGCGCTCAAGACTGAGGCAGGGCAGCGCTCGTTTCGCCCTGGGGAGATCTATCAAGCTCCGCCGAGTCAGGGTAAGCTCGATCCCCGCGCGATGCCCCAAGAAGAGTTTTTCGAGCGTCTGGACCTCTCCACCGGTCCCCCCCCTAAAGGAGAAAGGGATCGAGGGGGTAGGTTAGGTCCAGAACTCGCTCAGGCGCTCTTTCAGATCTTAGACGGGATCGGGCCGCGCCTGGCCAAAGAGATCGCCCTGCGGGCTGGACTCGATCCAGCCCAGCCCGTCGCTGCGCTGACAGCAGAACAGCGCCTAGCGCTCTGGAGCGCGACGCACCAGCTCTTTGAAAATGCTCTCCAGCACCCATGTCCGTGTCTATATTTTGACGGCGACAAGCCCGTCGATGTCACCCCGCTGCCCTTGAAACTCTACGAGCACTTGCGGTATGAGAGCCGTCCCACGATCTCTCAAGCGCTTGATGAGCTCTGCTCCCCCCAAGAGCGCGGCATCGCGCACGAGAAGCTCGAGCTCCAACAGCTCGTGCGTCAGCATATTACAAAAAGACGCATTACCCTCGAGCACGTCGCCCAAGACCTAGAGAGAGCCAAAGACTGCGAACACCTGAGACACGAGGGCGAGTTGCTTTTAGCCCATCTCCCAGAGCTCCAGAAGGGGATGAGCGAGATCGAACTCGAAGACTTTCTCGATGGGACGAGAAAGAGAATAAGACTCGACCCGGCCCTCGATCCCGTGGAGAACGCTCAGCAGAAGTTCGAGCGCTATAAGAAACTGAAGCGTGCCCAAGAGAAACTGACAGAACGTTTGGAAGAGCTGCGTCAAGAGTTAGAGTATCTAGAGGGCGCAGAGATCTCCATAGAGCACGCCGAAAGCGAGGCTGATCTTCTTGAAATTCGAGAGGACTTACGAGCTGGGGGGTATCTCCCCCAAGATTCCCAAAGAATTCAGCCCGCTCAAGCATCAAGCCCACGTGAGTTCGTCATCAAGGGCTATCGGGTTTTCGTAGGGCGTTCGAGCAGACAAAACGATGAGCTTGTGCGACGCGCATCTCGAGAAGACTACTGGCTCCATGCGCGGGAGCGCCCTGGTGCGCACGTCATCGTCAAGAACCCTAATCAGCGCGAGATCCCTCGCGAAGTCTTGGAGCAGGCGGCGCAGCTTGCTGCATATTATTCGAAGGGTCGGGATGCAAAGAAGGTCCCGGTCAGCTATACTCGTGTGAAGTACTTGCGCAAGGGCGGGCGTCCCGGGCTCGTGTTTGTGACTCAAGAAGAGGGCACGCTGCTCGTGACCCCCAAAGGAGATGTGTGATGTCGCTGGCTATGATTGGAGAGTTCATAGTGGCGTTAGCAGCGTTCTTCTTGGCCGTAGTCTTTCACGAGTACGCACATGGACGCGTTGCGTATGCCTTGGGCGATCCCACGGCGCGCGATGCCCGACGCTTGACACTCAATCCCTTCGCGCACATAGACCCCTTCGGCACAGTGATCTTGCCGGTACTGTTAGCCATTGTACGCTTTATCGCTGGTATGAACGTCCCGATCTTAGGCTATGCCAAGCCCGTCCCTGTCAACCCCATCTACTTTCGTCACCCGTATCAGGGGATGATGCTTGTTGCTCTCGCTGGGCCGTTTATAAATGTGTTCTTAGCAGGGCTGGGTGTGGGGCTATGGCACGTGGTGAATCTACCGGAGTTGCTGTCGGCCTTTGTCTTTTATTTTGTTGTGATTAATAGTATCTTAGCCGTGTTTAATCTGATCCCAGTGCCGCCGCTGGACGGCTCGCGGGTCTTATTGTATCTCTTGCCGGAGTGGGGCAAGCGCCTCTTAGTGATGCTCGAGCCCGTTGGGTTTGTTATTATATTTCTCTTGCTGTACGCGGGCGTGCTTGAGCATTTGCTGCTCCCCATCGTCTCTTGGGTAGAAAGGGTACTCTTGGGGGGGCGGTTCAGTTGAAGAATTCCTCAGATCATGGTACAATAAACTTCTGTCCACAAGGAGCGAGGTTGATTACGTAGCCTATGGAGATACTCAGAGCGCTAGAAATCCCCCTAAAGATAGTGTTCGTGCTAGTCAGTGTGAGCTTGATCGGGATCGTTCTCTTGCAGATGAGCAAGCATTCAGGGTTGGGCGGAGCCTTTGGCGCCGGGTCGACGTATACAGTCTTCGGCCGCGAAGAAGAAGCCGATCCCAAACGCACCGCGACCACGTGGTTAGCCGTAGCGTTCATCGCGCTTGCGTTCGTTCTGACGTATTTTGCCTCGCGCTAGGGAGCCCCTATGGCAAATAATAACAAATTAATTGAGCTTCGGGATCTCAAGACGTACTTCTATACTGAAGATGGAGTCGTTAAGGCTGTCGATGGTGTGAGCTTCTCTATTGAGCGCCAGAAGACGTTGGGGGTTGTAGGTGAGTCTGGCTGCGGAAAATCCGTCACGGCCCTCTCGATCATGGGCTTGATCCCCATGCCTCCGGGGAAGATCTTAGAGGGCTCGATCATCTATCATCGCAACGGCCAAGAGGTTGAGCTCACCAAGCTCGATCCTAAGGGCAAACAATATCGTGAGATCCGGGGCAACGAGATCGCTATGATCTTCCAAGAGCCGATGACCTCGCTCAATCCCGTCTATACGATTGGGAATCAGATCATGGAAGCGATCATACTCCATCAAAAAGTGGGCAAGCGCGAGGCACGCGAGCGCGCTATCGAGATGCTCAAAGCCGTGGGCATCCCCTCCCCAGAGCAGCGCATCGATGAGTATCCGCATCAATTGTCGGGAGGAATGCGCCAGAGAGCCATGATCGCTATGGCCCTCAGTTGCAATCCCCATCTCTTGATCGCTGACGAGCCCACAACGGCTCTCGACGTCACCATCCAAGCGCAGATCTTGGATCTCATGAGAAAGCTCCAAAGCGAGTTCCATATGGCGCTGATGATGATCACCCACAACTTAGGGGTGATCGCGGAGATGGCCGATGACGTCGTGATTATGTACATGGGCAAGGTGGTCGAAGAAGCCCCGGTCAAAGATATCTATCACAACCCGACGCACCCGTATACGATTGGGTTAATGGAATCGATCCCAGCGTTGACGCGCAAGAAAGAGAGACTCAAGCCCATTAAGGGGATGGTGCCTGATCCGTACAATCTGCCCAAGGGGTGCCCCTTTGAGCCGCGCTGTCCTGAAGCAATGGAGATCTGCCGGGAGCAGATGCCCGAGCTCAAAGAAGTACGCCCCAAGCACCGCGTCGCCTGCTGGGCTCGCTTTTGAGGTGACCTATGGCCAAATCACAGACTGGCAAGATGCTGCTTGAGGTGCAGAACCTCAAAAAGTACTTTCCCGTGCGCCGGGGGGTCTTCCGCAGAGTCGTCGCTAATGTAAAGGCTGTCGACGGGGTGAGCTTCTTCATTCGCGAGGGAGAGACGCTGGGCTTGGTGGGAGAGTCTGGCTGCGGCAAGACGACCGTCGGCAGGACGATCCTGCGCTTGATCGATCCTACTGCCGGAAGTATTCTCTTCTATAACGACAACAAGCCCACAGACATCGCCAGGCTCTCTCAGAGGGCTATGAAGCCCTTGAGAAGACAAATGCAGATCATCTTTCAAGATCCCTACAGCTCACTCAACCCCAGAATGACCATCGGGGATATCGTTGGGGAGCCGTTGGTGGTCCATCGCATCGGCACTCCGGCCGAGCGCGAGGCCCGCGTCAAAGAGTTACTAGAAGCCGTCGGGCTCAACCCCCAATATATGAAGCGCTATCCCCATGAGTTCTCTGGTGGTCAGCGCCAGCGCATCGGGATCGCGCGCGCGTTAGCGCTCGGGCCCAAGCTCATCATCTGCGATGAGCCCGTCTCGGCTTTGGACGTCTCCATCCAAGCGCAAGTGCTGAATCTCTTGGAAGACTTGCAGAAAGAGTTTAGGCTGACGTATCTGTTCATCGCGCACGATCTCTCAGTCGTGCGACACATCAGCGACCGCGTCGCTGTGATGTATCTGGGCAAGATCGTGGAGATGGCCGAGACCGAAGAGCTCTTTCAAAACCCCAAGCACCCCTACACGGAAGCATTGCTCTCGGCGGTGCCGGTGCCTGATCCCGATTACCAGCGTGAGAGAATCATCTTGAAGGGCGATGTGCCCAGCCCGGTCAACCCGCCGTCGGGCTGCTATTTCCATCCACGATGTCCCTATATGCAGCCCATCTGCAAAGAACAAGAGCCGGCGTTCGTGGACATCGGTGGGGAGCACTTTGTGAGCTGTCACTTCTCTCAAACACTGCAGCTGCGGGGTGTAGTCGAGATCGCGGAACGACGGTAAATGCGCCTGCTGCTCGGCACAAAAAACCCCAATAAAATTAGAGAGATCAAAGAGATCTGCGCTGAGTTTTTACACGTAGAATTGCTCACGTTTTCCGACTACCCGTTCTCGGACGTCCTCGAGGACGGAGAGACTTTTGAAGAGAACGCGCGCAAGAAAGCCTATCAGATCTGCGCCCAGACGGGCCTGCCTGTGCTTGCCGAAGATTCGGGTCTCGAAGTCTACGCTCTCGGTGGAGCACCGGGGGTGCGGTCAGCGCGCTTTGCCGGGGAGCACAAAGACGACCAAGCGAATATAGAGAAGCTCTTAGCGTTACTTAAGGATAGCAGAGACAGAAAGGCGTGCTTTCGTTGCGTCGCGGTGCTCGTCTGGCCCAGTGGAGATGAGCTTCTCAGCGAAGGGGTTTTAACGGGACAGATCGCGCTTGCACCACGAGGCACAGCGGGCTTCGGCTACGATCCCGTCTTTATCCCCGACGGATACACGCAAACGCTCGCCGAGCTTGGCCTACAGATCAAGAATACAATGAGTCACCGTCGTCGCGCCCTAGAGGGGCTTATGCGCCAACTTCAGCAACGGCTTTCTGCTGCTGGGGAGCGCCTCCATCAGGGGAAGGAGGCGCAGGGCGCTTGAAGCCCGTTCCCGCAGGGATGCGCTTGCTCACGATCACCGCGGGCTTGAGGCTCTCTAATCTGTCTATAGCCCCTTTGAGCGCTGCTTCAGCGAGTACTGTCGTCGTGCGCATGAACGACGCAGCGGAGAGCCAGGACTTCGTCTCCAACGCGGCCTTGGAGATGCGCAACAGCACGCGCTCGCCGTTGGGCAAACGCTTCTCAGCAATGCGCTGGGTGACTTTCTCCTTGCCGCGCTCGAGGATAAGCTCAGCTACGCCGGCGCGCAGGGCACTTTCAATCAGCTCTCGCGTCACGGTGCTGCCCTTCTCTGCTATGACAGCCCCGGTCTTGTCCGCCACTGGCGCAGCTATCGTGAGCCCGATGATCTCTTCACGCTGCTGCCGAATCTGACGGTTCTCCTCAAGCAGACGCGTGTTCTCCGCTTGGAACTCTTCTAATAACACAAGCTCATTGGGCAGGAACTGCGAATCCCCAGGGTCAACAATCCGCACGTTGTTGAGCATCTGTCGGATGACGAGCTCGATGTGCTTGTCGTTGATGTCGACCCCTTGGCTCTTGTAGACTTTTTGGATCTCCTCCAGGAGATAGATTCTCGTCTTATCCGGGCCAGCGATGGAAAGTAACCTATGGGGTGAGGTCACGCCCTTGGAGAGCAGCTCGCCCTTCTGAACTTTGTCGCCGGCCTTCACTGTGGGCGGGTTGGTCAGCTCAACCGTCGCCTCGTGATGGTACGCGATCTCCATGAGATCTGAATCGAACGATCTGATCGCATCGACCTTGACAAGCTCATCGCTGAGGGCAAGACGAAAGAGGGGCTCCCCCTCTTCGACCCAGTCGCCGTCATTTTTGGAGAGCGTTATATCTTCAGTGAGCGTGAATGCCTTGTCTTCCTGGGGCTGATAGACAATGATCTGATCCTTGGTGACGATGGCGGTGCCGTCGCAGGGTGCGCGCAGCTCGATCGGTTTGGAAGCTGTAGAAAGCTGCTCCCCTGTGACGACCTTATCGCCGATATTGACCAAGCGCCGCGCGCCGTAGGGAAGCTTGTAGCGCACGCGATTGCCGGTCTCTTTCTCTTTGATGATGAGCGCTCGCTCGTCGTTCTCAATGATCTCCTCGACGGTGCCGTCTACTGTAGAGACCACCGGGGGTTCATGGAAGGGTTCGGCCAAGAGCTCGTCTTTGGTGACTTTCTGGCCGTCGCGCACGAGCGGCTTGACCCCCTCAGGGAGCGTATAGACAGCGTCGTTCTCATCGAGAATATAGAGCTTGCGAAGCTTGTCAGTCTCGATGATGTGCACGGTACCGCGGCGTGGGCTGCGCTCGTTCAGCAGAGCGCTCAGCAACACGAGGGTGTTCTTCTCTGGTGGGACAACGAGGGCTTTGGGGAGATGGAGGCGCTTCTCATCGCCGTACAGGACAACGCACTGGCGCCCGGTCTCTTGCGATTGCGTGATGTCTATGACGATACCGCTGATGGGAGCGATCTCGCCTTGCGAGCTCCGCACGGCCTTGCGTGCCTCAAAGAGCTCTTCAGCACGGGGAAGACCCTGGGTGATATCGATCCCAGCCACACCGCCCGTGTGGAACGTCTTCATAGTTAACTGTGTGCCGGGCTCGCCGATCGATTGCGCGGCGATCACACCAACAGCCGTACCCAGCTCCACTAATGTATGCGTGCTCAAGTCGTAGCCATAGCAGAGGCGACAGACGCCACGACGCACGGTGCACCGCATCGGAGAGCGAATGACGATTCTCGGCCGGACTCGCACTGTCTCGATATTAAGGGCGCGGAGCTTCTCCGCCAGCGCACGGGTGATGAGCTCATCTTGAGCGACGATCACGCGATTGGTCTTGGGATCGCGAATATCTTGTGCAGCTTTGGTGCCTACGACCTTGTCATAGAAGTCACGATTGCTGGGGGAGAGCTCAGCAGTGAGATTACCGAAGCGTTGAGTCTTCTCGCGGTCGAAGCTCTCGCCGCGCTTCATGAGCGTCTCGCCCAAAAACACCAGATCTTGGGCAAGAACCCGTCCGTAGATGCGCTCAGGGATCGTCTCCATAACTTCGTCTGGTTTATTGAAGTAGAGGGGATCGATCTCAATACCCTCGGTGGTGCCGCAGTCTTCTTCTTTCACAATGAGCTCTTCGGTGGCGTCGACCAAGCGGCGCGTGAGATACCCAGAGTCAGCGGTCTTGAGGGCCGTATCGGCTGTGCCTTTGCGGCCCCCGTGCGTGCTAATAAAGTACTCAATGACGTTGAGCCCCTCTCTAAAGTTGGAGATGACCGGCATCTCGATGATTCTCCCTGAAGGGTCGCTCATGGGGCCGCGCATCCCCGAGAGCTGTTTCACTTGGGTAGCGCTGCCGCGCGCTCCAGAGTTGACGATCATATAGAGGGGATTGAAGGGGTGCTGAGCCAAGTTGGCCATAGTCGCTTTCGCGACTTCGTCGACAGTGCCCATCCAGATGTCGATAACTTTGTCCTTGCGCTCTTCTTCAGTGAGCAGGCCGCGCTCGTAGCGCTCATTGAGTCTCGCGACGCGCTCGCGGGCCGCTTGGATAATGCTATCTTTCTCTGGGGAGATGAGGCAATCCCGCACGGAGATCGTTAACCCTGATCTTGTAGCCCACGAGAACCCGATCTCCTTCAAGTCATCTAAAAGTTGGACAGTGCGCTCCAAGCCGTGCCGGAAGTAACACTCCATGATGAGATCGTTGATCGCATCGGAGTCGAAGACTTTATTGTAGTCGCGCAGATCTGGCGGGAAGATGTTGTTGAGCAAGGCACGCCCTAGGGTCGTCTCTATGATCTTCCCGTCGATACGGATCTTGATAGGCGTATGGAGAGAGATGATCTTGTCGTAATAAGCGCGCTCAGCCTCCGCGATGCTGGTGAAGGCTTTGCCCTTGCCTAGGCCGTTCTCGTCGACAGTTGAGAGATAATAATACGCGAAGATCGCGTCTTGGGTGGGGATGCTCAAGGGGCGGCCACTCGCTGGGGAGAGTATGTTTTTGGGGGCGAGCATGATCTCGCGCGTCTCTTGGATGGCTTCTTTGCTGAGGGGCAGATGGACTGCCATCATGTCGCCGTCAAAATCGGCGTTATACGGGCGACAGACGAACGGATGGATCTGGATTGCTTCGCCGTCGACCAAGACGGGCTCGAACCCTTGGATGCCCAACCGATGGAGCGTCGGGGCGCGGTTGAGCAAGACTGGGTGCTCTTTGACTAATTGCTCTAAGATATCCCAGACTTCGGGCATCTCTCCTGAGAGGGCTTTGTTCTTGACGTCATCGTAGTTAGAGATGGCGCTGACACCGAGCCGAGCGAGCACGAAGGGCTTAAAGAGCTCCAGGGCGATCTTCTTGGGCAAGCCGCACTGGTGCAGTTTGAGCGTGGGGTTGACAACGATGACCGCACGGCCGGAGTAATCGACACGCTTACCCAAGAGATTTCTTCGTAGTCGTCCATGCTTCCCCTGGATGCGCTCGCTGAGGGACTTTAGCGGGCGGTTATCGCGCCCAAGGATGGGGTTATCTTTCTTTTCGTTGTGGATGAGGGCGTCGACAGCTTCTTGGAGCATTCTGCGCTCATTGCGCAAGATAATCTCCGGCGCGCCCATCTCCATGAGCTTTTTGAGCCTGTTGTTTCTGTTAATAATACGTCTATACAGATCGTTGAGATCAGTGGTGGCGAACTTGCCGCCCTCAAGCTGCACAATAGGGCGCAGCTCCGGGGGCAAGATGGGGATGACGTCTAAGACCATATGGTGGGGCTGGTTGCCGCTGCGCCGCACTTGTTGCACGATCTCCAAGCGCTTGAGGAGTCTCTTGCGGCGGCCCTCCGTGGGCTCTTGCGCGATCTGCTGATGGAGCTCGGCTTCGAGGGCGGCTAAGTCGAGATTGGCCAAGACGCCCTTGATCCCTGCGGCGCCGGTCTCGGCCTCAAACTGCCCCGGATAGAGCTTCTCGTATGCTTTCTTCTCGAGCTCCCACAACCGGTCCCCGACTTTTAAGGGGACGTTGGGGTTCTTCACGCTTGTGACCAGATAGATTAAACTATCAACGGCTTCAACGACCTTTTTGCCCTTCAGATCAGGGTAGACGCTCTTGAGAAAGTTAAACATCGTCTCGGTGAGATACTCTTCTTTGAGCAAGCGTGCGAGAGCCTGGCCGACTTCGACTTTGCTGCCCGATTGCACGAGCAGCTCCGCACTGAGAGGCACAGGAAACGCTTTCGTCGCATTAGAGAGCTTGATGAGCTTGATCTCTTCGCCGTTGTCGAGTTTGATCTTTTCAAAAGAGACCTTGCCGTCGCCCTCCGCGCTGATCTCAAAGTCGTTCTCTAAAGCGTAGAGGCGCTCGGCTGTGAATTTCTTCTTCTCACCTAAAATCCGAAGCTGCGTACCATAGATAATATCGCCCTTGGAGAAATCTGAAGCGCTTGACTGGGTGACGATGTACATCTCTTCTTCGAGAGGGGTGGTCTCGTAGTACGCGATCTTCTTGAGGGTGGCGCGCTTGATCCCTAACAGTGTGCTCAGGGGCGAGGAGATGCCCTTCAGATACCAAAAATGGACGACGGGGCTGGCCAGCTCCACGTGGGCCATGTTGGAACGGCGCACCTCGGAGCTGGTGACCAGCACCCCGCATTTCTCGCAGGTGATCCCTTCGTACTTGCGCCCACGATATTTCTGGCAAGCGCACTCGTAGTCGTTCTCCGGCCCAAAGATTTCTTCGGCGAAGAGACCTCCGCGCTCGGGCTTGTGCGTTCTATAATTGATCGTCTCCGATTCGGTGACCTCGCCGCGGGACCAACTTCTGATCTCCTCGGGCGAAGCCAACCCAATGCGCAATTTGGCAATATCGTCGCCGCTATACACGGTGACCCCCCTTAGGTGTTGCAGTGCAATGGTGCTGCTGTGCTGCAGTATTCACGAATTGTTTGAGTTCGTAGACGTCTGCTGAGTTGTGCCGTTCGTTGACGGAGAGTGATTGCGTTTCCGCCCGTAATTGGTCGTGTAGAAGCCTTTCCCTTTGTATTGGATGCCGACGCGCGAGGGGAGGCGGCGTGCTTGTCTAGCTCCGCACTCCGCGCAATCCCGCTGATCTGAGCTATCGAACGAGTCGAGCACACTGAAACTATGACCACACGATTCACAAAGATAGCGATATAACGGCATAGGAATCCTCCATGAGAGCAAACGCATAAAGTTCTAGGAAAGAAAGAGTTCTCACCGGGTCGAATCCACAGACCGCCATCGGTCCGACAAGTATAGCAAAAACCCCCTCGTCGTGCAAATGGCGCTTCTATTCTATCTCGTTGGGGAAGAACAGAGCGAGTTCGCGCTGGGCCGACTGAGGGGAATCAGACCCGTGAATTAAGTTTTGTGTCAGATCGAGTCCAAAATCTCCGCGGATTGTGCCCGGAGCGGCATTGAAGGGATTCGTGGCGCCCATCATCGTGCGCATGACGCTGATCGCGTTAGGGCCCTCAACGATCATCGCGACGGCAGGGCCGCTCGTGATAAAGTCTACTAAATCTTTAAAAAAGGGCTTTTCGCGGTGCTCGCCGTAGTGGGTCTCGGCGAGTCTTCTGTCAATGCGTATCATCTTCATCGCGACGATATTTAAGCTTTTTGCTTCGATTCTCCTGATAATTTCGCCGATGAGCCGTCGCTTGACAGCATCGGGCTTGAGCATGACGAACGTGCGTTCCATTGGGTGCTCCTTTCAGGGGATTGAGAGTGTAGGCTTGATTGTACAAGAATTTGCGTGGAGAATCAAAATTGACTAGAATGCACGCGCAGAGGAAGTGCTATGAAAGCTACTGCGAAAAAGATCTCTCCCTCCATGACTTACACAGCTAAGTACACGAAGATCGAATCCGGCTATATGGGGCAATTGGTGGAGTGGCCTGAAGTCATCACAGAGGGGCGCACTTTGGAAGAATGCCGCGCTTCGCTCCGCGATGCCCTCCACGAGATGATCCAAGCGTACATTCAGCTCGGTAAAGAGATCCCTCAGGGGGGAGGGTTGTTAGAGCAAATTCCCGTGGAGATCTGAAGTGTCAGTCAAGCGGCGAGATCTCATCAAATATCTTGAGGAGAACGGCTTCTACTTGCTGCGTGAGGGCTCAAAGCATTCGATCTACACGAACGACATAAAAGTTGTGCCCGTCAAACGTAAAAGAGAGTTGGATCGGATCACAGCAAACGAAATCTGTAAACAAGCTGGCCTTAAACCCAAGTTTTGATTGAGAGGGATCTACGGCAGCTTCACATAGTGCTTGCCCTCAAGCTCTTGGACTACTCCTTGCAGTGAGAGCGTCAGCAGGCCCTCAGAGACCTCACTGACTGAAAGCCCCGTCTTGCTCACGATCTCGTCGAAGTGCATCGGCTCAAATTCTAAGACTGAAAAGATTTTCTCTTCGAGCGGGGAGAGCTTGGGCTTCTGTGCCGGAGCAGGTCGTTCGCGGCGCGCGGTGAAGAGCGCTCGCAGATCTTTGAATTCTTCTAGAATATCCGTGACAGTCTCGGCGAGTTTTGCTCCGTCTTTGATGAGTTTATGGCAGCCGCGATGGGATTCGCCAAGAATGGACCCAGGCACAGCGAAGACCTCTCTATTATGCTCTAACGCCCAGCGCGCTGTGATGAGCGCGCCGCTGTCAGATGGGGCTTCGACGACGAGCACACCACGGCTCAGCCCACTGATAATTCTGTTTCGCTGGGGAAACGTCCAGCGTTCGGGAGCGACCTCTGGGGAAAATTCCGTCATGGCGCAGCCACCCGAGACGATCTCTTCTAAGAGTTTTTGGTTGCTTTGGGGATAGAGCCGAGCAAAGCCGCTGCCGATGACGGCGATCGTGCGAGCGTTGGCCTTGAGCGCGCCGCGATGCGCTGCTGTATCAATTCCTTCAGCAAGCCCGCTCACAATCGTAAATCCCAAGCGCCCAAGCTCCTGCGCAAACTGCTGGGCGACACGCCGTCCATACGAAGTCGCCCGACGCGTGCCCACAATCGCGACAGCTAATTTGTCCTTCTCGATATACTCCCCCCGCAGATAGAGCACCGGTGGGGCGTCGGGGATCGCTCGCAGGGGCTCCGGGTACTGCGCGTCGTCCAGCGTGATCACGGTGAGGCCCAGCTGCGCGATTTGTTCTAGGGCTCTGTCTATCTCGGCTTTTTCGCGGTGGGCACAGAACTTTTCAGCAGACTCAGCGAAGCCGGGGATCTCTTTCAGTCTTGACAAGGGGGCTTCCCAAATCTCTTGGGTGCTCGAGAAATTTTCGAGCAGAATGTGAAATTTTCTGGGGCTTAAGTTCGGGATGAGCGTGAGCGCGATCCAGTAGCGTTTGGCTTCAGGAACGTCCATATTCTTTAGGGGGTGACAGTCTTGCTGCGGCCCGGCTTCTCCTTCCCCCACGCTTTCAGTCTTAATTGATAGAGCTTCTTTGTGTCGTGGTCAGCTATTAGTAAGCGCCCGTAGCCTTGGCTGCCAGAATCCCATGCTAGCGCTATAGGGAACTGCCCTCCTTCAGGTGCGGCCATCGTCCCCAAGACACGCCCGTTCTCTGGGTCAACCCGTCGAATCCCGTAATGCATATCCGCGACCCACAGTGCGATACCGTCCCATGCCAATCCTACGGGCCTAGGGAAGATTTCCGAGTCGAGCTTGATCTCTTTCACCGTGCGGCCATTGCTGGGGTCGAGCGCGTAGAGCGTGGCATCTATCTCATCAATGGCCCAGAGCAACTTGCCGTCCCAGGCTAAATCTGCGGGGATAGTGCCGGGGTGCTCCCACTGCGAGAGAATTTCAAAATTCTCCAAAGAGAGTCTGTAGATCGTCATGGTGGCGCCGTCGGCGAGCCAGAAGCTCTGCCCGTCCCATTCGATCCCTGCGGGCCATTGAATCTCCTTGGGAAGATTATGCTGCGACCACGTTGCCCCCGACTCTGAAAGCCCCGTTTGGGAGTAGAGTGCTTTGCTCTTGGAGTCTACAAGCCATAATCGAGCACCGTCCCAGGTCATCCCAGCAATATCTTGCCCTGGGAGCGAGAGCACGTGTTCCAAACCGGGCTCCCCTTGCACAGTGATAAAGAGACTATATGCGTTGCTCACTTCGCCGCGATCGTCGGTCACGCGGAGCATCACTTCGTACTGGCCGGGCTCGGAGTAGACATGGGTGACTGTAGCGCCGTGAGGGGCGGGGGCTTCGTGCCAGATGCCGTCGCCAAAGTCCCAATCGTAACTAACAATCTTGCCCTGGCGGGCTTGAGAGGCGCTCGCGTCGAAATCGATGGGCTCGCCGACTTTGGTCGTCTGTGATGAGACGACGAACTCAGCAATCGGGGGATTGATGCTGACAGGGCGCTGCGCCCAGCCGAGAGACCAAAGCCAAGCTCCAGCCGGCAGCGTGAGAGCTATAGTGCTCAAGGCGCTGTAACGAAAAGCTCTCCCGTTGAGCAGGGCGCGGATCTGCGGGCTTTGAGGCCATAGAAAGAGCGTGCCCACGGCGAGCCCCGCTGCCCCAAGCAGATAGATAGTCGCGACGGGATTGACGGGCAGAATATAAAAATACCCGAAGATCAGGCTGAGCACACCTGCGGCGCTGTAGAAGAGCGGCGCGAGCGCTTCCGTGAGGGTGACCGTGCGCTCGCGCACCGCGCGGATGAGAAAGTAGCCCGATATCTCAAGAGCAAGCAGCGCCAGAACAAAAAAGACGCCCGTCAGTATCTTGTGCTTGAGCACCAGCTGCACGAAATTCGTCCACGGGAAGAGTAAGCTTCCTAAGAGAGCCAGTCCAGCGAGCAGGGCCAAGCCGTGTAGGCGCAATCGCCCCAGATCGAGTGCGTGCTGAGCGCTCGTCGTGTGCATGTGGGCTCCCCCAGCATTTGCCCAATGACTCTGTGCTGTTCGCCTTGGCCGGCCTCTGGCTGGCCAAGATAAACGTCAAGGGAAACTTGCTGGTGCGCCCGGTGCGATTTGAACGCACGACCTGCGGTTTAGGAAACCGCCGCTCTGTCCAACTGAGCTACGGGCGCACGCTGCGCGTGGGCTTCGCGAACTTCATTTAAAACAAAAATAGAGTGCCCCGTCAAGGACAGGGGTCATGCATGATCTGGGCATAGAGCCGGCGGGCAGCATCTTGCTCAGCGGCCTTCTTGCTGCGCCCCTTCCCTAGCGCCCACAGCTCGTTCACCTCCACCCGGACTGTAAATTCTTTACAATGATCTTCTCCTGCGCTGGTGATCAGAGTGTAGATGGGCTTCTGGTGCTGCTCTTGCGCCCACTCTTGCAAGAGCGTCTTATAGTCTTGGCGATGGCGCCCTGCGGCGACACGCTCGATCTCCGGCTGCAAGAATTTGCGCACCAACGCTGCCGCACGCTCGTAGCCGTAGTGAGCAAAGATCAGTCCCATTAGGGCTTCAAACGCATCGCCCAGGAGTTTGGAGTTCGAGCGTCCGCCGGACTCTTCTTCCCCGCGCCCTAAGAGCAAGCACTGATCTAAGCGTAATTCGCGCGCTTTTTCAGCGAGGACCGAGCCGCTGACAACGACAGATTTTATCTTGGTCAGCTCGCCCTCGGTGCGATCTGGATAGTTCTTAAAGAGATACTCAGCGACGGCTAGCTCAATCACGGCGTCACCGAGAAATTCTAAACGCTCGTTGGACTCGAGTCCTGGGAGTTGCTCATTGACGTAAGAGCTATGGCGGAAGGGGCGCTCCCACTCCTCCAGGGGGAGCTCGCTCAGACCTAGACGCTCACGCAAGCGTTCCAGCTCAGTCACGTGCGCGTGCAGCTATGCGGAAGTCCTGTAGATGCCCTACAGAGCTTGCGCCCAGCAGCACGACTTCACCTCGATCTGCTGGGGCGGGAGGATTCGAACCTCCATTCACGGCTCCAAAGGCCGGCGTGCTACCGTTGCACCACACCCCAAGACAGTCTAATCATATCGTTCAAAGCCCTCCGGTGCAAGTTCGCTCTATCGGGCGGAGAGCTTTGAACTCTCCTCCGCGGGCTGCTATAATCAGCTCCGTAGAGGTGATTGGATGATCTACATTGATCTGTACTTTGTGGTCTTGATCGTGCCAGCATTAGCGTTCTCACTCTACGCGCAGTATCGTGTCTGGTCGACTTATAATAAATATGCTCAGGAGCGGTCGGCGTCGGGCTTGACCGCAGCCCAGGCGGCGCGGCGGCTGCTCGATCGCGCCAGGCTGTATGACGTCAAGATCGAAGCCGTGCCTGGACAGCTCACAGATCACTACGATCCGCGCACGAAGACGCTGCGGCTTTCGGCGCCGGAGAGCCGTTCTGTAGCAGCTATCGGCGTAGCAGCGCACGAGGCCGGTCACGCGCTACAAGACGCCCAGGGTTATGCTCCCTTGGTGCTCCGCAACGCGGTGGTGCCGGTGGCTAGCTTCGGGAGCTGGTTGGCTATCCCTCTCTTCTTCCTAGGGTTGATAGCATCAATACAGCCTCTGATGTGGGCAGGGATCTTATTCTTTGCTGGGGTAGTCTTCTTCACGCTCATCACGCTTCCCGTCGAGTTTGACGCCAGTCGGCGGGCAGTGCAGATTCTTCAAGAGAGCGGGGCGATTGTCGAGCGATCCGAGCTTGGGGCAGTGCAAAAAGTCTTAAACGCTGCAGCGCTTACCTACGTTGCTGCGGCAGCGATGGCCGTCTTGCAGCTCATCCGGTTGCTGCTGATCGCACGCGGCTCACAGAGATAGATGAAGCTCGCGCCTTCGCTCCTAGCTGCGGATTTTGGGAGGCTGCTCGACGCTGCCCAAGCTGTTGCTGATCTCTCAGACTATCTTCATTGGGACGTGATGGACGGGCACTTCGTGCCCAACTTAACGTTTGGCCCCGTCGTCGTCAACGCGCTGCGCGACAGGGTTTCTGTGCCCTTTGATATTCACTTGATGATCACCGATCCGCAGACGTACGCGCCGCAATTTAGAGTTCGTTCTGGTGATCTCATCTCGTTCCATCTGGAAGCTGTGTCTGATCCTATCGCCGTGATCGAGACGATTCGCGCGATGGGCGCGCGAGCAGGGATCGCGCTGCGGCCCAAAATCCCCTTGAGTGTCGTCGAGAATCTTTTAGATCAGATAGATTTTTTGCTGGTCATGAGCGTGGAGCCGGGGTTTGCCGGGCAGGGCTTTATCGCTGAGACGCTTGAAAAAATTCGTCAGGCCAAAGAGCTCATTCAGAAAAAAAATCTGAGCGTCGAGATCGAAGTCGATGGAGGCGTCAACGCACAAAATATCAAAGAGATCGCGCGGGCCGGAGCTGACATTATCGTCGCGGCCAGCGCGATCTTCGGGCAAAAGGACCCGCGACAAGCCCTCACTCAGCTTCGCGCCTTAGTCACTTCTTGAAGGTTGGCGGCCAGCTGAAGCCGGGCGGGCACAGGTCTCCTCCAGCGTTGGCACTCATAGCGTTATTGCTTCCCAAAACCTGCGCGTCTACAGCCCACCCTTGGGCTTTGGAGATGGCCCACACTCCGCAGCCGCGATTGTTTGTGATAGTATTAGTGTTGATATCGGCCCTGTCGAGCACAGTGATCCCGACGCCGTTAGCAGAGATCGTGCTGTTTTGAATCGTAGCTTTTCCATCAGCGATGAGAACCCCGCCCCAGACATTCCCTGTGACCGTCACTTGATCCAGTACGACTTCAGCATTCTTGCCGATGGTGATGACGCCCCGGTCACCGCCGGTGATCGTCAAAGGCTTGCCTGGTTCACCGAGCAAGAGCACTTTCCCGTTGGTGACAGCGACAACGGAGAGGTGCGGGGTCGCTGAGGTGAGCGTCGCTCCCGGGCCGCGCAGCGTCAGGCTCTTCGTGATATAAAAGAAATTCTCTTTGCACGTCCCACTGACCGTGATGACTGTTCCAGCAGCAGCTTTGTCAATGGCTTTTTGTAAGCTCTCTTTGGCGCAATCTATGCTGATAGGTTGGGACTGCTGCGCCCCGGCAAGCTCCAATCCCCCAACGACCAACCACACTACTCCGACCGCCAACAGACTACACCGACGCATACGAACCTCCTCCTTTCTCTAAGTGTGTGTGTTGTGCAGCAATCTCTTTGTGTGAAAAGCCTAACAGCCCCCAGATCATCAAGGGCACAAGCCAGTCCCCACTGAAGAGCTGGCCCCCTGTGCCAAATATGCCTTCTACGACGTTACACCCAACGTTGTCTGGATCATGATAGACGCATATCTCAGCGTGAGTGATAGTGATAGCTGAGAGCGCGTGTACTCCTAGCAATACCAGCATTCCCATATATCCCCCGGCCCAAGAATCTCTAAGCACGTGCGCTCCGGCTCAGATCCCCACTCACAGACGAGCTGCCCACGGCAGATCGCAAAGAGTCCCCCTTATGGGGATTCAGAAACTCTTCGGGGTCGTTATAGAGCTCAGGTGGCGGAAGCTTGGTAGTATCCAGCCCCTCCAGGAGGCAGTCCTTGCTGCACACCGAAGCATGGGTCATGCCCAGTCCCTCCCCGCCTTGGCATTATTATACTCTTCATTGCTTATGTCCTGACAGTTTGTCAACAAAAGCGCGAAAAGATCGCGAATCTTAGGGCAGGGCAGGGCCTTGACACCCTCTTGCCCTCTTTTCGCGAAAGCCATACAATAGCGTTGCATGAGCCAACTCTTCTCCAAGACAAGAACGAAGCCGCCCCTGGCCGAGCGGATGCGCCCACAAAGCTTAGAAGAATTTGTGGGCCAAGAAGAGCTCGTCGGCCCGGACAAGCCCTTGAGAAAGATGATCGAGGGGAACGAGATTCGCTCTTTAGTTCTGTGGGGCCCGCCGGGGACGGGGAAAACCACTTTGGGCTGGATCATCGCTCGATCTTGTAGTGCAGAGTTTTTAGCGTTCAGCGCGACACGGTCTTCGATCAAAGAGATTCAGGGCGCGATGGAGCGCTCCAAGCGAAAATTTTTCAGTTACGGCACGCGCGATCTCATCTTCGTTGACGAGCTCCATCGCTTCAACAAAGCCCAACAAGCTGCGTTTCTGCCCTACGTCGAGGAAGGCTCGATTCTCTTAATTGGGGCGACGACTGAAAACCCGTCGTTTGAGATTATTTCGCCGTTGCTGTCGCGCTCGCAGGTCTTCATGCTCCAGCCGCTCAGCCCAGAGCATATTAAAAAGATTCTCAGGCGCGCTCTGGCGGATCGCGAGTGCGGCCTGGGCGCACGAAACGTAAAACTCTCTCCCGACGCTGAAGAGTTTATCGCGCAGTATTGCGACGGCGATGCCCGAAGGGCTTTGAATCTCTTAGAGCTTGCCGCCGAGACAACAAAAGAGTGTATTGATCTCAAGGCAGTCCAAGACGTGGCGCAGCGCAAGCTGCCCCTCTATGACAAAGCCGGCGAAGAGCACTATAACGTAATCAGTGCGCTGCACAAGAGCGTGAGAAATTCTGATCCCGATGCGGCGCTGTACTGGCTGGCGCGGATGCTCGCCGGCGGCGAGGACCCGCTCTACATCGCGCGCAGACTCATTCGCATGGCCGTCGAAGATATTGGGCTCGCTGACCCCCAGGCGCTTGCGGTCGCCGTCGCTGCGAAGGACGCCTATGATTTTCTCGGTTCACCGGAGGGCGAGTTGGCGCTTGCCGAGACGGTGATCTATCTGGCGACCGCGCCCAAGAGCAATTCGGTGTACAAAGCGTTTGATGAGGTCCGCGAAGCGGTCGAGGCGACGCGCAACGAGCCTGTCCCGTTGCACTTGAGAAACCCGGTCACGAAGTTGATGAAAGCCGTGGGCTACGGGGAGGGCTATCAGTACGCGCACAGCCTCCCAGAGGGCATCGCGCCGATGGAGTGTCTGCCCGAGAGCCTGCGGGGTCGGACGTACTATCACCCCAAAGATTCCGGCTACGAGCGCGAGATTAAGCAGCGCTTGGAGCGCTGGAAGGCGCTGCGAGCAAAGGCGATTGAATCACGGAAGGCACGGAGCAGCATGGAAAGCACTGAAGAAAGAAGATCTTAAGAGGTGAAAAAATGCTGGCGACGTTCTCGATTGTTGCGTGCGATCTCAAAGCACGAGAGTGGGGCGTGGCGGTGCAATCGAAGTTTTTAGCTGTAGGACCTATAGTGCCCTGGGCAGAAGCGAACGTCGGCGCGATTGCGACGCAAGCGTACGCGAACACAAGCTATGGCCCGCGAGGCCTCGCGATGCTTAGGCTGGGTTTTTCTGCTGAGGAGACATTGAAAAAGCTCTTAGAGACTGACGCAGAGCGCGAGCACCGCCAAGTGGGCATCGTCGACGTTCAAGGGCGTGCTACTGCGTTCACGGGAAAGAAGTGCTACTCCTGGGCGGGGCACATTGTGGGCAAAAATTTTGCCGTGCAGGGTAATATTTTAGTCGGTGAGAAGACGGTCGAGGCGATGGCAGAAGCATTTGAGCGAACGCGTGGTTCGCTCTGGAAGAGACTGTTAGAGGCTTTGCGGGCAGGGCAGCGCGCCGGGGGCGACCGGCGCGGCCGACAATCAGCAGCGATCGTCGTGGTGAAAGAAAAAGGCGGCTACGGGGAGTTCAATGACCGACTCATTGACTTGAGAGTAGATGATCATCCCAACCCCATCGAAGAGCTGGCACGGCTTTTGGATCTGCGCGAGCTGTACTTCGGCCAGACAAAGAAGCGCGTGAAGCTCGACGCTCCCACGACGAAGCGCGTCCAGACGATGCTGAAAGCGTTAGGGTATTACAAGGGCGCGACCCACGGCAAGCTCGACAAGGCCACGCGCCAAGCGCTCATAGACTTCCACAATACAGAGAATCTTGAGATGCGCTTGCAGGAAGATCTGCGGTTTCTGGACGCCCAGGTTTTAAAGTTTTTAGAAGAGAGATTTCAGCAGGGAGATTAACTGCGCTTACCCGGTAAAGAGTTTCCCTCTTCCAGTCTGAAAACTTGACAAACTCGCCCCCTGGTGCTATAATCGGATTAGCAGACTAGAGCTGAGTCTGCTAATTTCGAGAAATGACAGAACAGAATAGCAAAGGAGGTAGAGATCATGACCAGACTGCCAGAACTCTGGAGGGAGCCCTTTGCGCTCTCGACGCGGCTGAGCCGCTTGATGGACGAGCTCTTTGCCGACTTCGACCGCAGCTTGTTCTTCGACTGGACGCCCTTCGAAACCTTCGGGAGAACAGATATCTATGAAAAAGACGGGAAGCTCGTCTACGAGACCGAGCTGCCCGGGGTGAAGAAGGGCGATATAGAGATCAAGGTCGAGGACGGCCGGCTCGTCATCAGCGGCGAGGTCAAGCGCGATGAGCGCATCGAGCGTGAGAACTACTTCCGTATCGGGCGTCACTACGGGAAGTTTCAAAGATGCTTCCCGCTCCCTGAGCAGGCCGATGATCCCAAGAAGATCAAGGCCAGCTTCGAGGACGGCATCTTAAGAGTGACGGTCCCGCTGCGGGAGTCGCTCAAAGAGAAAGAAAAGCCCATCGAGATCAAGGTCGAGTGACGCTTCGAGGCCCTCACCCCCGACCCCTCTCCCGTCTAGACGGGAGAGGGGTGCCCGCAGGGCCGGGGTGAGGGCCTTAAAATCTCTCCCACTTGATCGGCTCAGTAAAATCAGGCAAGCCCTCTGCAGTCAACGGGACTTCTGCCCGCTCGATGGAGATGACGGGATACCCAGACCCAAAGCGATAAATGTACGTATATGGCTTTTCGTTTTTGTAGTGCAAGAAGACCCGAGCTATCAGTTTGGCTTTTTCGAGCAAGATCGGCTTGCCCACGTTGTCACGACGCGCGATCCCCAGATCGAAAAGCTCCTTGGTGTTGAGAATATACGCCGAGAACGTCACGGCGAAGTCTTCGTATTCGTTCGTCATCGCATAGTTAGGCGGCCCGCCGAATGGCTCACGAACGTAATTAACCATATCAGAGCCGGACTGCTTATGAAGCGAGGTCCACTCGCGCTTGAGCGACGCACCGACTTTAACAAGGTGCACAAAGTGTGCCAGCTCATGATAGAAGATCCCCGTGAAGCGTCGCCCTGGCATCATGCGATACATCTCAATAGTGCGCTCGGCGTAGAGAAAACGTCCTTCGAATTCATTCGATGGGGGCAAGAACTTGATCTTCCGGAGCCCTTCGCTCAGGCGGGTACCCAAGGAACGCAGCGCCCGCCACATTTGATCGCAATGATGATCTTCGAGCTCCCCAGCTTCTTCTTCGTAAGAGATACGAACGCTTAATTCAGCAGCGATCTCGACACAGAACGCCTTGGGGAACGTAATATCGAGTTCGACCGTGAGCGCCGTACTGTTGGTGTGGAAGAAAACAATGCGCCAAGGTCGATTGAGGCTTGCGGCGTCGGCCTCAGCGAGCAGATCAAACGAGCTGTGATCGAGCGTGAGCGCGACGGGCTGATTGAGATCGGGCTTATAAAGCTGCGCTGAGGCCCACAGCTCTAATGGCCTGACTTCAAAGTGCGCGCGGACAGGGCCGGGTGCTGTGGGCACGAACGTGACTTCATAGAGTTCCCCCGGCGCGACTGTCGCTTTATACGCACCCGTCACGGTTGCGTGCGCCGCGACGGCGAGCATTATGAGTAGAAGAGTAATCAGAGTAAAAAGCTTTGCGCGCATCATGAACACCGTCCTTGAGAAAAGCTTTCGAGGGGATATTATAGCACACAGAGTCAGGGAACTGACAGCTCACCAAGAGAGGGCGGGGGAAAGCTCCCTAGACGGTTGGGAGCCAGATTTCTAGGGGACCTTCCCCCTGACTACCGACCGGAGGGCTTAAAAAATCTCGAGAATCTGATAGCGCAGCTCGCCAATAGGCGCGTGGACAGTAATAGACTCACCGGGCCGACGCCCTAGCAAAGCCTGCCCCAACGGGGATTCCGTCGAGATGCGATCCTCTTCTGGGTCGGCTTCGCCAGGGCTGACAAGCGTGAGCGTGTGCGCGCGGCATGAGCGCGCTTCCATCACTGTGACGCGGCAACCTAGCTCCACTCTGTCTTTAGCGCGCGGGCGAGCACGCAAACCAGTCGCTGGCATAATCTCTAGCCTCCTCATGCTTCATGATCGGGGAAATAAAAAAGAGAGATTGATGAGAGCTCGCTGCGAGATTCTGCAGAACCTGACGGCTTGAGCGTATTGGGTCACTCATAAAAGGTGCGCATCTGCGCACTTGCACAACTATAGTGTATATATTATAATACTAAACGCGGCCTTTGTCAAGAGATGGGGATCACAAGGAGCCACAGATGATCTACACGCAGTATATTTATCTCTTTAAGTGCTTGTCGCACCGGTCGCGGTTGCGGCTGATGGAACTGCTAGCTGCGCATGGCGAAATGACCGTCTCGGAGATCGCTGCAGCATTTCAGGGCGAAGACATCGAAGATCGCGATCCCAGCACGATCTCGCGCAATCTCACTATTCTACGGCAACAGGGCTTTGTGACCCCGCGCCGCGTGGGCCAGATGAAATACTACTCGCTCAACATCGCCAAGATCGAAGAAGCGTTTGCGGACTTCCTCAAATTCTTGCGCACGGCTAAAACCCGCCTGAAGTAGCCCCCTATTTGACTGCCGGGGAGCCTCTCCCGTATGATACGTCTACGAAAGCTCCAACGTTGGGAAAGGGGGAAACGGGAACGTATGCGGTGCGTCGCGATCACCAACCAGAAGGGTGGCTCCGGTAAGACCACAACAGCTGTCAACTTGGCTGCAGCGTTAGGCGAGAAGAAACGTCGCGTCTTGGTCATCGATCTTGATCCGCAGTGCTCAGCTACATCATGGTTTGGTCTCAAAAATGCTGATAAGGGCATCTTTCGCGTCTTTGTCGAAAACGGGAGCGTTGTAGATATTGTCAGTAAGACAAACGTTCCCAATGTCGAGATCGTCCCGGCCAGCCCGTGGCTAATAGGGGCTGAGAAAGCCCTCGCTGGAGAGGTCGGCGCGGAGACGATCTTGCGACGCCAAGTCCATAATCTCCCCAAAGATCGCTGGGACTATCTCTTGATAGACTGCCCGCCGGCGCTGGGGATTTTGACCGTGAATGCGCTAGCAGCTGTCAGCGAAGTGCTCGTCCCGGTTGAAGCCCACGTGCTGGCACTGGAAGGCTTGGCTCAGCTTCTGCAGACCGTTGATGTCGTTAGAGAGCGGCTCAACCCAGATCTCGAGATCTGTGGGATCTTGGCGTGCCGCGTGGACGGGCGCACGCGCCATGCCCAAGAAGTCGTCGAACAGCTCCAGAGCCGTTTCGGGAACCTTGTCTATAAGACAGTTATTCGCGAGAACGTCCGTCTGGCGGAGTGCCCTTCTTTTGGGAAGCCCATTATGCACTACGATCCGCGCAGCTATGGCGCACAGGACTATCGCGCGCTCGCGTTAGAGATCATCCGTCAAGAACGAGGGAGGGAGTAGAATGGCCAAGCGACGCACCATCGGGACAAGCCCACTCGATGCAGTCATTCCAAGTCGGCAACTCGTTGAAGGTGGGGCGACAAAAAAAATTATAAAAGAGCGACTGACAGTCCATCTGCCCGTCGATTTGATCGAGCGCGTCAAGAACGCCGTCTACTGGACGCCAGGACTGACGCTCGCCGGGCTTGCTGAAGAAGCGTTCACTGCGGCTGTCGAGAGACTCGAACGCGAACGAGGCGAGCCCTTCCCACCGCGAAAATCTGAGCTGAAGGGCGGACGGCCTTTGAAGTAAAGACTTATTTCCCCCATAGCCCCCTTCCCGAATCGGGAAGGGGGTTGAGGGATTTAGGTTCTTATGCCCTCTTGACAGAGAGTTTGCCGCCAGCCTCGATGACCTTCAGTCTCTTGCGCACCATCTCTTTCAGCTCGCGGCCAGCGCGGAAGGCCGGGACGACCTTGCTGGGCACCATCAGCCGCTGGCCAGTCTGCGGGTTGATGCGGCTGCTGCTGCGGCGCGCCCGGGCCACAAAGCTGCCAAACCCGGTAATGCGTACGGTCTGGCCCTCTGCGACCGACTTGGAGATCGCGTTGAAGATGGTGTTGACGGCCTCGCGCGCGGTGCGCTTGGGCATGCCCGTCCTCTGGGCCACGGTCTCGATGAGCTCTGCTTTGTTCATGGTGAACCCCCTTTAGTGGTTGCTAAGATAGCTGTATTGTAGATCAGAAGTGGCCCAAAAGTCAAGTCGGAAGCACACTACAGAGCCTTGTGAACGCAGGGGGTGTGCGGATTTCCCTGATTCTCACGCAAATATGGCGATTTGCCCATGCCCAAATCCCCGCCGTTCAGGCGTATCAGTGCTCAAAGGAGAAGCTGCTGCAGCGTCGCAAGCTTAGGGGCTAGAAGCTCGTCAGAGGGCTCGCAGAACGTCACGTGGCCCAGCTTTCTTCCGGGCCGGGGGGCTTTGCCGTATAGATGCAAATGAGCTCCAGGGATCCGTAAGATCGCTTGGCAATCTGGGATCTCCCCGATGATATTGAACATAGCGCACTGGCCGCGCGCTTTGGTCGTGCCCAGGGGAAAGCCTAAAATCGCCCGTATATGATTTTCAAACTGGCTTGTGACAGCTCCTTCTATTGTCCAATGACCCGAATTGTGCACCCGAGGAGCTATCTCATTGGCCAGAATCTCCCCGCGATGAAAGAGCTCGAGGGCCAGAGTCCCCACGTAGTTCAACGCCTCAAGGATCTTTTTGCCATAGCTTTCGGCCAGGGCTTGCAGATCTTCATCCAGACGAGGGGCAGGCGCGAGCGAGCGCCGCAGGATCCCTTCTCGATGATAGTTCTCTACAAGGGGATAGAAGGCGCATGTGCCATCGCGTCCGCGCACAGCTATGATGGAAAGCTCGCGCTCGAACGCGATATACTCTTCAAGGATGAGCGGGGCGCTGCCCAGAGCGGCCCAGGCGCGCTCTATATCGTTTCGATCACGGATGAGATACTGCCCCTTGCCATCGTAGCCGAAGCGCCGGGTCTTGAGCACTGCCGGCAGCCCAATCTGCTCCGCAGCGTTGCATAAGTCTTCGAAAGTGTCCACGCGCGCAAAGCGCGGCGTCGGGATCCCTAAGCTCTGAAAGAACGTCTTCTCGTTCAGGCGATCTTGGGAGACTAAGAGCGCACGCGGAGGAGGGTAGACCGAACGACGCTCTGCTAATGCTTGGGCGCTCTCCACAGGGACGTTCTCAAACTCATACGTGATGACGTCGACGCTTTGAGCAAGCTGCTCCAAGGCGCTTGGGTCGCGGTAGTCGGCACAGATGTGTGTGGCGACTTCGCGCGCGGGCGCTTCCGGTGAGGGATCGAGCACCCAGCAGCGCACGCCCAGGGGCAGCCCCGCTAGAGCGAGCATCCTTCCTAATTGACCGCCGCCAAGAATGCCGACTCTCATAGCTGTCGCGGATCGGGATGATCCAGCACCTCCTGAGTCTGCGCGCTGCGATATCTCCTTAGGGCTTCACGATACTCTGGGTGTTTATTGGCTAAAATCGCGGTAGCTAAGAGCGCGGCGTTGATCGCTCCAGCCTTACCAATGGCTAACGTCCCCACGGGAACTCCTGCGGGCATCTGCACGATAGATAAGAGCGAGTCTATCCCCGCAAGCTGCGACGGCACAGGCACACCCAGCACCGGCAAGAGTGTCTTAGCAGCCGTCATCCCCGGCAGGTGCGCTGCTCCCCCAGCCCCAGCGATGATCACTTCTATCCCGCGCTGCTCCGCCGCTGCAGCGTACTCAAAGAGCAAATCTGGGGTGCGATGTGCCGAGACCACACGTACCTCGTAAGGAACACCCAGTTGCTCCAAAATCTGCGCGGCGTATTGGAGCGTCTCCCAATCGGACTTCGATCCCATGATCACGCCTACCACCGGCTGCATTACCTGCCTCCTTCCGATATAATTACTGAGTATGACGATTCTAGGGATTTCCGGAAGCCTGCGCAAGAGTTCATATAATACAGCCGCGCTGCGCGCTGCCCAAGAGCTGCTCCCTCAGAGTGTGACCCTGGAGATCTTCGATCTGGCTCCCATTCCCATGTACAATGAAGATATCAAGCCCTTCCCTGACTCGGTGCAGCTTTTGGGAGAGCGCATCGCGGACGCTGATGCCCTACTCATTGCGACTCCAGAGTACAATCACTCCATCCCAGGGGTGCTGAAGAACGCGCTCGATTGGGTCTCACGCTTGCCGAACCGGCCTTGCGAGGGCAAGCCTGTGGCGCTCTTTGGGGTGAGTGTGGGGCGCTTCGGCACCGTAAGAGCCCAGCTCCATCTGCGCGAAGTCTGCGCAGCGCTCGGTATGTTCGTGCTCCCCAAGCCTGAGCTCTATATCTCCCAAGCAGAGCAGAAGTTTGATGCCCAGGGAAGGCTGATTCATCCTGAGACGCGCCAGCACCTGCAAGCCTTGCTCGAAGCACTCCGTTCCTGGACACAGAGGGTCATTTAGATTTCTTTGATTCTAGGGCGGCGAGCGCTCGTTGGAAGACCTGATTGATCGTCTGCACGTACACTTCTTTGGGGACGAGCTCGCGGCTCACGGCTGTCAGAGTCTGGGGTTTTATCGCGCCATCGCGCACAAGCTGACGCCCTGCCTCCCGCGCGGCTTCGTAGATTTCTTCTGCGGGGAGCCCCATCTTCTGCATATGAGGCAGCGCTGCTGCATACGGGCGCAGTAGCGCTCCTGCAAATTCGCTCCCTAGATTCTTACAGATAGCCTTCATGTGTGACAGCAAGGGGTCAAAATTGTCTAATTCGTGAAAGCCGCAGACAGAGACTAACACTATCTTAGGGCGTTTCACAGCGTCGCGCAGGGGATGACGACAGTGCCCCTCTCTGATCTCGAAGAAGGGATGCACGAGAGGGATGCATCGTTCGATCAGGGTCTTCATGGTCCCCGTCATCCCATCCACGTAGACTGGGGTCGCAAAGACGATGACATCTGCAACCTTCAGTTTAGGATAGAGCATCTGCATATCGTCTTTTTGGATACACTGCCCTGGGGTCTCAAACCAGCATTTGAAGCACCCCAGACACGGCTTGATCTTGAGCTTGCGTAGATAGAATAATTCGATGTCAGCTCCCGCTTGCTCCATCCCTTGGAGGAAGGGCGTGAGGATCAAACTGGTGCCGCCTTTGTGCATAGTGGGGCTGCTATTGAACGCGAGGACTTTCATTGCTGTTCCTCCTCACTATTGAGAAGCAGATCTCGCCTTGGAATTGAGGGTGCTCGGACTCAAAATCCGGGTGCAGCTCTACTGATAATTTACGGAACTTATATGGGATAATCTGTTGGAGAGCCACTGCAGAGCCATAGAGTATGCCGGTGAGCGAAGGGTCAGAGGTCGCGATCTGGATCTTGGCTGTGCCGCGTTCGACGCGCAGCCGCTCAAAGAAGAGCCGTACCCCTACCCCAAGGGCACCGATGACTTCTCGCATGTCTCTCCATCGCGCTCGCTGATGAAGTCCAACCGGCTCCACAGAACGAGCTTTTCGTTAGTTCCCCAGCGAACTTCCAAGCGAAGGGGTTGCCGGAGCGCAAGCCACACCAACGCCCCTATCGGAAGCATTGCAATTACTATAGCTGTAAGAGCACTCATTATCTCTTCAGCAGATGCTCCGGCATCTGCACCGCGACGACTTCCCCACGCGCGCAGACTTCACCATTAGCAATGAGTCGTGATTCGACGATCACTTTGCGTCCGCTGATCTCTGTGACGCGCGCTCGCACTTCTAGGGGAACGCCCAGCGGCGTCGGACGGAGATAATCAACTTTGAGCGAGGCCGTGACGAACCGTAACGGGGGCTCGGTGCCCATCTCGCGCCCTTGAGCGCGATACGCTGCTGCCGATGCTGTCCCCGTCGAGTGACAGTCGATGAGCGAGGCGATCAGCCCGCCGTAGACATAACCGGGAATCGCCGTGTGATAGGGCTTCGGCGTGAAGACACAGACTGTTTCGTCGCCGTCCCAGTAGCTCTTGATGTGCAAGCCATGCTCGTTGAGCCGGCCGCAGCCGTAACAATAGCTTAAGTTATCGGGATAGTAATCTTGAAATGACTTGGTTTGCATATATGCTCCTACGGCTCGCCCAGGATCGTGAAATCGGTCACAGTGTACTCGATTTCGTCATCTACAGCACCCTTGAGGTGGTCAATGCTGATGCGCCTGGGATACCCCAACACTGGGTCATACGTGACGTCCACATGGGCGGCCTTGCCGCTGAGAGCTGCCCCAATGAGATCAAAAAGCTCTTCGATTGTATCCACATGGTTGAAATGCTCCAAGTCTACGGGAGCTCCGCTCTCCGCAGCAGTGATAGAAACCGTCAGGCCGTTCCGGATCTCGATGACCACAGGTTGTCGTATCTCCGGCACACAGAAGCAGAGTGTCTGCAATCTGTAGCGGTAGTCCCTGATCTGATGGGCTTGCCATCGCTGTCGGTGTTGAGCGAGCTTGTCGAGGTCATGTTGGCTAAGAAGGGTGCACGAGACCAAAACCAGCGAGAGCCAAAGAAGAGAGGGTATCTTTTTCATAGACACCTCTAATTTGTGCTGAGCGTCCCAACGATTGTCGGGATGTTATTGATGAGTTTTGGTGTTGCTTGTAGGCACGCTAATTTCTGTCCGGCAGTCACAAAGAGCACGAACGGCAGTTCTAGAGTCACGGGGATCTGCTGGCTTCCCGGCCCAATGATGATCCCGATTCGACGATAGACGGCAGTCGTGTACGAGAACTGTAATGACTGGGCGAATGACTGCACAGTTAAGAACGCCGGTGGCGCGACGCCGATCTCAAAGAGTTTTGCAGTGTCAGAGACCGTTGCGATGACCGCAGGCGCATTCATTGGTGCGTTGACTTCGCTCTTGTTAGGCAGGTCTTGTGGGCAGGTCGGTGCGGGGCCTTGCGGAATTTGGGGAGCCGGCGGCGCCGGGGGCGTTGGTGTCGGCACGGTGATCAGCGAAAAGAGAATCTGAAAGATCCCTACGGGACCCAAAAAGGGCGCGACAGGGAAGATCGGAAAGAGCGGGGTCGTCCCGCTTACGGGGAGGATCACAAACGCTGCAATCGTGCCCGTCGGGATATCGAGAAGCGCTGCAACGAACGGATTAGCAATGACGACGATCCCGTATTTCCCTGAAAAGTCCCGTCCGGAGAGCTTTGCGCCCTGTGGGATGTCAATCGTCCCGTAGACGATATACGGGACTTGGCCAGCGACTAGAGCTACGAGCGCAAATGCTTCAGTGAACAGAGTCCCGGTGATGCCGGTACTGCTGCGCACTTGCCCGAACGGTTGGCGCTTCTGAAACTCGTCGGCCCACGCGGAGCCACTCACTTGAGTCTTCTCTTGGAAGGCACTTTGGAGTTCAGAAAATTTCGCGTCGTCTGGGAAGACGACTTGGGCTGGGGCTTGCTGCTGGGCAAGGAGCACAAGCGGGCCAAACACAATCACTATTAAAAGGCTGAGAATCGCGATGCGCGTGCGCATGGTTTCAACCCCTTTCGTGTTACCCATTGTACCCCAGAGAGAGGAGGAAGGCTAGACTACCAGTCTTGGGTGCCCAAGTTCTCGAACCGAGCGCACGACAGAAGAAACGCTCTTTGATCTCGCGCTTGCCATAACGCTCCCACAGGGCCCGCGCTAAGACTTTGTCGCTCTGAGCGAGAACATTAACGGGATCTCGTGATCTTTGAGCCGCCACAGGCCGTCGGCTCCCTGCTCCAACAACGGCAGCATCTGAAACGTACAGTAAGAAAACTCATGCAGAAATTCGATCCGTAAGCCGGCGGAGATCAGGGCGTTGATGATATCGCTCAAGCTGTGTACCCATTGATAAGAGACAGTCTGGGAGACGGTTGCGCTCGGGTCGGCGTAAGAACCTTTGATGGGGCATTGCAATGGCTCCGGAGCATGAAAATACGGGTAGGCCACGCGCAGCTCAGTGCACCCCTCCCGGTCATCGAAGACCAGCGCAAAAGGGTGAAACTCGCGAATGTAAAAGATTCCGCCTGGTTTCAAGAAGTGTGCGACAACACCGGCCCAGCGCTTCAGGTCCGGCAGCCAGCACAAGACTCCCCCGGACGTAAAAACAATATCAAATTTTTGGTCTAAAAGCTTAGGCAACTCATAGATGTCTGCACAGATGAACGTCGCCGGGATTGCGAGTTCTTGGCTGAGCAACCGCGCAAGCGCGATAGCTTTTTCTGAAAAATCTACCCCCGTGACTTTCGCTCCTAATCGTGCCCATGAAAGCGTGTCGATGCCAAAGTGACATTGCAAATGTAAGAGCGATTTCCCCGAGACGTCTCCGAGCTCTTCGATCTCAATAGAGTGCAACGAAAGCTTTCCCGCCTTAAAACCCTCAAGATCGTAAAATTTTGATTGCGCGTGAATAGCAGTCCACTCGTCCCAGACGGCGCGATTGACTTGCGCATACTTATCCATAGTCTCTTGATGTGCAATCCTACTCGATCTTGTCTATAATGCAAATTATGAAAGAGCAGATCGAAAACTGGCTTGTTGAAGAAGGGCAATTTAATCGCTACGTCGAGCACCCCAACGCCAATTGGGTTCTATTAGCGAATCATCCGAAGAACCAGCCGACGACCGTCAGCATCATCAATCCCAAAGCGAGCCCGGACAGAATCTTGGTTGAAGTGAGCGTCAACATCGCTGACGACGTGCAGGGGCTCTTTCAGAAGCTCGCCCAGCCCCAGCGCGAAAAGATCTTGCGCGAGCTGAGCATAGAGCTGAATCGCTTTCCCATCAGCTTTGGGATGATCCATCCCCAGGGGATTCTGCGACAGTTGATCTTGCAGCAAGAGATCTTCTCTGACGGTCTCACCAAGCACACGCTCTTTACAGCGATCCAGAACGTGTATAAAGCGTTCTTGCAGTCGCAGTGGCTTTTGCAAAGAGAGCTGGGAGGGCAGCACAAGTCGGGGAACGATTTTGGCATTGGGTTTCGGCCCTCGCATAGTTAAAAGAGCTGTCAAACTAACACACTGAAAAAAACTGTCGTGAGGTGATGAGCATGAAGACCGCGCGAGAAGCCCTCGTGCAGACACTCAAGAAGAACAAGATCGCGCTTGTGACGGGCATCTACGGCGACCCTTGTACTGCGTTGTTAGACGAGTGCGCCAAGCAAGGGCTGCACGTCGAGATCAGCACGGAAGAGAAAGTCGCGTTTGCCCAAGCGTTGGGTACTTCTGTAGCAGGCTTGCCCAGCGTCGTCATCGTCAAGCAAGTCGGGATCAACGTCTTAGCTGATCCATTAGTGACAGCGGTAACGCACGGGATCGGCGCGGGGCTCTTACTGATAGCTGGGGACGATCCTGGCGCCGCTAAATCCCAAAACGAGCAAGACTCGCGCTGGTACGCCAAGCTTGCTCATATGCCCGTCTTGACACCACCTGGCCCGCAGTACGTCAGCGATGCTGCGATTGAGGGTCTTCAATTGTCGGGGACGTTAGGCATCCCGGTGATGATGCAGGTGACGGCGCGCTTGCTCGAGGGCGAGGGCCGCCCTAGCGAGATGCCCCTCACCGTCGAAGCCCGATTTGACCGAGATCGCGCGTGGAAGAACCTCATCTTGGATCGCTATAAGTATTACTATCAGAAGATCTACCCTCAGCTCTGCGAGCTCGTCGAAGACTCGCCCTTGACAGTTCTCAGTTCTGAGTTTGACAGTTCCCGGTTCAATGTAAAACAGGGAACTCAGAACTTAGAACTCTCCCGCGGCGTCGTCTCTTGTGGGTTTGTCTCGACGCTCGTTACCGAGAAGAATCACTTCGCATTGGGGTATGCGCATCCATTGCCGGAGCGGGCCTTGGTGAGCTTTTTGAAAAACTTAGAGCGCGTGCTGGTCGTCGAAGAGATCGCGCCGATTGTCGAAGAGTCCGTGAATGCGCTGATAGCACGGCATGGGTTAAAAACAAAAGTCTTTGGGCGGCTGACAGGGCATCTGCCTAGAATCGGGAAGTTAGAAGCGCAGCACATAGCTGAAGCCTGGGGGCGCAGCGGCGGTGAGCTCCATCTTGATATCCCCACCCAGGTGAGCGGGGGGATCTTAGACCTGCCCTGCGGGGGCTTTGAGCTGCTCTATCAGGTCTTAGATGAGGTCTTGCCTGAGGGATATTTCGTCGCGGGCGACGTAGGCTGTTCTATTCTGCACGGGTATTTCCCGCCGCAAATAATTGACACGGCGTATGCGTTGGGGACGTCTATTTCAACGGCAGCGGGGATGAGTCTTGCTGGGCGCAAAGGCATAGCGATCATAGGGGACACGGGGTTTATCCATTCGGGGATCACGGGTCTGTTGAACGCCGTCGAGCACAAGCACAATGTCTTGGTGATCGTTCTCTATAATAAATTTTCAGCGATGACGCCGGGGGCCCAGCCCATACCAGGGCTGGAGCGGCTGCGGGTGTTAGTCGAGGCTTGCGGCGCAGACGCCGTAGATGAAATTCAGATGGAACAGGCTTCTGAAGACGAGCTGAAGCGCCTGTTGGAGAGGCGTTTAGAGGAGCGCGGGGTGCACGTGCTGATTGCCCACGCCAAGCCAAAAAAGTTGCACGAATGAGCAGCAAAAGAACGATTATCACGGTTCCAACGTGAAATTTTGTCTTCTTGACTTGTGCATCGCGATTGTGCTACAGTTAAGACCCATAAAGAATCGAGGGTCCTATGAGCCATCGAAGGATCTTCGCAGCTCTTCTTATAGGGGTTATTGTCGGCTTCCTTGGTCAACAGTCAGTAACCCACGCGGCTTCTGTACGCGACGTCGTTATCAGCGAGGTCGCGTGGATGGGCACGCAAGCGAGTGCCAATGACGAGTGGATCGAGCTGTATAATAACACTGATTATGATATCGATCTGACGGGATGGAAGCTCCAAGCTGAAGACGGCACGCCTACTATCGTGCTCTCCGGGATTATCCCCGCCCACGGGTTCTTTCTGTTGGAGAGAACTGATGATAATACTGTCAGTGACATCGCTGCTGATCTTGTCTACGGCAATGATGGATCTAGTTGGGCGTTGAGCAATAGCGGCGAGAAGCTCTTGCTGAAAGACTCAAACAATATTGTCATAGACACAGCCAATGGCAATGGCGGCCCCTGGCCCGCCGGAACTGCCTCACCAAGAGCAACAATGGAACGGATTGATCCCACAGCTCCCGACTCTGACGCAAACTGGGATACCAACGACGGTGTCCATCGCAATGGGCTTGACGCGAATAATAATCCCATCAACGGCACACCGAAAGCCCCGCGCCAGCGCGCGTCTTACAATGCCCGTGACGTCGTGATCAGCGAGATCGCGTGGATGGGGACAGAAGCTAGTGCCAACGATGAATGGATTGAGCTCTATAACAATACTGATCGCGCGATTAGTCTTGTGTGGTGGCGCTTAGAAGCAGCTGATGGGGTGCCCTCAATAGTGCTCTCTGGTACCATCCCTGCGCGCGGGTTTTTCTTGCTGGAGCGCACCGACGACAGCACAGTCAGCGACATTCCTGCCGATCAGATCTACACCGGAGCTCTCTCTAATTCTGGGGAGAGCCTGATCTTGAAAGACCCGTCGGGGAACGTCATAGACACTGCCAACGGCGACGGTGGCCCTTGGCCCGCCGGAAACGATTTCCCACGAGCAACGATGGAGCGTTTGGACTTGCTCGCTCCAGACTCAGATACGAATTGGGCGACGAATAACGGGGTCTATCGCAATGGCTTGGATGCCCAAAGTAATCCCATCAACGGCACGCCCAAGGCTCATAAGCCTCCCTATGTCACGATCATCAGTCCTAGGGCAACCGCGCCCGTGTATCTCTACCCAGGAGAGAGCTTCTCTGTCAGCTTCACTAGCGACGAAGCAGGCACTGCGGAGATCAACGTCAACGGGACAAGCTGCGGCGGTGGAGCTATCAGCATGGGGACGAACTCTCAGCTATGCACGCTCCCTAGCCCATTTGCCCATGGCATCTATGATCTCTCTGTGACAGTCACTGACGCCACGACGACTGCTGGTACTGCAACGGCAACAGATGCGGTGCACGTGATCGTAGCAACTCTTGGTGACGTCAACGGTGACGGAAAGGTCAACGTGATTGACGCGCGCCTAGCACAGCAGCACGCCGACGGGTTCATCACGCTCGCGGGGATACAGCTCTTAGCTGCTGACGTCGACCAAGACAGTGACGTAGACTCCGCTGACGCGACGGCGATTGCCAGGAAGGGGATTGGGCTGCCCACGGGAATCCCTTGGTTTGTGCTCGCCGTGCCCGCGTTGGCGTTCTTGCTAGTATCTCGCTGCAGAGGGTTCGCGGCACTGCTCCTCATGATGGGATTGCTAGGAACTCTGACGAGTTGCTCGGAGTTTGCGGGCCCGCCTCCGCCGTCCGGCCCCTCGCTATTTATCACTTCGACTTCGATGCCCAACGGTGCGACGCGCACGCTCGATCTGGCCGTGCAAAACGTGACGGCTCAGGGCGGCGTGGCCTCGCTCCAGGGGCGGATCACCTATCCTCCTGGGAGAGTGACGGTGCAGTCGCTCACGGGCTTGAATGGCTTCGTTGTCAAGGCATTCGTGATACATGACCGCGAGCTGCGCTTCGCTCTCGTTAAGCCTAGCCCTGGAGGGATCAGCTCCGGAATCGTCGCGCGAGTAACTCTATCAGTTTGGGGAGCGCCAGGGGACATCGTCACGCTGAGATGGGCTGCCAGCGCCCAGACACCAATAGTCATCGGCGGAGAGACGAACACGGAGGTCACAGGGCTTAGTTTTGGCGACGGCCAAGTGAAGGTACGCTAGCGCTCGATTATAATGAGCGCGTGCGTACAGAGATTCTTTCTGCTAATGATGCTGGCATCGAGCGCGCGGCCCAGATCATTCGCTCTGGAGGATTAGTTGCTTTCCCTACAGAGACCGTCTACGGCTTAGGGGCTGACGCCCTCAACGAAGACGCCGTCCGCAAGATCTTCATCGCGAAGGAGCGCCCCGTCGATGACCCGTTGATTGTTCATATTGCCCACGTACAGCAGCTGACGCTCTTGGCTCGGCATATTCCTGCAAGAGTCTGGGGTTTAGTAAAAAAGTTCTGGCCTGGCCCCTTAACGCTCGTCTTGCCCAAAACCGAAAAAGTCCCCAGCGTTACCACCGGCGAGCTGGATACAGTCGCTGTGCGCATACCCAGTCATCCTGTTGCGAGAAAGCTCATCGAACGGAGCGGCTGCCCCATCGCCGCGCCCTCAGCGAACAGATTTGGCCGTCCCAGCCCAACGACAGCTCAACACGTTCTCGAAGATTTAGACGGACGGATCGATCTTGTCTTAGATGGCGGTCCTACTCCCATCGGCGTCGAATCGACTGTCTTAGATCTGACGCAAGAGCCGCCGATGATCTTGCGTCCCGGCGGGGTGACCCTCGAAACGCTCCAAGAGATTTTGGGTGAAGTGCGCGTGCTCAGCTCTTCATCGATAGAAGCGGCGAAGCGCTCCCCGGGGACGCGCTGGCGCCACTACGCCCCGCGAGCGCCGCTTCTGCTTGCTGAGCCAACAGAGCTGGAGCAGATCGTGCGCGACTTACTCAAGGATGGGAAACGAGTTGGGGTGATGATCAGACAGAACCGTCTTCAGTGTTCTCCGGACCCTGCCGTGCTTTCCGTGATTCAAATGCCCACAGATTTTTCAGAATACGCGCGGCGGCTCTTTCGGGTGCTGCGCGAGCTTGATGCCCACGGGGTCGACGTAATCGTTGTGGAGACCGTTGAAGAACGTGGCCTAGGTCGGGCGATCATGGACAGGCTCCGCAAAGCCAGCTATAATTACTCTCCCTAACTGAAAAACTGTCAACTCGGAACTGGCTAACTCTCTTGTGGAGGTGATCGGTGATGGGTAAACCGACGCATCCCAAGGTGATTGCGCGGCGGCGCCATCGGCGCGAGAAGCTCTGGAAGCTGCGCCGCAAGTACGCGCAAGCGACCAGCGAAGCCGAGCGCCAACGGGTCTTGGAGGAGGCGTTCAAGGTCGCTCCCACGATCACACGAGAGCAGTTTCTAGAGCCGCTGCGCGTTCGGGGCTTGCTCTAAAAAATTTGGTGGACCCGAGGGGACTTGAACCCCTGACCTCTTGAATGCCATTCAAGCGCTCTCCCAACTGAGCTACGGGCCCACGGAACAGTTCTGAGTTTGACGGTTCCCAGTTAGGTGGTTTTTATCATAGCAGAGTCTCTTGAAGCTGTCAAGGACAGCTCAGGGTTTGACAGTTCTCAGTTTCTTTATATCATAGAACTGTCTATGACTGCGGAGCTGGAGGTATTGCTGGGGCTGAACCGTCACGACGCGGCGATCCGCGAGCAGACTCGCAAGATTGAAGGACTACAGCGACGTCGTGCCGCATTGATAGAAGCGATGGCGCGCGAACAGAACGAGTTTCTCGCCAAGAAACGCGCGTTTGAGGAGCTCCAGCGCCAAAGCCGTGAAAAAAGCCGTGAGGTCGACGACTTAGATGCCCAGATCCGCGCAGACACAGAAAAATTGCGCACGGGCTTGCTCAGCTATAAAGAGATGGAAGCGCTGCGCACCCGCGTGGAGCACTCCCGTATCCGCATCGATCAGCTAGAAGACGAAGCCATCGCGTTGATCACCCAAGTGGAGCAGCAGACTCCCCTCATCCGCAAGGCTGAGGAAGACCTCCTCAAATGGAAGGCGAAGATAGATCAGGACATTGCCCAAATCGATGCGGAGATCGCTGAGCACTCTCAGGCGCTAGAGCGGCTTGAGAGGGAGCGGGCACAGCGCGCGGCTGCGGTGGAAGGCAAGCTCTTGCAGCGCTATGAGGAGCTGCGAGCGCGCTATGAGGACCCAATCGTGCCCGTTCACAATGGGGTCTGCACCGGGTGCAACTTGCGCGTCAGCGAGATCACTGTGGAGCGCGTGCGCTATGAGATTGTCACGTGCGAGAACTGCTCCCGATTGCTGTACGTAAGGTAACCAGACTTCGTCTGGACTGTTCGCCTTCGTCCGGTCGGACGCAGATGAAGCTCACGCACAGCGTGCAGGCGCAGTCTGGTGGGAGGGTAGCTATGCGTCTTGTAGGAGTCGCTGTCGCCTTGTTGACTATCTTAGTGGGAGCCTTATTACACGCCCAAGACGATGAAGAGATCGTGCTGCCCCGCCAGATGGGGGCGATCAACGATTACGCGGCTGCCTTGGGGGGCGCGCGCGCAGAGCTCGAGGAGCAGCTAGAGAGTATCAGAGAAAATTTCAACGTCCAGTTCGTCATCTTAGCGACGGTCTACGACCCATACGACAACGCTGCGATCTACGCTCAGCGGATCTGGGAGTCGTGGAAGCTCGGCAAGGGCACTGTGCTCTTAGTCTTCGTGAAGGAACAGACGGAGAACCGCTGGGTGTTCGAGATCCGTCTCAGTGATGATATTCGTGGGCGCTTCCTTGCGGAACACCTTGAGCGTATGCGAGGGGGATTGAAGTATCATCTGGAGCGCCAGCGCATTAAGACAGCTATCGAAGAATCGGTGCGAGCCCTCCAGGCGATGCTCGAGGGCAGCTATGGGCAGCCGCCCCCTAGCGTCTCTGGGGGGCGGTCTTTATGGATCTGGATGGTGCTAGGGCTTATAGGGCTAGGAGGGGTAGCCTTTGGTGTGCGGGCTCTTTTTAGAAATCGCTGCCCGCGCTGTGGCGCTCGCATGCGCCTCTATCAGACGTATACGCGCCAGGGAGCGCGCGCGGCTTATCGGAGCTGCCCACGCTGCGGCTACTCCCGCCTACGCTAGTTCAAGCTCGCTTTGAGCTTCACCTCCGGCTTGCGCTCCCGCTCGTCCTCGGCGTCAAGTCTGATTATTAATGATAGGCTCAGTCTATTACCCGCAGCCTGGAGTCGAGTCCGCAGTTCTTTGTTATGGGCTAATAACTGGATGAGATCGTTCGCAAGCAATTCCGCTGCGGCGTGAATGTACGAGAGCTCGTGGCCGTTTCCCAAATCTTGCCATTCTTCGATGGTGCCCACCAAGCGGGCTTCTGCTTCTGCCATGGATGCCAGCCTCCTTGTGTACTGGCTTATCTTACGGTCGGGGGAGAGAGGAGACTATGACGGGCATTACATTCATGGTATAATTATGAGCGAAGAGGAGCAGAGGGCCGCCCCAGGCTCCGCCTGGACTGTACGCCTTCGCCAGCCAGAGGCTGGCGAAGATGAAGGTCAAGCGAAGCTTGTCCAGACGAAGCCTGGGGAGGAAAGTCCGGACTCCACGGGGCAGGCCGCTCGCCGCAAGGCGAGAAGGAGCGATCCTTGGAAAGTGCCACAGAGAAGAGACCGCCAGCGGCCGGCGGCACGCGCCGCCGGTGCGGGCAAGGGTGAAACGGTGGAGTAAGAGCCCACCGCCCCGCTCGCGAGAGTCGGGGGCACGGCAAACCCCGGCCGGAGCAAGACCAAGTAAGGGCGCGTCTGAGAGTGGCCCGCTCGAATCGTGCCCGGGTAGGTCGCAGAGAGAGATGGCCCTCACCGACTCTTGGACAGAGTCGGCACAGAATCCGGCTTATGCTCCTCTTCTTTTTTGTTCTTTGACGAACCGGGCGCTATCGGATAGAATATTCTTTGGCGATGGAGTCCGCCGTCAACCGTCCGGGCACGTCGGACTGATGACTCCTACCTAAGACTCTTCATGTGGATAAGGGGTCGGTTGATGTGCAAGACCTATATGTCGGGACGGTGCTGGCGGGCTTGATCTTTCTCTCTAGTATTCTCTCTGTCGAGTTAGGGCTTTCGGCCGCGATCATCGAGATCGCGTTCGGCGTGCTCGCTGGGAACTTCTTGGGCGTCACGGCTCTCCCCTGGGTCGCTTATATGGCGAGCCTGGGCGGGATTCTCTTGACGTTTCTGGCAGGAGCTGAAGTCGATCTCGACGTGATGCGGGCCAAGTTCAAAGAGAGTCTTCTTATTGGGGGCATCTCGTTCTTGGCACCCTTCCTCGGCACGATGCTCATCTGTCACTATCTGTTGGGCTGGGAGTGGAAGGCCGCGCAGATCGCCGGCGTCGCTCTCTCGACCACATCGCTTGCTGTCGTCTACGCCGTGCTCGTCGAGACCGGACTGACCCACACCTCTGTAGGAAAACTGATCATGGCCGCGACCTTTGTGACCGACTTTGGCACCGCAGCAGCCTTAGCACTCGTGCTCTTAGAGTTCAATCTTAATACGCTCTGGTTCGTGCTGATCTCTCTTATAACTATTCTGCTTGCGCCCCGGATCGCGCCACGGCTCTTTGCTCGCTATGGGGATCGGGTCATCGAGCCGGAGATAAAATTTCTCTTTTTGCTCTTAGTGATTTTGATGTACTTTGCCAAGCTGGGGCTGAGCCACGCGATCCTGCCCGCGTTCATGCTGGGGCTGGTGATGTCGCGGCTCTTCCAAAAGAACATCCGGCTCCAGCGCAAGCTGCGCGTCGTGGGCTTTGCGTTCATCACGCCGATCTTCTTCCTAAGCGGGGGCACGAAGATCTCGCTGTCGCTCTTATGGTCCAGCGCGGCGCTCTTTCTCATTCTGTTCGCGGTGAAGCAGATCGCTAAGATCGTCGGGGTGTACCCTCTGGCGCGGCACTATCTGCCCAAAGAAGCGATGTACACGACGCTGCTGATGAGCACCGGGCTGACGATGGGGACGCTCTCGTCCGTGGCGGGGCTGGAGGCAAGTTTGATTGATCAATTGCAATTCTCGGTTCTCGTTGCGGTCGTAGTGGCCAGCGCCATCGTGCCGACGTTCATCGCCCAGAGATTCTTCCATCCCCATCACGCGTTAGTAGAACTTCATCATAAAGAAGAAGAGTCTTCCCAGCCGGCGCTGGTCGAAGAGACGGCTCAACAGTAAGGAGGGTCTGTGTTTCACAAGATTTTGGTCGCCAATGACGGCTCGGAGAACGCCTTTCGGGCGCTCGAAGTTGCGGTTGATCTCACCCGACGTTACGGTGCAGAGCTGCATCAACTCTCGGTGGAAGAGCATCTGCCCCATTATGCAGCCTCGCTGGGCGAAGTGATCGAAGCCGAACGAGAAGAGCTGGATTATTTCGACGAAGTTGCCGAGAAAGCTCAGGAGATCGCGGCGCGAGCGGGGATACGGCTCGAATGTCATATTGTTGCCGGTCACGAAGTCGAGACGATTGTGCGGTTTGCCGAAGAGAATCACTTTGATCTCTTGGTGATTGGGCACAAGGGGCATTCGAAGATCTGGCCGCTCCACATGGGGTCGACGGCAGCGAAGATCGCTGACCACGTACGCACAAATATCCTCATTGTGCAGTAGCATTATGGTGAGCCGTGATGAAGACTATGTAGAGGGGTTGATTCGCGCGCTCTCGCACTGGCGGGCGCTCAAGCGCCGCGAGGTAGCTTATCTGTTAGGGGAGAAGCGTGACCCGCGAGCTGTGCCCGCGCTGGTGGCTGTCTTAGAGAGCGCCGAAGACCCTTTTGTCAAAATGGAGGCAGCCACAGCGTTGGGCAAGATCGGCGGTTCTCAAGCTGTTGCTGCGTTGCTCCGGTGCTTAGAAGCCAAGCAACCGTTACCGGCGCGCGTGGCTGCTGTCAAGGCTTTGGCTCATCAGTCCGTCTCGGAAGATATCATCGCTGGCTTACGCCGAGCTGCTGCGCATGATCCCAACGAGATTGTGCGTCGGCTCGCCCAGCGTGTTCTTGAAGGGCTAGGTGTGTGCGTCTAGAGTATGGTGCTCTTAGAAGCAGACACCCGACAATGGCGTCGTTGGATCGGCACGCGCGGTGTGGTGTTCAACACTTTGCGCTTGTGCGCCCGCCGTGCGTACACCGTCTACGAACTCTCTGAGATCAAACTGCGTGATGCGCCGGGGCTGTCGCGTTCGGTCTTCGATGTGCTCAGCGACATCAACGTCTCAGTTGTTGTTGGCGAGGGCGAGCGCCGTGAGCTGATCACTGTAGTAGGCACAGTTCCAGACCCAACGACAAGCGGTGGGGTCACGTATCTCTTGCGCACGACGCTTTTAGCTTTTTTATTGAGCCCAGCGCTGGCTCTCGCAGAGCCCGATGCGTATGGGAAATATCTGCGCGCTTGGGCAGCGCACGCTCAGACACGCCAGCACTTTCTCCAACACGCCTGCGCTCGATTTCCCGACTTAGCTCAGAGTGCGCTGCACGCTCTCTGCGAATTTGTGTGGCGAACTTCGCTAGTCTTCCCACGGTATCTGAGCACTCACTGGCTGGTTGCTCAAGGATCTCCCTCTTTGGAAGGCTCTCAACTTGATCTGACGCCTTCAGAGCGCTCGCGCGTCTTTGGGGAGTTCCTCTTGGCTGACGTGAGAACCCTTGAAGAGTGTAGCTCTTCTCATGTGTTGAGGCTCCTTGGGAAAGGTATCCCACAGTATGCCGAAGATCTTCTCACATGGCTGGGCACACCAGATCGGTCTCTGATGGAGAGAGCGTTACGGGCTGAGCGGACGTGGGCGGCGCGGCGGGTGCTCTGGGAGCTGAGATATATCGAGCGACGTGCGAAAAGAGTTGCTCATGAGCCGCCGTTGAACGCTGCATGGAGCGCTGACGATCCACCGATAGAAGCTGTGCAACCGGGGCGCTTTGGCTTCTGTCTCTTGTGAGCTTTCAGCAAATTCTCGGCAGTTGCTCCCCGCTCAGCATGTCTAAGATTCTTGAAGCACCGATGCGACTTCGCAGGGTTACCATCCCTGCGGGCTGCTCCAAGACACGCCCGATGAGCGCAGCATCGGGTGAAAAACTTCTGAGAATCTTCAGAGCGCGCTCAGCATCTCTCTCAGAGACAAACGCGACAAAACGTCCCTCGTTGGCGACATAGAGGGGATCAAGCCCCAGAATCTCGCACGCGCCTTGCACATCTTCTCGCACGGGGACGGCGCTCTCGTCTATTGAAATATTGACGTTTGCAGTGTGCGCGATCTCGTTGAGCGCACTGGCCAAGCCCCCGCGTGTTAAGTCTCTCAAGCAATGAATCTCGATCTGTTCTTCAATGAGCTTCAGCACTAGGGAAGCGAGCGGCGCGCAGTCGCTCTCGATCTCGCTCTCAAACGAGAGCCCTTCGCGCACAGCCATGATCGCGATGCCGTGACGCCCCACGTCACCGTTGAGCAGAATACAATCTCCAGGGTGGACACTCTTGGGGAAGATCGTCAAGCTATGCTCAATCACGCCGATCCCTGCAGTGTTAATGAAGATGCCATCGCCCTTGCCCTTGTCGACGACTTTGGTATCGCCGGTGACGATCTGAACGTGCGCTTTTTGGGCGGCTTCCTTCATCGACTGCACGATCTTCCAGAGGGTCTCCATCGGCAGCCCTTCTTCTAAGATGAACCCGGCACTCAAGAAGAGCGGGCGCGCGCCGCACATGGCTAAGTCATTCACGGTGCCGTAGACCGCGAGCTTGCCGATATCGCCGCCGGGGAAGAAGAGCGGGCGCACGACATAAGAATCTGTGGTGAACGCGAGCTTAGCTCCGTTGAGGGTGAATCGTGCGCCATCGTGGCGTTCATTGAGATATTCATTGGCGAACGCCGCGCCGAAGATCTTTTCGATCAAGTGGTGCATGAGCTTGCCGCCGCCCCCATGCGCGAGCAGGATCTGGGGGTACTCCGCGATAGGAATAGGGCAGCTCAGTGCGAAGTCGTCAGCCATCTTTGTGCTCCCTCCGATAGCGATAATACGCGGCACACGCGCCCTCAGACGAGACCATCGGTGCTCCTAAGGGATGCTCTGGCGTGCAACGCGTCCCAAATGCCGGACATTCATGGGGTTTTTTCACCCCTTGCAAGACCAGCCCCGCTATGCACTCCGACGATTCTGCGACGGAGCGATCTGTCAAGCCGAACTTTCTCTCGGCGTCGAACTCTCTATATTTTTCTGTCAAGCCCAATCCGCTCTGCGGGATCTCTCCGATGCCGCGCCACTTTCTCGGGACAACACGAAAGACTTCACGAATAAGCTCTTGCGCTTTGGTATTACCATCGCGGCGCACCGAGCGCGTGTATTGGTTCTCAACTTGATAGCGCCCCTCTTCTAATTGCTTGACACACATATAGACGCCCTGGAGGATATCTAATGGCTCAAAGCCCGTCACGACGATCGGGACTTTATATTTTTTTGCTATAGGCTCGTACTCTGTGTAGCCCATCACGGTGCAGACATGTCCAGCGGCTAAAAAGCCCTGAACGCGATTGCTGGGCGAAGAGAGAATTGCTTCCATTGCTGGGGGGACTAAGACGTGCGCGACAAGCATCGAAAAATTTTTCACGTTTTGTACGTACGCGTGGTGTACCGCCATCGCATTAGCGGGAGCGGTGGTCTCAAACCCTACGGCGAAGAAGACGACTTCTTTGGTAGGGTTCTCTTTGGCGAGTTTCACAGCGTCCAAGGGCGAGTAGACAATGCGCACATCGCCGCCTTGGGCCTTGACTGAGAGCAAGTCTGTCTTGCTGCCGGGAACGCGCAGCATATCGCCAAACGAGCAGAAGATCACAGTGGGGCGAGCAGCGATCTCAATCGCTTTGTCTATGATCTCGACCGGGGTGACGCAGACGGGACAGCCAGGACCATGAACGAGCGTGATCTCTCTGGGCAAAAGCTCATCTATCCCAAATTTGATAATGGCGTGCGTTTGGCCGCCGCAGACCTCCATGATCGTCCAGGGATGTTTCGTGATCTGGGCGATCAGGCGTGCGTAGTGTTGAGCAAGCTTCGCGTCGCGATACTCGTCGATGAATTTCATACTATAAAATTGTAGAGAGAGACTCTCTCTCTGTCCAGAGACGTTATCGGTCAAGCCTTGAAGCAAGAGGGGCAAATGGATTAAGATATATGCGTAAGGGGTGAGCGATGCGTCTAGTTATTAGTCTTGCACTTGGGCTGTTGCTCGGTGTGAGTGCGACGGCGGCGCAGACGGGAGAGACTCCCGTAGTGCGGGCCGTCTTCTTCTGGATGAGGACGTGCCCTCACTGCCATGAGGTCATCACGAATGTCTTGCCGCCCTTGCAGGAGAAATATGGCGCTCAGCTGGATATTCTGTTCATCGAAATTGAAACTAGACAAGACTTTGAGCGCCTCTACGCTATAGGACGAGAGTTCGGGATTCCTCGCGGGGATATCGGGGTACCGTTCCTGGTCATTGGCGACCAGGTACTCATTGGATCACTACAGATCCCTGCGGAGCTGCCCCACCTAATAGAAAAATATCTTGCAGCTGGTGGGGTGGACTTCCCGCGAGTCCCAGCTCTTGCGGATATCTTACCAGCTCCGAAGCCTCCTGAACCCCAGGAGAGTTCTCCCGAACCGCAACAGAACGAAGAGATGGCTACAGCTGAACTAGTAGAGCCATCGGCGCCGGAGCGAGAACCTCCAGCTCAGGAAGAGCAGCCTTCGCTCACCCCTCCCGATGTGCAAGTTCCGGAGCTTTCAGAGACGCTGTCTCCTAAAGAGGGGTTCTCCCGCGGGTTTGAGCTAGCTATCGCCGTCTTGATTGGCATGATACTTGCCGTGATATACGTTTTCATACAGATAATACGCGTCATGCAAGGAGCCCCTGTAAGGTCGTCCTCACGATGGCGCGATGGTGCTTTGATAGTGTTATCTGTGCTGGGCATGGCCATAGCAGCGTACTTAGCCTATGTGGAGACTCAAGCCGTAGCGGCCTTCTGCGGCCCTGTGGGGGACTGCAATACCGTGCAGAGCAGCCCGTACGCGAAATTATTCGGTGTGCTCCCTGTGGGCGTCCTCGGTGTTATTGGGTATATTGCTATTCTTGTGGTCTGGTTTTGGGGACGGTGGGGTTCAGGGAAGTTCTCGGCCTATGCGCCGCTGTTCGTCTTAGCCATGACGCTCTTTGGTGTGCTCTTCTCGATCTATCTCACGTATTTGGAGCCGTTTGTTATCGGGGCTGTCTGTATCTGGTGCGTGAGTTCAGCGATCATCATGACTTTGCTAATGCTCCTCAGTCTTCGTCCGGCATTGCGCGTCATCCGAGAGCACAGCGATGCTGCTCAAGGAATTTCTCGCAATTGAAAGGAGGGAGTGAGGGAATATGTGCTGTCAAGAACGCAGAGAGCGTCACAGACATGGGCGTGGGTGCGGCTGTGGTGATCACGGTACTAGGGGCTTTCGGCGACGCTTTTTTACGAAATCAGAACGAATCGCAGAGCTCAAAGAATATCTAGAAGCTCTCAAGGCTGAGGCCAAGGGCGTTGAGGAGCAGATCGCCGAACTAGAAAGAGAGCAATAGATGGGCAGCGTTGTCCATCGCGATAATATAATATCTTACCCTGGCATGGGATAAAATAGCGAAAGAGGAGAACACCATGCACGGGGCATTTCGTATTACTCTGTTTGGGCTCTTAGGCATCTTAGTGGCAGCGTGGACTGCCTCTACACCACTCACCCCTGCTTCGGCTTTGGTGCGCGATCATGCCCGAATTGCTACCTTCGATTGGATTGATGCCAACGAGGAACATCTCATTGATTCGCAAGGGCGCCTCGTCATTCTTCGTGGTTTCGTCACAACTCCTCATGGCCGTGGTGTGAGATACGATTATACAATAGACGATTATCGTCGGATGCGCGCCATGGGTGCTAACTATCAGTGCATTCGTCTCACAATGGGCGCGCTCGGAGCATGGATAGGACGGCAACCTAACCCAGGGTATATGGCGCAGATCGATTCAATGGTCGCGTTTGCCAAGCAAGTGGGAATGTATTCTTCATTCAAGCTGACTACATACGATCTGCCGGATTTTGAGGAGACAGGCTGGAGTGCGCTGTGGGAGAACAAAAGAGGCGAACAAGAAGCAATCATCAACGGATGGAAAGTGCTGTGGGAGCGGTACAAGGATGAGCCTGCTGTCGTCGGGTACGATCTGCTGAACGAACCACATGCGGGAATACTCCCCCTGAGCGATGAAGAGCTAGCTACGCGCTTTCTGATCCCGTTCTATCAAAAAATGATCGACGCCATGCAGAAAATAGATGGCCGACACCTGGCGTTCTTTCAGCCGATTGCGCCACCGCCACGGACAGGCTCACTCTCGTTCGAGGGAGCGCGCATTCATCGCGCCCGCATCGTCTATGCACCGCACTTTTACCCTCCTGTTCGGATGACTCCAGCCAGTGCCAACAGCTCGCTGGAGGAGTATGAGACGATGATCCAGGGTTTTCTCGCTGAAGCGCGTTTCCAACGCGCTCCGCTGTTGATTGGCGAGTACGGGATGCCCTGGCCAACATCACGTGACGGGGATGCATTCTGGGAAGCCCTAGCCCAGCGGTTTGAACAAGCCGCAAATGATGTTCTTGATCGGTATGGCTTGTCTGCTAGTCGCCCTCATTATGCCGATGACCGAGCTGGTGGCATCACCGTTGACGGCAGCTTTCTGACGTGGGCTCTCATTCGCGGGACAAGCGGCCTAAGTGGTCCAGAGCGCGCCTTTCTCACCGACGTGATCGCGCGACCATACCCGGCGCGCCTGGCAGGAAATCTGGAGACGTTTGGGTTCAATCGAGTGTATCATCAGTTCACATTGAAATACGTTCCTATCGCCAGACAAGGGGCTACGGAAGTGATTATTCCGCGGGCCCGCGTCTTTCCGAATGGATTCACAATCACTCACAGTGCGGGCATTACTCTTGCTCTCGATACGACGCAACCGTCAGGCTTGCGTGTCGTGAGCAACACCGGGCGTATCAACGCCAACGCATTCTCTTGGAACGAATCCTCTCAAACACTGACTGTGCAAGAATGGTTAACCGGGGCGAGCGTCACGCTACAGATTCGTTGATCTGCGGGAGCCTTATCAGTCAGATTAGTGAGCCCACTAGTGACGAGGAGCAGTTGATACCCCCTTGACTCTGCCCTAAGGGTATGGCTTATACTGCTGGCATGACCATGAGTCGGCATGGCTTGCTCTCGATTGGTGAATTCGCTCAGGCCTCGCTCCTCTCTTTGAAAGCTCTTAGGCTGTATGATCAGCTTCAGCTTCTAGCTCCAGCTTATGTCGACCCGGCGTCGAACTACCGTTACTATCGCGCGGATCAACTACCTACGGCGCGGCTCATCCGTTTGATGCGTCAGATGGAGATGCCCCTGGCTGTCATTCGCCGGGTGCTCTCGAGCGACCCAACGGAGGCTGCAAGACTCGTTCATAGCCACGTCGAGGTGTTCCAAGCCAAGGCAAAGCAGGTGTGCCAGACCGCAGATACTCTACTGCTCTATCTCAAAAAGGAGGCCATAATGGCATTTGCAGTGGAAATCCAGAAGACCCCCAAACAGCTCGTGCTCAGCATCACCAAGCGTGTATACCTACACGAACTCAGCAGTTTCATCAGCAGGAGTGTAAAGATGCTGGAGGCGCATGCGGCAAAGCATGGGTGCGCCATAAGTGGGCCGCCCTTTGGAATCTATCACGGAGCGGTCAACCAGAGTGAGAACGGCCCTGTAGAAGTCTGTCTGCCGATCACTGGCTCATCTCTTCTAGGAACGGCAGGGATCGCCGTGAAGGAGTTGTCTAGTGCCAAGCTCGCGTGTGTGACTGTTCGCGGACAGGAGTGCGCGTTTCCAGCTATCTTGAAGGCGTATGATGCCGCATGCGACTGGATTGTGCGCAACGGCTATGAGCCTGATGGCCCACCCTGGGAGATATGGGTTGGCCCTGACGAACAGGGCCCGATGGTAATTGCCTGGCCATTTCGCGAAAAGAAGTAAGGCATAATGTCACCGGGGGATCGAGGAGCTCAGGGCATCTATTGGGGCACGTAAACTCGCACCCATCTGTGCTGCTATATGTTCCTCATCGATCGTTTGGTATCCTAAGTTGCTCCAGCTCGCCTATCTCTCTAAGATACTCGAAGGTCTTCTGGGCTTCGGCTTCGTCAAGCTTACTGATAGCAAAGCCGACGTGCACAATCACGTAGTCACCGACTTGGGCTTCGGGTACGTACGCCAGATTGACTTCCTTGATGATGCCCCCGAAGCTCACCTTGCCTGTGCGCAGGATTGGGTCATCGTTCTCGCTGATGCTAATGATCTTGCCAGGAACAGCAAGACACATTGTTCTCACCCCTTACAGTGTGACGCGGCCACGATCTGTCCCAGTGCGATCCCGCCGTCGTTAGGCGGAACCCGTTGATGCCAGTAGACGCGAAAGCCCTCTGCGCGCAGCCGCGCGGCCGCTCGCTCAGTCAGATATTTATTCTGAAAGCATCCCCCGGTCAGCACAACTCGTCCTTCTCCGACACGCCGCGCCACAGCGATGATCATCTCTACCAAAGTATTGTGAAACTTCGCGGCTATCTTACCAACTGAAACGCCGTCGCGCACATCTCTGATAATGCTGAGGAGCATCGGTTCCCAGTCGAGCACCTCGTGAGAGAGAGCGAACTCATAACTCTCGTCTGTCTCCATCCCGTGTAGGGCAAACTCGAGCTCCATCGCGGCTTGGCCCTCAAAGCGACTGATTTGTCGAAGCCCGACTAAAGAAGCAGCAGCGTCGAAGAACCGCCCAGCGCTCGATGTTGTGGGGCTATTTAGATTCTTTTGCAGCATTGTGAGCAAGGGCTTCAGCTCGTGCTCTGGGAAGCTCTGAACTGGGGCGAGATCGGCGCACTCGCGGGCCAGCGCGTCGCCGAAAAGCTCGTAGAGCACGCCGAGCGCTGCGCGTCGTGGCTCCTTGATCGCGTGCTCGCCCCCGGGGAGACGAAATGTCCGTAGATGGGCAACTCGTCTGAACGACTCTCGCGTAGCTAAGAGAAATTCTCCACCCCAGATTGTGCCGTCGAGCCCGTAGCCCGTCCCGTCCCACGAGACCCCCAAGACCGAGCCGTCCAGCTCGTTCTCCGCCATGCACGCCAACACATGGGCATAATGATGCTGGACTCCAACTTTGGGAAGATCGCGTTGCTGCGCGTACTTTGTCGAAAGATACTCCGGGTGCAGATCATGGGCGATCACCGACGGACGGGCTTCGTAGAGGAGTTCAAAATCGCGAATGACTCTCCCAAACGCGCTGAACGCTTCGGCGGTCTCTAAGTCTCCGATGTGCTGGCTGATGAAGACGTTGGAGCTGACCGAGAGCGCCATGGTGTTCTTGAGATGTGCGCCGACGGCGAGGACGGTTCTGGGTTCAGAGCTCGTAGTTTCCAGTGTGATAGGCAGCGGCGCGTACCCGCGGGCGCGGCGCAACACCAGCTCCCGTCCCGCGACTATACGTACGATTGAGTCGTCGACATGGCGCGCGATAGGGCGATTGTGCACCAGAAAGAGATCAGCGATTTTATTAAGCTTTTGTAGTGCCTCGCGCTCGTCGGTGCAGATGGGCTCGTCGGAGAGATTGCCGCTGGTAGCAACGATGGGGAAGCCGAGCTCAGCCATCAACAAGTGATGGAGCGGCGTGTAGGGCAACATGATACCGAGATAGGGATTGCGCGGGGCAACGGAGGGACCAGGCTCCGCCTGGTCCATACATCTTCGCCAGCCAGAGGCTGGCGAAGGCGTACGGTCCAGACGAAGTCTGGGCAGCAGCACAATCGGCGCCTCTGGGGACGTTAACAAGCGTTCTTCTAGTTCGGAGACTTCGCAATGGGCTGTGATAAGTTCTAGCGACGGATACATGAGCGCAAACGGCTTCTCTTCGCGGTGCTTGCGCTTGCGTAACTCTTGCACGGCGTCGTCGTTGCGGGCATCGCAGATCAAGTGAAACCCGCCCAAGCCCTTGACGGCAACGATCTGTCCATTGCGAATCGCTTCGGCAGCTTTATACAATGCGTCGTCATGTTGGGCGAGCACCCTGCCCTGGCGATCCCATAGTTCCAAGTGTGGCCCGCACACAGGGCACGCATTGGGCTGCGCATGAAAGCGCCGATTCGAAGGGTCTTCGTATTCGGCTTGGCAGTCGGGGCACATTCTGAAGATCTTCATGGTCGTGTTCGGGCGATCATAGGGCAGGGCTTCAATAATAGAGAAGCGCGGGCCGCAGTTTGTACAGTTTGTAAACGGATAGCGATAGCGTCGGTCGTTGGGGTCAAAGATCTCGCGCAGGCAGTCGGGGCAGGTCGCAATATCTGGGAGAATAAACGCTGTCTTCTGGCCTGACTCATCGCTATGGCGAATTTCAAATGCTGTGTAGCCGACAGGGTCGAGCCACACGGACTCCAAGCTCTGAATAAACGCGCGCGGGGGCTTGTCGCGCTCGAGTCTGCGCAAGAATTCTTCGAGTTGCTCTTTGGGCCCTTCAGTTTCGATGAAGACGCCCTGAGCAGAATTGAGCACCCAGCCCGTCAGTTTTAGCTCTGTGGCAAGACGATAGACGAACGGGCGGAAGCCCACCCCCTGCACTGCCCCGTGGATCGTGACCTTAAGGCGTACCGCGTGCTCTCTCATGGCCACCCTAGTATATGCTCTGCGTATATGCTCTGCACGTGTGGACTAGTACCCCTTCATGCCAGACTTTTCTACATATCGATTCATAAAGTTAGTTTCCCTTGGGAGAATTTTGATTTTCGTTGGCTCTTGAGCTGATTTTAATCATAGTCGGGGCTTGGGAGATTCGCCTAAAATACAACAGCTATGAAAATTGCGATCTCCGGCAAGGGCGGTGTGGGCAAGACGACCCTCTGTGCCCTTATAGCTCGAGAAGCTGTCTCGCGAGGGAAGCGTGTTTTCGCTGTAGACGCCGACCCAAACCCAACATTAGCTCTAGTCCTCGGCTTCCCTGAGGACATCACTCCCTTGGTAGAGCTGCGAGAGCTCATGGAAGAGCGCATGGGATCGCTCGAGGGCTTTTTGCGGCTCAACCCCAAAGTCGACGACATCCCGGAGCGCTTCGCTATTGAGAAAGATGGGATCAAGCTTGTAGTCATGGGACCAATTCGTCAAGGCGGGGGCGGCTGTGCCTGCCCGCAAAATACGTTTCTCAAGAGTCTTTTGCAGCATCTTGTGCTCGAACGCGATGAGCTCATTCTCTTAGACTTTGAAGCGGGGCTAGAGCCCCTGGGGCGCGCTACAGCGCAGGGAGTCGACGCGTTGCTCATTGTCGTTGAGCCTGACGGTGCAAGCGTCGTCACGGCGCGGCGCATTCATAGTCTTGCTCAACAGATTGGGGTCAGAAGAATCTTTGCTGTAGCGAATAAGATCCGCGAGCCTGGGGAACTGCGCGCTATCCAAGAGAACGTAGGGATAGCAGTGATCGGTGCTCTGCCCTATAGCGAGAGCCTGCGCATCGCTGGCCCCACTTCTGTGAGCGATGCTGCAATCCGTCGTCAAGTTCAGGCAATCTTAGAAAGCGTTCAGCTGCCTTCTTCCGTGGGAAGCTGAAGAGACAAAAAGGAGGCGCCAATGGAGCGGCTCTTCTGTGATCCGCGCCGCTGTGTCGGCTGTCGGGCGTGCGAGATCGCGTGTGCGGTCGAGCACACGCCCTCAAAGGACCTGTTCGTCTCGGTGCTCCATGGGGAGCTAGGGCCTCCGCGACGCCGTGTCCAGGCCGTCGGTGCGGAGCCTTATCGTGTGGCGATTGGGGGTGTAGCGCTTTCGCTGGGGTGTCATCATTGCGATCCGGCCCCTTGTGTTGACGCGTGCATTACTGGGGCGATGCGTAAAGAGAATGACCAGACCGTCTGCGATCTTGAGAAGTGCGTCGGCTGCTGGATGTGCGTGATGAGCTGCCCCTACGGCGCAATCACGCCGAGAGTGAAAGCCCTCAAGTGCGATCTCTGCCCCGATCGCCAAGAGAGGGCGGGGCGCGCTCGCTATGCGTGCGTCGAATCGTGCCCCACCGATGCGCTCTTCGCCGGGACGTTTGAAGAATTCGAAAAAGTGCTCGCACAGCCCATAGAACGGCCTTGGGAGGTGGTGCGATGAGTCCGAAAGCGAAGCAGTCGAGATACGTCATCATTGGAGCATCCGCGGCGGGGGTCACGGCCGCGGAGACCCTGCGTCGCTATGACGCCAGTGCAGAGATCGTAATGGTCTCTGATGAAAAACTTATCTATTCTCGTCCGTTGCTCTCGTACTATCTGGCGGGCAAGCTGGACGAAGATCAGTTGCTCTATCGCCCGCGTGATTTCTTTGAGAGATACAAAATCAAAGCGCTCTTCACGCGGGCTGTGGGACTCGATACTGAAAAGAGCCAAGTCCATCTGCAAGATGGCACAACAGTCGCTTATGATAAGTTGCTCTTGGCGACGGGGGCGTCGCCGCGCTTTCCTGCCCTTGAGGGCCTTAAAGAGCGATCCGGGGTCTTCGGATTGCGCAAGCTCGAGGAGGACGCCAAAGCGATCTTAAGCTGGCTGCCCAAGGCCAAGCGAGCTGTAGTGCTCGGCGGGGGCTTGGTCGGCTTGAAAGCTGCTGAGGCCCTTCAGGGACGCGGGCTCGCCGTCACGGTGCTCATAGACTCACCCCATGCGCTCTCGCAGATGCTCGATGAGAGCTCAGCGCGAATTTTTGAGAGAATCTTTGAGCAGAACGGCGTCACGATTCGGACAAAGGCGAAGCCCGTCGCGGTGCTGGGCAAACAACAAGTAGAAGGCGTTCAGCTCGCTTCGGGCGAGGTCTTCGCGTGCGATCTCGTCGTCGTGGGCAAGGGCGTAGATCCTAACCTCGAGCTTCTTAAAGACACGAAGCTTCGTAAAGATTACGGGGTATTCGTAGACGACTATCTGGGCACGAGCATAGAGAATATTTACGCAGCTGGGGACGTCGCCCAAGCCCGCGATGTCGTTCGCGGCGAGCCGTGGATTAATGCGCTCTGGCCCTGCGCCGTGGAGCAAGGGCGCATCGCGGCGCTCAATATGCTGGGCCAAGAGACGGTCTATCGTGGCTCGATGCGCATGAACTCGGTGCAGTTCTTTGGGGTTCCGGTGATCTCGGCTGGACTGGCTGTGCTCACACCGGGCCCCCTGGGCGGTCGTTCTGGCGAGCACGACGAGACGCTAGAGTTTCAGCCTGCCCCGGGAATCTACCGAAAGATCTTTCTCAAGGACGACACGATCGTGGGGTTTGTGCTCGTGGGGGATGTGCCCATCGAAGCCGCAGGGGTATTGCGTATCTTGATGGAGCGGCGCGTCAACATCGCTCCCATAAAAGAAGAACTTCTGGAGCTGGGGCCAGATCTGGGGCGAGTGCTGCCCTTGATTGTCGAAAACAAAGAGCGCTTTGCCGAGCGCGAATTCCAAGAATTAGTACACACGGTGGGGGTGTAAAGCTATGTCTAAGATTATCGCGTCCGCCGCGATCCGTGGCGCGCACAAATACGTCGCCGAGGCTGAGCAGAAGCTCAAGGAAGCTCTAGAGACCTATAAGCCCGAAAAGAGAGTGGGCTTTCCCAACACGGCCTATCATCTACCGTTAATCTTAGCTCTGCTGGGTTTGAAAGTCGAGACGCTCAAAGATTGTCACGAAGCCTTACAGCACGCCAAGGGGCTTCTTCCCCCGATCCCGCAAGATCAGCTCTGGCTGCCCTATTTGGGCGATGCTCTCGATGCTGGGATCGCGACACTGATCGCCGAAGAGATCATCGAGGCGCTGAGATACTTAGACCCAAGTTATAAGCCGGAGCCGCCCTGGCTGGGCTTCACCGACGACGCGATCTTGCGCACCCAAGGGATCAAGCTCGTAGATGGTCGTATGCCGGGGTTCGCTGCGTGCGTCGGGGCGCTGCCGACCAACAAAGACGCCGTCGAATTAGCTCGTGCCCTGCAAGAGAGAAATATTCTCATCTTTATCGCTGGCGACTCCAACGGGCGCTCCATGGCCGAGCAACTCCAAGAAGAAGATATCGAGATGGGCTGGGACACGTATATTGTGCCGTATGGGAAGCACGTGGGGGCAGCGGTCTATGCGCTCAATTTCGCCACCCGCGCCGCAATGACCTTTGGTGGGATCAAGCCCGGCAGCTTCGATGCGGCGCGAAAGATTCTGCTCTATAACAAAGAGCGCGTCTTCGCGTTTGTTCTAGCTCTGGGAGCTGATCCCGGCGTCAACGGCACGGGACAGCTCTTAACTGACGAAAAGTACGCGACGGCCGCGGGAGCGATCAACTTCGGCTTCCCCGTGATCGCGGACGTCCCGATCCCGCAGATTCTGCCCAGGGGCATCTGTACCTATGAGCACGTCGTCTCCGGGATCTCGTTGGATAAAATCATTCACAAAGCGATTGAGGTGCGCGGGCTCAAGATTAAGCTCTCGAAGATCCCCATCCCCGTGCCCTATGGGGCGAGCTTCGAGGGCGAGCGCGTGCGCAAAGAGAATCTCTACGTCGAGTTCGGCGGCAAATATTCAACGGCGTTTGAGCTGCTGCGCGCCAAGCCGATGGACGAAGTCGAAGACGGCAAGATCGAGCTGATCGGCCCAGATATAGACCAAGCCAAAGAGGGCAAGGCCATGCCCCTGGGCGTGATCGTCGATGTCGCTGGACGCAACTTAAAGACGGACTTCGAGCCCGTCTTGGAGAGAAGAATCCATCACTTTATTAGCTGCATCAACGGCGTGATGCACATCGGGCAGCGCGACATCCCCTGGGTGCGCATCAGTAAAGAGGCTTACGACAAGGGCTTTCGCTTGAAGCACTACGGAGAAGTTTTAATCGCCAAATTCAAAGAAGATTTTGGAGCATTAGTCGACAAAGTCCAAGTGAAGATCATCACGGATCAAGCGCAAGTCGACGCATTGATCAAAGAAGCCAGGGAGATCTATCGCCAGCGTGACGAGCGCGTCATGGGCATGAAGGACGAAGATGTAGACAAGTTCTATAGCTGCATTCTCTGCCAGAGCTATGCGCCCAACCACGTCTGCATCGTGACGCCACAGCGCTTGGGCCTCTGCGGCGCGTATACCTGGCTTGACTGCGGGGCGTCGTACGAGATGGACCCGCACGGCCCTAATAAACCTGTGCCCAAGGGTGCCTGTCTTGACCCCGTCTTAGGCGAATGGCAAGGGGTCAACGAGTATGTCCGCGTCGCCTCCAACGGCAACTTAGAGAGGGTCTCGATGTACTCAATCATGCAGAACCCCCAGACGAGCTGCGGGTGCTTCGAGTGCCTCGTGGCGGTGCTGCCGGAGTGCAACGGGGTGATGGTCGCCAGCCGCGAATATCAAGGGGAGACGCCCATCGGCATGACGTTCTCCACGATGGCCGGCGAAGTCGGCGGCGGGGTGCAGACGCCGGGCTTCTTGGGCGTGGGCAAGCTCTACCTCACCAGCGAAAAGTTTATCAGTGCTGAGGGCGGCATCAAGAGACTCGTCTGGATGCCGAGCGAGCTCAAAGAAGAGATCAAGGAGAGACTGCAGAAGCGCTTGGAAGAGATCGGGATGCCGGAGCTTTTTGACAAGATCGCAACTGAAAAAGACGCCACGACCAGCGAAGAGCTTATGGAGTTCTTGCAGCGCGTGGGGCACCCAGTTTTGGAGATGGAGCCGATTGTGCAATAGGAGCTGATTCGCTATGGCCAAGCTCACGGGAATCGAGATCTATAAGCACTTGCCCAAGACCAACTGCGGGGACTGTAACTTCCCAACGTGTATGGCGTTCGCGATGCAGGTCGCGGCGAAAAAAGTCGGGCTGGAGCAGTGCCCGCACGTCTCGCCAGAGGCGAAGGCTGCTCTATCAGAAGCCCAAGCCCCGCCGATGCGCACCGTGACTGTGGGCGCAGGAGATCGCGTGCTCAAGCTCGGCGGCGAAACGGTGCTCTTCCGTCATGAAGAGAAGTTCCATCACCCCACGGTGATCGCTATTCGTGTGCGGGACGATCTTTCAGAGGGTGAGCTGGCCCAGCGCATCGAGAAGATCAATCAATTACAGTTTGTGCGTGTGGGGCAGCTCATCGGCGTCAACGCCATCGCTGTGGAGCAGACTACTCCCGATACGAATAAATTCGCGCAAGCCGTTCGGCTTGCTGCGGAGAAGACATCACTGGCGCTCATCTTAGCGAGTGCAGACCCTCAGGCGCTTCGAGCGGCTCTAGAAATCTGTGCCGAGCGCCGCCCGCTGCTCTGCGCCGCGACGAGAGAGAACTTCAAAGAGTTTGCAGGGCTCGCGAAGGAATCCAAGTGCTCCCTTGCCGTGAAGGCGGCGACGCTCGAGGAGCTTGCCGAGCTTACCCAACAGATCAAAGCTCTCGGTGTTGAAGATCTCGTGCTCCAGCCGGAGATCTCCGGGTTGGCTGACGGCTTGGCGAAGCTGACGCAGCTGCGTCGGCTCGCGCTGGAGAAGAATTTCCGAGCCGTGGGCTACCCCGTGATGGTTGCCCTGCGCGGAAGTGACCCGCAGATCGAGACGGCATACGCAGCGATGTTTATATGTAAGTACGCGAGCATGATCGTGATAGACGGCGCGGAACGTGCGCAGCTGCTGCCCATTCTCACAGTGCGGCAAAATATCTTTACTGACCCGCAAGTCCCCAACGCTGTCGAAGCGAAGCTCTACAAAGTCGGCGAGCCCACGCCGCAATCGCCAGTGCTCGTCACGACGAACTTCGCGCTCACGTACTTTACTGTTGAGGGTGAGGTCGAGAACAGTCGCGTGCCAGCATATATCTCAGTAGTGGACACAGGAGGATTGGGCGTGCTGAACGCCTACGCTGACGACAAGCTCACAGCAGAAGCGATCGTCAAAGCGGTGAAGAGTTACGGCGTTATGGACCAAGTCGCGCATAAGAAGTTGATCATTCCGGGTTTGGTAGCGGTGCTCAAGGGCGAGATCGAAGATTTAGGTGGTTGGGAGGTCTTAGTCGGCCCGGAGGAAGCCGCGGGGATTCCCGCGTATCTGAAGAACGAATGGAAAGCATAAGCGATGCCCACAGTGCGATTTCATCCTGATGAAGTGAGCGTCGAAGTCGAGCGCGGCGTCACCCTCCAAGCCGCCGCGAAGGCCGTCGGCGTCGAGCTGGCGAGTATCTGTGGGGGCGACGGCATCTGCGGCCGCTGTCGCGTCATCGTCAAGAACGGTAACATCGAATCTGCGCCGACGACGCTCCTCAATCGCGATGAGATCCAGAAGGGCTACGTGCTTGCCTGCCAAACCAAAGTCTTAGGAGACGTCGAAGTTGAAGTGCCCCTGGAGACCCGTGCCGAAGAGGGCCAAATCTTAATAGACATAGACGCGCAGCGCTTCCGCGCGCTCTACCAAGAAGAGAGGGTCTCTTTCCGCCATGAGCCCCTGGTGCAAAAACTCTATCTGGAGCTGCCTCCCCCGTCGCTGCACGACAACTTGGCCGACCAGCAACGACTCTACCGGGAGATCCGACGACATCGGGATTACCCAATCATGCAGACGGGGCTGAAGATCTTGCAAATGCACCCCAGGATCTTGCGCCAGAGCCATTGGAAGGTGACGGCCGCGCTGGGGCTGCGTGGCGGCACTGTTGAAGTCCTGCAGCTTGAAGGCGGAGACACGTCTGCTCGCAATTACGGGTTCGCCGTAGATGTTGGGACGTCAACGGTCGTGGCCCATCTGGTGGACTTGAACACGGGTCGCACGATAGACGCCGAGGCCATGTACAATTCTCAGCGGGCCTACGGCGAGGAAGTCACCCGAAGAATTCTGTACGCTGAGCGCGGCGGCCTGGAACAGCTTCAGAAGACCATCGTTAACGATATTAATAATTTGATCACGGCGCTGGTGGAGCGCAACAAGATCGCGCTGCACGACTGCTTAGCTCTGGTGTGTGCGGGCAACACGACGATGATGCACTTGTTGCTTGGGCTTGATCCAAGCTCGATCCGGCGCGATCCGTATGTCTCGTGCTCGACCGCGCCCCCGCCGGTGCGCGCTGCTGAAGTTGGGATTCAGATCAATCCCCGGGGGTTGCTCTACTGTGTCCCAGCTATCGGCGGCTGGGTCGGCGGCGACGTCACCGCGGGCATTTTAGCCACAGGGCTCTATGAGTCCGACAAGACGGTGATGCTCATAGACGTAGGCACCAACGGGGAGATCGTCATCGGCCGACGTGAGGATGGCTTCTGCTGGATGGTGACGTGCTCGGCCTCGGCCGGGCCGGCATTTGAGGGCTCTGGCGTCAAGTGCGGCATGAAAGCGAGCCGCGGCGCTATCGAGAGAGTGCAGATCTCCTCCGACGGCAACGTCTTGTATAAGACCGTAGGGAATGTCAAGCCCAAGGGGATCTGCGGGTCTGGGCTGATAGACTTAGTCGCGGGGCTCTTAGAAGCTGGGTTTATAGATCGCTCTGGAAGACTTATCCCCGAAGCGAGCCCGCGCATCCGCGAGCGCGACGGGATATTAGAGTTTGTCGTCGTCCCTGCGCAGCGCTCCGCGACAGAGAAAGATATAGTCATCACCCAAGCTGATATCGAGAATCTGTTGCGGGCCAAGGCGGCGATCTACGCCGGGACGTTGATTCTACTCAAATCGCTCAATCTCGACATCACCAATATAGACAGGGTCTTTCTCGCCGGGGGTTTTGGGAACTATCTTGATCGAGAGAAAGCGATTATGATTGGACTGATCCCAGATTTGCCGTTAGAGAAGATTCGTTTTGTGGGCAACACGTCTATTATTGGGGCGAAGATGGTGCTGCTGTCGCGAGAAGCCTGGGAGAAGTGCGAAGAGATCGTGCAGAGCGCGACGTATTACGATTTGATAAGCTTCCCGCATTACTATGAAGAGTTTCTCGCGGCGAAGTTCTTGCCCCACACGGAGCTGGAGCGGTTCCCGTCGGTGCAAGAGCGCTTGCGGGTGAAGGAAGCGATATGGCATTCACGATAGCCGTTGCTGGCAAGGGCGGCGTAGGCAAGACAACCGTTGCAGGGCTGATCGTGCGCGCGCTCGTCGAGCGCCGCGAAGGGCCGGTGCTCGCTATTGATGCCGACCCGAATACGAATTTTCACCAAGTCTTGGGCCTAAAACTCGAGCAGACCATCGGCGAGCTGCGCGAAGAGACGCTCAAGAAGATTAAAGACTTGCCGCCGGGGATTGCCAAAGATCAGTATCTCGAATATGGGTTGCAGCAATGTCTTGTGGAGGGCAACGGTCTTGATCTTTTAGCGATGGGCCGTGGTGAAGGCCCCTTCTGCTATTGCGCTGTCAATCACGTCTTGCGACGCTATATAGATCTGCTTAGCAAAAACTATAAGTATGTCGTTTTGGACAACGAAGCGGGCTTGGAGCACCTATCGCGGCGCACGACCCAAGACGTTGACGTGCTCTTGGTCATCAGCGATGCCAATCCCATTGCACTGCAAGCTGCAGCTCGAATTAACAGATTGGCTGATGAGCTGCAATTGCGCATCCGCACGAGATTTTTAGCTCTGAACAATGTGAGCGATAGTAGGCGAGCTCGGCTAGGGGATAAGTCTTTTCAGGAGAGGCTCGCGCAGACGGGGCTTGCGCTCATCGGGGAGATCCCAACAGACGAAGCGCTTTGGGATCTCAGTCTCGAAGGTAAGCCGCTCACTGAGCTGACTCCAGCTTCCCCAGCCAAGCGCGCCGTACAGGAGGTCTTAGAGAAGATTTTGTGCCACGGAGGAGGATCGTAAAGATGCCCGTCGCTATTCCCGATGTCAAGAAGACCTGGCCGAATGCGATCAATGTTGTGACGCTCGGCGCAACGAAGGATGAGGGCGGCACCCGCACGAAGAAGGTCACCGTCGGTGGAGCGACGTCGTTGCCCTTCCATCACTTTGAGGGCAAGATGCCCTACCCCCCGGCCATCGCCATGGAGATTTGGGATGTCACCCCGCAGGATTGGCCCGACGTGCTCGCTGAGCACTTTCGCGACGTCTGGCACGATCCGGGGCTGTGGGCTAAAAAGTGCGTCGAGCAGTACGGAGCAGACTTAATCTGTCTCAGGCTCGCTGGCTGTGACCCCGTCAGACAGAATCGTGGCCCGCAAGAAGCCGCACAAGCTGTCAGGCGCGTCCTGGAGTCTGTAGGTGTACCGTTAATTGTCTGGGGCACGGGCAACGATGACAAAGACAACGAGATCTTCCCCGCTGTCGCCGAAGCTGCCTCAGGCGAGAATTGTCTGCTCGGCACGATCACGGAAGACAATTATAAGACTCTGATCGCACTTTGCACGGCGTACAAACACAAAGTGATCGCCGAGTCGCCCTGCGATGTGAACATTGCCAAGCAAGTCAATATCTTGGCGAACGACATGGGCTTCAAGCCTGAAGATATCGTGATCTACCCCACAAGCGCAGCGCTAGGCTATGGGTTAGAGTACGTCTACTCGGTGATGGAGCGGGCGCGACTCGCTGCGCTTCGTGGGGACAAGATGCTCTCGCAGCCCATGATCTGTGATATCGGTATCGAAGTCTGGGGCGTCAAAGAAGCGAAAGCGAGCGAACAAGAGCTTCCAGAATGGGGCGAGCAAAAGGAGCGTGGGCCTCTGTGGGAGGCCACGACGGCTTATGTCTATTTGCTCACGGGTGCAGACATCTTAGTTCTGCGCCATCCGCGAGCTGTGGCGAGCGTGCGCGAAGTGATCAAACAGCTGATGGGAGATGGTCTGCGATGATTCTGATAGGGGAGCGCATCAACGGGAGCTTTAAAGATATCGGAGCTGCGATCAAAGAGAAGAACAAAGCCCCAATCCAAGAGTGGGCGAGAAAGCAGACCGAAGCCGGCGCAGACTATCTGGACGTGAATTTAGGTGCAGTCTCCAAGAGCGCCGACGACTTCCGCTGGCTCATTCACACTGTCTGTGAAGCCGTGCCAACACCGATCTCGGTTGACTATAACAAGCTCGATCTCATGAAGGCGGGCTTGGAAGCGTACAGAGAATTCGGTGACGGGCGGCCGGTCATCATCAACAGCACGACGGCTGAAGACAGCAAGCTCATCCCCCTCGTCGAGCTGGCGGTGCAGTACAACGCTGGTTTGATCGGGGTCGTGATGGACGAGCGCGGCAGTCCCCAAGATATAGACAGAAGAGTCGAGCTTGGGGCGAAGATCTTCGCCGTTGCCAGCGAAGCCGGCTTGACTCCAGACAAAATCTATCTCGATCCCATCGTGATGCCCTTAAAATTCATGCAAGAGCAAGCGAAGAACGTCCTAGAAGCGATCAGACAGTTCGCGATGATCTCTGATCCGCCGCCGCATATTTCGGTTGGGCTGAGCAATATCTGCTCTAAAGCGAAAGAGCGTTCGCTCATCAATCGGACTTTTCTCGTGATGGCGATGGCAGCGGGCTGTGACGCGGCGATCTGCAACGTCTGCGATACAGAACTGATGAATGCCATCGCGACAGCCGAGCTCATTCTGAATAAAGAGATTTATAGCGATGACTACCTGAAGGCATACCGCAAACGAGGGTGAAGCAAAGGAGGCACCATGAAAGAGCGCAGCGTCGATCGCGCAACGCAAGAGATGCTCCAGATCGCCAAGTCCGAGCGACTGGAGACGATTTGGGATCGTTGGGAGGCGCAACAGCCCCAGTGCGGCTTCGGGCAGTTGGGGTTGTGTTGCAGAATCTGCAATATGGGCCCGTGCAGAATTGACCCGTTCGGGAGCGGCCCCCAGCGCGGCGTCTGCGGCGCCGATGCCGATACGTTCACGGCCCGGCACATCGCGCGCATGATCGCTGCGGGGACGGCTGCCCATTCCGATCACGGGCGCGACGTCGCCCACACCCTGCTGATGGCTGCCGAAGGCAAGGGCGGCTATCGCATCACAGACCCAATAAAACTGAGAAAGATCGCGGCGGAGTTCGGCGTCGGCACCGATGCCAAGAGCGATACTGAGGTCGCCAAGTCTCTGGCTGAGAAAATATTGGCCGAATTTGGCCAACAAGAGGGCGAATTGACCTTCTCTCATCGGGCTCCCAAGCCCCGCCAAGAGCTGTGGCGCAAGCTGGGCATTATGCCGCGCGGCATTGATCGCGAAGTCGTCGAGATGATGCACCGCACGACCATGGGGGTGGACACAGACTACTATAATATCATTCTCCAAGGGATGAGAACGGCGCTCGCCGACGGTTGGGGCGGCTCCATGATCTCAACTGAACTGCAAGACATCCTCTTCGGCACGCCCACGCCCATACGGTCACGGGTCAATTTGGGGGTCTTGAAAAAAGACGAAGTCAATGTTGTGGTTCACGGTCACGAGCCATTGCTCTCGGAGATGCTCGTGGCGGCCAGTCGCGACCCCGAGCTGCAAGCATTGGCCAAGCAGAAAGGAGCCAAGGGTATTAATCTCGCGGGCATCTGCTGCACGGCAAATGAAATTCTCATGCGCCATGGCATCCCCATCGCTGGGAACTTCTTGCAGCAAGAACTAGCCCTAGCTACCGGAGCCGTAGACGCGATGGTCGTAGACGTGCAATGCATCATGCCCGCGCTGGTCAGCCTCTCCCAGTGCTTCCACACCAAGCTTATCGCAACGTCCCCGAAAGCGAAATTCCCCAATGTCGAGTTCGTTGAGTTCAAAGAAGAGCGCGCTATCGAAGCGGCCAAGGAGATCATCCGACGCGCTATAGAGAACTTCCCCAAGCGCGAGCCGCGCCGGATGCAGATCCCTGACGCATCCATGGACTTGATCGCAGGGTTCACGACCGAGTCCGTCTTCAGATTCCTGGGCGGGCGCTATCGCGCGACGTTCAGACCGTTGAACGACGCGATCATGGACGGGCGGCTGCGCGGGGCCGTCGGCGTCGTGGGCTGCAACAACCCCAACACCCCTCACGATTGGGGGCATCTCACTCTCACTCAAGAGCTGCTGAAGAATGACGTGCTGGTCGTCACCTCGGGGTGCTCGGCGATTGCCGACGCCAAATGTGGATTGTTAAGACCCGAAGCGGCTTATAAGTACGCCGGGCCGGGCTTGAAAGAGATCTGCGAGACCGTCGGCATTCCGCCGGTGCTGCACGTCGGCGCATGTGTGGACAATTCTCGAATCTTGACAACGCTCGCGGAGATCGTGAGCGAGGGCGGTTTGGGCGAAGACTTTTCGAAGCTTCCTGTCGCGGGTTCTGCGCCCGAATGGATGAGCGAGAAAGCCGTTGCTATCGGGTTCTATTTCGTCGCTTCAGGAGCGTTGGTGCACTTTAATACGCCCTTCCCTACCTTGGGCAGCCCCAGGATGCATAGGCTCCTGACGGAAGACTTAGAGAAGATTGTGGGCGGCAAGTTTCTCTTTGAGCCCGATCCACATAAGGCAGCGCGAGCGATCTTAGCGCATCTGGATCGAAAGCGTGCCGAGCTGAAGCTCAGGGAACCAATGTATACGCCGGTCTATGCGTAACCCAGCGTGGGAGAAGAGTTTAGAGCCGCAGATCGCGCAGGCGCGCGAAGAGCTGCGCCTGCGCGATCCCCGTCTGGTCGCGGACAACTCCGGGGCAGTCTACTGCGAGATCGAGGAAGGGCAAGGGCGGTTCCAGTTGCGCTTCTTTGGCCGACCTTATACGATCACCTGGCCGAAATTAGAAGTACTCGGCCCTGAGGGACGTAGCTGCTCCAACCCCGTGCAAGCGGCACTCTTACAATATTTAGTTCTCTCCGATGGCACCCCGTTAGGGCATCGGTGGGTCTCTCTCAGAGAGCTGCCCAACGGTGCGTTCTACGAGCGCGCCTTTCAGGGCTATTCGGGCAATCTCGTCGCACGCCATTTCAAGAGCGATATAGAAAGCTTCCGGCAAGCAGCTCAGAAGCTTGGCGGCGAGCCCCTCGATCTTGGGGATGCTGCGTTTCGGTTTTGGGCGCTCCCTAAGATCCCGTTGGCGGTCGTCTACTGGTCTGGAGGCGACGAATTTCCCGCAAGCGCACAAGTCTTATTTGACGCTTCCGCGGGACATTATCATCACCTCGAGATGCTGGCGCATCTTGGGGCGATGATCTGCGATCAGTTGATTGCGGCGCGCAAGCCATAGTAAGATTACGATAAAACTCAAGGGTGAAGAAGTATGTCGGAGACACGAGAGAGGGCATGGGGCAAACTGATCCCGCTCTTGCAGAGAGCGCAAGCTGAGCAGGGCTATCTCTCGCGGGAAGCGCTGCGCCAGATCGCACGCGCGCTGCGCATCCCGGAGAGCAAGGTCTACGGCGTCGCCACGTTCTACGCGCAGTTCAGGCTCACCCCCTCGGGGCGTCGGCGCGTCATGATCTGTCGCGGCACCGCTTGCCATGTGCGTGGCGGCTCGCGCATCCTCGCTGAAGTGCAGAGACGATTGGGCTTGCAAGAGGGCCAGACTTCTCCAGACTTGGAATACACTCTGGAGACCGTCGCTTGCATCGGGGCTTGCGCTCTTGCGCCCTGCTTGATGATCAATCAAGAAGTCCACGGCCGGTTGAATACCCTGAAGATCGCAGCCATCTTCGGTGATAGAGGTGATGGCCATGTCTGAGCGTCTGGTGCAGATCTGTCAAGGGACCGGCTGTATATCCGCAGGTTCGCAGAAGATCGCGGAGGCTTTGGCCAAGGAAGCGGCGCGCCGAGGCCTCCACGTCCAGATCAAACGCACCGGCTGCCACGGTTTCTGTCAGCGCGGACCTATCGTCATTTTCGAGCCAGACGGGATCTTTCACTCGGCCGTGCAAGACGCCGAAGAGCTGGTTGAGGCGCTCGAGGCGGGGCGTGCCGTGGAGCGGCTCTTCTATCGCGATCCTGCTACCGACAAGCCGATCTCCCACTACCGCGAGATCCCCTTCTATAAGAACCAGCAGCGCGTTCTCCTGCGCAACTGCGGCCACATAGACCCCGAAAATATCGAAGACTATATCGCGGTTGGGGGCTACCAAGCGCTGCGCCAGGCGCTCTTCGAGATGACACCTGAGGCGGTCATCGAACAAGTACAGCGTTCTGGGCTGCGCGGGCGTGGGGGGGCGGGCTTTCCTACGGGGCGCAAGTGGGAGCTCTGCCGCCAAGCGCCGGACCGGGAAAAATATATCATCTGCAACGCCGATGAAGGCGATCCCGGAGCCTTCATGGATCGCTCGCTGCTGGAGGCCGATCCGCACTCGGTTTTAGAAGGAATGCTGATCGCCGGTTATGCCATTGGCGCTCAGAAAGCTTATATCTATGTGCGCGCCGAGTATCCATTAGCTGTCAAGCGTCTCCGCATGGCTGTCGCCCAGGCCCGCGAGCACGGGCTCTTAGGCACGCAGATTTTGGGGAGCAGTTTCGATTTTGACATAGAGATCTTCGAAGGTGCGGGCGCTTTCGTCTGCGGTGAGGAAACGGCTCTGATCGCTTCGATTGAGGGCAAGCGCGGGATGCCTCGTCCCCGCCCACCCTATCCTGTCCAAGCCGGCCTCTGGGGGAAGCCTACGAATATTAATAACGTCAAGACTTATGCAAGCGTGCCCGTCATCATCCGTCACGGGGCTGAGTGGTATGCCCGGATCGGGACTGAGCACAGCAAGGGGACGGCTATCTTCTCATTGACCGGCAAGGTCGCCAACTGCGGGCTGGTCGAGGTCCCCATGGGCACCACGCTCGCTCAAATTATCTATGACATTGGGGGCGGTATCCCCAACGGCAAGGCCCTGAAAGCAGCTCAGATCGGCGGGCCATCAGGAGGGTGCTTGCCCGCAAGTCTCTTAAATACTCCGGTGGACTTCGATTCGCTGACTGAGCTGGGCGCGATGATGGGCTCCGGCGGGTTAGTAGTCATGGACGAAGACACGTGTATTGTGGACATCGCCCGCTACTTCTTGGACTTCACTCAGAAAGAATCGTGCGGCAAGTGTGCGCCGTGCAGATTGGGCACCAGGCAGATGCTCAATATTTTAGAGAAGATCACGCAAGGACGCGGCCAGATGGAAGATTTAGCTCGATTGGAACGCCTAGCACAATCTGTTAAGGCCGGCTCGCTCTGCGGATTGGGCCAGACCGCCCCCAATCCCGTCTTAACCACGTTGCGCTACTTCCGTGAAGAGTACGAGGAGCATATCAAATATAAGCGCTGTCGCGCGGCCGTCTGCAAGGGCTTGGTGAAAGCCCCGTGCAGCCATACGTGCCCGGCCGAGATCGACGTGCCGCGCTATGTCAGACTGATCGCTGCGGGGCGCTTCGCCGATGCTGTAGCTGTCATCCGTGAGAAGATCCCCTTCCCGTCTGTGTGCGGGTTGGTCTGCTTCCATCCCTGCGAGGCCAAGTGTCGTCGTGCGCTCATCGACAAAGCGATTGCGATCCGGGCGCTCAAGCGCGCTGCGGCCGAGCGCGACGACGGACGCTGGAAGCTGCGCGTGAAGCGCAGTTTCCCCACGGGCAAGCGTGTCGCTATCGTTGGGGCTGGGCCGGCGGGCTTGACGGCAGCGTATTATCTCGCGCGCAAAGGACACTCTGTCACGGTCTTTGAGGCGTTTGAAAAGCCCGGTGGCATGATGCGCTACGGCATCCCCGAATATCGTCTGCCCCATGATATCTTGGACGCTGAGATCGACGAGATCGAAGCCCTGGGCGTCGAGATCCTCACGGGGACGAAGATCGAGTCGTTAGAGCAATTAGCAGGCTTTGATGCGGTCTTTCTCGCGCTTGGTGCGCATCGCGGGATGAAGTTGGGCATCCCCGGCGAAGACGAAGTCGGCGTGCTCGACTGCATTGATTTTCTGAGAAGAGTGAAGTTGGGCTATCGTGTGGAGCTGGGCGAGCGTGTCGCTATCATTGGTGGTGGCAATGCTGCAATAGACGCGGCGCGCACGGCGTTGCGGCTCGGAGCCAAGACAATGGTGCCGGCATCCGATGCTGACCAAGAAGTCTTAGACGCGTCGCGAATGGCGCGGCGCCTGGGCGCCAAGGAGGTACGCATTATCTACAGAAGAAGCTCAGCAGAGATGCCTGCCAGTCCCGAAGAAGTTCAAGAAGCGCTTGCTGAGGGTGTGCAAATCGAGTTTCTCACCGCGCCCGTCAAGATGACCAAAGAGAACGGGTCTATCAGATTGGACTGCGTGCGCATGAAGCTAGGCCCGGTGGATGCCAGCGGGCGACGCCGATCCGAGCCGATCCCCGGCAGCGAGTTCAGCCTCTATGTAGATCGAGTCATCTCGGCCATTGGCGAAGCGCCTGAGATCCCAGAGGGCTTTAGGCTAAGACAAACAAAATGGAACACGCTGATCGTAGACCCCGATACGCTGATGACCGAGCGTCCGGGGGTCTTCGCCGGCGGTGACGTCGTGACCGGGCCGGCGTCAGTGATCGAAGCGATTGCTGCGGGGCGGCGGGCTGCAAGTTCGATAGATAAATATCTCGGCGGCGACGGCGACATCTCCGAGACGCTTATCGATCCTCAAGAAGATGTGCCCTTTGAGCTCGAAGAGGGCGAGCGTCCGCGCGTGCCTATGCGGACCCTCAGAATTCAAGAACGCCTGGGAGGCTTCCGGGAGGTCGAGCTGGGCTACACTGCTGAAGAAGCGATCTCTGAAGCAAAACGCTGCTTGATGTGCGACCTGGAGGAGCGATGACCATGAACACAACAGCGACTCTAAAAGAAGTCGAGACGATCACCCTGACGATTGACGGGGTCACGGTCAAGACCAAAGCTGGGCGAACTGTGCTTGAAGCGTGTCGCGAAGCGGGGATCTATCTGCCCACGCTCTGCTATGATCCCGACTTAGAGCCGTATGGAGGGTGTAGGCTTTGCGTCATTGAAGTTGAGGGGCTCCGCGGCCTGCTTGCGGCCTGCACACTACCAGCCGAAGAAGGGATGATCGTGCGTACAGAGTCTGATAGGATCACAAACGTTCGGCGGGCCACACTCGAGCTCATCTTATCGGACCACGAAGGCGATTGCCTGACGTGCCCGAAGAATGGCCACTGCAAGTTGCAAGAAGTTTCAAGCTACTTGGGGGTAGATTACAGGCCAGAGCGCCTGCATGTCTCAAGGCGCCCCGTAGACTCGAGCAACCCCTTCTTCCTCTTCGACCCTAACAAGTGTATTTTGTGCGGGATTTGTGTTCGCACATGCGCTGAGGTCACCGGCGCGCACGCGATCAATTTTGCCTGGCGTGGTATAGAGACAAAGATCGCCCCATGCGGCGGTGGGCTCTGGGTTGACTCAAACTGCGAGTCCTGTGGTGAGTGTGTGGTGCGATGCCCCACAGGGGCTTTAGTTCCAAAGGACCTTCAAAGGGCCTCGCGAACGGTCAAATCCGTCTGCCCGTATTGTGGGGTTGGCTGCACAATCTATTTGGGTGTGCGTGGTAATCGCATTGTGAGCGTTGAGGGCGATCGCGCGAGCCCGGTCAACAAGGGGCAGCTCTGTGTGAAGGGGCGCTTCGGCATCCCTGAAGCGGTGCACTCGCCCCATCGCCTCAAAAAGCCTTTAATAAAGAGAGACGGCAAATTCTTTGAAGCAAGCTGGGACGAGGCTCTTGATCTCATTGCGCAAAAGTTTGGTGAGATCAAGTCGCGCTATGGCGGTGAGGCTTTGGGCGTGATCGCATCCGCGAGAATCGCAAACGAAGCGAATTATTTGGCACAAAAGCTCGCGCGGGCTGTCTTCGGCACAAACAAGGTGGACTGTTGCGCAAGAATCTGTCATGCTCCAAGCGTCCATGGGCTCTTGCGCTCTTTTGGGAGTGGCGCGATGACAAACTCCATCGGCGAGATAGAAGACGCTCACACAATTCTATTAATTGGCTCAAACACAACGGAGGCTCACCCTACTGCTGGCTTCCGCATTCGCAGAGCGGTGCAGAGGGGAGCGAAGCTCATCGTCGCCGACCCGCGTGAAATTGAACTCGCTAAGATCGCCGATGTGCACTTACCATTGCGCCCAGGCACGGATATCACTTTAGCCAACGCCATGGCGCATCACATCATAGCGTCTGGCCTGCACAATAAGAAATTCATTGAAGAAAGAACAGAGGGCTTTGAAGAGTTCTGGGCGGTTGTGCAAAGATACACGCCAGAATACGCCGAGAAGATCACTGGTGTCCCGGCAGAAAAAATTAAGCAAGCTGCCGAGCTCTACGCCCGCGGCAAGCCTGGGATGATCATCTACTGTTTAGGGGTGACGGAGCACCGCACGGGCGTCATCTCAGTGCAAAGTATTGCCAATCTTGCGCTAATCACGGGCTTTGTGGGGCTGCCTTCTTCGGGTGTCAACCCGCTGCGCGGGCAAAATAACGTGCAGGGCGCGTGCGACATGGGGGCGATACCAGAGTTTTTGCCTGGCTATCAGCGCTGGGATAACCCGGAGCACGTCAAGAAGTTCGAAGACGCCTGGGGCGTGCAGCTGCCAAAGACATCTGGCTATTATCCACTTATCTTCTGCTCACGCATGTGGGACGACATTCTCAATGGCAATCTTCATGGGCTCTACGTCATCGGGGAGGACGTGGCTTTAACAGAGGCGAACATAAGCAAAGTGCGCAGAGCCCTGCAGAGACTCGATTTCTTAGTTGTGCAAGAGCTCTTTATGACGCCGACGGCTGAGCTTGCGCATGTCGTTTTGCCAGCGGCGAGCTTCGCTGAGATAGATGGCACTTTTACAGATTCAGAGCGGCGTGTCCAGCGCGTGAGAAAAGCCGTACCATCACCGGGGGAGTGCAAGCCCGACTGGCAGATCATCTGTGAGATCTCCAATAGATTAGGGTACCCCATGAACTATCAAAGCGCAGAAGAAGTCTTTGAAGAATTGCGCAGGCTTATGCCCATCTACGGCGGCATGACTTACAAGCGCTTGGACGAAAATAACGGCCTGCAGTGGCCCTGCCCAGATGAAAAACATCCCGGTACAAGATTCTTGCACAAAGACAAATTCACGCGAGGCCTAGGCAAGCTTGCAGGGATAGAACAAGAGCCCCCTGCTGAGGTCCCAGACGAAGAGTATCCCCTCTTGCTGACGACGGGAAGGGTCTTGCATCACTACAATTGCGCGAGCATGACAGGCCAAGTCCCCGGGCTCGTGCAATTGGTGCCGGAGAACTTCGTCGAGATCTCCCAGCAAGATGCTGAAGCGCTCGGCCTCAAAGGGGGCGAGCTGGTGCGTGTCGTCAGTCGTCGTGGTGCCGTCAGAGCGCGTGTGAAGATACGCCAGATCGCCGAAGGCGTCGTCTTCATGCCCTTTCACCATAAAGAAGAGCCGACCAATCTCATCACCAACGATGCGCTCGACCCCATCTGCGGCACAGCGGAAGTCAAAGCGTGTGCGGTGCGCATTGAGCGAATCTAAAGACTCGATCTGAGTCTTCCAGCGATCTCGCGGAGTTGGGCTAGTTTTGCTTCCGCATCAGCTTCGGTGAAGAGCTTGGTGCCTAAGCCGCACGGCGGCGTGATGAGATCGCCCCACTGAAAGTCTTTAATGTCTTCAGCTCTTTGAATCCCCCACGCTATGCGCTTGCCCTTGCGGTCTTTATAGTATTTCGTGATATCGTACTTGGATGCATCGAAACTAATAATATCAATAGCAGCGTCGAAGAGTTTGTCCCATTGCATGTTGCCGCAGATGTGTACGCCCCTAAGAACTGAAAAACTTTCAAAGATCGGAGCCCACAGGCGCTCGTAGTCAAAGCCCACATAGCCCAACGAGGGCTCGTCTAAGAATAGAATAATCTCGTGCGCACGCAGGTCTTTGACGATGCTCTCAATATGGGTGTAGATTCTGAGCAGCGCGTCGTTCTCTTCGTACCCTGCAGCGATGAGCGTGGCCGGGCCGATGCATTGAATCTTTACTGTCTCGAACTCATATGTTTTGAATTTCTCTAGGCAGCTCAGATGCCCCGGGTTTTTGATAGAGTGCAGCATGGCGTCGCCCAGGGCCGTGAGCTCCGGCAGGAACGGGATATCGTGCTGAAGGCTGTATGCCATAGCTTGATCGACATTACGGAACGGCAGTGAGCCGATCTGGGTTATGCAAGCTCGGCGAGCTTCGTATATTGAGCTGTGCCGATGATCATCTTCTTGGCTGCTGTGAATCATAGTTTTTAGTGACAAACTCTTCTATGATTATAAAAAGAAATCAGAACAATGGCGAGGTGGGCTATGGCTACGATCATTGACGGCAAGCAAGTTGCACAGCAGATCCGTGACGAACTGAAGAGAGAGGTCGCGCAGCTCCAGCAAAAGCACGGCATCACGCCGGGTCTGGCTGCCGTGCTCGTCGGAGAGAATCCCGCTTCTAAAGTCTACGTCAATATGAAAGCGAAGGCGTGTGAGGAGACGGGAATTTATTCTCAAAAGATTCACTTGCCCACGGATACCCCGCAAGAGAAGCTGATCGAGCTCATTCGCGGTTTGAATCAAGATAAGCGTATTCACGGGATCTTGGTGCAGCTGCCTCTCCCCGATCATCTCGATCAGCACACGGTCTTGCACGAAGTCAGCCCTGATAAGGACGTCGACGGCTTTCATCCCATCAATCTAGGGAAATTACTCTCGGCCAAGTTCTGGGAGGAGCTGCCGACGTTTGTGCCGTGCACGCCCGCCGGGTGCATCAAGCTTATAGAGTCGACGGGGACGCAGATCGAGGGCAAGAATGCTGTTGTTGTCGGGCGCAGCGTGATTGTGGGCAAGCCCGTAGCCATGCTCTTGCTCGCCAAGCAAGCGACAGTGACGATAGCTCACTCGCGCACGAAGAATCTCAAAGAGGTCTGTCGTCAGGCGGATATTTTAGTTGTCGCGGCGGGGCGGCCCAAGCTCGTTACTGCTGACATGATCAAGCCGGGAGCTGTCGTCATTGACGTTGGGGTCAACCGCGTGGGCGAGAAGCAGTTAGTAGGTGACGTCGACTTTGAAGCTGCAAAAGAAGTCGCAGGTTTTATTACCCCGGTGCCCGGCGGCGTCGGCCCCATGACGATCGCGATGCTTCTGAAAAACACGGTCGAGTCTGCCAAGCGCACCGCGAGCGCGTGATCCATGAACCTGCGTGCCAAAGAGCGAATTTTTGTTGTGATACTTGTGCTCTTTATCGTTCTCCATCTTGATCTGTGGGGTTGGGGACGCATCGAGCCGCTGCTCTTCGGCTGGATTCCCTATCACATATGGTATCACGGGCTGCTCACGCTCGGAGTCGCTCTGTGTATGATCTGGCTTGTTGTCAGGGTCTGGCCGAGGGACAGTTCGAAGTGCTAATCTACAATAACGAGTGAGGAAGAGCGTGTGGTGACCCTAAGAAAATAAGGAGGGAATAATCTCAGAGAGCTTACCCGATGGGCAGGTCTACTTACCGTAGGGACACAGTATGACTGAGATCACGATAGACGTACTCGCGATTGCTGGGATATATCTGTTCGTTCTCTTAGGTATCGGCTGGTGGAGCTATAAGAGAACATTGCCGACGCCGGAGGATTTCTTCATGGCTGGGCGGGCCTTCGGCCCCGTCGTGCTCATCTTCGCCGTCTATGCAACTAATATGACAGCGTTCTATATGCTGGGCACCCCCGGTAACGCCTATCGCCAGGGGATCGGCACCTACGGGTACATCGCGTTTGCGTCGGCGTTCGTCATCCCCGCGATGTTCTATCTCATCGGGTATCGCGCGTGGCTCGTCGGCAAGAAATACGGCTACATGACGCCACCGGAGCTTTTGGGGGCGCGCTATGAAAGCCCCGCGATAGCCCTCGTGCTCTTTGTGCTCTTGGTCTTGTATACCGTCCCGTATATTGTGACGTCAGTCATCGGGGCAGGGCTGGCCCTCGAATCGCTTGGCAAGGTCCCGTATCTTTGGGGTGCAGCAGGCGTCCTGCTCGTCACCATGCTCTATACAGTCTTCGGGGGGATGCGCGGCACAGCCTGGACGAGCGTCTTTCAGGGATTGGTCTTTATTGTCATTGGGCTGTTGGCGTTCGTGCTGATCGCCAACGCCTTAGGAGGCTTTGCTACGATCACGCAGAGAGTCTACGCTGAACGCCCAGAATTGCTTCAGAGAACTGGAAACTTCGATCCCAAAGATTGGTTCAGTTTTCTGTTTATTGCACCCCTGGCTGTCATTGCTTTTCCCCATGTCTTTATGCGGCTGCTCACCGGCAAGAGCGAGCGCACTCTCAAAGCCCTCACGGTCGTCTATCCCCTGCTCTTTCTGCTGACGTGGCCCCCGGTGATCTATATCGGGCTGTGGGGGAGCGTCGTCATTCCGGGGCTAGACGCGAAAAGCTCCGATGCGATCTTGCCCATGATGATCGCGCGATTTCTTCCGCCGGTGATGCTGGGGCTCGGCTTAGCTGCGATCTGGGCGGCCATTATGTCGACTCTCGACGCGATGATGCTGACATTAAGCACGATGCTCACGCGCGATCTACTTGCTCGGTTCTTCCCCCGCTATGTGCGGGAGCAGGGGCGCGAAGTCCTTCTTGGAAAGCTCTTTATAATCGTGATCGCTCTCTTAGCGTTTGCTGGGGCGCTGCTCCGCCCCGGCACCATCTATGATATTGCCAAATTTGCTTTTACTGGGTATTCCCTCACCGTGCCGGCGATGCTCGCAGCGTTCTACTGGAAGCGCAGCACCGCCTGGGGGGTGCTTGCCTCTCTTGGTGTACCCCATCTGCTCTTACCCTTTTATTACTTCACGCCGTATTTCTCGTGGAGCACATTCGGCTTCCTTCCTGTTGTGCCGTTAATGGTGCTCTCGGTTGTGCTCTTGGTGCTCGTCTCGCTCTGGACACGCCCGCCTTCAGCACAGACTGTCCAGCGTTTCTTTGGGTCTTTCCTTTGACTGGAATCAGATTTTCTGATGATCTCTCTCATAGCCTGAGCACATTCACAAATCTACAATTAGCTATATAGAAGATTGGGGAAAAGAATTTATGCTGGGGGCTCAGGTAGGAGATCGCCGACTTACAGCACAGTCTCTGGATTTTCTCAAAGTGATCGAGGCGCACAGTGGTGAGCCCGTCCGACGCTGCTTCCAATGCGATCGCTGCGCTACGGGCTGCCCCATGACTTCGTATATGCAGCACACCCCAAACGAGCTCTTTCGGCTCATTCAGCTTGGAGCGAGAGAGACTGTGCTCTCCAGTAATGCGTTCTGGTTTTGTGTTTCGTGTTATACGTGCTCGGTGCGCTGCCCAAATGATATCGATATCGCGCATGTGATGGACACGCTGCGCGAGTTCTCGCTGCGCGAGGGCTTCGCGCCGGCGCTGCCTCAAGCGCGTGATTTCCATGAGCTCTTTTTAGACTGTGTGCGCCGAGGCGGGCGGGTGAGCGAGCTGGAGCTGATGGCCCGCTACAATCTTAAGTTGAGAAAGCCGTTGGCACGAGCGGCGTTGGGCTGGGAGCTGTTGCGCAAGGGACGTCTGGAGCTATTGCCCAAGGGAACGAGAGAGTTGCGTAAGCTCTTTGCACGGGCAAAGGAGCAGCGATGATGCGCTTCTATCCAGGTTGCACCCTCAGCTCATCGGCGAAGCCCTATAAGCGCTCACTCGACTGGGTCTGGAAGCGCCTAAGGATCGAGATGACAGAGCTTCCAGGCTGGACGTGCTGCGGCGCGACTTCAGCGCACGCTCTGCACAAAGACTTAGCATACGCACTGCCCGCGCGCAATTTAGCGATCGCTCACGAGCTCGGAGATGATCTGGTGGTCGCGTGCTCGGCGTGCTATAGTCGTCTGAAAATTACTCAGAAAGCTCTTGAGAACCCGCAGACCCGCGAGCGCATCTCCAGATTGATCGCGGGAGTTCTCCCTTCCTCTTTAGGGAAGGGGGCTGGGGGGTTAGGTCAACATGTGCAGATAAAAAATATTCTCGAAGTGCTCAGTGAGCACGCGCCGCGCATTCAAAAAGAAAAGACGAAAGCGCTCGAGGGCCTGAAAGTTGCGTGCTACTATGGGTGCTTGGCGACGCGCATTCCACGAGTCGAAGGCTTCGACGACCGCGAGAACCCCATGCTGATGGAGCGGCTCGTCTCAGCTGCTGGGGCAGCAGCTCTCGATTGGCCGGCAAAGACATTATGTTGCGGCGCGAGCTTTTCAGTTATTAACGAAGCGATTGCGCTGAAGATGTGCGCTCAGATTTTAGAGATGGCGCGGCGGTGTCACGCTGATCTGCTGGTGACATCGTGTCCATTCTGTCAGTACAATCTCGACTGGGCCCAGTGGGTTCTCTCTCAGCCGAAGATCCCCGTGTTGTTCGTCACGCAGCTTGTGGGCTTGGCCCTGGGGGGCAGTGAGAGAGACCTGATGCTTGGATCTAACCTAACCCCTCTGTCCCCTGCTCTACGACGAAGGGGGTGCTCCCCTCCCTCTTTAGGGGAGGGGCTGGGGGAGAGATCACTATGAGCGAGATCAAGCACGGCGCTGTCGCTGTTGTTGGCGGCGGGATCGGGGGCATCCAAGCCGCCCTCGATCTGGCTGATTCTGGGTTTTATGTCTATCTCATCGAAGAGGGCCCGGCCATCGGCGGGCGCATGGCCCAATTAGATAAAACTTTCCCGACCAACGACTGTGCCATGTGCATGCTCTCGCCCAAGCTCGTCGAAGTCGGGCGCCACCCTAATGTCCAGATCATCGCGCTCGCCTCGGTCGAAGCGCTCCAAGGACAACCCGGAAATTTCCAAATAACTCTTCGTCAGCGCCCACGCTATGTAGACATTACTCGGTGTATCGCGTGCGGACGGTGCATCGCCTCGTGCGTCTACCAAGACGCGAAGTTTCCCAGCGAGTTTGATGTAGGCCTGGGCAAGCGCAAGCCCATCTATATTCCCTTCCCCCAGGCTGTGCCCCTCGCTGCTGTTGTTGATCCGCAGACGTGTATCTTCTTCAAGTCAGGGCGCTGCCCGCAGCACTGCCTCAAAGCTTGTGAGCGCCAGGCGCTCGATTTTTCGCAGACTGAAAGAATCTTTACGCTCGACGTAGGGGCAGTGATCTTGGCACCAGGGTTTGAGCCGTATGATGCTCGCCTCGTTGGGGAGTACGGCTTTGGGCGCTGTGCGAACGTGCTGACGGCTCCGCAGTTTGAGAGATTGCTCAGCGCTTCTGGCCCGACGATGGGCAAGGTCCTAAGGCCATCTGATAGCAAAGCCCCGAAGAGAGTCGCGTTCATTCAGTGCGTTGGCTCGCGCGATCTGCGCCATCAAAGCTACTGCTCGGCTGTCTGCTGTATGTACGCGACTAAAGAAGCCATCGTCGCCAAAGAGCACGATCACGCCATCGAGCCGACGATCTTCTATATTGATTTGCGAGCGTACGGCAAGGGCTTTGAAGCTTTAGTTAAACGAGCGCAAGCAGAGCACGGCGTGCGCTACGTGCGCTCGATGATCTCACACGTCACTGAAATCCCGGAGACGAAGAACTTGCTCGTGCGCTATCGAGACGAGTCGGGCTCTCTGAAAGAAGAAGAGTTTGACTTGGTCGTGCTCGCCGTGGGGATGCGTCCAAGCGCCAAGGGGCAAGAATTAGCGCGCAAGCTCGACATAGAACTCAACGAGCACGGCTTCGCCAAGACAAGTCTTTTCAATCCCGTTATGAGCACGCGGGAGGGCGTCTTCGTCACGGGGGCATTCACAGGGCCGAAAGATATTCCTGAGACGGTCATCCAAGCCAGTGCTGCAGCTGCTGCTGTTGAGGCGCTCTTGGCTCCAGCGCGAGGCACACGCACCCAAGCCAAAGAGTATCCCCCAGAGCTTATACCCGACGGCATGCCCAGAATCGGCGTCTTCGTCTGCCACTGCGGGAGCAACATCGCAGGGGTCGTCGACGTCAAAGCTGTCGCTGAGTATGCCAAGACGCTCCCTGGCGTCGTCCATGCCGAAAACGTGCTCTACACATGTAGCCAAGACAATCTCAAGCACATGAAGGAAGTCATTCGCGAGGAGAAGCTCAATCGAGTCGTGGTTGCGTCATGCACTCCGAGAAATTTAGCGGCGCTCTTCCAAGATACGATCCGCGAAGCAGGGCTCAATAAGTTTCTCTTCGAGATGGTCAACATTCGCGAGCAGTGCTCGTGGGTGCATGCGGATCAGCCCGAACAGGCAACAGAGAAAGCCAAGAGATTGGTGCAGATGGGCGTGGCAAAGGCGCGTGAGCTAAAGCCGCTCTCCGTACAATCAGTACACGTAGTCCCAGCAGCGCTGGTGCTCGGCGGCGGGCTGTCGGGGATGGTCGCAGCGTTGGCGCTCGCCAAGAGCGGCTTTGAAACGCACCTTGTCGAGAAGCGAGCCGCGCTTGGCCACGATCTTGATAGTATGGACGTACAGGGTTTGAAGGCAGAGTTGCTCAATGCCGTACGCTCGCACCCCAAGATTCACGTGCACACGAGCACGACGGTGCAAGAAGTTTCGGGATTTGTCGGGAACTTTTCGAGTGTGCTGAGCGGTCTGCACGGCGAGGAGCGCATCCAACACGGTGTCGTGATCGTCGCGACCGAAGCGTATGAGCATAGGCCGACCGAATATCTCTATGGTGAGGACGCGCGGGTGCTGACGCAGCGCGAGCTAGAAGCAAGAATCAAGGGATCAGAAGCCGGAGAGAAGACCATCGTGATGATCCAATGTGTGGGGCGCAATGAAAAACGTCCGTATTGCTCGCGCATCTGCTGCGCAGAAGCTATAAAGAACGCGCTCGCGCTCGCAGATCAGGACCCGGATCGTCAGATCTATGTGCTCTATCGCGAGATGATCGCGTACGGGTTTTTTGAAGATCTTTATCGTCGGGCGCGGGAGAAGGGTGTCATCTTCATTCGCTATGATGAGCACTCGCCGCCCGTCGTGCACAAAGAGGACGAGCAACTCGTGGTGACGGTGCGCGATGCGCGCCTGTGCCAAGAGATTCTGATCAAGCCTGAGCTTATCGTGCTAAGCCCCGGCGTCGTGCCCGATCCGTACAACGAAGAACTGAGTCGGCTTCTGAAGGTTCCGCTCGATGCTCACGGCTTCTTTGTAGAAGCGCATATCAAGCTGCGTCCGGTGGACTTCGCCTCGCACGGGATCTTTCTCTGCGGCGGCTCGCACGCGCCAGGGGCAATCCCAGAGTTGGTCGCGAAAGCGCAGGCTGCTGCGGGGCGGGCGGGAATGATTCTCGCGAAGGGGCAACTTGAGGCTGGCGGGATCGTCGCTGCCGTAGACCCAGAGAAATGCACCGCGTGCCTGACGTGCTTGCGCGAGTGCCCCTTCGGCGCGGTCTTCATCAATGAGCAAGGGCTCGCAGAGATCGAAGCCGTGAAGTGCCAAGGGTGCGGGATCTGTGCTGCCGACTGCCCAGCGAAAGCCATCCAGCTTGGGCAGTTTGAAGATGTGCAAGAGCTCAGAATGTTAGAGGAACTCTTTCGCTCTGAGAGGGTGAGCGTTGTATGAAGGACGGCGAGCCGAAGATCGTAGCGTTCTGCTGTCACTATTGTGCGTTTGCTGCAGCGGATTTGGCGGGCGTCTTGCGCCTCAAATATCCGCCCAATGTGTATATTATTCGCTTGCCCTGCACAGGGAAGCTCGATGTGCTCTATATACTGAAGGCGTTTGAAGCTGGGGCCGATGGTGTCATGGTTGCCGGGTGTCTCGAGGGAAGTTGTCACTTTATCTCGGGGAACATTCGCGCGAAAAAGCGCGTCTTGGCTGTGAAGAGCTTGGTAGCGAAGCTGGGCATCGAGCCGGAGAGATTAGAATTTTTCAATCTCAGCTCGGCTCAGGGAGACCGCTTTGCGCAGATCGCGCGCGAGATGACCGAACACATTAAGAACCTCTCCCCCTGCCTCAAAGAGGCTCAAATATGATCGTTGCTGACCAAAAACCGATAGAAGAGATCTTGCAGATGCTGGAGCCTTACAAAAAAGTGCTCTTTCTGGGGTGTCAGTCGTGTGTGGCGGTCTGCATGGCCGGAGGCGAGAAGGAAGTGGGGCTGCTGGCTGCAGCGGTGCGCCTGGCGCGCAAGCAGCAGGGTCGCCCCATTGAGATCGCCGAGGGCGCAGTGAAGCGCCAGTGCGACGACGAGTTCAACGAACCCTTCGGGCCTATCATTCGTCAGCAGGAAGCAGTGCTCTCCTTGGCGTGTGGCGTTGGGGTCAACAAGCTCTCGGAGCGCTTTGACGTGCCCATCTTGCCCGCACTGAACACGAGATTCTTTGGCGAGGTCGAGCGGCAAGGGGTCTGGGTCGAAGCTTGTGCTGGCTGCGGCAACTGCATTCTGCATCTGACTGGGGGAATCTGCCCTATCGCTCGGTGCGCGAAGAATCTTCTCAACGGTCCATGTGGGGGTGTGCGCGCCGACGGCACATGCGAAGTCTCTCGCGACGGCCCGCGCCCCTGTGGGTGGGTAATGATCTACGAACGCTTAGGGAAGCTCAATCAGCGACAGAACATGGAGAATCTCTTTGCGGCCAAAGACTGGTCTTCAGATCGTCACGGAGGACCGCGGCGACGCATCCGCGAAGACATGCTGTTAGAGTGATAAGCGATGGACAGCAATCTCTATCGCGCGTTGGCAGCGAAGAAATTCGTCGTGACCGCCGAGTGCGGTCCCCCCAAGAGTGCCGACAGGAAAGTCATCGAGGAGAAGGCGAAGCTCCTGAAAGGCTGGGTGGACGCGGCCAACGTCACAGACAATCAAACAGCCGTGACGCGCATGAGCAGCCTGGCAGCCTGCGCGATCTTAAAGTCTTTAGAGCTTGAGCCGATCTTTCAGATCACTTGCCGAGATCGCAACAGAATCGCGCTGCAGAGCGATATCTTAGGTGCGTATGCCCTGGGCATCCGCAACGTGCTCTGTCTGACAGGGGATCACCAGTCGTTCGGCAATCACCCCCAAGCGAAGGGCGTCTTTGACCTCGATTCGGTACACTTAATAGAGACAGTGAAAAAGATGCGCGATGAGGGACGCTTTCTTTCAAACGATGAACTGGCCGGCGAGCGCCCCGCGATGTTTATCGGGGCGGTCGAAAATCCGTTCGCGCCGCCGTATGAGTTTCGCGCGTTGCGCTTGAAGAAGAAGGTCGACGCTGGGGCGCAATTCATCCAGACTCAGATCGTTTATAATATCCAAAGGTTTCGGGAGTTTCTCGCGCGAGTAGGAGACCTTGGGCTGCTCGACACGGTCTATATCTTAGCTGGGGTGAGCCCGATCAAGACCCCCGGTGCTGCGAAGTATATGCGCGACCACGTTCCGGGTTTAGACGTCCCCAACGAGATCGTCGCTCGCATGGAGGCCGCAGGCAAGGGGATCGAAGACAAGAAGACCAGAGCTGAGGCGTGGAGACAAGAAGGGATAAAGATTTGTGTCGAGTTGATTCAACAACTCAAAGAGATCCCAGGTGTCTCAGGCGTGCATATTATGGCTATCGAGTGGGAAGAGGCCGTGCCGGAAATCGTGCAGAAATCGGGATTGAAGAGCTAATCATCAAAGGAGGCGATGCCCATGGCATACGACGCGACAAAGCTCAAGGACTGGCAGATCGCGGAGCTGGCCGAGGAGAAGATGCCACTCCCTGATGAATGGCGTGATCGCTTGGGGCTGAAGAAGGACGAAGTCTTGCCCTATGGGCGGGTCTGTAAGCTTGATTTTGCCAAGATCATGCAAAGACTAAAAGACAAGCGTGACGGCAAATATATCGAAGTCACAGCGATCACCCCGACTCCGCTGGGCGAGGGCAAGACCACAACGACATTAGGAATTATCGAGGGTCTGGGCAAGCGTGGCGCCAACGTCGGCGGCTGTATTCGCCAGCCCTCCGGCGGCCCGTCTATGAATATTAAGGGCACGGCCGCCGGCGGCGGCAACGCCCTATTAATCCCTATGACCGAATTCTCACTCGGTCTGACAGGGGATATTAACGACATCGTCAACGCCCATAACTTGGCGATGGTGGCGCTCACAGCACGCTTGCAGCATGAACGCAATTATGACGACGAGCAGCTCAAGAAGATCGGGCTACGACGCTTAGACATAGACCCGACCAACGTCCAGATGGGCTGGGTCATAGACTTCTGCGCCCAAGCATTAAGACATATCGTGATTGGGCTGGGTGGGCGCATGGACGGCTATATGATGGAATCGCGCTTCGATATCGCTGTCAGCTCAGAGCTTATGGCGATCTTATCTATCGTTCGAGACTTGGCTGATCTGCGCGAGCGCATCGGGCAAATAACAGTTGCTTTCGACAAGAAGGGCAATCCCGTCACGACCAAAGATTTAGAAGTCGACGGGGCGATGGCTGCCTGGATGCGCAATACTATAAATCCAACGCTCTGCTGCACGATCGAGTATCAGCCCGTGCTGGTGCACGCTGGGCCGTTTGCGAATATCGCTGTAGGGCAGTCGTCGATCATTGGGGATCGCCTCGGGCTGAAGCTCTTTGACTATCACGTCACAGAGTCGGGCTTTGGGGCCGATATTGGCTTTGAAAAGTTCTGGAACGTGAAGTGTCGTCTCAGCGGGCTGAAGCCCCACGTCTCGGTCTTAGTAGCGACTATTAGAGCGTTGAAGATGCACGGCGGCGGGCCCAAGGTCGTTCCCGGTCGGCCCATCCCTGAAGAGTATAATAAAGAGAACGTCAAGCTCGTCGAGCAGGGCTTGCCCAATTTGCTCCATCATCTCAAGATCATTAAGACGTCAGGGATCGTGCCGGTTGTTTGTATCAATGCGTTCCATACGGACACCAAGGCGGAGATCGCAGCCGTCAAAAAAGCTGTCGAAGCTGCTGGGGCGAGGTGTGCTGTGTCAGAGCATTGGCTCAAGGGCGGCGACGGCGCTTTAGAACTCGTCGACGCGATCATAGATGCTGCCCAAGAGCCCGCAAGGTTTGAGTTTCTTTATCCGTTGGAGATGAAGTTGCGCGAGCGAGTAGAAAAGATCGCTAAGGTCGTCTACGGGGCCGACGGCGTGAGCTGGACCCCTGAGGCCGAAGCCAAAGCCAAGAAGATCGAGTCCGATCCCAAATACAGTGACTATCAGACGATGATGGTCAAGACGCACTTGTCACTCAGCCATAATCCAGACCTGAAGGGCGTGCCTAAAGGGTGGGTTCTGCCCGTTCGTGATATTCTCATCTATTCCGGGGCGAAGTTCCTGTGCCCCATGACCGGGACGATCTCACTGATGCCAGGGACGTCGTCTGATCCGGCGTTCCGAAGAATTGATGTGGACGTCAAGACAGGGAAAGTGACGGGATTGTTCTAAAAACTGCGTGTCGTAGGGGTGTACGGTTGGTCGTATACCCCTGAGGCTGAGCTATATCATTCCCGGCTCTGCGCTGTATCATGGCGCTCCCCCTTCATTTTCTTTATAATAGCACGAATTCAGAAACGGAGTGATCAACTATGGAGAAGACTGCTCAAACTATTGCAGCGTTGTTGGAAGAGGAGCGAACGTTTCCCCCGCCGGAGGAGTTCAAGAAGAAGGCCAACATCAATGACCCGAAGATCTACGAGGAAGCTGCTAAAGATCCTGAGGCCTTCTGGGCAAAAGCCGCTGAAGAGATCGATTGGTTCAAGAAATGGGACAAAGTCTTAGAATGGGACCCACCCTGGGCCAAATGGTTCATCGGGGGCAAGCTCAATGTTTCGTATAACTGTATTGACCGGCACTTGAAGACCTGGCGGCGCAATAAAGCGGCTATAATTTTTGAGGGCGAGCCCGGCGACGAGCGCGTCTTAACCTATCAAGATCTCCATCGCGAGGTCTGTAAGTTTGCGAACGTGCTGAAGAAGCTAGGGATCAAGAAAGGGGATCGCGTTGCGATCTATCTGCCGATGATCCCCGAGCTGCCCATCGCGATGCTGGCGTGCGCGCGCATCGGCGCGGTGCACAGCGTCGTCTTCGGCGGCTTCTCTGCCGAAGCCCTCAGAGACAGAATCAACGATGCTCAAGCGAAACTGCTCATCACCGCTGATGGCGGCTGGCGCCGTGGCCATGTCGTCCCCTTGAAACAGAATGCTGATGAAGCCCTCAAGAACACCCCGTCTGTCGAGAACGTCATCGTCGTGCGACGCATCTTGGGCAGCGACGTGCTCAAGACGCCCTTGACCGGTGGGTACTATCGCCGCGAGTTCTGGTGGCACGAGTTGATGCGCGATGCCCCCATCGACTGCCCTGCCGAACCGCTTGATTCTGAAGACATGCTCTTCATTCTCTACACGTCGGGCACGACGGGCAAACCCAAGGGCGTCGTGCACACGACTGGGGGCTACTTGGTCGGCGTCGCGCTCACCCACAAATGGATCTTCGACATCAAAGAAGAAGACGTCTATTGGTGCACAGCAGACATCGGCTGGGTCACGGGACACAGCTATATCGTCTACGGCCCGTTGGCGAACGGGGCTACGACCGTGATGTTCGAGGGCGTGCCCGATTATCCCGATCGAGACCGTTTCTGGGCCATCGTCGAAAAGTATAAAGTCAATATTCTGTACACCGCGCCTACGGCGATCCGGACGTTCATGCGCTGGGGTGAAGAGTACCCCAACAAGCACGATATGTCGTCGCTGAGGTTGCTTGGCTCTGTCGGTGAGCCCATTAACCCTGAGGCCTGGATGTGGTACTATAAGGTGATTGGCAAGGAGCGCTGCCCCATCGTTGACACGTGGTGGCAGACAGAGACCGGGCATATTCTCATTACGCCCTTGCCGGGGATCTCGACGCTCAAGCCTGGGTCGGCTAATAAACCCTTCCCAGGGATCGAAGCGCAAGTGCTGGACGAAGCGGGCAACCCCATCCCCCAAGGGAAAGGCGCGGGATACTTAGTAATTACCAAGCCCTGGCCAGGAATGCTCCGCACGCTCTATGGCGACCCCGAACGCTACAAGCAAGCCTACTGGAGCAAGTTTTCTGGGGTCTATCTCACCGGTGATGGCTGCAAGATCGACAAAGACGGGGACTTTTGGCTCCTCGGGCGCATCGATGACGTGCTGAACGTCTCTGGGCATAGAATCAGCACGATGGAGGTCGAGAGCGCTCTTGTGGACCATCCGGCGGTGGCCGAAGCGGCAGCCATCGGTAAGAGTCATGACGTGAAAGGCCAAGCGGTTTCAGCGTTCGTGACGCTGCGCGCTGGCTATAAGCCCTCCTCTACTCTGGCCGACGAGCTGAAGCAACACGTCTCTAAGAAAATCGGCCCGATTGCGCGCCCCGACGACATCTTCTTCACGGCGGAGTTGCCCAAGACAAGAAGCGGCAAGATCATGCGCCGGTTGCTGCGAGACATCGCTGAAGGACGCGCTCTCGGCGATACCACGACGCTTGCTGATCCGTCGGTGATCGCGCAGCTCAAGAGCCAGTACGAATCGAGTGAAGGCTGAGCTCACATGGCCTCCTCCTACCCGTCCCTCCCCCGCTTGCACACGGCGGGGGAGGGATGGATCTCGTTCTGAGTTTCAAAGAAAGAGAATACTATGAAAAATACAACAATGACTACTGAAGAGCACCTGCCTAATCGGTGGCTCTTCGTCATTGCTGCGGTCTTGATGCAGTTGGGATTGGGCAACGTCTACTCGTGGAGCATCTTCCGCAACCCATTGATGAACTTGCACGGCTGGTCGATCCAAGAGGCGACGCTGCCCTTCACGATCTGTGTGGTCTTCTTCGCCGTGGGGATGATCGTAGCCGGGCGGTGGCAAGATCGCGTCGGACCAAGAATTGTCGCCATGACTGGCGGGATGCTTTTGGGTGCGGGCTTTCTGTTGGCCAGCCAATTCGGTCAGACACTCCTTGGGCTCTACTTAACGTACGGTGTCCTCGTCGGGATGGGTGTCGGCTTTGCGTATGTCACGCCCATCGCCACATGCGTGAAATGGTTCCCCGACATGCGGGGGTTCATCACGGGTTTGGCAGTATTGGGATTTGGCGCGGGTTCGCTGGTCGTCGCACCAGTGGGGACATGGCTCATCTCTCAGATCGGTGTCTACGGGACATTTGCGGTCTTTGGTGCGACGGTTGGGCTTGTGGTCGTCCTTACTGGGGCAATCTTACGCAATCCCCCTATGGGGTGGAAGCCCGCAGGCTGGACGCCCCCCGAGAATGGCCCTGGCTCCAAGGATCAGCGAGACTATCCCCCCTTGCAGATGGCCAAGACGTTTCAGTTTTATTTGCTATGGGTCGTCTTTCTCTTCTGGGCCGGGGTCGGGCTGATGGTGATCTCTCAAGCAGTCCCGATGGGCCAAGAGCTCGCTGGGCTGAACGCCACGGTCGCGGCGGGGGCCTTGGGCTTGATGTCCATCTTGAACGGCCTTGGGCGCCCGGCGTTCGGGTTTATCTCTGATAAGCTTGGGCGCAAAGGTGCGACGATCTTAGCTCAAGCTGTCTTTATCGTCACGCTGCTCTTCATCCTGCCCAATGCCCGCGATTTTGCTCTCTATACGTTAGGAATCAGTCTCATTGGCTTTGCTTATGGGGGCAGTCTTTCGGTCATGCCAGCGTTCACGGCAGACTATTACGGGACGAAGCATTTGGGGATCAATTACGGGTGGGTCTTTTCAGCGTGGGGGGCGGCAGGCGTTTTGGGGCCGATCATCGGGGCCCAAGTCCGCGCAGCGACAGGGGCATGGGGCGAGGCGTTTATGGTGCTTGCAGTCTTAGCCGCTGCTGCGGCAGCTCTGATCTTAATCGCTCGGCCGCCTAAAGGGTGAGCTCTCTCATTTGACACGGGTGCTCTCATCAAGCAAAATATAAAAAAGACCCCGATTTAAGAAAGAAGAAACCCTAGGGGTCAGGGGAGGTTGGACCATGCACCAGCGTGGGGTTTTGAGCTGTGTGCTGGTCCTCGTTTTTCTTGTAGGAGGATGCCAGCACTCAAGCAGTCCCATCGTCGGGCAATCCTATCAGAGCTCATGTAAAGCAATCCGAGAGATATCTGCTCTCGATATCGATGTTGAGCTCCACGTTGACGGACGTAATCTCACGATACTCCATCGTGACGCGCTGACGAACTGCTGCTTGACAACAGCCATGGAGGTCGTTCTTAAAGCTAACAACATTGATGTGTTTGAGCGCGAACAGCCGGGGGAAGCGTGTCGGTGTCTGTGCCCGCGTGATCTCTCCGTGACGATCTACTCTCTCAGTCCAGGGCTATACACAGTGCGGCTCTACCGTGACGATGAGCCGGAGCCGTTTTGGGAAGGGGTGGTGCAGATCAAATGAAGAAACAGGAAAAGCAGGAGGCAGCGTCCAAGAAGAGCAACTTCGCTCTGTGGATAGGCTTAGCCAGTCTGGGAGTGCTCATCGTGGCTCTGGGAGTCTGGGGGATTTTTCAGTTTTCATCGGGTGCGGTCTTCCGTCAGGTTAGCGCCACGGAAGCCCACAAGCTGATCCTCAAGCACAGGAGCGATCCAGATTTCATCGTCTTAGACATCCGAACGCCAGAGGAGTTTGCTCAAGGGCATCTGCTGGAGAAGACCCCAATGAATCTGAATTTCTATGCGCCAGACTTCCGCGAAAGACTGACGCGTCTCGACCGAGAGAAGACCTATTTGGTCTATTGTCGCACCGGTCATCGTTCCGGCGAGGCCGTAAACTTTATGAAAGAGCTAGGCTTCCAGCGCGTGTACGATCTCCAAGGTGGCATCGTTGCCTGGCAGAGCGCCGGTCTTCCGATTAAGATCGAAAAGTGAATGAAATTTGCCCTCACCCCCTGTAGGGGGCGAGGGAAAGGAGATCCCCATGTCTACAAAGAGGAACGTCCGTTTTGTGAGCAACCCCGTTGTCTGGGTTGTAGTTATCGCTATTGTCGCGGCCGGGGCGCTCATCGTGCTCAATTGGATCTCGTCGCGCCCTCCTAAGCCTCCTGCTCCAGAAACAGCGACAGCTCCGCCCCCAGCCCAAGAGCAACCTCAGCTCCCAGAGCCAGCGCAGCCCCCTTCGACTCTGACAGAGAATATTCCAGAGCAGCCGACTAAGGGCGTCGCTGACGCGCCAGTCACCATTGTTGAGTTCGCTGAATTTTATTGTCCGTACTGCGCGCGCCATCTCTGGGTGACCTTCCCTAAGATCGACGAGGAGTACATTCGGAATGGTCTAGTGAAGTACGTCTTTCATAATTTAGTCGTGCACGGGCCGGTGGCGCAGCTGGCATCCCAAGCGGGCGAATGCGCTCACGCCCAGGGGCACTTCTGGGAGTATCATGACCGACTCTTCTATGTGATCTTCGAAGAGGGGAGAGGCCAGCTCGATGCTGAGGGCTTGCAAACGGTAGCTAGGGAGCTTGGTCTGGACGAAGAGACGTTTGCGAGTTGTCTCACGTCTGACTGGGCCAAAGCTGAGGTTGAGAAGGACCGCAAGATCTTGCAAGATCTGCTCGCACAAGTCCCCCAAGCTGAGAAGCCCCCATCTATCGGGACGCCGCTCTTTTTCATCAACGGGCGCCTACTCGTTGGGGCGTGGCCCTATGAGAAGTTCAAAGCGATGATCGACGCGGAATTGGCGAAACAAGGGAAATAAGGAGGTTTGCTATGCGAGAAGTCGTGGTTGTTGGAGCTGTCCGATGTGCCGTGGGCCGAGCGGTCCGCGGCGTCTTGCGGGAGATGCGCCCGGATGAGATAGCCGCAGTGGTGCTAAAAGCGCTCATCGAGCGCACCGGTGTTGACCCGAAAGAGCTCGATGATATTCGTCTGGGCTGCGCCATGCCCGAGGCTGAACAGGGCATGAACGTCGCCCGCATCGCCCAGTTTTTAGCAAAGATCCCTGAGACCGTTCCGGCGTGCACGGTCAATCGCTTCTGCGCGTCGGGCTTGGAGTCGGTCGTCAACGGGTGCTACGCTATCGCCTACGGGGATGCTGATCTGATTATCGCTGGTGGGGTCGAGTCCATGACGATGGTGCCGATGGGCGGCTACACCCCGCGGCCTAATCCGGTCTTAGCTCAAGAGTTCCCTGAAGTCTATACGCCGATGGGGATCACTGCTGAAAACGTCGCGGAGAAATATAAGATCTCCCGGGAGGCGCAAGATAAATTTGCGTATGAGTCGCACATGAAAGCAGTGCGCGCGACGAATGAGGGGCGCTTTAAAGAGGAGATCGTGCCCTTAACAGTTCGGGTGGACGGTAAGACGATCACGCACACCGTAGACGAGACCATTCGCGCTGATACGACCCTCGAGGCATTAGCGCAGTTAAAGCCGGTCTTCCGTGAGGGGGGCACAGTGACGGCAGGGAACTCGTCGCCCTTGACTGATGGCGCTTCAGCGGTGCTCATTGCGTCCAAGCAAAAAGCCCATGCGCTTGGACTCAAGCCGATGGCGCGGTTTGTCGCGGCGGCGGCAGCGGGCGTCCGCCCGGAGATCATGGGGATTGGTCCGGTCTATGCGGTCCCCAAAGCCCTGCAGAAAGCAAAGCTCTCTCTCAGCGATATAGATCTCTTCGAGTTCAACGAAGCCTTTGCTGCGCAGGCGCTCGCTGTGATTCAAGAGCTTGATCTTCCGATGGAGAAGATCAACGTGAACGGTGGGGCCATCGCGTTGGGGCACGCGCTGGGCTCGTCGGGGTCGAGACTCTTGACGACGCTCGTGCACGAGATGCCCAGAAGGGATGCTCAGTTTGGCGTGGTGACGATGTGTGTTGGGGGCGGCCAAGGGATGGCCGCAGTCTTTGAGAGACTCTAAAGAAGGGGGCAAGCGATGATGCGTGATATCAAGACAGCAGCGGTCTTAGGCGCAGGCACCATGGGGGCAGGAATCGCGGCGCTCTTAGCTGGCGTGGGGATTAAAGTTCATTTGTTGGACATAGTGCCCAAAGAGTTGACTCCCGAAGAGAAGGCCAAGGGACTTACTCTTCAGGACCCCGTCGTGCGCAATCGTATCGTCAATGCGGGGTTGCAGCGAGCCTTGAAAGCCAGCCCGGCGCTCTTCTTCGACACAAACGACGCGCAACTCATCACCGTGGGGAACACTGAGGATAACTTGGATCGTTTGGGGGAAGCCGACTGGATCGTCGAGGCCGTCTTCGAGCGCTTAGATGTCAAGCAAGATACATTCGCCAAGATCGAAAAGTTCAGAAAGAAAGGCTCTATCGTGAGCTCGAACACGTCCGGGATCGCGCTCAAGGCGATCACGCAGAAATCCTCGCCGGAGCTGAAGAAACACACGCTCATCACGCACTTCTTCAACCCCGTGCGGTACATGAAGCTCTTGGAGATCATCCCCGGCGAGGAGACCGACCCGGAGATCTTAAAATTTATGATGGACTTTGCCGAGCGGCGCCTGGGCAAAGGGGTCGTCTTAGCGAAGGACACGCCGAACTTCATTGCAAATAGAATCGGGATCTTTGGGATCTCGTACTTGCTCAAAGCGATGCTCGAAGAAGACTATAAGATCGAGGAGATCGACGCGATCTTCGGGCCGGCGCTGGGGCGCCCGAAGAGCGCTGTCTTCAGAACCGTTGACTTGGTTGGCCTCGATGTCATGGCCGACGTGATGAAGAATATCTATGAGAATCTCCCTCACGACCCCATGCGCGAGGTCTATCGTCTGCCCGAGTTTGCGCAGAAGATGCTCGAGCGCGGGCTGCTCGGTCGCAAGACCGGCAAAGGCTTCTACCAAGAGAAGATGGTCGACGGCAAGCGCGAGTTCTGGGTCTTCGACTATAAGACCTTAGACTATCGCCCTCAAGAGAAGGTCGACTATCCGTCGCTCTCGAAGGCGAGCCAACAGTCCGGCGTGGGTGACAAGATTAAAGCTGTCGTCTACTCCGAAGACCGCGCTGGGCGCATCGCCTGGAAAGTGCTGTCGGAGACGTTGCTCTATTCTGCGCGGCTCATCCCGGAGATCTCCGATAATATCTATTCTATCGACAACGCGATGAAATGGGGGTTCAACTGGGATCTGGGGCCGTTTGAGACCTGGGATGCCATCGGTGTCAGAGAGTCAGTAGAGCGTATGAAGCGCGAGGGCAAGCAAATCCCCAAGATCGTCGAGGATCTCTTGGCTCGCGGGGAGAGTTTCTATCAAAAGAAAGAAAGCAAGAAGCTCTATTTTGACGTACAAACGAAGGGCTATCATGAGCTGCCCAGACCTGTAGGCGTGCTCGTGCTCTCTGAACTCAAAGAAGACAAGAAGAGAATTATCAAAGAGACGCCGGGGGCGTCATTGATAGATTTGGGCGATGGCGTGGCGTGCTTAGAATTTCACACATATATGAATGCCATCGACGCTGACATTATTGAGATGCTGAGCGCTTCTCTTGAGGAAGTGCGCAAGCGCGATCTTGTGGGCTTAGTGATCGGGAACGAGGGCCAGAACTTCTCTGTGGGAGCAAACATCGGGCTGGTCTTGGGAGCGATCCAGAGCAAGGCGTGGCAACAATTGGAGCAGATGGTCAGGGCTTTTCAAGACGCGAACATGGCGATCAAATACTTTGAGAAGCCCGTGGTCGCTGCGCCGTTTAATATGACTCTCGGCGGTGGCTCAGAGATTGTCTTGCACTGTGCGCGAGTGCGGGCGCATTGTGAGCTCTATATGGGGCAGGTCGAGTTTGGCGTCGGGGTCATCCCTGCGGCCGGGGGCTGTAAAGAGCTCTGGGCGCGACAGCTCGAAAATCTCCCAGAAGACGCCAATATCGATCTCTTCCCGTTCTTGCAGCGGGTCTTTGAGCTGATCGGGCTTGCCAAGGTCGCAACGAGCGCGAAAGAAGCGAAGAAATTGGGATTATTGCGCCGCGATGACAAGATCACCATGAACCGAGATCGTCTCATCGCTGACGCGAAGAAGGACGTCTTAGCGCTGGCGATGATGGGCTATGAGCCGCCACGACCGAGAAAGCTCAAAGTGACAGGGCGCAGTGGCTATGCGGCGTTGCAGATCGCGATCAAGAACTTCCAATGGGGCAAGCGCATCACCGATCACGAGGCACTGATGGCGCAGAAGCTCGCGCGGGTGCTCACGGGCGGTGACGTCCCGCCGGGGACGGAGCTGACTGAGCAGCAGATGCTTGACTTGGAACGTGAGGAGTTCCTGGCGCTCTGCGGGACGCAGAAGACCCAAGAGCGCATTCAACATATGCTCGCGACGGGGAGGCCGCTGCGGAACTGAAGAGGGTCGGCGGCAGCTCTCGCTCTTGTGCTGGGGCTGCGAAGAAGCTGATCGCTGAACACTTAGAAGGAGGTATCCATGAAGCGCTTCGCCTTCGTCGCTGTTTTCTCGGCTGTTCTTGTCGTTCTCGTCATGGCGTCGGCCCCGGTGCTCACCCAGCCGACTGGACAAGTGACTGTGAAGGTCACGCTCGACGGCCAACCCGCCGATGCGTTGATCTTCGCCATAGATCGCTTCGGCAAGACTTTTATCGCGTATACGGATCTCAAAGAGATCGGCATAGCTCGACTCACCTTGCCCCAAGAGCGCTACACGCTCATCGTTGATCACGGCGCGGGCTTTACTGGAAAACCCTTCGCGCAAGAGATCACTGTACAAGTGGGCAAGACCCTTGAAGTGACGGCTGCGCTTGAGCGCGCGTTTTCGCCCGCGAAAGAGTGGGGCTACTATTCGGCAGATTTGCACACCCACAGCACAGCAAGTCTCGATGGGCATACGCCTATAGATCAGCTTGTGCTCGTGCAGCTTGCGGCTGACTTGGATTTGGTCTTTATTAGTGATCACGAGACGATCGCCGGGCACGAGCTGTTCGCGAAGACGGCACAAGCCCGTGGTGTCCCAGCAATCTTAAGCGAAGAGATCACGACCCCCTTAGGGCACTGGAACGCCTATCCGCTCACGTGTGCCGTCACCTATGCTCCCAACAAGAACCCCAAGGACTATTTCGCTCAAGCCCGGGCTTGTGGGGCTCAAATCATTCAGGCCAATCACCCTGGATCAACTGGCGATGGGTACTTTGCCCTCCTCGGCACGGAAGCTTTCGATTACGGCTTTGATGCCGTCGAGATCTTCAATGGCGAATTTGACAGGGGCGACGCCAGCGCTATTGAGCAGCTCTTCAAATTCTGGAACGAAGGGCGACGCTACATCGCCGTGGGCACCAGTGACGATCACGACTGGATGGACTTTCGCCCTGGGCAGGAACGCTACGGTCGTCCGCGGACGTTCGTGCGCGTTGAGGGCGCATTGACGACTGAAAAATGGATCGCTGCGTTGAAAGCCGGGCGGGCGTTTGCGACCTATGGCCCTCTGGTGAACTTCACTGCCCAGGATGGCAAAGCCCTCCCCGGTGACACTGTGACTGTAGCTCGCGGCCAGGAGATCGCGCTGAAGGCTGAGCTGCTGGTGCTCCCGCGCGATCCCTCTCAAGAAGAGCCGCGAGCGCTCCAGTCAGCACAGATCATCAAGAACGGCAAAGTCTTGAAAAATTTCAGTCTCGGCGAAGATCGCGCTGTCATCACATTGGCAGATAAGCCCACAGAGAAGAGCTGGTACGTTGTGCGCGTTGTAGCCGACGACGGCGATCAAGCGTATACAAATCCGATCTGGGTGGAGGTACGCTAGGCTGCCCAAGATCCAACTAGCTAAGCGACGACGATGCGCGCGTCCACGACGCGTGCCCCGCGTCCTTTCTCCAAGACTATCAAGGGGTTAATATCCAACTCGACGATCTCTTCTAGCTGGGTAGCAAGCTGCGACAGCCGTGCCAGACACTCAGCGATGGCGTCTATATCTGACGGGAGCTCGCCACGAAAGCCCTCTAAGATCTTAAAACCTCGAACCTGCCGAATCATCCTCTGGATACCAAGCTCCCGCACCGGTGCCAGCCGGAACGTCACATCGCGCAGTGCCTCGACGTAGATACCCCCAAGCCCAAACATCAGCAGCGGGCCAAAGAGCGGATCGCGCTTCAGTCCCAGAATCGTCTCTTTGCCCCCTCTGAGGAATTCTTGCACGAAGACCCCCACGATCCGTGCGTTGGGCTTGGCTTGCGTGACATCAGCGAGCATCTGGCGATAGCTCTCGCGCAGCTCAGTGTCGCTGTGAATATTAAGCTTGACGCCTCCAACGTCAACTTTATGAGCGATATCAGGCGAGACGATCTTGAGCACCACAGGGTAGCCGATCTCGTGCGCGGCTTGGAGCGCTTCTGCTTCAGACTGAGCTAGGCGATATTTCAGCATGGGGAAGCCGTAGGCTTTTACGAGATCATGGGCTTCTGGTTCGAGTAAGAGTCTGCGCCCATTGCGCTTGGCATGAGCGATGATCGCGCGCGCCTGCTCGATCTGGACGTCTGGGAAGACCTTGTACTCAGTGCGCGGACGATGTACCCAGTCGTGATAGCGGGCCATCGCGGCCAGTGCCCGCGCCGCGCGCTCAGGGAAGCTGTAAGTGGGGATGGTGATCGTCTCTAAGATCTCTAGAGCGGGCCGAGCATCAGTGATGGCCATCAAGCACGCGAGCACGGGTTTTGCGCTTTGGGTCTCTTGCACCGCGCGCACTATATTTTTGGCGATGTTCTCCAAGCTCATCAAGATATGGGGCGCAGCGATGACTATGACGCCGTCCACGTTGGGATCGGCTAAGACGGTGCGCACGACCGTCTCGTAGCGCAGCTCGTTGGGTTCACCAGTCATGTCCACGGGGTTGGTAACGTTGACCGTCGGCGGCAGAAGCTCCCGAAGCTCTCTCGCTGTCTCTTCGGAGAACAAAGCGAGCTGAAGCCCGTAGCGCACGGCAGCGTCTGTCGCTAAGATCCCCGCGCCGCCAGCGTTGGTGACAATAGCGAGACGATTGCCCTTGGGCAGGGGCTGCTGCGCAAATGCTATAGCGTAGTCAAACAGCTCTTCAATGGTTTCGACCCTGAGCACGCCCGACTGCATGAAGACCGAGTCATAGACTTCATCGGAACCAGCGAGCGCTCCGGTGTGCGATGTTGCGGCTTTAGCCCCCTCGAGGGTGCGCCCGGATTTGATAGCTAATATGGGGATCTTCTTGGGGCGCTCGCTGGTGATCTCTGTCGCCAATCTATGAAATTCTCGGGGGTCTTCGAGGTCTTCGACGTAGAGCAAGATGACGTCGCTAAGCGGGTCGTCTTTTAAGTATTCTAAGAGATGATTTTCGTGGAGGTCGGCTTTGTTTCCAATCGAGATGAATTTTGAAAGCCCGATCTTCTGGCGCTGGGCGTATTCGAGCGCCGCGACGCCGAGAGCGCCGCTTTGCGAGATAAACGCGATATTGCCTTGGCGGGGCATCCCTGGGGCAAAGGTTGCGTTGAGCGAGACGTTCGGGTCAGTATTGATAATTCCCAGACAGTTTGGCCCTAGGAGCGCGATCCTGTAGCGCCGCGCGATCTGTTGGAGCTCGGCTTCGCGTTTGGCGCCCTCTTCGCCGATCTCTTTGAAGCCCGCGCTGATGATGATCGCGGCGCGCACGCCCTTGCGCCCACATTCGTCTAAGACGCTCGCGACGGCGGCCGCGGGCACGATGATCACGGCTAAGTCGATCTCGTCGGGGATATCGAGCACGGACGGATAGGCTTTGACGCCCATGATACTATGCGCTTTAGGGTTAACCGGGTAGACGACGCCGGTGTAGCCAGAGAAGAGAATATTCTTGAAGACGACTCTTCCCAAACTATCGGGCTTGGTGGACGCGCCGATGACAGTTACAGACTTGGGGGCAAAGAGCGCTTCGAGGGTCTCTCGTGTATGGGCAGTCATACTTTATATAATCTCAAAGAGAGATAGGCTATGCAAGTTGACAGATTCTCCCGGTCTCGTTATCTTAAACTTGGTGACCAGCGATGGCGCAGATGCGCTCGCTCTTCGATGAGCCAGCGAAAGCTCCAACAGTCTTGACGTTTGAAGAGGCGCAGCGCCAAGCCCAGACGTGCACGAAGTGCCGACTCCATCAGAGCCGAACGCACGTGGTCTTCGGCGAGGGCAGCGCTAAGTCCCCCGTCATGTTTATTGGCGAAGGCCCAGGAGAAGTCGAAGACTCTACCGGCCGGCCGTTCGTCGGCCCCGCGGGCCAGAAGCTCACAGAAATTCTAGAATCTGTGGGAATCGCGCGAGAGAACGTCTATATTACCAATATGGTTTTGTGCCGTCCCCCCGGCAATCGCACACCCCAAAAAGACGAGATCGAGACGTGTTGGCCCTATTTAGAGGCGAAAATCAAACACATCAAGCCCAAGATCATCGTCGCGTTGGGCAACGTCCCGGCTCAGTACTTCCTTAAGACGACCGAGGGGATCACAACGCTGCGCGGGAGGTTCTTCCCCTGGCGCGATGGGATAGAGATTTACTGCATGTTTCATCCGAGTTATCTGTTGCGGAACCCCTCGCGCGAGCCAGGCAGCCCAAAGTACTTAACTTGGCAAGACATCAAGAAGCTGAAGGAGCGCCTCAATGGGCTTCTCTAGCTTGACCGAACCCGAACGCCGCGCCCGCGTCGAAGAAGCCCTCAGACGGGGCGAGGAGTTGCGCAAAGCCAAAGAGTATGACCAGGGCATTGATATTCTCGTCGAAGCTCTTCAGTATGGTGTCGAGAAGGCCAAGATCTACTTTCGCTTGGGCAATATCTATTTTGACGCGGGCAAGCTCGATCACGCTGAGTATGCCTACCGGCGCGCCATTGACATAGATCCTACACACGTGAACGCCCATCACAATCTGAGCGTGGTGCTGCGCAAGCAGGGTAAGCTCTCCGACGCGATTCGCATGAAACGCCATGCGGAGCGCCTCGCGATGCAGTACCCGCAGCAAGTGCAGTTGACCCCGGAGCAGATCGAGCACGCCAGACGCTTGGCACGCCGGTGGATGATCGGGATTGGGATTGTCGTCGGAATCATTATAGTGGGGCTGATTGTGCTCAATCTACTCTTCTAGCGTATATACCGTGACGTTTCGATAGGCCATGGCTCACCGTGAGGCGTGGCACGGGCCTCCTCTACCGGCGCGATACACTCTGGCCCGTCATTCGTTGGTAAGTTCACCGCCGACGAGACGCCAAAGAGCTCTAATGCTTCAGCTCGATACGGGCGCAAGACGCGCTCCAACTCAGCGCGTGCTTTCGGCGACGGATCGAGCCATAGTTCTTCTAAATCTCTGGGCACAATCACCGGCATGCGATTGTGAATCGGCTTGATGAGCTCGTTCGGCTCCGTCGTGATGATCGTGCACGTCTTGAGGGTTTGCCCCTCAGGGGAGTTCCAAGTCTCCCATAAGCCCGCAAACCCAAACGGCTCCTTTGATTTGAAACGCACGTAGACTGGGATCTTCTTGCCCTGGGGCGTCTGGCGCCACTCGTAAAAGCCGTCAGCGAGAATTAAACAGCGCCGTCGGCGCACGGCGTCGCGAAAGCTTGGCTTCTCCCAAAGCGTCTCTGCGCGAGCATTAATTAATCGCTGTGCGATTTTGGGGTCCTTGGCCCAGTGAGGGATCAAGCCCCAACGGAAGCCCTCTAAGCGCCGACCTTGGGCGTCTAAGATCAGCGCAAGAATCTCTTGCGTCGGGGCGATGTTGTATCTGGGCTTATACTGTGCGGGCAGGGGCACGCCAAAGCGTGCTTCGATCTGTTCAGCACTTAACGTGAGGGTGAATCGCCCGCACATAATCTGTCATGGGGGAGGGAACGTCCGCCCTTCAAGCTCTTCAATCCGTCGTCGAACTTCTTCGGGGATCGGCGCTCTGCGCAGCTCGCGATAGTTGTAAGAGACAATGACCCCGTCGCCCTCAGCTGCGATCTTCTGGAGCTTCTGACTGAAAATTTTAAACTGCATCGTGAAGCGATCTGTGCCCATCTCTGAGACTCTAATGCCGACAAAAATTCTGTCTGGGTAGCTCAGAGGTCGCTTGAACTCGCAGCGTGCCGACGCTAAGATTGGGCCGACCCCGGTGGTCTGCATTGTCTCGACGTGCCCGACCCTCTCCAGATACGCGATGCGCGCGCTCTCGAAGTATCGAAAGTACGCAACGTTGTTGACGTGATTGAACGCGTCCATCTCGCCCCACTGGACGGGCAGCTCGATAACGACGGGAAAACCATCTAGCTCAGAGATGAGGTTCTTAACGGCGCTCATGATGGTGGGCGCTAGAGGATTCGAACCTCTGGCCTTCCGCGTGTAAGGCGGACGCTCTCCCACTGAGCTAAGCGCCCATCAGTTCCCAGTTGAACTGAATAACTGTTATTGTCCCATCCGAACTGTCATCACGGGGACTTTCGATAATCGCACGACTTCTTCTGTTACGCTCCCCAAGAGCACTCGGTCGAGCCCACGACGCCCGTGCGTCCCCATGACGATTAAATCTATCTTCGCTTCGTCCACGAAGTCTAAGATCGCTTTTGCAGGCATGCCCGTCCGCAACACCGTCTCGACTTCTGCAACCCCAGACTGACGAATCACTTCTGCGGCTTTCTCCAACACGCGTTGTCCTTCTTGCTGCATCGCTTCAATGATCTGCTTCTCGGCGACGTTCGCGTATTCAAAAAGCAGCGCAGGGGGCTCGACCACAAGGAGCAAGTAGACCTTGGCGTCGAACGCCAACGCAATCGCCGTCGCGCAATTTATAGCCTTCTCGACCCCGCGCGACCCGTCCGTCGGTACTAGAATCTTCTTAAACATGGTGGGCTCTCCCCTTGGAGCCTTAGATCTTACAGCAAATTCTCGATCGTCTCCACAGGCAGCGGCGCAGCAAGCTCCTCCAAGCCCTCGGGATCTACAATCACGATCTTGCGCCGCTTCAAAGAGATCAGCCCCTTCTCTTCAAATTCCCCCAAAGTACGAATAGCTGTCTCTGTGGAGATCCCGGCCATCTCGGCTAGATCCGTGCGACTGATGGGGGGCTGAATCTCCCTGCCGCTCGCCTCTGTTCCGTACTTTTCCGCTAAAGCCAGCAACAGCCGCGCGAGACGAGCCCGACAGCTCTCATACGCCGTCTCGATGAGCTTCGCTTGAAACCCTTGCAATTCCCGAGCGACTTTTTCCGCAAGCCGCAGCGCAACCATGGGATAGCGCTTGAGAAAATCCAAAAAATCTTCGCGCTTGAGAAAGCGCGCTCTTGTGGGCTCAATCGTCCGCGCTGAGGCCGTGTGCGTCCCCCCATCGAAGAGGTTCTCTTCGCCAAGCAGTTCTCCCGGTCCGACGATCTTCAGAATCTGTCGTTTGCCGGAAGGCCCTTGCTTGATGAGCTTGGCCTTCCCACTGCAGATGATGAAGAACCCGAACGCCGGCGTACCCTCATGGAAGATCGTCTCATCAGCTCCATACTCGACCGAGCGCATCAGTCTCTGAAGCTCCTGCTGCCCTTTCACCTCAAGCCCGGTGAAGATCCACGAACATCCAAGGCAGCCTTCGACTCCGCACAGCGGTGGACTCTTCAGGCGCTCGGTTCCCATCACCACGCGTTTGGAGGCCATGACGCTCCCATTGTAATCATTTGTCGGCCGTCACGCAACTCTATGAGCTAAGTCAACTAAGAGCCAGATCTTACGCCCCTCGAGGGCAACCCATCCTCGCCGCTCCAGATCGTGCAAGACCCTGCTGACGGTCTCGGGGGCTATGCCTACCAAAGCTGCCCACTCTTCACGGGAGAGCTTTAAGTCAATCATGACCCCCTGAGGGGTGCGCTCCCCAAAGCGCTCGGCTACTTCGACGAGCTTCTGTGTGAGGCGGGTGGCGCTCTCGACGTAGACCGTCTCTACTAGCGCTGCGCGCAATCTCCACAGTCGCGCGGAGAGCTTCTGCATCAGCCAGAGTAAGGTGCTGGGATGCTTAGCGAAGATCTTCTGGAGCGCGGATTGTTCTAGATAGGCGAGCCGGGTCTGGCGCAGAGCAGACGCAGACATAGTCTGCTCTGGCGCACTGAAGAGCTCTCCGATGCCTAAGACGTCTCCGGGGCCGCTCAGCCGAATGAATCGTAAGCAGCCCTCCGCAAAAGCAGCCTCCTTCACTATGCCCTCGAGGACAATATAGATACCGTTGACGCGATCGCCTTGGGCATAAAGTTGCGTCTCTGGCGGAAGGACCACCAGACGGGCCCTCTTGATCATAACTTTAGATGCCTGGGGGTCTATGCCCTCTAACCAGCGAGCGAGCTCTGCACCTCTAGTCATACTCTATAGCTTAGCTGCTCCCACCGCTCAGATGTTATGAGTGAGCTCAACTTATAATATGGGATGAATCAAGATAAAACTTGACTTCGATCAAACAGCGAGGTGGGACATCAGTGCTGGGCGAGCACGTTAGTAACATCCGTTACATACTTCTCAGAGGGTCTTGTTTTATAATAGGCCGAATCACAGAGGTTGGCCTTGTATCTAAAAGCGAGGTGACACGCCAATGCGTATTCTTGCCCGTATTCTTGGGTTTGTGCTCTTAGTTGGGCTGGGAATGGCTTGGGGAGCTGGACTTCACGCCACTAGCGCGAGCTCATCGGTGATCTTTGTCGACTGTACCTTGCCTGTCGAGACCCCTGGAAACTATAAGACTCTCACGGCTGCGTTGCAGTGGGCCCGCGAGAGCCGTCAGAAACCGCGCTCGGAATTTGGTGCAGTGATCGTTGCCCCCTGCACTTACCAGGAGAGCCTGACGGGAGAGAACGCTATTGATGTCAAGGGGCTCCAATGGATCTCCCGTGCAGGACGCGATAAGACCAAAATTATCGGGGCTATAGAGATCGTTGCCAAGAACGTGCTCTTTGTGGGCTTCGACGTCGACGCCAATCAAGCCGAAAATGCCTTGTCGATTAAGGAAGATTTTATCGCAGTCTCGAATAGTAAATTTCACAGCGCTGCCGGGGCAGGAATCTTGGTCACTCGTGGCGCTGAGAGCGTGATTCTGTTGCGCAACGAGATTTTCAATAACGGTGGTGAGGGCGTCAAGATTGACGAATCCAGTGCCAACCTCAGACTTGAAGAGAACAAGATCCGCGGCAACGGCAGCATCGGTGTCTTCGTCGGAGTTAACAGTGACCGCGCCGTCATCAGCCGCAATGAGATCATCTTAAACAGGGGGGAAGGGGTCTTCGTCACGGACAACGATGGCGTGGAGATCTCCAACAACGAGCTCGCTAATAACGCTATGGACGGCATCAAATTAGACGGAGCCAACGGCGCTGTAATGCTGAGAAATAGGATCAGCGCCAGTGGTGTCTACGGTATCACCGTCCAGGCGTCTGATAACAATGAGATCCGCGAGAACGAGCTCTTCAATAACAGTGCCGGGGGGATCGCCCTCAAAGAAGGGGAGCGCTCTGCCAAGCGCAACACCATCCAAGGGAATACTATCTATAACAACGCTCGCGCCGGGGCGGAAGGGATCTTGCTCTCCGGAGATGTCAGCGGCAACGTCTTCCTCAAAAATTCTATTCTCAATAACAGCTTTGGGGTGAGGCTTGTCGCTCAAGAATCGGGCCGCGCCCCAAGCAATAACACTTTTCAAGAGAACTCGATCAAGGAGAACCACGAAGATGGCGTCTCCATCCAACAGAGCGATGGGCGCAATACGTTCCGTTCAAATGAGATCTCCGGCAACAACGGCTACGGAGTCTCTATAGCTGAGGGGGCGCGCAATGATTCGTTCGTCAACAACGTGATTAAAGACAACGGCCAGCACGGAGTGATGATCGCGAAGGCATCGCGCCATACTCTGAGAGAGAATCAGATACTCTCCAACGGCGAAGCCGGGATCTTTCTCGATGGCGCGCAGGGTATTCTCGTACAGCTCAACGAGATCCGCCAGAACGAGCGCGAGGGCGTTAAACTCATTGGCGCTGCGAATACTGATCTCATTGCGAATACTGTGGAATCGAACGGCTGGCACGGGCTCTTTGCTCAGGGGGCTACAGATCTTGACGCTCGCCAGAATACGATCTCTGGGAACTATGGAGCCGGCGTCTTCTTGGTAGAGACAACTGCCGTCAGCTTCGACCACAACAAAGTGCAGCAGAACACCCATGGGGGCTTAGATCTTGGCGCAGCGACTAGTGAAATCGATATAGAATTCAACGACATTGTGAGCAATACCCAGTTTGGGCTGCGCCTTGCAGGCGGGCTCGATGAGACGACGATCCGAGCTGACCGCAACTGGTGGGGCGACCCCAGCGGGCCGTCGGGGGCCTTTGAGGGGCGGGGGAACCCCGTGATGGGGATTCGGCTCAACCGAGACTGCACGGCTGAGGGAACAGTGCTCGGCCGCAGTCCGTGCCCGATTATCTTGCCGTGGCTGCTGGCCCCAACGGCAGAGTTGGTCGAGAATTCCGTCACGGGCTGGATCTTCAGAAAGTTTGGCAACGGCCGCGCAGAATTCGACGCGACCAGCACAGCAAGCGTCTATTTGAGGTTCTATAATGTCGATGCCAACTCTGATAGCGCGGTCATCGTCGCGCGGTACCGCAATGGCTTCCCGCCGCAGCGAACGCTCTTGGAGAACCCTGTGAAGGTCGTGAGCGTCCTAGCGAGTGGTATAAGGGCGGGGATCGCTCAGATCGAAGTGGAGTACACTGACGCGGAGATCAAGGGCATAGACGAGAGCAAGCTCTGCTTGCTCTACTTTGATTATAGCACAGGCGGTTGGAAGCGTCTGGAGTGTTTTGTCAAGACCCAAGCGAATATTGTGACGGCGGAGATCCCTATCTCGATGCTTAAGGCCGCACTGCCGATCGCCTTAGCTACAGGAGCCGTAAAATAACAAAAAAAATCACTCTCACCCCTCTTCAGGGGTGAGGGGACGCTTGCTAGAGGAGGAACGAGGCATGAACCTGTGCGCTGAAGAACTAAGTACACTCGCCCGCACTGAGGCGACCGCGACAGCTCTGAAATTTCTCGACTTGATGATTGGAGGGTTTGACTCCGAAGCAATCGAGCTCACTGTGCCCCTTCTCAAGCCCAATACCCAAGTCTTCGTCTTTGTGCGCGAAGGGGGACGCTGGGTAGAGCTCGAGGGCTGTGTCAAGCAGCATGAAGGAAAGCTCCAGCTGACGTTACCGGCAGGGCCGCTGCGGCACATTGCTGTAGCGTTTGTGCCCGGGGGAAGCTGAGCGTACTCTTAAGCTCAAATCTTGCGAGCTCGGCGACTTCGGTCGTCGGGCTTTTTTTTGTATAATTATCGTATGTTCGTGCTGAAGAATTTCGTGCTCGCTCTCGTGTCGGTGCTGGACTGGGCGATCACGATCTATATCTGGATTGTGATCATTCGCGCGTTGATCAGTTGGGTGCAGCCTAATCCCTATAACCCCATTGTGCAGTTTTTACACGCAGTGACTGAACCGTTGCTCGCGCCCATTCGATATTATCTATTGCGCTATATGCCTGTGGGGCTCGATCTGTCCCCGATGGTGCTGATTCTGCTGCTCGTGCTCATTCAGAAATTTTCCATCCCAACGCTGATGGAATTAGCCCTGCGATTGCGGTGACATGGTTCGTCCCGAGGAGTTCATGCGTCGAGCGTTAGAGCTGGCTGAGCGCGGCGCTGGCTGGACCAGCCCTAATCCCATGGTCGGGGCTGTGATCGTCAAAGAAGATACTATTATAAGCGAGAGCTGGCATGAGGAGTTCGGCGGCCCACATGCTGAGTTTTTAGCTCTGCAGCGGGTGGGAGCGCTCGCCCGCTGCGCTGATCTCTACTTAAATTTAGAGCCGTGCGTGGCTGCCCCAGGCAAACGCAATCCCCCTTGCGCCGACGAGATCATCCGGGCGGGAATTAAGAGAGTTTTTGTGGCTCTCCGTGATCCCGACCCACGCATCAGCGGCAAGGGCATTGAAGCCCTGCATGGCGCGGGCATTGAAGTCATCGAGGGGCTTTTAGAAAAAGAAGCCCGCAAGCTCAACGAGATCTATCTTAAATTTAAAACAACGGGTCTACCCTTCATTACGCTCAAGATGGCTGTGACCGCCGACGGAAAGATCGCCACCCGCACTGGGGATTCCCAATGGATCTCTTCACCGGGATCGTTAGAATTTGCGCACGAGCTGCGCCATCGCCATCGCGCGATCCTCGTCGGCATTGAGACGGTCCTTGCCGATGACCCGCAGCTGACGGCACGCTTAGAGAAAAAGACACGCAACCCCATTCGCATCGTGCTCGACTCTCGCGGGCGCATCCCCCTTGATGCTGCAGTCGTGCGCTCAGCGCATCAGATACGAACAATTCTCGCGACTACAGACGCGATCTCGGCTAAGAAAGAGCGTGCTCTGCAGCACGCTCACGTCGAAGTCTGGAAGCTGCCTGCCCGCGATGGGCGCGTCGATCCCTGTGCCGTGATAGAGAAGCTCGCGCAGGAACAGATAGACAGCGTGCTCATCGAAGGGGGAGCCGAGATCGCCTGGAGCTTCTTAAGTCAAAGACTGATAGACAAGATTCTCTTTGTGATCGCGCCCAAGATCGTCGGCGGGCGGGCCGCCCCTGGCCCCGTCGGCGGCATCGGGGTTGAACGCTTAAGCAATGCAATTCAGCTTAAAGAGATTACAATCTCTCGGCTCGATGGGGACGTGCTCTACGAAGCCTACCTATAAACACCTACACCCAGTGTAATGCGTATTACTGATATTCCTGATACTGATGAGGCTAAGCTTAGAGCAGTTAACCCGGATAGCACTATCAAGTGGGAGGTAGAGTTCGAGGGCTCCCCTAATTCGCCACTTGCCCTTCAGCAGGACTTCGTCTACGTTGGCGGAAGCTTGTACGCGATCGGGCCTATGCCTCCAGCAATTACCCTCCAGAAGACTGCCGTTGATCTCAACGGCTTGCCCTTGAAGCAGGGCGACATCATAGAATACACCATTGTGATCACCAACAACGGCGGTCCCCATGGGGACAATCCTGGGCATGAGTTTGAAGATCGCATTCCCACCAATACGCTCTACATAGAGGGCTCCGCCTCGGCCTCCTCAGGCACGATCAGTTTTGACTCGGCCACTGGTCGGATCGTGTGGGATGGCAGCCTCGAGCCAGGCGCCAGCGTCACGTTGAAGTTCCAAGTGCGAGCGATGCGACGCGGTGGGCTAGGGCCTCTGAGTCAGGCCCCCTTCTTCTGGGGCAGCTTAATGACCCTAGGGCTCGTCGTAGGGCTCGTGGGCATGCGCAATCGCCGCGCTCTGTTGATCGGGCTGTTGCTTGGTGCCTCGTTGCTTGTGTTCAACG
>CAYYOG010000003.1:118757-123615 GCA_964473325.1 uncultured Thermotogae bacterium
CGCCGCGCTCTGTTGATCGGGCTGTTGCTTGGTGCCTCGTTGCTTGTGTTCAACGTGGATGCAGACGGGGATGGCATCGCCGATACCAACGTCCTCACTGATGATCCGACTACCAGCGCATCACCAGATTCGACGTGCTTGTAGGCTTCACTAAGAGGGTATGGGATAAGTCAGCCCCAGTCTCATAGCAGGCTGGGGCTGACTCGTTCTTCCTTCACAAGTTCTCCATAATCTGTACCTATATATTGCACGGGCTGCGGAAGCCCTCTATAATCGCGTAGATACTCTTGTTGGGAGGTTGAACTCTATGAAGAAGGCGATACTCATCGTCAGTGTGATAGCACTGGCCGTCTTGGCCGGCATTGCGATAGATTGGTCGTTGCACCGGTCTACGGTACCGCAAACACCGTCAGCGACCGAGCGCCCGCAGACGCTTCCTCAAGCTCCGTTGGACAAGCCAACCCCGGTCGTTCTCGCGCAAGCAACGACACCTGCAGCGCCAAGCCTCGATCTCTTTGCACAACTGACTAAGGAGCAGATCGAGCAGCTGATCGTCGCGGCAGGGCAGAATGCGATCAAGACCGCGATCCGCAAGGCTGGCCCAGCAGTCGTTCAGCTTGAAGCCATCAAACAGAGGTCGGTACGCAGCCCATTTGAAGACTTCTTCGATGATCCCTTCTGGCGTCGCTTCTTCGGTGATCCCTTCCGAGACCTGGGCGTCGAGCGCTCCCTCGGCAGTGGCTTCATCATCGACTATCAGGGCCAGAAAGTTATCATAACCAACAATCACGTCGTCGAAGGCGCGACAAGCATTCGCGTTACGCTGCCGGAGGGACGCACCCTTGAGGGGGAACTCATCGGCGGTGATGGGTTCTTAGATATCGCTGTCGTGCGTCCCAAGGGCTCCAACGTTGGGCAACTCCCCACGGTCGAGGTGGGGGATTCTGATAAGATCGAGATCGGCGACTGGGCTATCGCTATTGGGAATCCCTTGGGGTTCGAGCATACCGTCACAGCGGGGATCATCAGCGCGCTCCATCGGGACTTCCCCAAGCCCGACGGTTCGGGTCGGTTCCAAGATATGATCCAAACAGATGCAGCGATCAATCCGGGAAACTCCGGCGGCCCGCTCTTAGACGCTCTGGGGCGAGTCATCGGGATCAACACCGCGATCGCCGTCAATGCTGAGGGAATCAACTTCGCGATCCCCATCAATGCTGCCTTGCGCGTGCTGCCCAGCCTGATCGCTTCCGGCAAGGTGACGCGGGCGTGGCTCGGTGTCGTCATCCAAGAGCTGACCGAAGAGATCGCCCCGGGATTTGGGGTTGAGCCCTATTCGGGCGTGCTGATCGCCGATGTGCGCCCCGACGGGCCATCCTACGGGATCTTACAGCGAGGCGATATCGTGCTCAGTGTAGACGGTAAGCCCGTCAAGCGCATTACTGAGCTACAGCAGGAGATCATGTATCGTCCGGTGGGCTCGAAAGTGCAGCTTGAGATTCTGCGCAACGGGGTCCGTCAGACGGTCGAAGTGACTTTAGGGGAGCGCCCTAGCGAGCAAGCTCTCATGGGCACGGCTCCTGGAGCACCCGCTCAGCCCATCCCGCAGGGGCAGGGCGTTGAAAAATTCGGGCTGAAAGTTCAAGCTCTGACGCCGGAGATCGCCCGGCAGCTCAATCTGCCCAGCACGGCTGAGGGCGTCGTTATCAGCGAAGTGCAGCCGGGGAGTCGGGCGTTCTGGGCTGGACTGCAAGTCGGCGATCTGATTATTGAAATCAATCGTCAGCCCATCAAGAGCTTAGACGATTGGAACAGGCTGGTGAGCGAGCTTCCCGACGACGCTCGTCTCGTCTTGACAATCATCCCGCGTGGTGGAGGCAGCACGCGATTTGTGCCGTTACGGTAAGCGAGCGTTGCAAACTCCTCCAAGCTCGATATAATCTCTGGGGCGCACACGGTGCGCCCCAATGCGGACTTAGCACGAAGCGCTCGGAGAGTGGCGCAGCCTGGTTTAGCGCGCACGGTTCGGGACCGTGAGGTCGCGGGTTCAAATCCCGCCTCTCCGACCAAGAACAGTTCCCAGTTTGACAGTTCTCAGTTGAACAGTTTCGGATCAACAAACTGGGAACTGTCTAACTTGGAACTGAGAACTCTCTTTTTGCTCCTTCCTCCTCAGCCCCGGTAATATCAGTAGCATCATGAGAAGGCTCTCGCTGCTGTTTAAGCTGGGGCAGCTCTCCTTGACAGACGCGGCAGAGCTTTTGGGGTTTGTCACTGTCGCTCACGGGGATATGGCGTTGACGCCGCTGGGGCAAGCGTTCGCCGAAGCGAGCATTCAGGCGCGCAAGGAGATCTTCAGCAGCCGGATTCGGCAGCTGCCCCTCTTCACTTGGCTGCTGGGGATGCTCTGGGCTGCGGAGAACCATCAATTGCCGCGCGATGTCGTGCTCGCGGCGTGAAGCAGCAGAGCGCCAACTGGAGATCGCAGTGACCTGGGGACGTTACGCAGAGCCTCTCGCTTATGATGATACCACTCAGACGATCTCACTTGATCCCACGGGGATTACAGCGCTCGTGCAGAGCGAGCTTGCTAAAGCCTTGCAGAAATGAGCCTTCGCGTCCCGTGGCATTGGCTATGAACCCAGCATCCCCCGAGCATCAACTGCCCAGACCCCTGAGGGCAACGCTACTAATGGGTTGATCTCAAATTCGGCGATCTGTTCGTTCTCTGTTATAATGCGAGAGATCGCTAAGATCGTCTGGACGAGCGCCGCGCGATCAACAGCATCTCGGCCACGTACTCTCTCTAACAGAGATCTCCCACGCAGCTCGGAAAGCATATCGTCAGCGTCTTCAGGAGTGAGCGGGGCCACGCGAAATGCAACATCATCGAATATCTCCGTAAAAATCCCGCCAAGCCCGGCCATCACCACCGGTCCAAAAGCATGATCGCACTTGCCTCCAACGATCAGCTCAAGCCCCTCGGTGATCATCTGTTGTACCATAAGTTTTGCTGGGAAGCGAGTCAGTAGAGCCTGCGCGGCGCGGCGCACTGCATCGGCGTCCGAAAGATTCAGTACAACGCCACCCACGTCCGTCTTGTGAGTGATCTCAGCTGAGAGAACCTTGAGCGCGACGGGGTAGCCAAGATATTCTGCTGCGCGCACGGCATCCTCTGGGGTCTCTGCGACCTGCCATGGTGCGACGGGAATCCCGTACTCGTGGCAAAGTCGAAGAGCCCGATCAGTCGTGAGCGCCTGTTTCCCAGAGAACGAGGATCGCGATCGTGCTGACGTGACAAGAGTTGGGAGTGCACGGCGCCGCATCTGCCAGCGGTACCAAGTGCGCGATGCCGCTAACCCACACATCGCTGACTCGATCTCTGTGAAGACGGGAATGCTGAGCTCGCGTTGCAATTCTTGCGCCTCATTCCCTTGAGCAAAGATGCACAGGGCGATGGGCATCTCTGAACTCTGCATAATTTCTGCGACGCGATGGGCAAGCTTGCGCGCGCGCTTCGCTTCTAAGGCGCTGTATGTATTGATGAGCACAACGGCATCTGGGGCAAGAGTCTGTAAGCACTCTTCAACGATATGAGCGTAGAGATCGAAGTCGAAGATTGTGCCCAAGTCTATAGGGTTTGTCGGGTGAATTACGTCGGCACGGAAGAGCGAACGAACTTTCTCCGTGAAGTCCTGGGGCAGCTCCATCAAGCGGAAGCCGTATTGTTCGGCAGCATCGGCAGCAACGACTGCATGACCGCCTGATCGTGAAATGATCACTAGGGTATCGCCGCGCACGGGCGGCAAGGCCAGTCCTTGGGCCTGAGCGACGGCTTCATGAAAGCTCTCTGCCCGTAAGATCCCAGCCTGGCGGAATGCGCTCGTTACAATACGGTCATCGCTGGCTAACGCTGCCGTATGAGAAAACGCGATGCTCTGGCTTGCCTGGCTACGATTGGCTTTGTGCACAATGATGGGCTTCTGGGAGGAGTGTGCCAGCTCCATCAGACGCCGCCCATCGCTAATGGACTCTAAGTAGAGGCAGAGTATCTTCGTGTCAGGGTCTTCTCTGAGATACTCTACATAATCCGTCTCGTCTAGATCAGCTTTGTTGCCAATGCTGATCACCTTGCTGACGCCGACCCCAGATGCAGAGAGTTTATCCAGATAGGTGATAGAGATGCCTCCGCTCTGGGAGATGACCGAAGCGCTTCCACGTCGTGTGCTCTGTGGGTCAATGGGCGGGAAGGGCAGGCAGAGCCCAACATCAAGATTGATCACGCTGATACAGTTTGGGCCGACAAAGCGAATTCCCCAACGTTGAGCTATGGTTTTCAGTTCTTCTTCGAGCTGGCGCCCGCGCTCGGAAAATTCACTGAAGCCGCCAGACTCGATCACAATCTGTTTGATCCCCTTGCGGCCGCAGGCATCGACGAGCGCGGGCACGGTCTCTGCTGGGGTGAGGATGACTGCGAGATCGAGCCCATCGGGAACTTCATCGAGCGACGCGACAATGGAGACATCATAGACTCGTCCTGGCTGGCGTCCTACAGCGTAGAGCTCGCCCTGGTATCCGAAAGTCCGTAAGTTCGCGATGATAAAGCGCGCAAGATTATCCAGGCGCTCCGAGACCCCAATCACGACGATACTTCGAGGGGAGAAGATTTTTTGCATAAATTCTTGAGTGCTCATAGTTTACTCAATGGTACTGCACAAAGGAGCCTGCTGGCAAGCTTAGAACACTGCAGACTCTATTGAAAGGGCGTAAGCAATAGCATCTTCGAGTTTCATCGCGTAGCCATCGGCCCACGCTGCCGCAAAGAGCTCTTCGCCAAGGTGTTCGTGAGCGTTTTTGA
>CAYYOG010000003.1:123715-139281 GCA_964473325.1 uncultured Thermotogae bacterium
TCGGCCCACGCTGCCGCAAAGAGCTCTTCGCCAAGGTGTTCGTGAGCGTTTTTGAGCGTTTGCTCGCGTCCGTCGTGCTCAGACGGTGGCAACGGCGCCCCGATTGCTTCGCGGAGGGCTTCTTCTGCACCGAGGAGCCGCGCCGCACGCTCCCAGTTTCCTTGGGCTGCTGCTACTTGCGCGAGCCGATCCAAACAGAGCGCAATGTGCCACTTGTCCCCAACGTCGCGATAGTGTGCTAAGCTCTGGCGGAGCAGGGTGCCCGCGCGTCGCGGGTCCCCTTCACGGAGGGCGACCATCCCTAATGAGTTAAGCACTGAGGCCAACCCTGGCACAGCTTCTAACCCGCGATAGAGCTCTAAGCTCTCTTGGAGTAACGCTTTCGCTCGGGCACGCTCGCCCTTCTGAAAGAAGACTGCCCCAAGACGCCGGAGCGCTAACGCTATCCCTTGATCGTCTTGAGCCGCCCGTGAGAGCGCCAAGCTCTCTTCCAATAATCTCTCAGCTCGTGCAAGATCGTTTTGATACATCGCGATGTTGCCCAGCTCGCTCAGCGCTGAAGCGATCCCAATTCTGTCTTCCAGCTTTCGGAAGTGCTCTAAGCTTTCTTCGTGGAGCTCCGTCGCGCGGGCGTAATCCCCTTGAGCAAATGCGATCATGCCCAGATTCCCCAAGGCCAACGCCACCCCGCGATTGTCCTTAGCAGCACGATAGAGTGCTAAGCTCTCTTCTAAGAGCGTTGTCGCGAGGGCATAATCATCTTGGGCACGCGCGAGCATGCTCGCGCCATAGAGGGCCTTGGCACGCAGCGATGAGGGCGCCTGCGTCGCTTTCTCGAGAAACTGATTGAGCCACTCGCGGCCTTCACTGACATACCCGCGCAAGTACCAAAAGAACCAGAGCGCACTAGCTAAACGCAGTCCCATCTCTGGATCAGCACTCGACCATTCTAATGCAGCACGGAGATTATCGTGCTCGGTCTCGAGGCGCTTGAGCCATAGAGCTTGCTCAGGGCCTTGCAGGGCGCTCTCGGCACGCTCAGCAAATGCTAAAAACCAATCGCGATGGCGATCGCGCACTCGCGCCGCCTCCCCTGTTTCTAAAAGCTTGTCTCGTGCGTATTGTCGCACGGTTTCCAAGAGCTTGTATCGTGCCTCTTCGTCGCGCTCTTCAAAGATCACTAACGATTTGCTTACCAAGTTCGTCAGGAGATCTATGATCTCGTAGGGGGGGATCTGCTCATCGGCGCAGATGGCCTCAGCAGCCTCGAGGGTGAATCCCCCCGCGAACGCGGATAATCTGCGAAAGAGCGTGCGCTCGCGCTCATTGAGCAGCTCGTAGCTCCAGTCCATCATGGCGCGTAGGGTCTGCTGTCGGGGCAGGGCTGTGCGACTTCCTCCAGTCAGAAGACGGAAGCGATCATCGAGTCGTGCCGCGATCTGCTCGACCGAGAGCGCCTTGACGCGAGCCGCCGCGAGTTCAATAGCGAGGGGGATCCCATCGAGGCGCTGGCAGATCTGCGCCATCGCTTTGATATTGTGTGGGGTGACTGTGAAGTCTGGGGCGGCGGCCTCCGCACGCTCGATGAAGAGCCGAATCGCTTCGTATTGGGTGATGCGAGCGAGGGAGTCTGTTTGAGCGAGCTCATGGGGCTGGGGCAGCGAGAGCGACGGCACCCGCCAGGCGACTTCACCGGCGATGCCTAAGGCCTCACGGCTTGTTGCCAAGATTCGAAGATTTGGGCATGTCCGCAGGAGCGTCTCCGCCAGCTGCGCACATGCCCCAACGAGATGCTCGCAGTTGTCTAAGATCAGCAAGAGCGTGCGGAGTTTGAGCGCCTCGGCAAGCGTAATCAGTGTGGGGCGCCCAGGCTCTTCGTGAATCCCTAAGGTCGCTGCGACCGTCGAGGGAACGAGCGCGGGATCGGCCAGCACAGATAGATCGATAAACCAAACGCCGTCGGGATACTCTTCTAACAGATCGGCGGCGACCTGGAGGGCTAGGCGTGTCTTGCCGCATCCGCCGGAGCCCGTCAGCGTAAGCAGCCGTGTCTGTTTGAGTAATTCCTTGACTTCTTTCATTTCGCGCTCCCGACCGATGAAGCTCGTCAACTGGATGGGCAGGTTATTAGGCACGGCGTTGAGCGTGCGCAGGGAAGAGAACTCCGTGAGCAACTCCGGGTGAATGACTTGAAAGATATGTTCAGGGCGCTGAAGGTCTTTGAGACGATGGAGCCCTAGTGAGCGCAATGAGACCCCTTGAGGGAGGGCATCGCGCACGAGCTCTTCGGTAGCAGCCGAGAGCAGAATCTGGCCGCCATGAGCGGCACTCAGCAAGCGCGCGCAGCGATTGAGCGTCGGCCCAAAGTAATCTCCGTCGCGCACTTCGGCCGCGCCGGTGTGCAGAGCCATCCGGACTCGTAGCGAACCGAGCTCTCCCCATGAGCGACGCATAAGTTCTCGTTGGGCTTCTACAGCAGCGTTGAGCGCATCGATAGCCGTATCAAACGCAGCATAGACAGCGTCACCCCAGAGCTTAAAAATATAGCCCCTATGGGCCTCGATGACACGTCGGAGCAGCGCATTATGCTGGACTAGCGCTACCGACATCGCCTCAGGGTATTGCTCCCACAGCTTCGAACTCCCCTCGATATCCGTGAAGAGAAACGTGACGGTCCCCTTTGGTAACTCCATAAACAGATCTCATTATAACAAATCATCACTTGCGCACGACACCGAAAACGAGTAAGCTCTTTTATCTCTCAAAGGGAGCGACAGAATGGATCAACACCCTAATCGGCTTATCCATGAGACCAGCCCCTATCTGCTCCAGCACGCACACAACCCCGTTGATTGGTATCCGTGGGGCGAGGAAGCCCTCCAGAAGGCCCGCCGCGAAGACAAACCCATCTTTCTCTCTATAGGGTACTCGTCGTGCCATTGGTGCCATGTCATGGCGCATGAAAGCTTCGAGAACGACGAGATCGCCCAGTATCTCAATGAGCACTTTGTCAGCATCAAGGTCGACCGCGAAGAACGCCCCGATCTCGATGAAATCTATATGACAGCAGTACAGATTCTGACAGGTCAAGGCGGCTGGCCATTGACGGTCTTTCTCACCCCAGATCTGAAGCCCTTCTACGGTGGCACTTACTTTCCTCCAGAGGACCGCTGGGGCCGACCGGGCTTACTTATCGTGCTGAGAGCTATCGTTGAACTCTATCACAAAGAGCGTGAGAAGATCGTCGAGCAAGCCGAGCGACTCACTCAATATCTAGGGGCATTACAACAGCCCAGACCGAGCACGGGGCTGCTCACCCCCGATCTCTTGCAGCGCGCGTATCTGGCGGCGCTGCAGAGTTTTGACCGTGAACACGGGGGCTTCGGCGACGCGCCGAAGTTCCCGCACAGCATGGAATTGAGCTTATTACTTAGATATTGGCACCGCACGCAAGACCCCGATGCACTCCATATCGTTGAGTTCTCTCTGGACAAGATGGCGCGCGGCGGTCTCTACGATCAGCTTGGCGGCGGGTTCCATCGGTATTGTGTAGACGCCGCGTGGCGCGTCCCGCACTTTGAGAAGATGCTCTACGACAATGCGCTCCTGATCTGGAACTATCTCGAAGCGTATCAAGTCACACAAAAGTCGCTCTACCGTCGGGTGGTCGAAGAGACGCTCGACTATGTCGTGCGAGAGATGGTCGGCCCCGAAGGCGGATTTTTCGCATCCCAAGACGCCGACAGCCCCGATGGCGAAGGGGCGTTCTACCTCTGGACTCCTGAAGAGATCACAGCTGTGCTCGGCCCTGAAGATGGGGCACGGGCGTGCGCATACTTTGGGGTTGTGGAATCGGGCGCGAACGTGCTGTACCAGCCTTATACATCTGAAGAGTTTGCTGCTAAGATCGGGATAACACTGTCGGAGTATGAGGATTGGTTCGCCCGTATGAGAGAGAAGCTCTTCGCAGCGCGCGAGCGCCGAAGAAAACCCGCTCGTGACGAAAAGATCCTGACGGCATGGAACGGGCTGATGATCTCAGCGTTTGCCCGGGCGTATCAAGTCTTGGGGCACGAAAGATACCTCCGTGCAGCACAAGATGCTGCGCACTTCTGTCTAACGCATCTCTATAAAGACGGGACTCTCAAACGCAGCTACAAAGATGGCCAAGCGAAGTTCACCGCATATCTTGAGGACTATGCGTTTCTGACGATAGCGCTGCTCGATCTGTATGAATCCGACTTCGATCTGCGCTGGATAGAAACGGCGAAAACCCTCAGCGCAACGATGCTAGAAAAATTCTGGGATGAGAATGCAGCAGGGTTCTTCTTCACAGGCAACGATTACGAAGAGCTTCCGGTGCGCCCGAAGAGCTTCTATGACGGCGCGACGCCATCGGGGAACTCGGCGGCAGTCTTTGCGCTGCTGCGTCTAGCCGAGCTCACTGACGACGCGACGCTGCGAACAAAAGCTGAGCAGACGCTGCGCCTGTGTCGCGATTTTATGGAGCAAGCCCCGCAGGCGCTCTCGTATATGCTGAGCGCGCTCGATTTCTATCTTGGCCCGACGACCCAGATCGCTGTAATTGGGGCAAAGGCTGATCCACGGACACAGAGATTTTTAGAGATAGTGCGCACACGCTTTCTTCCAAACAAGATCATGGCTTTGGGCGAGCCCGGTGATACGGAGCACGCGGCGCCCATCGCGCTGTTAAGGGGCAAGGGCTTAGTGAACAGTGCTCCGGCGGTCTATCTCTGCGAAAATTACTCGTGTCGTGCGCCGATCACGGAGGTCGCAGAGTTGGAGAGGAGTTTAATATAAAAAAACCTGGCTGGGAGAGGAGGATTCGAACCCCCACAAGCAGGTCCAGAGCCTGCTGTCCTACCGTTAGACGATCTCCCAATGCATCGTTATGATAGCGCAGTAGAGCCCGATTGTCAAGGGCCGGGGAGCTTGTTGACAACACTCCACGTTTTGAATTACTCTAAAGTATGATACGCAGCATGACCGGCTACGGCCACGCCCAATGTCAATACCACGCCGAGACAGTCACCGTATCTGTGAAGACCCTCAATCACAAGTATCTCGATCTAAAGATCTTTGGGCTGGAGGCCCATCCCGCTCTTGAGCGGCAAGCCCAAGAGAGAGTCGGGCGGCAGTTTGTGCGTGGGCGCGTCGAGGTCTCCGTGGCAATTGAGCGTCGCGGCCTGGCTCCGCTTGTGATCAATATGGAGATCGCGCGCGCCTATGCAGAAGCTCTCCAGAAGCTTGCTCAAGACTTACAGCTTGAAGGGGGTCTCTCCCTCGACACCATCTTGAGACTAGAAGGCGTCTTGCAGCGCTCGGAAGAGCCGGAGGCAGAACTGTGGGAGCGCATCGAGCCCGTTCTCCACGAAGCCCTTGCCCAAGCCCAAGCGAGCCGCACCCGCGAGGGCCAGCTTCTGGCTGAAGAGCTATTGCAGATTGTATCGCTTCTGGAGCGCGAGCTCGCTGAGATTGAACAGAGCGCCCCTATCGTGAAAAAACTTTACAGGGAGCGTCTGCGGGAGCGCGTGCGCGAACTCACTGGAAATGCTGGTGAACTCGACGAAGGGCGGCTCGAGATGGAAGTAGCGCTCTTGGTTGAGCGCTCAGACATTACTGAAGAGATCGTACGTTTACGGATGCACCTTCAAGCAGCGCGACAAGCAATAGCTGGGCCGGAGCCTGCCGGACGGCTCTTAGATTTTCTCGCCCAGGAGCTGGCCCGCGAAGCGAATACGATCTCAGCAAAAGCCAAAGACGCCCAGATTACGTCGTGTGTTCTCGAGATGAAGTCTCTGATAGAAAAATTCCGCGAGCAGGTGCGCAACGTCGAGTGAGAGCTATGACAGAAAAGCAGGGCGTTTTCTTTGTCATCTGTGGCCCTTCAGGGGCAGGCAAGACGACGCTCTTAAATCGCGTGCGCCAGCGATTCCCCGATTTGGTCTATGTGCCGTCATACACGAGCCGGCCCCCGAGAAGTCCTAAAGAACTCAAAGCTGGACGCTATCGGTTTATCTCCAAAGAAGAGTTTGAGCGCCGTATTCGTCAAAGCGAGTTTCTCGAATACGCAGTCTATGCGGGGAACTACTACGGCACGTCGCGCTCGGAGGTGCAAACGCTGCTCAAATCCGGGCATGACGTGATCAAGGAAGCCGACGCTCAAGGGGTGCGGCAACTGAGGCGGCGTCGGTTTGGCGGGCGGCTCGTAGCAATCTTCATTTTGCCGCCATCGCTGAGAGAGCTTGAGCGACGCTTAGATAAGCGCGGCACCGAGAGCAGCGCCGCGCGACGGAAGCGTCTAGCTGCTGTCTTGGATGAACTGGGCGCGCTCGATCTGTTTGATTATATCGTGATCAACCGTCGCGTGATGGAAAGCGTCGCGCGCCTGAGCGCGATCATTCAAGCCGAACGCTTGTCCTAAACGCCTGACTTGACTTCCCACGCCCCTGCTGGGTATAATATCTCCCCGCTGTGGGATATATTATCCCACGGCGGGAAAATACAAAAATATATGGAGGTGCTATGCGTTCTCTACTCATCATCTGGGCAGGGTTGCTTCTCCTGTGCCTACTCTCTCTTGACAGTCGGGCGGCGCCAGTGAGCGGTAGATGGGATGCTCGGTTCTTGCTCATCTTAGACGGCCTGCAGCCCAAGATTGCTCAGCCCCCGCTTGCTTTTGAAAGCCTACTCCAGCTCGAGCTCAACCTGAGTGGGCTTCGCGTCAGATCGCTCACGGCCTTGAGCACTGTTGGGGTCGAGGCGCAAATCTTCGAGCTGGGCGCAACGGTTGGGGCGCTCACGCTGAAAGATCTCTTTCTCTTCTCGCGCAACATCGTTGAGGTCGAGCACCAGTATTATCAAATTACGTTCGTGTATCCCAACCCTGGGGGGATCGTCGGGCAGTATATCCCCATCTTGTATAAAGACTTAGTGACCCCCTACGCCCAGCTCGCGCGGCTGCTTGGGCCAACGCTCGCAGAATCTGTAACGTTGCGCAAGAAGATCGTGGAAGCTCAGCTTGTTATTGGTGGGCTGACGGTCAGAACTGTCGGGCTTCTTGCGAACTTCGGCCCAGCGACAGCTCCGCAGTGGGAAGTCGGCGTAGTGCTAACAGTAAACGGCCAGACCGTGTCGGGAGTGACGGTGCGCTCGGAGACGTATATTGGGGCGCGGCGCGGCTTCGAATGCGTCGGCGAGTGCCTTCCTGAGCTGCAATTCCCTCACGGGCGCGTCGTCTCAGGGTTTGAATTCGAATATGAGCGCCTCACCGTGAGCAACATCAACCTGCTGGGTGTGACAATAAATATTGACGCTGCTGCCAATTTCAACCGTGCCGAAGGCCCCGCGGGGATTGAGTATCTTCAGATTACAAGCTTCGGGCGCGCTGAGCCGTTGGCGCTCGATCTGACAGACATTCTCTATTTTAACTCAGACTTGGCGCTCAGCTCACACACGCTCATCACCAGCTGGTCTGCAGGTGATGCGTCCGTGACGGCGATCTGGACGGATACGCTCGGCGGAATTGTCTTCTCATTACGAGAGTTCACGACGAGCCTATCTATAGAAGGGGTGAGCATCATCAGTGATCTCTTCATCTGTGCAGCTAATGCTGGCTGCTTCGGACTTGACCCCATCTATCAGCATGACGTTCAGATCGCGTTCAAGAACGGGCCTTGGGGAGTCAATCTGCTTGTTGTATTTCTAGGGTTGATCAAACCGCTGGATAAGGTCGTCGTGACGCTCTCCTATACAGAGAAAAGCTGGGGCTGGCGCGCCGGCACGGCGATCCAGCCCTCTGGCCTCAAAGTCCAAGAATTTTTCGTGAATCTAAGCTTTTAAGGGCGACAGTACTTGTCGGCGACTTGATAGGCATCCATCGCGCTCGCTATGGCCCAACCCAGATAGAGCGCTGGCGCAGCCAGTAAAAGAACATAGCTTAGCGTGGGAACGACTGGAGCGAGCAAGAGCGCCCCAAGCCCGACTGCCGTGGGCAAGACAAGAGCAATAATTAAATGCGTAAAGCCCTTGCCGTCCTCACCATTAAGAAATTGTCCCAGCCCGGGAATGAGAAACGACGCGGCTCCCGGCAATAACGGGTCAGCCTTGAGCCGACACTTCACTGTGCCTCCTTGAGCCCACGCTATCGGTCCGCTCGTCCAGAGCAAGGCCGCGCTGATCAAGAGAACGATTGCTGTTCGCATAGTATCTACCTCCTAGGCACACTATAGCATCTGGAGCCGCGTGCGGGCAAATCAGCGCGGGATCTTCCACCCGTTTTTCACCGTATCGGTACAGACTTGCCACACCTGAGACCCTATAATTACTTATGCCAAGATCAACGAAACCAAGGAGGTTTCTATGACGCGAAAAGCCGTGCTTGCGTTCGTCTTCTTGTTCGCCCTAGCGGGAATCTTCTCGTATGGACAGCAGGGACTTAAGCCGAGCGTGACGTTGACCCTCTCAGGTGACATCGTAGCTCTCGCAGCGTGCGCTGGCGGCAACGGGCTCGTCGCCGCAAGCAGATCAGCAGGGGGCACGACTCTTCAGATCATCAATACGCTCTCGAAGGAGATTATCGCGATCGTGAACGTCGCTGTAACCGATCCCAGTGCAGTAGCGGTCAATCGTGACTGCACCACGGCATTCGTCGCTGACGCTGCCGCGAACAAAGTCTTCGTTGTCTCGCTGCCCAGCGGGGATATCCGTGCTGAGATCCCTGTCGGGACAAGACCCATCGCGCTAGCTCGTGCGACCCATAACGCTGATCTCTACGTCGTCAACGCCGACGACGGCTCGGTCGTCGTTATCAACGCTCAGACCAATGCCATGAAAGCAGTCGTGAAAGTTGGCACTCAGCCTAGTGCTATCGCGCTCTACTCTTCGGGCGCGCACAACCGAGCGTTCGTCACGAACAGGGGCAGCAACACCATCAGTATTATCGACATCAACGACGACCCGTACAATGAGAATCGCTACAAAGTGATCGCGACAGTGCCGACCGGCCCACAGCCTAGCGCCATCGCGACCACTGTTGGCTCATGGCTCGGCGATATGTATGCATACTTTATCAATCAAGGAGACACCTCGATCAGCCGCGTGACGATTACCGCGCCCCATATCGTCGATTCAACCGTGCCTGCCGGTGGCAAACCCGTGGCGATCTTCTTAGACTCCGTGCGCTTCTGCGCGTACACCGTCAATGCTGGAGATGGACAGAGCGCCATCGCTGTGGTGTTAGCCCATCTCATCAGCAGCCCGAATCCCACTGTTCCCACGGGCAAGGATCCGTTCCATACAGTGACGCCGTATCCCGTCAGTGAACAATTAGGGGCTGTAGCGCTCTTCATCCCATTGACGATTCAGGAGCAGGTGCCAGGAAACCCAGAGTTAGTCAGCCGTATTCAGAGACAGCTTTGGGCCGCAAACGCTGCCAAGCCGGGCGAGCTGAATCTCTATATCTTAGATGGGCTGTGTCCACAATTGAGAGGGGACGAGCCGTAAAGAGTGAAGAAGAGCAGGCAGAGAGAGGGCCTTGTCACCCTCTCTCTTTTTTTTATCAGAATCGTAGGCTCCAGAGGGCGAGAACGAGGCCAGCCGTTGCGCCGAGAGCTGGGCCCAAGATCTTGCGCCCGTGCTCTTCCCAGGGATATTGCGTGACATGTTGCCACACAAGGTCCATGAAACCTTGGAGCGAAAACCCTCTATGCCTCATAGAGTTGCAGAGTCTGAACCTCTTCTGTTGTTGTGGAGTCGATCTGTTCATTGCTCATTCCCCAAGGGGTGAGCTCCTTCGCATTATTATCTTTCTGTGTCAGGGTAATGTCAAGGGAGAGTATAATCGTAAAAAGAAGTGTCTATAATGTATATTACATTAAAGCGGGTTTTTAACTTAATTCTCGTGACTTTTAAGTGGTCTTTCTAGGCAGGGTCTACGAAGCTCTAGGCTCTCGCTGTGATATACTGCTCCAGATCGCGCAACTGCTCTTCCGGCCCAATGGCGCTTAGACTTAGCCCATCTCGCCCAAACAGATCCTGCGCGATCTGTTGGATCTCGTCAGAGGTCACGCGCTCGATCTTCGCGACTAACTCTTCAACCGGCGCGTGAATATTATAGAGTTCCCCGATCCCTAGGCGCACCATGCGCGAATGGCTCGTCTCCAGCCCCAAGAGAATGTTCCCCTTGAGCTTCTCTTTGGCTAAACGTAACTCGCTCGCTGGGACGGGCTCACGCACAAGACGTTCGATCTCGGCTATAGAGATCTCAACTGTCTGGCGGGCGTTCTTCGGCTCAGTGCCCACATAGACGATAAAGATCCCACTATCTTCAAAGAGACTGGCGCTGCTGAAGACAGCATACGCTAAGCCGAGCTCTTCTCGAATCTTCTTAAAGAGCCGAGAGCTCATCCCGCCGCCTAGGATCGTGTTCATCACTTCGAGAGTAAATCTTCGTTCGTCGTGCCGTCCGACGCTAGGCACGCCCAGCACTAAATTTGCTTGCTGGAAGTCGCGATCTTCAATATAAAAGTGTTTGTTGGGCTGCGGAGGCTGGCGCGATGGCGCGCGCATCCCCGGCTCTAAGTCCCCAAAGACGTGCTTAACGGCGTCCAGAACTCTCTCCGGCTTGACTGCCCCTGCTGCTGTCACGATCAGGTGCTCTGGCTGATAGTATCTGTAAAACTCGAGGATCCCCGCGCGATCAAAGCGTCGCACTGTTTCGGCTTTGCCCAAGATAGGTCGAGCCATCGCGTGCTGGTGATCCCAAATGCGCTCCACAAAGAGATCGAAGACCTTCTCTTGAGGGTTGTCTTGGGTCATACGGATCTCTTCGAGCACAACCCCTTGCTCTTTACGAATGTCGTCTGCGGCGAAGCGCGGGTTTTTCACCAAGTCTGCTAAGATATCCAGTGCAGCCTCCAGATGGGTCGGCAGCACATCAATGTGGAAGAGCGTGTACTCTTTGTGGGTCATGGCATTGATATACCCACCCATGGCGTCGACCTCTTCGGAGATTTGAAAGGCTGTTCTGTTTGTGGTGCCCTTGAAGACCATGTGCTCGATAAAATGGGCCATGCCAGCTAAATGAGCGGGCTCGTCGCGACTGCCCACGCGCACCCACACGCCGAGCGCCAGGGGACGATCTTCTATGGGCTCGACGACCACTGCGACGCCGTTGTCTAACCGCGCCGTGTAGCAGTTGGGATAGAGTTCGTGCATTAGATCTTAATCTTCAATCCTTCTTTGCCCAGGCGCTTGAACGAATAGCGCCCTTCTTTGTCGATCCGGATTACTTGAACGAGGACGGACTCGCCAACTTTCACGACATCTTCGACGCGCTCGACGTAGTTGTCAGCAAGCTGCGAGATGTGAATGAGCCCACGTACTCCCGCTTCTGTCTCGACGAACGCCCCGTAGTCGGCGATTCCCACGATCTTTCCCGTGAGAATATCGCCGACCTTGATCTCCTGTTGAGGAGGGGTGTCACGCACTAGCTTGAGGTTGACACGATTAAGTTCGTCTACCTCGATGACCTCGACAGTGACAACATCGCCAACTTTGACGACGTCCTCAACTTTCTTGACGTAGCGATCCGAGAGATCAGAGATGCGGATGAGCCCCTGCGTGCCATTAGGCAGTTCGACAAATGCCCCAAATTTCTCGGTGCGGACGACTTTCCCGGTGTAGCGGTTGCCCACTTGGATGTCTTCTGTGATCTGCTCGATGCGCTCGCGCGCCTTGCGCACCATCTCTGCGGAGCTTCCGGAGATCTTCACCACGTTCTTCTCGTCGTCGATATCGATTTCGGTCTTGGTCTCAGCTTGCAGGGCGCGGATGGTCTTTCCGCCTGGCCCGATCACCATGCCGATCTTCTCCGGGTCAATGGGGATGACCTCCAAGATTGGGGCAAAGCGACTGAGCGTCGGGCGCGGCGCTGGCAGTGTTTTTTCCATGATATCTAAGATCTGCAATCGAGCCTGGCGCGCCTGCATCATCGTCTCTTTGGCGATCTGCAGAGTAATCCCGTGAATTTTGACGTCCATCTGGAAGCCCGTGAGGCCGTCACGCGTGCCGGCGAGCTTGAAGTCCATATCGCCGAAGTGGTCTTCGTAGCCGGCTAGGTCCGTCAGAATCATATAGTCTGAGTTATGGGTGAGCAGCCCCATCGCAATCCCAGCCACGGGCTTTTTAATGGGCACACCCGCGTCCATGAGCGCGAGCGAACTCGAACAGACTGTAGCCATCGAAGACGAGCCGTTCGACTCTAAGATCTCTGAGACGACTCGGATAATATACGGGAACTCGTCTTCAGAGGGAATGACGGCCTTCAGAGCGTTCTTGGCTAAGTTGCCGTGGCCGATCTCACGGCGGCCCGGCGGGCCTAAGCGCCCAGTCTCGCCCACGCTGTACGGCGGGAAGTTATAGTGTAACATAAACCGTTCGCGCCCTTCTTCGAGCATTCGGTCTATGATCTGTTCGTCTAAGCTCGACGTTCCCAAAGTCACGGTGCCCAAGCTCTGGGTCTCGCCGCGAGTGAAGAGCGCCGAACCGTGCACTCTGGGCAGAATCCCGACTTCGCACGAGATCGGGCGCAGCTCGTCCGCACGCCGCCCATCCATGCGAATCTTCGTCGTCAGTGTGCTCACCCGCACGAACTCTTCCAAAAGCTCCGTAAAGATCCCCGTGAGCTGCTCTTTGAGCGTTGCTAGCTCTGCGGGATCGGTGACGCCTGCAGCTTGCTTTTCTGCAAGAATTTTTTCGATGGCCTCGTCTCGAATAGCGTCGGCCTTGGCTTCGCGCTCCAGCTTTCTCATTGGCCCGCGCAAGCTCTCAAAACGATCCCAAACCAAGCTCTTCAACGCTTCACGGAGCTCGCTTGTGTCGGCGGGCGGCTCGGGTTGGACCTTCACCGGCGGAGGTAGCTGCGCTAGGAACTCTTCTTGCAATGCGATGAGATGTCTGATCTCCCCTTGGGCGAACGCTAGGGCTTCTAAGACTTCTTCTTCGGGGACTTCGTTCATCGCGCCCTCGACCATCAAGATTTTCTCTGTGTTCCCAGCGACGACGATCTCTATGTCGGACTGCTGGAGCTCGGCGTCAGAAGGGTTAGCGATCAGCTCTTTATTTATGCGCCCCACGCGCACCCCAGCGACGGGTCCCAAAAACGGCGCACCGCTCATCATCAACGCCGTCGAAGCGCCCAAAAGCCCAGCAATCGACGGACAGTGCTCGTTATCTGCTGACAGCACTGTTGCAACGATATGGACCTTCTCACGGTAATTGGGCGGAAAGAGCGGCCTGATAGGACGGTCGATCATGCGGGCACTCAAGATAGCCGCTTCGGAGGGCTTCCCCTCACGCTTTAAGAACCCTCCGGGGATCTTCCCTGTAGCGTAGAACTTCTCTTCAAAGTCTACTGTCAGTGGGAAATAATCGAGATCTTCGGCCTCACCGCGCGTCACTGTGACCAAGACGACGGTCTCGCCGTATTCGACCAAGACTGCTGAATCGGCTTGACGCGCGACCTTTCCCGCCGAGAGCTTCCATGGCCCTCGCTGCACTTCAACGACTTCCGTCATAGCGACATCTCCTTTAGCAGCCGGTGCCGGGGACAAGTAACAAGTTCGAAGGTGCTCGCGAATGCCCTTCACGGGCACCTTACAACTTGCAACTTGCCCTGCTTCCGGCTGTTCATAGTTTTCAGTGATTAGCCGCGTAACCCAAGCTGCTCGATTAATTGCATATATTTCTCCGGCTTGTTCTGAGCCAAATATCGCAAAAGCCGCTTGCGCTGGCCGACCTTCATCATCAGGCCACGCTGCGAATGAAAGTCTTTTCTATGGACTTTCAGATGTTCTGTGAGTCTCCGGATCTCTTCAGTGAGCTGCGCGATCTGGACTTCTACCGATCCGGTGTCTTGTAAATGAATCCGGAACGGCTCGGCGATCTTGGCCTTCTCCTCTTGTGTGAGTGCCATCTTCGTTCCCCCTTTAGTGAAAGTATTTCTTACTAAGAGCGCGCACTTTTCCTTTGGCGCGCTCCTCGTCGAATGTGAGAATCTCTCGATTCTTCATAACGACCTGCCCCGCGACAACAACAGTACTGACGTCGCTGGCCTGGGCGGCATAGACCAAATTCGACACAGGGTTATGCTCCGGCTGCCAGTGTGCCCCTTGGGTCTCTACTAAGATAATATCAGCTTGGGCGCCCTCAGCCAAGTGCCCGACCCCCTCGAGTCCAAGTATTTGGGCTCCTGCATGTGTTGCCATGTGCAGCGCTTCTGCAGCGGGCAGGGCCGTAGGATCATCGCGTTTGGCGAGCAACGCTGTGAGTCTTAGCTCTTCAAGCATATCTAAGTTATTGTTCGTCGCGGCACCGTCGGTGCCGATCCCCACGCGCAATCCCATCTCTTTATATCTCTTGACCGGCGCGATTCCGGAACCCAATTTCAGATTGCTTGTGGGGCAGTGGGCCAGCCCAACGTCGTGCTGGGCTAAAATCTTGACGTCGCTGTCGCTCAGGTGCACCCCGTGCGCCACGACTGTCTTGGCTTGAAAGACCCCAAGCGATGCCAAACGCTCCGTTGGGCTTTGGTGATACTGCTTCAGCGAGTCGCTCACTTCCGTTATGGTCTCCTGGAGGTGTGTGTGAATGAGCGTATTATACTGCATCGCGAGGGCTGTTGCATCCCGCCAGACGTCATCACAACACGTGTAGGGCGCGTGCGGGCCGACGGCGACCCTGATCCGTCCCGCGGCGCTGTTGTGCCAGCTTCTGAGAAATTTTTCAGTGATCGCAAGCTCTTTCTGGGCTTTCTCCCCCGGCTGGGGCGCGATGATTCCATAAGAGAGCAGCGCGCGCATCCCCGATTCTTTGACGGCTTGCGCAACAGCGTCCATAAAAAAATACATATCGCAGAACGCGGTGGTGCCAGAGCGAATCATCTCGGCGATTCCTACTAGTGATGCCCAGTAGACGTCTTCTTCTGTTAATTTTCGCTCGGCAGGCCAAATATCTTGTTCGAGCCAGTCTTGGAGGTTTCTATCGTCGGAGTAGCCACGCAGCAAGACCATCGCTAAGTGCGTATGAGCGTTGACGAAGCCGGGGAGCGCAAGCTTGTCTCTCCCCTCAATAATCGTCTCGAAGCGTTTGCCCTCAAAGTCTTTGGGGTTATCGCTGATCTTTGTAATGAACTGATCTTCAATGGCGATGGAGACCCCGCGATGCACGAAGGGATCGCCCATCGTAATCGCTGTGCAGTCTTTGATGAGGATCGTCATAGAGCTGGCTTTTCATTATAGCGCAAGGGGCGTGCTGGAGCAACTGGTGACCATCCTTGAGGCCATCAGCAAGAAGTAGGCACGAGCCACAGGTCTTGCCCCGCTTCCAGAGGACCGACGGTCGCACAGCGACGGATGGCGATCGTGTTCCCAAACCGGAACTCAAGCCGAAAACGTCGTCCGGCCGGAACGGTCACCACGGCTCGACCAGAAGACACTATACGTTCAGGGAGCCCTGCCGCCACAATTTTAATCTGGTCGGCTTTC
>CAYYOG010000004.1:0-114670 GCA_964473325.1 uncultured Thermotogae bacterium
TTTTAGACTACTCCAGGTTGCTTGTCAATACCCCCGCCTTTACAATGATAAACCCATGCGCATACTCATTCGGTTCTCCGGCGAGATCACGGTAAAGAAACGCCTCACGCGTCGGCGCTTCTTGGAACGTCTGGCCTCGAATGTCCAAGACGCTCTTCACACTACGGCAATGCCCTTTACCCTTGCCAATGAAGGCAATAGACTATTGGTGGAATCAGACTCCCCTCACGCGTTAGCTATGCTCTCCCGCGTCTTCGGGGTGCAGACGCTTTCGGTGGTCGAGCGCCGCTCGTTTGAGACGCTCGGAGATATCTGTAGATGTGGGGTAGAGCTCTATAGCTCTGCTGTTGCTAAAAAAAGCTTTGCCGTGCGCGCGCGGCGTCTCGCTCAGGGGCAGCATCTCCCGTTCTCTTCTTTGGACATCGAGCGTGAGCTGGGGGCAGCTCTGCACTCCTACGCTGACAGAGTTGACTTGGAAGACCCGGAGATCACTATCTTTGTCGAGGTTCGCTCGCGCGAGGCCGATTTCTTCACGGAAAAGCTCGCGGGGCCAGGAGGATTGCCCGTGGGCACTGCTGGTAAAAGCATTGCGTTGCTTTCAGGAGGGTTCGATTCAGCTGTCGCGAGCTGGCTGATGCTCAAGCGCGGCGTTGAGTTAGACTATCTCTTCTGTAGGCTGGGCGGCAGCCTTCATGAGCACGGCGCTCTCCAAGTCGCAAAAGTCCTCGCCGACCGCTGGAGCTATGGAAGCTTTCCTCAACTCTATTCTGTAGATTTTGAACCCATCGTCGCTCATATACAGCACAAAGTTGAGCCACGTTATTGGCAAGTGATCTTAAAGCGCTTGATGTATCGAGCTGCCGAGCGCCTAGCCCGACGGTTCCATCATATTGGGGTCGTCACAGGGGAGTCGATTGGGCAGGTCTCGTCGCAGACGTTGCAGAACTTAGCCGTCATCTCCCAGGCGACGGCGATACCCCTGTGGCGCCCTTTGGTAGGTTTCAATAAAGACGAGATCCTAGCGCTGGCGCGTCGCATCGGCACGTATGAGTACTCTGCGGCGGTCGCGGAATACTGCGCGATCTTGCCCAAGCGCCCTGCCACTGCAGCGTCACTTTCAGACGTGCTCGCTGAGGAGGAGAAGATCGACATGAACGTGCTCGATCAGGCTCTTGAGAAAGTGTGCACGTATGATTTACGGCGCTTGGCGCTCAGCACGCTGGAGCTTCCAGAGATCGAGATCGAGGAGATCCCCGAGAGTGCTGTCGTCGTTGACTTACGATCGCCGCAGAGCTATCGCGCCTGGCACTACCCTGGGGCGATTTTCAAAGATTTTCTCACCGCTCTGAAAGAGTTCCCATCATGGGATAAGAACAGAGTCTATGTACTCTATTGTGAGCTCGGGCTCAAGAGCGCTCACTTAGCTGAACAGATGCGCCAAGCAGGCTTCCAAGCGTTTCATTTCAAAGGGGGATGGCCCAAGCTTGTACAGTATGCGCTGGAGCGCGGGCTGATCCCGCCGGAGATCTTGCCCTCCAGTGCGTGGGCTTAAGATTTTTTGAGTATTTCTATGGGGAGGAGCTTGCGGCCCCCGATGAACTCCAGTGCTGCTCCGCCGCCCGTCGAACAATAGATATTCTGTGCGTGAGCTAGCCCCACTTGGTTCAAGGCTGCAGCTGTATCTCCTCCACCGATAATCGCAAAGGCTTGGGATTCTACGATGGCTTGGGCGACGGCGCGCGTGCCCGTATCGAAGGGCGGCTCTTCAAACTTTCCCAACGGGCCGGCCCAGACAATCGTCCTGGCGCGGTTCACCCAATCTCGGAAGAGCTTTATCGTCTGTGGGCCGATGTCCCAGCCTTGCCAGCCGTCGGGGATCGCATCGGCAGGCGCGAGAGCGCGCTCGCTTCCACGCACAATCTGCGCATCAACGGGAAGGACGAGCTCTATGCCCCGCTCGCGAACTTGCTGCAGATACCCGCGCGCTTCGTCGAGCATCTTTTCGTCAACGAGGGAATCCCCGACACGAGCCCCTTGAGCCTTTAAGAGCGTAAACGCCACCGCGCCGCCGAGTAAGAACGCGTCGACCTTCCCGATCAAATCTTTGAGCACCCCGATCTTATCTTTCAGCTTTGCGCCCCCAACGATAGCAATGAACGGGCGTGCCGGGTTCTCTGTTACTCGGCTGAGCATCGTCACTTCTCTCTCTAACAAGAATCCCGCTGCCGCAGGCAAGAGTTGAGCGACCCCGTAGGTGCTGGCGTGCGCTCGATGCGCTGTGCCGAACGCATCGTTCACATAGCACTCAGCCAGACGAGCAAGCTCGCGAGCGAAATTTTCATCGTTGGCCTCTTCTTGGGGATAGAAGCGCACGTTCTCTAATAAGACTATATCTCCTGGCTGCATCTGGGCGATAGCGCTCTGGACGGATGGCCCAATACAGTCGTTGAGCTTAGTGATGGGGCGTCCTAGAAGTTCTTGGAGGCGGTGCGCGACGGGATCGAGCCGAAGCCCTGGGACGACCTTTCCGTCGGGACGGCCCAGATGCGAGACGAGAATAATCTTTGCGCGTTGCTGCAGAAGATATTCTAGTGTGGGGAGGCTTTCGCGTAAGCGAGCATCATCGGTGACACGCCCATCCTTCAAGGGGACGTTATAGTCAACGCGAACGAGAACGTGTCTTCTGGCGACATCAAGGTCGCGGAGACCCCGAAGCATCTTCTCTTATACCCCGCCTTCAGAGACGAATCGCTTGAAGTCCGCGAGCTTCATCTCGCTCTCCACAAAAGCCCGGAAGCGATCCTCTGGGAAGTCTTGTCGCTCGTCCTCGACAGTGGGCATCTCCACAGCAGCTACCTGAAAGACCTCTTCGGAGACGTAGATGGGGCTGCCCAGCCGCAACGCAATGGCTATAGAATCCGAAGGCCGTGCGTCGATCTCGAGGGTCTTGCCGAGGTGGTCACGGATATGGAGCGTAGCGAAGTATGTCGAGTCTTGAATGCTGTCGATGACCACCATGTCCAGATCTCCTCCGAGGCCTTTGAGGATCGCTTTGATCAAGTCGTGGGCTAAGGGGCGGGGAAACTCACGCTGCTGCAGGACCATGGCGATGGAAGTTGCTTCGGGTTGCCCGATCCAGACAGGTACAACCTTGCTCGACTGCAGATCGCGAAGCAACAGCACCGGCATGTTCTGCGTGGGGTCCATCACCAGCGCTTTGACTTCGACTTCGCGCATCGCACAACCTCCTCTCAAGGTTCCTTCGACACGCTGATTATAACATGCCCACCCGCGCCTTACAAAATGGTGTAGATTACACTCCCCACCAACACCTTGGGCCTTGTCAGCTGAGGTACTGCAGATTATACTAGCTCGTATGTGCGGGATCGTGGGCTATGTAGGGCATCGTCCGGCTAAGGAGCTCTTGCTTGAGGCCCTCAAGAGGCTCGAATATCGCGGGTACGATTCTGCAGGAATCGCTCTCGTCGAGGGCACTCAGCTCTTTTTGGCAAAACGCGCTGGGAAGGTGAACGAGCTCGCCGAGACCCTAAGCCGGAGAGTCTCCCACGCGACCGTTGGCTTAGGTCATACTCGCTGGGCTACCCACGGCCCTCCGACTGACTCTAATGCTCATCCTCACTGCGATTGTCAGAAAAAAATCGCGGTCATCCATAACGGGATCATAGAAAATTATTTGCCCTTCAAAGAAGAGCTGCAAGCCCGCGGCCACGTCTTCGTCTCGCAGACCGACTCTGAAGTGATCGCCCATTTGATTGAAGAACACTACGATGGGACCAATCTCTTAGAGGCTGTCAGGAAAGCGCTGCAGCCGCTGCGCGGCGCCTATGCTATTGCCGTTGTAGCTACCGACTCACCCGATGAAGTTATAGTTGCACGCCAGGGCAGCCCACTCGTGTTGGGCTTGGGCCAGAACGAAAATTTTGCGGCTTCAGATATCCCCACTCTCTTGAGCTTCACACGAAAGATGATCTTTCTCAATGAAGGGGAGCTGGCTCGCATACGTTGTGAAGGGGTCGAACTCTTTGATTTCCAGGGAAGGCGTATCACGCGAGCGCCGCAAGAGATTGCCTGGGATGTCCTTACTGCTCAGAAGCAGGGCTATAAGCATTTTATGCTGAAAGAGATTCACGAGCAGCCTCATGCCCTCGCTAACACCATCCAGAATCGCTATGAGCTCTCTACGGGAAGGATTGTGCTCTCTGAACTCCAGGCTCTGACTGAGAAAATCCAAAAAGCTCAGATGGTCTACATCGTGGCTATGGGGACGGCATATTACGCCGGGTTGACTGCCAAATACTTATGGCGCGAGTTCTTCAGAGTCCCAATTGCTGTCGAACTCGCTTCAGAGTTTCGCTACAGCAAGCCCTATCTAGACGAGAAGACTTTAGTCATCGCGATCTCGCAGTCCGGGGAGACGGCTGATACTCTTGGGGCGGTACGCGAGGCCCGCGCGCGTGGCGCTTCTGTGCTCTCGATTGTGAACGTCGTCGGGGCAACGTTGACGCGCGAGTCCGACGCCACGCTCTATACCCACGCTGGCCCGGAGATCGGCGTCGCCTCCACAAAAGCGTTTACTGCCCAGCTGGCTGCGCTCAATCTGTTGGGATTCTTTATCGCTCAATCGCGGGGTTGGCTCTCTCTCGATGAGACGCGCGCGGCTTTGGAGAGCTTAGTCCGTGGGCCAGCTCTGATCGAAAAGCTCTTGCAGAAAGAGCGCGAGATCGCGCGGCTCGCCCAGATCTTCTATGAGAAAGAGCACTTTCTCTTTCTCGGCAGAGATTTGCTCTACCCTATCGCGCTCGAAGGCGCGCTCAAGCTCAAAGAGATCTCGTATATTCACGCCGAGGGCTATGCTGCAGGGGAATTGAAGCACGGCCCCATCGCGCTCATCGACGCTGAGATGCCCACCGTCGTGCTCGTCACCAAGGAGAGTGTCTACGAAAAAGTTTTTTCAAACATCGAAGAAGTGAAAGCCCGCCGGGGCATCGTCATCACGGTGACAGATCAACTCAATGAAGAGATCGAGCGCGTCTCAGACTTTATTGTAGAGATACCCCAGAGCTCGCGCTGGCTCGCGCCGGTACTCTTTGTCGTGCCGTTGCAGCTCTTTGCGTATCACATTGCCGATCTGCGCGGCACGGATATAGATCAACCGCGAAACTTAGCCAAGAGCGTCACGGTGGAGTAATTTTCACATCAAACTGTACTCAAACCCGATGCTGAAGCTCCACTCCGGCTCTTGGTAGCCCGTTGCTAGACTCGCTTGCCCCTTCACGACGGTGCTCCACGATGGCGAGACCATCAGACGCAGCGTCGCGTCTAAGTTATGAGCTTGATGCTCCCGACCAGCCAGCTGCGCCCAATTGTACGAGTATGCTATATTCAGATTTGCTGTGGGCATCAGCAGTCGTGCGTAGCTTGCCGAAACTGTGAGCCACATATTATTCGTGAAGGGCAGGGGAATATAGAGCCGGGCCTGCGCCAGCAGTTGACTTACGGCATCGGGAGGCGTAGCGAAATTCGCAGCTACCCGCGCGAGTGCGTTGGTTTCGCCCGTGGGGCTGATCACCGTGTAGCCGACTGCTGCTGTGGCGTCCCAGCCGCAAAAGCGTGACTCTCTCGATCCCACGATATATTGAATAGCAATGACTCCTTGGACTCCGAGAGGCTTGCCGATCTGCTGCTCGATGCCCTCCAATACTCCAACGATTCCAAGCTCCGGCTGGCGCGCAATCACGTCTGCTACAGCTTTCAGCTCGCTCTCTGAGAGGGGCTGCATGAGAATCTTGGCTTCTTGGAGAGCTTGGCTGATCTGCATTGCTTTGGCCAGTGGGGTGACGTCGCGGAAGCGCCCAGCCCCTATGCCGCCCAGGGCGCGCACGATGAAGCCCTCTTGAAATGGAGCGCTCGCTGTGTCCACTCCGCCAAACAAAAAGAGATTCTCATCGAGATAGCGTCGGAGGCTGCCCTCACTCATCAGTGTTGTGCTGAGGGCGATCTGGGACGTAATTTCTAAGCGCACTGATCCGGTGATGTTATAGCTCCACTCTGGTCCTTCGGCCCACATGATCCCTTGCAGGGCTATATGTCCAATGCTCGCGTTCCCACGATCATCGAGATAGCGATCTTCAAAGTAGCGGTAGTCTCCTGACAGAGTCAGGCTCTGGAGCTGATTCTGCGGCGGCGTGTACTCGCACAATGATGTGGTCATTTGGGCTTGGGTCATGGCTCCTACACTGAGGACGGCTGTGAGAGCGAAGATTCCCATTGTTATCAAGCGCATAGCTGACCTCTCCTTTCGCTTATTCTTTTTACGCTTCGCTTAAAATTATCACATCAATGTGGACAAAGTCAAATAGAGTGTAGCGTTTGATTTGAAAAGACTGGCCTACATAAGTATAATTAACCAAGATCAAGCGCACTATGAGCCATAGGGGAGGTTTGATGAGCGCAAAACGCTGGGTTTTGTTTTTGATTCCGGTCTTGGTCGTGATCCTGACGGGCTGTCCTAAAGTCATCCCTGGTGTCAATATTCGTATTGAAGAGATTGATGCTAGTTGCCGAGGAGCACAGTTTGTGGCGCTCGCATTTCAAGGGAATGCGGCCATTGGCCGGTTCGAGATGCGTGTGAGCCATAAGCTCCTCGCGGAGTTCGTCATCCCTCAAGAGGTTGCCCAACGGTTTGATTTCAGTCAGCCCATTCAATTGCGCGTCTATATGATTGGGGGGCAGATGATAGACTGCGTCTTAGCTGATAAGGTCCTGAGCTTCCGTGGTGTGCTCAAACGCCAAGGCACAGATCAGCGCACGGGCAATCCCGTCTATGTGCTGAAATTCTACGAAGACTTTAAGATGGAACACCATTAAAACACGCGAGGCGCAACAAGTCTTATATAAGTGATATACATTACATTGTGTCTCTCCCTCCCCTCTTGACTTCTTCTTTTTCTTATATTATAATTACCATGAGTTTGAATAAATCAAAATGTTAAAAAAAGGAGGTAGCTAATGCGCTATATCAAGCCTGTTGCGGTCATCCTGCTGGCCTTATCAGTAGGTTGGGTTGGGGGTCTTTCCCAAACGTCGCAGACCGTCACAATCAACGTCAACCAGTCGCTCTATCTCGACTGCTCGGCGTCAACAGCGATCAACTACACTGTCACGCAGGCTGACATCGAAGGGACTCAGCCGTTCACTATCGGGACATGGAGCTGTAACGTGGACTCGCTCACAAACTTCACGCTCAGCGCCGATATGACCATGACGTCTACAGCTGATGTGGTCAATGCCAGTGCCGACGACTTTTCCGAAACATGCAACTCAGCTACAGGCGGCGGTAGCCCCAACTGTGGTGCAGGTGGCGCCTTTGGGCCGATCACCTTGGGCACTGGTGGAAACACTGCTGGCTCTTTGGGAGCAGACTTTTCAGGGGACGTCAGACTCAACGTGAGCGACTGGGATGTCAGGTCCATCCCGCCCAGCCGCAGCGTCAGTGGAGTAATCAACTACTCTGTCTCGGACTCGACACCGTAAATTAAAAAATCCTGAAAGGAGGGCCTGCATCATGCGCAGAAAGCTTTGCATCGCGGTACTTGTCGGCGTTCTTGGGTTGTCTCTGTCGTCGGGGTTGGTCGCCCAGCAGAATGTGACGATCGAGATCGGTCAATCGCTCTATCTCGACTGCGTCCCACCTGATCAGCCCGGAGATATTTATTATGTTATCCTCCAGAGCGACATCGAAGCGCCTCAGCCCATCGATATCGGTGACTGGGGCTGCAACGTCGACGCTGTGACGGCGTATAGGCTCAACTCTCAGTTCACCTCGTTCTCTGCACCGTATGTTGTCAACGCCGATACCTCGGACTTTACGGCTGACTGTGTGACTGTCGATGGCGACGGCAGCAACGCCTGTGCTCCTAACCAGTCGCTCACACTTGGTGATACTGATCCCAACACGCGGCGCGGCACGGGCTACAACACCGCTGGCACAGATGGTGCGGACTTCTCTGGGAATATTTACGTGAACATGGGCGTCGGCCCCGCGGGCTGGGACGTCATGTCTTCACAGCTTCCGGTCTTCGTGACCGGCATCATTACGTACACGGTGACGGACACGACACCATAGCGAGGCAATACCGGCTATTATTATAAAAGCTATGAGTGGTTGGAAGGGCTTCGCAGTTACAGCGCTCGTGGTGGTGCTGCTTGCATGGAGCAGCTCTGCCCAGACAAGCCAAAGCGTGAACGTGCGCGTGACGCTTGTCATCCCTCAGCCGCTCTTTATCGCCGCTGTTATTCCGTCTATTACGGTCGAGATCACCCCCTTGGAGATCGAGGGGCCACAGCCGTTCAAGATCGGCAATTGGCACGTCAACATTGACGCGCTCACGCCCTACCGCCTCAACTCGACACTCGTGACGGTAGACACGAATATCTTCGACGCAGGGCCGGAAGATTTTCTTACCGACTGCGATTTCTCCGATGACTTTGGCGTGTGCACGGATAAGACGTCGCTCTCTGAGCCTGATCCTCAGAACCGGCGCGGCTTTGGGGAGAACACCGCGGGCTTAGATGGCGCAGATTTTATGGGCGACATCTTCCTCGATCTCCGGTCATGGGACGTGAGCCAACTGCCGGGGTTCTATCTCGGCGTCATTCTCTTTACAACGACGGACATGACACCGTAGGAGACGACGATGAAGCTCTTGCGCGCATTAGGAGCACTCGTCTTAACGATAACGCTGGGGAGTCTATTAGTACAAGCTGTCTCCCAAGGGCCAAACTACGCGACTACGGCCTCGGCTGTGGGGTGGACAAATGCTGGGTATGCTACAGGGACTCAAGATAATATCTGTGCGGAGCGTACCGGCACTGGAGGCGGAACTCTCGATCTGACTGGCTTTGGCTTTACTATCCCTGACGCGGCGATCATTCAAGGGATTACGGTTGAAGTCGATATGGCGGCTACGTCACCAAGCGAGGGAGTCCGCGTGCGCTTGCTCAAGGGCGGCTCCCCTACGGCCAATTATCAAGATATTTACGGCATCGCAGGGCAGACAGACTGCGGTACTAGTGGCTTCCGCACCGTGGGCAGCCCCACCGATCTGTGGGGCACTACCTGGACTGCTAGCGATATCAACGCTGCGAATTTTGGGGTTCGCCTCAGCAAGCTCGGCTCCTCAAACACAGCGTATGTTGATGCCGTGCGCATCACGATTGAATATCAAGACGTGATGAATGTGACGATCCTCTCCGGCAGCACGCTCACGGACAATGTCAATAGTGCTTCCACCGTCGAGAACGGCGTCGTATCGTTCATCGGTCAGACAACGCTGCAAGTCGTTGCTACACGCGATTGGCGCGTCTGCGCCAAAGTCAGCTCGTATACCTATCCCCCCGGCGCCGATGACCCGACAGCCAACGCTCTGCAGATCAGAAACTACCTAGGCGCGTGGCAGCCCGGCGGCTCGGGTGTCATCGTCAGCCAAGGGACTCCTACCCCCGCAGGAGGAACTACGTTTGCTGTGGATCAGCGTGTGCTCTTAGCGAGCTTGAGTGACGGGAAGATCGGTTCATATCAGTTTACGCTCGATTACTCGATTGATGACCAAGGCGTGCCATGTCCGTGAAGGAGCGTGAGCGCTCATGCGCACGATTTTTGCGAAATTCAGCGTAGTGCTTCTCATGGTGGGGGTGAGTGGGCTGCTCGTTCAAGGGCAGATCGGGGTCTCTACGCTCAGTGTAGATGTCTCTCTGCCCCCAGGGGGGAGCTTCACTGGCGGATTTGAAGTCATCAATAATAGCCAACAGCCCCGCGAGTTCACTGTCGAATTGAAAGATTACGATAGAAATATGGAAGGCGGCTTGGTCTTGCTCAATCCGGGGACACACCCGCGCTCGTTGGCTAAGTTTTTATCGTTTACCCCAGCGCGGTTTACGCTCGTGCCACAGCAAAAGCAACAGATCACGTTTAAGATCGAGATTCCCGCGACGGAGCGCGGGCCGCATTGGGCCGCGCTGGCTGTGACTAGCCCAGCGCCATCATCGGGAGCCCAGCCGCCTCCGCCGCCGCCGGGACAGCAACCGTCTATTCCAGTTACCATCGGGATGGCTGAGCAATTCATCGTCAAGATTCGCCACACTGATCCGACGAATGCCGTCAATCGCGGGCGGATTGTGAGCGTCCAAGCGCTCTTGCCAGAGCGCGACAAGCCCTTGCGCATCGTCGTCGAGTACGAGAACACAGGGACGACATTCCAAATAGCCAAGACACAGGTGCGCATCGTGAACGCCAAGGGCGAGATCGTCGTGCAGAGAAAAGCTGAAGATATGGCAGTGCTCCCCGGCGGCAAGCAGCGCTTAGAGATCCCCGTAACAGAAAAACTGCCGTCGGGAACGTACTTGGCGCTCGTGATTATTGATTTTGGTGGCGACTTTTTGGTCGCCGGGCAGGTGCGATTTCAGATTTAAAAAAATAAAAAACAATTAAGGAGGCTCTCATGCTCAAGAGAGCGTGTGCAGGGATGGCGCTCTTGCTCTTAAGCGTTTTCACAGTCTTAGCTCAAGGGCAGCCTATCGAGTTGATCGCGCCACCGCCACGCTCCGCTCTGCCCGGCGATATCGTTACCGTAACGTTCATAGCGATCAATCGCGGGACAGCTTCCGATACGTATCTCTTCTCCGTCACAGCCCCTGCGGGCTTCCAAACGCTAGGTGCTCTACCGCCACTCACGATCGCTCCCAATGCGCAAGAGCCGGTCTTCGTCACCGTGCTTATCGCGCAGGCGACGCCCGCTGGGACCTATATAGTCACGCTCGAAGCCGTCTCCCAGAGTGATCCCTCGGTCAGGGCGAGCGCCCAGACGAAGATCACTGTTGAGAAGACTGCCGGGGTCGTCGTGCGTGCGCCTGATCCCCAAGAAGTCGACCCCGGCACAGAAGTCATTCTCACGTTCAGCGTGACGAACCGGGGGAACGTGATTGACGCATTTCGGCTGGACGCGTTCACGCCGCGCGGGTTTGCTACAAGAGTCGAGCCAAGGCTGATCGAGCTGCTCCCCGGCGAGACGCGCTCCGTTCTTGTCACCGTCAGAGTTCCCGAAGATATGCCGTCGGGGTTTGAGCCGGTCACGCTGACGGCAGTCTCACTGCGCACTGAAGGGGTGCAAGCCAGTGGCGCGACGACTCTTATTATCTTGCCACCGGAAGCCTCTAAAGTCCCCACAGCGCTTCATCTCCAAGCCCCGGCGGAGTTCTCTGTCGCAGCCAATGTCTCTTTGAGCGGCAACACCTTGACCCCGTTGATCTCGTTCCTAACCTACGCGACGCTCCTTGAGGAACAACGCTTTAGCTTCAAGATCACGATCTCTGATATCGTCAGATCGCAGATTCCTTCAGGTTTGCCCATCAATGTGAAAGAGTTTCTCTTCACGGCGCAGCGCAGCACGTTCTTTGTGCATCTTGGAGATCTGCCGCAATCGCCCTTGCTCTACAATATGGTACCACGCCGCGGCGTTGAGCTTGGGTTTACGGATTTCTTCTCGTTAATGGCAACATTTGACGATGGAGACGGGGACTTTATTCAAGAACAGAAGGCGATGGCTGTAAACTTCAACGCCATGAACATGCGGGCGTCGTTGGCACGGCTCAGTCTCTCCGGTGCCACCTCCTATACTCTGACAGCGGCGAACTTTCGCAGCGGCGTGCTCTCTGTCGAAGGAGCCGTTGCTGAGATGGGCGTTGGCTTGCGCCGCATGTTCTTCCTGCGCGCTGCGCCGTCATTCTTTGGAGTCATGCTGGGCGGGGAATACCTGAGAGTCGAGCCGGATTTCCCTAGCTTGATCGGCGTGCCTGCAGTTATCGCTGATACCCAAATCTGGACGCTCTGGGGCAGCGGGAACGCGGGGGCGCTGGGATTCAGCGCCCTCATCTCCGGCAAGAGCACCGACCTCTTCACCCAGCTGACTGTACAAGAAGTCTCGTCTATCACATCACAAGGACGGCTTATCCTACGGAGTTTGCTGCCGGGATGGCCCAGCGTCTTCTTTGACATAAAATTTATCCTGCGCCGCAGCAACGATCCGCCGTTTGCTCCTATCAGCACAAACGAAGATATCAAATCGCTGACTATTGCTGATATTGCCAGTCCTGTGAGCTATATCTTGACGTTCCAGAGCAATCTCTTTCGAGACAATCTCAACGCTGCGAATAACACCGATACATTTGAATTCGTAAGCTCGCTCATCACCCGTCCAATGTTAGCACTTGAGGGGCTATCGCTCAGCGTGAGCGCCAAGAGCACCTTTCAGGTCGACCCGAATACGAATACCACGCTGGATCATCAACTGACGTTCATCGGGCGTGTGGCGTTTACGACTGCACGCGTCTCGATGTTCTTTTTGGTGGGGCTGAACACCAATCTGCTCTACCCGTTCTTTTCGAGCTATTTTGGGTCGTTCAGCGCGACGCTCTTTGGGCCAGTGAGCGCCTCGTTTGCGTTCGCATTCACCGAGCCATCATCGTTGAGCTTTCATATCGAAGCGCGCACGAAGTTCGCCATGCCCTTCGAGTCCGTGATTATCAAAGGGCGCGTCGAGGGCTATCTGTTTAACGATGTGAATAACAACGGCCAACGCGACCCAGGCGAGCCCGCCATCAAAGACGCGCTCCTGCGCTTAGATACCCAATTAGCGCGCACCGACGCCCAAGGCTACTTCAGATTCCCACCCGTTGATCCCGGCACTTATAAAGTCGAGATCGCGCGGGCCCCGCTGGGACTCGTGCCCACAGTCCCCATGCCGATCTCCGTGACGGTCGCCGTCGGACAGATAGTCTCTCTCGAGATCCCCATGCGCTCGGTGGGTATCATTCGCGGGCGGGTCTTCGACGATAAGAACCGCAACGGCCAAGCTGATCCCAACGAGCCGGGCTTAGCCAACGTGCGCGTCTTCGTTATCGGTGCGACAAATGTCGAAGCTCGCTCCGGCGCCAATGGGCAGTACGTCTTGCAGGTGCCACCGGGCAGCTACACCGTGACGCTCGACCGCACGACGCTGCCTCGACGCTATGAGCCGACGACACCGCTCAGCGTGACTGTCACAGTGCAGACCGGCCAGACCGTCACTCTAGACTTTGGCGCCTATGAGGTGCCGCGCCCGGTGCTCTTCGCACCGATTGCCGAGTTCACGTTCACACCGGCACGCCCGAAGGTTGGCGAGAAAGTCACGTTCGACGCGTCAGCGTCTACGGACAGCGACGGTCAGATCGTGCGCTATGAGTGGGACTTCAATAACGACGGCACGCCCGACGCCGTAGGCAAGATCGTCGAGTGGGTCTTCACAAGCGCCGGCGACTTCCCCGTCAAGCTCACGGTCACGGACAACGACGATCTGCAAAATTCTATCACGAAGACCATCCCCGTGCGGCCATGACAAAACGCCTTCTCTTTGGGGCTATCATTCTGTGTTTGGTCGCACTTGGCGCTCTGTGGGCCTGGGAGAGGCTTGCGATCCAGTACGAGGAGAGCTCCGGCCCCGTGAGAGTTTCTCCGGCAAAGACGACAGTGCCAGGTGATCCTGACGATTTCGTGACCGTCGTCTTCACGCTGCGCAACCTTGGTGATCGAGAGCATTCTTATGAATTGAGTACTGAGGCCCCGCCAGGGTGGACAGTGCTCGATGAACTGCACAGCGTCACCGTAGGTTCCCAAGCCCAGCACGAGGTCTTTCTCACGGCACAGATTCCGCCAATGACTCCGCCAGGACAGTATTGGCTTGCTGTGCGTGCCCAGAGCGACTCTCTCTCGGCCATAGGTCGAACGCGGATTAACGTGCGCGCACGGGAGCGCCTCAAGCTCTTTCTCGCTGAGTCTGATCTCATATTGCGTCCTGGTGAAGAGAAGACCCTCGCGCTGACGGTGATTAATCGGGGGAACGTTTCGGCTCGCGTCTCTGTAGCCGTGACGGCAGCGCCGGTAGGCTGGCAGTTTCAGCTCCGGGAAAGATCTATAGCGCTTGCGCCTGGCCAGAGCCAAACTGTTGAACTGACTGTAAGGCCTCTCCAAGACGTAGCGATAGCGCCAGCGCCGTTTACCGTGCAGGCAAGTTCTGCGTCAAGCCGCGATGAACTCTCCTTCACAGTTGTGCTCTCCCCGCGATAAATGGGCGAAGATGAAGCCCACGCGCAGCGTGTCCCCAACGTTGAACATTCCTCTCTAAAGTGCTAGAATAAAGTTGAGAGTATCGTGACAAGGAGGATGTAGGTTGTTCCCCAATGACGACGAACAACAGAGACGGATCCGCAATCTTCGGAATATCGCGCTGGTGATCATTGTGGTGGTCTTCTCTGTTATCTTATTGCAGTCATTTTTTGGAAGTTCTGATTCTGCAGAAAAGCAGATTCGGTACTCAGAATTTCTTGCGTTGCTGCAGGCCGGCCAAGTCACGACTGTGACGATCAAAGGGACGTCGCTGGCGACTATCCTTGGGCGTGTGCGGCCGCCTAGCGCCTTTGCAGAGAACCCCCAGATAGCGGAGCTCGATGCACGCAGGAGTCAAGAGCAACAGCGTAAAGAGAAGATCGAGGCATTGCTGAAGTATCAGGCTCGGCGCTTGGCATGGATCGAAGCATTACGTTCTGAGCTCCCCCCTCAAGCGCTGTCAGCAGTCCCTGCGATCCAACGCCAGTTCGGTGGACTTGCCCTGCGCCACGCCGAAGTCGAACGCTCTTTAGAAGCTCTTGTGCAGGCGCGAAAGGAGAAAGCTGATGAGATCAGTGCCCTGATGCAAGGGATCTTAGGGAAGGCTGAGCGCTTCCGCACAGAAGCCGTCCTCAGCGACCTTTTGTTAGAAGAGCTCGGAAAGAACAAAGTGGACGTAAGCTTTGAGGGAGCTGGGGACTCTTCGTGGATCTTTTCGGTGTTGCTCTCGCTGCTACCGTTCTTCATTATCTTATTGCTCTGGTACGGGATGATGCGCCGGATGCAAGGCGAAGGCAGCAGTGCGTTAAACTTTGGTCGTAGCCAAGCAAAATTAGTGACGAAAGAGTACTCGCATGTCACCTTCGATGATGTTGCGGGCATCGACGAAGTCAAAGAAGAAGTCCAAGAGATCGTGGACTATCTGAAGGACCCGCAGAAGTTCACGCGCATCGGCGCGCAGATCCCCAAAGGAGTGCTCTTGGTCGGCCCACCGGGCACAGGCAAGACGCTCTTAGCCCGTGCTATTGCCGGAGAAGCCGACGTGCCCTTCTTCTCGATCTCGGGTTCAGACTTCGTCGAGATGTTTGTGGGCGTCGGTGCTGCCCGCGTGAGGGATCTCTTCAGAAGAGCCAAAGAAGAGGGCAAGGGCAAGCGCGGCGTGATTATCTTCATTGACGAGATTGACGCCGTAGGGAGAAAGAGAGGCGCGGGGATCGGCGGCGGCCACGACGAGCGCGAGCAGACTTTAAATCAGCTGCTCTCTGAGATGGACGGCTTCGACAAGAACGAGCACGTCATCATCTTAGCTGCAACGAATAGACCCGATATCTTGGACCCGGCGCTGCTGCGCCCAGGACGCTTCGATAGAAAGATCACGGTGCCGCCGCCGGACTCCAAGGGCCGCGAGGCTATTTTGAAGGTCCACACGCGCAACAAGAAGCTCGGCCCTGATGTCGATTTGAGGGTCCTGGCGCGGCGCACGCCAGGGTTTGTTGGTGCAGACTTGGAGAATCTCTGCAATGAAGCGGCGCTCCTCGCTGCAAGACGTAACAAAGAGTTTATAGAGATGAAGGACTTCGAGGACGCAATAGATCGAGTGATCGCGGGGATTGAGCGCAAGGGGAGACTCTTAAGCGAAGAGGAGAAGGTCAAGATTGCGTATCACGAGGCGGGGCACGCGCTCTTGGGCAAGCTCCTGCCCAAAGCCGATCCCGTGCACCGAATCTCGATTGTCCCGCGCGGCGAAGCGTTGGGGTATACGCTCCAGCTCCCGCTTAACGATAAGTATCTCTTCACCAAGGAAGAGCTCTTGGATCGTATGACGGGGATCTTGGGCGGGCGCGCTGCTGAGGAACTCGTCTTCGGCGAGATCTCCACAGGGGCGTATGACGATCTGAAGAAAGCCACAGAAATAGCTAAGCGCATGGTGGTTAGCTACGGGATGAGCGAGCGTGTCGGCCCCATTAATCTGGGGCAAGAGAACGGCAATGTCTTCTTAGGGGTCGACTTGGTGCTCAACCGCGAGCACAGCGAGAAGATGTCGGCGCTCGTGGACGAAGAGATCAAGGATATTATCGAATCGTGCTATCGGCGGGCGAAGGAGCTCCTGCAGCGCAATCTCCAAGCCCTCCACAAGCTTGCCAAGAGGCTCTTAGAAGTCGAAGTGCTTGAGGGCGAGCAACTCGACGCGCTCTTGAAAGACTCGCTGGTGCCTCCCTCTCCAGCGCCGCAGTGGGCCTAAAGCTCGATGCCATCGAATGTCATCAGCAAACGTATAGCAATCTTGGGTTCGACCGGCTCGATTGGGACGCAAACGCTCGCCGTAATCGAAGCGCTCAATCAGGCTGGGCATAATTTTTCGGTTGTAGCACTAACTGCAGGAAAAAATTTAGAACTCTTAGCAGCGCAAGCCCAGCGCTTCCAACCCAAGTTGATCGCTATCGGGCGCGCGAAAGATCTCAGCAGGCTCAGACAGCTCTTGGGAACTTCATGGAATGGCGAGATCATCGTTGGTGAGGAAGGGCTGCTCGCCGCGGCGACACATCCCCAAGCTGACTTGGTCGTCAACGCTCTTGTCGGTGCGGTCGGGTTGATCCCCACCCTCGAAGCCCTCAAAGCGAAGAAAACTCTCGCGCTAGCAAACAAAGAGTCGTTGGTCATCGGAGGGCATCTGGTCCACGCTGTGCGTCAAGCTTCGCTTGACGTTCGTCTTTGCCAGCCTCCGGCTGGCACAGGTGTACAGTCCAGACGAAGTCTGGTCCCCATAGACAGCGAGCACAGCGCGCTCTTCCAGCTCCTGCAGCCCTTGCATCGGGACGAGATCGAGAGAATTATTTTGACGGCATCGGGCGGGCCGTTCCGCACGCGACCATTAGAGTCGTTTGATACGATCACGGTCGCTGAAGCGTTGCAGCACCCCACGTGGCAGATGGGCAAGCGCGTAACTATAGATTCAGCTACGCTCGTCAATAAAGCGCTCGAAGTGATCGAAGCTCATTGGCTCTTCGATCTGCCCTATGAGAAAATCTCTGTATTGATTCACCCGCAGAGCGTCGTGCACGGCTTAGTCGAACTGACAGATGGGAGTCTGTTAGCCCATTTGAGCACGACGGATATGAGACTCCCTATTCAGTATGCGTTGACGTATCCTGAGCGCGTTCCGTCTCCTGTGGAGCGCTTGGACTTAATCAGGCAAAGATTAGAATTTGCGCCGGTGGGGCGGGAGCGCTATCCCGCGTTTTGGCTAGTGTGTGAAGCGGGGCGGCGCGGCGGGACTTTCCCCACTGTGGCCAACGCTGCCGACGAAGTGCTTGTCCAGGGATTTTTAAATAATGAGATCTCGTTTGTGGAGATCGCTCGCGGATTAGAGCGAGTGCTTGCGGAGCACAAGGGCATTCCCGATCCAGCCATTGAGGAGATTGTTGAAGCTGATAGATGGGCTCGCCAACGTGCTCGCGAGATCGCTCGCGGTTGACTTTTCTCGTGTTCTCTCATAGAATGAAATCAGAGTATTTTACTCGGGGTTTGCCATGAGAATAACGCGCAAGAGCGATTACGGATTGCGGGCGCTGTGCACCCTAGCCCAAAACTATAATGGGGAGCCTATCTCGATTGGGCAGCTCTCTGCAGAGCATAAGATCCCTGAACCGTTTTTGGAGAAGATCATGCAAGAGCTGAGGGAGCACGGCCTCGTCGAAGCGACTCACGGGCGCGGCGGTGGCTATCTGCTGAGAAAACATCCATCGCAGATCTCGCTGCGCGAGATCATCCAGGCCCTCGATGGCCCTATCGCGTTAGTCACGTGCTTAGACCCGAGTCTCACATGTTCTATCGAAGCTGATTGCCCCACTAGCCCAGTCTGGGAGGTCATCAATCAGAAATTCGAGGAGTACTTGGAATCGCTGACGCTGAGTGACATCTCCCCGGAGAAGGTCTGATCATGACTTTGAGCGAGCGTGCCCGCGAAGCCCTCCATAAGATCGAAATCCCCCGTGCCCACAAATCACTCGGCGATTTGGTTGAAGACCTCTCAATTGATGGAAGATCTGTCCGAGTGCGCTTGAAGCTGCTCTCTGCATATGCGTCGAAGTCCCAGCTTACAGCATGGGTCGAGCAAGCTCTCAAGACCATCCCGGAGATCGAGACCGTTCAGGTCGAGTTTGCTCAAACTCCACGGCCGCAGCCCCGCGTCGTCCATCAGACACAAAAACTGCACTTCCCCCAGATTGCTCATATCATAGCGATCTTCAGTGGCAAGGGCGGCGTGGGCAAGAGCACTGTCAGCGTCAATATAGCTGTCGCGATGGCGCAGCAGGGAGCGCGCGTCGGGCTCTTCGATGCCGACGTGCACGGGCCGAATATCCCCACTCTCATGGGGTTGAGAGAGCCGCCCCTCGTCAAAGATGGCAAGCTCGTTCCAATCTTTCAATACGGTGTCTACGCAATGTCTATTGGTCTTCTCGTTGGTGGAGGGGATCCGCTCATCTGGCGCGGCCCCATGATTAGCAAAGCGATCAATGAGCTGTTAGAGAGCACGGCCTGGCCGGAACTCGATTATTTGATAGTCGATATGCCTCCCGGCACTGGCGATGCTCAGTTAGGGTTAGCTCAAGATGTGACGCTCTCAGGAGCGATTGCCGTGACGACCCCTCAAGAAGTCGCGCTCTCCGATGTGCGCAGGGGCATCGGAGCTTTCGCTAAGCTCAATGTGCCCATCATCGGGATCATTGAGAACATGGCGTATTATCTCTGCCCGAAGTGTGGGCATAAAGAGTATATTTTCGGGCAGGGCGGCGGCCAAGCTGAAGCCCAGAGACAGCACATCTCGTTCTTAGGCCAGATCCCATTGGATCCGAAGCTACGCGAGGGCGGCGACGCCGGTATCCCTATAGTCATTACTGATCCGTCGTCACCAGCAGCGCAAGAGTTCGCTAAGGTCGCAAATACCCTGATCACATATTTCCAGACCCAGAAGTGAGGTGATTGCAGATGAACCCTGACGAGATCCGCGAAATTATTCGCGAGAACGTCTTCGACCCGGAGCTGGGATACAACGTCGTCGATCTGGGGTTGCTCTACGACGTTGAGGTTCGCGGCGAGAAAGACGTGCGCCTGGAGATGACGCTGACGACCGTCGGGTGCCCGCTCTACGAGCAGATCCAAGCCGACTGCGAGCGCGCCATTAAAGAGCACTATGGCGAGGACGTCAACGTCGAGGTCGACTTCGTCTTCGATCCGCCGTGGAGCCCAGAGATGATGTCTGAAGAGATCCGGGCGGAGATGGGATTTATCTAAATGGCTCTCTGTGTCTACTGTAAGAAGAAGGCGGGAAAACGCTCGTGCCCGGCACTGGGAGGCCTGATCTGCCCAAGTTGTTGCGGGCAGTATCGTGGGACCGCTATTAACTGCCCTATTAGCTGCAAATATTTCAAAGCGCACGAGACATATCATCGGGCGCGCCTTGCAGAAGAGTTTCATGCGCTATGGGTCGAGAAAACCGAACCCCTCTATAAAGCGGGCAAGGAGCGTCTCATTGATTTCATCTCTATAATCGAGATGCTCATCTATCAGTTCTATCACGAGCGCGGGCTGGGCACAGATAGCGATATTTTAGAAGCTCTTGAGTCATTGAAGCGGCGATTCAGCCCAGTGATGATCGTTGAGGCTGGGGGGACAACGCTCACGACTCATCTTTGGAATGGGATTCAAGAGTTTTTGAAGAAAGAGTCGCTGACCCCTGAGCAAGCCTATGAAGCTCTGGAGAAGAGCATAGAGATCTTCAAGGCGTATGTCGACCCAGCGCAACCGAGAAAATATCTACACGGGATGCTGGGGCACGTCGAGCGATACTTCAAACTCCCTGATGAACTGAAAGGGAGCCCGTCGCTCATTGCAACCCCACAGATTGTCACGCCTGAGGCACCCTAATGAATCATCTCACTCCCGCTGCAGCAGTGGCTTGCTTCAGCCTCTCCAAGACAGGTTTTCCACCGGGGTAACAGCCGTCGATCTTTGCCTTGCCGGCAGCGAGTGCCTCAGCGAATTCTTCACACGTCGGATACCCGCACGCGAGACAATCAAATCCGGGCAGGACTGCACGGAGCTTCGCTGCTGCGGGCGAGAGCGCCGGGGCTTTAGGAGCTTCTTCAGCGACCTTGCCCTCGACCTTGGGCCAGGACATTACTAAGGGCTTGAAGAGCTCGATCTTCAGATCGTTCTTCAACGAGATCTGACACGAGAGCACCCAGCCCTCCTTGCGCAATTTGTCGCTCAACGGGCCAAGCATCGCCGGGGTGATCTGTTCGGGCTTGAGCCCCTCGAAGACTTTCACGCGACACGTCGCGCAGGTGCCCTTGCCGCCGCACTGGGCGAAGAGATCGTATCCGGCTTTCTTGAGAGCTTGCATTAAGTTCTGCTCCAAGGGCAAGACAAGCTCATTGCCGTCGTTGACGATCTTGACTGTCGCTTCGCCCTCAACTGTGAGCAAATTCCTGACTAATCCCAGAATAAGGGCAACGGAGATCGCCATCAGGGCCATCGTGGCTACTGGGACAAGATAGACCATCTCATCCTCCGAAGTCGCGAATGTTGATCATGCCAGAGAAACCGACGAAGCCCATGGCCATGAGCCCCGCGATGATGAGCGCGATCCCTGGGCCCTTGAGCCCTTCGGGGATCGGGGCGAAGCGCAGGCGCTCGCGAATCGCTGCCATCAAGATAATAGCCAAAGCCCAGCCGATCCCGCCGCCAAATCCGTACGCGACGCTCTCGAGAAAGCCTAGATTCCACGTAGCAATGGCGAAGAGCACCCCGCCCAAGATCGCGCAGTTGACTGTAATGAGGGGCAAGAAGATCCCTAGAGAGCTATACAGCGCCGGAAGAAAGCGCTTCATGAACATCTCCACGACTTGGACTAAGAACGCAATCGTCACAATATAGACGATGAGCGAGAGGAAGCTTACCCCCAGGGGATCGAGCACGAAGTGCTTAATAAGCCAGTTGACGGGCAGGGTCATCGTCAGCACGAAGATGACTGCCATGCCCATCCCCGACGCCGACGCGTACTCCCCGGAGACCCCAATGAACGGACAGATCCCCAAGAACGTCGTGAGCAGAATATTATTCGTCAAGATCGCGCCCAGAATGATGAGAAAGATGTCCATACGCTACGAGCCACCTCCGATCTGGCCTCCCGGCGAGAAGTGCTTCACGATCCCGACGTACAGCCCGACGAGCAAGAACGCCCCTGCCGGAATGATCATGATGACCCACGACGTCCAGCCGCTGAAGATCTGAATCCCAAAGAGACTCCCAAAGCCCAACAGCTCCCGCACGATGCCTAAGAGCGTCAGCGACATGGTGAAGCCCAACCCTACTCCAAGTGCGTCGAGCGCTGACAACCCAGGGCTGTTCTGGCTCGCAAAGGCTTCGGCACGCCCCAGCACGAAGCAGTTCGTAATGATCAACGGGACGAACGGCCCCAGCGCCGTCGACAAGGGTGGCAAGTACGCTTGCAAGAAGATATTTACAATCGTCACCCAGAACGCGATGATGATCATATACGACGGGAGCCGCACTTCAGAGGGGATGAGATTGCGCAGGGCTGCTACCGTCACGCTCGACGCTACTGTAGCGATAAGGGTCGCCAACCCCATAGCCATGCCGTTGATCGCCATGTTCGTCGCGCCCATGGTGGGGCACATCGCGAGGATCATTCGGAATGTAGGGTTATCGTCCCAGATGTCGCGGACTAATTCTTTCCAGCCCTTCGTCTGGGGCAGCCGCTGCGTCAATGGAATCGCTGGGGCTGATGCCTTTTGAATCGCTGTATTTGAGATTGCTGCTGCCTTCACTTCTGCCATCTGCTTCAACTCCTTCTGAGCGACTTTAGCTCGGTCGCAAAAAGCATACTCTAACAGTCTGCTTTTTGCAAGATCGTTACTTTTGCTCTTTCTGCACGATCTTTCGCAAACTCGCGATGGTCTTGTTGAGCAAGTCTCTCACGGTCGTAGACGTGTAGGTTGCCCCAGTGATCGCGTCGAACTGATTGGGGGCTTTAGGGCTATTGGGGTCACGGAACTTGACAAACTCGATACGCGGCTCGGTCTTCATCCCTTTGAATTGGCTCCAGAATTGCTCCTCAGCCATGCGGAAGCCCAGCCCTGGGGTCTCCCCAATCTCAAACGTCACGACATGCGCGCCGATAATCTCCGAGAGATCGGGCTTCAGAGCGACTTGCATCGCGACTAGGCCCTGAAAGCCGCTGCCTGCAATACGGATTACGTAGGCCAGCAGCTCTCCACCAATCTTGTCTTTGTAGACCTTCCAATATATGAAGCTGTCCGCCTTGATCTCTTGGATGTGTTCTTTGAAGTACTGATCGACTTGTGCGGCGGAGAGCTTGGGCAACCCTTCAGCGGGGAAGAGCTCCTCCGCAGTATACAGCCCAACCGCAATGAGAATGCTCGATCTTAAACGGGCTTTGGCATTGGCTTCGATAGTCGCTTTGGTCACTTCGTTGACTAGAGCGAGCAACCCTCCAGCAATAGCTGCAATCGCTGTCAGCACAATGATCATGCGCCATTCGTGTGCCCCGATCAGTTTCTTCTTCTTGGGAGGTATCTTAGCTTGTTCAGCCATAGATGAATCGTGTCACCTCTTTTGTACTGCTGGTGCCGAAAAGCTCTTCGGAATAGTGAATCTATCGAGCAACGGGGTGAACATGTTGCCAATTAAGATGGAGAACGTCACCCACTCGACGTAGCCGGTCAACCCACGCCCTACAACCGTCAAAACTCCTAACATTATACCGAAGATCCATCGGCCACGAACGGTCATGGGACTGGTGACGGGATCGGTCGCGTTCAAGAACGCCGCAAAGAGCACCCCTCCAGAGAGCACCGCGTAGATGCCATCAGGGAAGCATGTCCTGATCTCTGCTGTGCACGCTGGGGAGATGAAGTGCAAAAGCTGCGAGACGACCCCGGTGGTGACGATCATCACGATTGAGACACGCCAGTCGATGACTCGCGTGTACAAGAGATAGAACCCGCCCAACAAGACTAAGATTGCTGACGTCGCCCCGAGCACGTCCGCGCGCCCGAAGCCCGTCAAAAGCGTAAACAGATCGGGACTCGCAATATCGGGCGAGTTGAACGCGCCTAGCGGGGTTGCCTTGGCAATAGCGTCTACTCCCTTTACGGCGGGAGACCAATGCAGAAAGCCCCCGAGCCCGTCGGTCAATGGATTGAAGGGCACGTACCAATAGGTCGTCATTTCTAAAGGGAACGCAAGCAGTAAGAACGCCCGTCCACTGATCGCCGGATTGAAGATGTTGTAGCCCGACCCGCCGAAGAGTTCTTTAATCCCGATAGCAAAGGCGATCCCCACCGCGACCATCCAGAAGGGCAGCGTCGGGGGTAGGGCGAGCGCGTAGAGCATACACGTCACTAAGAGCCCTTCGGTGATCTCGTGGCGGCGCACGGCACAGAATGTAAACTCGACGGCCATTCCGACAAGATAAGACAGCACGATGATTGCCAACGAGCGCCACCCGTAAAAGTACATGCTCGCTATGACTAAGGGGATGCAAGCGACAAGCGGCGCGCCCATGTAGCGTTGCATTCCCAAGGCGTCGCGAATATAGGGGGCTTGGCGCACGGTCTTATCGCTGCCCCCGAAGACCGAATCCTTCACGCCTTCTACTAAGAGAGCTAAGCCTTCTAAGTGTCGCGCCTGCAGCTCGTGATGGGCTTTTTCGAAAAGATCAGAGATTCTGTCTTTCAGCATGGTCGCTCCTTACGTTGCCCCCTCTAGAATCTTGCGCTTGCCCTCGCGGATCTGCTCTAACAACGGGATCTTGCTTGGGCAGACATAGGCGCACAGCCCGCACTCAATACACGCAAAGAGATCGATATCTTGCGCTTCGCTCAACAGCCCGTTAGCTGAGTATTCTCCCAGCAAAGCTGGGACGAGATTCTGCGGGCAGACGTCGACGCAGTAGCCGCACTTGACGCATGGTCTAGGATTGCCATAGAGACTGGTGGTCGCGCGCTTCTTGACCCACGGCAGGCTGAGATACGCCCTCGTGAACGAATCGCGATCCAAGCCCAGTCTGGCAATGGGGAAGAGTTCGCGTTCAGCTTCTCTAAGGGCAATCACTGCTGGGGTCTCTCTGGTGATCGGAACTTCAAGATCGCCCTGGGCTTGCCCGCGCAGGACGCTCCCCAGCACGATGCGCCCGGTGCATTTCAAATTATTCTCTAATAAATTCCCGATGGGCGTGCCCACGCGAACGCGATAGTTCCCCGGCTCTTTCACAGCAGAGCCCCCCACTGAGACAGCGCGCTCGACGAAGGGCTTGCCCTCGACGACGGCTTCATACGCTGCGACGCAGTGCTGGACGTCTTGCACGACGCACCCGACGTCCGCGGCGCAGCCCCGCTGGGGCAGAAGCAACCCTAACAGCGTTCGTATGAGCACGGCATCGTCGCCTTGGGGGTACTTCGGGCGCAACCGATGGATCGTGCACCAATCGCTGCGCTCGAAGCTCTTGATAAGCTCTTCGTAAATTCTGGGCTTGTTGTAGGCCAACCCAATGTGCACCTGCACATTGCCGAGAGCTTGGCGCAAGATCTTGATGCCGTTCACGAATTTATCGAGCTCTTCGTATAATAGCTGATCCGTCGCTTCGCAGAACGGCTCGGTCTCAACAGCGTTAATAATCAGATAGCGAATCTTCTCCGCAGGGGCAGTGTGATAGGAGGTCACTCCAGCTTCGTAGAGGATCTTTCCCAGCTCTTGAGGGGAGAGCTGTTCGTAGTTAGCTGGTCGGTCGAGCAAGAGCCAGTCGTCTTGACCATCAGATTCGATGATAATAGAGAGCGTCTCGCCCCCTAACGGATGCGAGCGCTGTTCTATCTTGATCACTCTTCCGGAGATGCTGGCGTGGACGGGGGTTGAGGGCTTCTTCGGATGCGGCTCATTGCGCCCGATGACCTGTCCTGTCTTTACATAGTCGCCCTCTTTGACGGCAGGGGCGACTTCTGCAGAGAAGCCCTGACGCAGAGGAATTATAACTTTTTCGGGCAGCGGCGCGTTTTGCAATCTCTTGCCGCGTGGTGTCCCCTCAAAGAGCCCAAAATAATGGCCACCCTTGAATGTCTTCAGTGGTGCTAAGGTCGCCATCAGTTCCGCTTCCTTTCCGTATAGGACCGGAATTGAAAAGCGTGCGAGCGCCGCACGCCCCTAGAGGTTCGACCTTGTCTTTTAGCTATCAGTCATAATTTCGTGAGCCGATTATAGCAAGGGCTCGTGGGCCTGTCAAACATTCTTCTGGGTATCTGAGAAAGCCCCATTTCATGGGATGATTGGTGTCATGGTTGGTACTGATACACGTCATGTGAGCGATCCCGCCCTTTTTGATATGATATTCTTAACCGATGTTTACTGGGATTATCATCGACACAGGGGAGGTCATGCACGCCAGTTCAAGCCGCTTGACCGTGAGCACCCACAAGCTCTTTCGAGAGCTGGAGATCGGGCGAAGTATCGCGGTCAACGGGGCCTGTCTGACGGTTATTGAGCTCAACCCTGCAGCTGAAAGCTTCTCTGCAGAGCTCAGCCCAGAGACCATCCTGCGCACCAATCTGGGGCTTTTGCGCCGGGGCGATCTTGTGAATCTCGAGCTCCCCCTGCGCTTCTCCGATCGTTTGGATGGGCACTTCGTGCTGGGGCATGTAGACACCGTCGGCGAGGTCGTCTCAATCTCCCGCAAAGAGAAGGGTGCTGTCTTTCGGTTCCGCGTGGACGAAAGATACTCACGGTATCTGATCGAGAAGGGCTCAATTGCTCTTGATGGGATCAGCTTGACGATCTTCAATATTTCTGCTGGGGAGTTCGATGTGGCGATCATCCCTCACACGCTGGAGCAGACCAATCTGCGCGCACGGCGTCCGGGGGATAAAATCAATGTCGAATTTGACGTTTTGGGAAAGTATATAGAGAGATTATTGCCGACCCCTCCGCCGTAGGGAGGGGGCGGTTCTCTAAGGAGGTTATATGGCTTTTGCTAAGATCGAAGATGCTCTTGAAGTGCTCAAGCGCGGCGGGATAATCGTCATTGTGGACGACGAAGACCGTGAGAACGAGGGTGACGTTTGCGTGGCCGCGCAGTTTGTCACCCCAGAGAAGATTAATTTTATGGCCAAGGAAGCGCGGGGGATCATCTGCGTACCCATGACGGGGGAGCGTTTGGACGAGCTTGGGATCAGGCTTATGGTGCAGACGGATTCCGGGGGCAAGGGCTGCGCATTCACGGTCTCAGTGGACGCCCGCGAGGGGATCAGCACAGGGACATCAGCATATGACCGCGCTCAGACGATTAAAACTCTTATTGATCCTAAGACGAAGCCCTCGGATTTAGTCCAGCCGGGGCACGTCTTCCCGCTGCGTGCTCGTCCCGGTGGAGTGCTTCAAAGGGCTGGCCACACTGAAGCCAGCGTTGATTTGTGTAAACTAGCTGGGCTCTATCCGGCGGCAGTCATCTGCGAAATCATGAACGAAGACGGCACGATGGCCCGGCTGTCCAGCTTGGAAAAATTCGCTCAAAAACACAATCTGCTTATTATCAGCATTGCTGATCTCATTCGCTATCGCTATGAGCGCGAGCACTTGATCGAGAAGATCGCGTGGGCCAATCTTCCCACAGAATTTGGAGAGTTTACGATTCACGCGTATAGAAGTCTTGTTGACGGTAAGGAGCACATCGCGCTGGTGAAGGGCGATGTCGCCGGAAAAGAGAACGTCTTGGTTCGGGTACACTCGGAGTGCTTGACGGGGGATGTCTTCGGTTCGCTTAAGTGCGACTGTGGCGAACAGTTGCGTCAAGCCTTGCGCCAGATCGCTGACGAGGGCCTAGGGGTCTTTCTCTACTTGCGCCAAGAGGGGCGCGGCATCGGCTTAGGAAACAAAATTAAAGCGTATCATCTGCAAGACAAGGGTCTCGATACTGTCGAAGCGAATCGCCAGTTGGGCTTCAAAGAAGACTTACGGGAGTATGGCATTGGTGTGCAGATCCTCAAAGACTTGGGGCTGAGCACGATTCGTATCTTGACGAACAACCCCAAGAAGCTTGTAGGCATCGAAGCCTACGGGATCAAGATCGTCGAGCAGATCCCTATCGTAGTCCCGCCCAATCCGTATAATTACGAATATCTGAAGACCAAGAAGGAGAAGCTGGGGCACCAGCTCGATGCGATCTTCGCCAACTTCAGTAATGAGCCTTAAGATCGCGGTCGTCGTCAGCCACTTCAATAAAGAGATTACTCAGGAGATGCTCAAGGCTGCGCAGGAGGAGCTTCGCCAGTCTGGGGTTTTGGATTCCGATATGACCGTGATCTGGGTGCCAGGGGCGTTTGAGATCCCCGCGATAGTAAAGCGTTTAGCGCAGTCAGGGCGCTATGACGGGATTTTGCCGTTAGGCTGCGTGATCAAGGGTGAGACGGCACACTTTGAGCATATCGCCCGAGCTGTTACTGATGGGCTGATGCGCGTGACGTTAGAGTGTGATACTCCCATAGTCTTTGGGGTGCTGACGCCGTATACCGAAGAGCAAGCGTGGGCGCGCGTCTACAAAGGGGCTGAAGTTGCCAAGAGCTTGATAGAACTGATCAATCTTCGGCAGAAGCTGACTTAGTGAGGGCCGCGCTGGCGCTCATGGCGCCCATCCGCAAAGACTTTCAGTGATCCCCACTGAATCGTCGTGGCGCGTTCAACTGTTGTTACGATCGAGATCGTCTCACTCGAAAGATCTTGAACAGTTCCCAAGCCTGCAAGGTGCTCCCCCACGCAACAGCCTACGAGCGAGTCTTTCAGCTCGCCCCATAAGAGCATTGAGAGCGACTCAACCCCCAAAGCTCGCTGCGCTTCGACGAGCGAGAAGGGCCAGCGCTCCACGACAAGCGTTGCCGTCGGAGGCAAGCGCCACGCTGCGATAACGGGACACGCCAAGAGATTCGATAAGAGCTTCGTATCTAAAGGCTCGCCGTGCCCGATAAGGGCACGCTCCACACCGAGCTCCTCAAAGTGCCACCTCTGCTCACGAGCGCTCTGAAAGTAGCGCCTGAAGGCGTCTTCACGGGCGCGAACGCGCTCCTCCCGCGACTTGCTCCCCGTGTGCGTCACAGGAATTTCTATGACTTTGATATCTTGACGCGCGTAGAGCTTATAGTAGTCGAGCTCTCCAGCGCGCTGCAACAGCACCAGCACATCGGGCCGGACAAGCCGAATGAGCTCGCTCTTATACGCACGTGCCGCCTCACCTGTGATGTACCCATCGGTGTCAATGAGCAACGGCCGCGCCACGTCACGCAAGCAGTGCGCGACTCCACAAAGCACCTGCAAGAAGTTCCCGCGGGGAGAGATATCCCCAACAAAGTAGCTTGAGCTGATGCGAACGTGCTCGCTTGTGAAAGAGCCACGGGAGATGCATGCCGGCGGGCCGAGCCAGCTCTGGCCTACATCAGCATCGATGACCTCTCCCCCAAGCTGGTGATGGAGCTGACGAATGAGCGTCGTCTTGCCGGTGTCGGTCGCGCCAAGAAAGAGCACAACCGACTCCGGCGTGATCGTCCTTAAGAGATTCTCCAGCACGATCTTGATTATATTTCACTTGCTTGCGACGCTCACGCCATCAACGGCAATCGCTGGGACGTGCACAAAGCCGAAGACCCACTCCGGACGGTCGCTGAGCGCTATGAGCTTGTCTTTAAGCAAATCGTAGACGTTGCCGGCGATCATCGTGTTCTTGACGCGCCCGACGATCTCCCCCTTGCGCACTAAGAAGCCCAGCGAGACAGGATTGGAAAACTCACCCGCGAGGGGATTGCCTCCCCCAAGTTGCATGACCTCCTCTACTAAGAGGGCTTCATCTAGATCTTTGAGAATCTGATCGAGGGGTTTTTCCCCGGCAGGGATAACTCCGCTCGTAAAAGCGATCCCTGGAGGGCGCCGGAACCCTCCGCCCATAAAGCCCGATTTGAAGCCGTTGCCCGTGGGCTGGGCTTTCGCCAGCGCTGCCGACTTCAGGTCGTAGAGAAATCCCTTGACGACCCCTTTCTCAATCAAAAACTTTCTCGCTGTTGGCGTGCCCTCGTCATCGTAGGGCGTTGAGCGTGGCGCAAAGTCGAGCGTTCCGTCGTCTATGAGCGAGAAGCGTTCATGGAAGATCTTCTGGTTGAGCTTCTCGCGCAGCGGCGAGACACCCAAAAAGACGTTGCGTCCGTCTAACCCTACTATGAACGGCAGTAAGAGCACGAGGACTCCCCCACGATAGAAGATCACCGGCATCGCTTTGGTCCCGGCTGGGACGACTTTGTCGGCGAGGCGCAGTCTCTCAATGATGTGCTGGGCTATGGCTGTGCCGTCTATTTTGTCGGCACGTCGTGAGGAGTCTTGGTCGTAGATGATAAAGATATCGCCTTCTTTCGCTCGCGTGACCGACGCGCCCACACTGATACTCGTACGTCGGCTCACAAGCTCTAAGCCGCTGGTGTTACACAGTGTGACTTCTTCAAGCTCTTTGACAGCCCACGCGTCGATCTGCAAGGTTGCATCGTATGCTCGGATCTGCTCGACGATCTCTTCGCCTAGCGCGATCAGCTTCTGCTCGTCTAGGTGCTCGACTTCAGAGTCAAAGCACTGCACGGACGGGGCGGGCTGCTTTGCTGGGAATCGGAATGGCGCGGGATCGCCGGAGCGTGCGGATTCGAGGGCGTTCTGCAAGAGATTCTTGTCGTCGTCCAGATCCGTCGTGGTCGAGAAGCCCAAGCGCCCATCTTTGATAATACGCAAAGCCCTGCCAGCCGTCTCCACAACCTTGACAGACTCTAATGCTCCCGCGTGAAACCGCACGGGAAGCTCAACGCTATGCAGTTCGTAGATCTCCGCTCCGTCTGTCTGCTTGGCAACTCTCTCTAATAGATCTGTTGCGCGAATTGGGTTTCTCATGCTGCCTTCCCTCCTATGGTGACGGTGCGTACGCGGATGTGTGGGCCACCAGTCGTGACCGGCAATGGGAACTGCCCGTCCTTACCGCAGCCTCCTGCGCTGCCTCTGATCACAAGATCGTTCCCGATCATCTCGATATTTTTGAGGGTCTCAAAGACGTTGCCGGTCAGGACGACGTCACGCAAGAGTTCGCCTACTTGTCCGCGTACGATCTCGTATGCGTACATAGCTTCGAACGTAAATTGCTCGATCATTGTCTGGCCGCCAAAAGACCCGCAGGCATAGATCCCGTAATCTATATTTTTGAGCATCTGCTCAAACGTAGCCGAGCCAGCTTCGATGTACGTGTTGCGCATGCGGACGATGGGCTCAAACTGATAATTGACGGCACGGGCGTTGCCAGTGGGCTGAGCGCCCATCTTCGCGGCCGTCTCGCGGCTGTGCAGAAAACTATTTAAGACACCGTTCTTGATGAGATAGACCTTCTGTCTGAGGGTGCCCTCGTCGTCATATTTGAAATTGCCGCGCAACCCCTCTAGATAGCCATCATCGACGACGTTGAGTTCCTTGACGCCAAATTGCCGCCCTACCTTGAGGACTTCTTGAAGTCGGGGATTCTTGAAGAGAAAGTCGGCTTCGCACAGATGCCCAAACGCTTCGTGAATGAAGACCCCGGTGAGGTCTGGGTCTAAGATAACTGTGTAGACGCCTGCGGTGACGGGCTTGGCTTTCAAAAGATCGAGCGCGCGTCGTGCAGCTTTGATCGCCTTCTCTTCTTGATTCTCGACGGCTTCAAAGCCTGCGAGCCAGCCGTGCGATTCTGCGCCCCTCTGGATATTCTTTTCTCCCTCGCGCGCTGTTGCTGACAAGAGCAGCGTCACGTCGGGGCGCTCCTCGACAATAAACGCCCCTTCAGAGTTCGCATAGGTCACTTCTTTGAATGAGTCGGTATAGCGCGCATTGGTGGAGACGATCTTGTCGCTCTGCTTGAGCATGAGCTCATTGTACTTTTGCAAAAGCTCTTGCTTGTGGCGCAGCGACACCGACCTTGGGTCTTTTTTCAGAGTGACTCGCACTTCGTCATGGACGGCTTGAGCCGACACCAGGGTTACTTTCTCTGAGACTTTGGCACTGACGGCTTTCGCAATGCGATACGCGTCTTCAACTCTTGTCTCTAAATTATCGAGCGAGTTAAAGACGGCGATGCCCCAGCCACCGCCCACTAAGCACCTTACGATCCCGCCCAGCTCCGACGACGCTTCGAGATTTTCTAGATTGTCCTTGCGATAAGCGACTTCCGTGCGCCACTCGTGCTCGACCCGAATCTCGGTATAGTCGGCGCGGCTGCGCTCCAACGCTTTGAGAATCTGCTCACGCATAGAGATCACCCTTTCTTTAGTAATGGCCTAACAACCCACGATCCCGCGCGACGCCCTCGAGTCTCTTGAAGAGCACATAGCCGACCAGAAAGTACGTCGCCGAGATCGCTGCCAACAGCGCTACGTCTGTGAAGGGCATTGTATAGAGCGACTGCCCTCCGATGAGAACGCGCCCAATGAGATGCACTCCCCACGTCACGGGGAGAAATTTCGCCCACGGAAACGTCTCCAAGGCGCTGGCCGCAATGACCAACGCCACCCACACGAACTGAAAGATCTGAAAGACTGCTTGTACTTGCTTGAAGACCAACGCCAAGCCCCCCATGGCAAACCCGAAGCCGTAGACGCCCCATACTGTCAGCAGCATCAACGGGATAAGGCTTAAGAAATCGAGATGGAGCCATTTCCCGGTGAAGGTCATCATCAGGAAGAACATACCCAGCGTGAGGGTCAAGTTAATCACGAGAAACGACAATATATAGCTGATGCTCACCCAGCCAAACCCCAAGGGGGACATATAGAGCTGTTCGAGCGTGCCTTGCTGCGCTTCGTTAATAAAATCCCATGTCAGATCTGAGAATGCAAAGATAATAAACATCCAGAGCATGAACCCCATGACAATGCCTTCAAGGGTATTGCCGAAGCCGGGGTTGTTCCCGCCGATGAACTTCGCCCCGTAAAAGATCACAAGAAAGATCAGCATGATGCTGATGATCCCTGCAGCTAAGTTAAACGGGTAGCGCCAGATGATCAGAAAATTCTTCTTCATCATCGCCTTGAGCAGGTAGAGATATCTCATTGCTTCTCCCCCTTCACGATCTTGAGAAAGATCTCTTCCAAGTCGGGATACTGCTTGCCAACAGACTCTAAACGACAACCGTTCTCTTTCAGCACGTCGATGATCTCATAGACTTTGCGGCTGTCGAGTAGTTCAGCTTCGATAACTGTGTGTTGGCCGTCGGCGTTGATTTTTATAAGATCGAACTGCTCTTTGAGCCTCTGCTCTTGCGCTTGACTGAGATGCCCTGTGATCTCGAAGCGATAGGCGCTTGCCGAGAAGAGCTTCTTCAGATTTTCTATTTTGTCATCCACGACGATCTTGCCGTGATTGATGATGATCACGCGCTCGCAGATGTCTTGAACGACGTTCATGTCGTGACTCGATAAGAGAATTGTGCGTTGGCCCTGCTCGGCCATGCGCTTGAGAATCCAGCGCAGTTCATAGCTTGTCTCGACGTCTAGGCCTAGAGTTGGCTCATCTAAAAGCAAGATCGGAGTACGCTTGACAAGCGCACAGGCGACGGCTAATTTCTGTTGCATCCCGCGCGAGAGCGTCCGCGCTTGCTCATGCACTTTCTCTTTGAGATTGAACATCTCGATCAGTTCGTCAATATAAGCGCGCACAGAGCGCAGCGACTGCCCCTGCAACCCTGCGAAGAACTCTAAATTATCTTTGACGGTGAGGCGCCAGTAGACGTTGCGGTTGCCCTCCAAGACCGCTGTGACCTTCTCCAAGGTTGCACAGGGATTTTTAATTGCATCGGCGCCATCGACCCAGATCTCCCCGGAAGTCGGGCGCAAGATTGTGCAGATAGACTTAATAATAGTTGTCTTACCGGCGCCGTTGGGCCCGAGCAAGCCAACGACTTCATTCCGACGCACGCTGAAAGAGACGTTATCTACGGCGACGGTTTCGCCCCGGCGACGGCTGCGATAGATCTTTGTCAGATTTTTCACGCGAAGCACGGTTTCGGCGGCCATCAATGAACTCCTTTCTCTGGAACGAGCGTATCGTGATCGGGCAGCAAACTCTCAGCGTCGCGCACCACTTTGAAGAGATAGCCGCTCAAACCCACAGCAACGCCGAGCATCCCTGCGAATACGAACATCAACGCCATCCCCGACCCCGGCCCATCTCCTACCAGTCCACCAAAGAGATCTCTTAATATGCTATCGGTCCGCATCGCCGGCTCGAAGAGAAGGTCTGCTAACGGCCCGGCGATCAGAAGCCCTAACGGAGAGGTGATCTGCGCGATCAGCCGCCGCACGGCGAAGACCCGCCCCTGCACGTCGGGCGCAACTTTACTCTGCCAGATCGCTTGATTCGACCCATTGATAATCGGGATGAGAAACGCTGAGCAGAAAGCTGCTGTGGCCCATACGGGGAGCGAGCGCCCCAGCCCCAGCAGCGTCATCCCCAATAGACTCTTCAAGGCTAAGCCTCCCAGCAGGCCGTGCACCCGGCGCTTGGGGCCGCCCCACGCGCTCATCGCTAGCCCCCCCATGACACCCCCAATGCCGCTTACAGAGAGCACCGTGCCCAAAATCTGAGCGTTATTCTCCGTGCGCGCCAGGATCATCGGGCTCATGACTCCATAGGCAAATGCTGCCAAGAGATTGGTCGCCATCAGCGTCAGCTGCAATCCCAGCAGACTAGGGCGTTGTAAGATATATCTAAACCCGTAGAGCGACTCCTGCAAGAGCGAGCTTCTCTGCGTGTCGGAGTCGGCAGTGATCTTGGGCGGTTGAGGGATGTGCACAACTGTGAGCGTCCCGATGGCGAGGAGAAACGTGATCAAATCTATGGTCATCACGCCGGCGATGCCGATGAGGCCGATGAGAAGGCCTGCTAAGATCGGCGCAGCGATAGCAGACCCAGCTTCTGCTAGAGACATCATGCCGTTGGCGCGCCCGTAGTGCTTTTTATCTACCATCACGCTGATCGTCGCCGAGTACGCGGGCCATTGAAACGCCTGAAAGGCCCCGACGACTGCTGCGACGGCGTAGAGATGCCAAATCTGCAACTGCCCAGAGAGATAGAGTAGCAAGACCGTGAGCGTCGCTAGTCCGCTGACCGCGTCTGTCAATATCATCACGAACTTGCGGCTCCAGCGGTCTACCAACGCTCCGGCGACTGGGCTCATGAGAATCGTTGGCCCCATGAAGAAGAAGCTCATCAGAGCTAGAGCCGTTGCCGATCCTGTAGCTTGCCAGGCCCACAACGTTAGGGCGAAGATGGTCATCCCTGAACCCGTCAGTGAGACGAGCTGCCCAAACCAGATGATGCTGAAGCCGAGCATTCCCGATGGCTGCTGGTGATTGATGGTATTCATGGCTTGGGATCTTCAGACTTTTCGAGAAACTCTGTAATGCACTGAGCAAACTGAGTCAGATCCTCTAGGTTGCCCCGCTGATGGATCTTACCCAGGTCGAGTCGGAGATATTCGTGGATGATCAGGTTTCTCAAGCCGATCATCTTCTCAATCTTCTTCAGCCGTTCTTGAACGATAGCTCGGTCGAACACCAAACGTCCCCTCCTCCAGCCGGCTCTTGAGATACTCAAATCGCAACTCTAAGATGGGCTTGAAGTCCAAATACTCCAAGATCGCACGGTTTTCAAAACGCTGTCTCGCTTTATCATCGCGACTGTGGAGCACCTTTCCCCCCGTGACGACTTGGTACTTGAGCAAGGGCGGCGCTTGATTGAGAATGACAAGATCTATCTTGTCAGCACTGAGTAAACTCATAAGATCGAGCGTCATCTGCAGGCGCGTGTCAAAATAATCTTTGACATCTTCAGGCAAGAGCACCGCTACGTCTATATCGCTCAGTTTGCTCGTCTCGCCGCGAGCCGCTGAGCCAAATAGATAGAGGGCGATAAGCCCTTTCTCGTGCGCGTATCTGGCTAGTCTCTCTTCAAGCTCTACAAGTTTCATAGCGTCCAAGATTACCGAAGCCGTATTACCGGTGCCAACGTTCGTACTGGAGAATCGCATTTACTGCCTCTCGAAGCGATCTTCGATTCTAGCCATCTCCTTCACCCGCACCTGCTCCTTCACTGTACTCGACGGGTCTAGCTGCAATGACTCCGAATATTCGACTCGATCAATGCGGCACTCCGGCCCAATAGTGACGCGCTTACCACGCACTGTCTTTGCCACCGTCGCTTCAAGAGAGATTTCATCAGCTTCGATCAAATCTGTAGAAAGCTCGATCTGGCGCCCCCACCAGCGCGCCAGCCAGCCCCAGAATGACTCTCGCTTGCGCACGGTGATGCGTTCCCCACCGATCTCGCGTGCCCACGAGCGCTCACACAGCTCAAGCTCCAACTGATCAGCTGCTAAAAGCCCTTCAACGCGGAACGCCCCACGCCCGCGAAGCTCCGAGGCTTCGACGTCGCCACCAGCTGCAAGAACGCCGCCGAACTTGGCACGCTGCGCTCGAAGATTCTTCGCGATCTTCGCCGCCCCGGCGCTCGAGAATTCTTGCGCGTGGACGCTGCCTTCGACCTTCCCCGCCCCAGATGCTTTAAACTGCTCGCTCTGGACGTCATCACTGATTTTCCATGCCCCGGCCGCGTCGAATCTTTGAGCCGTCACAGCTCCAACAATCTTGCACGCCCCGGCGAGGCTGACTCTATTCGCTTTGACTTTCCCAACGATCTTTCCCGCGCCGGAGATTTCTACAGAATCGGCTTCGACGTCGCCCTCGACCCGGCCCGCACCGGAGATCGTGACGCGCTCGTAGAGACCTCCAGAAGCTTTCCCTGCTCCTGCAATAGAGAGACTGCTGCGCTTGGTCATCATACTCTCTTCTGCTCCTTCACCTGCGCCCCTGGCGCAATTTCTAGACTGTCTGAATACTCAACAGATTCGATCTCGCAGCCCTCGCCGATCTGAATTTTCTTCCCACGGACGACGCGTGCTTTCGTGTTCTCTAAAAAGATCTCGTCGCCCTCGATGGTGTCGGCTTCTAAGTAGCCTGGACTGTAGGACCAACCAAAGGCGTGCTCCAAGCCCTCTCCTACTGCACGAGTCACTTCTTCGCCGATGCGCCCGATCTCTTCGAAGATATCTTCGAGCACCATCACTCTCACGCCGCGCTCGCGCTTCGGAGAGAGTCGCCAGCCCCAGAACGCCCGCCCGCGCCGCCGCACTTCAATGCGCGTCCCGCCGATCTCAGTGACTGTGCCGCTACCTAGCTCGATCTTAATCTCTTCGGCCGAGAGCAGGCCTCCAATCTCAAAGCCCCCGCGTGACAGAAATTTTTCGGCTTCGACGTCTTCGGAGACCTTGAGCGAACCAGCGCTTGTAATCTCCTTAGATTTGAGAGAACCCTCAACAGACTGCGTTCCGGCGATCTTCACCTCGTCGGCGTGGACGTCTCCTTCGATGGTACATGACCCAGCAGTCTTGATGCGCTCGGCCCGCACGTCCCCGGAGACGCGACATGACCCGGCTGTCTTCAGCTCTTTTGTCTTCACGTCGCCGTCAATACGACACGACCCCGCCGTCTTGATGAGATTGGCGTCGACGTCGCCTTCGATTCGCCCAGAGCCGGCGACGGTGACTGTATCGTAATAGCCGCCGCTGATGCGTCCCGACCCTGCTAAGTGCACGTTCGTGCGCTTCTGTTCAGACATAGCTGCCTCCTAGCGTCGCGCCTGCCAGAGCCGATAGACCAAATAGACCAACGCCGCAACGAAGAGGAAGATTAAGATGGGCGAACCCGCGAGAACACTGATGGCCAGCCCCACTAAGACGATGGGCACGAGTATCGGAGCTAGAACGAGCAACGGGATCCCCAAGATTGGCAAGAGCGCGAGGCCCACAATCCCTAATGCCAAAGCGAGAGCGAAGAGCACGACCCCACCCACTATAAGCCCTACCGTCAGCAAGATAGGGATCAGAATGATCCCGACGAGCACGAGAACTGGGATCGCGATCAGCCAGCTCAGCCAGCCGCTTGCCTCCCAACCACCGATGCGAATCTTCACAGAGCCCTCCTTTGTGCTGTCAGTTTGTCGCATTTTGAGCGAAAAGAGTTCATAGTGCCCCCAACTTCAGCTTCACGTCCTCTAAGATCTTGCTCAACTCGACCTTAGCAACGGGTTGCATCTGCGGATCGAAGAGACACTCTTGTGAGAAGAGCACGCAGAAGCTCAGATGGGGCTTACGCCCGGTGAGCGCAAAGCTCCCTGGTAGCTCCTTGCGCGCGACGGCTAATGTCCACGCAAATTCTTTCTCCTGGAGCCTCGCAAAGTCGCTCGCCAGCAACGTCGAGATCACTAAGTTCAGCTCTTCAGGATCGAGTTCGTGATGGCGCAGCGCCTCGATCACAGCTAAAAAGATCAGCTCGCGAAAGCTGAACGGCCCCGATTCTTTGCGAATCGTCTCATAGTACTCCAAGACCTCTTTGCTGAGCCAGCTCAATCCCAAGACTTCATCGCGCTCGAAACGCCTATCTTTCAGCTCTGGGGAGAGCAGCTGCGCGATCTCTTCGAGAGACTTCGTGTCCTTGAGCGCCTTGATCTTCTCGATGCGCTCCAAGATCTTCTGCTTGGGTAGAAAAGTCTCTTGCCCTGTGAACGTCGATTTGCGAATGAACCACGACTCGGGAATGAGTCCCTCACGCTTCCAGCGGTAGAACTGCCCGTAAGAAATTCCTGTCAGCTCTAGGACTTCTTTCTTACTGATCAGCTCTTCTTCCGCCATGATCGATTCTCCTTGGGCCTTCAGCCCGATACGCTCATTATAACATAACACTGTTATGTTTAGCAAGTCAAAAAAATTTAGAGCTTCCAGTTTATCTGGCCGTTGGTGCCGAGGGCTCTAAACGCAAGAGCGAGAAACTCTGCAAGTGATCCTCGCTCTTTGCGCGATTCACCCTGCCGTGTGTGAACTTTGCGAAGCAATCTTGTTATCCACGCTTCGCGTGCAAGACGATCTTGCTTCTCCTTCACTACTAAGCCGATTTGCAGCTCGTCTAAGATGTTGAACATTACTACCTCCTTTGACTTTGATGATGTCATTATAACATAACACTGTTACGTTGTCAAGGGGTTAGACGTAAATCAACATCAGTAGTCACTTTTGGCGTCTTGGCCTCCGTTGCCAGCCCCCTCGTATCAAGTCACCCAGCGAGATGTTGTACGCTGCGGCCAATTCGTGGACAACTGAGTGAGGCAAGCCAGCTCGTCTCAGTTCGCGCTCGTAGCGCCGGACTGCCCAGTATTTGCTCCACCCTATCGTGAGCGCTAGCCAGCCCAGCTTCAAGAGCAAGCTCTCCGCTACCCACAGAGCTAATAGAACCGTTCTGGCCCAGCGCCACGTCTTCATACGCTTATGACTCCTTCTTCAGCTCTTTCTCGATCTCCTCTTTCTCCCCAAGCTTCATGCTGGGCTTGGCCAAGTCTCTTAGACTGATCATATAGTTCTTCGCCATCTCCAGCGCCTGGTCTTGGGGGATGCCTTGCTTGATCAGTTCGCCGTAGAACGCTCCTACAGCCTTCCCAAACTGCTCCCCGGCCTCTGCAGAGTAGACGGCATCTCGCAAGCCCTTCAAGAGCGCTGGGATCTTCTCAGCGACTTTGTCCAGTATCTTGGCTACCTCATCTGGTCCCCAGTCCTCTTTGACCATCTGCGTTCACCTCCTTCTTCGTTTCAGGTCCCAGCCGAGGGCTTCGATCTCCGGCTCGAGTTTCACTCGTCCGCGCTCGTACAAGACACCGAGCGAAAATCCCAGCGCGAAGATCTGCCAACTGAGCTGGGCTATCGTATGTCGTCCTTCAGAGCGAATTCGTTCAACCGTCCGAGCGAACATCTCTTCTGACGGCTCGGGAACGCTCTCGACGCTCAGAGCGACGAGCGCTTTTATCTGCTGAATCTCTTGGAGCTCGCGCTGGCAGCGCGTACAGCGCGCAAGATGTGCCTCGACTTTCGTGCGCTCTTCTGGGCTCAGCGTGCCGTTAGCGTGCCAGGGCAGAAGCTCTTTCAGCTCTTGGGAGCAGCGAAATCTCATAAAATCTCACCGCCGGCACTCAGAATCTTTTTGAGCTGTTCTTTGGCATAATAGACGCGGCTCTTCACCGTGCCCTCCGGACACCCTAAAATCTGTGCGATCTCTGAGTACGAGAGATCGTTATAGAACGCGAGCATCATCACTTCGCGGTGCTCCGGAGAGAGTTTTTCTAAAGCAGCGCGCACGCGCTCGATCTGTGCTTCGCGTTGAGTGATTTGCTCAGGAGTCGCGCGTGCCGATGCTCGTCCGTCGAGCTTTTCTCGCGAAAACTCTGGCTCGCGCTGGCGTGCCCGCGCTCGATCTAACGCTTTATTTCGGGCAATCCCCAAGATCCAAGTCGAGACTTGGCTCTGCTCTTTATAATTCTTCGCGTTCTTCCAGACAGCGATCATCGTCTCCTGGACGACTTCTTCGGCGTGAGAACAGTCATTGAGATAGCTCATAGCAAACCGAAAGATTCTTGGCGCATAGCAGCGAAAGAGCTTTTCAAAGCTCGCTTCGTCCCCTTGGGCGATCTGACGAATCCATGTAATCTCATCGTGCATCTAAGCACTCCCGTCGGGATTATAGCACTTGTAAGTCGTCGCGGGGAAGGGGAGGGTTCAGTGAGGGGTTGACGGTGGGAAGTTCGTCGACTAAACTTAAGAGCTCTTCTCTTTGCCAGCCACAGGCTGGCAAAGGCGAGGCTCAAGCTCCTAGCTTGTGCGCCCGTAGCTCAATGGGAAGAGCAGCGGCCTTCGGAGCCGCGGGTTGGGGGTTCAAGTCCCTCCGGGCGCGCTCGCAGGCTTCGCCGGAATTCGTCTGGGCTGTTCGCCGTGCTGCCTCTGGCGGCACGATGTGCGGTCCAGGCGAAACCTGGGCGGGGGTGGCGGAACTGGCAGACGCGCAGGACTTAGGATCCTGTGGGGCAACCCGTGGGGGTTCGAGTCCCCCCCTCCGCATTTACTCTATTGGGCTGGCTCTGCAAGCTGCGCTACTGTTCCTACAATCGCCTGCACAATCCGCCGTGCGTAGGGAAGATTGATCGCTTCGAGCGTGTCCGCCGCTGTGTGATAGTACGGATTAAAGTCTTCAGTCTCGCCGAGCTCCGTGTCCTCGATGAGTAATACTGCGGGATAGCCTTGCCTTGAGAACGATACGTGATCACTATAGGGCGGCGCTTGATCAGGTACATCTGGCGCGAGCGCTAAGCCATAGTGATTAATCGCGACTATAAGAAGCTGCGCTAGCTGAAGCGAGTCTTCATTGGGGGCTTGAATCTCGAAGACTCCATTGTCGTCGCTGTCGTAGCCGATCATATCCATATTGAAGACACCCAAAATATTTGCGCCCTCGCGCTTGAGGCGGCTTGCATACGCCCGACTGCCTACAAGCCCTTGCTCTTCTCCTGTGAAGAGCACAAAATAAATAGAACGCTTGAACTTGTATTGACTTAAAACGCGCGCGGCTTCGAGCACCCCGGCGCTGCCGCTGGCATTATCATCGGCTCCAGGGGCAACTCGACTCGATCTGACCCCTTGAGCGACGCTATCCAAGTGCGCCGTAATTAAAATGATCTCGGAATTTTCGGGATCTGTGCCGGGCAAGACGGCCTCGACGTTATATGACAACCCTGGCCGACACGAGAGCGGGTACGGGTCGAGCTTCGTTTGCAATCTGAGGTTCTCGAGGTATTGGCGCGTGTACTCGACGGCCCGATCAATTGCTGGGCCATCACATGACCAGCGTGATCCTTGAGCGTTGCACGCTTCCCCGCCCTCAGCAGACTGCAATTGACAGATATGCTCGCGCAGCTGGGCTTCTTGCACCTGCTCGACAAGCTGAGCGATGAACGGGTCTGTCGGCTGCAGCGCCGCCTCGACTACCGAAAGCTGCGAGACAAAGCTTGCTGCCCCTACTGCCCCAAAGAACAAAAAGACGACAGCAACACCAACTAGAAATCTCTTCATAGATAGGCTCACCTCATGGCAGCTATTTTGCCGGCTTTTTCGGGAAATGTCAAGAGAGATCTCAGATGAGATTCTCCTTCAAGCGGACCTCAAAGGGCTCAGCGATCTTGCTTAAGCTCTCCCGGTCGCGGAGATAGATCTTTGGGCCATCAAGCTCTACATAGCCGTGCTCTTTGAACGAGCTGAGCGTCCGGATGGCTGTCTCTGTCGAGATCCCAGCCATCTCCGCCAGCTCCGAGCGCGAGAGATCGACGCCGACGTAAATCCCTCGTTCTTCAGGGGTTCCGTAGACTTGAGCCATCATCAGCAGCAGCCGTGCTAGACGCTCGTCGCTCCCACCGTAGCTCGTCTCGACCAAGCGATCTTGAAAGGCCTTGATCTCCCGCGATAGCTTCTCAATGATCTTCAGAGCAACTCCGGGATGCTTCTCCAAAAACGAAATAAACGGCTCACGTTGATAGAAATTCATTCGTGTGGGTTCGAGCGTCTGGGCGTACGCCGTGTACACTTCCCGGTCGAACATAGTCTTTTCACCGAGCATCTCGCCGGGGCCAAGTAATTTGAGAATCTGCTTCTTCCCTTGGGGAGAATGCTTGGCTAGCTTCACTTTCCCGGTACAGATGACATAGAACCCAAATGCCGGCTCGCCTTCTTGAAAGATCAACTCGTCCTTGTCATAAGAGACCGGGCGGGCCATGGCCCGCAACTCCTTGAGGCCTTTCTCGTCTAAATCTGAGAAGACCCACGAACACTCGCCGCGACAATTTGCCGGATGCCCTCCTGGAGTGATCATCATACAACACCTCTAACTTTAAGTTTACGCCTTTAAGCTGACAAACTCAAGCCATTCTTGTCTGACCCACTGAAGATCGCTACATCCTTGCAGGTATGCGCCAGTCTATTATATCATAAATTCGATGATCAGAGCTCGTCCGTCGTGCTTTGGACAAATATATTGGGCTGTTGGGCGAACACAGCGAACAGCATGAACTTGACCAAGACAAGCCCACCTCAGGAGGCACTCATGACACAAAGAAAAAATAGCTTTCACATGGCCAGCCCGGAGGAGATCAAATCTGGGCATGTCACAGATATCTACTTTCAGCGGGCTCGACAAATTCTTCAGAAAAAGAATATCGAGTGCGCCTGGAAGTTACGATGAAAAAGCGCTTCCCTGAGGAGTGGGACTGGGGTGTGCTCTGGGGGCTCGAAGAAGTGATCGCGCTCTTGCAAGACCTTCTCGTTGATCTGTGAGCGCTTCCTGAAGGGACTCTTGTGCACGTCCACGAGCCGGTCTTAATTATCGAAGCGAGCTATCAGCAGTTTTCTGTGTATGAAACAGCAATAGCGCCAGAGATTTGCAATTATGTGCTTGAGCAACTGTCCAAGCACACTCTATAGCGGGCGCTCGCTAGGCAAGTCCGAGGGAGAGAGTGATGCTGGCTCAATTGGCTTAGGCTCCAGCCCCAACACCTTGCGCACCAAGGGATTGCGGCGATCTAAGCGATACCCCTCGATCTCGCGGCTCTCCCCAGGATAGTACTTGAGGACGATTCGGCCATCGCGCTTGAGGCGCTCGAAGAAATCTCGTGCCTCCGCCCATGCGCTGAAGCCGAAGTCCGGATGCTCCATGAGCTTGTCGATCACAAGTTTCCAGCCAATATAGTGATACGTCCCTTCCAAAAGCTCGCGCTCCAGACGATCGAAGAGCTTAATAAATTTCTCCAGACGCTCGTCTATCGCCGTATCGGCGTTGAACGGCACATAGACGGCGACGTCTTTGAGCACCTGGGCGACGGTGCCCTCCAGCCCGCAGATGATCACTTCCTTGCCGAAGTCGTTGCGCGCGAGGTTGACGACATCTAAGAAGATCTTATCGCCGGTGAGCAGCACATAGCGAGTGATCTCCTTGCGGAACGCGAGCGTCCGCAGGACGTCGACGGCCATGCGCATATCTATTTTGTTTTTTGTCGGACGGCCCTCACGATCTCGGTCTTTAGGGACGTTGATCGCTTGGACGCCCTCGTTATCGAGATCGAGCTTGAAGTGTTCGGGATAAGTGAGCTCGCTGAAGTCCGCATAGACATTGATGAACTTAACACCGCCAAACGACCGGGCTTTTTCCACAAGTTCATCAGCAGTTAGATCTCGTCCGTATTGATGCCGAAAACCGATATAGATATTCTCTAGATCGACAAAGACAGCAGTTTCAGGTTGTCCGTTCATAAGAATTCCTCCTTGTTTTTGGCACAATCATGAGTCTGTTCAGTTGTCAAAGATCAAGCTTGACTTCATTATAAGAAGCGTGTAGCAAAAGTCAAATGCCTTGGGATTGGCAAGCTGCAGCGCTCCCCAAGGTGGTTTTGGTATAATCGCCCTGGTGATCTTCTTGCTCTACGCGGACTTGCTGATCGTCAATGCGAACATTTATACAGTCTCATCAGGGCGCGCGCAAGCTATGGCTGTGCGCGACGGCAAGATCGTCGCTGTCGGGACAAACAAAGAGATCAGAAAACTCGCTGGGCCAACAACCCAGATCGAGGATCTCCAAGGCAAGACGGTGCTCCCCGGCTTCATAGATGCGCACATGCACTTGGTGAGCGTGGGGCTGCGCGAATCCGGGTATTATTTAGATCTGAGCCGAGCTCGATCTCTTGACGAAGCGTTGGAGCTTGTGCGAGCGCGGGTGGAGCAGACTGAGAAAGCGCAGTGGGTGCTGGGGCGCGGCTGGGACGAGTCGCGCTGGCCAGAGCACCGCTATATCACCAAAGCTGACTTAGACAAGATCGCTCCAGAACACCCGGTAGTGCTCGTGCGCGTCTGCGGGCATATTCTCTGCGCAAATACTCTCGCGCTGCAGAAGATCTCCGTGACACCGCGCGCAGGAGAGTTCGACGAAGCTTCTGGGCTGCTACGCGAGGGGACGGCTTGGGCGTTCTTACAGAAACTGCAGCCCTCAGACGACCAGATCCGTGAAGCAATCTTGGCTGGCGTGAAGCTTGCACACAGATTGGGCGTGACAGCGATCCACGATATTGCTAAACCTGAGCACATTCGAGCGTATATGGCCCTCACCCCCGGCCCCTCTCCTGTAACTACGGGGGAGGGGTGGCATAGCCGGGGTGAGGGCCTTGCCCTGCGCGTGCGCCTCAACATCGAGGTCCAACACTTAGATCATTTGATCGCGCTAGGGTTGCGCACTGGCTTTGGAGATGAATTCGTCAAGCTCGGGGCTATAAAATTCTTTGCTGATGGCTCGATCGGCGCGCGCAACGCCGCGCTCTCTAAGCCCTATCACGACGCTGACAGCTTGGGCAAACTCAACTACGAGCAAAGCGATCTGAATTGTCTGGTGAAGCGTGCCCACGATCACGGATTCCAAGTCATGGTCCATGCTATCGGCGACAGAGCCATCGACGCTGTGCTTGAAGCCCTCTCGTTCGCTGGAGCGACGCCGGAGCGCCGACACAGAATTGAGCATGCCGAGCTGTTAAGTGACAAACAGGTCGCGCGCATGAGAGAATTGGGGATTATTGCGTCGATGCAGCCCAATTTTCTGCAATGGAGCGGCCCAGGGGGACTCTACGAGACACGCCTTGGCCCAGAGCGTGATACTCAGATAGATCCTCATCGCACAGTCCTCGATGCCGGGGTGAAGCTTGCGTTCGGGTCTGATGGGATGCCCTTCAGCCCGCTCTATGGGATTCACTGTGCTGTCAACGCCCCACACCCGGGTCAAAGAGTCTCCGTCGAGGAAGCGCTTCGCGCGTATACGCTGGACGCAGCGTATGCAGCATTTGAAGAGCACTTGCTGGGCTCACTAGCACCGGGCAAGCTCGCTGATTTTGTCGTGCTCTCAGAAGACCCCGCTCACTCTAGGAATATCTCGGAAATCAAGGTCGAGAGAACGTATCTAGCAGGCCAGTGCGTCTTCGAGTATGATAACGAGATATGAAAGCGGTCATTCTCTGCGCTGGTGAGGGGACGCGGATGCGCCCGCTCACCTACACGAGCGCGAAGCACTTGATCCCAATCGCGAATAAGCCCGTGATCTTTTACAGTATTGAAGCTGTCATTCAAGCAGGCATCAAAGAATTGGGGATTGTCGTCAGCCCGCACCACGAAGAAGGGTTCAAACTGACGGTGGGTGACGGCTCGCGCTGGGGGATTAGAATCTCTTATATCTTGCAACACCAGCCCAAGGGGCTGGCGCACGCCGTCAGCTGCGCTCAAGAGTTCGTGGGGCGCGAGCCGTTTCTCGTCTATCTAGGAGATAACTTGCTAGAAAACGGCGTCACGGATTTTGTGAGAGAATTCGCACATGGGAACGCTAACGCATCTATTGTTCTCTATGAAGTCGAAGACCCACGCAGCTTCGGGGTGGCCCAGCTCAAGGACGGACAAATTATCAAAGTGATCGAGAAGCCTAAAGACCCGCCTAGTAATTTGGCGATTGTCGGCGTCTATCTCTTCGACGAGAAGATCTTTGAAGCGATTCGTGAGATCCAGCCCAGCTGGCGCAACGAACTCGAAATTACGGACGCGATTCAAAGACTTATAGACAAGGGCTATCGCGTGACACCCCATTTAGTTCAGGGCTGGTGGAAGGACGTGGGCAAGCCCGACGATATGCTTCACGCTAATAGATTGCTGTTAGAGCGCATCGCGACGCAGATCGAGGGCGAGCTCGACGCTTGTTCGCACATTAAGGGGCGGGTGCAGATCGCATCGGGAGCGAAAATTATCAATTCAGAACTGCGCGGTCCCCTGGTAATCGGCAAGGGTGCCGTTATCGAAGATTCTTTCATTGGACCGTTTACGGCCATTGGCCCACACGTCACTATTCGTCAGAGCGAGATCGAATACAGTATTGTGATGGAGGGCTCGCGCATCGAGGGCATCGGGCGGATTGATCACAGTCTCATTGGGCGCACCGTCCAGATCAGTAAGAAGGACCGTCGCCCTGAAGTCCTTAGCTTTGTGCTTGCGGACGATAGTCAGATCAAGTTAATCTGAAGGAGGTCCTATGAAGATCACGATCAGCGCGATTAAAGCCGACATCGGGGCTATTGGCGGGCATATCTGCCCCAGCCCCGGCGTCGTCAACGCTTGCACGGAATACGTGAAGAAGAACGCCAAAGGTCTTTTAATAGACTATTATATCGGCTACTGCGGCGATGATATTCATATTCTGATGACCCATCAACAGGGTGTCGGCAACAAAGATATTCACAGCTTAGCGTGGGAAGCGTTCAAGGCTGGCACGGCCGTCGCCAAAGCTGAAGGGCTCTACGGCGCGGGGCAAGATTTACTCAAAGACAGCTTCTCTGGGAACGTGCGCGGGCTAGGCCCTGGCGTCGCCGAGATGGAGATCGAAGAGCGCCCTGCCGAGCCGTTCTTGTTCTTCGCTGCCGATAAGACCGAACCAGGCGCGTTCAATCTCCCGTTGTACTTGGCATTTGCTGACCCAATGTACTGCTCAGGGCTTCTCCTCAGCCCAATGCTCGCTGCGGGGTTCTCCTTCACCGTGATGGACGTCAACTACCTTGAGGGCGATAGAATCATTAAGCTCAATGCTCCGGAAGATCTCTACGACCTCGCCGCGCTCTTGCGCGATAATCATCGCTTTGTGATTGAAACCATTCATTCGCGCAAGACCGGCGAGATCGCCGTGGCGTGCAGCACAACGAGACTTCATAATATCGCGGGCAAATATGTCGGCAAAGACGATCCAGCGGTGCTCGTGCGGGTGCAGTCGCAGTTCCCCGCGACAGGCGAAGTCTTAGCACCGTTTGAGATCGCGCACTATGTTGCGGGCGACTGCCGAGGGAGTCATCACGTCCCGCTCATGCCGGTAAAGAGAAACTCTACTATTTCGTACTTTGACGGCCCGGCGATCGTGCAATGTCTAGGATTCTCGGTCAAGGAGGGCAAGCTCATCGGACCCGTCGATATTTTCGATCATCCGTTCTGGGACTGGGTGCGCCAGAAAGCGGCGCAAAAGACAAGCGAGATTCGTCGTCAGGGCTTCTCTGGGCCGGCGATGGTGGGCATGGAAGAACTCGAATACGGCGGGATCGCTGAAAGACTCCAAAAATTAGAAGAGAGGTTCTCAGTAAGAAAGTAAATGCACAACGATATCGAGCGCATTCTGTTTACAGAGTCTCAGATCGCTCAGCGGGTGCGCGAGCTGGGCCAGCAAATCTCTCGTGATTACGAGAAACTCTTGGGTGACAAAATCTCCCGTGAGCCGCCCATTGCGGTGGGGCTGTTGCGGGGGGCTGTGATCTTTTTGGCAGACTTGGCCCGTGCTATGCACATCCCCGTTGAGCTTGCTTTTGTGGCGATCTCCAGCTATGGCATGAGTTCCTCCCCCGGTGAGCTGCGCGTGGTTAAGGACTTGGAGATCCCTGTTGCGGGAAGACATATCTTGATCGCTGAAGATATTGTCGATACCGGACAGACGCTTGCTCATCTCCAAGATCTGCTGCACGCTCGCCATCCCGCCAGCGTGAGAATCTGTGCGCTGCTGGACAAGACCCCGCGTCGTGTTCGAGCTGTCAAACTCGATTACGTCGGATTCACTCTCACCGAAGACGTGTTCGTTGTCGGCTACGGGCTGGACTATGCCGAACGCTATCGCAATCTTCCGTACATCGCGGCGCTGAAGAAGAGTGCCCTCACGACGTGAGCTCGCCATGGCCTTCTATACGCTGGGTATTGAGACCTCCTGCGATGAGACGAGCGTCGCTGTGCTGCGCGACGAGCGAGAGATCCTCTCAAATATCGTTTACTCCCAGGCCCATCTGCACGAGAAATACGGGGGCGTCGTCCCCGAAGTCGCCTCACGTAATCACATTAAAAAGCTTCCGTTCGTCGTCAACGAAGCCCTCGACCAAGCTGGCATTGACTTTTCAGATATTTCGCTCGTCGGCGCGACGTATGGGCCAGGGCTGGTCGGCCCGCTCCTCGTCGGGCTGTCGTATGCCAAAGCCGTCGCGTATGCGCTGAAAAAGCCGTTCGTCGGCGTCAATCACTTAGAGGGGCACATCTTCGCCCACTATATAGAGAACCCTGACGCGCCTCCGCCGTTTCTCGCGCTCATTGTCTCCGGAGGGCACACGCTCTTGGCAGAGGTGCGCACCTACGGCCAGTACGAAGTCCTGGGCGAGACGCGAGATGACGCTGCTGGAGAAGCCTTCGACAAAGTGGGAAAGCTCTTGGGCTTGGGCTATCCCGCCGGAGCAGCGTTAGATACATTAGCTCGCCAGGGCAACCCCAAAGCGATTGCACTCCCAAGGCCGATGCTCGATTCAGATTCTTTAGAGTTCAGTTTTGCTGGGCTGAAGACGGCGATTGTCTATTATCTGCGCGATCACCCCAACGCTGACAGAGCTGACGTCGCGGCGTCGTTTCAAGAATCTGTCGTAGACGTCTTGGTCGAGAAGGCGCTGCGGGCCGCGCAGCAGCTCCATATAAAAAAGATTGTCGTTGTGGGCGGAGTGGCCGCGAATTCACGGCTGCGTGAGCGCTTACTCGCTCAGAAAAATTTTGAAGTCTTCTTCCCAAAGATGGAGCTGTGCACCGACAACGCTGCCATGATCGCGGCCTGCGCGGCGTTTCGGTATAGAGTTCTTGGACAAAGTGATTCTCTCGATTTAGCCCCGCAGCCGGGCTTAGCTCTCGTTTCCTAAAAAATTGCCGCGCACTTCTAAGACGTTTAATTCTGTCACTTCTGCAGCTGTGCCCAGAAGCTCGCTTATGCTGGGGCGCGTCCGCCCACCGTCCCCAGAGACTAACTCTTTGATATACAAGCCCCCCTCGCAGTGAACCGTGATCAGAGCTTCTGGTGGACTGAGCAGTTCCCCAGAGATCTCCAGCACGCGCCGCGTGCGCACCAAATCTGCCCGACGATGAGCGACTCGCGCGGGCGTGCGCTGCTCAATCGTCGCGCCGCGCAAGCGCTCGAGCACTTCTTGCAGTTGCTCAAGTTTGATTGGTTCCGCAAAGCGCACCTTGGCTTCATAGACTTTTTCCGCTTCAGTGTTCTTTAGTTTCTCGACCACCGAGCCCTTGACAAATTGCAGCTCGCTCACCTCGACCTTCCCTGCAGCGTTTTCATTGATCTCTTTCTGAAGCTTCTCTAGATCAAGCGTGCGCACTTTTGGTTCTTTAATCTCAATGACAAAGGGGCGGCCCGTGCCCAGCATCAGCGCGTCTATGTCTTCTCTACCCGCACCGTGAAAAGCTGTGCCCGTGCCTTGTGTCTCGCGCAAGAGCGGCGGGCTGATCAGCTCTTCCACGCTCTCTTGATAAGTCTTTCCTGTAAAATTACACTCTGGGCAACCGCGCCCACGACATCTCCGACAGGGCCACCTCGTCTGAGGGATCGTCCGCACGAATTTCTTATAGCGCCCGTAGATGAAGAGCGGGTTGATCCGAAGGTGTAATTCAGATTTTTCAAGGTCCATCAGCAGAACGATCTCGGGGTCGAGAAAATCCACGACAACGGGGTGACCACGTTCTGCAAGCAGCATCCCGAAGAGCCGCCCGACCTCTCTATTGAATTCTTGCTTGAACGGCTCGCCCTGCAGCTCATACTTCTCTGTGAGGGCCAGCTCAGCGCTCTCTATGTGCGACGGCACCCGCGTGCCCATCAGGTACGTGCGAAATTCTATGCCTTCAACGGCTGTGAGAGCACGCGTGGCCCACCGCTGAACTTGAGAGAAGATCCCCTTGCAAACGCGACAGCTCTGCTCATTCTCTACAAAGACGTGCCCCTCCATATTGAGTACAGTACGCAGGGAGCGCCCTCTCTGGGCGTTGCGCAGCCCCCTCCCCACGTGCGAGAACGCCCGCCCAAGACAATGGTCACAGAGATCACCTTCAGCGAGTATCTGACGCGCTTTCTCTAATAGAGCGGACATGCGACCTTGGTCTCTCCCTTCGTCTGGGGTAGATTATATCCCACCGGAGGTCCGCCTGACAGCGAGGTCTGGGCACTGTGAAAAATAATATTCGAGGCACACAGCGAGGAAAACGTCGACGTTTTGCTCTATGTGGGCTTGCCCTTGTCGGGTTTACGATGTTACTCTTTGTTCTCACCCAGCCAGAGCGTCCTGCGCAGCCGGTCTCCAAGGCTGCGCTCGTTCCCATCAGCAAGAAAGTCCCGACGATCTCAAATCGTGATTCATCTTTGGGAGAGCTTCCTCAAGTCCGTGCGGTCTATCTGCCGGCGGCCGTCGCTGCTAACCCCAAAAAACTCCAAGAAATCATAGAGAACTCCCAGCGTCTTGGGTTCAATGCCCTTGTGATAGACATCAAAGACAATCACGGCACGGTCGCCTATGACACAAAAGTCCCGTTAGCGCAGAAGATCGGTGCGCGTCTCAATCTCTTACAGCTTGATGAGCTTCTGCCCCGACTGAAAAAGCTCGGCTTCTATGTAATCGCCCGACAGGTGCTCTTCTATGATCCCAAGCTAGCTGGGCATCTGAACCCATTGCCGAGTGAGAGAGAGCCTCAGCGGTGGGTCTCCCCAGCCGACGCGCGCGTCCAAGAGTACAATCTCGCGATTGCTGCAGAAGTCGCGTCGCTGGGCTTTGATGAGCTGCAGTTTGATTATATTCGCTGGCCCGACGGGGGAGCGTATAAGCCCGTCTATGCCGAACGCTACGATGCTATCGAGAGATTTCTGCAGCGCGTCTCGGAGAGATTACACGGAAAGATTCGGCTTTCGGCGGACGTCTTCGGTCGGACGCTCTGGGGGTGGAATCTCAAAAAGATAGACCCCATCGGGCAGCACCTGGAGACGTTCAGTAGATTTTTCGACGTGCTCTCGCCGATGGTCTACCCGTCGCATTACGAGACGGAAGCGCTCCGTTCCGATCCCTACGGGACGGTGAAAAAAGCCTTAGAGAGCGGGCTGAAGCGCAATCTCAAATTGAGACCCTTCTTGCAAGCCTTTGAGATGCGCATTCCCGCTCATATGAGCTATGCGCGCTACATTCGCGAGCAGATCCGCGCAGTGCGCGAGCTGGGATTAGAGAGCTATCTTTTCTGGAACCCCAGAGGAGACTATACAGCGCTCTGGAGGGCACTGGAGGCAGGATCTCCTTAGCGCCTCGACTGGGAAAGAGGTGCTCCCCCTCTTGACAATTGTAGGGATTTTATGTTATCTTTATTCGATGAGGAGTTAGCTATGCACGCGAAGCGATGGCTGGGGTTGGTCTTCCTTCTCATAACGATAGGGCTGTTTGTGGGGCACTACCTCGGGAGTAGCCAGCAGGAACAATCAGCCATCGATCCAGTCAAGGCGGAGCAGATCTTTCAAGAGCTGAGGGAGCTTCTCCTCACCGCTACGGATGTCAACGAAGTGATGATAGGCCCACAATGGCTTCTGACCCCGCCGTGGTTTCAGCCCTGGACATGGTCTCTGCAGGCCACAGGGCGGCTCGAAGCCCAGCGGGAAGAGCGCTTGGGTAACCCTATTAGCGCTGCTGCAGTCTTTCAAAAGCGCGGCCGCACCCGTGAGGAAGCCATCCGCCTCACGGTCGTCTTGCTCTATTATATGAACGAAGAGATTGTCGAACAGTTCTTCGCTTCTGGGCCAGTGGAAGTCATCGGCTTTGGCACGCCGGCAGACCTTCCCAATGAAGTCGTCGCTCCTATTCGGGCAGCGCTCAAGGACTGGGTCGATGACATTCAGATCTACAAATACGATCCCCATGAACTTGCTCTGACTTTCCGAAAGCACGTGGTTCGCAGGATCGATGTTGAAGCCCCTCTGCGAGCCGGAAGGCTCTCTATCCTACAGCAAGGTGTCATCGTTGGGGCGTTTCGGAGCCCTCTGCTGTCACCGGAGGAGCGCACAAAATCCGAAGCTGAGCAGTTGAAGCTTATAGCCGACCGTCTCATCGCTCTCACGCGCCGGCAGATCGAGCGCCTGGAGAAAGGGCCTGTCGGCTTGAGGAGGTGATCTGCTTTTTCACGGAAGACTGTAAAAAAAAGCCCCTCAGCCTGTAGCTTTTCAACAAGACTTAACTTACAAAGGAGGTTGGTCACATGAAGAAGATGGCTCTCCATAAAATCTTGGGTGTAGCTCTCATTGGTGCGCTCGTTGGGATGGTTATCATTGGGTCAGGGTCTTCGGTGATGGTGACGGCGCAGCAGGCTCAGCCCATCCCCAGCGCCAATGAGGACGTGCGGATTGCAGCAGGGTTGCTGTTGGCTCAAGAGCTAATCAACATCACCTCGAAGGAAGCAGTAGTTCTTGGAGGGATGCTGAAACTGGCTGCAGCACCTATGCCAGGCTGGGATGTGGTAGGAGGAACTGGGCTGACTTCTCAAAGCCGCGCGGCTGCTAGCTCCAGCGGCTTGGCTCGCAGCGAGGTACTCTTGGCGCCTGCAGCCCCGGAGTTCCAGGTGACTCCTACGGTCAAGATTAAGAACCCCTTGCTGCAGCGAGCTGGCACCGCCCAGAACACTATGCTCACCACCATCCATAGAGTGATAGCTGAAGCCGAGGCTGCCGGCCAGATGGAACTCGCTTATACCCTCGCCTCGATATATTTGACCAACGGGTTGCTCAACTTCTTCAACCGCGGCGTGGCTATTGGACTAGAGCGGATTGAGAACTGTCTTGCTGGCAAAGACATTACGCTGGAAATCACCGATCCCAGCACCGGGAGGAGCACGATTTTCCCCGTAGAGTGCAGCAAGTCCAAAGCCTTGCGCGCGGTAGTCGCTGCAGAGATCGCCCCTGGTGCGTACTCCTTCTTCGGTCCCTTAGCCGACATCGGCTGCGAACAGCTCCTCGAGCTGGCTACCGATGCGAAGCAGCTTGGCTTGAAAGCCGGCCTGAAGTTGGCTACGGCGCGTGCTTACGTCCAAGGGGTTCAGATCTTCGCCGGGGTCTTTGGGGACTGCATCCCTGCTGATGTGGATGCGCTCATCGCTGCAGCTAAGCAAGCTAAAGAAAACAAACATCAGGAGCTGCTGCAAGAGCTTGTGGGCTATGACTATCAGCTCTACAACGATGCCGATGGCAGCCCCATAGCAATGTACTCGTCGTTTACCAAGCGGCGTGGGCTGGCCAAGCTTTTCGAAGACGCTGAGACCTCACTGCTGGAGCAGCTCGCTCAGGATGCTAACACCCCTGAGATCGGCCTAGCAGCTTATTACGCTCTGGGAGATCGCTGGGCAGACAAACCTGAGGCGGAGCTGCGCGCGCTCATGGCTGATGAGAATGCGACGCCTGCGGTACGCCGTGCTGCGACGAAGGCACTCTTGCTACAGCTAGGTCGAGCATTTGACGTCCAGTGCTTGCAGAACTTGGCCAACGGCCAGGAGTGCAAGTAACATCTATAAAGTAAGAGCAGAGTGTACACAGCCCTGTCGAGCTGTCAAGCTTGGCAGGGCTGTTATTGTTTTATCTTCCCTGAACTGAGAATGGATCGGTCGCGTCGCGCAGCGCGTCCCCCATAAAATTGAACGCCAAGACAGCGATAATAATAAAGAATCCCGGGATCATCAGCCACGGGTGATACGTCAGATTCGTGATCGTGCTGTCGGTAAACTGATTTAAAAGCTGGCCCCAGCTTGTCATGGGATCGCGAATGCCAAACCCCAGAAAGCTTAACGAAGCTTCGGCTAAGATCAGCCCCGGAATGCCCAGCGTGGCACTGACGATTAAGTAGCTGAGCGTATTAGGCAACAGATGCTTAAAGATAATGCGGGCGTTGCTGGCGCCCATCGCTCTCGCAGCGAGTGCGAACTCTTGCTCTCTCAAAACCAAAAAGAGCCCGCGTAACGCTCGGGCTGTCCCGCCCCAGCCTAAGATTGACAGAATCATAATAATCAATAAGAATGAGATCGCCGGCGGCAATCCTGGGGGCAAGATCGCTGCTAACGCTAATAACAGGGGCAATCCTGGGAAGGAGTTTAAGACTTCAATCATTCTTTGGATGAAGATGTCCCAGCCGCCGCCAAAGTACCCGGAAATCCCGCCAAAGACGATCGCTAACGTTAAGCTAATCGCTAACGCTAACGGCCCAATGGAGAGCGAGACCCAGCCCCCTATCAGCGTGCGTGAGAAGAGATCGCGCCCGACATCGTCGGTGCCGAAGAGAAAGATCTGTCCTGGAGAATTGGGATCGCGCTCGCCTGTGCCAAACAGGTGAATGTCTGTAGGGATGAGCCAAAAAAGTTTATAGGGGTCGCCCTTGACGAAGAACTTGATGGGATAGACTAGATCAGTGTTCTCACGATAGATCCAGCGTCCACGAGGGTCGCGCTCGCGCGAGAGCCCATAGACGAAGGGCCAGCTTAAGCGCCCGTCTTTATCAAAAAAGTGAATCTTCGTCGGCGGGGCGAACGCAAAGCGTCGGTGCTGTGTTGCGTAATCATATGGGCTGATGAAGTGCGCAAAGAGCGTGAGCATCGTAAGCAAGACGATAACGATCCCACCTAGGGCGCCGAGCTTATGGCGTCGGAACCGCCGCCAGATGAGTTGCCCCTGACTCACGGGTCTTTCAGTCATAGCGAATCCGGGGATCGACCCACGCGAGCATGATATCTGCTAAGAGATTGCCCAGCAGTAATAAGATCGCGAAGAACATCAGCAGCGTCTGGACTAAATAATCGTCATAGGCGCGCAGGGCTTCGTAAAAGAGCCGTTCGACTGTGGGGAAATTGAGCACGATCGCCGTGATGAGCGCACCGCCGATCAAGCCGGGAAGACTCTGCCCAAAGATGCTGATCATCACATTGAGGGCGTTGCGCAGCGCGTGCTTATAGATGACGACGCGCTCACTCAATCCCTTAGCCCGCGCGGTCATAATATATTGAGAACCTAGAATGTCGAGCATCTGCCCGCGCATGACGCGCATAAGCCCCGCAATCGATGAGCTGCCAATCACCAAGACTGCTGGCCACAAGTGCCATAGATAGTCAAGCCATTTTCTGAGCGACCAATCCCACGGCCAGGGTGACCCGCCCATGTGCTCTTGCACGAAGAGCCCCCCTACAGACGCTCCGGGATTGCCTGGGCAGAAGAACTGCCAGCCCCAACCGCACAGCGTCGGCGTGAGCGAGACGACGAGCCAGTACATTAACACTAACGCCAGGAAGAAATTAGGGATTGAAAGCCCGGCAAACCCTAAGAGCGTGAAGATATTGTCGCCAAGAGAGTATTGTCGCGTCGCGGCGTAGATCCCCAGTGGCAGCGAGATGAGCCACGCAAAGAGAAATGTTGGCACAGTCACTAAAAGCGTGAGAGGCAGGCGCTCCCAAAAGAGCGTTGAGACGGGTTGGTTGGTCTCGAACGAAAACCCAAAGTCGGGGTTCCAATGGATGAACGGAAATTTAGCGCTCACTGACCAGACTTTCCATCGTTGTCCGGTTGCGGGGTCAGAGCTCTCACTGCTGAAGAGAATCCCTTTGAGCCAGCGCCAGTAGCGCTCCGCGCAGCCGCTCCATTGCCATTGCAAAGGCTCGCAAGGCTTCTCGAGCCCTAAGTGCTTGGCAATGTTTTGCAGTGTCTCTTGGGAGATGCGCTCGTTTAGTTTGTATTTTGTCAAGAAGTCGCCAGGAGCGAGCTGGACGACCACGAACGCGACGATGGAGATGACAAACATCGTCGGGATCATATAGACGAGACGGCGCACAATATAGTTGAGCATAGAACATGCTCTCACCCCCGGCCCCTCTTCCTACTAAGTAGGGAGAGGGGAGCACGGGGTGGGGATTACCTCCGTCGTTGTTCGTTCTTCCACCACAGGGTGTCGGCGAACGCTAGTACGCCCCAGTTGGGTTTAAAATTCTCGTTATTGCCCAAATCGGCCTTGCTTGCATAGAGAAACTGCTGATTGACCAGGTAGATATAGGGAAGGTTCTCCGAGACGAGCCGCTGAAACTCTTTATAGATACGCTTCACTTCGTCGTCATCAAAGGTCGTGGCTCCCAGATCGAAGAGCTCGTCCACGCGCTTCTCCCACGCCGGGGGGCTCTCTTTCGAAGAGTAGCGCCAGAAGTGTAAGCGCCCGTTGGTCTTCCAGACATTGGAGCCGTTGTTGGGTTCTGGGCCGCCGGTCAGCCCTAGTACTATCGCTTCGAAAGTGCTCGTCGTCAGTTGATTCACTAAAGCGTTGAAGTCCATCGGGCGAGCGTTAGCTTTCACGCCAATCTTGGCAAAGTCATTGACCAAGAGCGAGACGATCTTCTCCCGGATCTGGTTGCCCGAATTGGTCGCCAAAGTAAACTCTAATTCGCGGTCCTTCTCTGGGCCAAGGCTGGCCAAGTCCGTAGGGCGGTCTTCGGGGTTTGCGAAGTTCTTTAAGAACCCATCAGTGATGTTGCGCACGCCGTCGCCATCTGTATCTTTGAGGCCGATCTCGTCGAGCAGTTGGGCTGCTCGCTGTAAGCTGTACTCGTACTTGGCGAACGACTCGCTCTTGTCATAGTAGGGTGAGGGGATACTGACGGGACTCCATTGAGGAATCGCTAGCCCGTTATAGATATTTTCGATGATCGACTCTTTGTCGATAGCATGAGCCATAGCGCGACGGAACTGCACATGGCGGAAGACAGCTTGTAAGGCTCTATAGAACGGCTTGGTGGGGTCGACCTTCTCTACATCTTGGTTGAATGCCAGATACGTCTCACCGAAGGTCGGGCCGTCGCGCAAGAGCTTCCAATGGTTGACGCTGTTAAAGCAGATCGTGACGTCGCTCGACCTCTGAACACAGTCTTTTTCAATATCTTTGACGCCTTCCATTAACAGCGGCCAGTCCTGAGGCCGCGGCCCAAAGACATCAGTCTCGCCAGACTTAAACTTTAAGAACGCTGTGTTGAGATCGGGCACGACAAGAAAGACAAACTGATCGAAGTACGGCAACTGCACCCCGTTGGGATCGATCTTCCAATAGTACGGGTTGCGCTCCAAGATGACTTGCTGGTCGACGTCGTAGCGTACGAAGCGATACGGCCCTAACCCCACAAACTCGCTGGCAGGCGTGCCCAGGCTCCACGTATTATTAAAGAGCTCAGGCGAGACGCCCGCCCACTTGCCTGCCTCGGCCTGTTCGAGCACTTTCTGGGCATCGTCTGTAGCGCGCTGCAAGGCTTCGATCAGCTCGGCTTGCTCCTCCCTGACAGCGGCCTGCAAGGCTTGTAATGTCTCTTTGATGCTCGTGACACGTGCGCGCACTTGGTCGAGTTGTTGAGCGTTCACGGCCTCGCCCAGCGCCCCAAGCTTCTTATCAAGATCTGAAAGCTTCTCTGCAGAGACGCCTTGCAGATCTTTTCTGTTGTCTTCGATGACTTTCTTCAAGCCCTCAAAGTACCCCCGTGCGCCGGGGTTAAGCTTGGCGACTTTGTCGGCCAACTTGAACTTGGGCAAGATAGCAAACGTCAACGACCAGAAGATGGGTCGGAAGGGTTTCGGCATAATGACTTTGACGGTCTCGTCGTCAATTTTGACGAACTCTAATGGCTTGCCCTCAACGTAGAGCAAATCGCGCCCGGCAGAGTTCACTTCAGGGTTGAGATGCAGATCGTTGTACGTGAAGAGCACGTCGTCGGCGCTGAAGCAGCACGTGCCGTCGGACCAGCGCACGTCACGGCGCAGGTGCAGCGTGAGCTCTTTTTTATTCTCAGAGAGCTCCCAAGCGACGGCGAGGCCCGGCGTGGGCGTGTAGTCCTCCCAGCGCGTCTCGATCAGCCCGGCGTGCATCAGACCTGTTATGTCTGTAGAGCTCGTCTCTTGGGCGACGACGGGATTGAGCGTCTTTGGCCCGCTGATGGTGCTGATAACAATCTTCCCTCCGGGGACACCGGGCTCTCTTAGTCCCTCAGGAGCGCTGACGACCTTGGCATCAGCGGGGATGACGCCGCCTCGCAAGGGCTGCGGCTCAATCACAGTGATCTCTATTTTTTGTCCAGCCAGCTCGACGGTCTTCGGGCCAAACGTGGCAAAGCCACGGATCTGGAAGTGTACGTGCTTTGTCTCTCCGGGCAAAAGCTTCGCCGTCTGGGTCCCAAGGCGCTCCCCATCGAGCGTGAGTGCGATCTCTTCCGTGGCTTCACTTGTCCCTGGATTGTGCAAATAGACATTGAATGCCACGGTCCCGTCTCTAACAACGAGGCGGTTGCTGGGGAAGACTTCTATTCGTGTGACGGAGAGCGCACCGATCTGCCCTAGAGTTTCTTTTGGCTCTTCAGCTCTCTCTTGAGGAGGCTGTGCTGGCTCCTTGGGCTCCTCTACTCTTGGTAGCAGTTGTTGCTCCGGGGGCTTCACTCCCGGCGGTACCCCTTGGCACCCGCTGAGCCAGACCCCAAGCCCGACTATCGCGGCGAATACTATCAGACTCTTGTTCATAATCTCGTCTCCTTTGGTTCCCATTATAGCTGACGGTCAGCGGCTACGTCCATACTGGGCTACCCCAATCAGCCCCATTACTAAGCCGACCAACGATGCCCCGTATGAGAAGAAGCTCAAAGCGAAGCTAGGCTGTATAACCCTTATGACCATTAAGAAGGGCAGGATGGCCCCAGCGAGGAGAAGCACGGTAGCGAGAATGAGAAGCCGCACGGGAGCTGAGACTCTCATCAACGATAGAGCCAGCATTCTACCAGGTGCCCCGCAGAGGGCTCGAACTCTGGGGGTATCTCTTTATCGCACAGTCCGGCCATGAATGCTGGGCAGCGCGGGTGGAACCGGCAGCCCGATGGGGGATTCACCAAACTCGGAGGCTCCCCCGGCGGAACTTTCTTGAATGTTTGGGCGTTCGCGGGGTCAGGATCGGGAATAGCTGCTAAGAGCGCTTGGGTATACGGATGTTTCGGGTCTTTGAGGAGTTTCTGCACCGGGGCTTTCTCGATGAGCTTGCCCGCGTACATCACAAAGATCCGTTCGGCAAAGTAGCGCACCGTCGAGAGATCGTGTGTAATATAGATTACAGTCAGATCGTGCGAGCGCTGCAAGCCGCGCAACAGCTCCAAGATCTCGACCCTCACCGACGCATCGAGCATCGAGACCGGCTCATCAGCGACTATAAATTTGGGCTTTAAGATCATAGCCCGCGCGATAACTAAGCGTTGCTGCTGCCCCCCAGAGAGCTGATGTGGGAATTTATAGAGAAAATCTTCGACAGGGGTGAGCTTCACTTCTTCTAAAACTTCTCGGATGCGTTGCTCTCTGTCACCACGAAAGTTATTGATCACTAACGGCTCTGTTAAGATGCGATGGACGTCCATAAATGGGGGCAGGGCCCCATAGGGGTCTTGCTGGATGTACCCGATCTGGGCACGATACCATCGCAGATCTCCATCGAGAGGGCGGCCCTCAAAGAGCACCTGGCCCTGAGTAGGGCGATAGAGCCCTAGGATAGTCCGAGCGAGCGTCGATTTCCCGCAACCGCTCTCGCCCACAACAGCGATCGCTTCGCCGTGGCGCAACTCAAAGCTGACGCCGTCCACGGCGCGGACAAAACCCGCCCGCCCAAATGCCCCACGACGCAACTCAAAGTGCGTATGCAGATCCTTCACGGATAAGAGCATCTTGTCTTGCATAGTCTCTTTTATCTATATAACCAACATTTGACCAGCCGTCCACCTTGGACTTCGATCATGGGTGGCTCCTGCTCGCACTGCAGGAACTTTGAAGGGCATCGTGCGGCGAAGCGACACCCCGTGGGAGGGTTAATAAGACTGGGCGGCCGCCCTGCGATGAAATCGAGCGGACGGTCTTCGCGCAGGCGGGGCACGCTCGCCATCAGCTTCTGCGAGTAGGGGTGTAAGGGGTTAGGGTAAAAATCTTCAGCCCTCCCCCATTCGACAAATTGTCCCGCATACATAATAGCCACGTGATCGGCGAGTTCACTCGACGTAGCGATATCATGGGTGATGAGAATATAGCTCTTCTGAAGGTCTTTTTTTATGTTCTTGAGCACGTTCATGATATTCGCTTGGGTGAGGACGTCCAGAGCCGACGTGGGCTCATCGAGAATAATCAAATCGGGATTGGTCACCAGTGCCATAGCGATCACGACGCGCTGGCGCATCCCGCCGCTCAGCTCAAACGCATATCGCTGCAAAAAATCCACGGGAACGCCAACGAGCTGGACGGCCTCGCGCGCTCGCGCCCACGCGCTCCTCTTGTCCATATTATTATGAATAATCAACGGCTCGGCGATTTGATCTCCGACTTTCAGAACGGGATTGAGCGAGTTCATCGCCGCCTGAGAGACCATAGAGATCTTCGTCCAGCGCACTTCTTTGCGAAAGCGCTCCTCGCTCCAGAGCATGACGTCAACGCCGTCGATCTCCACCCGCCCACTGTAAGTGTGGACGTTGCGTGGTAAGAGTCTCAAGATGGCTCGCGCGAGCGAGGTCTTCCCGCAGCCAGATTCCCCTAAGATCGCTAGGGCTTGATTACTCTCCAGCACAAAACTGATACTGTCAACAGCTTGTACGACTCCTTGCGTCGTGCGAAAGTATAATTTTAATTCTTCAACGCGAAGCAAGGGGCTGGCCAACCCCAGCCTGGTTCCTACGCGATTTTGTATCTCTGTCTTCTCTCTCATAGCTCTCTCAATCTCGGATTGAAGATGCGGTCCAACGCAAACCCTAACAACGAGAAGCCCAACGCCGTGAACATCAGCAGCACCGAGGGGCTGAGCACCCAGTAATAATAGCCCTTGTAGAGTGCGCCATTGTTCTGGGCATCGTTGAGGACCTTTCCCCACGTCGGCAGAACCGGGTCACCCAATCCGAGCAGTCCCAGCGACGCTTCTAAGAAGACTAGCCCAGGAATGAGCGTGACAAACCCCGGCACTAAGATGGGGATGATCCGCGGGGCCATATAGCGCACGATAATTCGCAAGTTGCTCGCCCCATAGGCTCGCGCGGCTTCTATATAGGGCGACTCTTTGATCTGCAAGAAGATCGCGCGATAGACTTTGATCGCCGCAGTGAAGATCGACAAGAGCGTAATGGCGATCATCATCACCCAGATGCTGCGCGAATAGAACGTCCCGATGATGATCAAGATGGGCAAGTACGGCAAGATGATATTCACTTCTGTGATTCTCTGGATAAGCGCATCGACCCAACGTCCGTACCACGCCCCAATGGCAGCGATAATCAGGGTCGTTAGGCTAGTGCCTACGGCAACGATAAATCCGAATGCCAAGGCAACCGGAGCGCCCCATAACAAGGCAACCATGAGATCACGGCGCTTGTGATCAGTGCCGGCGAGCCCGTGTACCTTGCCGTAGACGACAAGCTTAGCGTCCATATCTGAGTTCTCTTCAAAGAGCGTTCCCGTGATCTGGAGCTCGTAGCGCCCCTTGAGCGGGGCTTGGCCGGATGGGGTGAGGAAGAGCCCGATTTCCGGAGGGCGATTCCCCAAGCGTCGCTCTAAGCGCGTATCTTGGGAGATGCTGTAGCGTTCGCTCGCAGTGAGCTTGCGCTCGCCCAGGGAGATCTCCCGGCCGTCAGGGGTGCGCCAGCGCAGCACCGCGTAGGGCAAGAGTTCAGCATAATTGGCTGTTAAGAAGAGCGTAATCTCGCTGGGGAAGTCGTCATAAGTGTAGTTGAACGCCAATGAGATTGTGACAGTCTTATCCGAGCGAGTCTTACTGACTTGGCCCTGCACCCTTCTCGCTTGCCAGGGAGAGGTGCTGAGAGGAAGGGTGCTGACGACGATTGTCTCTGGGAGTTTTTTCGCCGAGAAGAGATTGAGCCACGCGGGCCGAGCGTAGCGTGGGCTCTCCTGCCAGACCTCTTCGCCGCCGCGCCACAGCTGAATCGCTTCGTCATACGGGAGGATGATCACCGCGGCGATAGCTAAGAAAATCAGCGCTATGATGATGGCTAACCCGACGAGGGCTGAGGGGTATCGGCGGATCTGCTGGAGTCCAGTACGGAGGGCGTTCACACGGTACCACCCTCCGCGCCGACCTTCACTCGCGGGTCCACGAGAGCGTAGATAATATCGAGCAAGAAGACTGTCAATGCCAAGAGATACGCATAGATCACGGTCGAAGCGATGATGACCGGAGTATCATAAAGTCCGATTGCTTGGAAGGTGAGTCGTCCGATCCCTGGCCAGTTGAAGACCGTCTCTAAGATAATAGCACCGCCCCATAGCCCGATGAGCAGGAACGCGAACTGTGTAATAATGGTGGGCAAGGTTGGGCGCAGAATATAGCGGCGTTCGATTATGCCTGAGGGCAATCCCTTGGCACGGGCCATTTCGACGTAATCCTCGCTGGCAAAGATCAAGAAGAACGTGCGCCGCGAGTAGATTGCAAGAAAGATCGAGCTGAGCCACAAGGCCAGCATGGGCAAGATCATGTGTTTGAGGACGCTCAGCGCGTACTGCAGGATGTCTTTAGGTGGCGGGGCGTCGACCATGCCTCCAAAAGGCAAGATCTTCAAAAGCGACGCGAAGATCAAGATGAGAAAGATCCCGTAGAACCACGCGGGCGCGGCCGACGTCGGCGTCAACGCGATCACTAATTTGTCTAAGAAGCTCCCGTAGCGGCGCGACAGCCACAGCCCGGCAAAGAGCGAGAAGAAGAAAAACAAGAGATTCGCCGTGCCAAAGAGCAGCAGCGTCGCTGGGAGTCTCTCGAGGAGAATCAAGCGCACTTGGCGTGAGCCGGAGTCGCTGGAGAGCTGCTCGGCACGTCCTAGATTGAGTGAGAGCGCGTCCCACAGATAGGTAAAGCTCCGCACCATGAAGGGCTTATCGAGCCCTAAGCGCTTGTATTCGAGCTCCTTGCGCTGATCTATGATACGGCGCAGTTCACTAGGGGGGAGCCCCTGCAAGGAGCGATCCCCCAGCACTGCAGCCCCGATGGCCTCGTCGATCTGGGCCTTACGGATCACGTCGACGTAGCCGCCCATATTGGCGATCAGAATAGCTAAGTAGACTCCAATCACTACTGTGACCGCCAAGGCGACGACACGATAGACCGTGTATATGAATACTCGTCGCAGTGTTTCGAACATATACGTATTCTCGGGATCTCTCCCCCGGCCCCTCCTCTCTAAAACGGGAAGGGGACTCGGGGGTTAGGTCTTCATCACTGCACCGTGACGAACGTGGTCTCCTCCGTCGAGGGGATGCTCACAAGCTTCGAGACGACGATCACCTGGAGGCGGTTGCCTCCGGCGGCCAGTTGGGCCGTCTGCTCTGGGCTGAGCGCGACGCGCCACAACCCGTCATGGACCACCTCAGCTTCGCCAACGAGCGTGAGCTGGCCCGTCGCATCGAAGACCAAGAACTTCACAAAGTCTATATCTTTCACAGCATAGGGCTCGCCCTTGAACGTCACTTGGACGTCAAACGTCGCGGTGTCGCCGATCTTGACTTCTATCGGTCCAGAGATATCGACATCAGCAATGCGGGGCTCGCTGAAGCGCAGCCATTTCTCTGGGCCATCGGGGAAGTCCGCAAATCTCTTGATGACGATATTCTTCTCGACGGGGTGGACCGAATCAAGGAAGAATGGCCCGTTGCCAATCCAGAAGTGCTTGTGTGCGTTGTACCATTCGCCGAGAAGTCTATAGCGCTCTTTCGCTTCTTGGGGGGTGATGAACTCTTTCAGGGTGTTTTCGTAAGGGATAAAGCCTTGCTCGAATGCTTGAGCGCGGTATTTCTCTAAGATCGCCAATGCTGGACCGGCGATGTAGCTGGCCCGCTCGACTTTGAGCTTATCGGACTTCGCTGCGGAGAACGCCAGCTCTTTGTTCTGTTCGGCTAAGATCCCGACAGCTAAGGATTGCAGGGGGACAGTCGTGAAGAGATAGCCTGATCGTGACGAGGCGATCCACTCGGCATCAGGGTAGAAGAGATCGCTATAGACCTCGACGATGAGTGGGTCTTTTTGCACGATCTTCAGCCCGCGGAAGTGACGCATGAACGACTCAAACGCCGGTACGGCAGCTTCGTCGTAGATGGGGCTTTCGGGCTTGGCTCGCTCAAACGTCAAGATAAACCCGATCACGCAGTCGGCCAAGGAGATCTGTGAGCCGTCGTGCCACTTCATCCGGAAGAGGTTCTCTGGATAGTAGATAACGGCCTTGGTCTTGGCTGTGACTCCTTCAGGGTACTTTTCGCGTACCGTGATAAATCGTTGATTGACGGGGTCCCAGTCAGCCCACGCCTCTTCGGGAACTTTGATCTTGGGGAGGAACTCTAACTTCAGCCACTCAAGGGTCCGTGTGACAGGGATGCCCTCTTGGACATAGACGTCTACGAACTTGACGCGCTGCGGCCAGTACAGCCCGGTGAAGGGGTCAGGCAGAGTATCTGCATCTACAGTAGCACGGATGATCATCGTGTCGAAGATCCAGTTTGTACCCGCGACAGGGTTCCACGGCTCGGTCATCAAGCTGGGCACACCCCAGACGAGTCTTTCTACTTGTTGGCGCCCTTCTACACGCAGTGTGAATGGCCACAGCGCTGAGCCGGACATCCCCCCGGCCAAGTCCGACGCTAATCTCACTTCAGCGCGGCGTGCCCAGACGTCAATCGTATCGGCCAACCAGACCCGCACCGAATCTTTCATCGCCAGGCGCAGGGCTTTCTCCATCAGTGCTTGGCGCTCTTCGATGGTCTGGTAATCACGGCGTCCAAGGCGATTGGAGACCTCATCAAATTCTGGCTCAGGGGTGTATGCCTGCCAGAGCGGGTCAGGGCGCCCTCGGGAGGTGTAATAGAAATCGAAGTTGCCCGCCAGATCGCGATTCACAACGGTCGAGACCCAGCCTGCTGTGTAGAGGTGCCATCTGCCGTCAGCGGGATCGCTGCCGATCCAGATGGGCGAGGCCTCAGCGGCTGTCTTGTACTGACGATCAACTGTAAAGCCTAAATCTTCTAAGAGATTCGCGATGTAGTCGCCCACCTCGCGGCGCTTATCTTCAGTACGGATGATGAAGATCAGCTTGACCGGCTGGTTATTATAGTGCCATTTGTTGTTTCGGAGCTCTGCGCCGAGCTTCTGCATCTCTTCGGTGATGACGGCGCGGGCCTTGTCAGGGTTTGGAGCATAGTACGCTTCGAGCGCTTTGGCAACGTGAGCAAGGCGGGCATAGTCAGGGAAGACCGTGTTGATGGGCAAGTATCTGGGCACAGCCAGGCCGCCATAGATCTCTTGGGCGATGATGTTTCTATCGACGAGCCAGTTGAGTGCCTCACGGATTGCCGGCACGGAGAAGGGATTGAGCACCCCGTTCTTGAACGTCGGCCCCACGGGGTTGAGCGTGAGCTCCACAGACCCACCATAGGACGTCTCGTACCCCAAGACCGGTGAAACCCTCACTTTGCGGGCCAATTCTGGGTCGCGGATCCCAAATGCGTAGAGATCTATCTTGCCCGCGATGAGCATATCGAGCGCTTTCGCTTGATCGGGCTCCTGCACGAAGACGACTCCATTGATAAGCCCCACAGGAGGCTGGACTTGCGGCTGTTCTGGGGGCAACGTCGGCTGCTCTCCCGGCGTGACGGCTGCTGTGGGAGGAGCTGGCGGAGGTGTGGGTTCAGTCGCAGGTGGCGGTGTTGTTGGAGGTTGCGTCTCTGTCGGCGGTGGTGTCGTCGGTTGCTGCGTGACTTCTGGAGGTCGTGTCGGCTGTGGCCGTTGCCACGGCTGGGCAATCAGCAGAATCGCTATCCCGATGACAACTAAGACCCCGATAGTTAACCAGATCCGGCCCTTCTCAGTCATATATCTTCCTCCCTTGCTCTGTCATGAGCTCCCCTTTAGCCTACCATATAGAGCATTAAGAATTCAAATCGCTTTCTGGACCTTGCCGGCCTTCAAGCAGCGCGTGCAGACTGTAATTTTCATGGTTCGGCCGTTGACGATGGCGCGCACGGTCTGCAAATTGGGCTTGAACGTTCGATTGTTGCGATTCCCGGCAAAGCTCACTTGATTGCCAAACTTTGTCGTCTTGCCACAGATAGCACATGCGGGCATAGCATTTGTCACCCCTATAGAGTATTGAGATTGTATTATCTCAAAAAACGGAGCTGTTCGCAAGGAGCTCTCGATTTGACTCCCCCCCCCTTTACTATATATATCAACCAAGGAAGCCAATAAAGGGAACACCGGTTCATTCGCTTGGAGGAGGTTGGTCGTGATGAGAGGCCTATCGGTAGGGGTTAGCTTAATCTTTAGTGTTTTCTTGATTGCTCTTCCCATCGGTGCAGCGCCCATCTCTGGGGAAGCCAATATCGGCCTTGTCCTGCGCTCCGCGACGTGCGGCATCGATGCCGATGGCGATACGTTCGTGGACGAAGATCCCCCTAATACTATTGACGACGACGGGGACACGCTCATCGACGAAGACGACTGCTCGAAGATCGATCTGAGCGTCTTGAAGTTCGAGTCAGATCTGGTAGTGAATCTCTCTATCAGTGGGCTGCAGATCACCAGCACGTCGGTGTTCACGTTCAAGGGCTTAGAGTACCAAGCGTTCAGCTTCGCTATGACTGTCGGGGCGCTCTCGTTTAGTGACGTTATCGTCTTTGCGCCTAGCGTCACGGAGATCGCTTTAGTGCGCAACGCGAGCAGCCTCAGTGTGCGCTATTGTATTTTAGACTCTGCGCCGGGGAGCGTCAGCCCGCCGTTTCGGAGCTGTCCGCTCTTTGATAGTCGTTTATATTGGCTCTTAGAGGGCGATGGCTTCTATCATCCGACGGTCGCGAATCTGATCCTCGCGCAGATCTTCGACGAAGGAGGAATGCTCCTGCCTAAGACGCTGACGCTTCGGAAGAAAGTCGCTGATCTTGCGTTTAATATTGCTGGCATGACAGTAAGCACCCGCGCGCTCTTGGCCAATCTGGGGAGCGTTTCAGCGCCGGAGTTTCGAGTAGGGCTGGTGCTAGGGCTGGAGGGCCAGACGGTGAGCGGGATTCTCATCCGCAGCGAAACGTGGATCGGCGCACGACAAGGTTTAGAGTGCTTCGCCGAGTGCAAGCCTCTAGAGCGTCTCTATCTGGGGATCGTCACCGACGAGTTTAGCTTCCAAGAGGAGAAGCTCTTCGTGCGCAACGTAAAGTTTCTTGGCATGACGTTTCACTTTCTGCTTGAAGTCGGCGCTGTCTGCGCCGAAGATTTCCTCTGCTATGCTGAGGTGAATACGATCATCCCAGTTCAGCCGCTCGGTCTAGAATTCAATAATACTCTGCGATTTGGCCCGGGGATACGCGAGCACTTTGATGCTCTGAGCACAACGTTGCGCTTCGGAGACGCATCGGTCTTGGCGCTCTGGTACTTCTACCCACGCACCGGCTCATGGAAAGCACAAATAGCCCGTATCATCAGCTCATTTGATCCACCAGGTCTGACGGTCTCAAGCGATGTGCAGCTGTGCACGGGAACGGCGTATCTCTTCTGCTCCAGTGGGGTCACCAAGCACACGGTTTCGCTGACGGCAACGATTGGCGATCTCTCGCTCGACACAAAACTGATCTTCATCGGGTTGATTAAGAACTTCTATCAGCTCTGGCTCGATGCAGCCTGGAAGCTAGGCGGGGTCGAGCTGTCTAGCTCTATCGTGCTCTCAGTGAAATATCTCAATGCTTTCGCAATGGGGATCACAGTGAGGTTCTAACTATGCGCCCTATAAAACTCACCTTCGCAGTCGTTCTCGTAGCTCTGGGAATCGGCCTATGGCTCAGTGGGGTTCCGGCATACGCGCAGTTCACGATCACCAGGACATCATCTCCTATCTTTTACATTGACAGCGGCGTCAGCCCACCGCTCAGGGCAATGTATGTTTCTTACAAAATCTGCAACACCAGTGGGACCAACTATCCAGACATCTGGGTGAATATTAGCGGTTTTACTGGTGGGATCGTCTCATTAGCTCCCTATGAGGACGGTGTGGTGCATCTTGGCACGATCAACGCGGGGCAATGTAAGGCAGCGTTCTTCTACCTGCAAGCGAGCGGGCCAACAACTACACCGCAGTCGCACACGGTGCGCGTCTTTGCTGGACCTCCGTCGGGCACACCGCTGGCCAGCGCGACGTTCTCGTTTACGAGCGTCGAAGAGACCATCAAGGCGAGCGCTAACAAAGTCCATACTGTGGTCATCAGCACCAATGATCCCATACTCGGAACGCTCATTGTTATCACCGTGACAGGCGAATCCGGCGTAATAGGCGCAGCACGAGTGATGTCTTATACGCCTGCATCGTACACGACATGGCGTGCGGATTGCTTCATGCTCTACAGGACGACGATCACCCTTACTGGGGGCAACACCGGCACGTTCACCGATCAATTGCTGATACCACCCGACTCGCTTCCCTCTCCGGCAAACACGAATTACACGGCAATGTACACATTTCGTGTAGCGGATGTGTGTACTCTCCCGACAACAGTGAGCCCTGTGGCCTATATCAGCAGCGGGATGGAAGTGAAGCACACAGACACGGGCAATTTCGGCGCACTGCCCCCTGTCAACCCTGTGAGTAATAACCTCGTCATCCTTAGCAAGACAGCAACACCAGATACTTTGCCGGGAACGGGCGGTGTAGTAACTTATACGATAACATTAGCCAACGGCGCTGCCGATGACGTTACCCTCGACGATGTCAGAGACACACTGCCCACGACTCCAGCTATACCAACGTATGTAAGCGGGTCATCCCAGTGGGACGGCTCACCAGTCCCTGATCCTGTTGTATCGGGCAATATATTAACTTGGTATGGGTTCTTAACGATCCCTGCTGGTTCAACTGCGGCGTTAAGGTATCAGATAGCATTCCCCGCGATCAACTGCGTCTCGTACCACAACAGCGCCGTTGGTCATATCGGATCAGCGCAGATAGATACGACTCTTGATACAACAGATAATGCCCCCGCTCAAGAGACCGTGAACGTGGGAACCAATTGTCAGGATCTAGCGATCACCAAGACCCACACGGGCAATTTCGTCGTCGGCCAGCAAGGGGTGTACACAATCACTGTGACGAACGTTGGTGAAGCAAGTACAACAGGAACGATCACAGTGACTGATACGTTGCCTACAGGACTAAGCTACGTTTCTGCCACGGGAACGGGTTGGAGCTGCTCTGCTATGGGACAGATAGTCACGTGCACGAACCCTGGGCCCTTAGCTCCCGGCGACAGCACGAGTATTACTATCACCGTAAACGTGCTCCCTGGGGCCTACCCCAGCGTGGACAACGTGGCAACAGTTTCAACGCCTGGCGATACCAATACTTCAAACGATCAAACAACTGATACAACACTGGTCGATGCTCCAGATCTCGCTATTCAAAAGACCCACACAGGGGACTTCATCGTAGGGCAAGATGGGACGTACACCATCACCGTGACGAACGTCGGCACTATCCCAACCACAGGAACGATCACTGTCACAGACACGCTGCCCAATGGATTGAGTTTTGTCTCCGGGGTAGGCACAGGCTGGAGCTGCTCTGCCGTTGGACAAACAGTCACCTGCACCAATCCTGGCCCGCTGGCTCCTAGCGCAAGTAGTACTCTCACTTTAACAGTCAGCGTCGGCCCTGGAGCAGTGCCCAGCGTCACAAACAGCGTCACGGTCTCTACTCCCAACGACCCAAACCCCAATAACAATACTGCTGATGACCCCACTGTGGTGTTATCAGCACCAGATCTAACAATTGTTAAGAGTCATAGCGGCGATTTCATCGTCGGGACTACTGGGACGTACACGATTACCGTGACCAATATCGGCTTTGGGAGCACGACGGGGACGATCACCGTGACGGATACGCTGCCCACAGGGCTGAGCTTCGTCTCCGGGACGGGAACGAATTGGACGTGCTTTGCCGTTGGGCAGACCGTGACGTGCACGAACCCTGGCCCGCTCAACCCCAGCGACAGCAGCAGCATTACGCTCACGGTGAGTGTGGACCTAGACGCTTATCCATCAGTCATAAATACAGCAAGCGTCTCTACACCAGGCGACATTGATCCTGATAACAATAGCGACGACGATCCCACAGATGTCCTTGCGCCTGATCTGCAGATCACAAAGAGCCACGTGGGGAACTTCGTGGTCGGGCAACACGGCGTCTATACAATCGCGGTCACCAATACTGGGATGGCTCCTACGGTAGGGACGATCACTGTTACAGATAATTTGCCCCTCGGACTGACGTTTGTCTCAGGGGTAGGTCCGGGCTGGACGTGCTTTGCTGACGTCCAAACCGTGACGTGCACGAACCCCGGCCCGCTCAACCCCGGCGATAGCAGCAGCATTACGCTCACCGTCAGTGTCGGCCCAGAAGCCGTTCCTAGCGTCACTAACTCCGCGACGGTGACAAACCCTTACGATCCTGATCCGTCCAATAACACCGATGACGACCCAACCGATGTCGAGCCGGTTGCTGATCTGCACCTCATCAAGACCGTCGACAATCCCAACCCCAACCTGGGCGATACAATCACCTTTACAGTGACTGTCACCAACGACGGTCCCAACACCGCGACGGGCGTCGTAGTGACCGATCAATTGCCTTCAGGACTGACGTTCGTCTCGTACAGCGCCAGCCAAGGGACCTATAACAACGTCACCGGAATCTGGACGGTCGGAACACTCAATGTCGGCGCGAGCGCCACGCTCTCCATTCAAGCCATCGTCTCGACTGTAACCCCCATCGTCAATACCGCGGAAGTGACCGCGTCGGATCAGCTCGATCCCGACTCGACTCCCAATAACAATGACCCCACGGAAGACGATCAAGCAACGGTGATCGTCGCGGGCCAAGTCGCTGATCTGAGCTTACAAAAGACCGTAGACAACCCCACGCCGGGAGTGGGAAGCACGGTGACCTTCACGATCACGCTCTCCAACGCCGGTCCTAATACCGCGACCAATGTAGCCGTGCAGGATCAACTGCCGACAGGGCTAGGTTTCGTCTCTTACGCGGCTAGCCAGGGCACCTATAACACCATCACTGGGGTCTGGACCGTGGGCAACGTGCCTGCTGGATCTACGGCCACGTTGACTATAGTCGCCCTGGTGACAGCGCCGGGGGCGATCACGAACAGCGCTGAAGTGATCGCAGTGGATCAACCCGATCCCGATTCCGTCCCCAATAATAACGATCCCACCGAGGACGACCAAGATGACGCGGTGATTGAGGCTCAACCCGCCGATCTCACGATTACCAAGAGCCATTCCGGGAGCTTTGCTGTAGGTTACACCGGTACATATACGTTAACTGTTACGAATATCGGCGCGGGGAGCACGACTGGGCCGATTATCGTCACGGACAATCTGCCGATGGGACTAACGTTTGTCTCGGGCACCGGGCCAGGCTGGACCTGCTCAGCCGCTTTGCAAGTCGTCACCTGCACGAACCCCGGCCCGCTCGCCCCCAGCGCTAGCACAACTATTACGCTGACAGTCAACGTCTTAGAGGGGGCATTCCCCAGCGTGACCAACCGCGTCACCGTCACGACGCCCGGCGACGGCAACCCTGACAACAACTCCGACGACGACCCGACAGATATCGTCGCCCCCGATTTACAGATCACCAAGAGCCATACGGGAAGCTTCGTTACTGGCTCTACCGGTGTCTATACGATCACCGTGACGAACGTGGGCAACGGGCCAACGTATGGCCCTATCGTCGTCACTGATACGCTGCCGACGGGGCTGACGTTCGTGTCGGGGACTGGGCCAGGGTGGACCTGCTCAGCAGCTTTGCAAGTCGTCACGTGTACGAACCCCGGCCCGCTCGCCCCTGGGGCAAGCACGACGATCACCCTCACGGTGAGCGTCTCTCGTGACGCCATCCCCAGCGTCATAAACACTGTGACTGTCTTCACGCCGGGTGATATAAACCCCGAGAACAACAGCGACGATGACCCAACTGACGTTGAGATTGGCCTAGGACAAATCTGCGGCTTCAAGTGGCTCGATCTTGACGCCGATGGCAACCGAGCTGAAAACGAGCCGTATTTGCCGGGCATTACGATCACCCTTGTCGGCGTGGACGTCTTCGGTAACCCCGTCACCCTCTCGACCGTCACCGACGAGAACGGGCAGTATTGCTTCACTGGACTTGTGCCAGGGACGTATCTCATCTGTGAGGCACCGCCCGAAGAGATCTCGTTCTTCGAGACCTTCCCCGTCAGCGGACCCGTTTGCCCCAATGGCACCATCGGCTGGCTCATCAATTTGGGGGATGGGCAGAATCTGCATCGCATCAAGTTCGGGAACGCCCCCGACGAGCCGTCGCTCGCCCCGTTGTCTGTGACAGTGATCCAAGCCGTCGCGACCCCGCACGCGGTCTACTTCCGCGCCATCGGCCAGGGGATCAAAGAGATCGCCGTTGAACTCTTCGACCTAAGCGGGCGAGCGATCTATCGCAGCGGGTGGCAGAAGAATAACTTCGTGTGGACCTATCAGAACGAGCGCGCCGGGCGCGTCGCTCCAGGAGTCTATCTCTACTTCATGGGCGTCAAGGGCCACGACGGGACAATAATCAAAACAGAGCTGCGTAAGCTGGTCATCTCGCCCAAGCCTTCTATCGTCGAGCAGCTCGTGGCTCAAGCGTCTCCGACGGTTCTGGTACGCTCGCAGCGCGAGGGGATTCAGTTTACGCTCATGAGCCATCACGAGTTCCGTGTGCAGGTCTTCGATCTGAGCGGACGACTCGTCTACACGAGCGACTGGGGGAATACGAATATCCTCTGGAAGCTTCAGAATAATAAGGGCCAGCGCGTTGCCAAGGGCGTCTATCTCTACGTCGTCACCGTGTGCAGCCCTGATGGGGAGATCACGCGAACGAAGCTTCAGAAGCTGATCGTGAAGTAGATGCGACTTGTAGCGATAGCTTTGATAATCATTGGGCTGAGTGGGTGCCGGCCCGCTCAGCCCAATCTTCTTCGCAACGGGAGCTTCGAGCAGGGAATTGCGCCGTGGTTCTCACTTGCATCTGAGAATTGGGCAGGGTTCTCGATCACGGATCGTTACGCTAAGGACGGGCGCTTTTCAGCGTATCTGGCTCTGCGCGCTGACAAAAACGATCACGGCGCGAAAGTCTTCGGGCTGATCCAAGAGCTCAGCCCCCAGAGATTTCCCAAAAAGCTTTTGGGATACTATCGCGTCGAGAACTGGCGGCGCGGCACAGAGAAGCAATATCTGCAGTGCGTCGTGATCGTCTGGGGTGACAGAGCCGTCGCGCAGTATCAGAATATTCAGATACGCTATATTCTGACGGGCATTGCTGAGCCGCCGTTTGCGATCAGTAACGCGCGCTTTGTCTTCCTAGGGGGCCGTGAGCCGACCATCGGGCAGTGGGTGCATTTTCAACGCGATCTGCACGCTGATCTTTTGCAGTACTGGGGGCATGTTCCGGAGAATTTTGAAAAGATTCGAGTGCTTTTTGAGGCGCGCTACGACGACAAAGAGCTCGGCACAGAGCTGGCTGCCGACGTCTACTACGACGCACTCTCCTTAGGGGAGTAAGCTAACGCAGATAAAGCTCTACGCTGTTTTTCTGTGAGTCCCACAGCACCCCGACGCGTATAAGAGCGTCGGGGAAGAACTCAAGCTCTGTGCCAAGCTGCCCGTCTTTGTGAGCGAAGAGACGCGCGCGCAGATGCTCGCTCAGTTCAGTCGTCACGCCCACACGCCAGCCAAGACTGTTCTCCCAGAGGCGTTGCCCTGTGCGCGTCGCAGTCACAGCCCATACAGAGAGCTCAAGCCAGTTTTGAAAGACTCTCCAGCTTCCACTCCATTCAACGCCAATCTGATGAGCGATAGAGTCTTCTTCTATACGCCGATAGAAGAGCGATAGGCTCTGTTGTGTGCTTAAGCTCGTGATGAGAGGCAGCGTCGCCGTCAGCGACTGATGGGCTTTCAAGCCATCTCGCGCGATGAGGGCTTCTAGAGACGCTAAGAGTACGCGGTTCTCATAGCGCACAAAGTACGTTGGCAGCAGCGTCTTCCAATTGAAGCCTAGCAGCACGCTATAGAGATGTTGTCGCAGCGCGTCGCTGCCGAATGTCAGCAGGCTGATGCTGCCAGGCCCTGGCAGAGGAATTAACATCTTAGGCTCCAGCGACAGGCGCGGATCGTATGGCGTGATGGGGTAGTCTGTATCGGGGAAGCCGTCCCAAGGTGGGAACGGCTCCGGCTCGATGTGCACTGGCTCCCAACTGTTGATATCAGAAACGTCTACGACCTCAAAGAATGTCCCGTCAGCGATTCGATACGCATACGTCTTGAAGAGACCGTCGCGGTCTGACGTGAAGAGCACGAAGTGTCCGTCGGGCGAGAACGCTGGGGAGAGATCGAGGGCACGGTCGCGGGTGATTGGGGAAAAGGCCCTCACTCCTAGCTCCTCTCCCGTGGGTGAGCCACGGGAGAGAGGTACTGCAGGCAGGGTGAGGGCCATCAGATAGATATCTTGAAAGCCGCCGCGGCGCCAGATCGAGAGCGCGATATGTTCGCTATCGGGCGAGATCGCGAACGAGTCTATAAAATAATCGTGCAACGGGAATTCTTTCAGCGTCTGCATCTGTTGTGTCGCGAGATCAAAGATCGCCAAGGCTGGCCCTTGATCCCCCCAGCGATGGCGCGCTACTAAGATTCTTTGTTCATCAGGGAAAAGCGCAGCACGGTAGATCCGCGCACCCTCGGTCAGACGGATCTCTCGGCGTGCCTTGGAGTCGTAGAGATAGAGATCGCCGAAGAGAGACGAGTGTTTGTAGATTTCGTGCTTGATGAAGGCCCTCACCCCTAACCCCTCTCCCGTGGGTGAGCTACGGGAGAGGGGTGCCGCAGGCAAGGTGAGGGCCTCAAACTCGGCAGCGATCTGTGCAAACGATTTCCCAGTCAAACGCCGAAATATCTGATCACGATCGTTCCAAAGCCCCAGCGAGAGCGTCGCTTTAGGGTCGTTGGCTTGCAGCCGATGCCATTCTTTCAAAAACTCCGGTCCGAAACGCTCTGCGAGGAAGCGCACGAATCTGTGCTCTCCTCCAATATGGAGACGTGCATCGGGCGGCGTGTTCAAAGCCTCTTCGGCGAGATACTCCCCAATCCCAGCGAGAAGCTCTGAAGATTTTAAGTTTGGTAAAACGAGCTTGCCCAGCAGCGGCCTTAAGACTTCCGAGATGCCAAAGACATAGTTAGCGCTCACCAACTGCGCGTAGAGCACAAAGACGCTCTGCTCTACCCAACCGGGGAATTTGGGGTTGAAGCGCTCAGCGAGATCTCCTTGAGCGACGCAGATCGTGATTCTGTTTTGAAAAACATCGAGCTCCCGGTGCGCTGTATCCCTAGCATCGCACAGCACGAGGTCAACTCTCTCAGAGGGTGCATATGCGAGTTTGGTGAGCAAATACTGATACGCGTCCTCGGCAGCGACAGCTGCTTCTTGGGCGAGGCCCTCCAATCCCGATGGGAATGTCACGCGAAAGTGCTCAGTGTGGATCGTGTGCCAAACTAAACTTGGCTCACCGAGCCGTTGCCCAGACGTACCCCACGACAGCCCTAACAGCACTGTGAGAGCGACGACGATAGAGCGCATATCTTATTGTACGCGCTGGGGCGGGGGGCAGGGCAAACGACGTCGGTGACTTGTCGGAATCCCCACCGCGCGCTATAATTTCAGCTTACTATAGTGAGGTGACTTGCTATGCAGCGATGGGTCTCTCTTTTGGTGCTTGGTGTTCTTGTAGTCGGTTGGCCGAGCTCCTCTGCCCAGCCCCCTGATATCTCTGGGCCATGGGCTCATCTTCAAGTTACGTCATCTCTCACCAATGCCCCTGTGCTGGGTACGATCAACCTCAAGACCATCACAACTCTACGACTAGAAGTTACACAACAGGGTTCAGAGCTTTCGATTGTCTTCGAGCCTTGTGCCGTCGAGAGCGAGAGCAGCAGCCCATTCTTTAGAGTGATCTTCCCCGAAGCGTTCGTGAAGCATATGGGGATCGATACCAAGCCGGCACGGCTCGAATCTGGTGGGAGGAGTTGGCAACTCTTCCAGCCGCGCTACACAATCGTGCGCGGGGTGCGCCTACAAGACCCAGAGAGAGACCCATTGCCCACTGATCCCAATGATCCGAGAATCTTCGACCAAGATAAAGACGGCAAGCCGGGTATGACAATTCGCGTCAATGTGTTGGGTATTATCGAAGGGGAGATCTATATCATTCAACGAGACTGGAACAGCCTGCGCAGCACGACGCTCGATACTATGATCATAGACGGGCTCATCGAGTGGGGTAGTGAGCAAGTCGTGCTCGGGGCGAGCAACCCGCTCTTAGCAGGCCAGAGCGAGAACGTCCCTGATCCCAAGAAAGAGAACAGTTACTTCCGCACGACACGCATTGAACCCAACACGACGTGTGAGCAGATCGTGAAAAATCGCGATAAGCTCTTCGCTCGGTGATCCCGATGAGATGGCCTCGCTGGAGCTTTGTCATCGTCGCTCTGATATTTGTAGTGTTGGGGCTGGCAGCGCATGCAGAGCGCAGCGGGCCTGCTGCGTTGAAGATCACGCCCTTCGTCCAGAAAGCGCTTGCTGAACATAAGCGCGCTGACGTCTTGGTTATTCTCAAAGAGAAAGCTCACCTCGGCGATACTCAGCGTTTTGCGACGCACGTAGAACGCGGGCGCTACGTCTACGAAACGCTCACGAAAACGGCTCAACGCTCCCAACGGGAGCTTCGACGCGAGCTCGACGCCAAGGGCATACCGTATCGAGCGCATTATTTAGTGAATATGATCGCTATTCCAAACGCCGATGCCCAGCTCATTCAGGCGCTCGCGGTGCGAGACGACGTGGCGCGCATCGAGCTCAATCCCAGAGTGAAACAGCTCTCGCTATACTATGAGCCTGAGCAAGAGCGGCAGACTACAGTGCTTTGGAATCTTCAGCTCATCAACGCTAACAAGGTCTGGGAGATGGGGATCACCGGCAAGGGGGTTGTCGTCGCTGGGGCCGATACGGGCGTGGACTGGCTCCACCCCGCGCTCATCAATCAATATCGTGGCTACAGCAGCGAAGACGAGATCGCTGATCATAACTATAATTGGTTCGACGCTGTCGAAAACTCTTCAGAGCCTATAGATCCTGGCGCTCACGGGACGCTCACGTTGGGGGTTGTCGTAGGAACTGAAGAGTCTATACGCACAGGGGTCGCATTCGAGTCTCAATGGATCGCGTGTCGGAATATGGACTACGACGGCTACGGCACGCCAGAGAGCTATATCGGGTGCATGGAGTTCTTTCTCGCTCCGTTTCCGTTAGGTGGCGACCCCATGACCCAGGGCGATCCCAGCAAGGCGCCGCAAGTTATTAATAATTCGTGGGGCTGTCCGCCGTATGAGGGCTGTGAGCCTGACACGTTGAAAGAAGCTGTGGGACGCGTGCGTGCCGGGGGAATTCTCTTCGTCGCAGCGGCGGGCAACGAAGGGCCAAGCTGTAGCTCTATCATACATCCGCCGGCGATCTATGAAGCAGCGTTCACTGTCGGTGCGATGACCCGCGATGATAAGATCGCGCATTTTAGCAGTCGCGGGCCAGTGACGATTTGGGGGACAGAGCAGATCGAGCCGGACGTGAGCGCGCCGGGGGTGAGCATTCGTGGCCCCATGCCCGGTGGGAGCTATCTCAGCGTCGGGGGGACTTCTTTGGCTGCGCCGCATGTGACGGGCATAGCAGCGTTGATGCTCTCAGCGGCGCCGTATCTGAAGGGCCGCGTCGAGGTCCTCGAGGAGCTGATCCGTCAGACAGCTGTGCCGAAGATCGGCGACTGCGGTGGCGACCGACCCAATAACGCCGTTGGCTGGGGCCGCGTGGACGCGCTCGCCGCGGTGAAGGCCGCGCTGGAAGCAAAATAGCTTACATCTGGTTTACATCCCAAATGCCAAATAGACTCGCGGGCTTGGCTCGCCCAGCCCCTGCGCGACGCCAGCCCTCAATGCCCAGCTCACGAAATACCCTGTTGTCAGCGAGAGACTGATCTCTGCACCAAAGCCGAGCTTCAAACTGTCTATAGTGAGCGTCTCCCCAGCAAGCCCTGCGTCAATGAAGACCCCGCCGCGAAGATCGTCGAAGAAGATCGGCCAATAGCCCAGCGCGCGCTCGATCGTCGCTAAGGGGAATCTATACTCGATCGACGCAATGAGAGCTTGCTTACCCTGCTGGACTTTTTCGGCGAAGCCCCGCAACGCAAACTCTCCCATGTGCCCGCCAAGCGAAAAGCCGTCCTCGGCTTTCTCCGCGTCGCTCCAGCCGCCAATAAATCTCAAGCGCAGCGTGTGCGCCTCTACGAAGGGCAGCCGAAAGACCTCGCTCAGCGTCATGGTGAGCTTTCGATAGGGCTTGCCATCGCTGGGGCTTGTGAGTTGTCCTCTCACTGAGAGCGAGAGCGTGTCGCGCCAGAGATCTGCCCCGCGCATGCTTCGATAGCTGTATTGCGCAGTGTACGTGTCTTCTGTCCAGGGAGTGGGATGGTCCGGCTCTTTGGGTGGGCGATTCGCATGGCTGTAGCTTACGCTGAGTTGTTGCTGGCTCAAGATGCTTAGCGCCAGCGGCATCAGCGCGCTGATTTTCTGAACGCGGCCGTCGCGAGTATCGCTCATGGAGAGCGAGAGCGCAGGCAAGAACTGCGCGAGCGCATAATCAACCGAGTAGAACGGCTTGCTCTGCTCGGGGTCCCAGCCCGCGACGATCTGATACGCGTGCTTGCCCAAGACGTCTTGTCCAAGAGTAACAACCCCAACAGATTTCCCGTCGCTGAAGGGCAACCAGAGCTTGGGCAAGAGTGAGGGGATCATATCGTAAGGCTTGAGAGAGAAGTGTGTCTTTTGAAAGCCGGGCCACTCCGGAAGGGTCTCTTTGGTGATCGTGACGGGCTTCCAACTTTGCGGGTTATAGGGCATCAGGTGAATATCATAGCCGTCGCTGCTGTAGCTCGTGAACGCGATCGTCGTTCCGTCAGGTGAGACGACAGGGTCGAAAGCGCCCGTCAAGACGTTCGTGACTTTGTAAAACGAGCCATCGTCGAGCTTATATGCGTAGATATTCGCAACGCGATACTCGCCCCTATCGGAGCTGAAGAGAATATACTGCTCATCGGGCGCGAAGCTAGGATCGAGGTCTTCGTCTTTGTCTTGGGTGATGGGCTGGAGCTCGCCGCCTTCAGTGGGCAAGAGATAGATATCTTGATACCCACCACGCCGCCAGAGTGAAAGCGCGAGCGCCTTGCCGTTGGGAGAGACAGCAATCGAGTGCACTGTGACGCTGTTGTCAGCAAATTCTTTGACGGGCGTGATCTTCCCAGATTTCAGATCGAGCTTGGAGATTGCCGTGCTGGCGTCGCGCCCGATGTGATGGGCAAAGTAGATCGTCTGGCCGTCAGGGGCAAACGCCGCGACATAGGCCCGCGCGCCGTGCGTCAGCCGCCGTTCCCTCTTTTGCTCTAAATCGTATAGATATATGTCGCTGAAGGCGTAATAGAAGCCGTTAAGGTCGAGCTTGGTGTAGAGCACAGAGCGCCCGTCGGGGGCAAAGGACGGCAGTTCGTTGGGACCAAAGAGAATCTCGTGATCGTTCTCGCCTTCGGCGCTTATGACTCTCAGTCCATTGCGCCCTGGCCCGCTGTGGCTATAGGCGATCTGCTTCCCATCGGGTGACCACGAAGGTTGCCCGCTCATCCAGCCGAGCTGGGTCAGCCGTACGCTCGATGTCAAACCCTCGCGGGTGATCGCTTCGATCTCAGCAGAAAATTTCTGACGCAGCCAGGCGCGAAAGCCTGCATAGGCTTCATCAGCCGACTTACCCAAAGCTTTCTTTAAGATCGTGTCAAAGTTGTCACCGAAGAAGAGCATCAAGAGTGCATTCATCACGCTTGCGGAGTTGACGTCGTTGAATTTCTTCATGCTCTCTGGACCGTAGGTCTCCTCGATGTAGTGCAGGAACCAAGAACTAAAATTGTAGACGAGCAGGCCCACCGGTGGCCACGCCGCGCGATTATAATAGCGCGAGATCTCATCGAATCTGGGAATCTTGTTGTCTAAGACCAGCTGGCGGACCATCATGATCGTATTGGCGTCGTTGAGGCGCGACTCGCCCAAATGCTTGTATTTCTCGTAGACAGCTAAACCCTCGATGAACGTGATAGGCTTGCTCGCATTGGGGACGACGATCCTGCCGAAGATCGCGCGCAGCAGCGCGTTCACTCCCGTTGCAATGTCCAAGTCCATGATGTGCAGCAACTCGTGATAGACCACAACGCGAATCCAGCTATCGAGGCGTACGTTGGCCCAGTCGGCCAGGCGCATCTGTGCTGGGCCAATATAAATAGTATTTTGGGGGAAGGGCGTGGCTGAGCCGACAATCGAGTCTATAAAGTCAACGATGACGATATACACTTTGTCCGTTGGAGCCTTGCCAAACTCGCGCTTGATGATCTCATACGACTCTTCGGCGACAGTTGCCGTCTCATGGGCGATGTTCTCTAGGCCCTGATGAAAGACAATGACAAAGTGCGGCGTTTCTAGCTGCTGCCAGATGAGCGCCGGATCGAAGATTGTCACTTGGGCATAGCTCACTACAGCGCTGCAAGCCACGAGAAGCGCTATGAACAGAATGCGACGCGTCATGGGAGACCTCCTTTGTTATTAGAAACCAAAGAGAAAGTGAAACTGCCCGTCGCCAGTGAAGACGAAGTCCGCGCGCGCTTTGGCACCTATCGCGTCGAGAGAGAGCAACAAGCTCACGCCCCACGACAGCTGATTCTGCCAGTCTCTCTTTCCCTCGCCTTGCTTATCGCTGGGCAGCTCAATCTTCCCGGCGCTGACGACTTGGAGGAAGACACCACCCTGCACAAGAAGCTCCAGCGACTGCGGCAACAAGGGCACAGGTACTGAGACGGTCGTCACGTCGAAAGCTCGCTCGAACTGTACCGACCAGAACTGATCGCCTGTGAGTGTAGTGCGTTCACCTTTGACGCCTTGAACGAAGATAAAGCCTGGGAACCTGCTCTCGTTCTCAAGAGTGCCATAGCTCACGACGATACTAAGCAGCTCGCGGCGCAGGGAGAGCTGAGTTTGGCTGTACTGAAACTGTGATGGTAAAACCCCTAGTTGCCACCATCCCACCAGCGCCCGCTGGAAGAACCCCAGCTCGATCTCGAAGGGCAAGCGCAGACTCTGACTGGATTCATACATCACGTAGACGATATCGGGCGGATGGGGGTCATACGGCCAGGGCCAGAGCGTCCCGAAGAACCCGCTCAATGTGGGCAAGCCCCACGGGAGCTTGAGCGTAGCTTTCAGCCCCGCTTCGCCGATGCGCCCTAAGACTGCCGTGCGCGGCCAGTCGAGCATCGCTAGGGTGACATCCCAGAAGTGCAGCCCAGCTTTATATCGAATCTTCTGGCTTTGCAAGCCATAGGCCAATCCCAGCGATGGCTCCAGCCAGCCGAAAAATTTGTAGCTCCCCTCAGCGCCAAGCAGCAGCCCGTCCACGCTGTTCTCCTCGATGATAGGATTGAAGCTCTGCGCTGCTACTGGGAGTGACAACGTCAAGAGTGAAACCGATAGTACAACCAAGATCTTCATAGAGCCTCCTTCGCTCTCGGTTACTTATTGTAAAGCCGAGGTGCTTTGGTAAGCAAATAGTTCTGCAAATCCCTAGCACGCAGGACACCAGTCCGTGCCTGTCACAAGGAATACTCGCTATGCTCACAGCATGAAACTCTCAGCAAGGGAGATCACTCAAGCGACCGGCGGGGCTCTCATGGTAGGCTCGCTCGAGGCTCTTTGCGATGGCGTCTCGATAGACTCCCGCACAATTTGCTCAGGGCAACTCTTCGTGCCATTGCGGGGCGCTCGCCACGACGGGCACGACTTTATCGCTGAGGCGCTGCAGCGGGGAGCAGCTGGCTTTCTGTTTTCTAGGCCTTTGCCCCCTCACCCCTCTTTCCCCTCTCCCCTCCGAAGGGACTATGGGGTGAGGGCCGCCATTCATGTCCACGACACCCTGCGCGCCCTAAGCGATCTCGCCCAACGGGCCATCACGAAACTCAACGCTCAGATTGTTGCGGTTGCTGGGAGTAACGGCAAGACCACCACCAAAGAGCTGGTCGCTTTTGTGCTCGCTCAGCGGTTTCGCACCCACGCAACACCAGGAAACCAAAACACTGAGATTGGGCTTCCCCTCACTGTGCTCAATGCCCCAGACGACACAGAGATGCTCGTCCTTGAGATGGGGACGACAGCTCTCGGAGAGGTGCGCCGGCTCTGTCAGATCGCTCCGCCTCAGATCGGCGTGCTCACCAGTGTCAGCGAGGAGCATCTGGAGACGCTGGACAACCTCGAGAGCGTCATGGAAGCCGAGACGGAGTTACTGGAAGCACTCCCTCCGTGTGGGCTTGCTGTCGTCAACGGTGACAATCCTGAAGTGCTTACGGTCGCCCACAGAAAAGCTCGCTGTCGGATTGTCACATTCGGGTTTTCCCCACAGAACGATCTCGTCGCTGAGGGCGTGACGATATCACGCCGAGGGACACGCTTTTTCATAAAAAGCCCGGGATGGCGGGACGAAATGGGCATAGCGCTCTTGGGACGCCCAGCGGTCCTCGCCGCTTTAGCAGCAATTGCCGTCGCGCAACACCTTGGGCTTTCTTTCTCAGAGATCCGCCGCGGCTTGATGAGCGCTCGTAGCGTCTGGGGACGGCTCCAGCTTCTCCCTATTCCCGACACAGCGATCACTGTCTTGCACGATGCGTACAACGCCAACCCGGCTTCGATGCGCGAAGCGATCTTCTGTGCTGCGCAGATTCGCCATCCCGACGAGGAGCTGATCTTCGTGCTCGGGGATATGCTCGAGCTGGGAGCGCTGAGCGAACGTGCGCATCGCGAGATCGGGAGATTGCTCGCTGACTCCAAGTTCCGGCCGGATCGGCTTATCGTCGTCGGGGGGTGGGCACGGCTCATAGGAGAGGAAGCGGCGCGTGCAGGCATCCCTGTAGAGTGTTGTGCGACTTCTGATGATGCTGCCCAGGCTGTACCTTTGATATGTGACAGACAATGCTTTGTCTTGCTGAAAGGCTCGCGCGGGATGCGCCTTGAAAAAGTGCTTGATGTGCTAGCACATCAAGCACTTCTATCTGCATATAGCGATAACCAAGCGCGAGCGAGCCGAACGTGACCAAGCTGGGCCGGGTGCTGACTCCATCAGCTAAAGCTATACTTTTCTTGACTCCACCAGCGTTTTTCATTACACTGGAGCTGTCATGAGCGGCGCAAAGGCCCGCTTTGCCCTGCTCTCTGTGGGCGCAGCGGTGGCCACAATAGCCCTGAAATTCACGGCGTATTTGCTCACCGGCTCGGTGGGGATTCTCTCCGATACCTTAGAGTCTTTCGTGAACTTGGCAGGAGCCCTGATCGCCCTGACGGCGCTGAAGATCGCTGCGCGCCCTGCGGACAAGACTCATCCCTACGGCCACGACAAAGCCGAATACTTCTCAAGCGGCGTCGAGGGCACGCTCATTCTTATCGCGGCTACGAGCATCGGTTATGCGGCTATTAGGCGCTTGCTCTCTCCTGTCCCCCTCGAACAACTCGGCTGGGGATTGGCTTTCACAGCCAGTGCGTCACTGCTCAATCTTATCGTCGCGCGAGCGCTGCTAAGCGCTGCAAAACGCTATGATTCGATCACTCTCGAAGCCGACGCCAAACACTTGCTCACGGATGTCTGGACGAGTGTGGGCGTCATTGCTGGATTGCTTGCGCTTACGGTGACGGGCTGGCAGTGGCTCGATCCTGTGATCGCACTCGCAGTCGCTGGGCATATTGTTATTACCGGGGTCAGTTTAGTGCGCCGCTCAATAGACGGTCTGATGGACTATACCCTGCCCCCTGAAGAACTAGCTCAGCTCGAAGGGATTCTCAAGAATCATCGTGATCAGTTTGTCGCATACCATCAGTTGCGGGCGCGCAAGTCCGGTCCACGGCGCTTCATCGATCTCCATCTAGTCGTCCCTGGTGAACAGACGGTGCAACAAGCGCATGACTTGTGCGAACAGTTAGAGATGGAGATCGAGGCTGCTCTGCCCAATGCGAGCGTCACGATTCACGTCGAGCCTGCCGAAGACGCTGCCTCATGGGACGAAGAGAAACATAGAACCCTAGCCATGCGCTAAGTTCTTATCTTTATTTCAGCCTCCTAGATTGCTGTGCAGGATCCTAACGCCCGCTTCACCAAGCCCTTAGCTAACGGCACTTTATACGCGTTATCCCGCAATGGCTGTGCCCCGGCAACCGCAGCCTCAGCAGCGCGCTCGGCCAGCTCCTCAGAAAACTTCTGCCCCAGTAATATCTTCTCGCTATCTTTGGCACGCCAGGGGATCGCGGCAACCCCGCCCAAGACCAATCTCGCGTCGGTGATGCGCTCGTCCTCAAAGCTCAGCTGCGCCGCAACGCTCACAATCGCAAACGACCAGCTTCCGCGCTCCATCGCCTTCAGATACACCCCGCGTGCCTTCTTCTTGGGAGCGGGCACGCGAATCTCAACAATAAGCTCGCCCGGCCCAAGGATCGTCATCTGGCGACGGCTCTCTGTTGGTTTGGTGTACAGCTCTTCAAGGGAGATCTCGCCGTCAAGATCTGGCCCGACGACGCGAATCGTCGCATCGAGCGCGATCAACGCTGGAGCTAAATCTGACGGATGCACAGCATGACAGCGATCAGCTCCCAAGACTGCGTGATATTTATTCTCCCCGTCTTCAGCAAAGCATTTTTCTCCGCCCTTGAGCCAGCATGGGAAGAGTTTATGCCGATAGTACCAGCAGCGAGGTTTCTGACATAGATTGCCCCCAAGAGTGCCCATGCTTCTGAGCTGGGGTGTTGCGGCAGAAGAAGCCGCTTGAGCGAGGATAGAGAACTTCTCGCGAATATTTGGATGCCTCTCGATCTCGGCGAGCGTTACAAGCGCACCGAGCCGCAGCCCGGCTTTGGGGCTATAGTGAATCTCGCGAAGCTTTGAAAGCGTCTTGAGATTGACCAAGCGTTGTGGGCTGCGCAGGTGCGCTTTGAGTTCTCCTAACAGATCCGTGCCTCCGGCGATGGCCTCTGTTGCAGGTTCGCTCAATAGTGCAATGGCTGTCTTGATATTCGGTGCATTGACGTGCTCAAAAGATCGCATAGTTTCACACTCTCCCTAAAGCCTTAAGAATCTTCTCGCGCGTGAGGGGCAGCTCATAGATGCGCACTCCCAAGGCATTAGCGACGGCATTGGCAATCGCCGCTGCTGTGGGAATGATCGGCGGCTCGCCCACCCCCTTCGCGCCTAGATTGTTCGCTCTCGGATCGGGCCGGTCGACCATCTCGAAAACAATCTCGGGAATATCGAGCGCTGTGGGAAGTTTATAGTTTTCCAAGTTATCGTTCACGACGATGCCCGTATTTCTATCCACAACGCGCTGCTCGAAGAGCGCATACCCCAGCCCTTGGATGATGCCGCCCTCGATCTGGCTTGAGAGCGTCAACGGATTGATAACTCGTCCAGAGTCGTGTACGGCTACAATTCTTTCGACTCTGACTTCTCCGGTCTCCGTGTCGACCGTAACTTCAGCAAACTGAGCCCCAAACGTATTCACCGTGACGTCTTCGGGGTTGGGCTCACGTGCCCCGCGCCCGATGATCATGAAATTCTCAAGATTCTTGAGCACTTCATGCACGGCAACGGGCTTTGGGAGTGCTGAGTTAGTGAGTAGCCCATCAGCGATGGTGAGCGAGTCGCGTGGGACTTCGAGCACCTGGGCGGCAACGTCTAAGAGCTGCTGGCGTGCATCGTGCGCGGCGACGCGCACTGCTGGGCCAACGCTCGCTACCGTCATGCTCCCTGCGCTCAACGGCGCATACAGCCCCATCTGCGTGTCCCCAAGCGCGACTGAAATCTTCTCCAGGGGAAAGCCCAGCTCTTCCGCAGCGATCTGTGCTAAGATCGTCTTCGTTCCCGTGCCGATGTCTTGGGTGCCGGTGATGACCGTAGCGGTGCCGTCGGGGTTGATCTTGACGATGGCGTAAGCTGGAGGCATGCCGTTGCCGCTCCAGATCTGCGATGCCATGCCGAAGCCACGGCAAATTCGTCCTGAAGACTCAGCGTGCTTGGGCCATCTAAAGAGCTTCGCCCCGCGCTCGTAGGCTTCGCGCAGGCCCTTGGTCGAGTAAGGCCGCCCCGTCGTCTGGTCTATCTCTGTATAGTTTTTGAAACGCAGCTCGAGCGGGTCCATGCCCAGCTCTTTGGCTAGCTCGTCCATGATGGACTCGAGCGCAAAGGTGCCTTCGACGTAACCAGGGGCACGGAAGGCCGACAACGGCCCGGTGTTCGTGAAGACCGTATACTGTTCAGTTCGTACGTTTGGGCACGCGTAGAGCTCGCGTGCTGGGCCACCAAGCGACGGCGGCCACAGACAATACGCTCCGCCAGTAACGATTGCTTTCAGCTCGAGCGCTGTGAGTGTGCCGTCGCGCTTGGCTCCGATCTTTACATGCTGCACGCTTGCAGGGCGGTTGCCTGTGGCGAGATTCTCTTCATGGCGATCTAACATAATTTTGACAGGCCGGCCTGTCATCTTCGCCGCGAGCGCCGCGATCACTGTGTATTTGCCGAGATTGTTCTTGCTGCCGAAGCCTCCGCCCATGTAGTGTTTGATCACCCTGACTTTGTGCAGGGGCAACCCCAACAGACGCGCTAAGCCCTCGCGCACCCCAAAGATATGTTGCGTCGAATCCCAGACAGTGAGAGTATCTCCTTCCCACATGGCAACGCTGCCATGGGGTTCCATGCAGTTATGAAGAGCGCACTGGGTTCTGAACGTTCTTTCTATAACGACGTCAGCCTGAGCGAAGCCTTGAGCGAGATCGCCCCGTTGGTAGACTTCGGGCTGTCCCCCTAATAAATTGCCGTCGGGGTGGATCTTGGGCGCGTTTGGCTGAAGAGCTTCTCCTGGGTCAAGCACGAAGGGTAAGACTTCATACTCGACTTCGATAAGTTCGAGAGCGTCTTGGGCGATCTCCTCGTCGTCGGCGATGACGCACGCGACCTCGTCGCCAACATAGCGCACGACTTCATCAAATATGAACGTCTGGCGCCGAAAAGATATTTTGGGGGTGTTTTTATAGCTAAGCACGGCGCGGACGCCGGGGAGTTTTTCAGCACGCTGAGTATTGATATTTTTAATTCTCGCGTGCGGGTGCGGGCTGCGTAGAATTTTGCCGTAGAGCATTCCTGGAAGCTGTACGTCGAATGTATAGACGGCTTTGCCGGTAGCGCGCTCTGGGCCATCAATCCGCGTGGTCTTTTTGCCGACACATTGTAAGGGGGTCTGGGCTTCCCACGCCGATAGCCCTTCGCCCTCAACAACGATATACTCTTCTAAGACGCGACCTTCAAACTCTGTTTTTGTTTTTATGATTTTGGGCATAGTTTATCTCCCTGTGCGCACGAGATCTGCTGCGCGCAGTGCAGCTTTGAAGATCTTCGGATACGCTCCACAGCGACACAAGTTTCCCGCCAGAGCGCGCTTGACATCCTCGAGTGTGGGGGTGGGGTTCTTGTCGAGCAGCGCTTTCACGGACATAATTTGCCCTGGGGTGCAAAAGCCGCACTGGAGGGCATCTTCTTCGATGAACGCTTGCTGTATGGGATGGAGCTTCTCATTGTGAGAAAGCCCCTCGATGGTCTCGATGGACTTGCCCTCACACTCGACGGTGAGGGCCATACACGCGTAGATCGGCTCGCCGTCTACTAAAACAGTACACGCGCCGCAGGTGCCCTCATCGCAGGCTTTCTTCGTTCCCGTCAATCCCAGGTCTTTTCTGAGGGCGTCCAGAAGTGTGCGGCGCGGCTCGACGAGCACGTCATGCGTTTCGCCGTTGACGATCAGTTTTACAGGGGTTTTGCTCGGCCCGCGGGCAGCGATCTTGAGTTTTCTTGAACGGGCGGCTTTGGTCGCCATAGGAACCTCCTCGCTCACACTCTCGGAAGAGTATAGTCGAGCATGACCAGAACGTCAACGAGGGAAGCTGTGTGTGGAGCTCTTGCCTCAAACAAGCCTAGACGCTATAATCTCGCCATGGCCACGATGCAGCTCGATGGACTTCTGCAAAAGACTAAAGAACTCGAACAGCAAGCTCTGCAAGAGCTGAAGGCGCTTTCGAGCACCAAGCTCTGCGAAGAATTTCGCGTCAAATATCTTGGGCGCAAGGGCCAGCTCGCCCAACTCTTAGATGAGCTGAAGACATTGCCCCCGCACGAGCGCGCCGAGGCTGGCCGCACGCTCAACACCCTTAAAGAGACATTAACTGCTGAGCTGGAGCGACGCTTGGCGGAGTTTGCCCGCATTGAGAAAGAAGCGCGCCTGCGCGCCGAAGCCCTTGATGTAACGCTTCCTGGACGTCGGCACAAACTAGGAAGTTTGCACTTAATCACCCAAGTCACCAAAGAGCTCGAGGATATCTTTGTCCGATTGGGCTTTGAGGTCGTCACTGGCCCTGAAGTCGAGACAGATTACTATAATTTTGAAGCGCTCAACATGCCTAAAGATCACCCGGCTCGCGACGACTGGGACTCTTTCTATATCGAGGGCTTCGACGATCTACTCTTGCGCACGCATACGTCACCGGTGCAGATTCGCGTGATGCAGCAGCGTCGCCCGCCGGTGAAGGTCGTCGTTCCGGGCAAATGCTTCCGGCGCGACGCGACTGACGCCACGCACTCACCGGTCTTTCATCAGATCGAGATGCTCTGGGTGGACAAAGGCATCACCTTAGCGCACTTGAAGGGCACCATTCTCGCATTCATTGAGGAGTTCTTTGGGAGGAACTTCGAAGCACGCTTTGTGGGAGATTACTTCCCATTCACGGAGCCGAGCTTGCAGGTCCATGTGCGGCGCAAGGGCAGCGAACGATGGCTTGAAATTCTCGGTGCGGGCATGGTCGACCCCGCTGTACTCCAAGAAGTCGACTACGACCCCGAAGAGTACACAGGCTTTGCGTTCGGACTTGGCGTCGAGCGCATGGCTATGCTAAAATACGGCGTGGACGATATACGGACGTTCTATCAGAACGATATTCGCTTTATTGAGACGTTCTAAAGGGAGGGATTCCACGAAGCTGGGCGAAGATGCATCACGAGCCGGAAGAAGAGATCCCGCCACAACGTGGGTACTGGGTGCCTCAGAACTTCGGAGGGCTGCCTCCGGAGTTCTCTCGTTTTGCGTCGGCGCGTGCGGTCGTTCTCCCTGTGCCGTATGATCTGACGACGTCGTATCTAGCAGGCACACGTCACGGCCCTCAAGCAATCATCGAGGCGTCGGAACATTTGGAGCTTTACGACGAAGAGCTCCAGTGTGAGCCCTATCGCGTAGGGATTCACACCCTGCCTCCGCTGGAGCCTTCAGCAGCTAGTCCCCAAGAGACTCTCCAGCGCGTCGAAGAAGTCATTGCGTGGCTTGTGGACCATGACAAATTCCCAGTGATGCTCGGTGGTGAACACTCGCTGACGCTTGCGCCTGTGCGGGCGTTCCGAAAAAGATTCAAAGAGTTTTCGGTCTTGCAGCTCGATGCCCATGCTGACTTGCGTGACAGTTTCCAGGGCACACCATTCAATCACGCTTGTGTCGGGCGACGGATACACGAGCTTGGGGTCAACCTCGTGCAGATCGGGGTTCGCGCGATTAGCCCTGAAGAAGCTGAATTTATCAGCAGGGCGAGGAATCTGCACGTCTGCTTCGATTATGCGCTGCAGAGCGACTCAGCCCAAATTGAAGAAGCTCTCCATAGGCTGCGTACCCTCGTCTATGTGACTATAGACTTAGACGTCTTCGACCCCGCGCTGATGCCCGCTGTGGGCACCCCAGAACCCGGTGGGCTCGATTGGTACACTGTGCTCAAGATTCTCCGATACGTTAAAGAAACACACACGGTGCTCGGCTTTGACGTCGTCGAGCTGTGCCCTATTGCGGGGATAGTGGGGCCGAACTTTCTTGCTGCCAAGCTCGTCTACAAGATGCTCGGCTATTTTCTCAGCACGACGAAAGGAGGTCAGAGATGAACGATTTTCCCCTGGTGCCGACGCGGGTCTTCTTCACGAAGGGGGTCGGGACACACAAGGAAGAGCTGCGCTCATTCGAGGCAGCGCTGCGTGATGCAGGGATCGAAAAATATAATTTAGTCCATGTCTCGAGCATCTTGCCACCGCGGTGCAAGATCATCCCGAAATCTGAGGGGCTCAAAGAGCTCAAGCCGGGGCAGATCGTCTTCTGCGTCATGGCGCGCTGCTCCAGCGATGAACCTCGTCGGCTTATTGCTGCGTCTATCGGGTGTGCCGTGCCCGCTGACCCTGATGCCTACGGGTATCTCAGCGAACACCATGCCTACGGACAGAACGAAAAGCAAGCGGGCGACTACGCTGAAGACCTCGCAGCTTCTATGCTGGCCTCTACCTTGGGAATTGAGTTCAACGACACAGCGAACTGGGACGAGAAAGAGCAAGTCTGGAAGATGTCGGGGAAGATCGTGCGCACGCGCAACGAGACGCAAACAGCAATTGTCAACGGCGACGGGTGGACGACAGTCGTCGCGGCAGCCGTCTTTCTCTTCTAAACCAGGCTTCGCCTGCACGCTGCGCGTGGGCTTCATCTTCGCCGGCCCCTGGCCGGCGAAGGCGTACGGTCCAGGCGAAGCCTGGCCCACACGCGGAGTGTTGACAGAATCACCGATATCGATTAATATAAAAGAGCTGGGTCGTTAGCTCAACTGGTAGAGCATCCGGCTCTTAACCGGAGGGTTGTAGGTTCGAGTCCTACACGACCCACATCTTTGTCCCCATCGACTAGCGGTCTAGGTCACGGCCCTTTCAAGGCCGAAACGGGGGTTCGAATCCCCCTGGGGACGTATCTAGTCTATCGCTCACCAGCTCGATCAAGTCTGTGACTTGAATCTGGCTGCCTACGACTTTTGTGGCCTCGTGGAGGTTCACCATGCAGAATTGGCAAGCCGTCACAACAAGATCAGCGCCGGTGTCGATGGCCTGCTTCAAGCGAGTCTCGGCTAAGCGTGCTTGTTCGTCTTTGATGGGCTCAACCCACATCCTGCCGCCACCGCCCCCGCAACAGAGCGCGCGTTCTCTACAGTCTTTCATCTCGATCAACGTGACGCCGGGCATCGCGTTGATGATCTGCCTAGGGGCGTCGTAGATCTTATTGTGCCTGCCCAAAAAGCAAGGATCATGATACGTAACTTTAATCGGTGGCCCCTCAGCGAAGCTCAATCGGCGAGCTTGGAGAAGCTCTGCAAGGAACTGAACATAGTGCTGCACTTCCCAAGGTCCTGAAGGGTACTCATTTTTGAAAGCATTATAGCAGTGAGGTGACCCAGCCACGATCTTCTTGATCTTATACTTGTGCCAGAGCGCAGTATTAGTGTCAACGAGCATCTGAAAGAGCCCTTCTTCACCCAAACGGCGAATGCAACTGCCGCAACAGTTCTCTTCTTCTCCTAGGATGCCAAAGGGAATCCCAGAGTGTATCAAGACACGGACCATAGATTGAGCGATCTTCTGGGCTCTGGGATCATACGAGGCAGCACAACCGACATCATAGAGTATTTCCGTGTTTTCCGTGGGACGCCCGATATTGAGTGCAGCAGCCCATTTAGCGCGTTCGCTCCGTGGCTTGCCCCAAGGGTTTCCGTACCGATCTGTCCCTTTAAAAGCAGCAAAGAGTGCCTTCGTGACGTGTTGAGGTACGCTGCCATTCTCGACGGCCCGGCTCCGCAGTGAAGCCAAAACTTCTGGAGGCTTGACTGCCATGGGACAGCGTGCCACGCAGGCGTTACAACTCGAGCAAACCCAGAGCTGCTCAGAACTGAGAACTTCTTCTGGTGCCAGTTGTGCTTTGAGCATTAACTTCCTCGGGTTGAAGCCCACGGTAGTGCTAAAGGGGCAGATGCTGCCGCAGGCCCCACACTGAAAACAGATATTCGCTTGCCGCAGCCTCGACTCTATGACTTTCTCGATATCAGTTATCTCTGCTGCCATACTCTATCTAGCTCCTTCATAGTGCTTCTGCGACCAGCTCGGCGATCTCTTTGACTGCGATTCGCTTTTCATTCGCAGTAGTTTTAATAGCATCGCTGAACATCACTATGTCTTTGGGGCACGCTACGACAAGGTACTGTACTCCGTTTAGTGCAACAGCTTCGCGGACGCGACTCTCGCTGGGGCGCTCCTTCAAGTCAGCGAGCTCTTCCATCCAGATCCGGCCACCCCCAGCGCCACAACAGTACGAATGCCCAAACGAGCGAGGCATCTCTCTGATCTTTACCCCTAAAGCGCGCAGCACCCGACGCGGAGGATCATACACCCCGTTGCAGCGCCCCAAATAGCATGGATCGTGATAGGTCAGCATATACTCGAGCTTCTGACGGAGGCGGAGCTTGCCCGTTTGGATCAGATCGTCTATAAGCTCTGTATGGTGAAGGACTACTTTGTCCCAGTTGTACTCGTTCTTGAGCGCATGGTAGCTATGGGGGTCTGTGGTCACGATCTTTTCGCAGCGCTCCATCGCTTTGATGTTCTTCTCTCTCAATATCTCGAAGAGCCCTTCTTCACCCACGCGGCGGACGTCTGTGCCCGCGTTCCGCTCTCCCTCGTAAAGAATGCCAAAATCCAGCCCTGCAGCACGGAAGATCTGTGCTACAGCCCGGGTGATCGGCTGCACCCTTGGGTCATAAGAAGCGTAGTCCCCGACAAACCATAAATATTCCACCGGCTCTGTGCGGGCATCTTTAATGTGAAAATCGAGCCCTTCCGTCCATTTGGGACGAGCGCGCTCTGACTTCCCAAACGAATTGCCATAGCGTGTGAGACGAGCTAGGACATCTTGTAGTGATTGGTCCATCTCACCGCGTGCTACAAGGGCACGACGCATCTCCACGATGAGCGCGACATGCTCATTGAGAATAGGGCACCGCTCCATACACGCATAGCAAGTAGTGCATGACCAGATCTCTTTGGCTGAGATAGCATCGCCGGCAGGATTTGTCGCGCACATCAGCTCTTTGATATGGTGGATAAGCATCTTGGGCGAGAGCGCGGAACCGCTGTTCAAGGCGGGGCAAGCGCGGTCACAGCGCCCACACGCGGCGCAGGTCAGGCCGTTGAACAGCTGGCGCCACGTGAACTCTTCAAGGCGTGAGGCTCCCTCCGAGGGCGGTGGCACACTCCCAGGACGTAGCGAACCAAAGAACACACTGAAGGGCGAAGCCACTATGTGCCAGTGGTCTGAGAGCGCCATAAGGGCGACTATGGCCAGGCCAGCTCCTATGTAGATCCACCATACCCATGGAAAAGAATTCCTCAGGAGAAAAGCAAGAAGCATTACCCCGGAAAGCAGCTTGAGGACTAGAGTAGCATCAGCTGCTCTTTCCAAGCGAGGAGGAGTGAAAATATAGCGTCGCACAGCTGCTACTATTAATGCTGTCAGAGCGAATGCACCCAGTACTTCCAGAGCAGAAGCCATCCACGGCACTTCATAAGCATAAGCAATAGGGGCGAAGGGGAACAGCTCCTTGAACAGGTTCCAGAGAAAGCCGACTGCGTGAAAGACGAACGCCCAAAAGATAAAGAAATGAGCGACACCGATCAGGGGCTCTTCAAAGAGCTTCTTTTGTCCCAATACATAGGTGAGAACAAGCTTGACCCGCTGAGGGAGTTGATCCCAGCGGTTTTCAGGGCGTGCTCTCTTGAAGAGGCGAATATAATGTACCGCGCGCCAAATGAAAAGAGAAAAAGAAGCTGCCGTGCCAAGCCAGAGAAGGAGACTTCCCACAAGCGTTGTTGTGGTATGCATCTCGCTCATCCTTTAGGCCTTCTAAGGGCATCTACCAAGGCGTGCAGCATATCTGAGGCCTCAGCGACAACGCCGTAGTGTGCCACGTTAAAGATAGGAGCTGCAGGGTCAGTATTCACTGCCACGATGAGCTCAGAATTTTTCATGCCTTCTGTGTGTTCAGGTGCCCCGCTAATCCCTAACGCAAGATAGAACTTGGGCTTCACTTGAATCCCTGAGCTCCCCACTTGTCGTGTGGCCGGCAGCCATCCCTGGTCGATCACGGGACGCGAGCCGCAGACCGCTCCACCCAATGTCTTAGCCAGCTCTTCTGCTACAGCAAGGTTTTCCTGATCGCCAATGCCGCGTCCCACGGCTACTAAGACGTCCAGCTTTGTAATGTCGAGATCGCCTGCTGCTGGCTCTATGTATTTCACGAATTTCACCTTGGGCGTTTCAGGAAGAGCTACGTGTACTGTCTCGATAGGGGGCATTCGTTCTGTGCGCCGTGCAGGCCTGGCCCCAGGTAAAATCCCCAAAATGGTCATCGGCGCTTCTGATGCAGCCGTGACCTCGATCTTACCCCCGTACAAGAGACACGTAGCTTGAATGGTACCGTCTACTACGAAGACATTTTTGCAAGAGTTCACAAAGGGGACATTCAGCTGTGCAGCAAGCAAAGCTCCCAAATCCCACGACAGATTTGTCAACGGGATCAAGAGCGCCTTGGGCTGACGCTCCTTCAGGAGCATGGCCAGCGCCTCAGCGTACACTTCCGGTGTAGCGTCGGCTAGGGCCGGGCAGTCCGCATAAAGAACAGCATCAGCCTCGCCTAGCTTTTCTCCCAGTTCTCTCATATTATGCCCAAGCAGTACAGCTTCTACTTTAGGAGCCAACTCTCGAGCGAGCGAAAGCATCTCGTAGGTCACTTCAGAGATCTGCCCTCTCCAGTGCTCAGCGAATACCCATACGGTCATAGCTCTCACCCTTGTGGAAGAAGGCCACGAGCAGATAGGAGCTCGCAGATTTTTCTGGCGACTTCTTCAGGAGAGCCTTCTAAAAATTCTGCGCGCTCAGCAACCTGCGGCTTCGCCATGCGAACGACCTTGACTGGACTCGACGTTGACACTGCGGGTGCAGCAACGCTCTCGATCTTCTGGGATTTCATGGCAGCCCGAACCTTCACTACGGGCACGTAGCGTGGCGGCTGCTCGGCCGATTGAATCCCTAGAACTGCCGGCAGAGGGATCTCGAATTCGCCGCGTATCCCGCCGGCATATTCTCGGGTTACGAGAGCCCTCTGATCCGTAATCTTCACCGATGAGATGATCCCCAAGTAAGGCAGCTTCAGAGCCTGCGCGAGGCTCGGGGCCAGCAGCCCATCGAGGTCATCAATTGCTTGAACCCCCGTCAGAATAAGATCTGCTGGCCACGCCTCAGCGAGAGTCGTCAGGGTTTGGGCAAAAAGCCGCGCGAGGCCAGCAGTACTGGAAACGCTCTGTGGAGCGGAGACCTTGATCGCCCGATCTGCTCCCTTCGCTAAAGCAGTAAAGAGAACATCATCGACACCGGGAGCCTCCAGCGCTAGAACCGTCACTGTCCCGCCATGACGCTCTTTCAGAAGCAACGCTTGTTCGAGAGCGTGTTCGTCACGCTCGTTGGCAATGAAGCGAAGATCGGAAAGATCTAAAGAATTTTCAGAAATTTTTAGCTCCTCTACGACGTCAGGCACCATCTTGAGGAGAACGAGAATCTTCATGTTCAGCTCCGCTAAACCAAAACTTGTACAGCTTTCTCTATCTCTTCTTCCGTCACGGTAGCTAATAGCTTTTCTAGCTCTTTGAGCTTTTCCACGAACTTGTCGGCCTCGCTGGCACTGAACCAGCCCAGCTGTAATCGTTCGGGATTAATGCCTTTGGCCACAAGCTTCTTCCTCCAGCGAGTAAACCGCTCTTTGGCCTTGAGGTTCCCCTGAATATAGTGGCACTCTCCTTCGTGACACCCGCTCATCAAGACGATTCCCGCTCCTCTCTTGAAAGCGTGCAGAACGAAGGCCTCATCGATCCGCCCGGAGCACATCGTCCTGATAATTCTGACTGAAGCGGGGTACTCCATGCGAGAGATCCCGGCCAGATCAGCCGCTGCATACGAACACCAATTGCAAGCAAATACGAGTATCTTCTCTTTCGCGTTGGTTTCCAAAGCCGCATCTATCTGGGCCAAGATCTGCTCATCGGTGAAGTGGCGTTGCCTGATCGCGTTACTTGGGCACTCGGCAACACAGGTCCCGCAGCCTTGACAGGCAGCCTCGGTGATCTTCGCTTTCCCGTCCATCTGAGCCGCATGGAATGGGCAGACCTTCTCACAGAGCTTGCACGCCGTACACTGCTCTTCGTTGACTACAGCTGTCAGGGCTTCGATCTTGATAGCGCCTTCTTTCATGAGGCGGCTAGCTCTGGAAGCGGCGGCCTTGGCTTGAATGGAGCTCTCTCGAATGTCCTTAGGGCCCTCTGCCGTGCCAGCGAGGAATACGCCAGCGATAGCCGTATCGACGGGCTCAAGCTTCGGGTGCTTCTCCAAGAAGAATCCCGTCGCGTCGCTTGAAAGATTGAACTTCTTTTGGAGGTCCTTGCTCCCTGCTCCTGGCTCTAGACCGACGGAGAGTATCACCATATCGACGGTCTGCTCATAGACTTCACTGAGCAAGATATTCTCCCCGCGGAGGGTGAGACTCTTATCTGGATTCTCGGTGATTTGAGAGGGAATGCCCTTAACGAAACGAATTCCTTCGGTGCGCGCACGCCAGTACATCTCCTCAAAGCCCTTGCCCTTGGCCCTGATATCTATGTAATAGACTGTGATCTGAGCTGAGGGTAGTTTCTCCTTGAGCAAGAGGGCCTGCTTGATGGTGATCATACAGCAGATGCCGCTGCAGTAGGGATGGGCCCCAAATGCAGCGTTGGTTGCGCGTGAGCCCACACACTGAATAAACGCTACCCGCTCAGGAGGTTTGCGCGTGCTGGGCCGGATCAGCTTGCCCCCGGTGGGACCAGTGGGGCTGATAATGCGCTCGAAATCCAGCGTCGAGATGACATCATCGAATCTGCCGTATCCATACTCAGGAATGCTGCTGGGATCGAAGGCATCCGCTCCGGTAGCGACGATGACCGTGTCCGCATGGATTTGAAACTCTCTTTCGTAAGGGGTGTCAAAACTGATAGCTTTGGCCTGGCACGCTTCTATGCACCTCTCACACGCGATAAAGTTCTCTTTATTCAAGCACGCTGCAGGATCTATAGCATATTCAGCGGGCACAGCTTGGGGGAAGGTCTTGTAGATGGCCTTTCTTTGGGAGAGCCCCGCGTTGAACTCGTCAGGGACCGTGATAGGACAAACGGCGACACAGTCGTTGCAGCTGGTGCAGTCCTTACTCACAAACCGAGCTTTTTGTCTAATGGTCACGGAGAAATTACCCACGTGGCCTTTGACTTCTTTGACCTCAGCGTTAGTTAAGAGCTGGATGTTAGGATGGCGAGCCACCTCGGACATCTTGGGCGCTAAAATACACGTGGAGCAGTCCAGGGTGGGGAAGGTCTTGTCCAGCTGGGCCATCCGGCCACCGATGAACGGCTCCTTTTCTACTAGATAGACTGTATAACCGGAATCAGCGAGATCCAAAGCTGCTTGAATTCCAGCGATCCCGCCGCCGATGACCAGACAATGGGAGCCGATGGCGATCTCGCTGTCTTTGAGTGGCTGAAGCAATCGCGCCCGGGCCACCGCCATCTTAATGAGATCTTTGGCTTTTTCTGTCGCTTGATGGCCGTTCTTATGCACCCAGCTGGCTTGCTCGCGGATGCTCGCCATCTCAAATAAATACTTATTCAAGCCGGCTCGCTCACAAGCCGCCCGAAAGGTGGGCTCATGCATCTTCGGCGAGCAGGCAGCGACCACCACTCGGTTTAATTTCTGTTCTTTGATGTCGAGCTCGATCTCGCGCTGGCAAGGCTCTGAGCAGGCGTACATCATGGTTTTCGCGACCACGACGCCGTCTAAATCCTTAGCGAACTCCGCGACTTCTTTGACATCGACGACGCCGGCAATATTCGTGCCGCAGTGGCAGATGTAGACCCCAACACGGATTTCTTCTGTCGGTTTCATAATGGGAGAGATCGCACCCCGTGCTCGTAGCCTGTGTGAAAGGCTGCTTCGTTCAGTTCTTGGGCCTTCTTAGGAACGGTATCGAGAATTGCTTGTTGCATCGCTTGAGGACTGACAAGCTTGGTCACCGCCGTGAAGAAGCCCAGCATGACAATATTCGTGACGACCCTCGTGCCGAGCCCTTCCGCAAGGCGATTGGCCCCAATCTTGTAGATCTGGGCATCGCCATGGTTGTGTGTATTTATAGTGACAAGGTCTTCATCGAAAATAATGATCCCGTGGAGCTGGTGAGCACCATAGACGTTATAAGCCTCTTGAGACATAAATACGGCAATATCCGGTTTGATAACCTTCGGGTAATCGATAGGGGCGTCAGAGATGATGACATCAGCACTGACTCTGGCTCCACGGCTTTCTGGCCCGTAGGACTGAGTCATGACCGCGTTCTTCTTGTCGAGAAGGGCGGCTTTCCCCAAAATGAAGCCAGCTGTAACGACACCCTGACCGCCAAAACCGCTCAATCTGACCTCAACTTTCATGATGTGATGACCCCGGCTTTTTGTAGCACTTCGCGCTGTCTCTCGAGGAAAGTAGGCCTTTCTCTATCGATGAAGTTTCCCAGCACGATCTTCGAGCCTTTCTTCATGGTGATCCCAATCTCATGGAGATCGGCGTGCGGGTCAATGACGGAGCTCTCTTGGTACCATTTCATTTCATCGAGTCCCATGCCCAAGTCATTAGGGCGACCAAAGCTCGTAGGGCATGGGGCTAGGACTTCGATAAAAGTGAACCCGTTCTTCTCAAAGGCTCTGCGGATCGCATCCCGGAGGTGACGGACATGCAGGGTCGTCCACCGCGCTACGAAGACTGCGCCCGCTGCCGCAGCCAGATAGGGCAGATTAAACCCGTCCTCCGAATTGCCGTAGGGGGAGGTCGTCGTAAACGCATATTCTGGGGTAGTTGGCCCCAGCTGCCCCCCAGTCATGCCGTAGTTGAAATTATTCACACAAATAACGTTCAAGTCTATATTCCTGCGGGCTGCATGGATGAAGTGATTACCGCCGATGGCGAACAAGTCCCCATCGCCGCTGAAGACAGTGACTTCTAAGCTTGGGTTGGCAATCTTCAGGCCAGTCGCAAACGGGATCGCCCGGCCATGAGTCGTGTGATACGAATCGATGTTCACGTAGCCGGCAACTCTGCCTGTACACCCGATGCCTGAGACGATGATCTGTTTTTCGATGGGGATTGGCGCGCTGCGCATGGCTTCAATATAAGCCATCATAGCCACGCCGAGGCCGCAGCCAGCGCACCAGATATGGGGCATCCGATCTGCACGTAAGTACACGTCTTCAGGGTGTGTATCTGCCTTACAAATCGCTGTGCTCATGAGAATCTCCTAAACGCATTCTTCAATAGCTGCAGTTATAGCTTCGGGAGGCATCATATCTCCCCCAGCGTGCACAACTCGCTTCACCGGATAACGGGCGAAGCGCTCTACCTCCCGCGCCATCTGGCCCAGGTTCACTTCTGGGACGATGAACTTTCTGTCTGCAAGTTCCTTGATCTTCTCTTCAGGGAATGGCCAGCACGTGATAAGTCGCAGCAAGCCAACGCGGATCCCGCGCTCCCTGGCCTCTCGCATAGATTTTCTTGCTGAGCGCGCTGTCGAGCCGTACGCCACGAGCACGATCTCCGCATCTTGCAAGAAATACTCTTCGTATTCGATGATCTCGTGTCTGTGTTTTTGGATCTTCTGCACGAGGCGGGCGAGCATCCGTTGATGCGCTTCCGCGGTGGTCGCAGGATAGCCTCGCTCGTCATGGGTCAAACCAGTAACGTGGATTCTGTATCCCTCTCCAGCGAGCGCCATAGGAGGTACAAGGTCTTCATCGGGCTCAAAAGGCTTGAAGCCATTCTTCCTCAGAGGCCGCTTTCTGTTTATAATCTGTATATCTTCTTCCTTGGGAATGACGACCCGCTCGATCATATGGCCTACGATCTCATCAGCCATGACGAAAGCAGGCACTCGATATCTTTCGGACATATTGAACGCTTTGATCGTGAAGTCGAACATCTCTTGGGGGGAGCTGGGGGCATAGGCGATGACCTCGTAATCGCCATGGGAGCCCCATTTGGCTTGCATCATATCGGCCTGGCTCGTCAGAGTTGGCAACCCTGTAGAGGGCCCTCCTCGCTGGACATCAATAATAACAAAAGGGGTCTCCGTGATGAACCCCAGGCCAATGTTCTCTTGCATCAAAGAGAAGCCCGGCCCGGAAGTAGCAGTCATTGCTTTCAACCCTGCACAAGAGGCTCCGAGAACGGCAGCGATGCTTGCCAACTCATCCTCCATCTGGATGAAGTGGCCTCCGACTTGGGGGAGCCTGCGGGCCAACCGCTCGGCAACCTCACTAGACGGTGTAATTGGGTATCCCGCGAAGAAACGGCACCCCGCGGCAATAGCTCCTTCGGCCGCCGCGAAGTCGCCGTTCATGAAGTGCTCTCCCGTCAGGACTTTCATTCTCTCTCACCCAACTTCGACGCTGTAAATGGCAAACTCTGGACAGATCAACATACAGGTCTTGCAGTCTACGCAGGCTTCTTCTTGGCCGGCCTTCACTCGAGGAAGATGGTACCCTTTGCTGTTGATCTCCTCAGATTCTTCTAAGACTTTCTTAGGGCAGAATGTCCAACAAAAGCCGCATCCCTTACATCGTTCGGGGATGATATGGACGCGCCCTCGAGGGGTTCTCAACTTCTCTCCGAGGAGTTTTTGTGCACTCATACGCTCTTTTTTTAGTATAAATGGTTGACACAAAATTGCCATGACGTTGATCATGATAAGTATTGATTCTACACAGATATCGCTTGCTGGCCCTCTTGATAGATGTCATGACTTCCAACTGCAAAGATCACTACAATAACAAACAGTTACCCCATTGGCTGTAGAATTGCTGAAGCGCCGTAGTCGCTATGGCTCACCCCCCAGCCTGCCGAGCGAGGCCGTCTGAGTAGCTTTTCTACAGCTTGGCTGGGTCGAGTATCTCTTGCTTGCTTGGATTCGAGCCAGCCTGTGACTTCACAGACTTGATCGACAAAGACAAAGCTGCGACAGATGTTGGCTGTAAGATGAAACGCGCGAGTGAGTATGAGGAAGAAACGTGCGGCAGGGCATCGGTTACGTTCCGGACATTGAGCATCTGGGGAGAGCATGGCGAGACTACTCTAACCGATACTGGGGGGCAGAACAAGTTAATCCACTCCCAAGGGTTATTGACGTGTACCCTATCAGGTGTTACAATTATTAAGACCTCCGCGGGCGTAGCTCAGAGGTAGAGCACTGGCCTTCCAAGCCAGGTGTCGCGGGTTCGATTCCCGTCGCCCGCTCCCCCAGGCTTCGCCTGGACCGTACATCTTCGCCAGCCACAGGCTGGCGAAGACGAGGCCCACGCGCAGCGTGCGCCCGTAGCTCAATGGGAAGAGCAGGGCCCTTCTAAGGCTCAGGTTGCAGGTTCGAGCCCTGCCGGGCGCGCCAGCAGGCTTCACCTGCACCGTACGCCTTCGCCCGCCAGAGGCGGGCGAAGATGAAGCCCACACGCAGTGTGTGAGGGACGTAGCTCAGCCTGGCAGAGCATCGGCCTGTGGAGCCGACCGTCGCGGGTTCAAATCCCGTCGTCCCTCCCAGATGCGCCATAATATAATAATATGGGTTGGCATAGTGCTGATGGTGGGGGCAATAGGTCTCTCTGGGTGTGCTCCGCTTGTTGTGGAGGAAGCCCAGCTCGATGAGCCCTTCACACTTTTTGTCCGACAAAAGGCCCAAGTTGGCGATCTCCAGATTCGCTTTATCGGCGTGCCAGAGGACTCTCGGTGCCCTGTTGGTGTCGATTGCGTCTGGGCTGGAAACGCAAAGATCGTGCTGGGCGTCTCCCTTAAAGGCAGTACGGAAGAGACTGCAATCACTCTCAATTCGACTGTAGACCCTCAAGAAGCTCTCTACGCGGGCTATCGCATTCGGTTTGTCTCCCTCAAGCCGACGCCCCTCAGTGGACGCGCGATCAATCCTGCAGAGTATCGCGTCACTCTGATCGTCTCGCGGGCACCCTGATATTCTTTGATCAGGAGATCACGATCACGAAAAGTTCTTGCGGCCCGTGCACGCCGATCACGGGCGTCAGTTCTATATCAGCTGTGCGGCTTGGCCCGGTCACGAAGACAAAATCCCGCGGGGTGCGTTCGAGCTCTCTCTGGCAGAACGCGAAAGCTTCCTCGAGCGTCTCAACAATCTGATCGGCGCGAATGACAGCAATATGCACTGGCGGTAGCGCCGCGACCAATTCTGAAATCCCATCATGACTGATGAGCAGCGAGCCTGTCTCGGCGACAGCAAGTTCAGCTCCTGAAATCCCGACATCGGCGCGGGCGATCTCATGCCCGTTGACAAGCTCATAGCCGTCTTTGCGCAGCGTGTTCTCTACCCTGTGCGCAAGAGCAAACGGTGCGAGGGCGACAGCGCGGGCGTGGCGCGAGCGTACGATCTCCAACACAAGCTCCAGGGCGTGCTCTTCAGAGCTAGCGCGGTGAGCTTTTCCCGCGACGCGCTCTAGCTCGTCTATGAAGCGTCCCACAAGATCGTTCATTCAAAGATCTTCCCCGGATTGAGAATGCCGTTGGGGTCTAACAGCTTTTTGATCTCTTTCATCAGCTCATAGCTTGCGCCGTGCTCGGCTTGCATAAATTTGATCTTGCCCACGCCAACCCCGTGCTCGCCCGTTGCCGTGCCGCCCAGCTCTAGAGCGCGCAGGACGATGGCATCGTTGGCCGCGTCGGCGCGGGATTTCTCGTCTGGGTCTTCAGGATTATAAAAGATCCCGACGTGAAAATTCCCGTCGCCGGCGTGGCCGAAGACCGGTCCATAAAGCGAGTGCTCAGCGAGCTTCTGCTGCGCGAACTCAACCATCGTTGGAAACTTTGAGATCGGCACGGCAACGTCGACGACAATGGCGCGCTTGCCGGGATTGAGTGCTGCGGCCGCGTATGCTAAATGATGGCGCGCCTCCCAGAGCTTGTTGCGCTCTTCTTGCCCTAAGGCGCTCGAAAAGCTTGTGCAGCCGTTCTGCTCGCAGATCTCTTGGGCGAAGCGCAGATCATCTCGTACGACTTCTAAAGCATGACCGCGAAATTCTAGAAAGAGCGTGGGTTGCTCAGCAAGCTTAAGATTCTTTAGATAATTAATCGCTCGCATGCAGTCAGGGTCAAGGAGCTCTAACGCTGCCGGGTCCAAGCCTGACTGCACGATCTGCACGACGGCTTGGGCGGCGTGTTCGAGCGTAGGGAACGCTGCCGTCGCTGCAGAGACCTCTTTGGAAATGCCTGTTAAGCGCACTGTGATCTCTGTGAAGATTCCTAGCGTCCCTTCAGAGCCGACGAACAGCCCAACTAAATTATAGCCCGATGACGTGCGCATAGCGCGGTTGCCCACTCTGAGGATATCCCCATTCGCAAGCACGACTTCGAGAGCTAAGACATAGTCTTTCGTCGCGCCGTATTTGATCGCTTGAATGCCGGCAGCGTTATTGGCTACCATCCCGCCGATGGTCGCGGGGGCTCCTGGATCAGGCGGGAAGCAAAGCCCATACTTTGAGAGTTTCTGATTCAGCGCGGTGTGCGTGACGCCAGGCTGGACGACAGCTTGCAGGTCCTCCGGGTAGATCGCGATGATTTGATTCATTTGCGAAAGATCGAGCACGATGCCGCCGTAGATAGGGACGGGGTTGGCTTCCATGCTCGTGCCTGCACCCCAGGCAGTGACGGGGATCTTGCGCTCGTTGGCGAATCTCAGGATTTTTGAGATCTCTTGGGCGCTCTTGGGGTAGATGACGGCGTCGGGCTTGTGTTCGGGGTGATGGGATTCATCGCGGGCGTGGATGAGCAGCTCTGACTCTCCCGTGAGGACGCGCTCTGGGCCGAGAAGGGCTTGAAGCTCTTGAAGATCTGTATTTTGCATAGCTGATCAGTACTAAATCCTAACTGAACACGTGCGCAGCGTCAAATCGCGCCCTTGCAGTGCTCGCACTCTTGCCCTATAATTTTTTTGTCCAATGCCGGCGTAGCTCAGCGGTAGAGCAACGGTTTCGTAAACCGTGGGTCGGAGGTTCGATTCCTCTCGCCGGCTCCCATGCGACGCCTTATGCTCGGTATAGCATTCTTTTTTATCGCTCTCGCTCCCCAGACCCTTTCAGGGAATCTCCCATCGTTCTGCTGGCTGCTGGACTCGCTCTGGCGGGAATTTCTCTCCAGCTCAGGAGAATCTATGCTCTCGAACATCTGCGCTCCTCAGCAATCTCGCAGCCCTCAACACGCGCTGGCCCGCATCGCGGCACAGTTCGCAAATATCCAAGTCAATGACCCTTCGACTGATATCCCTGAACAGACTACTCAGAGCGAGACGACTATTGCGATCTATAAAGATACCGTGCTTGTCGCGTTCGTCGACACGGGGCAGTATCTGCCGGTCACTGTGGGTGTCTCAAGTCTGTCGGGCTATGCTCGATCTGACGATGGCGGACAGACGTTTATAGACCTAGGGCGCGTCCCGCCTAGCTCGCGCTCCATCGGGTATTCGGACCCATCGCTGGGCGTGGACAGCCAGGGGAGTTTTTACTTTGCAAATCTTCAGTACATTCCAGAGCAGCGACGCACGCTCTCAATGCTTGGCGTGGCTAGATCTACAGACGGCGGCAGGACGTTTAGCGAGCCAGTGCTCGTCGGCGGCACTGACCAAGCAAACTTTCAAGACAAAGAACTGATCGCTGTTGATAACAGCGGGGGGCGCTTCGACGGCAATGTCTATATGGCCTGGACAGAATTCACCCCCAGTGGCCCACGAATTCTCTTCGTGCGCTCGACCGATGGGGGCAAGACGTTCTCTTCGCCCTTGGTGCTCTCTGACGATATCTCTGTGCAGGGCGCAACTCCCGCTGTTGGCCCCGATGGCGAAGTCTATGTCGCTTGGATCGCGTTTGAAGGGAATGAACGCATCTTGAAGATTCGCCGCTCCGACGACGGCGGGGTCAGCTTTGCTGAGCCGGTCATCGCTACTCAGATCATGCGCACGGCTGATCCCCAGGCGACTCGCGACTGCCGTCGCCAAGCCCTCAGAGGGGGTATTCGCACGTTAGAGTTGCCCTCCGTCGCTGTCGATCGCAGTCCAGCGAGCCTCTTCCGCAGCGCGCTCTATATCGCATACCAATCTGACCCCGATGGTCCCGGCCCAGATATGAGCGACGTCTTCCTCGTCAGATCGTTCGATGGTGGCAAGACCTTTTCGCCACCCGTGCGCGTTAATGACGACCAAACTCAGACAGATCAGTTCATGCCCGCAGTTGCCGTCGCTACTGACGGCACCGTCGGCGTCTTCTTCTATGATCGTCGGCTCGATTCCAATAATCTCAAGATTGACGTCTACTTTACACGTTCGCGCGACGGTGGCAAGACTTTCGAGCCAAATATTCGCGTGACCGACGTCTCGTTCGATGTGCCCCCGACGTTCGGGCAACCCACAAGTTCCACGAATTTCGACGCGCTCCGAGGGATATGCTACATGGGCGATTACAATCAGATAGCTGCTGACGAAAAGTTCTTCTATCTTGCATGGGGAGATAATCGCAATATTCTCAAAACTGAGAACTACCCCAATGGCCGTCCCGATCCCGATGTCTTCTTCGCGAAGATCCCCGTACAGTCGAGTGTGAAAACAAAGTAACCAAAGGAGGAGCTTATGCGCACCGTCACTCGTACAGTGCTTGTCTTAGGGATGTTGGCTCTCATGGCAGGCTTGTCAGCGGGGCAGCAGCCCACACTTACCCCGCTAGCGAAGTTCGACCTCGTTGGAGAGATCGTTGCTCTGGCAGCGTGCAATAACAATACCCAGCTTGTCGTTGCTACAAAAGCCGAAGGCTCGACGACGCTGCGTCTTTTTAATACGCTGACACGCCAACCTGAGGGCACACCCGTCTCCGTCCCACGCACCGACCCCACGGCTCTGGCACTCAACCCCGATTGCAGTGTCGCGTTTCTTGCGGATGCGATGACCAACTCTGTGCTCATAATCTCCCTGCCCAGCGGAGCCGTACGGACGACAGTCAAAGTCGGCCAACGGCCCATCGCGCTGGCCCGTGCCACCCATAACAAAGACCTCTACGTCGTCAACGCTGGCGACGGCACGCTCAGCATCATTGACACTACTACAGCAGCCTTAAGAACAGATATCCCAACAGTGCCCATCGGCGCCAGCCCGGAAGCCATCGCGCTCTACAGCGCTGGGGCGTTCAATCGCGCGTTCGTTACCCATAGTGACCTAAATGCAATCACCGTGACGGATATTAACGATGATCCCAATAACGCCAATCGTTACCAAGTGATCCAGACGGCACGCACCGGGCCGAAGCCCGGCCCGATTGCTACAGCTCCAGGGACGCTGCTGGGCGATCTCTACGCGTACTTTATTAACACAGGCAACGACACGCTCAGCCGGATCGCGACGACGACATTTCAGATAGACTCCGTCGTCCCTGTAGGCGATGCCCCGCGTGCAGTCTTCCTCGATCCCGTTCTGGCGTGCGTCTACACCGTGAACACGGGGACGCGCTCCGGAGTCGGCTTTGTCCAAGCGTCGTTCATCGCCAGTCCGGGAGCGCAGCCAGGACAAGACCCGTTCCATAGCGTACAGCTGTTGAGCACCGCTGAGCGCTTGAGCAAGGTCGCGCTCTTAGCGACTCCCACCGTCGCGCTCAGCCCATCGGAGTCACGGGTTGAACGCCAGCTGTGGGTGGCCAACGGGACGAATCCCAGCGAATTACTCCTGTACTCGTTGACGGGCTTCTGTACGCAATAAGGGATGGCTACGGAGCAGCTGCTGCAGAGGTTCTTCGCGCAGGACACTATCGCCCTGGCGAAGATCATCTCGCTGATAGAAAATCGCGTGCCGGGATATCAAGAGATTCTCGACGCGCTCTACCCCAAGACGGGAAGGGCTTATAGAATCGGGATCACCGGGCCGCCGGGCGTGGGCAAAAGCTCGTTAGTCGACAAGCTTGCCCCGCTCTATCGTGCGGAAGCGAAAAGGGTCGCGATCCTCGCGTGTGACCCCACAAGCCCATTCACCGGGGGCGCGTTGCTTGGGGATCGCATCCGGATGCTCAATTTGCTCAGTGACGAGGGCGTCTATATTCGCAGCATGGCCACACGAGGAAGCTTGGGAGGCTTAGCGAAAGCTGCTCAAGAAGTCGCGCTTGCTCTCGATGCCTTCGGCTTCGATATTATCTTTTTAGAAACGATTGGGGTCGGGCAAGTCGAGGTCGACATCGTGCAAGCAGCCGATACAGTCGTCTTAGTCTTAGTCCCGCAATCGGGCGACGTCGTGCAGGCGATGAAAGCCGGGCTGATGGAGATCGCCGATGTCTTCTGTGTGAACAAGGCCGACCAAGGCGAAGCTGATCTTGCCGTGAAAAATCTCCAAACGATGTTGAGTCTGGCAATGCGCGACTGGATGCCGCCGATTGTGCCCACCGTTGCCTTGACTAATCAGGGCATTGAGAAACTCAAGGAAGCCATCGAGAAGCATCGGGCGTTTCTTGGGGAAGCGGGTTTACAGATGCGGCGGCGCGAGCGCCTGCGGGCGTTTCTCCGACAGTTGATAGAAGACGAACTGCGCGCGTCGCTCGGCGAGGGGCTGAAGAACTTAGAGAGCCAGCTCGAGCGCGTCTGGGCCAAAGAGCTGAGTCCCCATCAAGCAGCACGGGAGCTACGGGCGTTATTGCTGCACCGTGATCGATGACTTCAGCTCTAATGGAGGCTGTGCGCCCTCTTCCGTCGCCGGAGTTGCCTGGCCGGAGATCGTAAATGTCCCTGTCCCCGCTTTGATCTGATAACTGAACTCTAATTTCTGGTTGGCGTTCATGCCAAGCTGCGCTGCTCGTAAATTCCCCGACACAAGCTGTACTCCTGACGGAAGCGTCTCGCTCACGACCAACGCCCGCAGAGCTGTCTTCGCCGTCACGACAACGGTGACCGTGAACGCTTGATGAGAACCGAGCGTATCGGGGAGAGTGCGGGTATAAATGATGAAATTGTTCTCGATCTTATCGGTGCGCATGGACGGTGGAGGCGGCGCCGATGGCTCAATGACAAAGACCGTGCCCGTGGTGGAATCGCTTGCGCCCTTGTCATCAGTGACCGTCAGCGTGACAACGAACGAGCCCTCCTTTGTGTATTCGTGCTCGGCGAAGATCCCGGTGCCCTGAGTGCCGTCGCCGAAGTTCCAGACGTAGCTGACGATCTGGCCATCGGGATCAGTAGACATCTCGGCGCTGAAGTGCACCGTCAACGGAACTTCCCCGAACGTCGGGGCAAACTCCATCACGGCAATCGGAGGCTTGTTCTCTGGCTTGGGCGGGGTCGTGTCACGTGTGCACGCGACAAGACTTAAGCTCAGTGCAAGGGCAAACGCTATCAGTCTTCTCGGTATCATTGCGAAGGTATTGTAGCGCATATGTGCTCACAATGTCAAGAGTCAGTACGACTCTTTTTTCGGAAGCTGAAATTCCCCGATGATCATCGCGAGCACGACGAGCACGCCGCCCAGCCAGCCTTGAGTGCTAAGCATCTCACCTAAGAGAAAGTACGCGAAGATTGCTGCAAAGACAGGTTCGAGAGCGAAGATCAACGCAGCCGCATACGCGGGCACGACGCGCTGTGCCAGCGCTTGTAACCATAAGACGAGCGCTGTCGCAAAGATCGCGAGATAGAGCAGCGCAGAAATTTCTGAGAGACTCAGATTTTTGAGCACGTGCACCTCAGGCACGGCCCAACCCCAACTCAGCAGTGCGACGACAATTATCTGCAACGACGTGAGCACGATGGGCTTGTGATGTGTCGCGATCTCGCCTAAATAGACAATGTACAGCGCATACGCGAGCGCTGTCCCCAAGACCCAAAGATCTCCGACGACCAGCCCTTCGTGAGGGTTGAGCGTCATCAGCCCCAGCCCAAGAATCGCTAAGAGCGCGGCGAACCACGCGCGCATGGGAACTCTGTGGCGCAGCCAGATCGCCCCGACTATCGGGGTGAGGATCACGCTCAAGCCCGTGATGAATGCAGCTTTCGAAGCCGTTGTCGTGAGCATTCCCACACTCTGGGTGGCGTAGCCCGCAAAGCTCAGCACTCCCAGGATCAGCCCAGGTATGAGCGTTTTACGCTCCGGCTTCACCCAAAGCAATATCAGTGCCGCGAAGCTGAACCGGATCGCCAGCAGAATGGGCACCGGTACGGTCTCGATGGTCTCTTTGATGATAGCGAAGGTGCTACCCCAGATCAGCGTCACAAAGACTAAGAGCAGCACCCCGACGATGGGTGAGGGTGTCATCGCGTCACATCAAGTGCTTCTTGAAGAAATTCACAATCTCGGCGTAGCACTTGACTTTGTTCTCGTACTTCAAGACGTCGTGGCCCTCGTTCTCGAAGATTATATACTCTACCTGTTTGCCCTGGGCGCGCAGCTCGTTGACTAAATCTGTAGATTCAGCCTCGCGCACGCGCGGGTCGTTCCGCCCTTGAATCACCAACAGCGGGCACGCTAATTGATGGAGATACGTATTGGGCGAACGCTCGATAAAGAACTCTTTGTCTTTCTCTGGATGGCCTACAGCGAGATAGAAATATGTCTTCCACGTCTCGGGGATGCGCTCGATAAACGTGAAGAGATTGTATGGACCGAACATGTCGCAGCCAGCCTTCCAGAGCTCTGGGTGCCGCCCTACGAGCATAAGCGTCATGTAGCCCCCGTAGGAGCGGCCCATCACACCCGCGCGATTCATATCTAAGCGCGTGTCTTTCTTGAGGAACTCAAAGGCCGCGACATGATCTAATCGATCTTTGCCGCCCCAGTCGCGGTCGACTTGTTTCATATATTTGAGGCCGTACCCGGAGCTGCCGCGCACGTTGGGCACGAAGACGGCAAAGCCGTTGAGCGTAAAGTACTGAATGAGGGGCATGGAGAACCAGGCAAAGTTGGGTCTCTCTTGGCTTTGCGGCCCGCCATGTACGTAGAAGACCACCGGATACGGCGCAACATAGTTGAGCTTCTTCGACGGCAAGTAGAGCCGCGCGGAGACTCTCAGCCCATCATGACTGATATACGAGGCGTCCTCTCCTGCGGAGAGTAGTTCTTTAGGGATCCCCAAGATGCGCTCGTTGGTCTGGGGCTTGGCGCGCCCGCCTTCTATTAGATAGAGCTGTGTGGGGGAATTGGCTGTCGAGAACGACGCGATGTAGCGGTTGCGCTTCTTATCATAGTAAAGAGATTGCACGACGCCGTTGCTGAGCGTGCCCTTTCCGATGATGTTCTTGGTGATCTTGAAGGCGAGCTTCTTCTCGTCGAAGACTCCTTCGTAGACCCAGGAGCAGCCGTCAATGTTATAGCTGAGCAGATAGCGATTCTCCCTGAGGTGTTCGAGATACTCGAGCTCGCCCATGCCCTTGTGCATCGTGCCCTTGATCGTGACGGGCTGAATATCTTCGGGCTTGGTGAGCTTCATATACCCGAGCCCATAGGTGTCTTCAAAGAGCGAGGTGACGAAGAGCAGGCCCTTGTCTCTGGGCGTGAAGTGACACGAATGAATCGAATTAAGCGGGACTTCCTCGCCTTTGTCACGAGCCTCTATGGGCTTACCGTAAAGTAAAGTTCGTTCTTTATCGTCGCGCTCGCGAATGTAGACGACGTGATCCCCTGCTGTGTAGCCATCAATGAGAATGAACTTAGAGTGCTCTTTATTGACCCCGGCAACCCAGTTGCCATAGAGACTTGTGCCCAAGTCTTCAAGCTTCAGTTTTTGTAGATCTACTCGATAGGTCTGATGGACGGGGCTGGTGCGCGGGTCGACTTGGAAGAACGCTGTATTTTTGTCGGGGTCACAGTGATGAGCGTGCACTTGCTGGCCCTTGAACTGATCGCCGAAGACGGGTTCGGGGATGCCGCCGTCAATGGGGATGAAGCACGGCTGATAGTTTTCGTCGCCGTCACGATCTATCATCACTAAGATCTTTTTGAGCTTTGGAAACACGTAGAACGGCACGCCGCCCATGAGCGTGGGGTTCTGCAGAGCAATATCTGGGGGCAGAAGCGGCTCAGGGACGCTGCCGCCCTTGTTCATCGCGTAGAGACTTAGTCTTCCTGAAAGATCGCTGATGAAATAGACGCGATCCCCGACGATCTGCGGGCTCATAAAAAGCCGCGCTGAGAGCAACGACTCGATGCGAAATGCCTTATCCATGAGTTTTTCCCTTCCTTAGGCTGAGTATATACTGCTATCTTACGTCAAGGTTCTTTCTATCTCAAGTGATAAGGGGCAAGGAACCCTTGCCCCCGACTTTCCCACGTAGCCACGATGCACACCTAGCTAATCTTTCGATTCTTCAAGAGTTGTGCGCATCTCGTGTAGCGTCCTTGCCATCTGATCAAGAAGATCCTCGATGCTCTCGCGATCCATCTCCTCCCAGGCTGCCTCTAAATCGTTGTGTTGCTCGGTCAAGTCATCCAGCAGGGGGTTGAGCTTGTCAATGAGGTCCTTCTTCGAAACGTAAGCCATAGGCGTATCACCTCTGGATTACGAGTTTTGGAAGAGCGTTCTTATTATCTCGTATAGAGCCGAACGATGCAAGTCAGTCGCCGCCAAAGCGCGCAAAGATCGTCTCGACGTGTTTCAAATGATATTCGTAGTTAAACAGCTCGTCGAGTTCTTTAGGGCTGAGCAATTTTTGAATCTCAGGGTGTGCTGCAACAAGCGATCTGAAGTCTTTGTGTTCAGTGAGGGCTTTGACTGCAAGCTCGCCGATCAGTTCATGCGCTCGCGCCCGCGCCATCCCTTTGTCTGTGAGCTTCAGGAGCAGAGCCTGCGAGAAGAGCGTGCCGTAGCTAAGTTCTAAGTTTTGTCTCATGCGCTCAGCATTGACGACAAGCTGCTCGATCACGCTTGTCATTCTGACGAGCATATAGTGCAGAGCGAGAAAACTATCAGGGTAGATGATGCGCTCAACCGACGAGCGCGTTAAGTCTTGCTCATGCCAGATCGTCTGATTCTCTAGAGCAGCTAAGGCGTTCATGCGCACGATTCTGGCAAGCCCTGTCAGCGTCTCGCACGTTGACGGGTTCTGTTTATGGGGCATTGATGAAGAGCCATGGGGACGGCCCTCACGAACTTCGGCGATCTCGGTGCGATGGAGATTTCTTATCTCCGTCGCGATCTTTTCTATCGTTCCGGCGCAGATCGCCAGCGTCGTCAAGACGTGCGCGTGCAGGTCGCGCTGCACGATCTGATTGGAGATCGGCGCTGGGGTCAAGCCAAGCTTGGCGCAGACGCGCCGCTCAACTTCCGGGTCGACGTGCGCGTAAGTCCCCACAGAACCTGAAATTTTCCCCACTGAGATGAGCTGTCGCGCCTCGTGTAGACGCTGGATATTGCGCCCCATCTCGTCGTACCAGATTAAGAGCTTCAGCCCAAACGTAATGGGCTCGGCGTGCATCCCGTGGGTGCGCCCGACCATCAGTGTTCGCTTGTGCTCCACGGCGCGGCGCTTGAGGACTGCTGCGAGCTTCGTCGCATCGTCAATGAGGATCTCCAGCGATTCCTTGAACGCCAATCCCAACGCCGTGTCTTCGATATCGTACGACGTCAGCCCGCGATGAATATAGCGTCCCTCCGGGCCGACGCTCTCTTCTAATGAGCGCACAAACGCTAAGAGATCGTGGCCGATCTGGGCTTCGATCTCCTTGGCTCTCGTGACGTTCAGTCTGACTTTCTCTTTGATCGCTTGGGCAGCTTCTGTGGGGATATAGCCCAGCTCAGCTTGGGCTTCCGCAACAGCAAGCTCGACCTGAAGCCAACGTTGGTATTTAGCTTCTTCGGTCCACAGCTCCTTCATCGGAGAAAGAGAATAACGCTCGATCATATCAACGCCAGTTCTTTGCCGACTTTCTTGAATGCGTTGAGCGCACAATCTAAGTCTTCTCTAGAGTGCATAGCCGTGACGATGGTGCGCACGCGCGCCTTATCGCGCGCGACCATTGGGAAGACGATCTCTTGCGCGAAGACGCCCTCTTCAAAGAGTCGCTTGGCAAACTGCTTGGCGTTATGGCTGCTGCCGACGATCACCGGGGTGATGGGGGTCTCGCTTGCCCCGGTGTTAAAGCCGAGTTTATTGAGTTCACTCTTGAAGTATCTCGCGTTCTCCCAGAGCTTCTTCACTAATTGTTCGCCTTCGGGGCTTTCTAAGATCTCAATAGCAGCTATTGCCGCGGCGACGACCGCCGGCGGATGCGCGGTCGAGAGCAGCCACGGGCGCGCTCTTTGAATCAAAAATTCTATAAGATTCCTCGAGCCAGCGATGTACCCGCCCATCACGCCCAACGCTTTGCTGAGCGTGCCCATTTGAACGTCTACTCGCCCGTGCAGCCCGAAGTGATCCACCGAGCCGCGCCCAGCTCGCCCCAGCACACCTGACGCGTGCGCGTCATCCACCATAAAGATCAAGTCAAACTCTTCGGCGACGTCAGCGAGCTCTCTCATGGGAGCGATGTCGCCGTCCATGCTGAAAACTGCGTCGGTCACTAAAAGCGCACGGCGATACTTTTGCCTCGTCTCTTTGCAGAGTTGTCTCAAAGCATCGACGTCTCTGTGGGGCCATCTGAGGATCTCTGCTTTGCTTAAACGACACCCGTCGATGATCGAGCCGTGGTTGAGTTCTTCAGAGTAGATGACATCGCCGGGGCCAATAAGCGCTTGAATTGTCCCTAAGTTCGCGGCGAACCCGCTCTGAAAGACCAAAGTCGCTTCGACGCCCTTGAAGCGCGCGAGCTTCTCTTCTAATTCTCTGTGCAGGGTCATCGTGCCGGCGATAGGCCGGACGGCGCCTGCTCCCGCGCCGTACTGATCTATGGCTCTCTTGGCAGCTTCGCGCATCTTGGGATGGTTCGTCAAGCCCAGATAGTTATTGGACGAGAGATTGACGACTTCTTTTCCGTCGAAGACGGCGCGGGCGCGCTGTTCACTCTGAAGTATTCGTGGTCTCCAGACGAAGCCTTGTTCTTCTAGGTTTTTCAGCTCTTGGTCCAGAAATGCCAGACGATCTGTCTTCACTGGGGTTGCCATAATCTCCTCCTTTGATCTATAATAGACACACGGGCATTTTATAATACTGGGCGCGGAGCGTCAAA
>CAYYOG010000005.1:0-26844 GCA_964473325.1 uncultured Thermotogae bacterium
AGGGAGTAACGTGGCTATTGTAATCAGCTGGACGGATGCCAATGGAAAGCTCAACTACACCTGCATTGGCGCGCTCTGTAGCAGGCTGCATCCAGAGTCTGTGCGTGACCAGGCCTGCTTGCAGGCGGGGAGAAGGCCAGGGGCAGGCTGTGATGCACCCCCAGGGCAAGCGCAGGCGCGGCCAACAACAGCGGTGCAGATCTCTCCAGCAGAAGGAGATCCACCGCCGCCGCCACCACCTCCTCCAATGCGGTGAAAGCTTGGGCTTGCTAAGATTAGATTAAGAAGAAGGAGTGATGAAGATGCCTCTCAAATGTGCAGTAGTAGGATTAAGCGTGGTCTTGGGTGTTTTGGCCTTGGCTGGTAGCAATGACATCCAAGGAGGACGGGTGCACAGTTCTTTAGGTGGTTGGGAACGTACATTCGGAGGCAGCAAGAAGGATATTGGCTACTCAGTCCGGCAAACTTCCGACGGCGGTTTCATCCTGCTGGGGGAGACCCAGTCTTTTGGCGCGGGGAAGTCTGACTTCTGGCTGATCAAGACTGATGCCGAGGGCAGACGGTGAGGCCGATGCTCGAACTCAGAGCTCCAACCTCCACCTCAGGGGTCTTGCCCTTGTCTGGGGAACGTGCTATAATAAGTAACGTGCGGGCGTAGCTCAGGGGTAGAGTACTGGCTTCCCAAGCCAGGTGTCGCGGGTTCGAATCCCGTCGCCCGCTCCACCAGACTTCGTCTGGACTGTTCACTTTTGCCACCCCCCTGGAAGGTTTGCAATCACCTCTAACGCTTTGGGCAACAGCTCGACACGGATCTTCCCTGCAGGGAACTCTGTGGGCTCACCATCGAGGTGCCCCGGCAAGGGATGTTTCGCAAGAATCTCAACCTGCGTCGCGCGCTTGATCTGCACCTCTGGCAGAAAGATATGCTCCCCACGACGTGTCTTAGGAATCTCTCGCAAGCGCTTGAGGGGCGGCATATCAGAGATCATATAGACATCAAAGAGCCCGTCGTCGATCTCGGCCTCTGGAACGAGCTTAAAGTCTCCGCCGTGATAGCGCCCGTTCGAGGCCCCGACCATCAAAAGCTTCCCAGAGTGTCGCCAGTCTGGGGCTATAACTTCTAACTCTAGGCTGCGAAAACTCAGCGCTTCACGGACCGAGGCGTACAGATAAATCCAGCGAGCTAATCCTGGCCAGCGCCAGCTGCGAAAGACTCGCCAAGCAATCGCTCCATCGAGCCCAACCCCAAGCCCATTGACAAAGTAGTGTTCGCCGATGCGCCCGACATCCACCCGCTTAGTCTGCCCCTGCTCCAGGATGGGAATGGCTTGCACTGGGTCTTTCGGAGGGATGCCGAGCATCTTGACAAAGTCATTTCCCGTGCCAGCAGGGATGATCCCCAGCTTGGTGTTCGTCCCCATCAGCCCCGTGGCAACCTCGTGGATGGTGCCATCTCCCCCAACGGCAACGACGGTAGAAAAATCTCGTGCTGCGCGCTGGGCAATAGCGATAGCCGCGCCAGGGGCTTCTGTAAATACATGGTGAAAAGAGAGCCGAGAGCACCTCAAGGCGCGCTCAATGGCTGGCCAGAGCCGCCGGCACCGTCCCCGCCCCGCCAAGAGATTTACAATGACGAAGCATTCGTCGGTCATAGAGTTAGTATAGCCTGAAACTGGTTGACAAGCCAAGTCTAGTGCGTTAAAATATTTTTTCGTCAGCCATGAGCTGGCAAAGGTGAAGCCCACGCGCAGCGTGCCGGGGTGGCGGAATTGGCAGACGCCTACGGCTCAGGACCGTAGGGGAGTTAATCCCGTGAGGGTTCAAATCCCTCCCTCGGCACCAGCTCGCTTTCGGTTGCAAGTGGAAAGTTCCAAGTTCTGAACTTGTAACGGTGAGCTTGGAGCTTTTTTCGTTATGAATCTCAACGAAAGACCTTTACACGAACTGCTTGACCTCATCGAGAAGGATGAGATCCATCCCCGCGATGTTATTCTAGATCTCTACCGTGCTATCACTGAGAGAGAACCTCAAATCCGGGCATATATCTCACTCGTCCCGCAAGAACAACTATTACAAGAGTGCGAACGCTTGAACGATAAGCCCTTACGGGGCCTGCCCATCGCCGTTAAAGACAATATCTCGACGATAGATTTGAAGACGACGTGCGCATCGCGACTCTTAGAGGACTTTCAGCCGATCTTCGACGCCACAGTCATCACGAGACTCAAAGATGCCGGGGCGACGATCTTGGGCAAGACAAATCTAGATGAATTCGCGATGGGCTCGTCTACCGAGAACAGCGCATTCTTTCCCACACGTAATCCCCACGATTTGGAGCGTGTCCCCGGCGGCTCCTCGGGAGGATCAGCAGCGGCCGTTGCAGCCCACGAAGCGATCTGCGCGTTAGGCTCAGACACGGGAGGCTCGATCCGCCAGCCCGCGTCGTTCTGTGGGATCGTCGGCCTGAAGCCAACGTACGGACTCGTCTCGCGCTACGGGCTTGTCGCGTTTGCAAGCTCCCTCGATCAGATCGGCCCCATGACCAAGGACGTGCGCGACTGCGCTCTTTTATTAAATTATATTGCCGGGCACGACCCCAACGACTCGACAAGTGCCAAGCGCCCAAGGGAAGACTACACCCAAGAGCTCGGACAAGAGATTACAGGCTTTCGCGTTGGAGTGCCCACAGAGTATATCTCTGATCTTTCAGGCCAAGCCAAAGCGTGCGTCGAGTCATGGATCAAGACTTTTCGTGAGCTGGGCGCAGAGATCATTGAGCTCTCGCTGCCTCACACAGAATACGCAATCCCAACATATTATCTGATCTCGTCATCGGAGGCGAGCGCGAATTTAGCGCGCTTTGACGGGGTGCGCTACACCAAGCGTGCGAGCGACAGCTCCGTCGAAGCAATGTTCTCGGAGAGCCGCGACCGGGGCTTCGGCCCTGAAGTCAAACGCAGAATTATGATCGGCACGTATGCGCTCAGCGCAGGATACTACGAAGCTTGGTACGGGAAGGCTCAGAGAGTGCGGGCCCTCATTCGACAAGATTTTGAAAATGCTTTTCAGAGCGTAGATATTATCATCTCGCCGACGTCGCCGACGCCGGCGTTTAAACTCGGCGAGCGTCTCACAGACCCGTTAGCGATGTATCTGTCGGACATTTTCACAGTGCCCGCTAGCCTCGCAGGCATCCCAGCTATTTCTGTTCCTGGGGGCACAGTAGAGGGCTTGCCCTTCGGGATACAGCTCATCGCCGATAGATTTCAAGAGAGGAAGCTCTTGCGCGTCGCACACGCCTTCGAGCGCGCTTTACCTCGCTATGCCCCATAGCACGGCAATAAGCCCGATAATACAACAATAGATTGCAAACGGCGTCAGGCGGCGCTCGCGCAAGAATCTCATCAAAAAGCGAATTGCGACCACACCCGAGAGAAACGCGACGACCGTCCCAGCAAGATAGCTTCCCCACAGAGCACTATGCGCTGATGGATCAGCCAATGCTTCACCGAGCTTCAAGAGCGTTGCGCCGGCGATCGTGGGGATGAAGAGCAAGAACGAGAATTCAGCCGCGTCGGTGCGGCGCAGCCCCCAGAAAAGCCCCATCGCAATCGTGCTCCCGCTGCGAGAGATCCCCGGCAACACAGCAATCCCCTGTGCCAGCCCGATCCAGAGCGCATCGCGCCACGTGAGCTGCGCGAGCGACTTTGTCCCTGCGCTGCTTAAACGCTCGACAAAGAAGAGCACGCTCGCCGTGACGAGCAATCCAAGCCCCACGGCCCAGCTCCGCGCAAACGCTGCTTCAGCAACAGAGTTCAGCGCCAATCCCAAGATCCCCGTAGGGAGAGAGCTCAGGACGAGCATTCCCAAAACTCTTAACTCTTCTCCCCCGCGCACGGGCGCAAGCGCTAAGCCAAAGATTCTCTCCCGAAAGACCCACAACACCGAGAGCAAAGTCCCAAAGTGCACGAAGATGTCGAAGACGATCCCTGGCTTCTGCACGCCAAAGAGCTGCTCCGCCAGCGCCAGATGCCCCGAGCTGCTGATGGGCAGAAACTCCGTCAGCCCCTGCAAAATCCCTAAGAGTATAAACGGCAGCATTGCTTATCTTAGCCAACAACTAGCTAGCACTCAAGGAGCGTGTTATAATCTCAAGAGCATTGCTATGAGCATGTATCTTTTTACTTCCGAGTCCGTGGCTGAAGGACACCCTGATAAGATGTGCGACATGATCTCCGACGCAATTTTAGACGCCATACTCTCCCAAGACCCGTACGCCCGCGTCGCGTGCGAGACGTTCACCACGAATGGCTTGGTCTTAATTGCTGGGGAGATCACGACAACAGCACACGTCGACTACGCCAAGATCGCCCGCGAAACTATCAGAAAGATCGGCTATGACAAGCCCGAATACGGGTTCGACGCCGATCACTGCGGGGTGCTCGTCTCGATCCACGAACAGTCACCCGACATCGCCCAAGCTGTTGTCAAAAAATCTTCAGAAGACCCATATGACGCTATTGGCGCAGGCGACCAAGGGATCATGTACGGCTATGCCTGTCAAGAGACTCCAGAACTTATGCCGCTGCCCATTATGCTCGCGCACGCGTTGGTGCGCAAGCTCGCGGAGCTACGCCGGAGCAAGAGGCTCCCCTATCTGCGCCCTGACGGCAAATCCCAAGTGACTGTCGAATATGACGAAAAGGGCCATCCCACGCGGGCTCACACGGTTGTGCTCTCAGCCCAGCATGATGGCGAAGTCTCCCAAGAGCAAATCCGACGTGATCTGACAGAACTGGTTATCCGCCCCATAATGGGAAGGTGGCTCGACGCCCAGACCGTTATTTTAGTCAATCCCTCGGGGCACTTTGAGGTCGGCGGCCCCTGCGGCGACACAGGCATGACCGGCCGCAAGATCGAAGTCGATACCTATGGGGGCTACGGCAGCCACGGCGGTGGGGCATTTTCAGGGAAAGATCCGACCAAAGTCGATCGTTCGGCAAGTTACTATGCGCGTTACGTCGCCAAGAACATCGTTGCAGCCAGGTTAGCAACCGAGTGCGAAGTCCAAGTCGCCTATGCCATCGGGCAAGCCCGACCCCTCGCTATCACAGTCGATACATTCGGAAGCGGAAAACTTCCCAACGGCGAGATTGTCAAGCTCATCGAAAAACACTTCGACTTCCGCCCCGCAGCGATCATCGAGCACTTAGATCTCCGTCGCCCCATCTACACACCCCTGGCTGCGTACGGGCATGTGGGGCGCAGCGACCTCAATCTCCCATGGGAACGCACGGACAAGGCTGAATTATTGCGAAAAGCCGCGGGCTGTTGACATCAACGTGATGTCAGTTACATTGTCACCCCGATAGGATATGCTATAATGTTCTCAGAGCGTGATCAATGAAGGAGGTTTTCAATGGCTCGCTTAGGTGTGAAGATCTTCGTCTTGAGCGTGGGGTTACTCTGTTTGTTTGTAAGCATGCCCAGTGCCCAAACGTTCAGCACCGTCAAAACTCAGCTTGTGATCATCATGGACGGCTCAGGCAGCATCTCCAATGCAGACTTCATCACCATGATCAACGGCATCGCCAATGCTATCTCTGATCCAGCCGTCGTGCCTCAAAACAGTACTGTCGAGTTTGGGTTGGTGCAGTTTTCCGGGAACGTGACCGATCCAGCTACTAGGATACAAGGGGCTCGCGTGGAAGTCCCTATGACGATTATCACAGCGGAGAATGTCGGTAGTATTGCTGAAAGAGTGAGAGCAACTATTAAAGGCGGCGGCTTCACGCCGATGGTCTCCGGGGTTCGTCTTGCCGCGACGCTCATTACAGGGAATAAAGCGCGAGTGGGAGCGCGTCAAGTCTTCAACGTCATCTCCGATGGCCAACCCAATCTTCCCTCTCCCCCTTCTGAGGCCAAAAGGCAGACACTCGAAGCCCGTGATGAAGCGGTGGCAGCCGGGCTCGACCAGCTTGATTGTGAGGGCATCGGTATTGTCGAGCAAGACCCGGAATTTAGAGACTTTCTATTGCAGTTAGCCTGGCCGCAACCGGCCAAGTTAGCTCCCCCCTTCCCAGCTGGGCATCAAAATGGCTTCGTCGTTATCGTCAGGACTTTCGCGGATCTGGAAGACGCACTTAGACAAAAATTGGTCGCTACCCTCAACGAGCCTCCTGTAGCTGATCCCGGCCCGATCCCCGACGGCCAGCCTGATACTCAGCCATACACATGCAACACGGGACAGACTATCACGCTCGATGGCTCCGGATCATATGACCCTGATGGACAGATAATAAGATACGAATGGGATTTCAACGGCGACGGCACTCCCGACGCTACCGGCCCCACGGTGAGCTTCACTTGCCCCACAACACCACGCAGCGTCACGATTAAATTGACCGTCACTGACAATACTGGAGCAACAGTGACTGCGCAGCAGACAATCACGGTGACACAAGCTCCACCGCCCAATCAGCCGCCCACAGCAAGCTGTGGAACTGTTCCAGCAGAAGTGCTCGTCGGCCAGACGGTCACTTTGGACGGATCAGGTTCTTCTGATCCCGAAGGCCGGACGTTAACATACCAGTGGGCGTTCATCACCAAGCCCACCGACAGCCAAGCTGTGATCGCAAATCCTGCGGCTGCCACCACGTCGTTTAATGCCGACAAAGAAGGCTCATACTCTGTGAGATTGACCGTCAGAGACCCTGAAGGCGCAAGCGCCTCATGCACTGTAGCCGTCGAAGCCAGGAGGACCACCCCACCAGCAGAAGGCCGCAATGAGCTCGGCGCGATGAAGCGCGACACCATTGAGCATGGGCGCACGTTGAGCCTCTCCAAGCCTCTGGAAGATCTGCGCTTGGCTCTCAGCTTGCTCAATAGCTTTGGCGCTCATGAGCGAGCACGCCAGCTCATCAGTCAGACCCAAGAGACCGTCAATGAACTACTCGTCTCTCTCGCTGATACGCGCTTCTTGATGGAGTCCTTAGCGGGGCGAGCCGAAGGAGTGCGCGCCCAAGTGGACGCCTTCGTTGAGGCTAATACAATAAGCACGGAGCGCGCTAATCGCATTCGCAAATCGATCGATGCCCTGATCGAGTTTACTGAGGACCCAGGCGATCGTCTTGACGAGATCGAATCGATGCTCGAAGAGGCTCTCGATCTGCTGGCAGAAGCTGAGGACAGCCTCTCAGGGTTTGGAGAGCTCGCTGTGGAAGTCGGCCCCGTCGAAGCGATGTCGCCTGCCGAGCTGATCCAAAGTGCCCGCGATAAACTGCTCATAGCGTTCGCGCAGTGGCGGGCCCTGATGAACGGCGCGATTGCGCGCATCGACAAAGTCTCATCACAGCTACGTGCGGCGTTGAAGCTCGCTGACCGACGCAAGCGCTTCCGCCTCGTCAGACCGCAAGAGTTCATCGAGCTGCAAGCCCTAGAACAGAGTGTGCGTTTCAAGCCCAGAGAGTTGCGCTGGAGCGTGCAGAACTGCTATGGGTGCTCTCTGAAAGTCACAGTGTACGGCTTAGATGGGCGCCAGATCACGACCCAAGAGAGTGCTGGGCCAACGTTAACGCTGCGCTGGCCGCGGACTCCAGCCAATGGGCTCTATTGGTACGTGCTCACTATTACGAGACCCGATGGGCAGCAGACCCGACTGCTCAACAAGTTCGTGCTAGTGCGCTGAATTGGCTCTCACCCTGACCCCTCTCCCGTGCCACGGGAGAGGGGTTTTTTTCTTCCACGAAATTTTCACTTTGCCTGTACAGACTCTGTACCCTCGTTGTGCTATGCTGAGCTCAGCACAAGGGGGAATGCAAACAATGAAGATACTCTCGCGATCACAGCAGATCATCCTCGCAAGCTCAGCACTCTTGACAATACTAACGGGATTGGTTTCGTTCTTCTCAGTGATTCAGCTGACCCTCCGCTAGGCCCGGAGGATGCAGGCCCACCCCGGCAGGAAGCCCCTTCCTGCCGGGCCCTCCTTTCTCGTTCATAGCTCCAATGACCGCGTGGCAATCTTCTCACAGATTATCCTGATAACTTCGGCAAGGGGTCTAGGCCCAAGGTCCTTCCCCGTGCGCAAGCGCACTGCGACTTGATCGCTCTGCGCTTCGCGCTCGCCCACGATCAGCATATATGGAACTTTCTGCGACTGATGGTGCCGGATGCGATAGTTGAGCGTGTGGCTGCTGCTGTCGAGCTCCGCACGGATGTTAGAATCCTTGAGCTTCTGTAAGACTTTCTGGGCGTATTCGTGCTGTCTGTCAGTGATGGGCAGCACCACGGCTTGCACCGGGGAGAGCCACACCGGAAACGCTCCGGCATAGTGCTCGATCAAGAACCCGATGAGACGTTCATGGGTGCTCAGCGGCGCACGATGGATACAGATGGGGGTCTCGTCTTGTCCCTGGGCGTTTTTATAGACCAGCCCGAAGCGCCGCGGCACGGCGAAATCTACTTGGTTGGTCGCTAAAGTAAACTCGCGCCCGATGGCGCTCCAGACTTGGACGTCGATCTTGGGGCCGTAGAACGCTGCCTCGCCGGAGACTTCGACATAATTGATTCCCCCGTTCTTGAGCGCACGTCGCACCATCTCTTCAGTTTGCTTCCACAGCTCGGGTTCGTTGACGTATTTCTTGCCCAGCTCCTTGGGGTCGTGCGTGCTAAAGCGCATCAGATACTTTTCGATCCCAAAGAGCTTAAAGTAATTTAAGTACATCCGACAGACCGCGAGAAACTCCTCTTCAAACTGATCGAGCGTACAATAGATATGCGCGTCGTTCATCTGCATGCTGCGCACGCGCATCAGCCCGAAGAGTTCCCCGGATTTTTCGTAGCGATAGCACGTGCCGTACTCAGCAAGCCGTAACGGGAGATCGCGATAGCTCCGCGGAAGTGCTGCGAAGATCTTATGGTGATGCGGGCAGTTCATTGGCTTGATATAGTACTTCACACCCTCCAGCTCCATCGGCGGGTACATTGACTCTTGATAGTACGGCAGATGCCCGCTTCTCACATACATAGACTCTTTGCAGATATGGGGCGTGCGCACGCGCACATAGCCCGCCTTCGCTTCGGTCTCTTTCGCTAATTTCTCTAGCTCCTCGATGAGGATCGCACCCTTGGGAAGCCACAGGGGCAGCCCTGGCCCGACCTCTTCGTCGAAGAAGAAAATCTCTAACTCTTTGCCAAGCCTGCGGTGATCGCGCTTCTTTGCTTCCTCAAGCATCTGCAGATGCCGCTCTAACGCTTCTTTCGTCGCGAACGCCGTCCCGTAGATGCGCTGGAGCATCTTGTTGCGCTCATCGCCGCGCCAGTACGCTCCAGCGACATTCAAGAGCTTAAAGTATCTGACTTGCCCGGTGCTCAGCATGTGCGGGCCGCGACATAAATCAATAAAATCCCCATCGCGATAGAACGAGACCTTTTCGTCAGGGATCTCTTCTAACAGCTCGAGCTTGTACGGCTCATCCTTGAGCATATGGCGTGCTTCGTCTTTGGAGACTTCAAAGCGCTCAAACGGATAATTCTCCTTGACAATCTTCTTCATCTCGGCTTCGATCCTCTCTAGGTCTTCTGGCGTGAAGGGGCTCTCGACGTCGAAGTCGTAATAAAAGCCGTCTTCGACGGCTGGGCCAATCGCTAACTTGACGCCGGGGAAGAGCCGGCGCACGGCTTGCGCCATGATATGCGAATAACTATGTCTATAGATCGCAGCTCCTTCAGGGGAGTCCAGAGGGATCAGTTCGACTGTCGCGTCAGCTGGTAGCACTCGATGAAGGTCGACGATCTCACCGTCAAGCTTGGCGCCGACGGTGGTCTGCGAAAGCTCCTTTGCCGTCGTGGCGAGCACGTCCTTCAAAGTCGCGGGACCGTTGTGCTCAAGAGTCCGTCCGTCGGGCAGCTTGACGATCATACATTCGACCTCCTTGTGTAAGATTTAGATGTACGACGGGGTATTATACACGACAGCCGGTCACCTGTCAGCGCCTTGGGAATGATCCGGCGCAATGAAGTCACGTAAGATGATCGGCTCGAATAGCTCAATACGGCCGCAGCGGGGACATATATAGCCAGTTGCCCAGAAGCCGACTTGAATCGATCTTTTGCCCCTGTAACGCAAAAGCACAGAACATCGCGCGCAGCGAAGTTCTGACGTTGGGATTTCTCCACGCTCTTGAAGAGGAGCAGTTTGAGAAGGCTCTGGGATGGATTGCTCATGGAGAAGCGCCTCAGCCACTCCAAGATCGTTCTCATGGACGAGCATTGCTCTGGAGCCAGCAACCGGCCCTGGCTCTCGTTCATAAGCAATGTGGTGCTTATCAAGAGTTTCCGTGATCAGCCTGGCTTCTTCAGAAGTAACCGCGACATAGATGGTCTTCCCCATGAGCCTTCTATCTTAAAGCTAAGGCCGAAGCCATGCAAGAAAGCCCACCCCTGTCGCCGAACCTGATCCCATCAAGTACAATACTTCACATAAGGAGGTCCCTATGCCCTATATTGCCCAACAAGACCGTCGCCCCCTAGACCCATTGATAGATCAGCTCGCTCAGCAGATCGTCGCTCAAGCGAAAGCACAAAATTATGATGCAGCGTTTGCTGGGCTCTTAAATTACACGTGCACGCGCTTAGCACTCAAACTCATTCAGTTGCAGTTTGGCGCGCTGCGCTACTGGCTCATAGCGCTCACAACGGGCGTCTTTCATAATATCGCGGACGAGTTCTATCGTCGCTTAGGCACTCTCTACGAAGACAAACAGATCGCTAAGAACGGCGACGTCGATCTGTATCAAGAACTGAGCAAGTTCTGATGAACTTCAGGTTTTGTCTTGATAGACCTCATTGACTGGGGCAGTGGCTATCCCCGATACTAAAGCTACACCGTATGGGTTGGGCCCCATCCGAAGCCATCGTCAATCTGGCCCGCCAGATTGCCGCGAACAAAGCCTCGACCCTCCTGTCACACGGCATGGGGCCCAACTTCTTCTCTAATATCAGGACAGAGCGCACCCCCTCTCCAGACAAACGCCCACTGCGATTGTGGCCTCAGACCTCGAAAGCCCTCTCACATTTTCTTAGACTGTAATCGCCATTACGCCCGCTTGCCTTTGGCCGCAAGCTGTGCTATGCTCAAACCAAGGGGAAGTTGGTGCAGTGGGTAATTTGAATCACTGTCTCAGGGGGGATCGCTCGCTATACTGAGGCAGATATGATATTATAGAAGGAGGCCGCGATGCGTGTCATTCGACAATCTCTCTGTGGGCTTATAGTGCTGGCTCTGCTCGCTGTCACCGGAGCAAGCCAAGGGACTGTTCAGACGACTTCGTTCTTCCTCGCGCGTCAAGGAGCGTTCTCAACCCCCATTACCCCGTTAACGCAGCCGGGCTCGGCTGTAGACTTCTATCGCTTTGCCAATGATCAACCTAATACGGGCTTGGAAGTCGCCAACCAGGCCATCGTCTTCTTCTATCGTGACGCTAACACACGTGATCTGAGCTTAATTATTATCTTGAGCAAGCCAGGCAACGTCGGAGGCGGAGAAGCGACCCTGCGCTTCGACGGATTGCCGCCCACCGCACGAATCGCCCTGCGCGACGACCCAGCTGATACCTACGAGTTCAACCCGCCCGTAGCTACGATGACCTGGCGCTGGCTGCCGGAGCGCGCTGATGGTGTCGTGATTAATGGCCTCCCTGATGAGTTCGAGATCGTCATTACACCTACGTTTATCCGGGGCATTGACGGCTGGCAAGTGCTCAGCGGCGACCCCATCGCTCCAGAGAGATTCCAGCTGCCTAGCCTTGTTGAGCCGTTGGTGTTGAGCGCCTTCCGCCGCGCACCCCCGAAAGCAGACTTTACGTACTCTCCGTCGGTCGTCAGCGTCAACGTGCCCGTGACGTTTGACGCCCGCGCTTCTCAAGTCGCTGACGGCAAGATCGTCAAATACGAGTGGGACTTCAATTCCGATGGGATCTTCGAGATCTCCACGGACAAACCTACAGTGCAGTGGACGTTCACTCAGATCGGAGAAGTGAAAGTCACGCTACGCGTCACCGACGACAAGGGCGCCATCGGTCAAGTGACCAAGACTATCACGGTCGAGAAAGAAGTCGCGTTCGCCAAGCGTACCGTCTCGACGACCCACGCTGCTCCTGGGACGACCTTCCGTGTCACCGTCACAATCACGGTGCGGACCTCCATGAGCGGTCTCGGGTTAGACGAAGACCTGCCCGCCCGGTGGGAGGTCACTCCTATCGACAGCGGGGGGGCGACATTCAAAGCCGCCCAAACGCAATGGATCTTCCCAACTATTGTGCGCAGCGGCGAGACGCGTCGTATTGTCTATGACGTCACCATCCCCAAGACTGATCAGTTGATTGGCGGGCCGCTGCCCCAAGATTTCGACATTGTTGGGCGCGTCTCCAGCACCGTCCCGGATATTAAAGAAATCCCCGTGTTGGGCGAGACGAACGAGTCCTTCTCACGCATCTCTATTGTGACGTGCCTGCCGGCGATTGTTGCTATCGCGCACTTAGACACAGCTACCAATACAGTCGACCTCCGGATGTCTGAGGAGATCACATTCGACCAGATGCAGCGGGCAGTTGCATTCTGGCAGGAAGACACGCCCGTGCCAGGGACGTGCGACGCGCCGCTTGATCTTGAATCTCTCAAGCAGATCGTTGCCCATCACTTGGCGGGTGTGCCTGTCGACCGCGCCCTCGAAGAAGATACGTCGATCGGCGGATCAGCGATGCGCTCGATTTTAGCACCGCTTCCGTTCTATCAGGTCTATCTGCGCACACCGAACGGCAACATTTTTAGAGTGAAAGTCGAAATACAAGCTGAGAAAGATCTCTTGGGGTTGACGCTCACAGAAAAGCTGCCCGAACGTTGGGAAGTGAGGCCGCTGGAAGGCGTCACCAGGGCAGCGTTCAAGCAGGACGTAAACACCTGGATCCTCACGGAGAAGATCCCTGCCGGTGCGCGCCGCAGCATTCTGTATGAAGTGATCGTGCCTACAGATGAGATCATCAGCCCGTATATAATCCAAGGGATGATTGAGTCGTTCATGCCACGCTTCGAGAGCGAGGTGGGCAAAGATCAAACGGTGAACGTCGTCGAATGCTTGGAGATCCCCGTAGCTATCGCGTATCTCAATGTGGAGCAGAACTCGATAGATGTCTCGCTGTCGAGCAAGATCAGCTTTGCGCAGATTCAGACAGCAATCGCGCTCTGGCTGGAGGACGAAGAAGTTATCGGGACCTGCGGGAAGACTATAGATTTCCGTATGCTGCAAACGCTGGTCTCGTATTGGCTCACGGATACGCCGGTGGATCAACCGCTACCGGCCTCGACACGATGAGCAGACTTTGCCTACACGCTGTGCGTGGGCTGCATCGGCCCCTGGCCGGCGTACGGTCCAGGCGAAGTTTGGAAGGAGCAGGAAGATGAGACCAATACTCTTCACAGCGAGTTTGCTCAGTCTCTTAACGATCACTGGGCTAGCTCAGGTCAGTGGGCCCCCCGTGCAACTTGAGCTCAGCATCTCCCCACCAGCACTCTTCATCAATCAAGAGGGCACGATCACGTTGCGTTTGTCTGCTGGCCAGGTCGGGGAGCGCGCCCCAACAGATCTCTTTCTCGTGATAGACCGCTCCGCGACTGTCAACATCCGCGAGATGGAGAAGATCGGCTCAGCGATCATCGGGGCCCTCTCGCCATCAGATCGTGTTGGATTAGTTTCTTTTGGCACAGATGCCCGCGTCGATGTCCCGCTCACGTTCGATCACGAAGCTGTCCGCCAAGGGTTGAAACTTTTAAAGCCCTTGGGCAAGACAGCTGTCGGTGAGGGAATCGCGAAAGCCCTTGACACGCTTGTCATTAACGGGCGCGAAGAAGCATCGTGGGCGATGGTCTTAGTTAGTGATGGGCGCTTCAATATCGGGCGCACGCCCCTCTCGCAGGCCCAGCGCGCTGCTGAGAGCGGCGTCGCAATATTCACCATCGCGACGGGGCGCAATCCCGATAGGACACTCCTGCGCGAGGTAGCCCGGCTGACCCAAGGCCAGTTCTTCGAGCAATTCACCGACACAGTTCCCAGAGAGATCGCCCAAGCGCTGGGCAAGAAGACCATAGCCCGACAGATCAAGATCACGCTTGTGCTGCCAGCGTTTTTGAGCTATGGCTTTGCAACGTTCAACGCGCCGAATCGCGTGACGAGCAACCCTGACAAAACGACGACGCTCTTTTGGGAACTCGATGGCCTCACCGCTGGAGATACCTGGGAAACAAGCTTCATCGTAAGGGCCTTGCAAACGGGCACGGCTCAGCTCAGGCCCATCTTCAGCTATCTAGATTCGCGGGGCCGATTGGTCACGCCGACGATCACCCCGATCTCGCTGCTGGTGCGGGAGCGCAACCGTCCGCCCTCGGTGAACTTCGATTTCTTACCCGCAGAACCCAAGGCCAACGAATCCGTTACGTTCATTGATCGTTCGACCGACGACGTGGGAATCGTCGCGTGGGAGTGGAGCTTTGGCGACGGGACAACCTCGACAGAACAGAACCCTATCCACCGCTACAGCGCCGACGGCAGCTATTCTGTCACGCTGACCGTCACGGACACCGACAACGAGCGCGCTAGTGCCACCAAGATTGTCAAAATCTTTACGCCGCGAGCGATCGCGACCCGCACGATTGACACGAATTTGCCTAACGACGAGACCATCCCCGGCGAGCGCGTGAAAGTCAAGCTCACCATTCAAGCGCTGGATCGCATCAACGGCTTGGTGGTGACGGAGCGCTTCAGCAAGTATGCCGATCAAGATCTGACGTTCAGACTCATCTCGACTGAGAGCGGTATGTCGCGCTCTAGCCCAAGCGAAGCCCTGTGGGTCTTCTTGGAGACCCTTGAGGCTGGTACCACGCGCACTATTGAATACGAGCTGACCATCCCAGAGCCGGACAAACCCGAACCGCGCGTGATCAAATTGTCAGGTTCAATCAGTAGTGCCTCGCCGGCGTTCGAGCACACGATCACGGGGGAGACGGAGATCAAAGTCGTCACCAAGCTCTCTTTTCCTGTGATCTTCGCGCGCATGGACGTGCGCACTGCTGACAACCCCAAGGTGGATTTATGGCTGGACACGAACACGATTAGCTTCGAGCAAATCCAAGTAGCTGTCTCTTCCTTCTGGATCCCTAACAAAGACGTGAAGAACAAAGAAGATGACGGCAAGGTGGTGTTTGGTAAAATTGACATCAAGACACTGCAAACGCTCGTAGCATATTGGCTGACCGGGGCATCGGTCTTCGGGCCGCTGCCGTGAGAGAGTTCAGAGTTCCCAGTCGAGCCGCTAAACTGAAAAACTGAGAACTGAATAACTGTCAAACTGTGTCGGAGGTCTGTGCGATGAGAATCTCTGTCAAAACACTGATGCTGCTGACGACGCTGGGATTGCTTATGGCCTCCCTTGCTCAAGCCCAGAGCAACACTCCGCCACGCGCCGATTTTCGCTTCACCCCCCAAAACCCCGATACCAATTCCCTTGTGACGTTCGATGCTTCAGGGTCAAGAGATCCTGATGGCTCCATCGTGAAGTACGAGTGGGACTTCAACGGCGACGGGAAATTCGACGAAACGAAGACAGTTCCGACGACGACGCGGCTCTTCGACCGCGCTGGGGAGTGGCGCATCAATCTACGAGTGACCGACAATCGCGGCGCCACAGGCTCGCTCAGCAAGATCGTCAAAGTCACGGAAGCTCCCGTGACCGTGCGGCGTTCCCTCGCCTTGCCCCCCAGCGGGTCTGTTGCCCCCGGCCAGACTGTGCGCGTCATCATCGTGTTGAGGATCAATCAGACTGTCAACGGGCTGGGGCTCGACGAAGACCCCCCTAAGGGCTGGACAGTGAAAGAAGTCCAAAATGGTGGCGCGATCTTGAAGAAATCCGAGCTGCAATGGCTGTGGATGCAACGCTTCTCCCCAGGGCAGATCGTCGCTGTTATCTATGATTTAGTCGTCCCGCCTAATACCCCAACAAGCACGTTCCCACTGAAGGGACTGCTAACGAGCTTTTCGCCGCGCCTGGTGGCTCCTGTCGTTGGGGACAGCGAGATCCGCGTCTCCCGGTAAGCGCCCTTGCTCTCCCTAACAGCATCGGGTATTCTTAAAGACCCCGGGGGCGTTCACGCCCACCCAGAAGGGGGAACCCCGGACGATGGCAGTTCGTTTATCGCCAGAAGAGCTGCGCCGCCGCTGCGATCCCGAGATCTTCGGCGTCGAGACGACGGCCGAGTGCAAGCCCCTCGATGACGTCATTGGGCAGGAGCGCGCCCTGCGCGCCCTCGAGCTGGGATTAGGTATCAAAGACTTTCGCTATAATATTTACGTTGCAGGCAGCCCCGGCACGGGGAAAAATTCCATAGTGAAAGCATTCCTCCAAAAGCTTAGCTTAAAAGAACCCCCACCCCAAGACCTGTGCTATGTGCACAACTTTGATGATCCCTACTGCCCTCGCTATATTCTGCTGCCCCAGGGACTGGGACGGAAGCTCGCCACTGATATGGAAGAACTCATCAGGAAACTTCGCGAGCGCATCCCCGCAGCGTATCACAGCGAAGAGTATAGAAAAAAGCGTCAGAGCTTAGACGAACAGTTCAATGAGCTGCGCACGAAGGTGACCAACACCGTGGAACGCGAGGCCCAGCGCCGCGGCTTTCTCTTTCAGCTCTCGGCATTAGGATTCCAAGCAACCCCTGTGCTCGACGGAAAACCCCTCACCGAAGAAGCATTTCTGAACCTCCCCGAGCGGGAACGCCAAAAGATCGCGCGCTACCGCGAAGAACTCCAAGAGATCATTCAACAAGCGATGAGCCAGCTCGAAAGCATTGAAGAGCAGCGCCTGAAAGCCATTGAAGAACTTGATAACGATATTGCGCTCTACACCGTTAAGCCCCTCATTCAACGCTTGCAGACTCGGTATCACGCGCATCCGCGCGTGTTAGAATTTCTCGAAGATGTCGAAGCCGATATCTTAGAGAACATCCAAGAGTTCGCTGAACCTTCCCAACAGCCCCAGCAAGAGGGCGAAGGCCAGGGCGTCCCCCTCCCTACCGGCATGATCGACCTCTTCGCACGATACACCGTCAACGTCTTAGTCGATCATAGCAAGACCAAAGGGGCCCCGGTCATTGTGCAAGAGAACGCCACGTATACGAATCTCTTTGGCAAGATCGAGCGGCGAGTGCAGTTTGGGGTCATGACTGCTGATTTTACTATGATAAAACCGGGCTCGCTGCACGAAGCTAACGGGGGATATTTAGTCCTGAACGCTGACAATCTCTTAAAGTACGAGATCAGTTGGGAAGCGCTCAAGATCGCGCTGCGCAGCGGATGCATCCAAATCGAAGACCCCGCGACTATGCTGGGGTTTACCACAACAGAGAGCCTCAAACCTGAGCCGGTACCCCTGTCTGTGAAGGTCATTTTGATTGGGAGCCCAGAACTTTACTATATGCTCGAGACGTTTGACGAAGACTTTCCTAAGCTCTTCTCGGTCAAGGCTGACTTCGATGACGAGCTCCCCTGGGACGAGAAGTATATCAAACAGTTAGGGCCGTTTGTCGCAGCGCGAGTGCGGGAACGCCCAGGGCTCAAGCACTTTCATAAAACAGCGCTTGCGCGTCTAGCCGAGTATGCTGCTGAACTCATTGGAGACCAAAAGAAGCTTTCAGCACGATTCAGCGACTTGATGACGATAGTTCGTGAAGCCTCCTACTGGGCTGAGCGCGAGGGGGCGCGCTTTGTCAAAGCCGAACATGTGGAGCGCGCCATCGAAGAGAAGCATTATCGCAACAATTTAATTGAGGAGAAGATCCATGAACTCATCGCGCGCGGAGATATCTTAGTGGACACGCGCGGGGAGCGCATCGGGTGTGTGAACGGTCTTTCGGTCTTGCAGTTGACAGATTTTTCTTTTGGGCGGCCCACGCGCATCACGGCAAATGTCTTCACTGGGAAGGAAGGCGTGCTCAACGTCGAGCGCGAGGCCGCGCTCTCCGGAAAGATTCATAGCAAGGGCGTCTTGATTTTGAAAGGCTGGCTCGGCGAAAAATTCGCGATCGAGCGCCCGCTGAGTCTCTCCGCGAGCATCACGTTCGAGCAGAGCTACTCGAAGATAGACGGCGACTCCGCTTCAAGCGCTGAGCTGTATGCGCTCATCTCCGCGATTGCAGAGGTAGCTCTCAAGCAAGGCATAGCTGTAACGGGTTCAGTCAATCAGAAAGGCGAGATCCAGCCCATCGGCAGCGTCAACGAGAAGATCGACGGATTTTTCAAGATCTGCAAGATCGACGGGTTGACCGGCGACCAAGGGGTTATCATCCCTGCGCAAAATACAGATAACTTAATGCTGCGCCAGGAGATCATTGACGCTGTCCGTGAGGGGAGATTTCATATCTACGCGATCCGCACCGTCGAGGAGGGGTTAGAGATCTTAACGGGGCTGAAGGCAGGCGAGCGCGGCCCCGACGGCAAATTCCCCGAAGGGACGATCTACGCGCGTGTCGAAGCTCGCCTAGAAGAGATTCACAAGAGCTTAGAAGCCACCGAAAAGGAGGAAGAAGAGAGATCGCGATGAGAGCCCGATGGATATTGCTCAGCGTCGTGCTCGGCTTTCTTGTGAGTGCAGCGGCACAAGAGATGCCCCGCACCATCCCGTGCTTAATTGCTAGACTTCATAGTGCCGACTATGTTATTGACGATCAAGAGATCGTGATTGCGCTCGATTTATGGATCGCGCAGAGTCGGGTTGGGCCGGAGATCCCCCAGCCAATCAGCGACTCCGTTATGATTGAAATTATCGACTTGTGGGTGCGCGGCGCAGACTGCCGAGGAAGCTGACTCACAAAAAGCGCTAAAAATAAACACAGAAAGCACTGAAGAAGCTCTTTTTGTGCCCCTTCAGTGCTTTCCGTGATTCAAAACTTAGCACGCGGGCGTGCGCTTGCTCAGCTGCAGCTTAATCGCTTGCCCGCGGATCCACTGCACCCAGACGAGATAGAGCGCCTTCTGGGCATTGACAGCGAGCTTCTCCTGCCAGTGGAGCGCACCGAGATCCGTGAAGCGAATCGTGGGAGATCCAATGGTCGAATTGGGGATCTCTTCGGATGCACTCCAGCTAGCACCGCCATCAGCCGAGCAGAGGAACCCAACTCCTCCGAGCTTGCCCCCTGGATGGGACGCGTACGAAACATAGAGGGCTTGCTTGCCGTCCGTCGCGATATACGGGAAGCCACCGTCTTTAGCGATGAGCTTGCTGCCACTAGCACATGTGATGGCGTTGCCTTCACGCGTGCAGCGATTGTAGTGAATGTCGGCGCCATCGGGATTAGTGGTGTCATCGTCGTTGACGGTGTGGATGGCCCCGTCTTCTGTGACAGCGACGAACGGGCCATCAGAGAACCCAGAGTTTTGGCTGAGATTCGCGAGTTCTCCCCAAGTCTGGCCGCAGTCAGTCGAAGCCGTCATGAAGACATCGGGGGGACGAAATGCTTGAGTCGTCGCGGCGTACATCACGCCGTCCTTGTCTGCGTACGTTGAAGGGAAGCGCGTGTAGCTGTCGGGAACGATCTCCTGGCCCCCGGCGTTCTTGAAGGGCTGTGCAGGCTCCCAGCCCTTACCATCAGTTGAGCGGCTGTAGAGGAGCTCCGTGTAGTCTTCAGACCAGACGGCCCAGACCAAGGGGAAGCCGTTCGTCGCACACTGACTATGTGGATTGATCCCCAAGTCCCACTGTCCCACGTAATCGCCTGTACCGATGTCGTGCATCCCGGAGTTCGTATCCGGAGTATTAGACAGATTGGTCAGCTCGGCCGCAAGGGGGATGATCTCTTGCGGTGAAGGATCAGGAGTATAGGGATCGTTGGCTTGAACTTGTTCAGCCGGAGCGAGTGCGCCCGCGCTGGGCATATTCTGAGGATTATCGGGCAAGCCCTCAACAGTGGGCTTGGGAGCCCAGAAGCACTGGGCAACGATCTCTGGGATGCCGTTGCCAACCTCCCAGTCCTGCCAGCCGACGCAGACGACGTCGCCGTCTTTGTAACTAGCAGCCTTGACACGCGCGCCGATCACGATATCACCGGCTAACTTGACGATATACTTCGTCCACGTCGCTCCGCCATCTTTAGAGACGTGCAAGAAGACGAACCAATCTTGGCCAAGCAAAACAGTGCTCGTGACGTAGAGAGAGTCGTCATCAGCTTTGGCTGGATCGCGCTCGGAGAACGCAAAGTCGCTGGAGAACCACCAACTGCCGGCCTTGGCACCAGCTTGCCCAATAGTTATTGTCGTCCATGGAGCTTGGCCCTGTGCTAGATCACCGGAGCTGAAGCTCCCCAAAAAAACGAAGGCAGTAGGCAGAATCAGTGCTACTGCCCACTTCCAGAAAGAGTTCACAGCCACCTCCTTAAAAGCAAAGAGGGGCTAGCCCATCATTCATGGGCTAGCCCCTCAGCGTCATGAGTTTTGGTCTATTGACAGGGCTTGGGCAGGGTGCCGAGCATGATGTTGCTCCTGCCCTCGGCCCGCCAGAACCACACCACGTAGACATTGGGCGACTCTGCGCTCGTCGCGACCTTGACGCGCGAGAGGACCGCGCCAAAGTCCGGGTCCCTGTACCCACTGTTCCACTTGTTGGGGATATCCAGCGGGTTCCACTTGCCTCCTGCATCGCAGGAGTAGCTGAACCGCACCACGTTGGCATTGCCATCAAAGGAAGCCACGTAGAGGCCCTTGCCGTCCGTAGCGATGTGCGGGAAGCCGCCATCCCGGTGGACAACGCCGCGGATGCAGTTTGCTGGCCCGTTGGGCGTGACATCGCAGGTGGTGACATTGATGTCCGCGGTGCCAGGCGCAGCACCCTGGTCCTCATCGTACACCACATAGATCTTGTCGCCCAGGCGCACGATCCCACCCATATCGCTGTAGAGGCCGGTTGGGGTCACATCCACAGGATTTGTCCAGGTAGCACACTGATCAGTGGAGTAAAAGACCCAGACGTTCGGCCCAGGTGGATAAGAGATATCGCCGACAGCGACCCACACACCGCCATCCTTGTCAACGTAGATATCAGGATAGCGGTTAGGGGCATCTGGGATGGGCAGCGGCGGGAAGTCACCACAGCGTTGAACGTTGCCACCAGCATACTTGGCCGCCACTAGCTTGCTATAGTCTTCTGTCCAGACGGCATAGAGCGTGCCATCAGGGGCGAAGGCGTTATCGAAGTTGAAGCCGAACTCCTGCCAGCCAGCCCCGTTGGCCTGACCAGCAATGACCCCTTCGGTCGACCAGCGCTCAGGCCCGTACTGAGGAGCCTTATCATTCTCGAGAGGCTTCTCCCAGCAGGCCTGCCAGATCTCATGGACCCCAGACTCGTCGCTGAGTTCCTCCCAAGCTATGCAAACAAGCTTGTCACTAGCCGCGACCGTTGTCCCAACCACGCGGCCTGTCTCACGCTTGAGCGCGGTCTTCACCTCAGGCAGCTGAAGGAGCGTGACCGCATTCTCTTTTTGATTGATGTAGCTGACATAGACCACGCCAGCCGCATCAACCGCTACGTCCTGTTCTATAACCCGTTGCTTCGCGGCATCAGGCCCTTGAGCCACTGACTGAATCTGCCAAGCTTGTTGCGCCTGGCCGCCCCACACAGCCAAGAGCGCCACTACGAGCACGATGCTACACCATTTCAGAGACTTCACTGCGGATCACCTCGCGCGAGATTTAAGATTTGAACTTGTGGAATGGGTAAGCTGACTCTAGTTTTTCCGTTCCCACCTCCCTTTGCTGTGGAACAGAACCCCGTATGGCGCAGAGCCTTCCTTGGGCATGGGCCCTCCGACGATTTTTTTAAGGTCTCCTACGCTCCTGTTCAGGAAGATTCTAGCATAAAAGCCCCCTCATTGTCAAGACCCCTTGTATCCCCCTCTCGACTTCTATTACAATCAGGGTCGAGCATGACTATCCCTGGAATTGTGCTGGCTGCCGGCGCAAGCCGCCGCCTTGGACAGAATAAATTACTGATACGTTTGGGAGAGCACCCAGTGCTCTATTATGTCTTAAAAACCGCACTCGCAGCGCCGCTCGATCCTGTCATACTGGTCTTGGGATATGAGTCTGAGAAAGCTCTCGCAGCTATTGCTGAGCTGAAAGACTCGCCCAAACTACGCATTGTTTTGAATGCTCACTGGGAGCGCGGGCGCGCGGAATCGCTCAAAGTCGGGTTGGCTGCCGTCCCCCCGCAAGCCCCTGGAGCCCTTGTGCTCCTAGGCGATATGCCCCTGATGACGAGTCAGTTGATCGCACGAGTCGTCGAGACTTTTCTCAAGGCAAAAAAGCTCTGTCTCCCTATCTATCAAGGAGCAGCAGGGCGCCCTGTAGCCCTGCCCAGAGAGCTCTTTCGCGAATTTGCAAGCTTGCGCGATGACGAGAGCGGCCTCAAAATTATTCAGAAATACTGGGACACGGCCATCAAATTAGAACTCGCCACCAACGAAGAACCAACCCAATGGGATATAGACACCCCCGAGGACTTTCAAAGGGTCTTGACCATCACGAAGGCGTCTTCACCATCGCTATAGTAATAGGGCACCCGCTCACGAATCACAAAGCCGTACTTCTGATAGAGCTGGATAGCTATGGTATTGCTCGTGCGCACTTCTAGCTCGACTTGCTCTGCTCCTAGGTGACGGCAGTAGTCCAGGGCGTATTCGAGCAGGCGCTTGCCCAAGCCCCGGCGCCGAAATTCCGGATCCACTGCGATATTGAGAATATGCCCCACCGGAGGAGGCTCTTTGGGGTCTTGCCCAGTCAGGAGCGCCCACGTGCGTCGCTCCAGCCGCGCCAAAAACGACGGGATCTTAATCCCGACCACCGTGTACCCTACAATCTGACCCTCGTACTCCAGCACGACAAAGCCGTCATCACCTAAGTGTTGCGCTAAGTATTCCCGCGGCCAGGGCGCGGAAAATGAGAACCGCTCGATCTCCAGCACCCTCTCCAAATCAACAAGCGTGGCACGACGTAATCGCACTACCCCCTGAGCCAACTCGTGCATAGCAGCATAAGATACACCACGCAGCTCAGACTTTCCAGCCTGACAATTCTTGGTCTCTTGATCTCGGATGCGTGTATGGTTCGAGATTTTCCCGTCCCTACCTTGACTTTTAGACCATATTCTGCTATAGTATAACAAGACTAAGCGGTGGAGTGGAGTCCTTCTATTTATCATGAAGATCCGAGTATCTGAGCGACACATGGCGGAGAGCGAAGCGCTCAATCAATACGCTGTTGAGAAAGTCGAAGCCCTGTCTCGCTACTTTGATGGCATCGTCAGCGTCGATATCGTCATGGATGTGGAGAAGGAGCGCCAGATCGTCGAGATCGTGGCACATCTGATCAAGCGCAAGGTCGCCAAGGCCAGCGCCGAGTCTGACGACATGTACGCATCCATCGACGAGGCCGTAGATAAGCTCAAGCAGCAGCTGAGAAAATATAAAGGTCAGTTACAAGAGAAGCGTCCGGCTCGCCAAGCGGCTGCACAAGCCCGCCAACAAGCTCTAGAAGACGCTCAATCCCACAGCGAAGATAACATCACGTATACAAAGATCTATTTGCGTAAACCCATGACGCTCGAAGAGGCTCGTCTCCAGCTGGAGTCGACTAATGAGAGAAACTTCCTGATCTTTGTGGACGCGGAGAGCCAAGGACTTCACATCCTCTACCGCCACGAGGACGGCCGGTACGAACTGTTCGAGCCTGTATATTAATACCCAGGGAATGAATGGGGGAGGGATAGGGAGTGGCCAAAGCGGTTTCTCTCTTTTCGGGGAGTTTGGCCAGCATCGTTGCGACGAAGCTCATTCTTCAACAGCCTAATATCGAAGTCCGTATTCTTCACCTAAGATCGCCGTTCTTCCGAGAGTACGAGGCCTTGCCCTCGCCCCTCTCAGAGACGGGATTTACCCACCGTACCGTGAAAGATATCGCTCATGAGGTCTACAAGGCATCTGTTCGGAGCCAGAACGTTAAGAAAGACTTTCGCGAATTGGCCTGGTTGGTGCACCAGCCAAGCCCCAACGGGACAAAGAATCATCGCTTTCCCCTCAAGCAGACGTGCAGCAATTGTCGTCAGCTTTTACTGAAGAAAGCCCTGCGCTACATGAAGCGCATCGGCGCGGATTTTATAATTACAGGGGAGGTCGTGGGCGAGCGCGGCCTTGGTGCAGCAGATATCGAGAAGCTCACGGAGCTTGCCGGAGCCAAAGGAGTGGTGCTGCGCCCGCTCTCCGCGAAGCTCTTACGTGAGACCATTCCCGAACAGAAGGGCATAGTTGATCGAGCCCGGCTGAAGGGTTTTCATGCTTCTGATGGGGCAAAGATCCGAGAGCTGGCGCGTCAGCTCGGCGCCGATGTCCCGGATTTTCCCGCGGCACGGCGCTGCAAGCTCACCGTGCCCTACTTCGGCCCACGCCTGCAAGACCTTTTAAAAGAAGAAGAGAAAGAGAAGGCTAAACTGACGGTCAACACCCTCGAGCTGTTGGAGTTCCCCCTCTATTACAAATGTCCACCAGATGTCACAATTGTCGTAGGACGCGACGACGAAGAAAAACGCCGCCTGCAGAACTTCTTCCTTCCCGAAGATTTACGGCTCTATCTGCTGGAGCCGCGCGGGCCAATGGCCCTGGTGCGTGCCAACTGGAAGGGGAAGAGCTCTATAGAGATCCAGCGGATCATTCAGCTTGCAGCGCGTGTGGCTGCAAGCCACTTGAGTGCCAAGCCTGTCGGCAGTGTCCAAGCTCATTGGCGCTTTGAGAACAGCGCCGACACCTTCCGCATCAGTGTCAAGCCCTTCCAGTCGCCTCACGAACTTGAGGAGCACCAGCTCAAGCTCGTGTGATATAATCAGCTGATAGCTATCAGCTATGACGGAGGATATTACTTTAAAAGACCTGAACCCCTATCAGCGTGAAGCTGTTGTTCACTTTGAAGGCCCGCTCTTAATTATCGCTGGGGCAGGCTCAGGCAAGACCCGCACTATCACCCATCGCATCGCGTATCTGATGGCGCACTATAAGGTCCCGTCTCAGCATATCTTGGGCGTGACGTTCACCAACAAAGCCGCCGAAGAGATGAAACGGCGCGTAGAGAGACTTGTCGGGACAAGCAAAACCCCGTGGATTAAGACATTTCACTCGACTGCCGCAGCGATCTTACGCGAGCAGATCCACCATCTGGGAGGAAACTATAATCAGAGCTTCACTATCCTTGACGAAGACGACTCCCGCGCGGCCATCGCCCAGACCATGAAAGAATTGGGCTATAGCGACGAGGGCCTCAATCCAAGCTTCGTTGCTGAGGTCATCGACCGCGCGAAAGACGAGCTCATCGGCCCAGAAGAGTTCGCCAGCCGCCGTCTAGGGGTATTCGATGGCTATCTCTTAGAGCTCCTAGATCGAATTTACAAACACTATCAACGCAAGCTCGAAGCGAGCAATGCCTTGGACTTCGCTGATCTTATTAGACTAACGGTGCGACTCTTCCAAGAGAGACTAGACATTTTAAATTTCTATCGCGATCGGTTTCGTTTCATCGTCATTGACGAGTACCAGGACACTAACTACGCCCAATATATCTTTTCGCGGATGCTCGCAGAGAGGTACGAAAATATCTGTGTCGTCGGCGACGACGATCAGTCTATCTTCGGCTGGCGCGGGGCAGATCCAACAAATATCTTTAAGTTCGAGCACGACTTCCCCAACTGTAAAGTCGTCCAGCTCAAGTCGAACTATCGTTCGACGGCCCGGATCCTGCGGGCAGCCTCAGCAGTGATTCAAAACAATCAATTGAGAAAGCCTAAAGAACTGATCGCCGAGCGCCCCGAGGGTGAAAGACTCTATCTCTACTGCGCCAGCGACGAGCACGACGAAGCCGAGTTCGTCGCGCGCCAGATCGAGCACCTGCACTATGACAAGGGTGTCCCGCTCAATCACATCGCGGTGCTCTATCGCATTAATACGCTCTCGCGGGTGCTGGAAGAGGCGCTCATCCGTCGGGGCATCCCCTACGAGATCGTGCGGGGGTTAAAGTTCTACGAACGTGCCGAGATCAAAGACCTCCTGGCGTATCTACGTTTTATCGTCAACCCCGCTGATGACTTAAGCTTACTCAGAATTTTGAACAAGCCGCGGCGCGGCATCGGTGAGAAGACCGTAGCCCTCCTCCAGCAACATGCCCGTATCGTAAGCTGTTCCCTCTGGGAAGCCATCGCCCAGTTGAGCGAGAACAGTAACGTAGGAAATAGCGCGCGCCATCACCTAAAAGGGTTTTGTGATCTTATAGGGAGCTTACGAGACTATGCGAAAACTCACAGCCCCAGCGAGCTCGTCGTCGAACTCCTGCAGCGTACTGGATATTTAGCGGAGCTCCAAGCCGAGGGCCTAGACTCGGAGGAGCGCCTTGGCAATATCGAAGAATTCATTGGCTATTTAAAGCAATTTGAACAGCGTGGGGGACTGAGAGAGTTTCTCGAAGAAGTCGCGCTCATGGCCGAAGCCGATACGTATTCTGGGGAACAGGAGCGCGTCGCCCTGATGACCCTGCACTCAGCCAAGGGCCTGGAGTTCGACTATGTCTTCCTAGTCGCTCTAGAAGAGAACATTCTCCCACATGGGCGGAGCATCCGCGAGGGCACGCTCGAAGAGGAGCGTCGGCTTTGTTATGTTGGGCTGACCAGAGCTAAAGAGCGCGTCTATCTGTCGTTCACCAATCAGCGCTCA
>CAYYOG010000005.1:26944-33649 GCA_964473325.1 uncultured Thermotogae bacterium
AGCTCGTCTTCTCCAATCACTAACGGGATCAGCATCCGGATGACGTTGCCGTACAGCCCCGCTTTCGCGATGATCACGCCGTTGGCCAGACACTCTTTGACGACAGCCATCGTCTCATCAGGAGCAGGCTCCTTCGTCGCGCGATCCTTGACAAGCTCGATGGCCATCATCGCGCCCAGCCCGCGCACGTCGCCGACGATCTCGTATTTTTGCTGCATCTGTTCGAAGCGCTTCCGCATATATTGCCCGAGCTCCACAGCGCGGTCGAGCAGCCCCTCTTCTTCGATGATGTCGAGCACAGCCAAAGACGCTGCACATGCTACAGGGTTGCCCACATAGGTGCCGCCAATCGCGCTATCCCCCGGCGCGTCGATCACCTTCTGGACTCCAACAACAGCGCTGAGGGGCATCCCTCCTGCGAGCGATTTCGCTAATGTAACTAAATCGGGCTCGATGCCATAGTGCTCATAAGCGTAGAACTTTCCGGTGCGCCCGATGCCCGTCTGGATCTCGTCAGCGACCAAGACAATCCCGTGCTTGTGAGTCAGCTCACGCAAGAACTTCACAAAGCCCTCTTGCGGGACGACAAACCCGCCCTCCCCCTGTACAGGCTCAAAGACGATACACGCGATCTCATCGGGGTTGACCAAACTAAATAACTGTTTCTCCCAGCGCCCAAAATCCATAGGATTGCGATAGGGGGCAGGGAAGGGCATGCGATAGACATCAGAACAGAACGGGGCAAAGCCCTCTTTGTAGGGCTTGGCTTTATGGGTCATCGTCAGAGCCATATACGTCCGGCCATGGAACGCTCCCTCGAAGACGACGACGGCCTTGCGCTTTGTGTAAGACCGGGAGATCTTGACGGCGTTCTCGACGGCTTCCGCCCCGGAGTTAAAGAAGATCGCTTTCTTTGGGGATGGGCCAGGGGCGAGCTTGGTCAAGCGCTCAGCCAGCTCAATATAGACGTCATACATAATGACGCTGCAGTCGGTGTGTGTGAATCTCTGCGCTTGCTCTTGGATGGCGCGCACGACTTTGGGATGGCTATACCCAACGATGAGACATCCCCAGCCACCTGTAAAATCAATATGTGAGTTCCCTTCAAGGTCTTTCACGATAGCGCCACGTCCTTCAGATATGATAAACGGCGCTAACGGCGAGACGGCACGGGGAACATATTGCCCCATCTTTTGAAAGAGCGCTTTGGAACTCTGTGCTTTGACCGCCATAAAAAATCCTCCTTTATAGGGTGTCAACGATTGCATCCCGCACTAGCGGGCGACGAGTGCGAATAGATACACTTTATAGTTTACCGATTTTTTGCGATTTGGCAAGGCCAGCTTGCCTTACCATCCCGCGAAGCGCTATCATAGAAGGCTTATCATTACAGAGGGAGGACGGCAGATGGAGATGCCATACGATGTGATTATCATCGGCGGGGGGCCGGCGGGGCTTACAGCAGCGATCTACGCCGGACGCGCGAAATTGAAGACGCTCGTGCTCGACAAAAAAGCCCCCGGCGGTCAGCTTAATGACACGACCGAGGTCGAAAACTTTCCGGGATTCCCTGAACCCATCATGGGCCCAGAGCTCATGCAGCGCATGGTCCAGCAGGCCCAACGGTTCAACGCCGAGATCAAGCTCGAGGAAGCCAAGGATCTCATCGTCAGCGGGGCAAAGAGAATCGTGAAAACAGATCAGGGGCTCTACGAAGCTCCCGCAGTGATTATCTCGACCGGCGCAGAACCCGTGAAGCTCCCCGCCAAGAACGCCGACAAGCTCCTGGGCCGTGGGGTCTCATACTGCGCCACGTGTGATGGCTATTTCTTTCGGGACAAAGAGATTCTCATTGTCGGAGCCGGGGATGCAGCGTTCACCGAGGCGCTCTTTCTGTTAAAATTGGTGAAATCGGTGCGCATGGTGGTGCGCCATCCCCAAGATGACCCCAAGGCGATCCGCGCGAAAGATCAGGTACTCGTCGAGAAAGTCAAAGCCCATCCCAACTTCAGCTTCATCTGGAACGCCGTCGCCGAAGAGATTCTCGGTGACAAGCGCGTCGAGGGCGTCGTGCTCAAAGACTTAGCCACGGGCAAGCTGTTTGAGCTCCGCGACGTGCAGGGGATCTTCGTGAGCATTGGGCATCGCCCCAACACAGAGTTTCTCAAGGGGAAGTTGGAGATGGACGAGAAGGGCTATATTCTCACGGACGAGCGGACGCGCACGAAGATCCCCGGGGTCTTTGCTGTAGGGGATGTGAGAAAATTCTCCGGAGAATACGCCCAGGCGGTGATTGCAGCGGCCGACGGGTGCATCGCGGCTCTAGAAGCCCAACAGTATCTTGAAGATGGACGATGGCCGGACTTCATCTGAGCTGGAGATCTTCGCCATAGTGAAGGTCAAGTGAAGCTTGAAAGGAGGGTCTCATGAGTACAGCTCTTCGCACGGAGACGATAGTGGAGCTGATTGAGCAGACATTGAGCCGTCAGGGTGACAAGATCGCTCTTAAAATCACCAAACACGCGGGATATGAGCAGATCTCCTTTGCGGAGTTAAAGGAGAAGTCCGAGCGCTTTGCGGCAACTCTCAAAAAGCGTGGCCTGCAGAAGGGTGAGAAGTTCGCGATTATTGGGAAGCCGCGCACCGACTGGGCCGTGGCGTTCTTAGGGATTCTCAAAGCTGGTGGCGTGGCTCTGCCCATCGACGCGTCATGGCAGCCTGCAGAGGTGCAGCGCGTTCTGCGCAATATGGACGCCGTTGGCGTGGTCGTCGCCGATGCCCCGCACTACGAGATGGTCAAAGATCAAGGACAGCTTCAGCATGTCGTCACAATGGACCGTATCCCGGGAGTCCCCACGGTGAGCGATTGGCTGAGCAGTGAGCGCTTCGAGGGCGTTCCTGCCGCCCCCGACGAAGTCGCGGTGATGCTCTGCACTTCTGGAACGACGGGTAACTCCAAGGGCGTCATGCTTTCTCACGAAAATATCGTGAGCAATGCCAAGAGCTCCCTGAGTCGCCTCGATTTCACAGAAGAAGACGTGGTCTTGGGGATCCCGCCGTGGTATCATGTCTTTGGGCTCATCGTGCTCGTCTGCTGTCTGCGCGCTGGCGCTCAGCTCATCTATACGGACGACTATAAGAATCTGCTCGCGTACATGGCTGAAAACAGAATCAATATTCTCGTTGGCGTGCCCAAACTCTTCCATGCCATGTACGAAAAACTAGAAAGCACGATTCAAGAGAACCGTCTAGCGCGCTTCTTGTGGCGCTACGCGCCGACGCTGTTGGGCACAAAGATCAAGAGACGCTTGGTCGGCGGCAATCAACTAAAATATTTCGTCTCAGGGGGAGCGCCGCTAGACACGAAGGTCATGCGCAACTTGCGCCGTCTGGGAATCGGGATAATCGAGGGCTACGGCTTGACCGAGACGTCGCCAGCGCTGACGTTTAGCACACCGTTTAACGAGAAGATCGGCTCGGTCGGCCCCGCACTCCCCGGCGTCGAGATTCGCATCGATGACCCCAACGATGAGGGCATTGGCGAGATCGTCGTGCGCGGGCCCAATGTTATGAAGGGCTACTATAAGAACCCTGAAGCGACGAAGCAAGTCTTAGACCCCGACGGCTGGTTCCATACGGGCGATTTGGGGTATCTCGACGAAGACGGCTGGCTCTATATCAAAGGGCGTAAGAAGAACGTTATTGTCTTAGAAGGGGGTAAGAACGTCTACCCTGAAGAGATCGAATTCGAGTTGAAGCAGATCCCCTTGATCGAAGAGATCATGATCAAGGGTGGCAAGCGCAAGGGCGTCGAAGTGATCAAGGCGTTCGTCTACCCCAAACCAGAACTGCTGCAAAAGCACTCTCCCGAAGAGCTGAAGAAGATGATCTGGGAGGCGATTAAAGAAAAAAGCAAAGATTTGGCACAATACAAGCGCGTGCACAGCCAGCACGACTTAATTATCTTGGACAAGCCCTTCGAGAAGTCATCCAAGCTCGATATTAAAAGATATCTGTACGATGAAGCATAGCTGAATCTCTGAGCGAAACTTTCCGGCTGCTTTTTTCAGTATAATAGGGTCAGCACGGAAGGGAGCCGGCGATGGCTCGCTTAGAGATCCGGCTGTTTCGGCGAAGCAGGCTTGAAAGGCTTAGAAGTCGGGACGCTCTCGGAGAAGGGCCGGGCGCATCTTGGCCTTGGAGAACTAAATTTAGCGTTAGAATGCTCCACGCGCGCGATGCAGGTGCTCGAAGCCCAGCACGGGATGATCTCTCGAGCGTATCGGTTCTACTTCATCCACTATCGTATTCTGCACGCGAACGGGCGCACCGACGAAGCCAAAAGATACTTACAAAAAGCCTATGACGAGCTCTGTCGCATCGCAGGGCAGATCCAAGAAGAACCTCTGAGAAAGAGATTTCTTGAGCAAATCTCTATTAACCACCAGATTCTGCAAGCCTTCGCCCAGAGATCGTTATAGGCCCAAGAGAATTCGCAGCCGGTCCTCAACCTCTGCTAGTGTGGCTTGACTGACCCTTCCCAGACGCTCCACAAGACGCTCTTTCGCGATAGAACGGACATCCTCACATTTGATGAAGCTAGGCTCGCGAGAAGGAACCTTCACGTGGAGGGGGATGCCCTTGGCTTTAGTGGTCATGGGCAGTATGACGACAAGACCTGCAGGGCCATGATTGAATGTGTCCACAGATATCACAAGACCGGGGCGTCTCCCGGCTTGTTCGTGACCGCGCACAGGGTTGAGATCAACCAGCCAAATCTCCCCACGAGACGGCTCAAGCACGATTCAGTCCTTCACATTTGAAGAAGCAGTGTCCCACAGCGCCCGCTCTTGTTGTTCTTCCGACCAAGCCTCAGCATCTGCCCGCAAGTTCGCAAAAGCCGCGTTGGCTTCTTCCAGAAAACGTTGGCGACGGTAGAGTTCGACCGCCTCGTCGAGCACCGCTTGCATCTTGCGGCCGGTCTGAGCGGCTAACTTCTTCACGGTCTTTTTTGTCTGTATGCTGATGCGCACGGTCGTACTTGCCATAATCTCACCCTAACTGGGCAAGATACAAAATTGTGACAATTTTGTCAACACAATTTTTTATTATTATCAATTCGTCATTTCTGTCATTTCACGTTTTCTTCACGCTCGGGGTTTATACTGAAGGTATCTAAGAACAACAAAAGGGCCTACAGGTGATTGGGGAGTTGTGATAGGAGCAGCACACCCAGAAGAGGAGCCGAATGGTATAGGAGGGAGGATCTTTGGATATAAACCTGGTTGGCCTGGTGAGCCGGGGATTAATGCTCAGGGATGGACCAACTTGTTCATAAATTCATTTGGACGTCACACCATCCTAAACCTGAAGATGGGCAACGTCGGTATCGGGACGGCGAATCCGGCTTCGAAATTGGCCGTTAAGGGGTTGCCTGTAGGACCAGGAGAGCCTGTGGCGGGAATGCTGTGCATAACTACCACGGGCAACATTTTTATCGACACAACCCCTGCTACGCCGTGCCAATAGGTCTTGCGGGGGGAGGTAATAGCAGGCGACGCAGAAGGGGAAAGAGCGGAGGGGCGACGGCAACTCCTCCGCTCCCAAGATGCTTGCGAATCTGAATCTGATAAAGGAGGGATAACAGATGCGCAAACTCACTAAAGTCGTAGCGGTCGTCGGCGCAGCCCTCTTAGTGGGGCTGCTGACAATTGGAACGGTAACGGTGGCCGGGCCGCCGCCAGGCCCGCCTGGCCCGCCTGAGCTTCCGCCAAAGCCGGAACCGCCTCCTCCGATCACGGTGGACCAGATCATCCAGGGGGTCAACCAGCTTATTCCTTCAGTGAAATTTATTCCGCCACCGCCAGAGCTGCAGATAGTCAAATTGCCTCCAGAGATGCTTGACAAAACACCAACAAATCGGATTCCCATGAAAAGCGCCTTCCCCAAGGAAGGGGTCCGGCTCTATGGGTCGCGGTCGCTGGACGACGGTACCTTCCTAGATCGCCAGGCCGGAGTGACGGGCCTGGGGGCCATCGAACTGGAGCGGGAGTACAAGCTGGGCAGTGCGCTGCTCACTAAGGGGCTCTACGGCATCGCCGCCATCTACGACCCGGAGAACAAGCTCGACAGGGCGATAGACCCTGAGAACAAGATCGACTTCTATCTCGCTCTGTATCACGACATGGACGGGGATGGCAAGATGAACCACGCGGGCCTCATTGGGCTGCCCCGACGGGAGCTGGAGCGCGTGATGCTCAGCCAGCCAGGCCAGAATATGGTCAAGTACGGCCAGCTCGTCTTGCTCAACTTGGTGGCGGCCTTGCTACAGTAAGGGGAGAGAGGGAAGCGGAGGGGAGGGTGAGAACCCTCCTCTCTGCTTTGGGTGAGAGTGAAGAGGAGGGCGAGATGATCCTGATGTTCAAGCTAGTCCAGCTGGAGGCAGCCTCGGATGAGCGTCTTCTCACCCTGATACACCGGGCGCGGCAGATCGCGCTGGAGATCGACGGTGTCTATGACCTGGCGCTCTATCAGAAGCGTGGGACCAAGGACGACGGCGTCTGGCAGTGCAACATAGACGTTGAAGACGAGCGGACGTGGGAGCTGTTGCAGGCCGACCTGCGCTTCCGTGAGGTCTGCGCAGCCGTGAAGCGCTTGGGGGTGGAGATCACGCTAGAGAGCCGCCTGGAGCGGCAGATCTGAGCT
>CAYYOG010000005.1:33749-62438 GCA_964473325.1 uncultured Thermotogae bacterium
CTGGAGCGGCAGATCTGAGCTTAAGCCCTTTCTTGTTGCCTAACCCCCCACAGCTTTCTTGAGCAACAGAGATCGTCCTGGCAGCAACGGCTCTATATTCCCTACGTCAAAGCCAAGTCGCTCCAAGAGCGTCGGCACGATGTCCCCTTGCAAGGCTATTCTCTCTTCCGGCGGCGCTACGGCAGGATCGTTCGTGACCAGCCAAATCTCTGGGGCGTTTCTATGGGTCTTGCGGCCCTCGTCGAAGCCGTGGTCCGTCGTGACGTAAATGAGCGTCTTATTGAAAATCCCTAACTCTTGAAGTGTAGCGACGATCCTCCCTAGCCATAGATCACAAAGCTTGATTGCCTCAGAGTATTCTTTTGAGTTCTCGCCGTAGGCGTGCCCAGCATGATCCGGATCGCTGAAGTGAAAGAACGCGAAGAATGGGCGATCTTTAAGGGCTCTGAGCGCCCACAGCATAACAGGGCCATTGAGCGCAGCATGAGCCGTGCGAATGAGAGCGAGATCTATCTCAGAGAGGGCGTTCTCTAAGATCTCAATGATATTGGGACGCTTCCCGGTGATGGCGACTGTAGGGCTCTGCTGGCCAAAGCGAGCTTTGAGGCGCTCGAAGACCGTCAAGCCCTCCGGGATAGCTTGATAATATCTGTTGCTGAAGATCCTTGTGACTTGCGGCCCGTAGCCGGAGAGCATCTCGGCGTGCCCAGCTTTGGTATCGGTCGCATGGCCACGGATCTCCATAGGCAGCGCAGCCCCCGCAGCCGCCAGAGCTTCCAAGTTGGGCAAGACCCCTTGCCTGCGCAGTTCTTCTAGATGCGCTCGCTGCACCCCATCCCACGAGATGAGAATGACGTTCCACTCTGGGAGGGATTGAGAACTGGCCCCTCCCCACAACAGCGCACCTGCAAGCGCTGCTATACCTATAATCTGCCGAAGCTTCACCGTGAACCCTTATTATATTAGATATATAAGCGTTCTGGATCGACCTGGGTGCGCAGGACTCTCAGCTCATCTGCTGAGGGCGGCTCGTTCTGCGCGACGTTCTTGGGAATGACCAGCTCAAAGCCCGTGTTCTCGATGACTTTCTCGACGGTCACACCCGGATGCGTCGCCACGAGCATCATACGCTTTGTCTTCTCGTCATAGCCCAAGAGAGCTAAATCTGTGACGACGCGATAGGGCCCTGTCCCGGCGGGCAGGCCTGCGCGCTCGCGCGCCCCCGGACCGTTCAAATACCCCGGCGTCGTGATGAAGTCTACTCTCTCGATGAAGCGCTTCTTCTCGTGCTTCATGACGGCAATAGTGCGCCAGCAGAGCGAGCCAACGTCGTTAGCTCCGCCGCTACCGGGTAGTCTCACTTTGGGCTTATCGTGCGGACCGATCACCGTGGTGTTTAAGTTCCCGTAAGGGTCGATCTGAGCGCCACCGAGAAAGCCGTATTCAATAAGCCCGCGCTGTGCCGTCTCCATCACGTCGCAGATCCCCGTAGCGACCATCCCGCGATAGAACGTGCGGGCTTCGCCCACAGCTCTGGGAAGATCTTCGAGCGACGCGCCGATGCCGCCAAACTCAAAGATCGCAATGAGATCTGGGTTATAGAGCTTTTTCGCCAGAGCAGCCGCAAGCATGGGGATACCCGTCCCAATAAATGCCGTGCGTGCTTCTTTCATCAAGCGTGCTGCGATACAGATCATCAATTCTGTAGGGCTATACTCTGCCATTATGCTCACCGTCCCTTATTCGCCCGCTTGAGGGCTTCTAGGCGATCTCGTCCAATGAGATCTAAATATTCTTGATGAGTCTTCGGCCCGTAGACGTATTTCTGCAGATATTGCTGGGTCGTCTCTTCAGTCTCGGCAGCTTTGAGAAATTCTAATAAGTGCTCTTGATCGCGTTCGTAGCAGTAGCACATCTCACCGGGGTGCGACCCAAAGGGGGCCACGACCACGGCGTCTACCAAGAACCACGGGATGATCGTGCGTTCTGGATAGCGCTGAATCTCTTCAGTGGGAATGAGCTCTTCGGTGCTGATGATCAGGCGTTTCGACGCGCGCGCCATCTCGAACGCGAACCCCGAGATCCCGTCGATCTGGGCGTTGCCGTATTTGTCTGCGCGATGGACATGAATGATCCCGACGTCAAGAATGAGCGCTGGCAGGAGCGTGACGTGAATACCCGTGAACGGGTCCTTGACGACTTTTGCCGAGCTGTATTTGAGCGTGTCCGTGCCAAGCATCGAGCGCACAGGGATGAAGGGCACGCCCATAGCAGCAGCTTTAAAGCGCCACGACATCGCCGCGTTGCTCCACTCGACGATCTTCACTCTTCCACTCTCAGCCGCACGCCGCAGAATATTCGACAGCCCTAGCACTTCATAGCCCACATACGTTAAGTCCATGGCGTCGACCAAGCCCGCGGCGAGGGGAAAGTCGAGCTCGAGCAGCCCTTGCCCAGCGAAGCGAAGATGCTTCTTGCCCTGGCGTACCAACTCACGGACAACCGACATGGGGCAGCGCACCGTGCCGTAGAGTTCAATCCCGATATAGTCGCCGTCTTTGATGAAGCGCTTGACGGCCTCGTACTCGTCCATGACTTTGTCCCGCAGAGCCGGTGATTTATTCTCCCTCATCCAGCGCCGGAACTCTTCGACATCTGGTGGCTGTAACAGTTCCTTCTGCCCAGATTCGATGATCTCCATCGCAAGCTCCTTTGATATTTTTTTACTGAATTTCGATCTATGATGATACTCAAGATTTTTATCTACGGCAAGGTCTTGACCTCCAAGCTCATAATGATCTAAGATAGAAAGCAGAAGGGAGGCTCTGATGGTGACTCGGCGTCGGTTCCTCCAAGTGTTGACCGGTGGCCTCCTCATCGGGGCTTTGATCTCCAAGCGAACGTCCCTCCCCAAAACCCAAGAGCGAATCTTTAAAGTCTCGTTGGTCAAGACCCACGATCGGCGTCACGGCGTGCGGACGACTATCAGTTTACTGAACAACCCGCTCCAAGGCAAAGAGATCGTCCTCAAGCCCAATTTTAACAGCGCCCACCCCTTCCCCGGGTCGACCCACAACGACACGTTAATAGCTCTGATAGAGTTGCTCAAGGAGCACGGAGCGAAAAAGATCACCGTAGCCGACCGCAGCGGCATGGGCAATACCCACCACGTGATGGAGGACAAGGGTATCTTTGAACTAGCTGAAAAGCTCGGCTTTGAAGCTATTCCCATTGACGAACTGCCCGCACAGGAGTGGGAGCACTTTGAGCTCAGGGGGAGCCATTGGAAGCGCGGCCTAGAGATGCCCAAACTCTTCACCCACGCTCAGAGCATCGTCCAAACGTGCTGCTTGAAGACGCATCGCTACGGCGGGCACTTTACGCTCAGTCTGAAAAATTCCGTGGGCATGGTCGCCCGGTACTCCGTCAAAGATCGATATGACTATATGATGGAGCTGCACAGCTCGCCCTATCAACGCGAGATGATTGCCGAGATCAATGTGCTCTATAAACCCGATCTTATCGTGCTCGATGGTCTCGAAGCGTTCGTGACAGGTGGCCCTGATCGCGGGCAAGTAGAGAAGCCAGGGGTGATGCTCGCGGCGACGGATCGCGTCGCGCTCGATGCTGTCGGGGTAGCGATATTACGATTATACAAGACGACACCCGAAGTGGCGCGCGGGAGGATCTTTGAGCATCCGCAGATCAAGCGAGCAGTCGAGCTCGGGCTTGGGGCGCGTGGGCCTCACGAGATCGAGCTCGTCCCTGCGCCAGATGACGAAAGTAGAGCATTTGCAGCGCGGGTGCGAGAGGTTTTGGATCGGGGATAAAGACTATGCCCACGTGGGATGAGCTCTTCAAGCACGGGGAGTTCCACCGTCAGGAGCCGCACCCGCTTGTCATGGAATTTGCTCAGTTATTGAAAGGGCGAGGCGCTCGCAGAGTTCTCGATCTGGGCTGTGGTACAGGAAGACATTTAGTCTACTTGGCAAAAGAAGGCTTTGACGTCTATGGCGTTGACATCTCGGAGACGGCGTTGGAATACGCTCGCCAATGGCTGAACCGAGAGGGCCTCGCCGCTGAACTTAAGCAGAGCGATATGACTTCTCTCGCTTATCCTGACGAATTCTTCGACGCCGTCATCAGCACCTTCGTCATCTATCACGGCACGGTAGAGAAGATGAGCAAAGCGATCGCTGAGATCTATCGGGTGCTGAAAGCTGGCGGCTTGGCTCTGCTCACGTTCATCTCCAAGCGCAGCTACCGATATGGGAACGGCAAAGAGATCGAACCAGGGACTTTTATTCCCGATATAGGCCCTGATGCTGGAATTCCTCATCATTATAGCGATCGTGAAGAGCTCGAAGACCTGCTCAAGAGATTCACTATTGTGAAGATCGAACTTGTAGAAAGAACAGAGAAGATTGATAATCAAGAGCGCCGACACAGCCACTGGGAGGTCGTGGTCGAGAAACGCTAGAGACCAAGGTTCACCCCGAAAGGAGCAGTCAAAGATGCCTAAAGCGCGTGTTATGGATGTAGGCAAGTTTCTCCAGCACTATCCGAAGCTGGCCACTGTCGTGACGGTGAAGGCTAAAGGGCGAGAGAACGCGCTCGCCATCGCGTGGCACTGTGCGCTCTCTTTTGAGCCCCCGCTCTACGGGGTCGCTATCTCCCCAAAGAGATTCTCTTATGGGTTGATCTTAGAAGCCCAGGAGTTCGCGATTAATTTCTTGCCCATGGAGAGCGTGAGGCTCATCGCCGCCGTCGGTCGGACAAGCGGACGAGAGCTCAATAAGTTCGAGAGATTTCAGATAGCGACAGAAAAGCCCGTGAAGATCAGCGCGCCCATCTTGAAAGACGCCTACGCTGCCTATGAGTGCAAGCTCGTCGAGCATCACACCTACGGGGATCACGAGTGGTTCGTGGGCGAGGTCGTCGCTACTCATTATCTGAAAGAAGCCTTCGACGAACACGAAGTGATTAATCTAGAGAAGATCAAGCCGGCCTTCTATATCGGCAATGATCTCTATGCTGAGTTAGAGAAGATCGCGGTGCATCACATCGGGCGCGAAGAGATCTTAGGTTGAAGCCGTGAGGATCTTTCAGTTGAGCGATTGAAGAGAAGCGATGAAGGCTTTCGTTCAACTTGTGAACACTGCTTATGAGGGTGAGCGACTCCAGGGGGGGTGTCTTAGCACGATGGGAGAGAGAAGATCCGGCCTTCAGTGCAGAGTGGCTCCAAGTATCTGAATATGTTGGATAGTTAGTCGCGGCTGTCGTCGCCCGCACTGACCACGAATATAATCTTCACGCCAAGCGTGGCTATCTTGGTCCTGCAGCCACGCTGCTTAAGGGGCCTAGCTAAGGCCCTCACTGCTAGGACGATGAACTTCCTTCGTGAGCAGGGGCTGAAGCAGGTGACCCCTTCGTGGCCCGGTGCGAACCTCGCTCAGGGGTTCGTTGGTTTAAAGTACAGAATATCGGTGATCTTGCCCTCGCGGTCTTTTTTCGGTTTTAAGACGGCTTCGACTTCCAAGCCGACACAGATCTTCTCTGGCTCGATCTCGCCGAGTTTGTGTAACAAGGGCGTCGTGCATGGGCCGAAACTAATCAGAGCGAAGCTCTCCGGCGGATCTAGGCGCTGGCCCGCCTTGTCATAGTGCGCGACCGTGAACGCCACGACGCACCCGCGCTTGCCCATATCTTTGTACTCTGTTAACTCAGCGAAGCAATGCTCACAATAGATTCTCGGCGGCACATAAGTGATACCGCATTGGTCACAGTGCGCCCCCAAAATCTTACCCTCGTCGCGCAGAGCGACAAAGAATTTTTCACCAGCAATGCCGGCACTGTAATAATAGTGATCGGCTTCCATGTCGCCTAGCCAATGACGAATTTCTGTGGCCTTCTCAATTCTCTCAATCATGGCTTCCTCACTTTCGGCGTGGCCGGAAGTATTTTATATCTAACACTGAGCCGACGCGCTCTTCAGCTGGCTTCCAGACGGGTTCGACCGGCATCCCAATCTTAAGCTCTTCGGGCTTAACTTCCCCGAAGTAGTGCATGATCCCGCAGTGCGGCGGCGCACCGTCGAACGCGACTGTCCCCACTAAGATCGGCTCTTGGATGCGATTGGCGTTCTGGTCAATATACGAGATCGAGAACGTCTCCACCACGGCAGTTCCGGGCAGATAGACCCACTCCGTCGTGGGCTGGAAGCATCGTTCACAGAACATTCGCGGCGGCACGAGCACGCGATTGCAGCGCGCGCACTTGCGCCCAATGATCTTGCCGTTCTTGAGCTCTTCTAAGAAACGGCTCATCGCGGTGCCCGCAGCCCAGGCGTACTTCGCTGGGATCTTCGCGCGAATATGTGGGATCTTCTCGAGATCTTCAGCCTCTAAGCGACGGCCCCGCGGGTTGAGCGGTGGCCCGTATTCTGTCTTTTTGCTCATAGTTAGCGCCTCCTCATCACAACTACCGAACTTACTTGCATCAAATCTCCCCACGCTTGAGCAACCCCGGTGCGCACGTCCTTCTTCACCTGGCGTGGGCCGGCCTTGCCCGCCAACTGCCAGTACAGCTCACCGATCTTGATCCCCAATGCCGCCGCAATGGGGTTCCCAACCCCTAACAGCCCTCCGCTGGGACAGACTGGGAACTCTCCGTCTCTTTGAGTCTTCCCTTCGCGTGTCATAATCGCCGCTTCGCCGGGATCGGCCAGCAGCAGCCCCTCTAAGTGTTGCAGCTCTTTATAGTCAAAGGGGTCATAGGGCTCGGCGAAGTCTATCTCTTTTCTGGGGTTTTTAATGCCGGCCATCTCGTAGGCCATCTTCGCAGCCCTAGCCACAAACTTGGGAAATGCCAAGTCTCTGTTCGTCCACATCGTCGTATCAATGCACCAGCCGACACCGTCAATCCAGACCGGCGTATCGGTGTGCTCATAGGCCACGTCTTCGCTGACGAGCACAATCGCCGCCGCGCCGTCAGAAGGCGGGCTGATGTCCAATCTTCGCACGGGCAGGGCCATCGGCTCGGAGTTCAAGACGTCTTCGAGAGTGATAGTGGGATCGGCCAATTGGGCGCAAGGGTGCCCCACCGCGTTGCGCTTGTTCTTGACCGCGACAAGCGCGATGTCCTCATAGCGCACGTTGTATTTGTGCATATAACGCTGCATTTCCATCGAAAAAATCCAGACCAGATTAGGCTTAAGTGGCCTGTCCAAGATGGGATCCCAGATGTGCCCGAAGGCGCTCTGTGCATGGGGCTGGACTGAAGACATCTTCTCTTCGCAGACGACCAGAACTCGCTTGAACATCCCCGAGGCGACATGCCACCAGCCGGCGATCGGCGCGAAGACCGCCGTGCCGCCGCCGATGAAGACGCGCATATAGGGCTTATTGGTCCCGCCCGCGCCATCCAAGAGATACTCGCCCTTCTTGTGCACCCCATCGAAGGCATCAGGGGCCGACCCCATAATGACAGCATCAATATCTTTAAGAGTAAGGCCGGCCTCATCGAGGGCCATCTTGGCGGCCTCCCAGCTCATCTCCTTGCCTGTCTCTTGGAGCCTTCGCGCGAAGATCGTCATCCCCGCACCGATCACGGCGACGTCTTTGCGAATCTTTTTCAGATCCATAGTCTTCTCACCTTCAATCCCTTCTCGCGAACACAGCTACTGCGCCTGTCCCGTGCGGTAGCCCGCGCCACGACTGCGCCACACCGACACGAGCGTTCGGGACTTGTCGAGCTCCAGCCTCACCACGCAACTGCAGCACAATCTCTAAAGCGCGCTGCAGCCCAGAAGCTTCTATTAAGTCTCCACAGCCCAGCGACCCCCCGCTGAGATTGACTTTGAGTTCGCCATCGCGCCCTAAAGCCCCTGATTGTGCAAGCCAGCCTGCCTCCCCAGGACGCGCCACGCCTAACGCTTCTAGGTGCTGTAGCTCTTTGAACGCGAAGCGATCCTCAACTTCGATGACGTCAATCTGCCTCTTGGGATCGGTGATCCCTGCTTGGCGATAGGCCATCTGCGCTGCGCGTCGAGCATAGCCTGCATCAGCACTGCGCGCTGCGATCCACGGCGACTCCGACGACCAGCCAATCCCTTCCAAGTAGACTAACGGCTTCTTCGTCAGCCGCCGCGCGATCTCCCCAGCAGCTAAGACCAAGACAATACACCCATCGGCCCGCGAGGCGATCTCCCACTTCTTTAACGGAGTAAACGCGTAGCCGGAATTGTAGATCTCCTGCAGCCCGATACATGCCCCGTAGGGAGCGGATGGATTATTGAGAGCTTGCCGTCGGTTCTGCACCGCGACGAGGGCGCACTGCTCTTCTGTCGTTCCCGTCGCGTGCAGGTAGAGATTCATCTCTAAGCCCGCAACATAATACGGGTGCACATTGCGCTCCGCGGAGAGCGGGCGCTCATAGACGGGATCATATGCCATCTCGACGATGTGCTCGTACGTCAAGAGCTCAGAAATCTTGCTGTGGGCCTCGAGCACGACGATATGGACCATCCCCGTCTTGATCTGCATGTATGCGGTGGCAAGCCCCTGCAAGCCGTCGCCACAGACTGTCACCATCGGGCGCAACACCGCGCCCAACTGATCAGGGGTGAACTCGTCGAAGATCGAGAAGCCCTCCCAATAGTCTTCTGCACACGTCACGAAGCTATCTACGTCGCGCCGGGGATCTATCCCCGCTTCAGCATAGGCCTTGACAGCTGCGTCGTAGATGAGCTCCTTCCAGTTAACCTCTGGGGTCTGGCTCGCATAAGCCGTATACCCGACCCCGAGGACGGCCACATCACGCATGGGTGCCTCCTTCGCGTTTTCGATGAAGATGACCTTTACATTATAACGATGTCCGGCTTGCGAGCGCCAATGAAAACATACCCAACGTTGCTCCATCCTGCAATGCTGATGATCATTTTCTAAGATGTTCTAGATCATGGTGCATCAAGAAGGAGATACTTACAATTACATTAGCGCCCATAGACTTACCTACGATGGTGTTAAGTATAGAACTCTGTTAAAGGAGGCCTTATGAAGATGCAGCAGGTCGCCAAGATGATGGAGAAGGTGGGTATTCCCGGACGGGATGCGTACGAGCTGCCCACGAGCGAGAAGCGTTTCCCCGACGGCGCTCAGTACCGTATGGAGATCTCTGGAGTCGAGCGCGTGAGCGTGCTCGAAGCTCTCATTGACGAGAGCGAGAAGCGCAAGATGCCCATTCACCGAATCATTTCAGTCGTGATGGGCGCGACGCTCTTAGACAAAAAAGAGCTCAAAGACTTTGCCAAGCTTGCAGCACAAGCGAAGCTCGAAGTCATTCTCACCCCGGGGCCGCGCTCGGCATGGGATACGGGAAGACAATTAGTTACTCCAGAAGGGGCGTTTTCGGGGCTGAGATTTCGCGGCTCGGATCAGTTGCGCTATGTGATCTCCGATATTATGCGCGCCATCGAGCTGGGCTTTCGCGGCTTTCTAGTGATCGACGAAGGGCTCTTGTGGTTGCTCAATGAGCTGAAACAGAAGGGCGAGATTCCCAAGGACGTGACGTTCAAAGTCTCGATCTACGCGGGGCACGCCAACGCTGCCGGGGGCAGAGTCTTGCAGATGCTCGGCGCAGGGACGTTCAACCCCGTCGCTGATTTGTCTCTGCCACAGCTTGCTTCGATTCGCAAAGCCATTGACATCCCGATGGATTTGCATATCATTTTAGCAGAATCGTTCGGAGGCTATTTGAGATTTTATGACGGCCCGGAGATGGTCCGCGTCTGCGCGCCGTGTTATTTTAAGATCGAGCATGGCCCAGCGTGTGCGGCTGGGCCGGGGGCCCTCTACAAGCCTTGGACAAGCCCGGCACTCTTGGCCGAGATGGCCCGCGAGAAAGTGAAGTATGCTCAGACGATTCACGAGCTCATTCAAGAGAACTACCCTGAAGCGATCATGTCCAAGCCGGGCACGAAAGACCTAGCGATCCCCAAGCCATAGCATACGCTATAATACGTCATAGGCGCACTGGAAGAGGAGGCAGACGTGACCGCCGACGTGCTTTCTGTGAAGACAAAGCGCAAGCTCAAAGCCCCTGAAGAAGTAGCAGGGTTGCTCAGCGATTTATCTCCAGAAGAATTTGAGGCATTCTTGGAAGCAAAGAAGCAGCGACTGCTCTTCGAGAAGAGCCCTTATGCCGAATTACCTTCTCGATACAAACGTCGTCATCGAGATTTCTGTGTCAGTTTAGAGGTTATTTCCGAGAGGATGTGGGCAAGCTATGAAGCTCACGCTGTTTGCGGTATCAGTGTTGGCCCTCGGCCTTCTGAGCGGGTCAGAGCTCACTGCGCATAGCCAGCCAGGTTGCACGGTCACGGTACAGCCTAGTGGGTCAATTCAAAAGGCCATCAATGAAGCACCTGCGGGCGCAGTCATCTGCCTGGAGCAGGGGACATGGCACGAAAGTGTATTTATCTATAAAGAGCTGACGATCGTAGGTGTAGGGCCTGAGAAGACGATTATTGACGGCAGTGTTTGGGTTTACCAGCCAGCTGCTCAGGTGACCTTACAAGGAGTCCAAATAAGTGACCTTTGGATTATAGGACCTGGCAGCTTAAGCTTGGTAAGTAGCTCTATAGCAGCTAGAGGATTTGGGCTAGTCATCTATGGCCAAGTCACTGTCAATATAGTGAACTCGCAGATTGCTGGCGCTTCACTTGGGGGTATTGCAGTCTTATCGGAAGGCGTGCAGCTAAGCTTGATCAATTCCCGTGTCGTAAGGAACTGGGTCGGCATTTCCATCGGTCTTGCACAGCAAAAGTCGCACCTCAGCTTGGTCGATTCCATTATCTCTGACAACGGATGGCGTGGACTCATCATTGGTGGATCAACCCAGGCAGAGATTATGAGAAGCACGATCGAAAACAATGGCACTAATAAACAAACTTGCACAGTATCCATATGCCCTGGAATCGAGGTGATCGATCAATCGAAAACAACGATCGTCGAGTCTAAGATCCTCAACAATGCTGATTGGGGTCTTGCTGCTCATCTTAAGAAGTGTGGGTACACTGAAGACCGGTTCACTGGCAAGGTGATTATTGATGAGAAGACTGTTATCGAGGGCAACAACAAGGCAGGAAAGCATCAGGGCGAGGTTTGCTTGCCGTAGTGTGTGGGCAAACGCCAAGACACTCGAAGCCTGTCGTCAAGAACTCCAAGAAGTGTTGGAAGAATGGTTGCTATCTCCCGACCATCGATGGTCTCAGTCTCGAAGTGAAAACTCCATGGAGCCTGTCTCGCGGCGAGAGCTGATTCGCAAGGAGATATCATCAAAGAAGAGGATTAGGAAGAAGCTTAATGGAAGAGAGCAAAGGAGGCTATATGTCATCTAAAGCACAACCGCAAGCCCAAAAGCCAGAGCGCCAAAAGATCACTATCCCCACACTCTACGAGATGAAAGCCCGCAAAGAGCCCGTCAGCTGGCTCACGTGCTATGACTACCCCACCGCGCTCTTGATGGACCGCGCCGGCGTCGAAATGATCCTCATTGGGGATTCTCTTGGCATGACCATGCTCGGCTACCCAACTACTCTCCCCGTCACAATGGACGTGATGATCACGTTTACGGCTGCCGTCTGTCGCGCCGTCAAGTATGCGTTCGTCATCGGGGATATGCCCTATATGAGCTATCAAATCTCCAAAGAAGAAGCGATCAGAAATGCTGGGCGCTTTATGGCCGAATGCGGCACCGACGCCGTGAAACTCGAAGGCGGGGCACGCATGGCTCCCGTGGTGAGAGCGATCACCGACGCCGGAATCCCAGTGATGGGGCATATCGGGCTCACGCCTCAATCGTACACACAGCTAGGCGGTTACAAAGCCCAAGGGCGCGACGCCGAGACTGCGAAAAGATTGATTGCTGACGCTGAAGCATTAGAAGAAGCTGGAGCATTTGCGATTCTTCTAGAGTGCATCCCTGCCCCCGTTGCAAAGATCATCCACGAACGCGTCAAGATCCCCGTCTACGGCTTAGGAAGCGGCAAAGACGTGGACGGACAGCTGATGATCGTCCACGATATGATCGGGATGTTCGAGCGCTTCACGCCCAAGTTCGTCAAACGTTACGCAAACTTAAGCCCGATCTTGCTCGAGGCGTTCACAAAGTATCGCGAAGACGTGAAGAGCGCCAAATTCCCACAGCCAGAGCATTTCTATAGCATGGCCGAGGGAGAGCTGGAGAAGCTTATCAAAGCTTTGAAGAAGAAATAAAAAAAAGAGCAGGGGCGCACGGCTGTGTGTCCCTGCTCTTTTCTTAGCACACCACTACTTGACAGCCCCTTCGAGCTTCTGCGCTTCAACGACAGCCATCGCAGCAAGATTCACGATGTCCTTCACTTCGTGATAGCGCTGCAACACATAAGCTGGCTTGCGCGTCCCTATCAGAATGGGGCCGATGACCTCAGCGTTGGCCAGACACTGCACTAACTTATAGCTGATATTTCCCGACTCCAAGTTGGGGAAGATCAGCACATTGGCGGGCTCTTTCAGCTTGTTGAACGGATAGCCCCCATTGAGAATCTCAGGGATGAGCGCGGTATCGGCCTGCATCTCGCCATCAATGACAAGTTCAGGCGCGCGCTGGCGCACGATCTCCACGGCTTGGCGGACGCGCTCCGTGCGCGCATGGCGCACGCTGCCAAAATCGGAATACGAAAGCATCGCAATGCGCGGCTCGATGTTGAAGTCTTTGGCTAGGCGCGCCGTCAGGATCGCGATCTCCGCGAGTTTTTCAGCGTCTGTCTCGACATTCACCGTCGCATCGGCAAAGAGCAGGACCCTATTCTTCACCGTGACTAAATACGCCCCAGCAATGGTCTTGCACTCAGGGCACGTCTTAATGATCTGTAGGATCGGGCGCAGCCCTTCAGGATAGTGGAAGCCCAAGCCAGCGATCATGCCGTCAGCGTCGCCCAGCTCGACCATGACAGCTGCAAAGTAATTGGGTCTGGTAATCAGCTCGTGGGCTTCATTAAGCGCCACGCCTTTGCGACAGCGCAGTTCATACAATCTTTGGGCATAGCGTTCCCGGCGCGCATCGGTGCGCGGGTCTACCACTTCGATGCCATTGAGATTGATCTGTAATTGCTGGGCGCGCTCGCGAATCTTTTGCGCGTCTCCTAGGAGAATGGGCTTGGCAATGCGCTCGAAGACCAACTGATACGCGGCACGGATCATCTTCTCGTTTTCACCCTCAGCTAAGACAATTCTCTTAGGCTTGGCCCGTGCCTTATTGATAATAATGCGCATCATCTCGCGGGACTTGCCCAGACGCGCTTCAAGCTGCTCTCTATATTTATTAAGATCGAGCTTCACTCGCGCTGCGCCGGTCTCCATAGCAGCTTGAGCGACCGCCGGGGCCTCCCACAAGAGCACCCTTGGGTCTAGCGGCTTTGGAATGAGATAATCCGGCCCAAAGTGCAACGACTCTAGCCCATACGCTTTGGCGACCGAGTCGGGGACGTCCTCTTTTGCCAGCGCCGCGAGGGCCTTGGCAGCAGCGACTTTCATCGCTTCGTTGATTTGAGTAGCGCGCACGTCGAGCGCCCCACGGAAGATGAACGGAAACCCTAGAACGTTATTCACTTGATTTGGGAAGTCGCTGCGCCCAGTAGCAACGATCGCATCGGGGCGGACCTCTTTTGCTTCATGAGGCAGGATCTCCGGTATAGGGTTGGCCATAGCAAAGATAATGGGCCTTGCGGCCATCTTCTTGACCATCTCTTTGGTGACCAGCCCACCTACGGCGGCTGAAAGCCCCACGAAGACGTCAGCGTCGACGAGGGCTTCAGCAAGGGTGCGTGCTTTGGTCTTGGCAGCGAACTCGGCTTTGTATGGGTTCATGCCCTCTTCGCGCCCTTGATAGACCACGCCCTTTGTGTCACACAAGATGATATTCTCTTTCTTGGCCCCCAAGAGCACGTAGAATTTTGCTGTGGCGATGGCCGAAGCCCCCGCGCCGTTGAAAACGATCTTTATCTGATCGATCTTTTTGCCCACTAACTCCAAGGCATTGAGCAACGCGGCTCCGGAGATGATCGCTGTACCGTGTTGGTCATCATGAAAAACCGGGATGGACATCTCTCTCTTGAGGGTCTCTTCGATATAAAAGCATTCTGGGGCTTTGATATCCTCGAGATTGATGCCCCCAAAAGTCGGCTCTAGGAGCTTAACAGTCTGAATAATTAATTCCGGGTCTTCGGTGTTCACTTCGATATCAATAGAGTCGATATCAGCAAAGCGCTTGAAGAGTAGGGCTTTGCCCTCCATGACAGGCTTGCCTGCTAGAGCACCGATGTTGCCTAACCCTAAGACTGCTGTGCCGTTGGTGACCACCGCGACCAAGTTGCCCTTGGTCGTGTACTTGTAGGCGTCTTCGGGGTTCTTCTGAATCTCCAAGCAGGGTTCAGCGACTCCGGGCGTGTATGCGAGTGAGAGATCACGTTGAGTGAGACAGGGCTTGGTGGGCGTGATCTCCCACTTGCCTGCTGGGCGTCGGCTGTGATACTCCAAGGCATCTTCTCTCAATCCCATACGCGACTCCTTTCTGAAATCTGTACAGCACTATAAGCGATAGCGCGCCAAGGCGCCATGACCGGAGACGCCTGGGGGGTTGATCTCTGTCAGGCCTTTTTTGCTGGAAATCATGGAGGAACCTGCTGAGAATCATAGACTTCACCTCTAGGAAAGCTTTAGAATGATTATCAGTAGAAAATTTCTATATAGTTCTATAGAGTTGCTGACATCGAAAGGAGGCCATCGATGAAAGAGTGGCAATCGTGGCCACGGTTCCGATATGAAGCGGAGCTGGACTTGCACTTCCCTGAGGAGGTCGCCTCCATGCCCGGTGGGCGCGCCCTCTTCGCGTGCATCCAGTGCGGCACCTGTAGCGGCACGTGCCCCTTGGCGACGTATATGGACTACTCCCCTCGCAAGATCATCGCCATGACGCGGGCGGGCTTCAAGGACGAGGTCCTGCACAGCTTCACTATTTGGCTGTGCGCGTCGTGCTACGCCTGCGCCGTCGAGTGCCCCCGAAAGATCAAGATCACGGACTTTATGGCCGAGCTCAAGCAGCGCGCCATCCAAGAGGGAGTTGACCCCAAGCGCTTTCCCGTCTCCGTGCTCGCGCGTGAGTTCTTCGAGGCCGTGCGCAAGCGTGGGCGCAGCACCGAAAGTCGTTTAGTACTGCGGCTCTACGCTAAGACCAACCCCTTGAAGATCTTGGACCAGGCCCTGCTCGGGCTGAAATTGCTGCGAACAGGGCGGTTCAGCCTGCGCGCGGAATCCGTCAAAAACCGCCAGCAGATCGAGCAACTCCTGCGCGCTGTGGACGCTGCCAAAGCCACAGCGTTCGTCGATAAGCTTGCGCGCGATGTGCGCAGGGGGGTGGCTCACGCATGAGATATCTCTACTATCCTGGGTGCTCGCTCAAGGGCACCAATCGCGCTTACGAAGAGTCGGTACTTGCCTCCTTCCGAGCACTCGATCTCGAGATCGAGGAACTTGAAGACTGGAACTGCTGCGGTGCGACGGCGTATATGTCCGTAGACGAGATGAAATCGTTTGCGCTGGCTGCTCGAAATTTAGCATTAGCCGAGCGCCAAGCCCCAGATCACCCGACGCTGATGGCCCCCTGCAGCGGCTGCTATCTGGTGCTTTCCAAGACCCAGCATTACTTAGAAGAGTACACCGAAGTGAGCCGCACGATTGACGGCGCTTTGCAAGCGGCACGCTTGAGCTATGCCCGCAAAGTCCACGTGCGCCATCCCTTGGATATTCTCATCAACGAGATTGGCGTGCAGCAGATCTCCAGCAAAGTCCGTCAACCCTTGAGAGGGCTGAAGGTCGCGTGCTATTACGGCTGCCAGATCGTGCGCCCTTATGCAGCCTTTGACGATCAAGTTAATCCCAAGACGATGGATCACTTGATGCGAGCGCTGGGGGCAGAGACGGTCGAATGGCCCCTCAAGACGCGCTGCTGCGGCGGTGCTCTCATGGGGACCCTTCCGGAGGTCGGCGTGCCACTCAGCTACATCTTACTGAAAGAGGCGCTCAAGCGCGGCGCAGACGTCGTGGCGACGGCCTGCCCGCTCTGTCAGTTTAACTTAGAGTGCTATCAAGATAAGATGAGCAAGCAATTCAAAGATCGTGTAGAGATCCCAGTAGTTTACTTCACTCAGCTGCTAGGGCGAGCGCTCGGGGTGCCGGAGCGCCAGCTCGGCATGCACCGGCTCTTGGTCCCCTTTACCGTTGCGAGAGGAGGTGCGCGTGTCCATGCCTGAACCGACCACCAATGGCGCGCCCAAGATCGGCGTCTACGTCTGTCACTGCGGCGTCAACATCGCCGCGAAAGTGAATGTCGCTGAAGTCGTGGAGTTCGCCAAGACGCTACCGTTCGTCACAGTGGCTCGCGAGTATAAGTTCATGTGCTCCGATCCTGGCCAAGAGCTCGTCCAGCAAGACCTGCGCGAAGGCACGGTCAATCGTGTTGTGGTCGCATCGTGCTCGCCTTTGATGCATGAAGCAACGTTCCGACGGGCGACGGCTGAGGGCGGACAGAACCCGTTCTTCTTCCAGATGGCCAACATTCGCGAGCACGTGAGCTGGGTGACCACCGATGGACATCACGCGACCGAGAAAGCAAAAGCGCTCATCGCTGCGGCGGTGCGTCGCGTCGCGTTCCACGAGCCTTTGGAGAAGAAGCGCGTCCCTGTGCACCCGCACGTTTTGATCGTCGGCGGGGGCATCGCGGGCATCGAAGCCGCGCTCAAGATCGCCGACGCAGGGAAGAAGGTCTATCTCGTCGAGCGCGAACCGACCATCGGGGGGCACATGGCGCAATTTGACAAATGCTTCCCCACGCTTGACTGCGCTGCTTGTATCTTAACCCCCAAGATGACCCAAGTCCGCGCCCACCCCAATATTGAGCTGCTGACGTACTCCGAAGTCGATTCCATTGAGCCATATGATCTGAGAAACTTTAAAGTGAGGATCCGTCGGAAGGCGCGCTACGTGAACGAGGATACTTGCACAGGCTGCGGGCTGTGCGCAGAGGTCTGCCCGGTGAGCGTGCCCTCGGAGTTCGATGAGGGCCTAGGGATGCGCAAAGCTATATACAGACCCTTCCCGCAAGCCGTGCCCAATGTCTTTACTATTTCAAAACGGGGCGTACCACCCTGCCAAGCCAACTGCTCCATCCACCAGAACGCCCAGGGCTATATCACACTCATCGCGCACGGCAAGTTCAAAGAAGCCCTCGATGTTATCTTAAGGGATAATCCCTTGCCATCCATCTGCGGGCGCGTCTGCACTCACCCGTGCACCGTCAACTGCACGCGAGGTAACGTCGATGAGCCCTTGAACATCCCCGCCTTGAAACGTTTCGTCACCGATCTCTTCCCAGACTACAAGCTCCCGCAGCCGAAAGTGAATCGTTCTGAGAAGATCGCTATAGTCGGCTCCGGCCCTGCCGGACTGATGTGCGCCTATGAATTACGACAGCGAGGCTACTGGCCCGTGATTTATGAGTCGCAGCCCGTCCCCGGCGGCATGCTCTCTGTCGGAATCCCGGCGTTTCGGCTGCCCCGTGACGTCATCAGTAAAGAAATTAATAGACTGAAAGAGATCGGGATCGAGATCAAGGCCAATACCCCTGTGGGCAAGGCTGTCACTCTCGAGGAATTACGCAAGCAATACGCCGCGGTCTTTATCGGGATCGGGGCGCATGTCGAGCGCAGGCTCAACGTGCCAGGAGAAGACTTGCCCAATGTCTGGGGCGGGATCGAGTTCTTGCGCAAAGTCAATCTCGAAGGGCCATTTAAGCTGGGCAAGAAAGTCTTGGTGATCGGCGGGGGCAACTCGGCCATCGACGCAGCGCGCACGGCACTCCGGTGTGGAGCGGAAGATGTGACTATAGTCTATCGGCGCACGCGCGCCGAGATGCCCGCCGATCCCAAGGAAATCGAAGCTGCTGAAGAAGAGGGCGTCAAGATGATCTTCTTGGCAGCACCCAAGGCGATCCTGGGGAACAGGGAGACGGGCGTGACGGCGCTAGAGTGTTTAAAGATGAAGCTCGGCGCGCCCGACGCTTCGGGACGCCCCGCTCCAGAGCCGATCCCCGGCTCGGAGTTCACTCTCCCGTGCGATGCGATCATCGCGACGATCGGGCAAGTACCGGATATTAAATCTCTGGGCGATAAGTTGGGCCTAGAGACAACGAAGTGGGGCACCTTCAAGGTCGACGAGGTCACGTTAGAGACGAATATCCCTGGGGTCTTCGCCGGCGGCGACTGCGTCACTGGGCCTGACGTCGTCGTCAACGCCATGTACGCCGGCAAGAAGGCCGCGATCTCGATAGATCGCTATCTGAACAAATTAGATATGCGCGTCGGGCGCGAGCTCGAAGGCCCCTACCGCGCAGAGTATGCCATAGACACCTCAGGGACGACCATGCAGAAGCAAATCCCCATGCCCTGTATTGAGCTGGCCCGACGGCGCACCTTCGACGAAGTGCATACAGGCTACACCCAGGAGCAAGCTATTGCTGAAGCGAAGCGCTGTCTAGATTGTGGGATCTGCTGCGACTGCCAGCTCTGCTCGACCGTCTGCGAGGCCAAAGCCATCAACTACGAGATGAAGGACGAGATCCAAGAGGTCGTCGTTGGCTCGATCATCATAGCGACAGGATTTAAGCCCTTCGACGCGCGCAGAATCCCGCGCTACGGCTATGGCAAATATCCCAATGTCTACTCGGCTTTGGAGATTGAACGCATGACGAACTCCGCTGGCCCTACCGGCGGAGAGATCCGCCTGCGCGACGGCAGAAAGCCCAAAGCTGTCGGGATCATCCACTGTGTGGGCTCACGCGATAGAAACTATAACTCATACTGTTCGCGCGTCTGCTGTCTCTACTCACTTAAGCTCGCACACTTAATTAAGGAGCGCACCGGTGCTGAGGTCTATAACTTCTACATCGACATGCGTGTACCGGGCAAAGCTTACGAAGAGTTCTATGACCGGATGCTCGAAGAGGGGATCCACTTCATTCGTGGGCGGGTCGCCGAAGTCACCGACCACGCCATGACCCCCGAAGAAGAGGGCAAGCTCATTATTAGAGCCGAAGACACGCTCATCGGTGTGATTCGAAGAATCCCCGTCGACATGGTGGTGCTCGCCGTGGGGTTGGAGCCCCAAGCCGACGCCGACGAGGTCCGCCGGAAGTTCTATATCTCGTGCGGGACGGGCGGCTTCTTCTTGGAACGCCACCCCAAGCTTGCGCCCGTGCAGACGTTCGCTGATGGCATCTTCATCGCTGGGGCGTGCCAAGGCCCTAAAGATATTCAAGACACGGTAGCCCAAGCAGGCGCAGCGGCGGCTGAGGTCCTCTCGCTTATCGACCGAGGCTTCGTCGAGCTAGAACCCAACACCGCGTTCATTCAAGAAGAGCTGTGCTCCGGGTGCAAGACATGCATCCCCTTGTGCCCGTTCAGTGCGATCAGCTTCAATAGCGACAAGGGTGTCGCCGTGATCAACGAAGCTCTGTGCAAGGGCTGCGGCACGTGCGTTGCGGCCTGTCCGTCAGGGGCAGCGCAGCAACACTTGTTCACTGACGAACAGATCTACCAAGAGATCGAAGGGGTGTTAAGCTATGTCTGAAAACTGGGAGCCGAGGATCGTCGCGTTCTTCTGCACGTGGTGCACCTACACAGCCGCAGATTTAGCGGGCATCTCGCGGATGACCTATGCGCCCAACGCGCGCATCGTCCGCGTGATGTGCTCTGGGAGAGTAGACCCGCAATTTGTGCTCAAGGCCCTTGCTGATGGAGCCGACGGGGTCTTGATTGGCGGCTGCCATCCCGGAGATTGTCACTACCAGGCGGGCAACTACAAAGCTCTGCGCCGATACACGCTACTCAAGCGCGTGCTGACAGAGATGGGCATTGAGCCGGAGCGCGTGCGGCTCGAATGGATCTCGGCGTCCGAAGGGGATCGCGTGCAGAAGGTGATGAACGAGATGGCGGAGCAGATTCGTAAGCTCGGGCCGCTACACTTAGAGCGACCTCTTAAGCCGCATCGAGCAGCAATGAAAGAACAAGAAGCTGTTGCGGTCAGTAGCCAAGGAGGTGCGCGATGAGCAAGCCCAAAGTCGGGTTTTACTGGTGTGCCTCGTGTGGGGGCTGCGAGGAAGCCGTCGTAGACCTCGCCGAAGATGTGCTCAAAGTCGTCGAAGCTGTAGATATAGTCTTTTGGCCTGTAGCACTCGACTTCAAACGCTCCGATGTCGAAGCTCTGAGAGACGGTGAGCTCGCGGCGTGCTTCGTCAACGGTGCGATTCGCACATCAGAGCAAGAAGAGATGGCTGAGCTCTTGCGAAAAAAATCTCAGCTTCTGATCGCCTTCGGGAGCTGCTCGCACCTGGGTGGTGTACCAGGGTTAGCAAATCTGTGGGACCGCCAAGAGATCTTCGACTACGTCTACAAGGAAGCTCCCAGTGTCACGAACCCCGAGGGCGTCGTCCCGCAAGAGCAGCTCAAGCTCGGCTCCAACGGCTACGCCCTCACGCTGCCGTCATTCCGAGACTCAGTGAAAACGCTCGATCAGGCCGTCGAAGTCGATTATTATCTGCCAGGCTGTCCACCGCCGGTCAAGCTCATTGTCAATGCTGTCATGGCGATCTTAGAAGGGAAGCTTCCGCCCAAGGGCACGGTGCTTGCGCCCGATAAAGCCCTCTGTGAAGAGTGCTCGCGCAAGCCGACCAAGCCCGACAAACTCGCCCTCAAAGAGCTGAAGCGTCCTCACCAAATTCAGATAGATTCTGAGAAGTGCTTGCTCGCTCAAGGGCTCTTATGCTTAGGGCCGGCGACACGTTCCGGCTGTGGCGCCCCGTGTGTGAGCGCAAATATGCCCTGTACAGGGTGTCTCGGCCCGACGAGCCGAGTGAAAGACTACGGAGCCAAAGCGCTCTCAGCTATCGCGTCGCTCATAGACGCCGAGGACGAGAAGGAGATCGCGGCGATCATGGAGCAGATCGTCGATCCAGTGGGGACATTCTATCGCTATAGTCTCCCGGCGTCGCTCTTGCATAGAAGAGTCAAGAGATCAGGAGGTGCTCAGGCATGACCCGCGAAGTCGTCATCGATCCCATCACGAGATTAGAAGGCCATGGCAAGATCGATATCTTCTTAGACGCCAAGGGCAACGTCGAGAAGGCGTTCTTCCAAGTGCCAGAACTGCGGGGCTTTGAAAAGTTCGCCGTTGGTCGCCCGGCAGAAGAAATGCCCCAGATTACTTCGCGCATCTGCGGCGTCTGCCCCACAGCCCATCACATGGCCGCAACGAAGGCGTTGGATGACCTCTACAAAGTGGACCCGCCTCCTGCAGCGAAGAAGATCCGTGAGCTCGTCTATAGCACCTTCTATGTCGAAGACCACGCGCTGCATTTCTTCTTCTTGGGCGGGCCGGACTTTGTCGTCGGCCCGACAGCCCCCAAAGCCCAGCGCAATATCTTGGGTGTGCTAGGTAAAGTCGGACTGGAGATCGGACGAGAAGTGATCGGGGTGCGCAAGCAGCTGCGCGACTTAATATCGCTTGCGGGCGGGAAAGTGATTCATCCGGTCTTTGGGCTGCCCGGCGGCATCTCCAAAGCCCTGACGAAAGAAGACCAAGAGAAGTTCATCGCCGGTGCAGAGCGCGCCGTGAAGTTCGGGCTCTTCAGCTTGCAAATATTCAATGACGTTGTCCTCAAAAACAAACAGTACGTCGAGACGATCATCTCCGAGACGTACACTCATAAGACATACTATATGGGCTTGGTCGACGACCAAAACAGAGTCAATTTCTATGATGGACAGCTGCGCGTCGTCGATCCCAACGGCAAAGAGTTCTTAAAGTTCAAAGCTCAGGACTATCTCAAGCACGTCGCCGAGCACGTTGAGCCGTGGAGCTATATCAAGTTCTGTTACTTGAAAGACGTGGGCTGGAAGGGCTTCGTCGACGGGCCGGAGAGCGGCGTCTACGCCGTCGCGCCCCTAGCGCGTCTGAACGCTGCCGAGGGCATGGCTACACCAAAAGCCCACGAAGCGTATAAAGAATTCTATAAGACCCTAGGCGGCAAGCCCGTCCATCACACGCTTGCCAATCACTGGGCAAGATTGATCGAATTGCTCTATGCGGCCGAGCGTATGCAAGAACTCGCGAACGACCCGGAGATCACCAGCCCCAACGTGCGCACGATCCCTACAGCGACACCTCAAGAAGGCATCGGTGTTGTCGAGGCCCCTAGAGGGACGCTCTTCCATCACTATCAGACCGACGAGAAGGGCGTGATCACCAAAGCGAATCTCATCGTCGCGACCCAAAACAACGCGGCACGCATCGCGATGTCCGTGGACAAGGCTGCCCGCGGGGTCATCAAGGGCGGCAAGATCGACGACGGCATTCTCAATCTCGTGGAGATGGCTTTCAGAGCCTATGATCCCTGTCATGGCTGCGCCACGCACGCGCTACCGGGCCAGATGCCCTTGATCGTGCGAGTCTACGACAGCCACAGAAATCTCGTGCGCGAGATTCGACGCGACTGAAGTTGCTAAGATCGCAAGCCTCCCCAGTACACAGTTGTCACGGAGGGGGGCTTGCTTTATACTTACTACATAATAAAGCCAAGGGAGGAACTATGAAAGGGAACAAGAAGATCATCGAGTGCTTAAACGCGTTGCTCGCAGATGAGTTGACCGCGATCAATCAATATATGGTGCACTCGGAGATGTGTGCCAACTGGGGCTACGAGCGCCTCCACGAAGCTGCCGAAAAGCGCGCCATCACCGAGATGAAGCACGCGGAGAAGCTCATCGAACGTGTTCTCTTCCTCGAGGGCACTCCCATCGTCAGCAAGCTCAACAAGATTCAGATCGGCTCAGACGTGAAGGCGCAGTTTGAGAGCGACTTAGACGCCGAGTATATGGCCGTAAAAGCGTATAACGATGGCATCAAGCTTGCCGCAGATATCGGAGATAGCGGAACGAAGGTGTTGTTAGAGTCCATCCTAGCTGACGAAGAAGATCACGTCGATTGGCTCGAAGCTCAGCTCGACCAAATCAAACAGATGGGGATTGAGAATTATCTCACGGAGCAGATGAAGGCCTAATCCGTGCCTAAGGTGGTTTTTTTCGTAGCGTGTAGGGGAAACAGCCGGCTCGAAAACGGCGAAAGTGTCCCTGCGATGAACAACATTTTTTCTGTTACAGTATGAGCCGGTAGCCGGCAACAAAAGCAACAAGAAATGTCTTGGCAGCGTTGTTACGGATCGAAATGAAAATTCTTATCCTTGGCTTAGGCAATGAGCTCCTCGGCGACGATGCCGTTGGGATTCTCGCAGCACGAGCGCTTAAAGAGAGACTCAGAGACAAAGCCGACGTCGTCGAAAGTGCGCTGTCAGGAATGGCCCTGCTCGATCTCTTTATTGGGTACGAGCGAGCAATTATCATTGACGCCGTGCAGACCAGACGCGCTCCCCCAGGGACGATCCATGAGCTGAGCCCAGCTGATCTTGGAGCAGTAGCAGCACCGTCTCCACACTATGCGGGCTTGCCAGAGCTGATTGCCACCGCTCAAGCACTCAAATTAGATTTTCCCAAGGAGATCAAGATCTTCGCGATGGAAGTCGCAGACCCACACACCATTGGGAGCACGCTTACCCCTGAGGTCGCGCAGGCTCTCGGAGACCTGGTCCAGCGCGTTGAGGAGCACGCAGCCCACTGGCTCGCCCCAAGCCCCGAAACTCGCTAGGGCACGACGATCCTCGTGTCAGTGCGCTCGATGCCAGGCACGCTGCCCATCTGCTGCACAATCGCTGTCAAGAGCTTAGGGGTCTGCGCCTCAACCACCGCGATGCCGTCTATGTCTCCAAAGAGCGCGTGAGCCTCCCTTACCCCTTGGATACTCTTCAGTTCCTTGAGGATCTCTTGAATCGGCAAGGCCTCTTTGGGGTCCTTATGGAACTTCAGGAGCACGTACGCCTGTAGCACAGCTACCACCTCCAAGAGAATCTTAAGGGAGTCGTCAGTGTCTTGTCAATCTGCTATACTAAGCGCACTATGCATGAGTGGGCATTGGCCGAAGCTGTCGTAGCTACAGCAAAGAAGGCTGCGCAAGAGAAGCAGCTGCGCCGTATCACCGAGATCACGGTGCGGCTTGGCGAGCTTCAGCAGATCGAGAGGGAGATTTTTGAGTTTGCGCTAGGGCAGATTCTCTCTCAAGAGGGTTCTATAGTGCGCGGGGCGAAGGCCGTTCTGGAGATCGAGCGGGCGCGGTTCCGCTGTCGCGCGTGCCGTTTTGAGTGGGCCTTCGAACCTGAACATCTCAGCGCCGAGATTGCCGAAGCGATTCACTTCATTCCGGAGATCGCGCACACGTATGTGCGCTGCCCGCACTGTCACAGCCCTGACTTTGAGGTGACTCAAGGGCGTGGGGTCTGGCTGGCTTCTCTGAAGGGAGAGGAGTGAGATGGACCCGCGCATTGCGATTATTGCAGAGAGACTCAAGCCCATCAAGAGAATAATCGCTGTGGCGGCAGGCAAGGGCGGGGTGGGCAAGAGCACGGTCGCCACGGGGTTGGCGCTCGTGCTCGCGCAGATGAGCTACAAAGTTGGGCTTTTGGATCTAGATTTTTATGGCCCCTCGACGCACGTGATTTTAGGCGTTGCTGAAGGGATTCAGCCAAGAGAAGAGCGTGGGATCGTCCCGCCCAACGTGCACGGGATCGAGTTCATGTCTATCGTTTACTACACGGGGAAGAACCCCGCACCGTTGCGTGGGCCGGATCTCACGAATGCGCTCATTGAGCTTCTGGCGATCACGCGCTGGGGAGAGTTAGATTTTCTGATCGTTGACATGCCGCCGGGGCTGGGGGACACGACGCTCGATGCGATTCGACTGCTGCAAAACCCAAGCTTTCTTGTAGTGACAACGCCGGCGCGCATCGCGTATGAGACGGTGAGCAAACTTATTGCGCTCTTGAGCGAGCTGAACATCCCCATACTTGGGATCATCGAAAACATGAGAAGATCCAGTGGCAGAGAGCGTGCTTCTTTTGGGGTGCGCTTGGTTGGGGAGCTTCCCTTCGATGAGAGTCTTGAAGACACTCTGGGCGATCCAGAGAGATTTTTACAGACGGAGTTTGCGCGGCAGCTGCGCGAGGTTGCTGCTGATTTATTGCAGCGCGTGTAACAACATCTCCACAGCCTTCGTTGCGACTCTTATAGCATTCTCTTCACTCCTCTGAAGCTGATCAAGCGCGACGGCTTCACTGCGTGTGCGCTGCGCCGCCACGCCTGCGACACAGCCCGCTTGCAGCCCTAGTGCGCTGCACATCACCAAGAGCGTCGCGGCTTCCATCTCGTAGTTCAAGACGTTGAGTCGCTGCCATTCCTCGAGCGACCCTCGTAAATGTCTGGGAACGTACCCGCTGAACGTGTCGTAGCGCTCTTGGCCGGGATAGAACGTGTCTGATGAACACGTGATCCCAACGTGATGGGGGATTTTAAGTGTTTGCGCGGCGTGAAGGAGTGCCCGCACGATCTCGCAGTCGGCGACAGCAGGGTACTCAAGAGGCGCATAGTGCCGCGACGCGCCGTCGAGGCGCACGGCTCCCGTCGTGATGATCACGTCGCCAATATTGATATGCGGCTGGATCGCGCCTGCCGTCCCAACGCGAATAAAAATTCTCACCCCAAGCTGGGCTAACTCTTCGACAGCAATCGAAGTCGACGGCCCGCCAATCCCCGTCGAAGCCGTGAGCACCGGCGTCTGCCCGATATAGCCGATCCATGTCGTGAACTCTCGTTTAGAAGAGAGGAAGCGAGCTCGCTCCAACGGTGCTGTCTTTGCGATCTTCTCGACGCGAGCGGGATCGCCGGGGAGCAATGCGATCTTTGCCCCTTCGATTTGCTCGTCTGTCAGATGCAGATGGTAGACGCTCTTCATTGGGTCTCCGTGCGCACCGCGATCGCCGACGCGAGTTCTTTATCGAGGGCGATTTGGGCATGCCCCAATTCTATCAAATAACACGGAAATCTCCTGAGCACGCGCACGCGCACCCCCGGTATCAGCCCCAGCGCCGTTAGTTTGTGTAAGACTTTTTCATCTCGCGGGTGCACGGCGATGATCTCACCCACAGTGCCGGGTCGAAGCGCTGCAAGCGTTCCTTCAGAAGCGCCGTTGCGCCGTCGCCATAAGCGTAGTCTGCTGAGCCAGTGGGGCTCCCGTGGGGCTTGATATCCACAATTGGGGCAGCAGATGAGATCACACTTTGCTCCCAGGGGGCAGCTCGCACACGGACGCCTTGCGTCAGATTCAGAGAACTCAAATCCGCAGAGCGCGCACTTCATAGCTGCACCCCTAACGCCGTCAAGATGAGATGCACAAGCCAGCCCACAAAGAACGCGTAGGGGAAGATAAACGCAGCCATGGCGATTGCTGTCTCCCAGCCTCGCTCTCTCGCGGTGATCATAAACTGCGCAATACACGGCACAAAGAGCGTCAGCGTCACCGCCGCGACAACCAAAGAGACACCGCTCAGCGCTCCGGCGTTGTGCAAGTCGTAAAGCCCGGCAGCGCCGTAGTCGCGCCGGAAGAACCCGAACAGAAACGCCACAGCAGTCTCTTGAGGCAGCCCGATCGCTTGTACTATGATAGCCAAGGCGTTCACAAGCATCCCGAAAACGCCGGTGATCTGCCCTAGCCAAATCACAACGCTCGCGACGAGAAAGAACGGCAGAATCTCCTTGAGATACCAATGAACGCGCGTAGAGGTCTTCACAAGCACGTTGCCCAGCGAGGGCCAGCGCAGCGGCGGGATCTCAATATAGAAGAGCGAGCGCTCCCCCGGCAAGAGCTTCGCTGTCAAATACCCGATCACGAGAAAATTGAGCGCGATCACTCCGGCCCAAACCACCACGGCAAGAGAGTTCCCGGCCAACAACCCCAAGATAACTCCCAACTGCGCCGAGCACGGGATCGCTAATGCTAACAGAAACGTCGCGATGAGCTTCTCGCGGCGGGTCTCTAGTGTGCGCGTCACGAGTGTCGCCATGGTATCGCAGCCGAAGCCCAACACTATAGGGATGACCGCACGCCCGCTCAGCCCGAGCACTTTAAAGAGCCGATCAATAAGCATGGCGAGTCGTGGGAGATACCCAGAGTCTTCGATGAGCGCAAACGCCAGAAAGAACGTCGTCACAATGGGCAGAATAATCGCGATCGCATAGCGCAGCCCCAGCGTGATGACCCCATACTCGCCGGTGAGCAGATCTTGCGCCCAAGCCCAAGGCAGCAGTCTCTGAACGAGCTGCGCCACCCACGGATTGATATGTTCTCTGAAGAGAGTGTTCTCCAGAAAGCCCACGGCGATCTGCGCTCCGAAGACACCTACGAATTCATAGAGTCCCCACAGCACGAGCGCGAGCAGAAGCCCACCCGTGAGCGGATGGACCGTAAGCTGGCTCAGGCGCTCGCTAAGCGATAGGGTACGCGCTCGGGTTCGATGCAGCACTTCAGAAGCTATAGCGCGGGCGCGTCGGTGTGCTTCTAGAATTTCGTCGAGCGAGAAGTCGCGCGTGCGCCGGAGCTTTTCAGCAGTGTGCAGAGCTTGAGCGATAGCCTCTCTCAGCTCAGTTATGCCCTGACTCTTGAGCGCGCTCACCAGTACGACGGGGATTTTCAGCTTCTCTTCGAGAGCATGACGGTCTATCTCAAGACCGGCCTTTTGCGCTTCGTCGATCATATTGAGGGCGAGCACGACCGGCGGGCCAAGCTCCAGCAATTGCAGCGTGAGCGCGAGCGAGCGCTCTAGGTCTTTGGCATCGGCGACGTGGACGATCGCGGCGATGTCGTCACGCCATAGGATCTCTTTGGCGATCGCTTCTTCTTCGGTGATGGGCAGCAGCGAACGTAAGCCAGGGGTGTCGAGCAATTCACAAGGGCTCTGTCGGGTTTTCAATTGCCCTCGCGCGATCTCGACCGTCGTGCCGGGGTAGTTCGAGACCGTGACATACGTTCCGGTCAAGCGATGAAAGAGCAAGCTCTTGCCGACATTAGGCGCGCCCACAAGCACGATCGTGCCCGCGGCTATTTGCTCCGTCATCTGTGCCGTGCCGTGACAGCTGGTCATAAGAGATCTTTCAACGAGATGGAGTCGAGGGCTTCCTGAATTTTTTGATCTATCCGTGCCCAGATGCGCCGCGTTGTGCACCCGTTGGTCAAATCGCATTGGTGACCAGGAGCCAAACACGAGACCGGTGCCAGATCCCCTTCGAGCGCCTCAAGCAGTTCTCGAACGGAGATTTGCTCTGGAGGCCTGGCGAGCGCGTAGCCACCCTGCTTCCCGACGGTCGCTCGCACCAGACCAGCGCGACAGAGCCTTTGCAGAAGCTTTTTGACGAACGCTACGGGGAGATTATGCTCTTGGGCGATCTGCTTTGCCGAGACAAAAGCTGAGCTTTTGGCGAGCGCGTAGACCGCTTGCAGGCCGTAATCGCTCCGTCGCGTGAGAAACATAGCTATCGAGGACTTTTTTTGTCCCCATTAAAAATACTCTTTTGCAAAGCGCGATGCAATGATCTGCATCAGG
>CAYYOG010000005.1:62538-68883 GCA_964473325.1 uncultured Thermotogae bacterium
CCGGTGAAAGCCCTTCTCCTACGGCAAAATCCTTGCCCTCGATGCCGTAGACGATCAGCTCTTTGGGAAGCTGCCTAAGCGACCGCGCCAGCTCAATCGCCTCCGCAAGCCCGAAATTATGCGTAGAGTAGCGAAAGAATTTCGTTGGGATCGGCTGACGATGGGCTTCAACGCGAAAGATCGTCCCCGGCGCTGCTCCTGAATGGACGGCGTCAATCAAGATAACTGTCTCTGCGCCCCGCCAGGCTTCGAGAAGAGCTGTCCCCTCGCCGCTCATCTCTAGAACTTCAATATTATCGAGATTCCTTTCGCGCAGCGCGCGAGCGACGATCAGACCCACTGCATCGTCGCGACGGTAGAGATTACCCACGCCGATGACAAGCACGCGAGACTTCAGGCTCTTCATAAGCGAAAGAGATGCGTCCGACAGCGACAGTCGCTTGTACCAAAGCCCGCGATCACTGGCTCAGCACAGCGCGCGAGCGCCTTTGCAAGAGCGCATTCCATCGTTTTCTCAGAAGTCTCAACAAGCAGCACACCCTTAAGCTGCCCTACCCCCAACAGATAGTCAATATGCCAGCGTCGGGTCTTATTGCGCCCCTGCGCGACAGCGCGGTGGCGCTCAACTCTTTTAAAGCCCCCAGGCCCTAGCGCCGAGCCAATATATAAATAAATCCCGTTAAAGGTCTGTCGGCCTAGACGCCCGACGCGAGTCTGGCCGTGGGCCTCGATGACCAACACGTAGACCCCACGCCCATTAGCGAATTGACTCACCTTTGATCCACAGATTTAAGAGCCGAATGATCGCAGCGTCGGTGATTATTTGTCCACCGGTCCCCGGCACTGGCCCCTGACGAATCCACAAGTTAATAGCCCTGATAATCTCGGGATCGTCAATTCTGCCGTTGCCATTCTCGTCTAAAGCTCGCTCGAGGGATTGCCCCGCTTGAGTCACGGTGAACGTCACGCTTCGCGCTACTCCGGTGAAGTCGTGCACCTCGACCGTATACGTCCCAGCAGCTAGTTGGCCAAGCGAGTAGGTACGCTGGCCCGTCCGCGTCGGACGATAGACCAAGATACACGCGATCTCCGGCCAGATCTCCCACGCCGTGACGACGAATCTATTTCCCTCGTGTTTGATATTGGAGAGCTGCGCCGCAGCAAAGCACTCGTTGCCGAACTCCTTCGAGAACGTCGCGGTCACAGTGAGCGTGATCTCATCAGCCGTCGTTGGCGCCGCTGGAGAGATAGCTACCTCCGCAGCGACGACTTCCACCGGCAGTCGCATAAAATACAGCGAAGGGCTGTGCTGAGCAGACCATTCTAACGTGACGGAACAGCTCCCTCCTTCAGTGACGTAGCGTCCATAAACTTGGACTCTATCGTTGGGCTTGATTTCCGAATCGACGTAGCCCCACGTAATGGGCGGAGCTGCAGACGTCCACGTGATGACTCGTAACTCTTGGGCACAGGGCTGCGGGCCAGAGATGACTCTCTCGACGCGCACGAGCCACCAGCTGCCGCCGATCAATTGATAAAAAGACTCAGCAATCCCAACAAATCTGATCTCCCCATCCATTGCGGACATCGTTTGCGGGACGAGCGCAAGGACGAGTAACACACTCGCTAAAACAATGAGTCGTTTGAACACTGCAATCACCTCTGAGCTATGGTTCAATTCCTTGCATCTGGCGCAAGAGCACGATCTGCCCGGTGTGATAGAGATCATGGGCCAGCACGCCAAAGAGCATTTCACCCAGCTTCGCCTTGGTGCGTGGAAAGGACTTATTCAGGTCAAGCTCCCTCTTTTTAAGGCCGCGTATGAGCTTGTTATGGGTGCGTCTAAGGCGTGCGACAGTCTTTGCCCACGCTTCTTCTGTTGCCTCTGGAACGCTCCAGCTCTCTTCATCCGAAGCCTGTGGTGCTTTGCCCTCAAGCACTTGGGTAAGGTACTCCTTCCAGTAGATAGCATGGTGCAAGATCTCCCAGATCGAGTGTACACCCTTCTTCTGGGGTTTCCACGCCGCTTGCTCTGCCGTGAGCCCTTCTAGAGCGTCGAGCATCGAGTGCGCCCACAGCCCCTTCTTCTTCTGAAAAGTTAGCTCTATCGCCTTGAGGAGCCATTCCGTCTGTACAGCCTTCTTCTGTGCGATCTTCTTCTTGGGCATATATCCCACCTCCTTGGGGCACGTGCCCCCTACATTATAGTATATGCTTAAAGCAGAGTTCGCAAAGCTTTCGGATGAACTCAGCACGCTTGCACAGTGCCCGTCTTGCCACAGGCCTTCGCTCCCACGTTAAGATCGATCCCGTCTATAACGGCTAGAGGATCGCCATGGCGTAAGTGCCATCTTCGAGCTTCTTATATTTGGCCTTGCTCATCGCGCGCTCGACGTGCTCTGTCAGCATTGCTAAGCACCATCCTTCACCGCTCAGTGCCAAGCAAGTATACTTCTTTGCTTTTCACTTGAGCTTAAGGCCCAGCTGATGCAAGGTGCTCACCTCGTGAAAGCCGTAGTGCATGAGCAGCCTCAGAAGCTCCGTGCGAGAGCTGCGCACCGTCGCCAGCACCCCAGAACCCCCATAATCTCGCAGGAGACTCAACCCTTTGAGCAACAGAGCTTCAGCTACTACTTCGTGCTCAGGATGCACCAGCAGTCGCAGCTGATGCGCGGACTGATAGCGCACTGCTTGTACTGAGAGCACACCTACAACGCGACCTTCATGCTCAACTGCCCAACGAAGATCTCTTACTCCTCGAAGAAGATCGAAGAAGGGCACCAGCAAGCGCATCCAGAGAGATAGCCGATACTCCCGCTCGCTGAGAGGATTAAACGCCTGCACTTCAGCTGGTATAGCTTCGTTGGCCAGTTCATAGCGTGCCCGCCACTCCCTTAATCTCATCGGCCGAAATGTATAGCCCTCAATGGACTTGGATTCCACATTGGGAATGCCGTCAAGCCGTAGTTGCGTGATACTGTCAAAATGCACGAAACCCAAACTGAGATAAAGTTTATATGCCGGCTCATTATCCGCGCGCACCGACAGCAGAGCCAACTCTCCTCCCTGCTGACGAATACGCTCGATAGTAGCTTCCATCAAGCGACGAGCGATCCCTTGTCTGCGATAGTCGGGATGCGTCGCGACAGCACTGATGTACCACTTGCGCCGCTCCAAGCCTTGCGGCTGAATCATCACTGAGCCCACGATCTGGCCTTGGTCTTCCCAGACGTAGCCGCCCAGTATCTCGCGAAAGAACCTGTTGAACCGTCCCAGCAGCAAGACCCAGGGCACGAGCCGCCGTACAGCCCGAAGCTCTTCTTGGAACTGCACGCCCACTCTTTGAAAATCTTCGGCGAAAGCGGCCTCGATTAATTTGCTTAAACCCTCGAAATCCCGACGCAGATCCAACGGCCGTAGGTGCCCACTCGCTTCTTTTCCCATACTCAAGCAATATAGCGCACTAAGTCTTCCAGCGCCCGCCGCGGCGTAATCTCCGGGCTCTCCGCAGCATAGCCTAGAGGCAACAGCGCGACCGGCACAAGCTCTCCCCCTATGCCGAGCGCTCGGCGCACAGCATCTTCGTCGAATGCGCCTACCCAGATGCTCCCCAAGCCTAACGCTGTCGCAGCAAGCTGCGCATAAGCACACGCGATCGTCGCGTCTTGGACAGAGTAGAGTGTTGCGCCGCGCTCGCCGTAGGAGCCCGCTGAGCGCGCCGGATGCGCGCAAAAGACGAAAACTACTGGGGCTTGGGCAATAAATTTCTGCTCGAACGCCGCGCGCATGAGCGCCTTCAGCACTGTCGGGCGCGTCACAACATAGATCTCATACGCTTGAAGATTTCCCGCTGACGGCGCGCGATTGGCTGCTTCTAAGAGTGCCCGAAGTTTCTCAGGCTCGACCGGTCGTTCCGCAAAAGCCCGAACTGAATGACGCTCCTGAAGGACCGTAAAAAAGTCCATAGCTCTCTCCCTTGCTCAGCTTGGGGGTTTTAAGAGATCACTTTATAGACGACGTCGTGCTCGTGCACGCGCCCATTCACTTTAATCGCGACTTGATCTCCAGGCTTGGCTTCTTGAATGTCTTTGTGCTCGAATTGCATGGACTCGACTTTTTGCGTCAGATCCGTCGTGTGGCCCTTGATGTGAATCGTCTCGCCGACTTTGAGGGGTTCCGTGAGATCGAGCACGGCCACGCTGATCCGCCCGAAGAAGTGCGTCACCCTTCCTATGGGCTTCTCCTCCATAGCGTCACCTCCTCTCTACGCAGTCCGCTCAGCCAGGATCGCTAAACGATTCGCTTCCAAACCCCACGGCTCCCCACGCAGATCGCCGTAATAGCCTAGCACCTTCAAGCCAGCTTGGGCAAATAATTCTAAAAGCTCTGCAAGCGTGAACACACGCACTGACAGAGTATACTCCTTGCGCTCTGCTCCTTTGAGTACGATCCAGCGGGACTCAACTCGATTGCGCTCGAAATTCATCGTACTTTCCTCAAGCACAAAGAAGTTCGGATACTCTTGCCAATTGCGCGGGCGAAAGTTCTTGATAAGCCAGTCACGGTTCATTAACTCTAAGAGAAAGCGCCCGCTAGACTTCAAGCTCTTGTGCACCTCTTTGAGCACCTGCAGATGGTCTTCTTCGCGCTCAAAGTACCCAAAGCTCGTGAAGAGATTGATGACCGCGTCGAACTCGTTTTCAAAGGGAATGGCACGCATGTCGCCATGAATAAACTCTATCTGAAGCTTATGCTTTTGGGCTTTGGCGCGCGCTTGCTTGAGATAGACTTCACAGATATCTAGGCCGACGACACGAAAGCCACGCTTGGCGAGGGGAATAGCGAAGCGCCCCGGCCCACATGCTACATCTAAAATCTTCGCGCTCGGCTGAAGACTGAGCAAAGAAACTACAGCATCGCAGCTCTGCTCCGCCCGCTGCCAAGCTTCTTCATAAAACATAATCCGCCCCGTCGTCTCATCGAAGAACCTCTGCCACCATTCTTGCTGAACTTTCATGGTCGCTACCCCCTGATCCTCATTGCTATAATAGAGCAAAGATGGGCACTTGCAAAGTGAACGCTTGTGAGATCTGCGGGAGCACTAAACCCATGGCGAGGGAGCTTGGGCTGTGCAGAGAGTGTATCAGCACAAGCAATACAGCTCGACTGCTTCAGCCACACATCCGGGTGAGAGAGACCCTTGGCCTTCCCCCTTCTATCCCCACGGGCGGAATACCATGCACCTTGTGCAGCAATCTCTGTGAAATCCCCGAAGGTGCCAGGGGCTATTGCGGCTTGCGAAAAAACGTCACGGGGACAATCCACCATCTCGGTGGGATTGAATACGGCTTGGCGCACACGTACTATGATCCCATCCCTACAAACTGCTGCGCTGCCTGGTTTTGCTCTCCCTGTCAGGGTGAGCACTTCGGCTTAAATCTCGCGGTCTTCTTCTACGGCTGCAACTTCAATTGCCTCTTCTGTCAAAATTATCAACATAAATTCCTCGATCAGGGAGAAAGACTCTCAGTCGAAGAGTTCGTGCACAGGGCGCTTCAGCCCCACGTGCGCTGCATTTGCTTCTTTGGCGGCTCGCCTGAACCTCAACTGCCCTTTGCTCTCAAGGCCAGCGAAGCGGTGCTCCGCGAAGCTCAAGATAGGGAGATGCGCATCTGTTGGGAGTGGAACGGCTGTGGGAATCCCGCGCTGGTGCGCCGTGCAGCCGAACTCTCCTTGAGATCAGGGGGTACTATCAAGTTCGATCTCAAGGCGTGGGATAAGAATCTCGCCGTGGCGCTCAGCGGCGTCCCCAATGAGAGGGCTTACGAGAACTTCGCGATGATCGCTCAAGAGTATCTGCCCCAGGCTCACTATCCGCTGCTTACCGCTACGACGCTACTTGTGACCAGCTACGTTGATGAAGAAGAAGTTTTTCATATTGCCCAGTTCATTGCTAAGCTCAACCCGGAGATCCCTTACAGTCTGCTCATCTTCCACGGTGACCTCGCCATGAGGGATCTGCCACCTACGCCGCTCGCGCAAGCCGTTCGTTGTTATAAAGCCGCCAAAGTAGTGGGACTGAAGAACGTTCACGTGGGCAATCTCCATCTCTTACGGATCTACAGTATGGAGGACTTTGAAGACTTGGCAAGATCGTAGACGAGAGCTTCATCCGTGCCGTGAGGGGACTCCGCAAGCACGCGCCCATCTTTGTCTACTAGCAATGCGCCGCCGAAGCTCGCGTCTTTTTCTGTAATCTCTAAAGCGTTCACAATAGCCGTCGTCACACCTATAGCTTTTACACCGTCGAGATAGACCTGGCGCTCCTCGCGCAGCCATCTCTCT
>CAYYOG010000005.1:68983-88688 GCA_964473325.1 uncultured Thermotogae bacterium
CTCAAAACTGCGCGCCATCGGGACAAGCAACAGATCTAGTGAAGGATCAAGCTGAGACGTCGCGTCTTCGTCAAAGAGATCGCCGCAGATGAGCACCGACAGACGCCCCATTTCAGTCTCTACGCTCTGTACAGTCGTCCCGTTAGTGAATGGCGGATGCTCGCAGATCTTGCGATGGTGCAGGAGAATTTCCCCGTGGCGATCCAGCAAGACAGCCGAATTGAAAAAGTTTGTGCCCGCGATTTCGAGCAGCCCGAAGCATAAAGATATCTTGTGTTCTCGCGCGAGCGCGCTCATGCGCTCGGTCGTCGGGCCGGGGATCGGCTCAGCGAATCTCTGGACGTCTGCATCTTCGTAGAGATACCCACTGAGAGCGCACTCAGGGAGACAGACGAGATCAGGGCGATGGCGTGAGATCTCGCGCAGACGTCGCTCAAGTCCCGAAAGATTCGCGGCTACGTCTCGGGGGGTGATCTGTAACGGAATGAGACAGAGGCGCACGGCATATCGCTCCATAAGCGTTGTGTGTTTAGTCCGCATACTCCAGCGGGATCCCGCGATGCAGCCCGAGCGAGCGCGCGTATGCGACGACTTCCCAATACTCCTTCGATGTGATCCGCCGCGACAGCTCCGGATACTCAAATGCTTTATATGTCGGATGATACTGCGCCATGATGTTCACAAAAGAGTCGCGCGACAGCTCTTCAGCAATAAATTTCAAAGCTTCTCTGGAGCCCGCCAGCCCATGGGGCAAGACTAAGTGTCGGATGAGCAGCCCGCGCACCGCCAGCCCATTCTCTATGACGAGATCGCCCACTTGACGGTGCATCTCCGTAAAAGCAGCTTTGGCGACCTCCCAGTAGTGCTCGATCCCCGAATACTTTTGGGCGATCTGCGAGTCGCTGTATTTGAGATCGGGCATATAGATATCTACAATTCCGTCGAGAAGCCTAAGCGCCGCGACCGAGTCATAGCCCGACGTATTGTAGACGATGGGCAACCGAAAGCCCTGTGGGATCGCCAGCTCGAGCGCTTCTAAGACCTGAGCGATGACGTGCGTGGGCGTGACGAGATTGAGATTGTGACAGCCCATCTCTTGCACCTCGAGAAAGATCCTAGCTAAGCGCTCGGCACTGACGGGCGCGCCATCTACAAGTTGACTGATCTCGTAGTTTTGGCAATATTGACAGCGCAGATTACATCCGGCGAAGAAGACTGTCCCTGATCCATGCCAGCCCCGCAGCACCCTCTCTTCGCCAAAGTGCGGGCCAAACGAGGAGATTAAAGCCCAGCGCCCCACGTTGCACTGGCCGATCTCGTTCTCGAGTCTGTTAGCTCGGCAGACGCGCGGGCAGAGCGTGCACGCCTCTAAGCGTCTGCGCGCCTCCTCCACGCGACGGCGAAGTTCCCCGCGCTCAAAGAGATCCATATAGCTGGGATAGCCGGCTTTTTGAGTGCTCATCGCCCTTTTATTCTATCTTCAAGACCTTAGCCCCGCGAATCTTACGCGCTTTCAGATCGAGCAAGGCTTGGTTTGCTTCTTCAAGCTTGTACACTTGCACTTCGGGCTTGATGGGGATCTTCGCTGCTAATTCTAAAAATTCGCGCACATCACGGCGGGTGACATTGGCCACGCTCTTAATCTCTTTTTCAAGCCAGAGATGGGTCGCGTAGTCGAGCTGCGTCAGCGCGCTCTTGTCCGTCTCTTCTTTTCTGATGGCGTTGATGACCAGCCGCCCGCCGCGCTCTAAGTTCTTTAACGACTCGACGATGGGGCGCCAGACGGGAGTCGTATCAATGATCGCGTCGAGTCTTTCAGGAGACTCTTCGCTGATGTCACCCGCCCAGACAGCGCCAAGCTCTCGAGCGAAAGCACGTTCGGCCTCGCTGCGCGCGAAGACGAAGACTTTCGCACTGGGGTGGAGATAGCGAGCGAGCTGAAGCACTAAGTGCGCGGAAGCTCCAAAGCCCGTCAGTCCAAGATTCTGCGCGTCTCGAAGATTTGTCAATCTCAATGAGCGATACCCAATAGCCCCAGCGCAGAGCAATGGCGCGGCTTCGACGTCCGAGAAGACCTCTGGGATGGGATACGCAAAATCTTCAGAGACGGTCATGTACTCGGCGTAGCCGCCGTGGGCGTCGCGCCCGGTTGCCTTGAAATCATAGCAGAGATTCTCTTCGCCCTGCAGACAGAATGGACAGCGCCCGCACGCTGAGAAGATCCATGCGACGCCGACGCGGTCGCCAACTTTGAATTTGCTTGTCTTTGGACCAAGCTCAGCGACGCGCCCGACGACTTGGTGTCCCAAGACGATGGGGAACTGTGACGGAGGAGTGCGCCCTTCGATCTCGTCGAGCTCAGTGTGGCAGACGCCGCATGCCGAGATTTTTATGAAAATCTCGCGTTCTTTAGGGACGGGATCCGGCAGGGTCTTGAACTCTAACGGAGCCGAGTTCTCTTCGAGTCGTGTGAGCTTGTTGAGCACCATCGCTTTCATGGTGCTCATATTTTAGCGAATACCCTAATCCCCGCCGAACTCGCGCTCTAGCTCTTCTTCCCCCTTCTGCCATGAAGTAGCTTCGAGCATCTCGGTCACTTTGTGAGCGTAGTCCGGCCAGTTGCGCTCCAGATAATGCCCCAATGCTACTGCCGCTGCTTGGTTCTTGCTCGTCGCAATAAAGTGCGCGAGCTTCCACGGCCCCACGCTCTCAATCAATTCGTCCAACACGATCTGGAGCACTACACACCGGCTCGCCCGCTCGCCGCACTCCGTCATCACGCACGCCGCCTGATCTAAGATCTCTTCCTCGCTCCATCGGCGCGCCATCACGCCAGATCCCTCCTTGAATTGCTCTGTGTGAATATTCTAAACAAAAAAGTCGAGCAATGATATAGCTCGAATCAGTTCAGAACATGACGTTAATCAAATATTACCCCCTTTACGATTGAAGGGAATCGCTCCACGCTTCATTGACGAGCCCAAGCTCACCTGCGAGCAGCTCAAAGAACCAATCCAAAGGGCCTTCGACCGCTACTTCTTTTTGGCATCTAGAGTGAGTGAAGCTCCTCGCGAGGGGCAAGGAGCTTCACTCGCGCTCGATCTCAACTCTCAGAAAGTGCGTGGCGCAGGAGATGCACGGGTCGTAATTGCGAATGGCCTGCTCGCACTTCCATGTTAACTGCTCTTTGGGGAGATTGATATTCTTAGGAACGAAGTGCCACAGATCGCTCTCGATGGTCTTTTGATTTTGCGACGTAGGCGGAACGATCTTAGCATCTAAGATAGCGCCCTGATCGTCAATCCGATAGCGATGATAGAGGATGCCCCGCGGAGCTTCGGTGCAGCCGCAGCCGACTCCAGCGCGCGGACGCACTTCAACGAAGGGCTTCTCCGGCATCTCGTACTCGTTGATAATTCTCAGGGCTTCTTCACAAGCGTAGAGCGTCTCGACCGCGCGCACGATGATGCTCTTGAACGGGTTCTTACACACTGGGCCGAGGCCCGCTTCCTTGGCAGCTTTCTGTACCGAGCGCGGGAGCTTGTCGAAATTCAGATTATATCGTGCTAACGGCCCAACAAAGTAATTGCCACGCCCTTTGAGCACCGAGTGCAGGGCGTTCGAGTGCTCGACGTGCTCTTCAGTAAAGTGCTCTTCGTACTCGCGAATCGCGATATCTAAGCCCTTGTTGGAGACGAGCCGCCCCTCGTTGAAGGGGTACTCATCAGGGTGACGCAGCGCGACAAATTCATAATCTTGCTCAAAATCCGGGAACTCCAGCGTGCTCGTCCAGCGAACAAAATCATATGCAGCGTCACGAGCCCACTTGAGATCCTCGACAAGCCCTTGAAACTCGCTCTTCGTGGGGACTTTATAAAAACCCCCAACGCGTACGTTGATCGGGTGAATCTCGCGCCCACCTAAGAACATGACGATCTCGTTGCCGATCTTTTTCAGCTTCAGCGCCTTCTGAACGATATCCGGGTGGTCCTTGGCCATGTGAATGGCGCTCTCGTAGCCCAAGAAATCCGGGGCATGGAGCATCGCCGCGTGCAGCACATGGCTCTCGATCCATTCGCCGCAATAGATCAGTCTGCGGAGCGCCCGAAGCTGTCCGTCGACTTTGACGCCGCAGGCGTCCTCCATGGCGTGACAGCTGCTCATCTGATACGCAATCGGGCAGATCCCGCAGATGCGCGCTGTAATATCTGGGGCTTCGGTGAAGCTGCGCCCGCGCAAGAACGCCTCAAAGAAGCGCGGCGGCTCGAAGATCTTGAATTTTAAGTCCGCGACTTTGTTGTTCTGGATCTTGATGTAGAGTGCACCTTCGCCTTCGACGCGCGCGAGATAATCGACTCTAATAGTTTTGCTACTTTTGCTCATGGATCTCGCTCTCCTTTCGGAACGGCTCGGCGTAGGCGTTAAACCCACGGAACGCTCGGACTAAGTTCTGATCTGTGACGCCGAGCTTGCGCCACCACGCGCTCAGCGATGCTGTGTTTGGAGTCTCTTTGGGACCGAAGCATCCGTAACAGCCGCGATGATACGCGGGACAGATCGCGCCGCAGCCTGCTTGGGTGACCGGTCCTAAGCACGGCGTGCCGTGGGCTGTCATCACGCAGACCGTCCCGCGACGCTTGCACTCCACACAGACGCTGTACGACGGGATATTGGGCTTGCGCCCATTTAAAAACGCATTGATCACTTCGACGAGCTGATATTTGTTAATGGGACAGCCGTGCAGCTCAAAGTCCACTTTGACGTGCTCGGCGATGGGTGTAGACTTATCTAATGTGTTGATATACTCGGGCCTGGCGTAGACAATGGAGATAAACTCCTTGACATCTTTGAAGTTGCGCAGAGCTTGGATACCCCCAGCCGTCGCACAAGCCCCAATAGTAATCAAGAATTTGGAGATGCGCCGAATCTCCTGAATGCGTTCGACATCGTGCGGAGTCGTGACGGAGCCTTCCACGAGTGAGATGTCATACGGCCCCTTAAGAACAGCACGGGAGGCTTCAGGGAAGTAGGCGATCTCAATAGCTTCTGCGACGGCCAGCAGCTCGTCTTCACAGTCTAAGAGGCTGAGCTGACACCCGTCGCACGAAGCGAACTTCCACACCGCGACCTTGGGTCTTTTGCTCTTGGGCATATCAGATCTCTCGCTTTCCGAAGATCTCCTTCACCGTATCGAACCGGAAGACTGGGCCGTCCTTACAGACAAAATTGGGCCCATATTGGCAGTGCCCGCAAAAACCAATAGCGCACTTCATGTTGCGCTCCATCGAGATATAAATCTGATCATCACGTAGACCGCGCTTTTGTAACTCTAAAATCGTGAAGCGCATCATGATCTCCGGCCCACAGACGAGCGCCGTCACGTGATGGGGGTCGAAATGCGCCCTGGGGATAAGCGTCGTGACCACACCGATGTTGCCTTGCCATTCTTGGGGTCTGGCAGCGTCTACGGTGACTTCGACTTGCACGTCAAACCGCCCACGCCACTCAGCGAGCTCTTTCTTATAGAGCATATCTGCGGGCGTGCGCGCGCCATAGAGCAACGATATGCGACCATACTCCCCTCGATGGCTCAAAATGTGATAGATCGCTGGGCGCAGCGGCGCTAGCCCCACACCGCCTGCGACGATGATGATATCGTTCCCCGCAGCTTCGGTAACAGGCCAACTGCTCCCGAAGGGACCGCGCACCCCAACGATATCCCCGGGCTTCAGCTGACAGAGCGGCTTGGTCACAGTTCCCACCGCGCGTATGGTGTGCACCAAAATCTCTGGATGCGCCGGGTCACCGCTGATGGAGATCGGCACTTCCCCTACACCAAAGAGATAGAGCATTGTGAACTGCCCTGGCGCGAAGGGGGGGAACCGACCACCATCGACAGATCCGAACTCGAACGTAAATGTATCCGATGTCTCGCGCCGCACTCGCAGAACGCGATACGGCACAGGTGCCATCGGGTCCGTTTGCACCTCTAATGTCGTCTGAGGCTTAAGCGTGACTACCATAGATATCAATTAATCGTAAACGAGTGGCCTGCAAGCGCTGCCCGATGATCTGCGAGAAGCGCTTGAAGAGTTCATAGCCGAGTTTTGGCTCTTCGTCGCACTTGCCGCGAATGCACATGGCGTCAAACTCTAACGCCCGCGTGAGCTCCAGGGCTCGCGCGTCGTACTGCTTTCGGTACGGGGGCACTATCCAAGACCAGCCCATCACGTCACCCTCACCGAGGGTCTCGATCATGATCGGTCCGCGCCCTGGTGCAAAGACTTCCAGAGAGATCTTGCCGTTACGGATCAACCAAAACCGCGAGGCCGGATCCCCCTCACGAAAGATGAACTCTCCCGCCTTGAACGTAACCTCCTGAGCACACCCAGCAATGAGCTGAATGTAGCGCGGATCCAAATCCTTGAAGAACGGATGCTCTGCCAACAAGCGCTCCAACGTGGTCACGACTTATCCTCTCCTTTCTTACTGAGTTCTGCTGAGCTCGCTCTGACGAATGGCGCGGACTTCTTCGGTGATGTCAATACCCACGGGACACCACGTGATACATCGCCCGCACCCGACACAGCCTGAAGTCCCAAACTGATCGATCCAGCTCGCGAGTTTGTGCGTGAGCCATTGGCGGTAGCGCGATCTTGCCGAAGTCCGCACGCTCCCGCCATGCACATACGAAAAATCCAGGGTGAAGCACGAGTCCCACTTGCGCACCCGCTCAGCTTCAGTGCCTGACAGATCCGTGACGTCTTCCACGGTCGTACAGAAGCACGTGGGGCAGACCATGGTACAGTTCGTGCAATTGAGACAACGTGTAGCCACTTCATCCCAGCGCGGGTGCTCTAAATTTCGGTAGAGCAGTTCTTTGATGTTAGTCGTATCGAGCTGACGGCCCATCTGCTGGGCAGCGTGGGCTACACGCTCATCAGCAAGCTTGACATCATCGGGTTGAGCGGGCTTGGTCTGCACTTTCTGGAGGACCTCTGCACCCTTCTCAGTACCGACTTCGACGACAAAGTAGTGTCTCTGGCCGTCTATGATCTCCGTGAGCGCGAGATCGAATCCAACGGTTGCTTTGGGGCCGGTCTTCATAGAAACGCAGAAGCACGTGCCCCCAGCTTGCACACAGTTCACCGCGACGATAAAAATCTTCTGACGGCGAGCTTGGTAGTGCGGGTCCGTGAATTTCCCGTTGGTGAAGACGCGATCTTGGATGAAGATCGCGTGCAGCTCGCATGACCGAACCCCGATGAACGCATACCGAGGGATCTCGTCGCTGTTAGGGATGATCTCGAAGCTCTTGCCGCTTTTCTTCGCCTTCCAGAGTGATAAGACTGGCGGATGCAAGAACTTCTTCCAGGAGTACGGCCCGACGACGTAGCCGAACAGCGCTTGATCGTTCCGCCTCTTGAGATGATATCTCCCTCCGTCTTGTTCGTCCGTCCAGCCGATGGGCAAGTCTTCTAGAGAAGCGATTCGATCATAGACGATAGCGCCATCGCGCACGGTTGGCCCAACTGTCTGATATCCCTTCTGGCGCAGCGCATCCAGAAGCTTTTGAAGGTCCTGACGCTCAATGAGAACTTTCTCACCAATCATAAGAAAATCTCCATTCCCTGCTCCCCAGCCTAGTACCGCTGTGAGCAGTGCAATTATATTCTACTGAAAGAATCCCCCAGGTGCGCAATGACGCAAGCCAGCCCTATATGTGATATGTATCATGTTGCTCTATCGAAGTTGCCGCTCTCTGACAGCCTCGCTAAACTGACCATGAGCTACAATACTAAAGGGGTGACGCAGGCCATGCATATTATCGTCGAGCAAGGGGATATCACCAAAGCCCGAACAGACGCAATTTGCCTGGGGATCTTTCAGGGGGTACAGCGCCCTGGTGGAGCTGCAGGTGCTGTCGACAAGGCCTTAGATGGTGCGCTCTCGGAAGTCTTGACTGACAGAGATTTTTCCGGCAAGAAGGGCGAGATCTTCTGGCTGCGCACGCACGGCAAGATCGGAGCGAAGCGCGTGCTCCTCGTTGGCCTTGGGCCGGCGGAGAAGTTCTCAGCCGACGTCGTCCGAGAGATCAGCGCGACTGCTGCACGTGTTGCCAAAAGTCTTTCTGAACTGACAACGATTGCGCACGGCGCAGGCATCGGCGGGCTCGATCCCCAGACAGCCGCGCAAGCGACCGTCGAGGGGACGCTGCTGGGATTGTATCGCTTCGAGAAATTTAAAAAGCCTGAAGAGCCTATCAGGCTTGAGCGTTTGCGTTTTATAGAGCATAGTGCTGAGAAGTTAGAGCGGCTTAAGATAGGGACGCAGCACGGGCAGATCGTCGCTGAATCGGTCTGTTTTGCACGCGACTTAGCGAACGAGCCGGGGCAGAGCTTGACTCCGCGCGAGCTGGCACGGCGTGCTCAAGAACTTGCCCAAGGGCTCGGGCTGCGCTGCGAGGTCTTCGACGAAAAAGCTCTGGAGCAGATGGGCATGGGCGGGATTCTCGCCGTGGGCAAGGGCAGCGACGAGCCGCCTAGACTCATCGTGCTGGAGTACAATCTCACAAAAAATTCCAAGCCCATAGTGCTCGTAGGCAAGGGCATCACGTTTGATAGCGGTGGTATCTCGATCAAGCCGCGCGAGGGCATGGAAGCTATGAAATATGATATGAGCGGCGCGGCTGCTGTCTTGGGAGCAATGCGCGCTATCGCGCTGTTGAAGCTGCCTATCCCTGTTGCCGGGCTGGTCGCAGCCGCTGAAAATTTACCGTCTGGGAAGGCGGTCAAGCCCGGCGACGTCATAAAGATATCTAACGGCAAGACCGTCGAAGTGACCAACACCGATGCAGAAGGGAGACTCGTGCTCTCAGACGCGCTAGTCTATGCGCAGCGATATAATCCCCAAGCTGTCATAGATTTAGCGACGCTCACCGGTGCGTGCACTATCGCGCTCGGCAAAGAAGCCGCGGGACTTTTCTCCAATGACGAGACGCTCGCTCAGAAGATTCAAAACGCTGCGCAGCAGACGGGGGAGCGCGTCTGGCCTCTCCCCCTCTACGATGAATACAAAGAGATCATCAAGAGCGAAATTGCTGACATTAAAAACAGCGCGAACAAGGGCCCGCAAGCGGGCGCGGCCGTGGGCGCGATCTTTTTAAGAGAGTTTGTCAGCTATCCCTGGGCGCACCTAGATATTGCTGGGGTCGCGTATGACGTCGAGAGTCGGCTCTACCATGCCAAGGGCGCCACGGGATATGGAGTCAGGCTGCTCACACAACTCTTGCAGAGTTGGCAATGATCCGAGAGAACGTGCAGAAACTCTTAGCCCAGCTGCCGCCGGGTGTGCTTTTGGTCGCCGCGGCCAAAGGGCGTTCTCCCAATGAGATTCTCGAAGCCCTCGAAGCCGGGATTCAGATCATTGGAGAGAACTACGTGCAAGAGGCCGAGAAAGCTTTTGCAGTGATTGGTCGGCGCGCGCAGTGGCACATGATCGGGCACTTACAGCGTAATAAAGCGAAAAGAGCCGTCGAGATCTTCGATATGATCGAGACGCTCGACTCCCTCAGGCTTGCACAAGAGCTGGAGAAGCACTGCGCACGGCTCAATAGAGTTATGCCCGTCTTGATCGAGATCAACAGCGGGCGTGAGCCACAAAAATCCGGGGTCTTCCCTGAAGACGCTGAAGCCCTCATCCGCGAAGTCTCGCAGCTTCCCCATTTGAAGGTCTTGGGCTTGATGACGATGGGCCCGCGTCTTGGTAATCCTGAAGACGCGCGACCATACTTCCAAGAGACGAAGAGACTCTTTGACAGACTACGGGCTCTCAATATCCCGAACGTCGAGATGCGCTATCTCTCGATGGGCATGAGCAGCAGTTATGAAGTCGCTTTAGAAGAGGGCGCGAACATCGTGCGCATTGGCACAAAGATCTTTGGAGAAGCTCACCCTCACCTTATACCCCTCTCCCCTTTGAGGGAGAGGAGAAGGGGTGAGGGGTATAAGGGGAAAGCACTATGAGAATTCGTTTAGCGCTAGTGCAACCAGCTCGCGACCGACTCGACAAAGCTAAAAACTTTCAGACTGTCGAGCGGCTGCTCAAAGATATTGGAGATGTTGACATCGTCTGTCTTCCCGAAAACTGGGCCGGCGTCGTTATGTTTGGCGAAGCTGAGCTTTCTCAAACGCTTGCGCTGTTGGGACGATACGCCCAGAGAGGGCACTACACGCTGCTTACGGGGGGGCTTATTGTCGAGCATACAGATTATAGAATAGCCCGTGGGCATGTCATCGGCCCGGATGGCGCTGTGCTGGGGCACACTGAGAAGATCTTCCCATCGAACGCCGTGGGTGAGCGCGCGTTTCTGCGCTTTGGAGAGCACTTGCCCATCTTTGCGACAGAAAAAGTGCGCTTTGGGATAGCAATCTGCGTCGATCTGTTTTATCCCGAACTCGTTCGCTCGCTGGCGCAGCGCGATATTAAGATCCTCTTCAATCCATCAAATATCCCTGAAAATCGCATCGGGCTATGGCGCTCGCTCTTATGCGCTCGCGCTGCGGAGAACACGATCTTCGTGGCGTTCGCCAACAACACAAAATCGTTCTATCCCGATGACCGTCCGGTGAGCGGACACTCGATGGTGGTCTCCCCCAAGGGAGAGGTGCTCTTTGAAGCCGACGATGCGGAGGGCGTTTATACTATTGAGATCGAGCTTGCTCAGATCATCGAAGCACGGAAGCGCTGGCCGTATCTCGCTGACAGTGCTTCTATCGCCACGATCGAGGGCGACCGGGTCGTGCGCAAAACTTCTTAATCACGGCAGGTGTGGCTTGACAGGGAGCTCGCTCTCGGGAAGCTGCTCTAGCCACCGCACGAGAGCTACCAGGCGCTCGCGCGCTCTTTGAAAGATCTTCTGTCCAGCTTCTTGAGAGGCCTCGCGCGGGTCGAGCGTAGCACCCGACTGAGAAAAGTCCAGGGTGTCCAAGGGGAGCTGGGCACCATCTTTGGTCGTCGCATAGATCTCTGAAGCGCCACGCGCCGCAGCATCTATTTGCCTACGATCAACCAGGCTTGAATCAATCGCCAAGACGATAGAAGTCTCTATCGCTCCGGCGTGCGTGCCCCGGCTGCGAAAGAGCTCTTGTGTTAACTTTTGCACTTCCGGGTCGAGCCACCACGCCCACACCACAGCAAAGATATTCTCTGCCCGAAGCTCACGACAGATCTCTTGCAGTGCGGCATTGTTGCCGCCGTGTCCGTTCACAAAGACTATCCGACGCACCCCGTGTGATGCTATGCTCTGCGCGATCTCCTTCATATAGTGCCGAAACGCTTCGGGCGAGACCCACAGCGTCCCCCAGAATTGCCGATGATGCTCAGAGACCCCAACGGGGATCACGGGCGTGCAGATAATATTTAAGTCTCGCGCGACGGCTTGCGCTAACGCTTGCGCGGTAAGAAAGTCTGTGCCCAGGGGTAGGTGTGGGCCGTGTTGCTCTGTGCTGCCCACAGGAATGAGCGCAACTTTTGCGCGCTGAAAAAGTTCTCGCGCCTTCCACCATGAGATGTGCTCAAGCATAGGAACTCAATTATGGCTCTTCTTCATGAAGCTAGCAAGTCTTCAGCAGCACTGGCGTTTTCAGCCCGCTCCCCGTCAAAGGGATGACCAGGCTTCGCCTGGACCGGACATCTTCGCCAGCCTGCAGCTGGCGGTGCAGCCCCGCGACCGCGACGGCTGATGTCGGCTCAACATAGAGCCCTTGGTGCGCCAGCTCATGCTGCGCAGAAAGAATTTCGCTCTCGCTGACGGTGATGACGCTGCCGCCCGTCTCGCGTATGGCTTTCAGAATCGCTTTCCAACGGACAGGACGGCGAATGCGAATCCCCTCAGCGATCGTCTCGCCCTGAGGGATATCAGGCAACTCCATGAGATTCTCTGTATAGATTTTGTAGAGCGGAGCGCACGCTTCAGCTTGCACAGCATAGAGCGCAGGCATTCTGTCTATGAGCTGAGCTTCTAATAGATCACGAAAGCCGTAATATGCCCCCAGCAAAAGCGTGCCGTGCCCTGTGGGAAAGAGCATCGCGTCAGGGGCGCGCCCGCCGAGTTGCTCCCACAATTCATACGCAATCGTCTTCGTCCCCTCTAAGATGAGCGGGCTGTAGACATGACTCGCATAGTACGAGCTCTCGGCAGCTTGTTGGGCAGCGTAGGAGGCGTTCTCGCGCGGCCCCTCGACAGGGATGAGTTCTGCGCCGTAGGCGCGAATCTGCTTGAGCTTGGCAGGAGAAGCGTGCGCCGGCACAAAGATCTTGCAGCGAATTTTTGCCCGCGCACAGTACGCCGCAAGGCTTGCTGCAGCGTTGCCTGAGGAGTCCTCGACGATAGTCTCTGCTCCAAGCTCTTTGAGAAAGCTCACGAGCACGGTCGTGCCGCGATCTTTGAACGACCCTGTGGGCGCGAGAAATTCGAGCTTCGCCAAGAATTCGACCCCATAAGCACTTGCCGGGACGAGCGGCGTCCAGCCCTCCCCCAGTGAGACGATATTTTCTGTCTTGATAGCGGGGAGCATCGCGCGATAGCGCCAGAGCGAGGACGCTTTCGCGTCAATCTTGTTTTTCGCAAAGCGCGATCTTTCGGAGAGTTCAAAGACACCGCCGCAGGCGCAGCACCACTGGCGTGTCGTCGCAGGAAATTCTTGGCCACAATCAGCACAGCAAAATCTCATCAGAAGCGATTCTCCTGGTCGCCCCACAGCGTCTGTAGATAATTGATCTGCCCCCAGTGATAAGCCATATGGGGCATCGGGCTCGTGATTAAGTCTTTGATCGAACGCTCCTCACCCCAGGGCATCGTGCGCTTCTCATTGAATCGCGCTGGGTCAACGGAATGAATCGTCTGAATCAACTCAGCCTTCGACTGCTCAAAGAATTTCATCGCTTCGTCGTACGTTTTGGGCTCGCCCATCTGCGCAGGCTTCGTCCCCTTCATAAGCGCTGCGAAGAAATAATTCGCCATCCCTAGATGAGCAAGAATCTCTTGAGCGGACTTTCCCGTAGGCATGGGTTTCCAGTTCTGCTTGTCGTTTGGCACAGCTCGGGCAGCCTTCAACAAAAGCTCCGAAATCTTCTCGATGCGCTTGATCTCCACCTCGCGCAAGTCCATACGGATCAGCTCCTTGGGAAGTGTTAACTTACTATACGCTATGGCGAAAGAGCCGTCAATTTGACGGGATAAGAGTTTTGGCCTAAAGTAACGTTCTGAACTATGACCGATCTCATTGCTCTTGCAATCTTTATCGTCACCTACGCGATCATCGCGATTCAGAAGATTCCAAGAGTCCACATCAGTCGTGCAGCGGGGGCGCTCATTGGGGCCGTGGCAATGGCGCTCTTGGGTGTGCTCTCCCCCCGCGAAGCGTATAGCGCGATTGACTTAGATACGATTGTCTTTTTGCTGGGAATGATGATCTTAGTGGCGCACCTGGAGATCGCCGGCTTTTTTGAGCTGTTAGAGCTCTGGATTCTCAAGCGTGCCCAGACCCAGCATCAGCTCTTAGCGTTGGTGATCGCATCGAGTGGGCTGCTCTCGCCCTTATTCATGAACGACACGATCTGCTTGATGTTCACGCCCGTCTTGGTGAGATTAGTTCAAAGACTGAAGCTCGATCCGGTGCCGTATCTATTGGGCTTGGTTCTGTCAGCGAACGCGGGCAGCATGGCCACGCTCATTGGGAACCCGCAGAATATGCTGATAGGGCTGCGCAGCGGGCTGAGCTTCGTCGAGTTCTCTTTAGCGTTGGGGCCGGCGGCGGTGCTCAGCTTAGTGATTATTTATCTTGCGATTCTGTTGCTCTTCCGAAGATCGCTGCAGGGGGCCTTGCCGGAGACGCCCGATCTGCCGGAGTATCACGAACTAGCTGTGCAGCGCGGGCTCTTAGCTGTGAGCTTAGGGACGCTTGTGCTCTTCTTGGGATTGTTGATCTTTGGGATCTCGCCTCAGTGGGCCGCGATCAGCTGCGCAGCGCTGCTCTTAGTGCTCGCCAGCAATCGTCCCAGACGTGCGTTGCAGCACGTCGATTGGACGCTCTTATTGCTCTTTGCTGGGCTGTTTATCGTGATGCGCGGTGTAGAAGCTACGAGCTGGCTCGATAGATTAGTGGGTTGGGCTGGGCCAGGGCTGAGCGCATCGGGGGGTATGGGGATGCTCGCTCTTATAGGGCTGACGGCGGTCGTGAGCAATCTCGTCAGCAACGTTCCGGCGGCGCTGTTGCTGGCGCCTCTATTAGTGCGTGTGGGAGCAGACTCCGAGAGTTGGCTGGTGCTGGCGATGGCCTCGACGCTGGCGGGCAATTTAACGATCATTGGGTCGGCCGCGAATTTAATAGTCTTAGAGATCGCTTCACAGCGCGGGGTGCATATAAGTTTCTGGGCGTACCTGAAGGTCGGGCTACCCGTGACGATAGCGACGATTGCAATCAGTGCGGTGTGGTTGCTGGTAAGGCCGTAGCTTGCAGATGCTAAAAACTATAGCTAGACTAAAGCTAATGGACAATGCTAAGAACAAGAAGAAGCGATTGCTGATTCTCGGTTCAGGCTTCTCGAAGGCAGTCTCAGAGAAGATGCCGGTAGTGCGCGAGCTGGCTGATGCGCTCAAGCAGCAGATTAAAAATGACCCAGAGCTTAAAGACTTAGAAGATCCCAAATACCAGCATCTCTTAAACGATCCAGAGTTGCTGCTGACATATCTGGCGCAAGATCAGCCTTGGAAAAAGCCGTGGGAAGCACCGAAAGAATGGGCAGTATTTTTGAAAATTTCCCAGTGGCTTGCAGAACATCTTAAAAAGTGTGAATGCCAAGCATTTGAAGGCGAGATTCCTGAATGGACGAAGCATTTAGCCAAGTGGCTTTATGAAACGAAGGCATGGGTGTTAACATTTAATTATGATACGGTGTTGGAAAGGGCTTGTTGTACAAAGAGGAGGTCTCATGCTGACTGAATACATCCGCGCCGCGATGGAACGCGCCCGCTACAAAATCATAGACGACGAAGAGCCATATTATGGCGAGATACCCCCATGCCGTGGGGTCTGGGCCACCGGCAAGACGCTCGAAGAGTGCCGCCGCAACTTAGAAGAAGCCCTCGAAGACTGGCTGCTCTTCAGCATTGCCAATGGCTTCCCTATCCCACCTATCGGCCGCGTCCAACTCAAAATTCCAGAAAAAGTTCGATAGCTTATGGCACGGCTAGGTGCTATCTCTCGCCGAGAGTTAATCCGCTCACTCAGAAAATTGGGTTTCATCGGTCCCTTTCCCGGAGCCAAGATATATGGTTCGCGGAACGACCCGAATTATCTTGCCCAACCCACATCGCTCTGAAATTAGCCCAGCGCTACTCTCACAAATCCTCAGACAAGCAGGTATATCAAGAAAGGAATGGGAAGATCATCACTGAGACAACCTTGCTCTCTCCCCACCCATCCCCTATACTGAAGCCAATTGCGCCCTCACCCTTAAGCCCTCTCCCTAGGAGGGAGAGGGGAGCCCAAGGTGAGAGGCATTCAAGGAGGATTCTCTCATGCCCACTGATGGCTACCATCGCTACCCCACTATCGCTGGAGATACTGTCGTCTTTGTGAGCGAAGATGATCTCTGGACGGTCTCAGTTCATGGCGGCGTCGCTCGACGGTTGACGTCGGGATTGGGCATGGCCAGCTTCCCCGCGCTCTCCCCTGATGGGGAATTCATCGCATTCAGCGGGCGCGACGAGGGCCATACAGAAGTCTATCTCATGCCGGCCGCGGGCGGCCAGCCTAAACGCCTCACCTTCTTGGGGAGTAACTCAATGGTCGTGGGCTGGAGGCCTGACGGCAAAATTGTCTTCGCCAGCAATGCTGCGCAACCGTTCTTAAATATCTATCTGCTCTACGCGCTCTCGCCCCAGGGCGGAACGCCTGAACTCCTGTCCACCGGCCCAGCCTTGAGTATATCTTTTGGCCCCAAGGGCGGGCGTGTCATCGGACGCAACGCTATAGATCCCGCACGCTGGAAACGCTATCGCGGCGGCACCGCCGGAGATATCTGGATCGACCCCGACGGCTCCAGCAACTGGCACAGACTCTTACAAGTCCAAGGCAATCTCTCGCGCCCCATGTGGATCGGCGACAGAATTTTCTTCTTGTCAGATCATGAGGGCATCGGCAATCTCTACTCGTGCGCGCTGTCAGGGCAAGATATCAAACGCCATACCGATCACGAAGATTTTTACGTGCGCCACCCGCACACCGACGGAAGACGCATCGTCTACCACGCCGGCGCTGATCTTTACGTCTACGACCCAGCGACAGATAAGAATTGGAAGATCGAGGTCGAGTATCATAGCCCGAGAACACAGCGTTATCGAAAATTCGTCGAGTCCGCGAAATATCTCGAAGACTACGCGCTCCATCCCCAGGGCCATCTCTTGGCGGTGACGACGCGCGGGAAAGTCTTCACGATGGGCAACTGGGAAGGCCCGGTCGTCCAGCACGGCGAGCCCGACGGCGTGCGCCATCGCTTAGCGCGCTGGCTCCACGACGGCAAGAGAATTATCGCTGTCTGTGACGCTGAGGGCGAAGAGACTCTAGAAATCTTTTACGCTGACGGGTTGACGCCCCCGGAGCGACTGATAGGAATCGAATTCGGTCGCGCCATCGAGCTGAAAGCCTCTCCCACGAGCGATCACGTCGCGCTCTCGAATCATCGCAACGAGCTGATTCTCATCGACTTCACAACCAAGCAAGCCCGCGTGCTCGACAGAAGCCCCTATGCACCCATTGCGGGCTTTGATTGGTCGCCCGACGGGCGCTGGATCGCCTATAGCTGCGCGCTCAGTTTACATACATCAGCGATCAGAATCTGTAAAGTCGAGACCGGGGAAATCTTTCCCGTCACACGCCCGGTCTTACAGGACGTCTCACCGACGTTCGATCCCGACGGGAAGTATCTCTACTTTCTCTCGTATCGGGAGTTCGATCCCGTCTACGATAACTTGCACTTTGACCTGGGGTTCCCGCGCGGCGTGCGGCCCTATCTTGTCACATTAAAGAAAGACTTACCCAACCCGTTCGTGCCTGTCCCTAAAGCCCCAGAACAGAAAAACCAGAAGCCCGACGAGAAAGAGCAGAAATCTGAAAAACCCGAGGAACAGATCGAGATCGACTTTGACAGCATCGAAGGCCGAATTCTCGCATTTCCCGTGTCCGATGGGCGCTACCAGCAGATCGCAGCGATGAAGGGGAAGGTGCTCTACACGTCCCTGCCCATCGAAGGCAGCTTGAACATGAACTGGTTCCAACTGACAGAACCCCCAGCCAAGGCGACTTTGGAAGTCTACGACTTTGAGCAGCTCAAAGCTGAAACGCTGATCAGCGGGATCACGAACTTCAAGCTCTCCGACGACCGAAAGACTTTAATCTATCGCGCTGGGAATAAACTTAGAGTGCTCAAAGCTGGCGAGAAGCCCGACGAGAAGTCAGCTGCTGAGCCGCCAAGCAAGAAGAGCGGCTGGATCGATCTTGGGAGAGTACGGGTCTCGGTTGACCCGCCGGCGGAGTGGCGCCAGATGTTCCGTGAAGCGTGGCGCTTGCAGCGCGATCACTTCTGGACAGAAGATATGGCCGACGTGGACTGGCACGCTGTCTACGAACGCTACTTCCCATTAATAGACCGAATCTCGACGCGCGCAGAATTTTCAGATTTGATGTGGGAGATGCAAGGTGAGCTGGGCACTTCTCATGCGTACGAGTTCGGCGGCGACTATCGTCCGGAGCCGCGCTATGATATGGGCTTCCTCGGCGCTGATCTGATCTTTGACAAGAAGCTCAAGCTCTGGAAGATCGCCCATATCGTTCACGGCGATCCTTGGGATATGACGAAGTCATCCCCCTTCACTCAGCCAGGCATCAACGTCCGCGAGGGCGATACGATCCTAGCGATCAACGGCCGCCGTGTAGATGAAAACACCTCTCCGTATGAGCTGTTGGTCAATCAGGCCAACTGTGAGGTTCTGCTCACTGTGGGCGATGCCAAGGGCGAGAACCCTAGAACCGTCTCGGTGAAGACGTTAGCTTCTGAAACCCCGGCACGCTATCGCGAGTGGGTGGAGAAGAACAGAAAGTTCGTGCACGAAAAGACCAACGGGCGCGTGGGGTATGTGCACATTCCCAACATGGGGCCGCTAGGGTACTCCGAGTTCCATCGCTACTTTCTCTCGGAGATAGACCGTGAGGGCTTAATAGTCGATGTGCGCTTTAACGGCGGCGGACACGTCTCGGAGCTGATTTTAGAAAAACTCGCCCGACGAAGAATCGCCTATGTGAAGACCCGATGGTTTGGGGCGCAGCCGTATCCGACAGATTCTGTCGGCGGCCCGATGGTCGCGCTCACCAACGAATATGCCGGCTCCGACGGCGATATCTTCTCGCACAATTTTAAGCTCTTAAAACTCGGCCCGCTCGTTGGCAAACGCACGTGGGGCGGCGTGATCGGCATCTGGGCCAGAGACTCTTTAGTCGACGGCGGGATCACGACACAGCCTGAGTTTGCATTCTGGTTCAAGGACGTGGGCTGGAGGGTTGAAAACTACGGAACTGATCCCGATATCGAGGTCGAGTACCGTCCGCAGGATTATGTGGCTGAGCAGGACCCGCAGCTTGAGCGCGCGGTACAAGAGATCATCAAGCTCTTGGAGACGAATCCGCCAAGCAAGCCCGATTTCACCAAGCGCCCCAGTCGATCATTGCCACGGCTGCCGAAGAGATAACAACTGGATAGCCAACTCATCCGAGCCTTAGCTTGACCCTAAACAACTGAAACGGGTGCAGGAGCTGGCCTCCCTCGGCTATGTGGCTGAGAAGCTCTCCCTCTCCGTTGGTGAAGTCTTGGACCTATTAGCTGAGTTCGGAATCGAGCAAATTGACCTAAGATGAATGAGCTAGCTTAATCGAGCCACTATCGCCCGTAGCAGCTTCGCTAGATCGTGTTCGCGGCGCTTCGTGATCTCTAAGACTTCTTTATGCGTGAGTTTGTCAGTTCCAATTCCCGCTGCCATGTTCGTTACTACAGAGATCGCTAAGACTTCCAGCCCGCAGTGCCGGGCAGTAATCACTTCCGGAACGGTGCTCATCCCCACTAAGTCCGCGCCCAGCCTTTTATACGCTTCGATCTCTGCAGGGGTCTCGTACATCGGCCCCGGCGTCGCCACATAGACGCCCTCGCACAGCTCAAACCCTAGACTCTGCGCAGCTTCTTTGGCAAGAGCTCGCAGTCGCAGACTGTACGCATCTAAAAGATTAGGAAACCGCGGCCCCAACGCTGAGATATTCTCCCCACGCAAGGGATTGTCTGGGATCGTATTGATATGATCCCGAATGAGCACGAAGTCGCCAACCTTGAAGTCCGTGTTGATTGCCCCGGCAGCATTGGTCAAAATTAATCTCTCTATGCCCAAGAGCTTCATCAGTCTGACGGGGAAGGCGATCTCGTGCATCGCATACCCTTCGTAGAAGTGGACCCGCCCCCGCGAGATCAGCACGGATTTTTTCTCTAAAATCCCAAAGACCCATTCCCCGGCGTGCCCCACGACCGTCGCGTGGGGGAAGTTGGGGATGCGCTCCCACGAGAAGCGCTGCTCTCGCTCAAGCTTCCCGAGCGCGTCCGA
>CAYYOG010000005.1:88788-94615 GCA_964473325.1 uncultured Thermotogae bacterium
GCCCGCGCCCGCACCTCAGCAATCCCCTTCACTTCCATCAGGTCTTTCTCCGTCGCTCGCAAGATCGCCCGCAGCGTCCCAAACGCATCGACGAGATCTTCGATCACCGCCATCGGCAGTCTTGGGATCTGGCTGAGCACGCGATACCCCCGCGAGGGCAAAACTCGGTCTAGCATCTCTTCACTGCTTTCGTAGCCCAAAATCTCTAGAATTTTTTCTGTCGAGAGCAGGTCTTCAGGAGGAAGCTGCCGAATCTCTTCGATGATCGTCTTGGGAGATTTGCGATTGACTTGGAAATCTCGTACCACCAACTCGGCTTGCTCCTTTACTCCCACCATGAGCCACTCTAATAAGAGTTCCGTGAGCTTGCGCTCCTCCCCAAGCTCCACGAAGAGCCTCTGAATCTCTTCTTCAGTGTCTAGGATCTGCACGATGTTCTGCAAAATGTTCGCGACGTGATAGGGCAAGACGCGCCCTTCGAGCTCCAGCGCCATGAGCTCTTGCGAGAGCTCATTGTACGTGACACGATATTGCTCTAAGATGCGCAATGCTTGATTGACCCGCGCGCTCAGCACCGAGATGTCTTGCAACACATACTGAATCGGCCCGTAGTAAATCGTTACTCTTCCCATGCGCTCAGCGGAGATCGCGATCGTCGCCACGTTGAGCTGCTTAGCAACTTTCTCGGCCGTGAGGTGCCGTGTGCCGGTCTCGTCCGAGTCGATAGAGGGATCGGGCACGAGATAGGCGTTCGCGTAATAGATTCTCTTGACGTCCTCGTCGATGACGATGGCGCGATCCATCTTGGAGAGCTCCACAACGCGCTGCGGCGTGAACTCGACGTTCAAGAAGAACCCCGCGTGCACAACTTGGCGAGCTCGCTCTAAGTCCGAGAGCACTATTAACCCACCGTTGCGCATCTGCACGATAGAGTTGATCGCTTCACGCAGGGGCGTCCCCGGCGCGACTTTTGCTAAAACCTTCAAGAATTCCTCTTCACGAACGCTCACGTTAGACTCCCAACACCTCCACCGCCTCGCGGATCGTGTGCACAGGACAGAGTTCTATCCCAATCTGATCGAGCTTCTCAGGAGGGATAACGGCTCTCTGGTAGCCGAGCTTTGCGGCTTCGCTGAGGCGCTCGCGCAGCTTCCGCACGCGCCGCACCTCCCCAGCTAGCCCCAGCTCCCCTACCACGACAGTCTGACTGTCTACAGGCTTCTCCTTGTAGCTCGACACGATCGCTGTTGCGATTCCTAAATCGATAGCGGTCTCGCGTAGCATTAGCCCCCCCGCTACGTTCACGTAGATATCTTCGCCACTGATCTGCGCCCCTAAGTGCTTCTCGATCACCGCCAAGAGCAACGCCACACGGTTGAGATCGAGCCCCGTGGCACGCCGCTGGGGATAGCTTGATCGCGTGAACGCGACGAGCGCTTGGATCTCTACTAAGATGGGGCGTGTCCCCTCTAACGTAGGGACGATCACCGAGCCGGGGGGCACCGGCCCGATGCGCTCCGTGAAGAACTTCGATGGGTTGGCGATCTCCACCAATCCCGACTCGGTCATTTGAAAGACCCCGATCTCCTCCGTCGAGCCAAAGCGATTCTTCACAGCTCGGACAATCCGCACGTCGCTCTCGCGCCCGCCCTCTAAATAGAGCGCGACGTCTACCAAGTGCTCAATCGCTTTTGGCCCGGCGAAGTCCCCAGACTTCGTGACGTGCCCAATCAGAAAGATTGGGATCTTCTGGGCTCGCGCTAACTGACTCAGTTCGAACGCTGCTTGGCCGACTTGATAGGTCGTCCCCAGGCCGGCGCTCCCCCCTTCGGGGAAGACCGTCTGGATCGAGTCTATAATAACAGCCGATGCTTTGGTCTGGAGCACATGATCACGTATCGCTGAGAGATTCTGTTCGTGAACTGTAAAGAGATTCTTCGTATCTTTGAGGGCGAGGCGTTCGGCGCGCAGCTTGATCTGGCCGGGGGACTCTTCCCCAGAGATATAGAGTACGGGGCCGTCGCGGGCAAGCTGCGCTGCAACTTGCAGCAAGAGCGTAGATTTCCCGATACCAGGCTCGCCGCCGACTAAGAGGACGGAGCCGGGGATCAGCCCGCCGCCGATGACCCGGTCTAATTCAGCGATCTCTGTCAGGCGGCGTTGTGTCTCCTCGAGAGGGATCTCTGTGAGTGCTTGCGGGGCTGAACTCGCTGCGCTCGATCGCTTCTCAGAGAATTCTATGAATGTATCCCACTGGCCGCACTGCGGGCAGCGCCCGAACCATTTGAGCGAGGCGTAGCCGCAGTCTCGGCAGCGGTACATACCTACACCAACTCCGGAGTCTTCTCCTCCTTCTTGGAGAAATAGATCTGCCCGTCCTTAGCGTCTATAACGATCTGATCGCCCTTGACAAACTCGCCCTCTAAGATCTTATCAGAGATCGGGTTCTCAATCAGTCTCTCGAGCGTTCTCACTAACGGGCGCGCCCCGTACTTGGGGTCGTAGCCCTCTTTGATCAATAACTCTTTGGCTTCTTCTGTCACAGAGATGAAGATCTCGCGCTCGCGCAGACGCTCCGCGAGCTCCCGCAGCTTCAGCTCCGCAATCTTATAGATATTCTCTCTGGTGTGCTGATGGAAGACGATAATATCGTCCAAGCGATTGAGAAACTCCGGGCGGAAGAACTCTTTCACCTCGCTCATGACACGGCTGCGCATCTCCGTATACGATTCTTTGGAGTCGACCTCGTCGGAAGTCCCAAAGCCCAGCGCCATGCGATCCGTGATTGTCTTGGACCCCAAGTTGCTTGTCATAATTAAGACAGTATTTCTGAAGTCCACACGCCGGCCTTGAGAGTCCGTCAGCGCCCCGTCATCCATCACTTGGAGGAGAATATTGAAGACGTCTCGGTGAGCTTTTTCGATTTCGTCGAAGAGCACGACAGAGTACGGGCGTCTGCGAACAGCTTCCGTGAGTTCGCCAGCTTCTTCGTAGCCCACATACCCTGGCGGCGCCCCGATCAGCCGCGAGACCGAGAACCGCTCCATGTACTCAGACATATCGATTCTGATAATCGCTTCTTCGTCGCCGAAGAGAAACTCCGCCAGTGCTTTCGCCAATTCGGTTTTACCCACGCCCGTAGGCCCCAAGAACAAGAAACTCCCGATGGGCCGCTTGGGGTCCTTCACCCCGGCATAGGCCCGGCGGATCGCCCGCGCGATGGCTTTGACCGCTTCGTCTTGGTCGATATAGCGCTTATGAATCTCTTCTTCCATGGTTAAGACGCGCTTGGACTCTTCCATCTTCATGTGGCCCACGGGCACGCCCGTCCAGCTCGAGACCATCTGGGCAATGTCGTCTTCGGTAACGACAGCCTCGTGCTCGTGGAAGTTGAGCTTCAGCTCTCGCAAGCGATCTGCAAGGGCTCGCTCCTGGTCGCGCAACCGTGCCGCGCGCTCATAGTCTTGCTCCAAGATCGCGGCGTTCTTCTGCTCGACAAGAGTGCGGAGCTGCTCCTCAAGCTCTCGCGCCTCCGGGGAGAACGAGCTCGCTTCTAATCTCTTCTTCGCGGCCGTCTCGTCTATTAAGTCTATGGCTTTATCAGGCAAGAAGTGATCAGTAATATACCGATCAGAGAGTTTCGCAGCCGCATAGAGCGCCCCGTCGGTGATCTTGACACGGTGATGCGCTTCGTAGCGCGGGCGCAGCCCTCTGAGAATCTTTACAGTCGCTTCAATAGAGGGCTCATCGACCAAGATCTTCTTGAAGCGCCGCTCCAACGCCGCGTCTTTTTCTATATATTTTCGGTATTCGTCGAGTGTCGCCGTCCCAATACACTGAATGAGCCCCGATGCCAGGGGAGGCTTCAAGATCGCCGAAGCGTCGATAGCGCCCTCCGCGCCACCGGCTCCCACGACCGTGTGCAGCTCGTCAATGAAGAGAATGACATTCCCGGACTCGATCACAGCGTTCACGATAGCTTTCAGTCTCTGTTCAAACTCCCCGCGATATTTTGTGCCCGCGACGATCGCGGCCATGTCTAATTCTATAATCTCTTTGCCCAGGAGTGGGGCCGGCACATCCCCGGACGCGATTCTTTGAGCTAAGCCTTCGACAATCGCGGTCTTCCCCACGCCGGGCTCCCCAACGATCACAGGGTTATTCTTCTTCCTGCGGGAGAGCGTCTGAACGATGCTATTAATCTCTTTGTCGCGGCCGATGACGGGGTCGAGCCGGCCCGCACGGGCTTCCTCGACCAAGTTTCTGCCGTACTCAAAGTTCTTCCATTTGCGGTCATCGCGCTTGGCGCGTGAGCCCACAAGATTGGCTTGCAACGGGGAGAGATAGCGCCGCACCGTGGCGATATCGATCCCGGCCCGCTGTAAGATGTGCGCCGCGACGTTATGGCCCTCTTCTAAGAGGGCGAGCAAGAGATCCTCAGCAGCGATGAGCGTATGGCCATAGCGCCGGGTCTCTTCATACGAGAGCGTGATGATGCGCTTGAGTTGTGGGGTGGGCTGGAGCTCTGTGGGGATGAAGCGCGATTGCCCCCGGGTGATGTTTTCGCGCTCGAGCTCCCGAACGACACGTTGATATGTGAGGTTATGGGCTTCGAGGAACTTACAGATCTCGGAGGTGCGCATCTTGGTGAAAGCGAGCAATAAGTGTTCTGTGCCGACGTAGTCGTGGCCCCACGCTTCAGCTTCTTTATAGGCGATGCCGATGGCTTGTTGGGCCTCTCGTGAGAAGAGATTGTACATTTCGTGCATAAGGACCTCCGGCGCGATGCCACTTCGATTATAAGGAGCGTGGGAAGGGCTGTCAAGGATTTTTAACACGTTCCGCGCTCACAGAAGAGCACGTCGAGCTTCAAGATCGGGCGCCGCTCGTGATTGCGCAGCACGTCTGAACGATAGGCAAGCAGCCCGTGTATCTGCACAAGCGGGATAACTGGGAGTGCCTCAGCGAGTAACACCTGCGCTTGGTCTTGAAGGGCTTTGCTCTCTTGAAGAGTGGGAGCAAGCTCGGCACGCTGCAGCAGCTCGTCGAGTTTTTGTTCGAGCTCTGTCGGCTGTGTAGCACATCCTCGATGGAAGAGATGGAGCAGCCCTCGGCAGAGCCAGATCGCCCGTTGGGTCACGAGGTCATCAGGTGAGGAGTCTCCTAACCCCTCAGTGAAGCGTCCCGCCCCATCCCAACCGACGAGTGCAACTTCGTACTGGCCCTTCAGCAGCCGATCTATAAAATTCTCCCCAGCAGATGGTAATCGAATCTTTATCCCAATCTGGGCGAGTGCAGGCAGGAGCAACCGTACAAGGGCTTCCGCGGGCAACAGACTTATTGTGGGAACTAAGAGCTCGAACTCCAAGCGCCCTGGGGGATTGCCCTGACCGAGAAAGTTTTGCGGGATCTCCCGTACTCCGTCACCATTCGTATCTCTCAAGCCTATACTATCAAGAAGCTGCGCAGCTTTTTGGAGATCATAAGGCGTCTGGAGGGCGCGAAATCTCTCCAAGATCTTTGGGTCTTGCCCGAGACGGCCCACAAAATACGGCGATGCCGGGCTGATAGGGCCATAGAGTTCCACACCCAGTCCCAAGAAGAGCTCTCTGACAAGCCGAGCTCGCGGCATGGCGTAGCTGAGAGCACGTCGGAACTCCGTCGCGCGGAAGACCGCCCGCAATGCTAAACTCGAAGCATCCCAATTGAGCACAAGAAACTGCCCGCCAAAGGCTGCTTGTCCGCTCGAGATGTCGTCGTTGAGCATGAGACGTCCAGAGATTTTGTCCGATTGTAAGATAGGGAGATCAGCCGGTCGCGGGTAGAA
>CAYYOG010000005.1:94715-99697 GCA_964473325.1 uncultured Thermotogae bacterium
CTCTAAAGAACTCAAAACTGTGACCGTCGGTAGGGCACCATCGGTACAACGCACGGCATCACGCCACGGTGTGACAATCTCGCTGGGATAGATCAGATTCTCAAAAGTAAAGCGCACGTCTTCGGCTGTGACTGGGGTGCCGTCGGAGAAGCGTAGGCCCTGTCGGAGTCTGAACGTCACTGAAGTCCGGTCAGCGTTCTGCATGAAGCTGAGGGCAACAGCCGGTTCAGGGCTTTCCACTGCCCCCTCTAACAGCCCAGCGTGCATCGCTCGCAACACTTCCAAAGAAGCGCGATCAAGAGCGACAATGGGGTTGAGCGTGCGCGGCCTTCCCGTCATAGCATACGTGATCTTATTGCTATTCACCCCAAGCTGGAGCATCTGGGCAGCGTGGCATCCGCTGGGAAGGGAGGGCGAATACGCGCAGATGATCTTGGGAGTAGCTGGACCTTGGGCCAGCGCCAGCCCACACCACCCCATCACCGCAAGCTTGATCAAGAATCTCCGCATATTGACGATATTATATCAGGTTTATTATAATGAATACAGATTCCATCAGCAGGAGGAGCCCGTATGAGCGCGAAAGAACGCTGGGAACGAGAGACTCTGCAACCATTCTTACAGAAGGCCCCGGAGCGTCGCAAAAGATTCATCACCGTCTCCAACGAAGAGATCAACAGACTCTATACCCCAGAAGATATTAAAGGCTTAGACTACGACCGCGATCTGGGCTACCCTGGTGAATACCCGTTCACTCGTGGCGTCTACCCCACGATGTACCGTGGACGGCTCTGGACCATGAGGCAGTTCGCGGGCTTCGGCGGCCCCGAAGAGACCAACCAACGATTCAAATACTTATTAAAAGAGGGCCAGACTGGCCTCTCCACCGCCTTCGATATGCCAACCCTTATGGGGCTCGATAGCGACCATCCCCTCGCCGATGGCGAAGTGGGCGTCGAAGGCGTCGCCGTCGATACTCTGCGAGACTTCGAGATCCTCTTCGACGGCATCCCCTTAGATCAAGTCACCACGAGTTTCACCATCAACCCCAGCGCTCCCGTCATCTATGCGATGTATATCGCCATCGGGGATAAGCAGGGCGTGCCTAGAGAGAAACTGCGCGGCACGATCCAAAACGACATGCTCAAAGAGTTCATCGCCCAGAAAGAATGGGTCATCCCACCGCGCCCATCTGTAGACTTAATTATAGACATCTTCGAGTTCGGCATCAAAGAGACGCCGAACTTCAATCTGATAAGTATCTCTGGGTATCACATTCGCGAGGCGGGCTCAACGGCAATTCAAGAGCTCGCGTTCACGCTTGCTGATGGGATGGCTTATGTTGAAGCAGCCATCAAGCGCGGAATAGATATAGATATACTGGGCCCGCAGCTCAGTTTCTTCTTTAACTCTCATAACTCGTTCTTTGAAGAGATCGCCAAATTTAGAGCTGCCCGCAGAATCTGGGCAAAAGCTATGAGAGAGCGCTACGGCGCCAAGAACCCCGAGAGCTGGAAGTTGCGCTTCCATACCCAAACCGCAGGGTGCTCGCTCACTGAGCAGCAGCCCCTCAATAATATTATTCGTGTGACGATCCAAGCATTAGCCGCGGTGCTCGGAGGCACCCAGAGCCTGCACACGAATTCGTATGACGAAGCGCTTGCCCTGCCCAGTGAGGAAGCCGTACGGATCGCGCTGCGCACCCAACAGATTATCGCGTATGAGTCGGGCGTAGCCGACACGATCGATCCCCTCGCGGGCAGCTATTTCGTTGAAGCTCTGACCAACGAGACCGAGCGCAAGGCGTTAGAGTATATTAAGAGAATAGAAGAGATGGGCCATGGCTCGATCTTGGAAGGGGTCTTCGCGGGGATCGAGAGCGGGTTCTTCCAAAGGGAGATCGCCCAAGCCGCGTATGAGTATCAGAAGCAAGTCGAGTCTGGGGAGCAGATTATCGTGGGGGTCAATAAATATGTCATGCCCCAGGACGAGAGGGTGAACATCTTGCGGGTCGACCCCGAAGTGCAACGCCGTCAGATTGAGCGACTGAACAGAGTCCGAGCCGAGCGCGATAATCGCGCTGTCAAGCGCGCCTTGGAGCGTCTGGAAGAAGCAACCCGCAATAAAGAGAATACAATGCCTTATATCTTAGAAGCCGTCAAAGCATATGCGAGCGTTGGGGAGATCATGGAGGTCTTAAAGAAAGTGCATGGGGCGTATCGCGAGCCGGTGATGGTCTGACCAGACTTCGTCTGGACTATTCGCCTTTGCCAGCCGCAGGCTGGCAAAGATAAATAGGGGTAATACTATGGATCGTCCAATCAAAGTACTGATGGCCAAGGCAGGCTTAGACGGCCACGACCGTGGGGTCAAGGTCGTGGCGCGGGCGTTGCGCGATGCTGGCATGGAAGTGATCTATACGGGGCTACACAACACCCCGGAACAAGTCGTCAAGGCTGCCTTGCAAGAAGACGTCGATGTCATCGGGGTGAGCATTCTCTCCGGGGCGCACCTGACGATCTTCAGAAAGATCACGGAACTGATGGAGCAGTACGGGATGAAAGACGTCTTGGTCTTGGGCGGAGGGATCATCCCCGACGAGGACAAGCCCATCTTAGAGCAGATGGGGGTGAAGGGGCTCTTTGGGCCGGGGACCTCCACCCAAGAGATCATAGAATTTATCAAAAGAGAAGTTAAGCGACAGCGGCAGCAGGCCGAGACATGAGGCGACGTTCGAGCACGCGAGCAAGCCGCTTGATGCCCTCCTCAATTTTATCAGGGGTCATATAGGAGAAGTTAAGGCGCAGGGTGTTCTGCCCAGAGCCGTCGGCGTAGAACGCCACGCCCGGCACAAACGCGACCTTCTCTTGGATCGCTTCTTTGAGAACTTCTGAAGCGTCCAGGTGCTCTGGTAGAATCACCCATAAGAAGAGTCCGCCCTGTGGGTGCGTCCAATGTACGCCCTCGGGGAAGTAGCGCTCCAGAGCTTGGAGCATAGCATCGCGCCGCTCGCGATAGACCTGCCGGATGAACCGCACGTGTCTGTCCAAAAAGCCCCCATGAGCGACTTCATAAGCGACCATTTGCGTAAAGGTGCTTGTGTGCAAGTCGGATCCTTGCTTGGCTTGGACTAATTTCTTGATCACCTCGACCGGCGCGATGATCCACCCGAGTCTCAGCCCTGGCGCCAGCGTCTTAGAGAACGTGCTCAGATAGATGACGTTGCCGCTGTACGGCGCGCCGTTATGTCTCTGAAATTCATTGTCGAGCACAACCAGCGACGGCAGATGATCGCCTTCGTAGCGCAATTGCCCATAGGGGTCATCTTCGATAATGGGCACGCCGTAGTGATCAGCAAGTTCTATCAGTCTCTTGCGGCGCTCCAGCGACAGAGTGACCCCGGCGGGGTTATGAAAGTTGGGCAACACATAGAGAAACTTCGGGCCGACACGGAGCGCTTCCTCGAGCTTATCTGTCTGGAGCCCCTCGTCATCTAACGGGACAGTAACGTATTCTGTCTGATAGGCGTTCCAGGCTTGGAGTGCTCCAAGATACGTGGGTTTCTCGACTAAAATCCGATCCCCAGGATTGATGAAGACCTTGCCAATCAAATCTAATGCTTGCTGGGAGCCGCTGGTGATTAAGATGTTCTCTGGGCCGACGACGATGCCGTAGCGCGCCGTATGGCGCGCGATCATCTCTCTCAGAGGACGATAGCCCTCGGTCGTGCTGTACTGCAGTGCTTGGGGGCCATGTTCGGCCAAAACTTTTTGGCTCGCTTCTTGGAACTCCTTGACGGGGAAGACATCGGGCGCGGGCAGTCCGCCCGCAAACGAGATGACGTCCGGCTGTTCCGTCAGCTTCAATAACTCGCGCACCACAGAGCTCTGCATTCTCTGCGTGCGCTGGGCGTAACGATCTGTCCAGAGCATCTTCATAGGACCTCCTTTGAGATTCTATCGGAAGAAAATCCACGTCACGATAGCGAAGATGGGCAACAATATCATTATAGGGTATACCATATAGCAGAAGAAGCCGGGCATCTTAATGTGCTCACTCTCCGCTATAGCTTTTACCATAAAATTGGGGCCGTTGCCAATATAGGTGTTTGCACCCATGAAGACAGCCCCACAAGCAATCGCCGCCAAAAGCGTCGACCCAGCTCCGGTCTCGACGAGCTGGCGCAGATAATTGGGCACTTCCACACCGATGCCTTGCAAGCCCGCGGCCGTCGCCGACATCGTGAGATACGTCGGGGCGTTGTCTAAGAAGCTCGAGAGCATGCCTGTGGCCCAGAAGAATTGCCAGGGCTCTCTCAGTCCCAGCTCCGGCCCGCGAGCATTTAAAATTAAGAGCGCCGGGATCATCGTGGCGAAGATCCCCGCAAAGACGACCGCGACTTCAATGATCGGCCCCCAACTGAAATGATTCTCTTGGCGCCAGCTCTTGTCGGAAAGTACCCAGCTCAGTGCCCCAAGCACCACCATAGCACCGCAGAGAACTAATTCGTGCACCCCATTCTCCAGATGGAATGTCCCCAGTAAATAGATCGTCAACACAACCCCGCCGAGCAAGAGAAAATTCCTCGCCCCTACGATCTGAAAGGGCTGCCGCGGGAGCACCATCTCGTCCAAATCTCCCGGACGCTGAATGTCTTCTATACGAAAGACGACCGAGTCCCAAATATAGAAGATTAATAATAAGCTCCCACAAACGAGGAGCCACTGGGGGAAGAGCTTGAATGTCCACTCGAAGGGTACGCCCTTCAAGAAGCCCAAAAAGAGCGGGGGATCGCCCAAGGGGGTGAGCAGCCCCCCAGTGTTGCTCACCAAAAAAATAAAGAATATAACGATATGGACCTTACGCTGGCGCATAGCGTTGGCACGCAAGAGGGGCCGGATGAGAAGCATCGAAGCGCCGGTCGTGCCGATGAAGCTTGCCAAAATCGTGCCGATCCCCAAGAAGATCGTATTGACTTCTGG
>CAYYOG010000005.1:99797-109267 GCA_964473325.1 uncultured Thermotogae bacterium
GGAGGAGCACCATGACACAGTGTGAGATCAAATCCTTCGATCCGCAGACAGCACGCTATGAGGACTTTGTGGCATATAATGATTTTCTCAATCGCATCAAATCTGAAGAATGGCCTGAAGACCCACCCACTGAGCTCGAAGAGACAATTCGGGAGTTGCGCGCGACGCCCCCGTTTGTGGTGAGACGACGGTGGGTCGTCTGGCATGACAAAAAGATCATCGCTCGGGGTGTAGCAACTTTCTGGCGCACCGAAGATAACCAACACTTGCTCAATTTCGACATAGCTGTCTTGCCAGAATGGCGTCGCCAGGGCTGGGCCAAATGCTTACTGAAGCTGATTGCTGACGTCGCACAACACGAGAGGCGTCGGCTCCTGATTACCGGCACGGATTCAGCAATTCCGGCGGGAGAAGCGTTTATGAAGCGCCTTGGGGCGCGACCGGGACAAGCCAACCTTACGAATCAGTTGAATCTGGCCGAGCTGGATAGAGAGCTGTTACGGCGCTGGCAGGAGCGCGCGCCGAAAACAGAGTTCGAGCTTGGACTTTGGGAAGGCCCGTATCCTGAAGAAGAGCTTGATGCTATTGTGAAACTCCGCGAAGTGATGAACACCGCGCCCAGAGATAACTTGGAGATCGAGGACTTCAAGTGGACAAAAGAGCTATTGCGTCAGATCGAAGCGTCTCTAGCTGAGCAGAAGACCGAGCGCTGGACCATCTACGCCCGTGAGAAGAAGACGGGAAATCTTGCAGGCTACACCGAGGTCTTCTGGAGTGCCTTTGAACCCGAAACGCTCTATCAAGGGGACACCGGGGTCTTTCCTGAATATCGTGGGCACGGATTAGGGAAGTGGCTCAAAGCCGCGATGTTGGAGAAAGTCCTGCGCGACCGCCCGCAAGTGAAGCGCGTGCGCACGGGCAACGCCAACTCCAATGCCCCCATGCTCAAGATCAATCACGAATTGGGCTTTCGGCCCTATAAACAGTGGACGACCTGGCAAGTAGAGCTAGAGAAGGTGTTGGAGTATCTCAAATCATCTCCAGCGTGAGCTGATCGGCCTTGTGTATAGACTCAGCTAAACCCAAGATCGCCACCATGCGCGGGACGGGATAAGCCGATGATGTAAACAGCGTCAAACACCGTTTGCCGAAGAGATAGCGTGGCGCGTGAGGCTGATGGCCACGTATTAATATTTTTTTGTCGAGTCTCCTCATGATCTCACGAAAATACGCTTCGCCGTACTGAGGGCGACTCCCCCAGTCCCCCAAATAGTATCCCGGGACTTCTTGCCAATCCCCCCACGTGATCGCGCGCCATTGGGTGGAGCCAAATTCAATTTGGTTGATCTCGCCAAGCGTCTGCACATCGGGAAGCCCCGCGTGGGTCGCGAGCACACCGTTAGGCGTCGCAGTGACTAAGGGGAGCAACGCCAGTGCCTCAGCAAAATTCTCTCGGCGCTCCTCGTCAAGCTCGTACCAAAAGTCCGCCGGAGAGAATTCTGTATACTTCCAGCCCTCGTGATTGCCTTGTAATAGAAAAATATTCTCTGGGTGCTTCAGCTTCTGCTCTAACAGAAAGAGAATGTTTTCTAAAGATTGCGCCCCGCGGTCGACGTAGTCCCCCAAAAAGACGAGTATCGTCTCAGAGTCTAAATAGCGCTCGACGACAGCCTGAGACGCTTCATAGTCGCCGTGAGTATCGCCGACGAAGACCGCGCGCCCGCAAGACGAAAGCTCGATGAGCCGCCCCTGAGCGGCAAAGAGCTCTGATGCTTTCTGAAGCAGCGCGCGCTCGTCCATATTCGGTGAGACTACAGTTTACAAAAGAGACTTTTGCAAATCAAGGGGAATTTTGACCTTTTTCAGCAGTGAAGGCGAGCGCTGCCCGAATGCCCTCATGAGTCGCTTTTTACGCTTTCACCAGCTCCAACTCCTCGATCCGTGACTGAATAGGGCGAAGCTTTTTACTCCTGACAATCTTACAAGCCAGCTGATCCCAAAACTTTTAAGTTATACATCTCCGGGCGGCGATCCGCGAAGAGATCGTTCAGTGCCGTCACGTGCTTGTCGTCAGCTTCTGCAGGGCTGATCTCAACAATCTCCAGAGAGTCTCCCTCGGGCGGAGCTTGGGCGAGCAGCTCCCCAGTAGGCGCGACGATCTGGCTTGCACCAGTGAACGAGAGTCTCTTGTCCCCGCGCTCTTCCGTGCCGTAACGATTGGCTAAGATCCAGAAGATTCGGTTTTCCATCGCACGGACGCGCGTGATCTGCTGCCCCTTCCCTGGCAGCACCAAGTTCGACGGATGGCAGATGATCTGTGCCCCCTGGAATGCCAGGGCTCGCGTCGCTTCAGGAAAGAAGTGATCGAAGCAGACAAGCACCCCGATCTTGGCGATCCCTAGATCGTAAACTCTCAACGGCGTGTCACCAGGGGTAAAGTAGAGCTTCTCTTCGCAGAAGAGATGCGCTTTGCGATAGGTCGCTATATACCCGTCAGGGCCGATGAGCACTGCTGAGTTATAGCATCGTAGGGGCGAACAGCCGTTCGCCCCTACACGCTCAGCCATCCCTAGTACGAGCCACACGTGCTTACGCCGTGTTATGTTCTCTAAAAAGAGCGTCGTCGGGCCGGGGATCGGCTCGGCAAGCTCATTTACTTCTTCTTGTGACGTAAAGAGATACCCCGTCGTGCACAGTTCCGGCAGCACAAGAATATCAGCGTCGATTTTCTCTATCGTTTCAGCGATCTTGTAGAGGTTGGCGCGCTTGTCACCGAATGTCGGACAGAACTGATAGAACCCAACTTTGATCATCGGCCACACTCCGGGGGTAAGAGATTGGTAGTGACAAGCTGATCGGTTGTGCGCGCGATCAGCTTGCGCTCGAGGAGAAAACTTTGCAGCTTGGCCCATTGGTCAAGTTGATTGTGACATGGCGCTCCAGCAAAGAGCGCCACCGTCGCGTCGAAGAATCTCCTATTGAGATCGGCTTCGCGCTGCAGATCGGGATTGGCCTTGAGAAAGAGCGCGAAGGCTCGATCAGGCTCTTGGAGTGTCAGCGCCACGGCGCGCAAGACTGCACGCAAGAATCTTCTCAGCAGCTCAGACTTTTGCCAAGTCACGGTCTCGTTGGCGATGAAGACAAGCTGCGGATGCTCGGGGATGCCGTGCTCTTCCATGGCGAAGAAGACCGTCTCTTTGCGCTCTTGCACTTCTACTAAGATCTTTTCAACGTTGCGAAATGCGCCGATGGCGTCGACTTGGCCCGTCAAGAGCGTCGGGAGTGTGTCGAAGCCCACGTTGATTAACTGATAATCACCGGGCTTGAGGCCCGCTGTCTCGAGCATTGCTGCCCACAGGACTGGTTCTTCGGGTTCCAAAGAGTAGCCGATCGTGCGTCCCTTGAAGTCTGCCAACGTACGAATGCCGCGCTCTTTGAGGGCTAGTAACCCCCCAAGAGGCTTCTGGATGAGCGAGCCGACAGCCGTCAACGGCACGCCTTGCGCACGAATCACTATCAAATTGATCGGTGTTGTGATGGCAAGATCAGCACGACCGGCGGCAGCGAGCTTGGCCGGATCGCTGGGATCAAACGCCGTCGGCACTTGCAGCGAGACTACAAGACCCTCAGAAGCGAAAAGCCCTGTCTCCCGCGCAACATAGAGCGGGACGTGATTGGGGTTGGGGAGCCAATCTAAGACTACAATGAGTTGAGACTGAGCGACGCCGGGCGCAATGGCCCACAGAAGCAGCAGCATACAGAGAGCACAGGGACGCATCTTCGATCACCACGCAGATTATACCCAAAGCCCCATGCTCGGCACATATCGGGTATAATAACTCGACCAGGAGGGTGATGTGTGTGTATCGCAAGCCGTCGCGAGAAGAGCTGAAGAAACTTCTGACCCCCGAGCAATTTGAGGTCGTCTGCAACTGCGGCACCGAGCCACCATTTCAGAATAAATATTGGGATCATCATGAGCCAGGCATCTACGTGGACGTCGTGAGCGGCGAGCCGCTCTTTTCGTCATTGGATAAGTTTGACTCTGGCACGGGTTGGCCCAGCTTCACCAAGCCCATCGAGCCAGAGAATATCATCGAGAAGCCCGAGTATTCCTACGGTATGGTGCGCACCGAGGTGCGCTCCAAGCACGGCGACTCGCACCTGGGACACGTCTTCGACGACGGCCCGCCGCCCACGTATAAGCGTTACTGTATTAACTCCGCAGCGCTGCGCTTTGTGCCCGTTGCTCAGATGGAAGCTGAGGGCTACGCGCGCTATCTAGAGCCGTTCCTCCTCGCGGGGCTTGTTCCCAATCGTGAAGTGATTTACTTAGCTGGGGGCTGCTTCTGGGGAATGCAAGAGATCTTGCGAAAGATCCCTGGCGTCATCTACACCGACGTGGGCTACACCGGTGGCACAGTCCCCAACGCGACGTATCGCTACCATCCCGGGCACGCCGAGGCCGTGCGCGTGATTTACGACCCCGAAAAGCTCCCGTTTGAGCAGCTTTTGCGCTATTTCTTTCGGATGCACGACCCAACAACGCCGAATCGTCAAGGCAACGACATCGGGGAGTCGTATCGCTCGGCGATCTTCTACCATACGGCCCAGCAGCGTGAGATCGCGCTGGAATTTATAGAGCGTCTGAATAAATACAGCAAATGGGGCGCGCCGATTACGACGCAAGTCGAGAAAGCCGGCCCGTTCTGGCGCGCCGAAGAAGAGCATCAAGATTATCTCCAAAAGCATCCCAACGGCTACACGTGTCACTATCTGCGTCCAGAATCTATAGTGGGGTTTTGAACGAAGAGAACTATGCGCGAATTCTGGCTTTGCTTTGTGCCGCTCTTTGTCGCTGTAGACGCGTTAGGGACCTTGCCGATCTTTATCAGTTTGACGGCAGGGCTAGAGCGCGCTCGCGTGCGCAAGATCATTTGGCAGTCGCTGCTGACCGCTGCTGCCGTCGCGTTGGCGTTTCTTGGCGTGGGCAAGGGGATCTTCACGCTCTTAGGGATCACTGTCGCCGATTTTATGATCGCAGGCGGGGCATTGCTGTTTTTGCTCTCGCTGCGCGGCCTTCTAGCCGGCGAGCGCGAGCGCTTCTTTGAAGATCACGAGACGCTCGGCGCGGTGCCCTTAGGTGTCCCCCTCATTGCCGGCCCAGCAGTCTTCACGACAAGTCTCTTGCTCGTTGACGAGTACGGCTTGATTCCAACGGTGCTCGCAACGATTGCCAACATCTTGATTGCAGGACTGATCTTCTGGGCTTCGGACTCCGTGAATCGCGTCTTAGGGGAAGCAGGGATGCGCACGCTCTCTAAGATCGCGAGCTTAATCTTAGCAGCAATCGCGGTGATGATCGTGCGCAAGGGGGTTATGAGCTATCTGAGTTAAAAATCTTCCCAGTCGGGTTCATCGGGGATGATGGGCAGCCCTTGCTCGTCACGGGGCAGCAGAGCGCGGCGCACCACGCCGCGAAAGTTCCCGTCGGGCATAGCCCCGTTCCACACCTCACTGCGATAGACCAGCACCGACGGCGGATTGCTCTGGCGCATCAGCACGTCGAAGAGGATCTTCAGTTTTTCAAAGAGAATCGTCTCATTCTTCGAAAGACGCTCGCGCACGAAGTTGGCGACGCGCCGGCTATCTTCAGTATAAGCTGCAAAGAGTTCAGCAAAGTCTTCGTACTCATTGGTAGTCGCGTAGCGACGCCCACGGTATAACGGTCCAATAAAATTCCCCGGATCGGACCCAGAACGCCGATGGAGCTGACGATACGCTTGCACTTGTTGCGGCGTAAACACGCGAAAGTGCACAACGTGCGCGATCTCGTGGAAGACCACGACCATAAAATCCCTACAATTGGCGATCGTATCGCAATTTAAGCCGTCATAAAGCTCGATGGTCGAGCCGTAGGCACGCCCGGCAGCATCGGGATCGCGAGGCAGACGCCTGATCAGCGTGACCGCCGAACGGATATGGTTCGGCAGCGATTGGAAGATCGCATACAGTGTCGCACACTCGACGCTGTCAAAATCGCGCGTGCTCTCGGAGACGATAGCGATTCCAAAGTCTGTATAGATCTGCTCACATGTGCCGGTCTGAAGCTCGTGTTGGGCGAGACCAAACAGAGCGAAGCTGCCCAGCGCAATAAGCAATATACTTATGAACCTGCGCATACGATCCCCCTTACCGACTTCTTATTTTCTTATTAATCGCTTATGTGGCGAGTATCATACCGAAGAGCGTTCCTCACGTCAAGGTGCTATTGACTAGAGTACCGTACGAGGGTATAATCACCCTTGAAAAGGAGGCGTAGATTATGCGAGCGATCGTCAGATGGGCTGTTGCTGTCGGCGTGTTGGTCCTGGCGTTAGGGGTTGGAGGACTTGTCCCGCAGGCCCAGACCCAAGTCTTCAGGGTCTGCTCAGACATCTCCTGGCCGCCGTTTGAGTGGACCGATGCCAAGGGAGAGTTTGTCGGGTTTGATCTCGATGTGATGCGCATTATCGCGATTCTGAAGGGCTATAAGATCACCATTCAGAACTTGGGGTTCGACTCGATCATCCCAGCGGTGCAGGCTGGCCAGTGCGATATCGGTGCGTCGGGATTCACTATTACAGAAGAGCGCAAGAAGGTCGTGGACTTCTCCGATCCGTACTGGGAGTCCAACCAAGCCGTGCTCATCCGTGCTGATTCTGGGCTCAATATCATTACAGCGTTCAAAGCGGGCAACAAGATTGGGGCCCAGCGCGGCACCACCGGCGCCCAGTGGGTCGAAGATAACGTGATCAATCAAGGGATCAAGGTCGAGCTCAAGCTCTACGAGACCTATCCGTTGGCTGAGCAAGATCTGATCAATAAGCAACTTCATGCAGTCGTCGAGGATGAACCGGCCGCCAAAGTCGCTGTCAAAGCGTCTAAGGGCGTGCTCAAGATCGCGGGGATCATCAACACTGAAGAACAGTTTGGGTTCCTAGTGCGCAAGGGCGACCCTCTGCGGCTTTTACCCAGAATCAATGACGGCATGAAAGAAATGAAGAAGAGGGGCATTTGGAATAACCTAGTCGAAGCGTACTTCGGCGTGGACGTCAACTTGGATCGGGTGACGCAGTGCTGGGCGGATCTGAAGGGCTGGCTGGACAAGAACCAGCCGGAAGCCTATGCCGAGAACATGGCAGCATGCATGTCCGGAGAGCCTTACAAAAAGCCGTAAGCCGTAGTCTGTGTTATGGATAACTGAGTGAGGCGAGGGTGCGCCCCAGCGGGCGCGCCCTCGTCTCTGTCGAAGGGGGATGCCGTATCGAAGGGCTGAAGCTCCTTGGGAATTGGGATATGTGGAGGCAACTGCTCCAGGGCACGCTCGTCACCGTCGAGCTGACGGTGAGCTTGCTGTTCGTGGGGCTGGTGCTGGGAGTTCTAGTGGCGCTGGGGCAGGTCTACAGCCCACGCCCGCTGGCAATAGTAATGTTCAGTTACGAACGATTCTTCCGCGCCATGCCCATCTTAGTCCTACTCATTGTGGTCAACTACGGCTTAATCTTTCTCGCGAATACGTATCAATGGAGCTGGCTGCGCTGGCCGCCCTTCGCTGTCGCTGTGCTCGTCTTTGGGCTGCACTCATCAGCGTACCAATCGCAGATCTTTCGTGGAGCTATTCAAGCAATCAAGCCGGGACAGCTCTTGGCTGCCCGTGCCCTGGGGATGACACGGCTTCAATCTATTCGATATATTGTGCTTCCTCAAGCGCTGCGTCTCGCTATTCCCGGCTGGTCGAACGAATATTCTGGGGTCTTAAAAGACACGTCGTTTGTCTTCTCTATCGGGGTTACGGAACTCTTTCGCCAAGGATGGCAGATCATGCAGAATACCCGTGAAGTCTTTTTGGTTTTCATTATCGTCGCGCTCGTCTATTTGGTGCTGACGTATGCGGGGACGTCGCTGCTTGAGATGGTGGAGCGGCGTTTGGGGATCCCCGGCTTGACCGGGCAACAGCGGGAGGAGCTCAGCCGTGTCATCTGAAATCGTGCGTGTCGAAGACCTCCATAAGCGCTACGGAAACGAAGAGATTTTAAAAGGGGTCTCGTTCACGGTGCGTCAAGGCGAAGCGCTCGCTATTATTGGGCCATCGGGGACGGGCAAGAGCACGCTCCTGCGCTGTATTAATAGACTGACCGAGCCGGACCGTGGGCGCATTTGGCTCGAAGATACGGAGATCACCAACGCGAAGACGGATATCAATAAAATCCGCCAGCAGATCGGGTTCGTCTTTCAAGACTTCAATCTCTTCGCGCATCTGACAGCGCTCGATAACGTGCGTTTAGGGTTATTAAAAGTGAAGAAGCTCTCCAAGAAAGAAGCGACAGAACGAGCGATGCATGAGCTGGCGCGCGTCGGCTTAGCCGAGCAAGCCCAGAAATATCCGGCGCAGCTGTCGGGCGGGCAACAACAGAGAGTTTCTATCGCCCGAGCTCTCGCGATGGACCCCAAGCTGATGCTCTTCGATGAACCCACCAGCGCGCTCGACCCCGAGCTCATCGGCGAAGTCTTACAGGTGATGCAGCAGCTTGCCGAAGAGGGCATGACGATGATTGTCGTGACGCACGAGATGGGGTTTGCTCGTTCTGTGTGCGACGAAGTGATCTTCATGGAGAAGGGCGTGATTGTGGAGCAAGGGCCGCCGGAGCAAGTCTTCTTAAACCCGCAGCAGCCGCGCACTAAGCAGTTCTTGGGGAAGATCAGCGAACTCTACGGGGGAGCAAGCGCATGAATCCGTGGGGGCAGTTCTGTCAAGGGTTAGCGGACGGAAGTTTTCTTCGGCTGGCGTGTGACATCGCGCCCCGATTGCTTCATGGGATAGCGACGACGTTTCAGTTAACAGTGCTTGCGATTGGGCTGGGTCTTGCAGGTGGGATTCTCTTAGCTCTCGGGCGCGTCTATGGGAACAAGCCCATCTATTGGCTGAGCACGGCGTATGTACAGTTTGTGCGCGGCACGCCCGTTCTGGTGCAGCTCTTTTTGATTTACTATGGGCTCCCAGCCTTCGAGATTCGACTGGATTCGCTTACTGCAGCGATCATTGGGTTGGGGCTCAATAGCGCGGCGTATCAAGCCGAGTATTTTCGCGGGGCAATTCAGTCTATCAGCCGAGGGCAGATGCTCGCTGCTCGCGCTATCGGCATGACCAATCTTCAAGCGATCCGCCATGTGATTCTTCCCCAAGCGTTGCGAATAGTCATCCCGCCGTGGTCGAACGAACTGATTTACACTCTGAAATACTCTTCAGTAGCGTTTATTATCGGTGCACCAGAGCTGATGGCCACGGGGCAGATCATCGCGTCGCGAAACTTCCGATATTTTGAGGTCTTTCTCATCGTCGCGTTCATCTATCTAGTCTGCGTTTTAGTCATCTCTAAGCTCTTAGATATAGCCGAACAGCGTCTGAAGATCCCAGGGCTGGAGATGCG
>CAYYOG010000006.1:0-84567 GCA_964473325.1 uncultured Thermotogae bacterium
AGCGTCGGTAGCACGCTCACGAGCTTGTATGGCGCTGCCGTGCTTAAGCTTAGTGTCACAGCTACACTCCCCTCGTTCTTCACCGTCAGCTGCTGCTTGTGCAGGCAGCCCAGCAATTCTGACTCCTTCTCTCTCTGATTTCTGTCTTCTCACTTCCTGAACCCTGGCGGCCAGGGGTAGTCAGCAGGGCAGAGATCGGCTTTGCCGTTGTCGCGAAACTGATTTGATTCACCCCTTACCAAGGTAGTCGGTTGGGATTGCGATATTGTAAACAGCTTCACAAAGGGGTCATCTGAAGCACATTCTTCTTGGAGGAGAGCTATGCCGTAGTTCACATTCTCGACCAAAAAATTTCTTGATATATTGATCGTGCTCTCTCGTTCGGCTGTGCCCAGATATATCCCTGTCCCATTACCGATAAACTGGTTATCAATGATGGCGGCATGAATAGGATCCGCACCTTGTCTTACTATAACAGCGGCGGAGCGGTTTTTTAGCAAGACACTATGACTCAACCTGAAGCTGCCGCGAGCGTATAGAGTGAGAATTCCTATGAGATTTCCTTTGATCATAGAACCTTGCACCACAACATGGCCCTCACCTAGCAACACGCCTACCTCATTATTCTCTATGTTTGCTTCAGACAAAATCACATGAGATACATCTGATACTACGTAAATACCTTGGGCTTCGGTATGGATATCGAGATTCTTTAATGTAGTCTGTACAGCGCCGTTGATATATACTCCTGTGCGTGAAGACACTGCGACGCTTTGAAGATCACCCACAGTGAATCCTTCAAAGAAGACTTGGATCGGCCTATGGTAAGAAACTACTCTAATAATAGCTTCTTGGTCGCGGTGTTCCCCTACGAGTTGAACTTGATCACGCCTTGCACCGATCAGGCGAACACTCTTGTCAATATAGAGAGTCTCTCTGTACACTCCTGGGGCAATCAATACCATACCCCCCTCGGCTACAGCATTAATCGCCGCTTGGATTTTTGAAAAATCCTGAGGGACCTGAACTACAAAGGGAGCTTGCTTAAGCTGAGCCATGATTGCAGGCATTGAGGCTATGGGTAAGAATGCCAGCCCGAGCAACACCGTTATTATCGTCACGCCCTTTACTATCATATCGTTCTGCCTCCTTTATTAGGGTGTAATTCTCACTGGTAAGGCAGGCTTGGGAGATATTGGGCCTCTATAAGTTTGCCTTGCTTAAGGCAAGCAGACATCGCCTTGGCTGTTCTTCGCGAACACGTTCGTCGCGTCGATGTTGATCGTACCCCCTTGGTATCTGTCATCATTAAAGCCGCACTTACGTAGCCACGCTGCAACTCCCCAGGAGTTATGATGAATTACACTCTCTCTTATGGTAAGGTTAGCGTTGTCTGCTAGCCAGATGCCCGTTTCTTCGTTGTAGGCTAAGGTACTGCGAAACATCTCTACAGCACCTGATCCTAAAACAGCAATACCTACATCGTACTTGTAGATCAGCGAGTCCTCGATAACGGCTCTGGCTGTGTCGTTTAAGTAAATGCCAAAAATTCTGAAAAGCTTGAAATCGTTAGGCCTGTTCATATAAATACTAGAGCTTCGCACAAAAAGCTGAGCCTCTCCATAAGCTTTCAGACCTGACAAATCGCTATCAAAGATTGCTGAGTGCTCAATGATGACTGGTCCCGGACCGAGTATCAGGAGTCCGTTGCCGTTTTCTTGTATCTGTGAATCTCTAATGACAGTCGTTAATTGACTGCTAACCATCAAGCCGAACACACCACCGCTTACTCGGACAAGCTCCAAGGTGAGCTGGACTTGACCAGTAACTTCTATAGCGGGAGCTTCCCTAAGCCATTGATATACAATAAGTTTCTCAAGGGTAACTTCAATAGGCCTATCACTGCTGATCAAGATAGTCGGCTTAGGATCTACAATTGAAGTCTCTTCAGATTGTATGATCACGGGATAGTCTTCTGCTACAATCTTGAGACTCTTTGTGATAATGAGTTCTTCGAAGTAGATTCCCCGGCTCAGAACGCGGATGATATCGCCATCGGAGGCTGCGTCAATGGCAGCTTGGATACTCTGGAATTGGCATCCTTCTATGCATACTGTTATCTCTCTCTCTTGGCCGTGGGCCGGGGCGAAAAGCCCTAGCCCTATTACCATTAGTACAGAGCATACCCACCTCGGTGTAGTCATCCAGACACCTCCTTTTATCTTAATTATAGCAAACCGTTACTGACCACACTCTGACGGCGGTGGATCACCACCCGCGCCGCCACCATCTGCGCCTAAGAAGAATAATTCACCAGTGGGCATTGAAGCCCCGCCTTCACCAGGATCAAGGAAGATCATGCTGTAATCATCGGTAGCACTCATTGTTCTTCCAGTGGTGGTGTTGACTATTCGGACATCTCGAGGGCAGATACCCCCTAGTTGGCAAGCAGCCAACCAGACGGCCGTGATCTCATTTTTATTTTTACAATCAAAGCAAACGACTTGTTGCTGGCCATCAGCTGTGTACGCCACGAAGAATGGGTGGGGAAGTCCCGACGGGAAGTTTTGTGTCAGTATTCTTATTAAATCTCCTATCAATGAATTCATGTAGGCTCCCGTTTGGGGTTGTGTGAAGATCCAGCCGGCGACCTTCATGCCGTGCCAATAGTATGCAGCCCCAGATACAACGTTGTTTGATATATGCCTGTAAACTCCCCTGATCCAGCTTAACATTTGTCTTGATGTCGTCTGTGTGTCTAGTTGGCTGCTTGGGTCGACTTTCAGGAAAGCCAGAAGCGTCCCATTCCCGTTTGGATCGGCAATAAATGGTCGCCATGCGACAACTTCAATAGTGTGACCAGGAGGAGGACTATCAGAAGAAGTCCATACTTTTTCTTGTGGTTGCCCTTTTCTATCTATCTCTATCACTCGCAGGAAGTCAAGCAATATCCAGTGACTTCCATCTCCTCTTTCTGCACCAAGAAGAGTGTTTGCTGCCACCCTGATTATGTCTATCCAGTGTTCAGCTGTGGTTCCATCAGAGGCGTCCTTAATTTTTTTAAGGACATACGCAAGATTGTACCGTAGGATCTGATCCGCTCTCTGCTGAGCCTGCTCAACCTGCTCAGGACTCATCCCCCAAAGGTTTGGATTGTCAAAGCCCGCTTTTACTGCTAGTACGAGAGCAGCAACATAAAGATTGAATTTATTTTGACTATAATCTCCTACCAGAGTAGTAAGAGTACCGATTTTTCTTGCTGCTGCATCCCAATAATTGATAGTGTCACGCCAGTTGGGATTACTATTGAGGAATTCTCTCGCAAGGCTGATCCAAACGGAGGGGTTTGGTTGCTCTATTATGAAGAAGGAGATGAATGAGCAAAAATCAGACTGATTTCCCTGAATGCCTTGGCTCATCAGAGTTGCCGTCCGCAATAAGAGCTGAATCTGCTCTAAGGTTATATTCTCAAAGCCGGCTAGGAGCAACTTTGTTCTCTCGGCCAAGTCCTCAGCATAGAGGACTCCACCCTCAACGCCTTCCTGGGTGAGCGCCCAATTGTACTGATCGATCATCGTCATGTTGCTGTGCCTAGAGGCTTCTGCAGGAGTGTATGCCAGCCCCCAAGCGGGGATTCCCTTGATGACAGAGTCAAACCTCAGATCAATAGATCCTGTATAGATACCAGGTTGTGATGGTGAGAACCGCGCTCTTAATCCTATGCTGCTGCTAGGTTCCAATACTATTGGTGAGGTCTCCAGTATGGCCTGAAAAGGCGAGGCCGCATTGAGTGCTCTGACAGGAGCCTCCAGTGTTACAGTAGTTATGCCTTGATTTTTCACTGTAAATTTCTGATCGATATAGTTATACACTCCACTCCCTGGATCCACAATTACAACCCCGAAATCCAACTTCGCTGGTTTGATCTCGATTTTATGGGCCACGCCAACCAAGGGGGAAGAACTCACACTCCCCTGCCCGTCAGTGATCCCCACTTGCACAGTCCCGGTGAAGCTACCAGACTCGCTGGGATCGAATCGCACTGTCACCTGCCCACTCTGCCCCGGCGAGAGCGTCGGTAGCACGCTCACGAGCTTGTATGGCGCACTCGTGCTCAGCGTCAGCGTCACGGCAACCGTCCCCTCGTTCTTCACCGTTCCCGTAGCACTGACGTTGAGCGTCTTGTTCCCTTGACGAATTAAGCCCACTGCTGCCGTCTGGCCGTTGGTTCTCGTCCAGACTAAGTGCACATTCTCTCCGAAGGGAATTAAGAGCTGCTGCCCGCCGGCAAGCTGGATCGCTTGGGCTTCCTCAGCATTGATGCTGAACCCGCGACTCTCCAGCTGCGCTTTGACCGCTTGCAGCTGGGAGTCTGCTAGGGCTTCTTGGAGCAGACTAGAGCGATCTGGCTCAAGGATCGGGCTGGAGCAGCTGTCTCCGAGAGCGCTCAATGGTTGGAAATTAGCTTGAGAAGCAGAATCAGGCTTCAGCGGGGGTGTGACATTCTGGGAAGACTTGAAGAGTGGCGTACAACCGACGAGAACCGAGACAAGACCGACGACAAGGGTGAGCTTAGCCAGGCCTGCGGTGCGCATGATCTCCTCGTTTTGCGCTCCTTCCCCTGCTGTCTTAAAGCTGTGGGCGGGAGTGAGCGGCTTTGTATCTTCTCACCCTTTATATACCACAAAACGGGGAAAAAAGTCAAGAGGACGAAACGGAAATCGCGTGTGGATAAGGAGTTGGAGTTGTGCCCAGAGCTTGCGCCGTGACAATGGGAATTCTAATAATACGGCCTGACACGGCGTTTGACGAGCAGTGCCAAGAGTGCACCCGTAACGAATCCCCCAGCATGCGCCCAATACGCAACACCACCGCCCTCAACAGGGCTAGAAATTCCCCCCACAAACTGCAAGATAAACCAAAACCCTAACAAAAAGATCGCTGGTAGCTCAATCAGTCTCACAAAGAACGGGAAGAGCGGTACGAGCGTCAGCACTCTCCCATAGGGGAAGAGCACGAAATACGCGCCCAACACCCCAGAGATCGCCCCGCTGGCTCCCACCATGGGGATCACGGTGTTTGGGTTGGTGAGAATCTGCGCGAAGGCTGCTGCTACTCCTGACGCTAAATAGAAGAAGACAAACCCGATGCGCCCAAAGACGTCTTCGACGTTGTCCCCGAAGATCCATAAATACCACATGTTGCCCAAGATGTGCCAGAACCCCGCGTGCATGAACATCGCCGTCAGCAGCGTGAACCAGATCGCGAAGGGAATAAACGGCGGCAGATCAACTCCACGGGTGATCTCGCAAGGCGTGACCCCGAACCGAAACGTGAACTCGTCTTCAGCAGAGATTACTGAGAAACGACTAAGGAGTTGACTGGCCAGCACCCTAGGTACCTCGCATCCGGCCCGTTGCCATGCGCTCACCCACTGACGAGTATTCTCTGTCGCGGGCACATCACTCAGCAAGAACTGATAAAGAAAGACCAAGACGTTCAAAACAATAATCACTACGGTGACAATGGGAAACGATCCGCCATGTCTGTAATCGCGCAGTGGGATCATAAAGTGAGTCTAGCACAGCTTGCTGTTTTTGGCAAGCTCCGCTGTCTGTTATAATAGCACCAGCTATGGGTGCAGGATTCTCTCTGTGGGACTATCTGATTCCGACGCTCATTCTGGTTGGGTCTTTAGTCGTTGGTCTGGTGGGGCGGCGCTATCTCTTTCGCTATTTGCACATCTGGGCGCAACGCACCACCTGGGAGTTTGACAATATCGTCATCACCGCAACACGCGGACCGTTTGTGCTCTGGATTGTCGCGCTGGGGATCTATTTAGCGCTAGAGTTCTCGAAGCTGCCAGACGAGCTGGTCGCGCTCTTGGGGAAGATCCTCTTGGCCTTGGTCGTGCTCTCGATAACGCTCGTGTTAGCGAATATCGTGAGCGCGATCTTCCAACGAGCTGTCGCGCGCGGTGAGGTCGAAGCCCCGGCGACCAGCCTCACACGAACTTTTATCAAAGTCGGCGTGATCATCGTGGGGCTGCTCGTGCTTCTGTCGACATTAGGGATCTCGATCACCCCGATCTTGACGGCATTTGGAATCGGAGGCTTAGCCGTGGCGCTGGCGCTGCAAGATACGCTGACCAATCTCTTTGCCGGGTTCAACGTCTCGATGGCGCGTCAAGTGCGTGTCGGCGATTATATCAAATTAGACTCCGGCCAAGAGGGCTATGTCACCGATATCAATTGGCGTACTACAAGTATCCGGGATTTTTCGAATAATCTCATTATCATTCCCAACGCCAAGCTCGCCCAGAGCATCATTACGAACTATTATATGCCCGACAAGCCCGTGACGATTCGTATCCCCGTGAGCGTCAGCTACAGTTCCGACCCGGAGCACGTCGAGCGTATCTTGTTAGAGATTGGCAACCAAGCGATTGCCGAGATGCCCCAGCTTGATCCGGCTTTTTCTCCAATGGTGCGCTTTACAAATATGGGGGAATTTTCACTCGATTTCGTCTTAGTCGTGCGAGCCAAAACGTTCGACGATCAATTTGTGGCGCAGCACGAGCTGCGTAAGCGAATCTTTAAGAGATTGCGTCACGAGGGTGTCGAGGTTCCGTTCCCTGCGCGCACGGTCTATTTGAGAGACGAACGTTAAGAGACTCCGCCGAGGTAGACCTGCTGGACGTGTGCGTCAGCACGAAATTCTTCGGGCGTGCCTTCTTTCACAATCACGCCCGTCTCTAAGAGATAGACCCGATGTGCGTGAGCCAGCGCAAACGGCACGTTCTGCTCGGCTAAGAGTATCGTCACCCCGGAATCGTTGATCTGCTTGAGCGCTTCGGCAATCACTTTTCTCACGATGGGCGCAAGCCCCAGGGTCGGCTCGTCTAACAGTAAGAGCTCTGGACGCCCCATCAGCGCTCGCCCGATCGCCAGCATCTGCTGCTCGCCGCCAGAGAGCGTCCGTGCCGTCTGTCTCTCGCGTTGGCGCAAGATGGGAAAGAGCTGATAGATTTTCTCTAACTCGCCTTCCGGGTTGAAGTTTTTTAAGCGAAACGCGCCCATCAGCAAATTGTCTTTCACGCTCATCTCTGGGAAGAGGTGGCGCCCTTCGGGGCAGTGGATCACCCCTAACTGCACGATATTTGCAGGGCCGCGCGGCAAGGGTGCCCCGTTGAAACTGATCCGACCATGCCCATCTTTTAACCCCGAAATCGTCCGTAAGAGTGTGGTCTTGCCTGCCCCATTGGGCCCGATGATCGAGACGAACTCCCCTTGCGAGACCCTCAAACTAACGTTCTTTAAGACGTGTGCCTTCGCATAGTAAACGTTGAGATTCTCAATGGCTAACACTTTAGAACCCACCACCGGCGAGATAGGCTTCTTGGACTTGAGGGTTGCGTGCGACTTCTTCGGGAGTGCCTTCGGCGATCTTCTCCCCAAAGCAGAGCACGACAATTCGGTCTACTAAGCGCATCACCCCGCGCATATTGTGATCGACCAAGACGATCGTCTGGCCTTCGTCCCGAAGGCTCGCGATCAAGTGGGAGATCTCGTCGACTTCCGCTGGAGAGAGCCCAGCAAAGGGCTCATCGAGTAATAAGAGCTCTGGATCTGTACCGATGGCCCGGGCGAGCTCTAAGCGTCTCAAGCCGCCTTGGGGGAGCATCCCCGGCAGCTCCTCACGACAGATACAGCGGTTCTCATCGGAAGAGTGTTCGCACAAGCCGGTGCGCTCACAGCTCTGCAGGGTCTTAGGCGTGGGATCGGCCGCGCGGGTGAGGATCTCATTAGGGATGGCCGAGATCTCGACGTTCTCGTAGACGGTCTTTCGTGGGAAGTACTGAGCGATTTGGAAGACCCGCGCGATCCCGGCGTCGACGATCTTATACGTTGGCCAATGGGTGATATCTTGCTCTTTGAAGAGGATACAACCTCGATCGGGCTTGAGCATCCCCATAATGAGATTGAAGACGGTGCTCTTGCCCGCGCCGTTGGGCCCAATCAGCCCAACGATCTCCCCTGCCTCCACATGAAATGAAAGATCTTTGACGGCCATCAGGCCTCCAAACGACTTCCGCAAGTTCTCTACCCGCAAGAGTGCCACGGCTTCAGCCTCCTCGGATCTCTTTTTTTTCTCTTCTGAAAGGTCCAATCAAGAGCGGCAGTAGCCCCTGCCGTGCAAAGAACAGCAAAATTATCAAGAGCGTGAAGAAGATGAAGGTAGCCCAGCGCTCCAGGAACGAGAGCGCCAGCCCTTCTGCACCGATGGGGAGCTTCCATCGCGCAACCTCCCGAATGAGTTGTTCGCCCCCCTTGACCAAAAACCCACCCCACAACGCCCCGACGATTATCCCCATTCCTCCGATCACCGACGCCACGATCATCTCCAGAGACGTCGTCAACGACAAAAGAGAATTAAAGAAGACGGCTTCGTTGGCATGCACGGAGAACGCTCCTCCAAGACCGACAACACATGCACTGATCGCAAACGCAAAGATCTTATACTTCGCTGTATTGATCCCTGCGGCTTCGACGGCTTCTTCGTTCTCACGGATCGCTTCTAATATTTTACCGACGCGCGAGGTGCTCAGCCAGACGAGAAAGAGCCCCACCACAGTCATCACGCCCCATAAAGAATAATAATTACAGTACTGATTGGCCTTGAAGTCTGGGAAGGGGCACAGAGCAGCCACACCGAACTTTCCTAGCTCCCCTCCTGTCCAGTCGGCTAAGATAATCACGAGGCGTGCCGTAGCGAGGGGCAGGATCAACGTGATCAACGAGAAATACGGGCCGCGTAAGCGTAGTGCCGGCACACTGAAGAGCAACCCCGCCAGAACCGCCATCACCACTCCTAAAGGGATCGTGGCCCAGATGGGCCATTTTATGTAGAGATTGAGCAGCCCCGTTGTATACCCGGAGACCGCGACAAAAAATATATGCCCAAAGCTGATCTGCCCGGTCATCCCGGAGAGAATGTCCCAGCCCATAGCATAGACTGCGAAGATCTGAGCATAGGTGAGGGTCGTCATCCATTTAGAGGGCAGAAACGGCGCGACGACGGCCATCACGATGACTGTGGCCCCTAATATACTAAATCTGACGGCACGCGAGCTCATTCTGTCCTCCCAAAGAGCCCTTTAGGCTTAATGAAGAGAATGACTATCAATACTAAGAGTGATGAGACCCCTACCCATGAAGACCCCAGAAACTCAAAGCATCTGAAAGAGAAGCAGACGCGAATCGACGGGGAGTACGTCATGAGGACTTCCAAAAGCCCAATCAAATACGCCGCGACAATCGAGCCTTTCAAACTGCCCAACCCGCCTACGACAACGATGGCGAAGCTGATAATGAGCGGGTCGCGCCACATGAACGGGTCGATCTTCACCCATGAGGCGAAGAAGACCCCAGCGATCCCAGCTAAAGCTCCAGAGATCGCCCATGTGAGCGTATAGACCCTTCTCACGTCGATGCCCACTAATGCTGCGCCTTCTTGGTCTTGGGCTGTAGCTAATATGACTTTGCCCCAGCGCGTCTGATGCACGAAGAGCCAGAAGAGCATAATCGCCAGCCACGATGCCCCAAACGCAATGATACGATTCGTAATGACAGTCGTCTTATGAATCTCGACGCTGCCGCCCACAAATGGCGCTAGCAATTGCGTATTGGTTGTGAAGAAGATTTTTATGAGCTCTTCGATAATAAGCGCGCAGGCCAGCGTGGCGATGAGCGTGATAATGGGCGAGCGCTGCACATGCCGGACTAGCCCATGATAGAGGATCACGCCAAGGAGGGTGCAGAGCGCCACAGCCAGCGCGAAGGCGCTATAGAGATTCCAATGGAGATACTGTTGGGCGAACCATGCCGTATACGCCCCGACCATCAAGAACGCCCCATGCGCTAAGTTGAGTACTCTTCCCACCCCGAAGATCATGGTGAAGCCGAGAGCGACAAGAGCGTAGAGGGCACTAATCAAGACCGAATAGATCACGATACGCTCAACGATTATGAAGACTTGGTCCATAGTTTTACCGGCGGCTGAAGTCACCGACTCAGCACGTATGGAAGCATGCTGAAGCAGGCTACTCGTCGGCGTGCTTCAGCACGCTGTCATCGGCCAAGCTGGATGCTTCAGCATCCGGGCTCACTGTCCCACAAAGCACTTTGCCACGCTGCGGGCGAACGTCTGCCATGCTTCAAATCGTCCGCCCTTGGGCTTACCTTTCTTCTTCCAGTCCTCAACAGCTGCACGATACTCTGCTGCAGCCTTGCTGATGCACGCGTCAATGCTGATGGGCTTGCCCTCTTCATCGGGCCGCAGCCGATATTGCTTGGGCCAGATCACGACGCGCAAGGGGTCCTTCTGCGGGTTGGCCTTCAGAGGGTCTTTGGCAAGCGTCGTCCACAGTACCCACTTGGCCACGACGTACTCGGGGCCGTACTTGGGGTCGTGAGGATAGACGTCGTCCTTCCCTCGGAACTGTATCCGTCCCACTGTTCCGACGTAGTCGGTCTTCTCTAACTCTTCGACAAGTTTGTTAGGATCGGTGCCCTTAGCGCGATCAATCGCTTCTTTCAAGATAAATAACCCATCGTATGTCGTGAACGCCGTGTAGAGTGGGCGAGACGGTGAAGTCTCACCGTAGCGCTCTACGTAGGCTTGGAAGAACGGGAGTGTCTTAGGCGTGAGGGGCGTCTCGCCAGTAGCAGCGTCGGCGTACGCGTGGCCCATCACCCGCCCGCCGGTGCTCTTCCAGTATTCGAACGCCTGCCCCTCAGTGATGATCCCGATGACCGGCGCGTCGACTTTGAGCTCATAGGTCTGGCCCACGAAGGGCACTCCCGGGTTGAACGCAAACGCTGGGATGATCGCATCGGCGTCGGAATCACTGACTTGCTGAAGGATCGCGTTAAAATCCGGGTTGTTAACGGGGAAATTGATCGCCCTGGCGACCTGCACCCCTGCTTCCGCAGGTAGCCGCTCTTGTAAGATCTTCAGGTAATCCCGACCGAAGTTGCTGTCCTCCATGACCAGCGCGACCTTCAGAATCCCTAACTCTTCTTTCATAAAGCCCTTGGCCATGCCGGCAGCGTCTTGGCCGAGGACCTCTGAGTTGAACATCAGGCGAAAGTAATATTTATATTTTTCATAGTCGCTCTTGACGAGCTCGCTGAACTGTTTGCCGCTGGTGCCCGTGTTTAAGAATGGTCTCTTCAGACGCGCCAGGGAGGGCATGATTCCCATGACGGCTTCGTCGAGGAAGCCCCCGACGATCACTTGAGCACCCTTTTCAACGAGTTCTTCAAATGCAGCTCGCGCAACATCTCCCCGAAAGACTTGGTCGTCACGAATGAGCCCGTCCATGGTGAGCTTGGGCGGCGGCAGTTTCTTCTCATCGACCAGCTTATTGATCTCTTCAAGGGCCAATTGAGCGCCGCGCACCATGGCGCGCCCCACGTCTAACAGATCAATGGGGCCGATCAGCCCGATCTTCACTGGCGGCTGCTGGCCCCAGCCCAACACCGAGCTCAGCGTCAGCGCCCCTGCCCCAACGCCGAGCGCTTTCAAAAACATACGGCGACTTATCCTCATAGCTCGTCCTCCTCCGGCACTTCGTGTGCTTATATTAGCCGTTTGACCGCCATGTGTGCAAGTCAGCCCTTGGTGTAGCGTGCTACTGCGTCTTCATTGAGCATGACCCCAAGCCCCGGCTCAGATGGAACTGAGATATAACCGTCAGGGTCAATCGTCAGCGGCTTCTTCAAGAAGAAATCACGGGCATGAGGCGTCCAGCCTGGTGGTTCATAGGGGAACTCCGCCCACTCGCAATTGGGGCTTGCTGCCATCACGTGCAGATTCGCAGCTAGACCCAGCCCGCTTGTCCACGTATGCGGCGCGATGCGCAGCCCGAACGCTTCGGCCATCCCTGCGATCTTCTTGGCTGTGAGAATCCCCCCGGAGAGCGTCGCGTCCGGCTGCAAGATATCTAACGACTGATTGAGAATCAGCTCGCGAAATTCATGGAGATCTGAATTCATCTCTCCACCAGCGAGCGCGATCCCGACTCTCTGACGGAGCAGCCGATAGCCGTGATAGTCGTTCTTATCTAACGGCTCCTCGAGCCAGAGCACCCCCAGCTCTTTGAGCTCTTCAGCAACGCGCTGCGCTGTGGCTAAATCCCAATGCGGGGCTTCGCCCAAGCCCGCCACGCGCCAGCCCATGTTTGCGTCCACCATCAGATCTATCTTTGGAAAATGCTCGCGCACCGCGCGCGCAACTGTGAGATCATCGCGCCAGTCTAAGCTATGAAATCTTAGCTTCACCGCGCAAAAGCCTAGCTTCTGAATCTGCTCAATATACTCTAATCGCTCTTCGACGCCCTTCAGTTCTCCAGTGCTCGCGTATGCTTTGATGCGCTCTTGGTAGCCCCCCAAGAGCTTATACACTGGGAGATTGAGGGCCTTCCCGATGATGTCCCACAGCGCCGGCTCGACGTACCATAATCTCATCCCGAGAAACGTCGCCGAGCGCAAGATTTTTATGATCTCTTCGACGTTAAACGGATCGCGTCCTAAAAGAAAGGGCGCAAGGAGCTCTCCAAGCTTTAAACCCTCTTGCCCGAAGGCGAACCCTGCTGAGTGGCCCGTGATTCCTTCATCGGTCTCTAAAATAACAAGATTGACCCGATGGAACGCTTGAGGATAGCCCGGCAGCCACGCGGGGTAGAAAGGCTGCTCCAACGGATACTCCAAGAGCTTCACCGTGACACTAGTAATGCGCATTATTGTTTTGAATCACGGAAGGCTCGGAACGGAAGCCGTTCCGTGTAATCCGTGGTGCTTCAGTGCTTTCCGTGATTCTAAGCCTTCACCCCTTTCTCGGCTAAAAATTTCTTATAGGCTTCGATGGCCTGGGGCATGGTGCGGGTCAATTGCATGATCCCGCTGACCTTGCCCTTGGGCTGGATGAGTCTCTTGGTGAACGCGAGCATCACGTTCTCTTGGCCCGTGTAGAGCTTGTGAAAGAGATCTGCCGTGAGCGTCAGAGACGCGCCCTCTTCGCCGCCGGGGTGAGTTTCACAAATTTGCATCCCCTCGCCGCGGGCGTCGACCCAGAAGTCTATATCGGGCTGCTTGATGTGAATCCCAATCAACATCTTGAGCGCCGACCAGCCCTCATAAATCTCTTTGACGTCCTTGAGACGATTGGCGAACTCCAGCACGAACTGCTTGGCTTGTTGCGGGTCTGAGTAGGGAAAGCCCATGACTGCACCTCCTGGATAAGCTATCAACGATCAGCTGTCAGCTCTTCTCTCACGGTAAGCAGAACTGCCCATCAGGCAGCTGAACTGAATCTCATATCAAAAGATCCTCTGCACCAGCTCGCGCAGCTCCTCAGCGCTGGGCTGGCGTGGATTGAAGAGCACCGAGCCGTCAGCCAGAGCAAGCTCGGTGATTCCGTCTAAGGCGCTCTCTTTCACGCCCACGTCGCGCAAGCGCAATGGTACGCCGATTTCACTCATTAATGCTCGTACACGTGCGATCCCATCTTCTGCGGAAGCCGCCCCGAGCGCCTGCGCGATCTGCTCGTATTTTGCTCTTTGAACGTCAAGATTGAACTCCATCACTGCTGGCAATGCCAACGCGCAGCACAGACCATGCGGCAAATCATAAAGCCCACCTAAAGAATGAGCTATAGCGTGCGCCAGCCCCACCCAGCCGTTATTAAACGCTATCCCCGCGATCAACGCTGCGTAAGAGAGATTTGCTCGCGCTTCCATGTCTGAGCCGTCTTTGACCGCACGGGGTAGATTCTCAAAGATCAGCTTGATCGCTTGGAGCGCCAGCAGATCGCTGATCGGCTGCGCTGAAACCGAGACCAACGTCTCAATAGCGTGCGTGAGCGCATCCAGCCCTGTATGCGCCGTCACGCCTGGGGGTAGGGTCTTCGTTAGCTCTGGGTCAATGATCGCAAGCGTCGGAGCTAAATAGCGACTGACCAAGGGCAGTTTCTGTTTGCGTTCCGGGACGGTGACCATCGAGATAAACGTGACTTCGCTGCCGGTGCCAGCAGTCGTGGGAATAGCAATGAGCGGGCCACAAGGGCCGGGTACGGCGTCGTTGCCTTCATAATCTAAGACTGAGCCGCCGTGTGTCTTGACGGCATTGATCGCTTTAGCGCTGTCGATGACGCTGCCACCACCGATGGCGATGAGCGCATCGCGCCCTTGAGCCTGGGACAGGGCTCCCTCAATAGACTGCACTGTCGGATTCGGAAGAATCCCGTCGTAGACGGCGTAGTCCAGTTCAGCGAGTTGCTCCTCTAGGCGCGCGAGCAAGCCCGCTTGCGATATGCCTTTGTCGGTGACGACAAGCACAGACTTCCAGCCGCGGGTGTCCAGCTCCAAGCGCAGGTTGCCCAAAGCCCCGATGCCGAAGAGAATGCGCGTAGGAAGCTCAAAGCTGAAGAAGGTCTCTTGCATAGTCCTCCCTGCCTCACATAAACCAATCGAAGAAATCAGGGCTGATATCTATCTGCACGCTCTTGATCTCCGTGTAGAGGTCGAGCAGACAGTGCAATCCTGCCTCGCGCCCAAAACCGCTCTTTTTAAAACCCCCGTAGGGCACGCCCGCCGGGTGCATATTGTAGCAGTTCACCCAGATTCTCCCGGCTTTAACTCGATGTGCCATCCGTAACGCTTTGCTGATGTCTTGCGTGAAGATCCCTGCTGCTAGGCCGTACTCGACGGAGTTCGCGATCTGGACAGCTTCGTCTTCGCCATCAAAGGCGAACACGCTGACGACGGGGCCAAAGACCTCTTCGCACGCGATACTCATCGTCGGCTGGACGTCAGTAAAGACTGTGGGCTCAAAGAAAAACCCGCGCTCAAATTCTGCTCCCTGGGGTTGCTTGCCGCCCAGAACTAAGCGCGCTCCTTGCTCGTGAGCAAGCTTGACATAGTGCTTCACTTTCTCAAGCTGGGCTTGGGAGTGGAGCGTGCCGAACTCGGTCATAGGGTCACTGGGGTCGCCAATTTTGAGTTTAGAAGCGCGCTCGACGAACGCGTCTAAAAATTTCTCATAGATGGGGCTCTCCAGGAGCAAGCGCGCCCCGGCGGTGCACATCTGCCCTTGAGCAAAGAAATTTGCCAGGAGTGCTTGGGCGAGAGTTCTGTCGAAGTCGCAATCAGCGAAGACAATACATGGGGCTTTGCCGCCAAGCTCCAGCGAGACGCGTGTAATATTGGGCGCGGCTAATTGCATAATTTTGGTCCCTGTTGCTGTTGAACCCGTAAATGCGATCTTGTTCACGGACGGATGCGCACAGAGTGCGCTGCCCACGGTTGCGGGAGTTGGGTCAGTGAGCACGTTGTAGACTCCTGACGGCAGCCCGACACTCTCAGCGATTTTAGCTAGTTCAAGTGTTGTCAATGGCGTTGTGGGCGCAGGCTTAATAACGACAGTATTTCCGGCGGCGAGCGCCGGGGCGATCTTCAGCGCTGCGAGCCATAGCGGGAAATTCCAGGGCGTGATCGCCGCGACGACTCCTAGGGGCTCGCGCCGCGTATATGTTAAATACTCCCCAGGGACGGGAATCATCTCGCCCATAACTGCCGGACCGATCCCAGCGAAATACTCAAAAAGACTGATCGTTGCGGGGATGTCGTGGGCTTGGATCTCCTTGATAGGACGCCCAGTCTCTTGGCACTCCAGCAGCGCAAGCGCGTCGAAGTGCTCTTTGAGCGCGTTCGCAATAGCGCGTAAGAACTCACCGCGCTCTTCATAGGAGCGTGCGGCCCAATCTGAAAAAGCTTGGGCAGCAGTGCGCACGGCGCGGTCTACGTCAGCTTCCGTAGCAACGGCGCACTCGGCGATGGGCTCTTGGGTAGCGGGGTTGCGGACTTGGTAGGTCGAGGGGGTCTCGTGCCAGCGGCCTCCGATGTACAGACCGTATGTGGGCATACATCCCTCCCCTTGACCCTCCTGTGCAGCGACGAGCCACTATACAGTATACATGGCTTGACGAGATAAGACAACGTTGGTGGACGTGGTGGAGCCGAGCGGATTCGAACCGCCGACCTCCCGCTTGCAAAGCGGGCGCTCTCCCAACTGAGCTACGGCCCCCAGACAGTGCCGAAGTGTGAAAATGCCGCAGTGCTGCTGTTATAGCCCACTACTGTGCTGTAAGTAAGAGATGAAATCTGCACTGGCACACTTGCCTGGTGGGTCTAGGAAGAATCGAACTTCCGACCTCGCGCTTATCAGGCGCGCGCTCTACCACTGAGCTATAGACCCAGAAGCATCATTAATATTAACACTCTCAGCTCCTGCTGTCAAGGGTTGCGTTCATCGCGAGCGTCTATATAATTACTGTACTTTTCTCTGCGAGGTGAAAAGATGAATTCTCGTACTCTGTGGAAGTGGTCGGTGCTCGTGGTCGTTTTGTTAGGGATGGGCTGGGGCAGTCAGGCCCAACAGTCGGCATGGCAATCGGTCGTGATCGCTGAGGCCGGGTTCGCCAGCGGTGATCTCGTCTATAATTCAGATCTCGCTGTCGCCCCTGATGGAACGGCTTACGTCGTCTGGGCGGCGTTGCAAGATGGAGCTGAGATATTTCTGAGTGTCGTGCCTCCTGGGGAGACTCTGCAGCCTGGAGAGCCGATTAACGTGTCCGAAGGCGCTGGAGGGGATTGGCCGGTAGCGCCGGCAGTCGCGCTTGGCGGCGGACGGCTCTGCGTCATCTGGGAGGGCTGGGACGATTTCGGCGGCGATATCTTCATCCGCTGTTCTGACGACGGTGCCCAAACTTGGTTGAGCGATCCCGTCAAAGTTGCTGAAACAGACACTGCGTCGGGACAGCACGAGCTTGGGGGCGAATGGAACGGTAACCTCGACGTCTTCGTGGACGCGCAGAAGACTGTCTACGTCGCGTGGTTTGAAGATTTCTCTAAGCTCGTCTGGAGCAAATCTTCTGATGGCCGGACGTTCTCGCAGTTTCAGGTGCTCCTGGAGACGTTCGAGTTCTTACGCTGGCCTTACTGGGCGCAAGGGCCTGATGGCACACTCTATCTTGCGTACACCCTGGCCCTCAACACTAACGAAGCCGACGTCTACTTCTTCAAGAGCGCCGATGGCGGCGCGACATGGGAAGGGCCGATCCAAGTCACCAGGAACCCTGGATTCTCCGATGCGCCCGAATGGGCTTTCATTGGGCAAACAATTTACAACGTCAACGACGACACCGAGCAAGCTCCCGAGAGCGCTGATATTATGCTGACGGTCTCGCCTGACAGCGGCCGGACGTGGGGCCAGAGCGTCGTCATCGCCAAAGACGGGGCTTTCCCTTCGATCGCTACGGACGGGAAGAACCTCTACGTGAGCTTCTCCAGTATCACGGAGGACGAGCAGACAGGCTTTGTCTGTTCGACAGACGGCGGCCAAACATGGAAGCGCGACGACATCCCCAATTCTGGGCCGAACTTCGTCTTCTTAGGCTTGCGCGGCCCAGGCATTGACGCCTCTGAAGTAGCTGTTGCTGTGGACGGTCAGGGGAACGTCTACGTCGCGTGGGCGCGCGGCAGCCGCGCACTGCGACAATCGCAGATCGTGCTTGCCCAGCGCAAGGGATGCTGAGATGTTCTGTTCCTCACCTCGCTTACCCCTCTCTTGTAGCTCGTCTACGGGAGAGGGGTCGGGGGTGAGGGCCCTATTTCTCTAATTCCGCTAGCTGCTGCTCGCGATATGCTTTATCGAGCGCCGCAAGCAGCTCGTCCAGCTCGCCCTCAAGAATACGGTCTAACTGATAGAGCGTCAGATCAATACGGTGATCCGTGACGCGATTCTGCGGGAAGTTATACGTGCGGATCTTCTCGCTGCGCGCGGCCGTGCCAATCTGAATACGCCGTTGCTGTGTGATCTCTCGCTTTTGCTCGGATTCGTATTTCTCTTGGAGCCGGGCACGCAGGAGCTTCATCGCTTTCTCTTTGTTCTTATGTTGGCTCCGTTCTTCTTGGCACGTCACGACGATCCCTGTGGGCTTGTGCACAAGACGCACCGCTGTGGCGACTTTGTTGACGTTCTGGCCGCCTGGACCGCCCGCCCGAAATGCTTCAAATTCTATGTCTTCGTCGCGAATCTGAATCTGCACGTCCTCGATTTCAGGGAGCACAGCGACGGTTGCGGTGCTTGTGTGAATGCGCCCTGACGCTTCAGTCTCTGGGACGCGCTGCACGCGATGAACCCCGCTCTCGAATTTAAATTTCCCGAACGCTCCCGGTCCGCTTACTTCAAAGACGATCTGCTTGAACCCGCCAAGGTCCGTCGGGTGTGAGTCGAGCACCTCGATGCGCAGATTATGCGCATCGGCGAATTTTTTGTACATTCGAAACAAGTCGGCAGCAAAGAGTGCCGATTCTTCCCCTCCGGCCCCGGCACGAATCTCTACAATTGCGTTGCCCGCATCGCTTGGGTCCTCGGGGACGAGCAAGAGCCGTGCTTCGTTGAGGAGTTGGGCTCGTTCGGCTTCAGCGCGCTCCAGCTCCTCTTTCGCGAGAGCGCGCAGGTCCCCGTCGCCCTCTAGCAGCTCCTGCGCCTCTGCTATGGATTTCTCTAAACCCCGCAACCGCTCATACAACTCAACGGGGCGCTTCAGCCGCGCATACTCTTGCGACAGCTTGATATATTGAGCACTGGTAATGATCTCCGGCCGGCTGAGCTGGTGCTCGAGTTCGTCATATCTTTTACGCAGCTCGGCGAGGCGATCCAAGAGCTTCTCCATGGTCTTTTTACTTTATCACACAGCAAACCCTTGCGCCAATACAGCATATATCTGTATAATGAAACACAGTGCACAGTGCAACCATTGAGAGTGACTTTCTCGTTATCGGAGCGGGGCTGGCGGGACTCTACGCGGCGCTGCGAGCGGCCCAGTACGGGCACGTCTGCTTGCTCACAAAGACAAGCATCTCGGAGACCAACTCGGCGTGGGCGCAAGGGGGCATCGCCGCGGCCGTAGATGAGAGCGACTCCCCGCAGCTCCATCGAGAAGATACTCTAAGAGCTGGGCGGGGGCTGTGCGACGAACGCGCCGTGGACGTCTTAGTGCGCGAGGGGCCGCAGTGCATCAAAGAACTAGAGAGCTTAGGGGTCGCTTTCGATCGGACGCCGTCAGGCTACGAGTTGGGGCGTGAGGGCGGCCACAGCCGTCGCCGTATCGTCCACGCCGGGGGAAGCTCTACGGGGCAGCGCATCGTCGTTCGACTCTCCGAGCTTGTCTTGCAAAATCCTAATATTAAGCTTGTAGAGCAAGCGCCGGTCATCGAGCTCTTGGCTGTTGACGGCGTATGCGTCGGTGCGCGAGTTGCGCCTGGCCACAACACCCAAATTGTGCTTGCCCACGCGACGATCTTAGCGACGGGCGGGGCAGCTGCGCTCTATCTGCGCACGACCAATCCCCCTGGCGCGACCGGTGAAGGGATCGCGCTCGCCTATCTTGTTGGGGCTGAGCTTGCGGATTTAGAGTTCATTCAGTTTCATCCGACGGCGTTGGCTGTCCCGACTGCGAGAAGCTTTCTCATTAGTGAGGCTGTCCGAGGGGAAGGCGCGTATCTACTTAATTCGCGAGGGGAGCGTTTTATGCTCAAATACGACGAGCGGGCCGAGCTGGCACCGCGCGACATCGTCGCCCGCGCGATCTTCGAAGAGCTACGAAAATTCAAAACGGATCACGCCTTTTTGAGCTTGCGCCATCTCGATCCCGGGCTGGTGCGCTCGCGATTTGCAAATATCTACGAGACATGCCTTCAGTATGGGCTTGATCTGACGCGCGATCTTATTCCGGTCGCACCAGCAGCGCACTACACTATCGGGGGCGTGCGGACAGATCTGTGGGCTGAGACCACAGTGAAGCATCTCTTTGCTGTTGGGGAAGTCTCGTGCACCGGGGTTCACGGCGCCAATCGCTTGGCGAGCAACTCGCTTTTAGAGTGCTTGGTCTTTGCGCGGCGGGCGGTCGAAGCCGCTGTGCGACGAGAGGGCTCGCCGGTCCGAGCCGTCAGTGCCAATCTCAAAAACTGTGAGCGTCAGGCCTCGAGCGAGGAACTCTCTTCCCCCCAGCAAGGCTTGGATCAGATCAAGCGCGTAATGACCGAGCACGTTGGTTTAGTGCGCGACCGCGCCAGCTTAGAATATGCTATCCAAGAACTCGGTCGCATTGAGTCTGAGAGTGTGGGCTTGGTGCGCGATCAAGCGCTTGTGGCACGGCTGATCGCCCAGAGCGCACTCTTTCGTACCGAGACCCGCGGCGTTCACGCCCGCTCAGACTTCCCCAACGAAGACCCAGCCTGGCAAGCACATATTATCGTGCACAAAGATCGCCCATTGCGCCTAGAGAAGTCTTTACAGTCGGAGTCGCCATGAGCGAGCTGAATGTTCTAAGAGTTCGTGAGATCGTCGCGAGGGCCTTGCGTGAAGACATCGGCTCTGGAGATGTGACGACCGAAGCGATCTGCGCGCCGGGTCAGATGGGCAGGGCGGTCATTCGTGCGAAAGAGCCGTGCGTCGTCGCGGGCGTGCCCGTCGCGCAGATGGTCTTTGAGACGCTTGACGATCAGATACGATTTACGCCGCGCGTGCGCGATGGAGAGAAGCTTAGTGCTGGACAGACCATTGCTGAGCTTGAGGGTCGCTTGCGAGCTATCTTAATGGGTGAGCGCACCGCGCTCAATCTCTTGCAGAGGTTGAGCGGGATCGCGACACTTACCGCGCGCTATGTCGACGCCGTGCGAGATTTTTCCGTAAAAATCCTGGACACGCGCAAGACTGCACCGGGCTTGAGGATTTTAGACAAATACGCGGTCAGAGTTGGCGGGGGACACAATCACAGAATGGGGCTGTACGACGGCGTGCTCATCAAGACCAATCACATCCGTGCTGCTGGCAGTATCACGAAAGCCGTCGAGCGCGCGCGACGCTCTGCCCCACCAACGCTCAAGATCGAGGTCGAAGTGAAAGATCTTAAAGGGCTTCAAGAGGCGTTAGAAGCCAGAGCAGATATAATTATGTTGGACAATATGGCTCTCGACGAGATGCATCAAGCCGTCAAGATCGCCCAAGGGCGTGCGCTCCTTGAAGCCTCTGGCGGCGTCAATGTGGAGAACGTGCGCGAGATCGCCGCGACGGGCGTAGATTATATCTCTGTCGGCGCGCTCACGCACTCTGTGAAAGCTATTGATATGCATCTGGAGGTGGTTGCGCTATGACTGTTGTCGAACAATTAGAGATCGCGCAGGAGATCAAAAGACTCAAAACCGAGAAGAACGCCGTGATCTTAGCGCATAACTATCAGCTTCCAGAAGTGCAAGATATTGCTGATTTCATCGGGGATTCTCTGGGGCTCTCCCAAGCTGCAGCCAAGACCGATGCTGACATCATCGTCTTTTGCGGGGTGCACTTCATGGCCGAGACGGCCTCGATTATCTGTCCGGAGAAGCGCGTCTTGTTGCCCGATCTGGAAGCGGGCTGCTCGCTCGCAGCGACGATCAACGCTGAGCAGTTGCGCCAATGGAAGGCTGAGCATCCTAATGCTGTCGTCGTCTCGTATGTGAACACCACTGCTGAAGTGAAGGCTGAATCAGATTATTGTTGCACGTCGACGAACGCGCTGAAGGTCGTGCAAGCGATTCCTCCAGACAAAGAGATTCTTTTCCTGCCTGACATGTTCTTGGGTGCGTACATCCAAAAAGTGACGGGACGGAAGATGCACATCTGGCCGGGGGAGTGCCACGTGCACGCGGGGATTCGGCCCAGAGATATTGACGCGATGCGCGCTGCCCATCCCCAAGCCGAAATGCTCGTCCACCCAGAGTGTGGGTGTTCGAGTTCGTGCATGTACTATCAAGCGACGGGAGACCTGAAGGGCGAGGTGCACATTCTCTCGACGGAGGGCATGGTCAAGCACGCGCGCCAAAGTCCAGCGGCTGAATTTATCGTCGCGACAGAGGTCGGGATTCTGCATCGGCTCAAGAAAGAGACATCAGGCAAGACGTTCTACCCGGCCAACGAGCGTGCGATCTGCGAGTACATGAAGAAAATTACTTTAGAGAAAGTCTTGCGCTCGTTACGCGAAGAGATTTACGAGATTCATGTGCCGGAGCCGACGGCAAGCAAAGCCAGAAGAGCAATTGAACGAATGCTCGCGATTGTGTGAGATAACTTTACTTAGACGTTGGCAGCTTGGGAGGTTGGATCTCGCTTCTGCGCTTGATGATATAGCCCAGAGCAGCAAGATAGCCAAGAATCAAGATAATCCGCATCCATAGATGGAGAGGGTTAGGGCAGTCTCCAGAGAACGGTATAGTGTTCATTAAACCGTAGATAACAAAAACAGCTAATGCCATGATGCCGCTGATCCATGAGAAGAACCTTGCCAGCCTTGGGTATTTTGCCCTTTGCGTGGTCGTCGTGAGCCCAGCCCACTCCCATATAAGCAAACACCCTATAATAAAATGCCCCCATATCTGAAATTCTTCAGCAATCATTTTTCTTGTGGCTTCGTCCATAACGATCACCGTTTTTACTTATAGCGTTTTGTGCCATGATTGTCAAGATACATTGAGAAGGCTCTAGCTTTGCTCTACAATGATCTTGTTATGAAGCGCGTCTTAGTCGGCATGAGTGGCGGCGTGGATAGCTCTGTTGTAGCACTATTGCTGAAGCAGCAGGGCTATGAAGTCATTGGCGTCACGCTCAATTTATGGTCCTACGAAGATCGCCAGGAGCCGTATAACGAATGTTGCTCTCTGGAAGTGCGCACCGTCGCGCAACAGTTGGGAATCGAGCATCACTTCATTGACGCGGGCAAAGAGTTCAAAGAGCGCGTCGTTGATATATTTCTTGCGGAGCACGCCCAGGGGCGCACCCCAAGCCCCTGCGGGCGATGCAATCGCCTCGTGCGCTTCCCCATACTGTTAGAGCTTGCGGATCGCTTTGGCTGCGACTACTTAGCGACGGGGCACCATGCCCGCATCGCCGCCGAAGACGGAATTTATTATCTCTTGACGAGCAAGGACCCGCTGAAAGATCAGTCTTATTTTCTGTATGGGTTGACCCAAGCGCAGCTGCGAAAGATTCTCTTCCCCGTGGGAGATCTCCTCAAAAGCGAGGTCTGGCAGATCGCAAAAGAAAATAATTTAGTCTCGGCGCGCAAGCCCGAGAGCATGGATCTGTGCTTCATCCCTAGGGGCGACTATCGGGCGTATCTGCGAGAGAAGCTCGACGGGCTTGTCTGCCCTGGGGAGATAGTAGACACAAGCGGGCGTGTCGTGGGGCGCCACGAAGGGCTCGCGTTCTACACGATCGGACAGCGCCAAGGGCTGGGGATCGCGCTGGGGCAGCGCGTCTACGTCGTAGGCTTCGACTACGAAAAAAATAGATTAATTGTGGGCGATGAGAACGCGCTGCTCTCTGAGGGGCTGATCGCAACAGATGTGAATCTGATCTATGCCCCCTCACCCCTCACCCCTCACCCCTCCGCCAGGGGGCTGCCCATCACTGTCAAGATTCGCTATCGCAGCCCGCGCGTGCCCGCGACGTTGGAGTTTCGAGAAGATAAACGGGTGCGCGTGCGCTTCGCACAGCCGCAGCGAGCTGTCACGCCTGGACAGCTCGCGGTCTTCTACGAGGGCGAGCGGGTGCTGGGCGGCGGGGTCATCGAACGCGCCCTACGGCAAGCAGAGATCTCCGGGTCTATTGCCGAAGACCCTGTTTTGGTCGAGCACCACTGAGCCGCGAAAATTATCTGAAAAATACCCGCACTTGCGTAGCTGAGCAGCTACTCCCCAAAGCCCATTCTGGGTGATCGCGTTCGCGATAAGCTCCGTGTGAGACGCTCCACTGAGCAAGACCCCAGACCCGCGATTCTGCGCGATCTCGCTGTCGAAGACCTTTACCGTTCCGACGCTCCCGATTCCGGCGCGCCCATTGGCCTGGATGAGCGTTCTTGTTAGCGAAGCTGTGCCCCAGATCTCGACGCCGTTCTCGCGGCTGCGCGCGACTCGGCTGTCGCGCAGCTCAACCAACGCATTAGGGGAGACGTAGACTCCCCAGCCGTTCTCGGTGATCTCTGAATCTTGCACGAGCACAGCAGCCGTGTCAAGCACGTAGACGCCGACCCAGGGGTTGCGTGCGATGCGCACAGACTCAGCCGTAACGCGAGCAATACCGCGCACTTGCAGCCCTGAAGGACAAAGCAGCTCGGGGTAGAAGAGCGCGCATTCTTTGCCGTGTTGGGGATTGTCTGACGCTTTAGGCGCATCTGCGAGCGCGAGATTTCGGAGTGTCACAGTGATGGGGGTGTCACTCTGCACAAAGACGACGGGAAATCCGAGCTTGCTCCCCCGCAGCACGGTCTGCTCCATCCCCGCGCCCACGAGCGCAAGATTTTTCGTAATGACGAGATTCTCTGAGCACACTCCAGGAGCGATGGTGACCGTATCGCCGTCGCGCGCGGCATCAATAGTAGCTTGGAGCGAGGTGGTTGTGCAGTCTACAGGATCTTTTTGTACAGGAACGACCGCGAGAAGCAGCACACTACCTAGCCCGAAGATGCCCATGCTCTTCATAGCGCTATTATAGCATAGCGCACGCTCGATTTGCCTTAGGGCCGAAGATCGTTTATGATAGCGCCGGGGATGAGAGGAATGATTGCCATCAAACGCTGCCCACCTGCTGAAGGGCTCATAGCGACAGGACTCTATTACGTGCACCATGGTGCGCGTAAACTCGGTGAAGAATCTTTTCAGCTCTTTGAGTTGCCCCATGGTCGAGGATACCATCTTCAGAGCGCCATGGTGCTTCAGTGGCCTCTGCCGCATACCCAACGAATCACCCTGGAGCTTGATCCAACATGGTGCTCGCGCGCGGCACGCATTGAGTTGGAAGCTGAAGGGCACCTCACTCTTGCACGTTACCAACTCGAAGGTGATCTCTTAAAGACCCGAATCGAGGCGACAGGACGACGGCCTGCGGAGCTTTCTCACCCTGGCGAGGGTGCCTTGTGGGATTATCCGTCGGCGCTCTTTGCCGTTGCGCTCTGCAAGAAGGTTGGGCTGGCCCCTGGCGATAGTGCCCCTATCAGTGTCATTCGTCTTACCTTGCCCTCGTTGCACCCCACTCCAATGCGTTGCACCTGCACGCGGCTCTTCGACCATACCCATGCCTTCGAGCTGGGGAGCTTCTTCGTGAAGGAGTTCGCGTTGCTCTCCCAATCGCAAGAGTTCTTACACACGTGGGTTGACGAAGCTGGGGTTCCCGTGCGCATGGAACGCGTTGAGCAAGGGGAGCCCATGCGCTTTGATTTGGTGCGCTATCGGCTCTTTCGGTTTTAACAGACCCAAATCAGTGCCCCTAAGAGCCCTAGGCTCGCTAACGCGACACCATCGCGCCAGGTGAACTTTGGCTGGTAGAGCCGCGTGCGTGGCCGGTCCGGGTCATAGCATCGGGCGGCCATCGCCTCAGCAAGGGCTTCTGCGCGCAGAAGCGTGTTTCTCAGCAAGGGCACCAAGACTCCGACGATCTTTCGTGCCCGTTCAGCCCTGCTCCCTTCAAAGGGATCAATGCCGCGGGCGCGCATCGCTTTAATGAGCATATCGGCTTCATCGAGGATCAACGGGATAAAGCGCAGCGAAATGCTGAACATCAGGGCGAGTCCGCGCACGGGGACTCTGAGTTTAGCTAGGGGAAGCAAGACGCCCTCTAAGCCATCGGCAAGCTGCAACGCCGAGGTGGTCACGCCCAAAATCGCACTGATCCACCCAAAGAAAATCAGTCGTGCGGAGAGGATCGCGCCGACTCGCAGACCTTCGTCAGATATTTTGAGTGGCCCCCACTGCCAAATAGGGTTCCCCGGCGCGCCGAAGAGCTGCAAGAGCGCACTCAGTGCAATTAACACCGTCAACGCTTGCACGGCGCGTACCATGGGCCAGAAGCCGATCTGCCCCACAAACACGGCGATGACAAGAAAACCCGCAAAGAGCAGATAATCCCACAGAGACTGCAACAATAAGACAGCGAGAGCGAGCACCAGAGCTGCGAAGATCTTGGTGCGCGGATCGAGCTTGTGCAAAAACGAGTCTTTCGGTTGGTAGCGGCCGACGAGCTTGCGTAAGGTCATAGGGCCTCTCTAATCTTACGCGGGTTGTTTGAAACGCGCAAAGAGATTACAATCAAAGCGCTATGCGCGCGCTGGCCCTCTTTCTGATCACGCTCTATCAGAAGCTGCTCTCGCCCTTACTGCCGCGCACCTGTCGGTTTTACCCTTCGTGCTCGGAGTACGCCAAGCAAGCGATCCAAAAATATGGGCTTTGGCGCGGGAGCTGGCTCGCGATACAAAGAATCAGTCGCTGTCATCCGGGCAACCCCGGCGGGCTCGATCCCGTGCCCTAAGTGCGCTATAATCACAAGCGATGAAGGTTCTCACGCATACCCGAGGGTTTCAGCTTGTGGCGCCCTTTGCGCCCCGCGGCGACCAACCCAAAGCTATCAAAGCACTAACCGAGGGGCTCCAAGCTGGCTTGAACCATCAGACGCTCCTGGGCGTCACTGGCTCGGGCAAGACGTTCACAATCGCCCACGTCATCCAGAACGTCCAAAAACCGACTTTGGTTATCGCCCATAACAAGACGCTCGCGGCACAGCTCTGCAACGAATTTCGCGAGTTCTTCCCCCGCAACGCCGTGCACTACTTCGTCAGCTACTATGATTACTATCAGCCTGAAGCGTATATCCCCCAGACGGATACGTACATTGAGAAAGATGCCTCAATCAACGAAGAGATAGATCGTCTGCGCCATGCGGCGACGAGCGCGCTCTTAGAACGTCATGACGTTATCATTGTCGCAAGCGTCTCGTGTATTTACGGGCTTGGCACGCCTAGTGAGTACGCTGCGATGACGCTTCCGTTGCGCACGGGCGCAACTATCTCGCGCGACGGAATTTTACATAGGCTTGTCGAGCTGCAGTACGAGCGCAACGAGATCGGCTTTGGTCGAGGGACTTTTCGTGCCAAGGGCGACACGATTGAAGTCATCCCAGCGTATAGTGAGAACGCGATCAGAATCGAACTCTTCGGCGACGAGATCGAAAAGATCTCCGAGCTGGACGCGCTCACGGGCAAACGCTTAAGAGACTTAGATTTCACGGTGATCTATCCCGCGACGCATTGGGTGACGGGGCGAGAGAAGCTCGAACGTGCTCTAGAGTCTATCCAAGCTGAGCTTGAAGAGCGCCTTGCTGAGCTGTATCGTGCCGGGAAGCTCTTGGAAGCGCAGCGCCTTGAGCAACGCACAAAGTACGATATAGAGATGCTACGTGAATTGGGATATTGTCCGGGGATCGAGAATTATTCCCGGCACTTGGATGGGCGCAAGCCCGGCGAGCCACCTTGCACGCTCATAGATTACTTCCCTAAAGATTTCTTGATGGTCATTGACGAATCCCATCAGACGATCCCCCAGATTCGCGGGATGTACAACGGGGATCGCTCGCGCAAAGAGATCTTAATAGAATACGGCTTTCGGCTGCCGTCGGCGCTCGACAATCGCCCACTGAAATTTGAAGAGTTTGAGCGCAAGATGAACCAAGTCATTTATGTATCGGCGACGCCAGGGCCCTATGAGCGCAAGAAGAGCCAAAAGATCGTCGAGCAGATTATCCGCCCGACGGGTCTGGTTGACCCAGAAGTCGTCGTGCGTCCGGTGCAAGGGCAAATTGACGATCTCATTCACGAGATCAGAGGAGTGACAGGCCGGGGTGAACGCGTCTTGGTCACGACGCTGACCAAAAAGATGGCCGAAGCTCTCACAGAGTATCTGACGGAGCTTGGGATCAAGGCGCGCTACCTGCACTCCGAGATCGAGACGCTCGACCGAGTAGATATTTTGTACGATCTGCGCTCGGGAGAATTTGACGTCTTGGTCGGGGTGAATCTCTTGCGCGAGGGGCTCGATCTCCCTGAAGTCTCACTGGTCGCGATCTTGGATGCTGACAAAGAGGGCTTCTTGCGCTCAGAGACTTCGCTGATTCAGACGATTGGGCGAGCGGCGCGCAACGTGCGCGGCAGGGTGATTCTCTACGCTGATAACGTGACCGGCTCAATGGAACGCGCTATTGCCGAGACGCAGCGCCGTAGAAAACTTCAGCTTGAGTATAACGAGCAGCACGGGATCACACCGGAGACCGTCAAGAAGGCGCTCAAGGAGTTCATGCCAGAACTCGCGCGCGAGGGCAAAGAGAAGCGAGCCAAGAAGAAGCTTGTAGTGAAGACCCCGGCGGAGCTGGCCCATCTCATCAAAGAGCTTGAGCAAGAGATGTACGCCGCGGCCAAGCGCCTGGAGTTTGAAAAAGCTGCAAGGCTGCGTGATGAAATCAAGGAACTGCGTCAAGAGTTGATTGGGATTGCAAGCTGAGTTGCATACCCCGCCTACTCTTATTAAGATAATCCCATCCCGTGAAGCTACACCAGTGAGGGAATCGGCTATGAGCAACGAAAAACTCACGCCAAGAAGCCAAGATTTCTCGGCGTGGTATAACGAAGTCGTCCAACGTGCTGAGCTAGCTGATTACGCCCCTGTGCGGGGCTGCATGGTGATCAGGCCATATGGCTATGCCCTCTGGGAGAATTTGCAGAAAGAATTAGATCGGCGCTTCAAGGCGACCGGGCATAAGAACGCATACTTCCCACTCTTTATCCCCTTGAGCTTTATTCAAAGAGAAGCTGAGCATATTCAGGGCTTCTCCCCAGAGCTTGCCGTGGTCACCCACGGCGGTGGCGAACAGCTTGCCGAGCCGCTCGTCGTCCGCCCCACGTCCGAGACGATTATCGGCCACATGTTCAAGCAATGGATTAAGTCGTATAGAGATTTGCCCTTGCTCATCAATCAATGGGCCAACGTCGTGCGCTGGGAGCTGCGCCCGCGGCTCTTTTTAAGAACTCTAGAATTTTTGTGGCAAGAGGGGCACACAGCCCATGCGACCGAAGCAGAAGCTGAAGAAGAAGCCCTCCGAATGCTCAATATCTACGTAGATGTCGCTCAGAATGAAGCAGCCATTCCCGTTATCGCCGGGCGCAAGAGCGAGAGCGAAAAATTTGCCGGTGCTCTCAGAAGCTACACCATCGAAGCTATGATGGGCGACAAGCGTGCCCTGCAAGCCGGCACTTCTCACAATCTCGGCCAGAACTTCGCCAAGGCCTTTGAGATTCAGTATTTGGATCACAATAATCAGATGCAGTACTGCTGGACGACAAGCTGGGGCATGAGCACCCGCATGATCGGCGCGATTATCATGACCCACGGGGACGATCAAGGCTTAATTCTCCCACCGAGGCTTGCGCCGATCCAAGTGATCGTCGTGCCCATCTGGAGGTCTGGCAACCAAGACGAGAAAGCCAAAGTCTTAGAGGGTGTCGAGCGTATCAAGCGCGCCCTAGGCGAGCGAGTGAGACTCGAAGTCGACGCTCGCGAAGAGTATACCCCTGGCTGGCGCTTCAATGAATGGGAGCTACGCGGTGTGCCCTTGAGAATTGAGATCGGGCCGAAAGATATGCAGAAGAATCAAGCCGTCCTGGTGCGACGCGATACTCGCGAGAAGATCTCGATCTCGCAAGATCAGCTTGCGGAGCGCGTCTCGATGCTTCTAGAAGAGATTCAGAAGAATCTCTTTGGGCGCGCCAAGAAGTTTCGAGACGAAAATACGGTCGATTTGAGCGATTACGCGAAATTTAGAGAATTTATGGAAGGTGAGGGCAGCCGCGGCTTTGTCAGGGCTTATTGGTGCGGCTCAAGAGAGTGCGAAGCCCAGATCAAAGCCGAGACCAAAGCAACGACGCGCTGTATCCCGTTTGAGCAGCCTAAGAGCCCAGGGCGCTGCATCTATTGTGGCAAAGAGGCCAAAGAGCAGGTGATCTTTGCTAAGGCATACTAAGTATCTCATCCAGGAGGAATTATGGCGCTTGCTGAAGGGACTGTCGCTCCAAAGATCGAAGCTTTTGATCAAAACGGGAATAAGCTGACACTCGACTTTCAGGGCATCACGGTGCTCTATTTCTATCCTAAGGACGACACGCCCGGATGCACGGCAGAAGCGTGTTCGTTCCGTGATGACTTGAGCGAGTTTGCGCGGCGCGGGGTAAAAGTCTACGGGGTAAGCACCGACGACGCAGAGTCTCACAGAAAATTTGCGCAGAAGCTCGGGTTGAATTTCACGCTCTTAGCAGACCCGAAGAAGAAGATCTGTCGCGCTTATGACGTCTTGAACTTTTTGGGTTTTGCCCAGCGGGTGACGTTCATCATTAAGGACGGGATGATAGCACGGGTCTTTCCGAAAGTCTCCCCCACTGGACACAGCCGCGAAGTGCTCAAGGCGTTGGACGAGCTGTAGTTCACTACGCCCGAATCTCTTGCCGTTGAAAGAGCACGTACCCAATCGCAAAGAGCACGATCGTTCCGGCGATCAGCCCCGTCAGCTGCGGCCAGACTAAAAGTAAGCTTTGGCTGAGCGGCAGCGGCGTCGGCACCGCCCACTGGAGCTGAATGAGCTGCAACGGCACCAGCGGCCCAAACGCCCGCACCGCCGGGTTCAGGAACGCTAAGATCGCCTCAGCATAGAGCGTGTTCGGTGACAATCGAGCCAAGAAAAGCTCTAACTGTATTTGATTAAAGGCCCCCTTGGTCAGCGCTTGGGCGAGCAGTCCTACAAGCATCCCCCAAAAGACCGTGAAGAAGAGCCAGACGCTGATAGCTGCGAGCGCCGCTGTCGCCGGCTGGCGAAATCTCACGGAGAAGACCATTGCCAGCCCAAGCCAAATCCCGCCATAGGCAATCGTCGCAAGCAGAAAGAGCAGCCCGCGCGCCACTTCTTCTCCTGTTGGCGGCACCCCCAAGCGAAAGATCCCCAGCCCAATGATCATGAGCCAGATCGCTGTTAGCACCAGCGCCACTGTGAAGAGCCCCGCCAAGAATTTCCCTAACAGCAGGGCATCACGATAAATGGGCTGCGCTAAGACGCGCGAGAGCGTCCGTCTATTGAATTCCCCATTGATAGAATCGAACCCCAAGGCAATCGCAATGAGAGGCACCAAAAACCCCAAAAAGCCCACAAACGCTGGCAGGGGGTCTTGCGAGGTCGTGAACAGCCTGAGAAAGAGAAAATCACTCGTCCCTGAGGGTAGATTCTGCAGGGCCATGTAGAGCGTCACCGCAGCGGTCAAGAGTACGATCGCTTCTAAGATTCCCATGCGCACGCTCGTCAAGTGATCGGCCATCTCCTTGGCGACGACAGTCCATAATCCCCGCCACGGTGAGCCTTGGCGAACGGATTTCATACCGTCACCCCTTGGAAGTAGCGTTGGTAGACTTCGTCTAGGCTTGGCTCCTCCAAGCCCAACGAGAGCAATCGCGCCCCGGCCTGCACCGCGGCGCGCGCGACCTCAGCGCGAATGTCCTCTTGTGCCTCGATTCTGTATAGATCGCTGTCGAGCTTCTGCGCGCTCACCGCGCCGGGGACCTTTTGGAGAGCTGGGGTCAAATCAGGCCCGATAGCGCGCACGTGCACGCGATAGGCCCCGCCCAAGACTTGGCGCGCTAGCTCTGTCACCCTGCCCTCGAGAACCATCTTCCCTTGAGAGAAGAGCCCGACACGGTCACACACCGCCTGCACTTGGTGTAACAGATGCGACGAGAGCAGCACGGTGATCTTCTCTTCTTTGAACGCACGAATGATCTGCAAAAACTCTCTGGCGGCTTCAGGGTCAAGCCCCAGCGTCGGTTCATCTAAGATAATTACTTGAGGATGTTTGAGTAAGAGCTCAGCAACGCCGAGGCGTTGGCGCATCCCGCGCGAGAACGCCCCCACCCGCCGGTCCGCGACGTTGCTTAAGCCCATGCGCTCCAGCGCGTCGTGGATTCTTCTCTGGGCGACGGGGCGCGCGAGCCCATTCAGCTTTGCTGTGTACAAGAGATTCTCTCTCGCCGTCAGCTCGTCGTAGAAGCCGACTTGATCGGGCAGATACCCCACGCGCGACTTCACTTCTAAGGGTTGGCGCATGGGATCGAAGCCGAGCACCCGCGCCCACCCGTCCGTTGGCTCAGTTAGTCCTAAGAGCATTAAGATCGTTGTCGTCTTACCGGAGCCGTTCGGCCCCAGTATGCCAAAGACCTCACCGGCGCGGATCTTCAGATTCAGATTGTCCACCGCGACGATCTCGCCGTAGCGTTTGGTGAGGTTTTGGGTTTCGATCACGGTTTCCATAGCGAGCCTTTCTCTCAACAAGAGCCCTTCCCCTTTAGGAAAGGCGATTGGGGTTAGGTTATCTGCGCCCAAAGCGCGATACAGCCCAGCCCACCGCGCCGAGCGCGATCACGATAATCCCGATCCCGACGATGCCCCACAGTGTTGACGTCACGACGGTGACGCGAAACTCTGCGGAATCCGAGATGCTCTCACTGCGCGCCGTGATCGAGAGCATATAATCTCCAGCGACTGTTTTCTCTGACGGCTTGATCTTGGCTGTCACCTCGGCGAAGTTGTCTGGGGCGAGCTCAGCGATAGTCTTGGGATCGAACTCGACAGTCCAGCCCACAGGGGGGAAGGAGCTGAGCTCGACATCACGGGCAGGCGCGGTGCCGCGATTCTCTATCTTGAGTTTGAGAGTGTTCTCTCGACCGGCTGTCGCCTGCGCTGACAGGCGCCCATCCGGGGTGGTGACATTCAGCTCGGCTTGCCCAGTGATGATGGCTCTCAAGGCGAGCAATGCCTGAGCTTGGCCGCCCAACGCCCGCACCGTGATGGGGTACTCGCCGGCTTGGGCTTGCTTAGGGGGGCGCACTTCGATGTCTAAGCTCTTGGATTCGCCAGCTTTGATGGGAAAGCTTGTGACTTCTTCGGCGCCAAAGCGCAGCTTGAACGTCACCTGAAAGCCCTCTGGGGCCCCAGCTTCGAGATTCACAGTCGCCTCCTGTTCGCCTTTGTTGGTAAGCGTAGCAGAGTAGCGAAACGTTGTAGTAGGTGTGCCGCGTCGCGTGGGCAGTTCTGTCTCAAATGTGAGCTGCGGGGGAAGCTGCGCTTCGACAGTCAGTTCTATGGGCAGCTCGCTGTGCGCGCTCTGGCCCTGAGCGCGCACGACGAAGCGATAGGTCCCCGCTTGCACACCCGCCAGCGGCTCCAGTTTCAGATTGAGCGAAGTCGAGTCGTCTGTATCGACGTAGACAGCTTGGACGGGGCGGCCTCCCCCTGTGAGCGAGGCCTTCCATCCTTCGGCGACTTCTTTCACGGTCACGCGCACGATCTGCGGCGCCAGTCCGCGATTGGAGAGCGTGAGCGGGATATTGACAGTCTCGCCAGCTTGGACAGACTGTGCTGGGTACTGTGTCGAGAGCGTCAGCCCGCGGGGTCTTTGCGCGAAAGCTGAGAACGCGCACATGAGCGTAAGAATCAGGAAAACCACGATGACCGTTCGCTTCATTGGTCTCCCTCCTTACAAAGCTTTCGTTTATTATATCAAACAGTCAGCCAGGGATTGCAAGGGGGAAGAAGATCTGGCAAACTTACCAAAGATGAGCGCCAACACGATCATTATTCGCGGCGCGAGAGAGCACAATCTCAAAAATATAGATCTCGAGCTGCCCAGAAATAAATTAATCGTCTTCACGGGGATCTCTGGGTCTGGGAAATCTTCATTGGCTTTTGACACAATCTACGCTGAGGGCCAGCGCCGTTACGTCGAGTCGCTCTCCGCGTATGCGCGGCAGTTCTTGGGTCAGATGGACAAGCCCGACGTCGATTTTATCGAGGGGCTTTCCCCAGCGATCTCTATCGACCAGAAGACAGTTCACAAGAACCCGCGCTCGACCGTGGGCACGGTCACGGAGATTTATGACTATCTGCGACTGCTCTTTGCTCGCATTGGCAAGCCCCATTGTTATCGGTGCGGCCGCCCTATTGCCCAGCAGACTGCCCAGCAGATCGTCGATCAGATCCTAGAGCTAGGCGAGGGCGTGAAAATCCAGATTCTTGCGCCCATCGCGCGCGGGCGCAAGGGCGAGTACAAGAAAGTCTTTGAAGAGCTGCGCAAGGAGGGCTTCGCCCGCGTGCGCGTCAATGGTGAGATTAAAGACTTAACAGAAGAAGAGATCACGCTCGATAAGAAGAAAAAGCACTCTATCGAGATCGTCGTCGATCGAATCGTCGCGCGGCGAGACAACAAAAACAGAATCGCTGATGCCGTCGAGACGGCACTCAAGAAAGCTAACGGGTTAGTGCTCGTCGACGTCGTTGACCAAAGACGCGAGATTCTCTTCAGTGAGCAGTTTGCCTGCCCCGATTGCGGGATCAGCTACGATAAGATAGAGCCGAGGCTCTTCTCGTTCAACAGCCCTTTTGGGTCGTGTCCCACGTGTACGGGCTTGGGCTTCAAGATGGAGATCGACCCTGAACGGGTCATCGACCCGAAAAAATCGCTGAAAGACGGCGGGCTGATCCCGTGGGCCGAACGCCAGAGCAAATGGCTCTGGGGGCTGCTCTTTGGCGTCTGCAAGATGTACAAGATTGACCCGGAGAAGCCGTTAGGGAGGCTGCCTAAAGAGCAGCTCGATGTCTTGCTCTACGGCACAAACGGCATCCCCATTACGTTCCCGTATACGAATCGCTATGGGCGCACACGCTATTTTATGGACTACTACGAGGGGCTGATCCCAACCCTGGAGCGCGCTTATCGTGAGGCCGAATCCGACTGGGCTCGCGAAGAGATCGAGCAATATATGAGCAAGCGCCCGTGCGCTGCGTGCAACGGAAAACGCCTGCGCCCCGAAAGTCTCTCTGTAACTATCGCGGGGAAGAACATCATGGACGTCTGCGCGCTTTCCGTCAAGGACGCATATACATTCTTCTCCGAGCTAGAGCTGACCGAGCGCGAGTGGCTGATCGCCCACCAAGTGCTCAAGGAGATCAGAACGAGACTGAAGTTTCTCCTAGACGTTGGGCTGGAGTATCTAACGCTGGATCGCCCTGCGGGGACGCTCGCCGGCGGCGAAGCACAGCGCATTCGCTTAGCGACACAAGTCGGCTCCGGCTTAGTCGGCGTGCTCTATATCTTAGATGAGCCAAGCATCGGGCTGCATCAGCGAGATAATGTCAGATTGCTTCAAACGCTCAAAGGACTACGCGACTTGGGGAACACTGTTATCGTCGTCGAGCACGACGAAGAGACGATACGAACTGCGGACTTTATTGTAGATATCGGGCCGGGCGCGGGCAAGCACGGAGGCTATATCGTCGCCACGGGGACGGTCGAAGATATTTGCGCAAATCCCAGCTCGATCACGGGGCAGTTCTTGAGCGGGCGCCGTCGGATTCCTGTGCCGACGAGACGACGTCGCCCTACAGGTTTTCTCACTATCGTTGGCGCGCGCCAGCATAACTTAAAGAATCTCACCGTGAAGATTCCTCTGGGGGTCTTCGTCTGCGTCACAGGGGTGTCGGGCTCCGGCAAGAGCACGCTTATTGACGAGATCCTCTATCGTGGCGTGGCTCAGAAATTGGGCTACGTTGTGGAGCGCCCCGGCAAGCATGACGCGATCTTGGGTTTAGAGCAGATAGACAAAATCATTGAGATCGATCAATCGCCCATCGGGCGCACGCCGCGCTCCAATCCCGCGACATACACTGGTGTCTTCGATGATATCCGAAAGCTCTTTGCAATGGTGCCCGAAGCCCGCGCCCGGGGCTACAAGCCCGGGCGCTTCAGCTTCAACGTCAAGGGCGGTCGCTGCGAAGCTTGCAAGGGTGATGGGCTCATAAAGATAGAAATGCACTTCTTGCCTGATGTCTACGTCCCTTGTGAAGTCTGTAAGGGGCAGCGTTACAATCGAGAGACTCTTGAGATTCGCTATAAAGAGAAGAGCATCGCTGACGTCTTAGCTATGACTGTCGAAGAAGCGCTCTCGTTCTTTGAGTACCATCCCGCGATCCGAAGAAAGCTTCAGACGCTCTACGACGTGGGCCTGGGGTATATTCAGTTGGGGCAGCCAGCAACGCAGCTCTCTGGCGGCGAAGCCCAGCGCGTGAAATTAGCGACGGAGCTAAGCAAGCGCGACACCGGGCGCACGCTCTATATCTTGGACGAGCCCACGACCGGGCTGCACCTGGCAGATATCGAGAAGCTGCTCGACGTGCTTCACAGATTAGTTGCCGTGGGCAACACAGTGATTGTTATTGAGCACAATCTCGATGTCATCAAGACAGCAGACTATATTATCGATTTGGGCCCTGAGGGTGGTGACGCTGGAGGGGAGGTCATTGCTGAGGGCACCCCTGAAGAAGTTGCTCGTGTTCCGGAATCGTACACGGGGCAATTCTTGAGGAAGATTCTTAAGATGGAGACCGAAGAAGTAGGGGCGTACGGCCGTACGCCCCTACTACAGGAGCCCGTTTGAGGAACTCCTACCTCTCATCCCGCGAGACAAGTGCCTTCACCAAGTCTATGGGGAGCGGGAAGACAATCGTGCTTGTGTTGCGCTCCGAAGAGATATCTATCAAAGTCTGCAGATAGCGCAATTGCAGCGACGCTGGGTTCTGCGTGAGAATCTCGGCGGCTTCGCGGAGCTTCGTCGCGGCTTGCAGCTCGCCCTCGGCGTTGATCACCTTGCTGCGGCGCTCGCGCTCTGCTTCGGCCTGACGCGCAATCGCTCGTTGCATCTCCTGAGGGATTCTGACGTCTTTGATCTCAACGGCTTTCACTTTGATGCCCCACGGGTCGGTCTGCTCGTCAATGATCATCTGGAGTCGTTTGTTGAGCTTCTCGCGCTCGGCTAAGAGTTCGTCAAGCTCGACTTGGCCAAGGACGCTGCGCAGGGTCGTCTGCGAGATCTGGCTTGTCGCTTGCATGTAATCCTCAACTTGGGTGATCGCCGCTTCGGGGGACATCACTCTAAAGAAGACAATCGCGTTGACGTTCACTGTCACGTTGTCGCGGGTGATCACTTCCTGCGGCGGCACGTCAAACGTCACCACACGCAAGTCGACCTTGACGACCTGATCGACGATGGGGATGATAAAGAACAGCCCTGGGCCTTTAGCCCCCTGCAAACGTCCTAAACGAAAGATCACGACGCGCTCGTACTCTCGAACGATCTTGATCGCGTTAAGCAGGAGGAGCACGGCGATGGCCAGCACGATGATGAGCGCAGTTGTCGGCATAGCGAGACCTCCTATGAGATTCAGTAGCGTCTCCCAACCTAATAGTGAGACAAAGAGAGCGACGATAAACCCCAAAGTCCCTAGGACTTCGGTCCACCCTTGCCGTGGTCGCTGTCGTCGCTGCCTCATTGATGTAATATTAGCAACGTTGCTGAGCGAAAGCAAATTTCTGATATAATAGCGCGTCATGGCGAGGGAGCGCCGAAGACTACTAGTCGCCAACTGGAAGATGCACTTCGTGCGTGCGCAAGCTTTGGAGTATTTGAAGGTCTTCCGAGAGCGCGTTCGTGAAGTGCGTACGACAGAGCTTGTGTTTGCGCCGCCGTTCACGCTCTTAGAGACGGTGGGGCGCGCGCTTTACGGAACTTCGATCAAATTAGCTGCACAAGATCTCTTCCATGAGCGCGAGGGGGCATTCACAGGGGAGATCTCGCCATTAATGCTCAAGGACTTGGGCTGTTCGTACGTGATCGTGGGGCACTCAGAGCGCCGACGGATCTTCGGCGAGACCGACGAGCTTATCCATAAGAAGCTCAAAGCTGCTCTTGACGCTGAGCTTGTCCCGATTCTCTGCGTCGGCGAAACGCTCGAAGAGCGCCGCGCGGGCAAGACTCACACGGTGCTTGAGACCCAGATTCGCGGGGCACTAGAATGGCTGGCGCTCTCAGAAGATTTTGTGATCGCCTATGAACCCGTGTGGGCCATCGGGACGGGGGTCAACGCTGAACCCACAGAAGCCGAGGCGAGCGCGCGCTTCATTCGCGAGCTTTTAGCTCAGCTTTTCAATACACAGATCGCGAAAAAAATTCGGATTCTCTACGGGGGGAGCGTCAAGCCCGAAAACTTTGAGGGTTTTTTATGCCAACCTAACATAGATGGGGCGCTCGTCGGAGGGGCCTCGCTCAACCCAGAAGCGTTCGCACGGATGGCCCAGACAGCCGAACGCTGTGACGTTTGACAGGTACCCTAGAGTCTGCTATACTCAAAAACCCAAAGAGGTATCACAACGGAGGATAGTGTGGCAGCGACCCGTTCATACGAAGTGTTATATATTGTGCGGCCAGACTTAGATAAGGCCCAAATTGAGCAGACGATCACGAAGTTCCAAAAAGCTGTCAACGAGAGCGGGGGTCAGTTCGTCAAGCTCGACGAGTGGGGCACACGCTTGCTCGCGTATCAAATCAAGAAGTTCGATAAGGGCTATTACGTCTTGATGGAATTCACAGCGACACCAGACCAGCTCAGGAAGATCGACGAGCGCTTCAAGCTCGACGAGAATATATTGCGGTATCAGATCGTGCGCCAAGATGCCTAGTCTCAATCACGTCGTCTTAATCGGTAATCTCACGGACGATCCCGAGCTGCGCTACACCCAGAACGGGATGGCTCGCGCGCGGTTCTCTATTGCTGTCAACCGTCGCTGGCGCGACCGCGACGGCAACTTGCAAGAAGAGACGACGTTCGTGCCCATTGTCGTGTGGGGCCAGCAAGCAGAAAACTGCGTGAACTTCTTAAGCAAAGGAAGCACAGTCGCAGTTGAAGGGCGCTTGCGCATTGATACGTATCAGACGGAAGAAGGGGAACGCCGCAAGGTCACTGAGGTCGTTGCTCGCACTGTGCAGTTCCTTGATCGTCGCGAGGCCGCCCCAGAAGCCAAAGAGATTCCACCAGAAGAAGGAGAGGAAGAAGTCCCATTCTAAGCTGCTATGAATAGAACGAGTACGACAAGAAAAGAGGCGCCGCGGGGTAGAGTGAAGAGCCGCACCGAGTGCAAGCTCTGTGAGCATGATCTCGTGCTCACGTACAAGCAGCCGGACGAACTCAAGCGCTATATGAACAAGCTTGGGAAGATATTACCCCGTCGCGCTTCGCGCTTGTGTGCTAAACATCAGAGACAGTTGGCCCGTGAAGTCAAGCGTGCCCGCAAGATAGCCCTCCTCCCCTACGAAGTCGAGCCTTGACGTGAGCTCGCCGGCTCGGTTTAATAGTCCTGGTGGTCTACGATGCCGGCGAATCTGCCTCCAGAGTATATCGAAGCCGAGCTGCGTTTCCGCGCAGCCAAAAGCCCCGAAGAGAAATTAGAGATACTTCGGGAGCTCATGGCCCTTGTGCCCAAGCATAAGGGCACCGAAAAACTTCGCGTCGAGCTCAAGCGCAAGTGGACCAAGCTCCAAGAAGAGATCCAGCAGCAACAAAAGAAACAGAAGGGCTCGCGGGGGCTGGCGTACGATCACATCGAGCGTGAGGGAGCAGGCCAGATCACGCTCGTTGGGCTGCCCAACTGCGGCAAATCTTCGCTCCTAGCAACAGTCACCAACGCCAAGCCCGCAATTGCTGAGTATCCGTTTTCGACGTTCCGCCCCACCGTGGGCATGATGCCCTTCGAAGATATTCAGTTACAGTTGATTGACCTGCCGCCGTTGTCAGAGTTCACCGAGCCGTGGGTCTACAGTCTTATCAGGCAATGCGATCTCGTCGCGCTCTTGATCGATCTTTCATCAGAGACTCCGGGGGATGATCTCTTCGCGGCGCTAGGCTGGCTTGAGAAAGCGCGCATTCGCTTAGTGCACCATCAATCACGGGAGCGTGAGGGCCCCGGCACAGTCAAACGGGCGCTCATCGTCGGGACGAAGAGCGATCTCCCCAATGCTGCACAACATCTCCAAGAACTATGCTCTCTCGTTGATTCGCAGTTTCGTGTTATCGCTGTCTCCACTCTGTCTGCAGCAGGGCTAGGAGGTTTGGGTAGAGCGCTCTTTGAAGGGCTCAACATCGTGCGAGTGTATACGAAAAAGCCTGGTCAGCCCATCAAAAAAGATCTGCCGTATGTCTTGCCCGCGGGTAGCACTGTGACTGACGTCGCCCGCGCTATCCATAAAGATTTAGCCGAGAGATTCGCCTACGCGCGGGTATGGGGGTCATCAGAATTTCCCGGGCAGCGCGTCGAACGAAACTATATCGTCCATGACGGCGATCTGCTTGAGTTCCATGAGTGAGCGCGAGGGGACAGGGGGGCTTGTCTATGCCGAGAGCTGTTCACTATACTGAAATTATGAGAATCCGTACGGTGCATGCACGGGAGATTTTAGACTCGCGCGGTAACCCAACCCTAGAAGTCGAGGTCGAACTAGAAGATGGCTCGTGTGGGCGTGCCGCCGTGCCCTCAGGGGCCTCTACAGGTTCAAAAGAAGCCGTGGAGCTGCGCGACGGTGACCGACGCTACAACGGCAAAGGCGTCCTCAAAGCCGTGCGCATCGTCACTGAAAAGATCGCTTCGGCGCTTCTAGGGCGCGAGTTTTCGTCGCAAGAAGAGCTTGATCGTCTGCTCATCGAACTCGATGGCACCCCTAACAAGAGTCGTCTTGGCGCAAATGCAATTCTCGGGGTGTCGCTCGCCTATGCGCGCGCAGTCGCTGCGGCTCTCAAAAAGCCGTTGTTTCAATACATCGGGGACAAAGCGCTCTTACCTAGGCCATTGGTCAACGTGCTCAACGGTGGCGTGCACGCCGACAACAATCTTGAGATTCAAGAGTTCATGCTCGTCCCTGTGGGGTTTGAGACTTTCTCTGAGGCGCTGCGCGCGACCGTCGAGACGTTCCATGCTCTGAAGAAGATCCTCAAGAGCCGTGGGCTCAGCACAGCCGTAGGCGATGAAGGGGGCTTTGCCCCACGGCTTCAGAAGAACGAAGAAGCTCTGCAGTTGCTTGTCGAAGCGATCTCCGCAGCAGGCTACCAGCCTGGGCGTGATCTCGCTGTGGCGCTTGATCCCGCTGCCAGTACTTTCTATTCTCAAGGGCGCTATCGCGTAGAGAATCTCTCACTCTCTGCGAGCGATCTAATAGATCTCTACGAGGAATGGCTGAAAAAATACCCAATCGTCTCAATTGAGGACGGCCTCGCTGAAGATGACTGGGCAGGTTGGCAAGAGCTTACGAAGCGCTTGGGAGAGCGAGTGCAGCTTGTCGGGGATGATATCTTTGTCACCAATCCCGTGCTTGTCCGTGAGGGTATTCGTGAGGGGATCGCCAACGCCGTGTTAATAAAACCGAATCAGATCGGCACGCTCACCGAGACGCTGCGCACGCTCGAAGTCGCACACCAAGCAGGATACAAGACGGTCATCTCCCATCGCTCTGGGGAGACTGAAGACACGTTCATTGCAGATCTTGCCGTGGGCACTGGGGCAGGGCAGATCAAGACTGGCTCGGTCAGCCGTGGGGAGCGCACGGCGAAGTATAATCAATTATTGCGCTTAGAAGAGCGCTATAAGCTCCCCTTGGCGCGGCCGTTTGGGGAGAGAGTATGAAGCGTTGGAGACTCGCACTGGTCTTAATAGTAGCAGCGATCATTCTTGGGCTACTGATCTCACGTGCCCTTACTATCCGGCATCTGCGGCACGAGCTGATCCAGCTCGAAGCCGAAAAAGCCAAGATACAGAAAGAGATTGAGCGCCTATCGGCTCGACTCGCTGAGAGAGAGAATCTTAAACTTATAGAATATCTAGCGCGCAAGGAGCTGGGCATGGTCAAACCCGGTGAGGAGCTCTATATTCTCATTGAAGACGGTGAGACAAAACGATGAGCCCGTTTGTGCATTTGCACGTGCACTCGGAATACAGCTTGCTCGATGCGATGTGTCGCATCGAAGACTTGGTGCGCCAATGCGTGGAGCAGAAGATGCCCGCACTCGCCCTCACCGATCATGGCAATCTCTGCGGGGCTATCGAGTTTTACAAACACGCCATAGAACATGGAATCAAACCCATCATCGGGTGCGAGCTCTACGTTGCGCCCAGGAGCCGCCACACGAAGTCCAAAGAAGACGGGACAAAATACTTTCACTTAACGGTGCTGGCCCGTAACGAGACGGGCTATTGCAACTTAGTGAAGCTGACGAGCTTGGGGTATCTGGAGGGCTTCTATTATAAGCCGCGCGTAGACAAAGAGTTATTACAGCGCTACAGTCAAGGGCTGATTATTCTTTCAGGATGTCGTAGCAGCGAGATCTGTCGCTTATTGGGTCAGAATAAATTCGAGGGCGCTCTCGCAGTGGCTCAAGAACTTCGCGCTATCGTTGGCCTGGAGAATTTCTATATTGAGCTACAGAATCACGGCCTGCCCGAGGACGAAGCCAGAAACGAACAGCTCGTTGAGATTGCGCGGCGTCTGAACGCCCCCATTGTTGCGACCAACGACGTGCACTATCTCTCACGTGAGGACCGCGAAGCCCATGACGTCTTATTGAATATTCAGGGCGAGAAGACCCTCGCCGACGAAGACCGGCGCTCTTACGAGGGCGAAGAGTATTACTTCAAGAGCTATGACGAGCTTGCCCCGCTCTTTGAGCGCTGGCCTGAAGCATTAGAGAATACTGTGCGCATAGCTGAGCAGTGTGATCTGAAATTAGACTTTTCTAAAGCACATCTACCAACGTTTGCGTTGCCCTCTGGGTATCGAGACGCCAACGAATATCTGCGGACGCTTGCTTATGAAGGTGCACAGGCACGCTTCGGCGAGCTCTCTCCGGAGATTAAAGACCGTCTGGAGTACGAGCTCTCTGTGATCGCCCAGATGGGATACTCTGGGTATTTTTTGATCGTATGGGACTTCGTGCGGTTCGCGAAGAGCCAGAATATCCCAGTGGGGCCGGGGCGGGGCTCAGCCGCGGGAAGCTTGGTCTGCTACTGTCTGGGCATCACTAATGTAGATCCCCTCAAGTATGGGCTGATCTTCGAGCGCTTCTTGAATCCATCGCGCGTCAGCCTCCCCGATATCGATATCGATTTCTGCATGCGCCGCCGCGATGAGGTCATTCGCTACGTCGAAGAGAAGTACGGGCGCGAACGCGTCGCCCAGATCGCAACGTTCGATAAGATGAAAGCGCGCAGCGTCGTCCGCGATGTCGCGCGGGTGCTGGGCTTCTCGTATGGCGATGCCGACAAGATCGCCAAGCTCATCCCCTTTGGGGCGACGCTCGATGCTGCGCTCGAGGGCGTGAGCGAGTTGCGCCGCCGTTACGAGACCGATCCACAGGTGCGCAAGCTCATCGATGTGGCGCGGAAGCTTGAGGGGCTTGCACGCAACGCCGCGACCCATGCTGCTGGAGTCGTCATCACCCCCGGCGATGTGACCGGCTTTGCCCCGCTATTGCGCATTAGCGACGGCTCCGTGCGCACCCAGTACAATATGAAAGACTTGGAGACCATTGGGCTGCTCAAGATCGATTTTCTTGGACTGCGTAACTTAACTGCTATCGACGATACGCTCAAAGCGATTAAGAAGCTCACAGGTGAAGAACTCGATCTGCAGAGGATCCCCTTAGATGACCCCGACGTCTACGTGATGTTACAGCAAGGGCGCACAACCGGGGTCTTTCAGCTCGAAGGGTCGGGGATCACAGCGGTACTCACGCGCTTGGAGCCCACGGAATTTCGCGATCTCATCGCGATCTTGGCGCTCTATCGCCCTGGACCATTAGAGAGCGGCATGGCCAACGACTATATCGAGCGCAAGCACGAGCGCCAGCCTGTCACCTATCCGCACCCGGATCTAGAAGAAGTCCTCAAAGAGACTTATGGGCTACCCATCTATCAAGATCAGTTATTGTTGATGGCGCGCAGGCTTGCAGGGTTCACCCTCGCTGAAGCCGATATCCTCCGTGTAGCTGTCGGGAAGAAGAAGAAAGACGTGATGGAGAAGATGCGTACGCGCTTCGTCGAGGGGTGCGTGCGGAACGGGATTGATCGCGCTAAAGCCGAAGAACTATTCGCTGACATTGAGAAGTTCGCGCGCTATGGCTTTGTCAAAGCTCACTCGACGGCATATGCGCTCATCTCGTACTGGACAGCGTATCTGAAAGCAAAATACCCCACGCCCTACATGGCTGCGCTCCTGACGAGCGTCTCCGGGAACACAGAGAAGATCGCCGAATATATTCAAGAGTGTCGCGAGCTGGGTATCACCGTCCTTCCCCCAGATATCAACGAGAGCGATGCGGACTTCACGCCCTTGCCCAACAATCAGATTCGCTTTGGGCTGGGGGCGATCAAGAACGTCGGGAGCGCAACTGTGCAAGCTATTTTAGCGGCGCGGCAGCGCGGCGGGCCATTCCGTAATTTCGCTGATTTCTGTCGCCGCGTCGCCAGCGATGCCCTCAATCGTGAGGTCTTAGAGAGCTTAATGAAGTGCGGGGCATTCGATCGCTTCGGCACGCGTAAGGGGTTGCTCTCTCAGGTTGAAGCGGGCCTGGCGCTCGCCGCACAAGCGCAGCAAGAGCGCAAGAGCGGCCAGAAGTCATTCTTTGCTTACGATCCGACAATCCCCGTGCTTGGGCCCTTTGATGGTCACGAGGAGTTCGCCAAATCTGAGCTCTTGCGCTTTGAAAAAGAGCTCTTGGGTCTCTATGTAAGCGGGCACCCCTTAGATCACATAGAGGATCGGCTCGCTCTCATGCGTACGTGCTCGATCCAGCAGCTCAAGGACCGACTTGACGGAGAAGAACTCTCTCTCGGAGGGCGCATCGAATCTGTACGTGTGATCACAACGAATAATGGCAAGCGCATGGCCTTCGTGCGCATAGAAGATCTCTCCGGCCAAGTCGAAGTCACGCTCTTCCCTGAAGTCTATGAACAAGCGAAGCGACTCTTGAAAGAAGATCAGATCGTATGGGTGCGCGGGCGCGCGGAAAGACGCTCCGAGCGCTCCAACGGCGTACAACTCATCGCTGAAGAGCTCCTGTCTCTCGAGGAAGCAGAGCGCTCTGTACAGCTTTATCTCAATGTTGATCCCGAGGACGTCACTGAGCCGTTTGTGCAAAAACTGAAAGAGGCCTTTGAAACCTCGCCAGGGGCTTCATCGGTCTATGTGCGCCTGACAGGGGATGAATCAGTCACAGTGCACTTAGGGGTGAGGGTCGGGTTGACAAAAACTCTCTTGAAGCAACTCGAAGCGCTCCTAGGTGACCCCTCGAGAATTCAGCGTATCGCACGCAAGGGAGGCCGATGGCCATGACCAGGACGATGGGCCGCCTTGTGCACTGGCTCCATCCGGGGATCGGGGTGAAGCGCTGGGTGGCACTCGTGCTCTTCTCGTTGGTGCTCTTTATCTTGGGGCTCTTGGTATTATTGGGCCAGGACCTCGTGCGCGCCGTGTACAATGTCGTGGCGCCTTCGGCGTTCTCGACGGTGCTGCTAGGGCTAGGTCTAGTCGGGCTGGGAATAGCAGGTGTCCTCTTTGGGGTGCAGCGGGTGAGCCGCTCCATCGTGCGGGCGATCGCCGCGTCAGCTGAAGGACGCGTAGGCGAAGTGCTCTTCGAAAAGAGGCTCCTCAGCCAGGGGCCACGGATTGTCGCCATCGGCGGGGGTACAGGGTTATCTTCGCTCTTGCGCGGGCTCAAGCAGCTCACTACGAACATCACTGCCGTCGTTACGGTAATGGATAGTGGAGGTAGCTCCGGGAAGCTCCGTCAAGAACTCAATATCTTACCCCCAGGAGATATTCGAAACTGTCTCATCGCCCTTGCTGAGGACGAGTCACGGATCTCAAAGCTCTTCAATCATCGCTTTCACGGGGGAACTCTTCAGGGGCACTCATTGGGGAATTTGGTCATCGCGGGATTGCAGGAGATGACAGGGAATTTCGATCAAGCTATCGAAGAGATGAGCATGTTGCTCAACACGCGTGGTCAGGTCTTGCCCGCGACGCTCCAAGACACCCAGCTTATTGCGGAGTTGCGCGATGGGCACATTGTTCAGGGGGAGAGTGAGATTCCCAAAGCAGGGGGGCAGATTCGAAAAATATGGCTCTCAGAAGCAAACGTGCCGGCCTACCCGAAAGTCTTAGAAGAGATCCGTCGAGCTGATCTGATTATCTTGGGGCCAGGAAGCTTATTTACGAGCATCGTTCCCAACTTGCTCGTCGCTGGGATCCGCGATGCTATCGAGCGTTCCCCAGCAAAGAAATTCTATATTATGAATCTCATGACTCAGCCTGGCGAGACCGATAATTTTACAGCGCGTGATCATTTGAGAGTTCTCAGCGATTATCTCGATATCCGTGTGCTTGATGTCGTTATAATTAATAAGCAGCCGGTGCCTGAAGAGCTCTTGGTGCAATACGCGCGGGAGGGCGCCGTTCCCGTCGCTGACGACCTCAGCGAACCCAATGAGTGGGGCATTAAAATCGTTCGAGCTAATCTGTTAGAGATCGTGCCGCTGCCGCGCTGGCCTTCGATCACCCAAGCCCCTACGGTCAAGCATAATCCTAAGGAACTGGCGCGCGTAATCGCAGCCAGCGCCCCAGAGGTCTTTAGCTCATGGATCCAGAGGGTCTGGAGAGGAGGAGAGCTATGAAACGCTATCGCTTGCGCATCCCCGGGCCCATCGACCTTGATCCCGAGGTGTTAGCGTATATGAGTGCACCGCTCATGGCTCACTATGGGCACGAGTGGGTCGAGCTCTATACGGAGACCGTGACACTGTTGAAGCACGTGTGGCAGACTCAACAAGCAGATATCTTTCTCATGCCGGGGCCAGGGAGCGTTGGCATGGAAGCAGCTATTGCTAGCCTCGCCGGGGATACCCATAAGCTGCTCGTGTTGACTAACGGCTTCTTCGGAGATCGCTGGGTAACGGTAGCACGGATGTATGCGTCGCGTGTTATAGTGCTGGAGAGCACGTGGGGCCGTGCGTATGATGCCAACGCTGTTGAGCAAGCCCTCAAGCGCGACCGCGATATCAAGGCTGTCATTATGGTCCATGGCGAGACGTCCACGGGTGTGCTCAATCCCCTGAAAGAGATCGGCCAAGTCTGCGATCGTTATGGGGCGGTCTTGGTGGTCGATATGATCTCGACGCTGGGGGGCACGGAGATCGCTTTTGACGATTGGCATATTGGGATTGGGGTGAGCGCGACGCAGAAGTGTTTAGAGTGTCCTCCGGGGTTAGCCCCGATTGCAGTGAGCCCGCGCGCGTGGGAGCTGATCGACCGCAGCAAGGGCCCAGGCTGGTATGTTAATCTTCATACGTGGCAGCACTTCGCCCGCGAGTGGGGCGATTGGCACCCTCATCCCGTTACTATGCCCACGGGACTGACCCAAGCTCTGCGCTTCAGTCTCAAAAATATCTTAGACGAGGGGCTCTCCCCGCGTTGGGCACGGCATACGGAGATGGCCGCTCTTGTCAGAAATGCTTTAAAAAACTTGGGTTTTGAGCTCCTTGTTCCCAATGACAGTGAAGCGATGAACACCGTGACCGCTGCCAAGGGTCATGCCCAGCTTCCCGCGGCCGCGCTGATTCGCGCCCTCAAAGAGAAGTATCAGATTCTCATTGGGGGCGGGTTAGAGAAACTTTCTGGCCAGATCTTTCGCATCGGGCATATGGGACCGACAGCAACCCGCGACGCTATCGTGCCAACGCTCCTCGCTATCGAAGAGATCTTGCGCGCTGTCGGAGTCGCTGTGGAGCCCGGGCAGAGCCTGCGTCCTCCTGCGCCCGTCATGGGACTTGGATAATCGTCTCTTTGAGATTGTTATCCTCATTACATTCAGGGACTTGACCCTTGCTGTCGGCGATGACAGCCAGAATATAATTCCCTGCGGTGATTAGCTGTGTCGTGCTGATTTGCTCGCCTGCTCCTGGGGCTAAAGGTGATGTGGTTACCTCGGCGATGACTTGGCCGTTGAGCAAGAATGCTGTCGTCGACGGTATGGGAACTGTGGTGGTACCGACGTTCTCCACGTATGCGCGCGGCTTGAGGAGCCACGTATATGGAGAGATCTGAGAGAGATCGATATAGAGATGGCGGATGGTCAAATCGGGGCAGCCACCGGGGGCAGCTGCGATCACATAGATCGCATGGGCGAGGGCACGTGCAGCACGGCAGCGCAATTTTACGAGAGTGGGGTCAGCGCTGAACGTCGGCAAAAGCTGTGCCTCTTCTATTTCCCAGCGCGCGAAGCGATAACTTCTCCCCTCAAAAGAGACTTGGGAGCTGGCTTGCAGCACGACATCTGTAAGAGTGTCGAAAGTGCGCACAAACGGGGTAGTGCCACCGCCATCGCCCAAGACATCGAGCGGGCGCACGTCGACGAACGTTCCAGGAAGATACTGTCCCAGGGTATCTTGGGCGTCCACCGCGATGGCACAGAGCTCAGCGGGCTGGGAGCGATAGACTGCTTGGACGCGTGCGTTAGCGACGAAGGGCAACTGCCCTGCGCGCAAGCGCAACTGTTGTGGAGCTTTAGAATATGGTTCACCGTTGAAATCCCACCGATCAAAATAGTGCAAGATCTGCTGAGTGCCGCAGTTATTCAGCTGTCTGTAGAGAGCTTGTAAGGTAACTACTTCCCCAAGCGGGATGGAGATCGTTACGGGGCGGCCGGAGTAGACGCGCCCGTTAATTAATATCACAGCGTTTACGCATGTCGCGCTGACTTCAAGCTCGAGAGTTCTGCTCTGCGCTGGGGCCAAGAGCGCCGGTCCGATCGAGAGTATGATCCCGAGAATAAGCAGGCTCCATCTGGCTAGCTGCGTTCCCCTCGTGGGAGTGCGCATAGAGATCCCCCCCTCTTCACGATGTTTTTATTATAGCTCAAACGAGCAGAGAAGTTAAATATCTAAGACGCACTCGACTTGGGCTCTATCAGATTGTTGGAGCACATGGAGATTATTGTACGTCACGGCTTTGACATCTATGCGTGGATCATGCCGCGCGCGATCCAAGGGTTCGCCTGCGATCTCCCCTCGAAGCACAAAGCCCTGCTCTTGAGGGGTAACAGTCACGCGGAACTCCGAGAAGACGCACCCCGTGCGGTCGCGCTCTAAGACCAATCTGTTGAGCCAGTCCGCTAACAGCAACTCGAGGGACTCTGCGCTCACCTCGACAGAGAACGTTCTCTGAGGGCGCACGGTTCTTATATTGACCATCAGTGCGAAGAGTGCACGGGCGGCTTCGGCAAATGCTTCTGAGACTGTCCTGCCCCATGCACGAATTCCCACTTCTGCTGTCACGTCAAAATACTCAAAGGGCATAGGGTAATTCCCACGTCGCCACTGGGGTATAGATGGCTCCACTCGGCGATAGTTGGCTCTCCATAAGCGTCAGATGCGTGATCGGCGCGCGACAGGCAAACTGCCCAACCTGTGAAAAGATCTGGGCGAGCTGCCCCGCCCGCGTCGCGCGCTCATCTTTGACACGCCCCACGGTCACGTGCGGCGTGAAGCGTTGTTCCGCTTCAAAGCCCATCTTTATCAGTTCACGTTCTAGGCGTTCGTGTAGCGAGAGAATCGCTTGAGGAATTTGGCTTGTGCCGATCCAGAGAACGCGTGGCCGCTGGACGTTGGGAAATGCGCCCACTGTGTCAAATAACAGCTCAAATCTCTGAGCTGATGCGGCGGCCTGTGCCCCAAGGATCTTCAAAGCCTCAAGCGCAGCCGGTGCGACCTCGCCGAGAAATTTAAGAGTGACATGGAAATTTTTCGGATGCACCCACGTCACGCGCGCGTCTAGCGATCTGAACTGCTGTGCAATCTTGTTCAGCTCTGCTTGGACAGCTTCGGGCAGCTCACAGCAATAAAAAAGACGCATAACTTACAGCAACAACTCTGCTGCCGGCCCTTCTATAAGTGTCTCACAGTAATGGCACCGGAGCTGTAAGGGCTCTTGGCTCTCCACGACAAAATACGACGCGACCCGTTCTACGTTAGTGACGCAATTGCGGTTGGAGCAACGCACAATCCCGATGAGCTCTTGGGGGAGCTCCACGGGGATCTTCTGCACCACGGCAAAATCTTTGATGATGTTGACTGTAGCGTGAGGAGCGACAATAGCGATCTTCTTCACCGTCTCAGCTTCGAGAACACGATTTTCCACCTTGACCATGTCCTTTAGGCCCAAGCGCTGGCTGCGCACGTTCATCGCCACGATCACGGTATCGGGGCAGCCTTGCTCAATTCCTAAGATCTTTAGTACTGCTGGGGCCATCCCCGCTGTAATGTGATCGATCACCGTGCCGTTTCTGATCTTCGAGACTTTCAGCTCGCCGTCACTCATAATCTTTCACGCTCCCAGCAGCAAGAGCTTCAGCAGCGCCATGCGCACGGGCACCCCGTTTTGCACTTGGTCGAAGTATTTCGCGTAGGGGAGTGTATCGACTTCAGGAGCGATCTCGTCCACTCTGGGCAAGGGATGGAGCAAGATCGCCGGGGGCTTGAGCATCTCGCAGACTTTAGGAGTGATCACATAAGCGCCCTTGACTTTCTCATATTCTTCGATATCAGGGAAGCGCTCTTTTTGGATACGCGTCACGTAGACGACATCAAGATCAGAAAGATCGAGCTGATCCATCTCGCTGTAGGAGATGATGCCGGCGAGTTCTTGCAAGACTGATGGAGGCATACGCAGATTAGGTGGGGAGATCAAGCGCAGCTGGATCTTACGAAACCGCGTGAGCGCTATCGCAAGCGAATGCACCGTGCGCCCATATTTTAGGTCGCCGACGAGCCCGATCTTGAGATCGTCAAGTCTATTATGAAATTTCTTGATAGTGAACAGATCCATCAGGGTTTGCGTAGGATGTTGATTCGCGCCATCGCCCGCGTTGATGACGGGGATGCTGACAGTGTCTGCGACGAGGCGGGCGCTGCCTTCTAAGGGATGGCGAATGACGATAATATCTGCGTACTTTTCGACAGTGCGTACTGTATCGCGGAGTGATTCCCCCTTGACGACGCTTGTGCCCTCAGTCCCGGAAAAGCCGATGACTCGTCCGCCTAACCGTTGCATTGCCGTGGCAAATGAGAGTTGCGTGCGTGTACTGGGCTCGAAGAAGAGCGAAGCCATGACTCGCCCTTGCAAAAGATTTGGGTCAGGGCGGATGTGCTGCGCATGGTAGAGTACGTCTTCGATGTGTTCACGGGAGAGATCACGGATCGAGATGATATCTTTGCCCCGCCAGTCAAGCCTGGGCCCCTGTACCATGCTACACCCCTCGTCTCTAGCTTTAAAAATTATAACTCTGGCGACGAAGCAGGGCAAATTGAGCGTCCTAGCTCGTCAAAGGCAAGCTACACGTGAGTTGGGAGCGAGGCTTGGTTACTCGCAGCAAATCTCCCATATCCCCGCGCGCTCGATCACTGCGAACCGAGAGCCTACAATCTGCTCCGAAACCCAGATATTCGTCTTAATGTGATCCGTCAGTTCAGCGCAGAAGAACCTCCCGCCGTAGAGTGCCAAAAACGGGATGATCTGATCGGCCATGTGACGGTCCAGCGTCGCGCCGCGGTGCAGCTCAGAGAGCAATGCGTGGGCAGCGTGCTCGCCGACTCTTTCGGCGGGTACGCCGCGCTCCCCCAGCGCGTCTCCTCCTAAGATAGTCTGTTCGCAGTCAGCCCAGAGCACCACAGCCGACCCTGGAGAGAGTGTCTCGGCGTAGCGCGTCTCGACCTTCAGAGCTACGTCGGGCAGCTCTCTCGTGAGGAGCTTCTGTGCGGCTTCAGCCTGGCGCTCAGCGACCTTGCTCTTCTGCAGATGATGCGACGCTATCGAAAGCCCCTGAATCTCTCGCAGTCGCCCTTGCTCCAGAAAGTCGAACGGCTCTGTGATGTGAGCCGGCCCGAAGCGCGCACGCACTCGCGCCCCGCCCTTGGGATAGAACCCCTCACGCCCGACTTGCAGATGCGCTGGGAAGCCCCAACGATTCAGCAAAGCGAAATTGACGTGTTCCAGGGCGGCTATGGGCGGGGCCCATTGTCCATATGTGCCCCCGCCCTCGATCTCGACAGTGATTGGGTGAGCACAGCGCGCCAGCGCGATCTGAATAGGCTGGAGCGCCAGAGCGACCGAGCCTGCTGTCTCAATCTCAATTCTTAGCGGATCTATTTGAATGGGGCCGGGATGGAACTCGATCGCGCGTGAGCCGATCTGCGCGCCCTCAAGGCGAGCCTGACAGAGCTGCGCTGCCGCGCGCAAGCCCGCAAGATGCTGCGCTTGCAGGCCGGGGTTGGGCCGCCCTTGCCGAATGTTTATCACCCTCACGGGTTTTTGCAACGAAATCGCCAAACCCAACCCAACGCGCAAGACCGAGCCGCCCCCAACAGCTCCATCCAGCACGAGCACCCTTGCGCTTGCCATACCACCCTCTCTGTGATATTGTGTATCCTACTCTGAAGAGCAGCGTTTGTCTAGTGATTATGTACAGTATAAGACTGCGAGGCATCTACGCGACGGCATTAACAGCGTTAACTCTAGAGCACGGCTGGCATGTAGTGCAGCCTTCTGCAGAACTTCAGTCCAGGGTGAAACCAGAAGACCGCTTTGCCCCATTTGATCTTGAGGTCAAGGATCGTGATGACCATCAGGGTGCGCTGGTCCTTGGGGATGCAAGTTCTACTGCTGCTTTCAGAGAGCTGCTCCTCGCTGAGCTGCCCGATGTCATCTGTATGCCAGCTCCTGTGGAGCTGGGCGCGATCTATTTAGGGATCGTGCATAAAAGGCGCTCCTTGGGCTATGAGATCGATCTTGGGGGCTTGACGGGCTTTCTGCCTCAGATAGGGCTAGCGCAGCCGCTCAAGAAAGGTGAGGTCATTCGCGTGCAAATCAAAGAGATCGCCCATTCTCAGCCCATGGTGACAACTCAGCTGAGCATCGCTGGGCGGTTCGTCGTGCTCTCCCAAGAGCACGGAGTAGGCATCAGCAAAGAGATTACTGACCCTCACGAGCGGGAGCGGCTGCTCACCCTTGGACGAAGGTTCTGCACCAACACCAACGGCTGGGGGATAATCTGGCGCACCAGCGCGTATCAGAGAGATAGTCGTGATCTCCAGCATGAGGTCGAAATCTTACGGCACGAGTTGCTCAAGCTCGATGGTCATCCCGATGAAGGCATCCCTGGGAAGTTGTGCCCAGGCCAGATGACTCTACTCTGCGAATTCCCTGGCGGCAGCAAGCGCGTGCTTGATCGATGGCGCGCGCGTCTTGTCCCTACACAGCGGGGATATCATCAGGCCCAAGTGGAGCAAGGGGATCAAAGATGGCCTAGCGTAGGCCAACCCATCCTTATTGAGCACGTCAAGGTGCATAGCGAGCTCAGCACACTGGTGCGTGGCCACGTGATCGCTGTGAGTCCTACTCGTATCACCGTGCGTCGTGGGATCAAGGGCGTGGGGGTCTACGATGGACTCAATATCCCGAAAGAGCTCGGCGATTATGCCGTGACGGAATTCCAGCAAGGTGCATGGCACTACGAAACACGCTACTACTCCCGCAATGGCCTACTCAAGGGCATTTACGTCAACATTAATACGCCTCTAGAGATCTACTCAGATCGCGTACGCTATGTCGACTTGGAGATCGACGTCGTGCAGAGACCCCATGAGCCGGCACAGATCATTGACGAATCTGAGCTCGAGCACATTGCCCAGTATATGAGCCCTCAGCTTGTAGAACGAGCGAGGGCTGCTGCTACAGAGTGCGTGCAGCTTCTCAATCAGTGCGCTCATGGCGCAGTATGATCGCACTCTCTATAATCTAGAGAACCAAGACCACAGGAGGAGATACTTGTGAGTGCGAAGCGTCAACACAAGTCGACAAAACTCGAGAAAAAGACTTCATCGAAATTGCCGTGGTATCGCCAGCCGATGCTGTTGGGGATCACCATTGGTGGCGTGGTCATCGTGGGGCTCATAGTTCTAATAATCGTCTTTTCGCGCCCCGGGGAGAGCTTCCAGGTAACGCGCCCCATCGGGCAAGATTTTCTGCCGGAGATGGGCGATCCCAACGCTCCCGTAACAGTCTATGAATACTCGGACTATCAGTGTTCAGCGTGTGGCTACTTTGCCAAGCAACATAAGCCCAAAATCGAAGATGACTATATTAAGACAGGCAAGGTGCGCTTGATCTTTAGGAACTTCGCGTTCTTGGGGCAAGAGTCGGTATGGGCTGCCGAAGCCGCGTATTGCGCTGCAGAGCAAGGGGGCTTTTGGGCTTATCACAACAAGCTTTTTGCTAATCAGCGCGGGGGGAATCGTGGGGCGTTCAGCAAGCCCAACTTGGTGCGCTTCGCTCGAGAGCTGGGGCTTAAAGTCGAAGACTTCCAGAGATGTCTTGACTCTGGAAGATACAGACAGAAGATCCAAGACGAGCTGCGCGAGGGCGAAGCCCAAGGCGTCAACTCTACGCCCAGCTTCATCGTCAACGGTCAGCTGGTGCGCGGCGCAGACTACTTGCGCTTGCGCGAACTGATCGAGAGAAATCTCCCCTAACGCGAGCCCCTTGACAAAGGCCACGCCAGCCCGTACTCTCTTAGCGAAGAGGAGGGCTCATGTGGCGTGGGTGTGTTTGTGGGCTTATCGCGGCGGCCCTGGCGGGCGCTTCTGGGCTCGCCCAGCTCAAGATTGAGAATATCGAACTGGGGTTCAATGGGCGCTTCTTCCCAGGCACGTTTACCCCTATTGCTGTTACAATCAGCTCTGCCGCGATAGCTCAGAACTTCACGCTGGAAGTCTCTCAAGAGATACGGGAAGAGCGCCGCGCCGTAGAACGATTACGGGTGCCGGTGAGCCTGGCACCGGGGACGCGTAAGAGCATTTCGTTTGATTTCCCCATCTCTAGCATAAGCGCCCCATTGCACATTAAGCTTATTGCCGGCAATCAAGAGCTCGCTCGTTCTGCGATAGAAGTGCGCGAGCTGTGGAGCGAGGCCCCCTTGTCCTTGGGGATCGCCGTCGCGCACGTGCCCCCTCTTGAGCTGATAGACCTAGAAAAGCTTCCTAAGCGCTGGACAAGCTATGAGGGTGTGGGACGGATCTTCTGGGGGCGAGCCGATCCGGTGCGCTTGAACACGGAACAGCGCCAAGCGTTGCAAGGCTGGCTTGTGCGCGGAGGCGAGTTGATTATTCTCTCAGGTGAGAATTGGTACGAACAAGCTTCCCCCCAAGGATGGTGGGCTCAGCTTTTGCCCATCACTGATGGGAGTGTGGTGCGCCGCGAGTTCAACGGCCAAGAGATCTTCTGGCTCGAAGGGAACCTGCGCGCGGGAGCGCGTGTGACCCTCACTTATCAAGGGCGCCCACTCGTATGGGAGCGCCCTGTGGGAAGGGGCACGGTCGTGCTCGTCGCCGTCGCGACTCTCCCAAAAGAGCTCAAGCTTTCGGAGCTGTCTCGTCGCCAGACTGCTGAAGACGATCTCGTGATCGTCGGGGCACTGGGGGCGCTGACAATACCCTTTCCTTCGCGGGAGCTCATCAGCGTGCTTCTGATACTCTTTGTGTTCGGGGTCGGACTCAGTGGGATGTTCCGCTGGAGGAGAACTCCTCTTGGGGTTGGCTTAGCTGCCCTTATAGTGTCGGGTGTGCTCTTGAGCTACCAAAACAACCCGGAGTTCTCCAGCGAGAAATATTCGCTAGACATAGGAATTGTGCAGATCTGGTCTAAGGAGCCCTTCGCGTGGGAGCGCAGCTGGTATGGGATCTTTTTTCGCCGCTCTCGCGATGAACGCCTTCTTATGTCTGCAGATATAGTGGGTGCGATGAAGCCGTCGCGTCAAGAGATGCATTCTCCAAGGGAGATTGTGAGGGGGCTTACGCTCAGCGGGGACTGGCAGATCGGTTTTCATAGCGAGCGCGACTCTGTCAGTTTTTTTAAAGCGGAGCGCTTGGTGGAGCCCTTCGTACACTTCGCGATCACTGGTTCTACAGTGCGGGTCTCCAACCGCGCCCCTGTGGCATTGCAGGACGTGATCGCGTATAGTGGGAATGATCTTTATATGCTGGGAACGATTCCGGCTCAGACAGGGGTCGTGCGTCCTCTGCGAGAGCGTATCAGTAAGACCGAATGGATCAACACTCTCACACCGGAGCGTCGCAGGATATGGCAACAATGGGGGCATATGTCGAGCGAGATGGGGCTCATCGGCTGGATAGAAGACATGAGGGCTTCGCCCATTCATCCGGCTCCGGGTGAGAGCCGGACAGTCCTCCGGCTCGTGCTCGCTGAGGGAGATTGAATCATGCGCTATCTTCTGAGCTTGAACAGCTCATGGTCGACATATGTGAGCTATCTGATCTTGACCGGGATTCCATTGTTGCTGGCGTTGCCGTCTCCGGCTCGAGTAGATGCGCTTATCGAGCCTCGCTTGAATTTAGCTTCTGTCTTTATGATCATCACTACGGTGCTCTTCACCGTGTACTCATTCAACTTTGGGCTGGCCTACGCAAGGCTCGATATTCCTCCCCACGAGATCCGTATCAACCTATTCGCTCATATTCTCTTTTTGGTGGTGCTGAGTCTGCCCTATTGGACGGTCTTCGCTGGTATCACCGGGCACGGGCTGGACCGTCTATGTGGGGCTTTGGGATATTTAGGGCTCTATGGGGCATGTTGGGCAGTGGTTGGCGTGCCCATTGGGCGGCGCTGGGCCACAGAGATCGCGCAGTTTCATATGAAATACGCTTTGCTCATTGTCGGCATTGGCGTGACGTTCTTCGTGCTCAGACCGCTGAATCCGTTCTTGATGCTCTCGCTGTGGTTTGGTGAGGGCGCGCTACGCGAGCAAATGGGATTTTTGCTCATGGGCTATCTGGTGTTAGCAACGGCGTTAGGTATTCTGTCATGGTGGGGAATTCGAGGGAGGAACCGTGCATACGTTCAAGACAATACGCGCTAAATTAGAGCGTCGTCAGCGATTGGTGCAGGGGAGTGCTCTCGCGAGCTGGGCCTTGCTGGGCAGCTTGGGAGTGACCGCGCTCATGCTGCTTGGAAGTGCCTTTGGGATTTGGGATGCTGTCTCGTTATTCGCTTGGATAATCGCTAATATTCTTGTCGGTGTCCTAGCATTTGTGCTGGGGTGGGTTCGCCCTCTTGATACAGGCGAGTTGCTCTTTCGTGCGGATCGCCAGTTGTACAGTAACGAGAGACTCGTAACGCTCTATGAACTCAGCCTGGGCCATGGCCCGCAAGAGTTCCTTCCGTTGTTGGAGCGCCAACTCGATCGGCTCTCAGTGAACGCAGCGCAAGCCCTGCCCCTACCGTCGCGGGACAAGTGGCGCTGGGCGGTCGCCACGATCTTAGCTATCGTCTGCGTGAGCATGACGGGCTTCGTTCAGTTGGGGTCGCTCTTCGTGCGCACCGAGACAGATCAATCAGAGACAGCTTCTCAGGCGAGCCTGGAGTCTCAGCGAGCATTGCAGCTGCTTGAGTGGTTGCAGATGCCTCCAGCAGAGCTTGCTCAGAAACTGATGTCGATGCGGGAGCGTCTTGAGAGAGCCCGTGCCGCGCTCGCGCTCAACCCCAACGACCCGCGCGCTCGCACTGCGCTCCAGCAGCTTCATGCCGAGCTCACCCAAGAGCAGCAGCGCCTTGTGCCTCCGCTGCCCCCGGCTGAAGAAGAGCAACCAACGGGATCTCGCTCTGAATCCTCTCTGGTCGAGGGCTCTCCAGGCGAGCCGCGTCCTCCCCAGCAGGGCTCTGCTGAGGCGCTAGAGTTCAATCAGCTCTTGCAGAGCTTGCGCAGCGTCTCTGAGCAAGCGCAAAGCCTCTCCCCAGAAGAGCTGCAGAAGCTGTTGGAGCAGCTCCGCGAAACCAATCCTGATGCTGCAGCCCTCGCCGAGCAAGTCTTACAGTTGACGCAAACCCCTGAAGAGTTTCGTGAACGCCTCGAAGAGATCTTGCGAGAGCTTGAATCACGTCAAGCCCTCCGCGAACAATTAGAGAATCTGCAGCGCGAGCTCGAATCAGCGCTCGCACAAACTGAGCCTCAAATTGCACGTGAAGAGTCTTCTTCGGGCTTCCCAAGTGCTATGTCTTCCAGCGAAGAGGGCTCTCCTCAGGCTCAGCAACAGGGCTTAGCTTCAGAAGCTCACGGCATCCAGTCTCAAGAACGACAAGAAGAAGGGCAGACGTCAGCCGGTGCAGGGCGCGGCACAGCTCCGCTCGACCCGGAAGCTGCCCAAGATCTGCCCGATCTCTCCCAGTTGCGTGAGCGCTCCCGCGCGCTCTCAGTCCCAGGCTCACAACAAGACGATCTTGAAATACTCTTCGAGATCGTCACTCTGGAGCTGCCCCAAGGGAGTGAGACTTCTCCAAGTACCACTCTCGTGCAGATCGACTACGGCAAAGTCGAAGCCCTGCTCGATATGCTCGAAATCCCTGAAGAGCTCCGCGACGCTGTGCGCCAGTATTTTCTGAGTCTCAGCCGTCAACGCTAAAGGAGAGCCATGGTCACGGAAAAGAGAATTCGCGAACTGCAGGAGAAATTCCACGAGCTCATAGAAGAGATTCGGTCTGTCATCATCGGCCACGAAGAAGTTATCAAGCAAGTGCTCATCGGGCTATTGTGCGGGCAGCATTTATTGTTAGAAGGGGTGCCGGGGCTGGGCAAGACGCTGTTAGTGCGGACGCTGGGTAGGGCGTTGGGCTTACAATTTGCGCGCATTCAGTTCACCCCGGATTTGATGCCCGCGGACATCATCGGCACGCGCATTCTCGTCGAAGACGAATCGGGCCGACGCCATTTTGAGTTTGCTCGCGGACCGATCTTCGCCCATCTGGTCTTAGCTGATGAGATCAATCGTGCGACACCCAAGACGCAATCAGCGCTCTTAGAAGCTATGCAAGAGCGCAGCATCACCGTCAGTGGGGAGACGTACAAACTCGAAGAGCCGTTTATGGTCTTAGCGACGCAAAATCCCATTGAGATGGAAGGGACGTACCCCTTGCCCGAAGCCCAAATCGATAGATTCTTCTTTAAGATTCTCTTGCGCTATCCGTCGCTTGGTGAGCTCGAGGAGATCTTAAGACGTCACGGGGGCGGTCAAGAATCTCAGTCTGTAAGACAAGTCTTAACGCGCGAGGAGCTCTTAGAGGTGCAGCAGCTTGTGGCGCAATGGCCGACAGCGTCGCCGCTGCGCCGCTACGCGGCGCGGCTCGTCTACGCGACACAGCCCTCTTCAGAAGGTGCACCGGAGCTCGTCAAAAAGTATGTCGAATACGGGGCGAGCCCGCGCGCGGCGCTCGCGCTCATCTGGGGCGCCAAAGCCCATGCGTTCCTCTCCGGGGAGCTCAATACGCGCATCGTCGACATCCAAGCGGTCTTTTACCCCAGTTTGGTCCATAGAATTATTCGGAACTTCCGTGGGGAGGCCGAGGGCATCCCCGTGGAGAGGATCTTGCAGCAAATCTATGACCAGATCCAGCCTACGTAGGCGTTTTGCAGACGAATCGTTCTGGAAGCGGCTGTCCGCGCTCCAGCTCTTGGTACAACGTCGGGCAGAAGGCCAGGCTGGCCCGTGGACGACCCGCCGTGTCGGTATGAGCTTGGAGTTCGCCGAGTACCGCGAGTACTACCCCGGCGATGACTTTCGCTATGTCGATTGGAATCTGTATGGGCGGCTGGACCGACTCTTTGTGAAGGTCTTCCATCGTGAGGAGAACATCCCCGTCTATGTGCTCATAGACACAAGCCGCTCGATGGCTGTGGGAGACAAGCTCTCCTACGCGACCGAGCTCGCTGGAGCTCTCTCGTACATAGCGCTCAAGGATATGAACCGTGTAGGGGTTTTTGCGTTTGCGCGAGCTCTCATCCAAGGGGTACCCTCGCGCAGCGGCCTGGCACACATCCAAAAAATCATGAACTTCCTCGAAAATCTCGAATCCCGCGATCAAACGTCCATGAGCGCGGCTTTGGAAGAATTCAGCAAGCTCCCATTGCGTCGCGGCTTAGTAGTTCTGCTCAGTGATATGCTCGACCCTGCAGGATGTGAGCAAGGGTTGCTCCATTTGCTCGTGAAGCGCCATGAGATTGCGCTCGTTCAAATTCTTGCCGCAGATGATCTGAATCCGCCAGTGCAGTATGAAGCGCGGCTTGTGGACAGCGAAGGGCTGGCAGAGTTTTCCGTATCAGCTGGGGCAGTAACACGCTACCGCCACAAGTTGCTCCAATACGAGCACAATTTGGAGACGTTCTGTCGCACGCATCAGATTCGATATAAGTTGCTCTCGGCAGCGCGGCCGCTGGAGCGCGCCCTCTTCGAAGACTTGCGGGGGGTGCTCTTCGCATGATCTTTCTCAGCGCGTGGGCATTTGGGCTCTTGGGCTTTGCAAGCGTGATAACTCTCCTATACTTTCTGCGGCGCCGTGAGGAGCGCCATATTGTCTCGGCCATCTGGCTCTGGGAAGAAGAGCACGAGCGCCCGCGCAGCGCCCTGACGTTCTTATGGACAAAGATTTGGTTATTGCTCGTGCAATTAGCAGCTCTTGCAGCGCTCGTCTTCGCCCTTGCAGAGCCAACGCTCACTCAAGAGTTTCTCGGAGGGGGTACACTGGCGATTATCATTGACGGCAGCGCGAGCATGCAGACGTCTGAACACGGCATGACCCGCTACGAGCAAGCGATCGCACAAGCTCTTGAGCTGATCGAGCAGCGCCGTCCCCATCGTCTTACAGTCATTCAAGCCCAGCAGAATCCCAAGCTCCTTGTGCCCCTTACGGAAGATAAAGCGCGTGCGCTCGTGGCTGTGCGAGCTTCTCAGCCGACGCTCCAGGGCGACGCCGCACCCTCGGATATTATCGAGTTTCTGCGTAGCCAAAGCGAGCTGAATAATTTCGATGACGTGATCTATTTGAGTGATCACAAGTTCTCTGGCTCACTCCCCGTACGCTGGGTCCCCGTAGGTAAGCCCGCAAAGAATTTAGCGATCACAGGATTTGCTGCGCGCCCCATGCCCGATGGAACGCCGCGTGCTGCCTTGTGGGCCCGCGTCCAGAATTTCTCAGAAGAAGCGCTCGAAGGCACCCTGAAGCTCTTCGCCGAAGAGGTTGAGGTTCTCCAAGAGCGCCTCTCTGTGGGCCCCGGAGAGCATCGCTCAGTCGAAGTGGTGGCACCATTATATAGTCGCTTTCGTGCCGTGCTCGACGTCGCTGATGATTTTGTCTTCGATAACGTTCGGTACTCGCTCATTCCCAGGCGCCCGAGACTGAAGATTCTTTGGTTAGGAGAGCGCAATTTCTTTCTGATGCGCGCGCTCAGCACATTCGCTGAGGTCTCTATACAAGCAGATGAGACAGCAAGCCATGATCTCATTATTGCTCATAACACAGCGATACGTCCTGCAGGTACAGTGTTGCTGATCAACAGCGCTGCGGAGCCCTGGGTAGTGCGGTCAGGGAGCACGGGCGAGCCTGGCCCGCTGCGAGTCCTCGCTCCGGCTCACCCCATCGTGCAGAACGTGCGTGCAGAGCATCTGCGTCCAGCGGCGTTCTCTGCTGTTCAGCTGGCCCCAGGCGTGCGGACGCTGATCGCTTCCGGTGATCAGACCCTCTTAGCAACATATAGATCTGGGGGGTTCAGCTTTGTTTATCTTGGGGTTGACTTGAAGAACTCCCCTTTGGTGCTCACCCCAAGCTTTCCTATACTCGTGCGCAACAGCATCTCTTGGCTCGTGCCTGAGCTTGGCCTTCCCTCGGAACGATTTGTCTCAGAAGGGTTTGCCACGCTGGGTTTTACGGATCAGACGGCGATCAACCTAGACCCAACTGAGTCCAATGTGAATCGTCTCAGCTCTTCTCCTACTGCTAGAGAGAGCCCTCGGGCAGCCACGGGCCAGGCGTACACCCCGCTGTGGTATCTTGGAGCGTGGGCGGCGCTGGGCGCGCTCTTCGCGGAGTTCCTCTGGCATTACTGGGGCGTGTTGCGGCGTCGTGAGGTGGAGCTATGAGCGTGATCATTGACGCGCCGTGGGTCTTGCTAGGGGTCGTCGTGCTCGCTGTGGGGATATGGGCGACGCGCAAGCGCTGGCGCAGTCTCCCTAAGGGCGAGCACCTCGCGAGCCTCGCGCGCGTTGGGGCGCTTGCTCTACTTTGTATTGCCCTCTCCAACCCGCGCTTTGCTGTGGGTGCTTCGGAACGCTTCATCTATTTTGTAGTCGACCGCTCTGCGAGCGTGGGCACAGAGCCATCAGAGCTTTTGCAGATCATCCGAGCATTGGCCCAGCCGGCTGATAAAGTCTCTTACGGGCTCATCAGCTTTGGCGCAGAACCGCTGATCGAGACGAGCTTTGCCCCCACGCTCTCGCTCGCGGAGTTCCAGACGGAGCCGGATCAAACTGCCACGGACCTCGCCAGCGCGATCCGCCTAGCGGTAGAGACCCTCCCGCGCACCGGCCGCCGTGAGATCATCGTGCTCACTGACGGACAGATGACCTCCGGAGATATTTATTCTGTCTTAGCACGTGCCCGCGATGAGGGTGTGCCCATTCACGTCTGGCCCCTTGGTGGGGATTTTCCAGAAGTGTGGCTGCACGACCTGCAGGTGCCCTCCGAAGTCCCTGTGGAAGTGCCCTTCTCCTTGCGTGTGGAGGTGGGCGCAACCACCCGCGGGACCGGCACAGTGCTCTTGTATCGAAACGATCAGCTTATCCAGACAGTTTCTATTGAATACACTCCGGGAATCCAAGAGGTCCGTTTGACCGATCACCTCGAAACCCCCGGCGCGTTTGCGTACCGGATCTATCTGAAAGCTGAAAGAGACCGTATTGCGCAAAACAACGAACTCTACGGCGTGACGACCATTCCTGGTAGCCCGCAGGTGCTCATTGTCGAACGCTCTCTTGGAGAGAGCACCGTCGCGCGTCTTGTGCACAGCAGTGGTCTCTCGTTCGAGCAAAAGGAGCTCTCTGAACTGAGAGCGCTTCCGCTGGCAGAGTATAAAGTGATTATTCTCAATAATATCCCGATGGAGCAACTCACGAAAGAGCAGCGTCGTGCTCTGAAGAATTTCGTCGCTGATCTTGGGGGAGGGCTATGGGTGATTCAAGGGCGTGAGGCCGTCGCGGGCTTGGAAGAGCAGACTGGTCCAGAGCTTGCGGATCTCGAGGAGTTTTTGCCCGTCTCGTATTTGGCTCCTGAGCCCTATCAAATTCCCGGGTTGGCTTTGGTCTTCGTGATGGATCGTTCGGGGAGCATGGGCGACCCTGCCGGCGGCGTCCCCAAGATAGAGATTCTCAAACGCGCAGCCCTCCGCAGCTTGGATGTCCTTGATCCTGAAGACTGGGTCGGGCTCATCGCGTTTGATACTGACTTCGAGTGGATCGTCCCGCTCAAGCCTCTTGGGGACCGACGCGACTTCCAGAGCAGCATCCAGCGCCTGAGCGCCAACGGTGGCACCGATCTCTATTTTGCCCTGAAATCCGCGTTCGAGACCCTCGAGAAGACCCCAGCGCGTGTCAAGCACATCATAGTCTTTACTGACGGGCATAATAATAATAGGCGCGAGCGTGAGTATCAAGAGCTGTACGGACGTTTCCAAAAGAGCGCTGTCCGCATCTCCGCCCTGGGGATTGACCGGGAGCCCAATGAAGCGTTTCTCATAGATCTGACGACAGCCGGGCGCGGGCGCTATCAGCGTGTGCACCAGTTTACGGACTTACCTGCCTTCTCGCTGCGCGAGGTGCGTCGGATCGCGCGGCTCCGTTGGATCGAAGGGCAGAGCCTCGTGCGTGCCCTCACCCCTGGGAGAGCAGAAGACTTCCCTCCTGTGCGCGGGTACGTGCTCACGCACGAGCGTCCTGGGGCACAGACAGTGCTCGTCGCTGTTCCTGACGAGAACCCGCTCTTAGCTTTCCGGCGCTATGGCCTGGGGCACGTCGCCGTGCTCAACACTGATCTTGAAGGTGATGGTGCACCGGAATGGCTTCGCTGGCCAGGGCTGGGCGAACTCTTTGCCGAGAGCCTCGCTCAGATCTATCGCCCCATCCCGCGTCAGGGTGAGCTCAGCGTGCAGACCATGATGAGCGATGAGAGCTTAGAGATCATTGCTGATATGCGCCAGCAAGACCGCTGGATCTCAGACGCAGAACTATATGCCCAACTGACCGGCCCAACTCACAGAGATATAGTGCTCTCGCCTGTAGCTCCTGGGCGGTATCGCGCTCAGCTTGAGCGCGTCCCTAGCGGGCAGTATACCTTACGTATAGAAGCCAAGCGCGCGGGCCAGATCCTCATTGAAGCTACAAAGCTCGTCGCTATCCCGTACGCGAAAGAATATCGCTATGTTGGACTCAACAGCGACCTTGTGAACGAGATCACCCGCGTTACAGGTGGTCAGATCATAGAACGAACAGTTCTGCCGCAGCCATCGGGCAAGATTGCCCAAGAGACCTATCGCGTGCTCTGGCCTTGGGCGCTTATGATCGCGTTAGGGCTCTTTATAACTGACTTAGCTCTGCGCAAGCTAGGGTGGCTCCTTGAGCGCTGACGACTTGTCTGCAGGCTCTCCTGTTTGCTATTATGATCACAATATCTTGAGGAGGTGGTCGTGTGTTCGAGCGGATCTTTGGCGGGTTCAGTCACTGGGCAGCAATCCCATTGCGCATAGCCATAGGGATTATCTTTGCCGCTCACGGTTGGCAGAAATTTGCGAATGGGCTTGATGGCGTTGCCAAATTCTTCGGGAGTGTGGGGATTCCCTTGCCGGAGGTCTCGGCATTTATCGTCGCGTTTGTAGAATTAGTCGGCGGGATCGGCCTGATCTTGGGATTTTTTACGCGCTACTGGGCGCTTTTGCTCTCTATCGTTATGATCGTTGCGATCTTCACGGTGAAGCTCCAAGGGGGGCTGCTTGGGGCTGGAGGGCGCCCAGGCTACGAGTTCGACCTAGCCCTTTTAGCTGGCTGTATCGCGCTCTTGCTGACAGGCCCAGGGCCGATCTCACTGGAGCGGGTGATCCTCAGCCGCGAATTGTAGTCACCCAATTTTCACCATCTCTGTATGTACTTGGAACGGAGCGTTCTGTATGATGGCGGTAATCTTCTAGACATATACAGAACCTCCTTGCAGGGAACAGGGGAAGAGGGTAGCGACGAGAGAGCGGAGCCCCGCCTAGCGGGGCTCAATCTTTATGGGCCTGATGAGTATCATGGCGTTCTCTTGCAAGCTCACTTAAGATTTATAAAATTAATGAATCAGAAGGAGTGAGCGCTATGGGCCTCTACGAAGAAGCTTTTAGGGAATCTCTAGAGCATCCTGAGCGTTTCTGGGGCAGGGCTGCCGAAGCGATCACATGGTATAAGCGTTGGGATTCAGTGCTCGATACCTCTAGGCCGCCGTTTTACAGATGGTTCACTGGCGGCGTGCTCAATACGTGCTATAACGCTGTAGACCGCCATATTGAGCGCGGCCGGGGCAATCAGGTCGCACTCATCTACGATAGCCCTGTGACCGATACGATTCAGAAGTTCACTTATACTGAGCTGCGCGCCCGCGTGGCCAAGATCGCAGGCTTTTTGAAAGAACTTGGCGTTACCAAGGGCGACACCGTCGTTATTTATATGCCCATGATCCCCGAAGCGCTCATGGCTATGTTAGCGTGTGCGCGCATCGGCGCTATTCACTCTGTCGTCTTCGGGGGCTTTGCTCCCAGAGAATTAGCAATTCGTATAGACGACGCCAAGCCCAAGATCGTGCTCTCAGCTTCGTGTGGGATTGAAGCGAAGAAGATTATCCCATACAAGCCCTTGCTCGATGAGGCGATTGCTCTGGCAACCCATAAGCCACAAAAGTGCGTGATCTATCAGCGCCCGCAAGTGCGCGCTGCACTCATTGAGGGGCGTGATCTCGACTGGGTCTCGTTAGAGCAGAAGGCGCATCCCGTCGATTGCGTCCCCGTCGCGGCGACAGACCCGTTATATATTCTGTACACGTCGGGGACGACGGGCAAGCCTAAGGGCGTGGTGCGCGACAACGGCGGCCACGCCGTCGCGCTCTCTTGGACGATGAAATATATCTACGGGATCGAGCCGGGAGATGTCTACTGGGCGGCTTCGGATGTGGGCTGGGTTGTGGGGCATTCGTATATCGTCTACGGACCGTTACTTGTGGGCGCGACGACCGTGATGTACGAGGGCAAGCCTGTTGGAACGCCCGATCCCGGTGCCTTCTGGCGCGTCATATCTCAGCATAAAGTCAAAGTGCTCTTTACAGCCCCGACGGCGTTTCGCGCGATCAAGAAAGAAGACCCCACGGGGGAATATCTGAAAAAATACGATCTCTCTCACTTCAAGGCGCTCTTTCTCGCTGGGGAGCGCACGGATCCAGACACGTACTATTGGGCCTCTGAACTGTTAAAGAAGCCTGTCATAGACCATTGGTGGCAGACGGAGACGGGCTGGGCTATTGCGGGAAACTTTTGCGGCTTAGAGCTTCTGCCCATCAAGGCCGGCTCAGCGACCAAGCCCATGCCCGGCTATGATGTGAGAATACTCGACCCTAGCACTGGGAAAGAGCTTCCGCGTGGGCAGAGCGGCGTCATTGTTGTGAAAGAACCCTTGCCGCCGGGGACGTTTATGACCCTCTGGCAGCGCGATGACGACTTCAAGAAGACGTACTTTGATCCGTTCCCCGGGCACTATTTCACCGGCGACGGTGGATACTGTGACGAAGACGGTTATATCTTCGTGATGGGCCGTGTGGACGATATTATTAACGTCGCTGGGCATCGGCTCTCCACCGGCGAGATGGAGGAGATCGTTGCTCAACATCCTGACGTAGCCGAGTGTGCGGTGATCGGCGTTGCGGACAGTCTCAAGGGGGAGGTGCCGTTGGGGTTTGTGGTGCTTAAGGCTGGGGTGCAACGGGATCACGGTGAGATCGTCTCTGAGATTAAACAGATGGTGCGCACTCAGATCGGCGCGATTGCGTCGTTGAAAGACGTACTTATTGTGAACCGTCTGCCCAAGACGCGCAGCGGGAAGATCCTCCGGGGGACGATGCGTAAGATCGCCGACGGGCAGCCGTACACCGTGCCTTCAACGATTGACGACCCTGTGACCCTTGAGGAGATCAAAGAAGTGCTACAAGAGAGTTTTAAGCACAGCTAAGAACGAGCGAACTTCGAACTCACTTGTGGCTCCTCGGGCAGGATTCGAACCTGCGACCCACCGGTTAACAGCCGGTTGCTCTACCGCTGAGCTACCGAGGAATTCTGCTGTATTATATCACGTGAGACCCAGGGAGGTCAACCTTGACACGATGGTTATGGCCAATGTTCTTCAGGATGATGCGTTGTTATCGCCGTGAAGGCGGATTTCTAAAAATACAGTTGCAGGCGCAAGTTGATGAAGCTATAATGCTTGTCGGTGACTTTGACATGAATGCTCGCTTCAATATCATCTATGATCGGATAAAACACGCTCTCACGGGATGGATGGCTCGGCATAGCATCCGGCTCTTGCGCCTCAGCCTGGGCATCGTATTTTTTTGGTTTGGCGTGCTGAAGTTCTTTCCAGGGGTAAGCCCTGCTCAGACCCTCGCTGGCACCACGATCTCAACGCTTTCCTTGGGCCTCATTACCCCTGAAGCTGCGGTGTTCATTCTTGCTGTTTGGGAGTGCCTTATCGGGCTTGGGCTCATCACGGGCTACTTTCTCCGCGCGACGCTCTTTCTCCTGTGGCTGCAGATGCTGGGTACTTTCACTCCTCTCTTTCTGTTCCCAGAGCAGTGCTTCACCGTTGTACCCATTGCTCCTACCCTCGAAGGGCAGTACATTATCAAAAATCTCGTATTGGTGGCAGCCAGCCTGGTCATTGGTGCCACGGTGAGGGGAGGCCGGATTATCCCGCATGAGTCTTAGGTGAGTGGCCCTTCCCGCGCCGCGCAGCGGTCGGCTGCAAGCGGTGTTAGGTTCACCTCCCCCTTGCAGAAGATGCCTAGCCTGCTCGGCTTATAAAACATTATAAGACTAAAAACAATACCCGTCAAGACTCCTCAGCATCATCACGCGGAAAAGAAAAAACCCAGGCAGCGCCCTACTCTTGCGGGCCCTCACGAGCCCACTACCATCGGCGCGGGCGGGCTTAACGGCCGTGTTCGGGATGGGAACGGGTGTCTCCCCGCCGCTAGTAAGCCACCTGGAATCTCTCTCGGACCTCCACGCTCAGAGGCGTTTCGATCCCTCAAAAGTGAATAGAGTGCGTCGCGCAAACGACGGAGCGATTAGGACCGCTCGGCTGAGCGCATTGCTGCGCGTACACCTGCGGCCTATCAACCTGGTGTTCTCCCAGGGCTCTCAGAGGCCTCATCTTGGGGTGGGCTTCGCGCTTAGATGCCTTCAGCGCTTATCCCGTCCGGACCTAGCTACCCAGCGGTGCTCCTGGCGGAACAGCTGGTACACCAGCGGTCCAGCCCTCCCGGTCCTCTCGTACTAGGGAGAGCGCCCCTCAAGCCTCTTGCGCTCGCGGCGGATATGGACCGACCTGTCTTGCGACGGTCTGAACCCAGCTCACGTAACTCTTTAACCGGCGAACAGACGGACCCTTGGGACCTGCTTCAGCCCCAGGATGAGTTGAGCCGACATCGAGGTGCCGAACACCGCCGTCGATGTGTACTCTCGGGCGGTACTAGCCTGTTATCCCCGGGGTAACTTTTATCCGATGATCGATGGCCCTTCCACACAGAGCCACCGGGTCACTTGGGCCTGCTTTCGCACCTGTTCCCCCTGTCGGGGTCACAGTCAAGCCGGCTTGTGCCCATGCACTCCCCGCCGGATCGCCAACCCGGCTGAGCCGACCTTTGCGCGCCTCCGTTACACTTTAGGAGGCAACCGCCCCAGTTAAACTGTCCGCCTAGCACGGTCCCACGACCGCTATACGGCCGTTGGTTAGAGCCGCAACGGGCGAAGGGTGGTATTTCAAGGACGCCTCCATCCCCGCTAGCGCGGAGACTTCTCCGGCTCCCACCTATCCTACACAACACCCGTCGAGACCCAATGCCAAGCTCCAGTAAAGCTCCACGGGGTCTTTCCGTCCTGCCGCGAGTCACCGGCGTTTTCACCGGTGCTTCAATTTCACCGAGCCCATGGTCAAGACAGCGCTGGAGTGGTTATACCATTCATGCGCGTCGGAACTTACCCGACAAGGAATTTCGCTACCTTAGGACCGTTATAGTTACGGCCGGCCTTCGCTGGGGCTTCAGTTTGGGGCTTGCACCCCTCCCCTTGACCTTCCAGCAGTGGCCAGGTCTCACACCCTATACGTCCTCTTGCGAGTTGGCAGGGTGCTGTGTTTTTGAGAAACAGTCCCCCCAGCCTGCTCTCTGCGGCCCCCTCGGACATCGCTGCCCTACACGGGGCCTCCCTTCTTGCGAACGTACGGGAGCATTTTGCCGAGTTCCTTGACCATGGTTCTCTCGCCCACCTGAGCATCCTCTGCCCGCCTACCTGTGTCGGATTGCGGTACGGGCTCTCTGCGACTCCCTAGAGGTTTTTCTCGGCACCTGATCGCTCTTCCTTCGGTCCCGTAGGACCTCCGCCTCGGCTCGACTTGACCCGGCTGCGGATTTGCCTACAGCCGGATGCCTCGCCTTTGGCACGGGCACATCCGTCCGCCCGCTGAAGCGACCTGATGCGTCCCCCCTTGGTCATCGCCGCAGAGAGGGGCCGGAATATTAACCGGCTCTCCATCGCCTACCCCTTGCGGGTTGAGCTTAGGGCCGCCTAACCCTGGGTGGATGAGCCTTCCCCAGGAACCCTGAGGCATATGGTGGGTGAGTTTCTCGCTCACCTCGCGCTACTCATTCCTGCATTCTCTCTTCCGCTTCGTCCGCCGCCTCTTCCGAGACGACTTCGGCCTAAGGCGGAATGCTCCTCTACCGTGGCCTCAATCCGCAGATTGAGGCTCTCCCGTGGCTTCGGCGCCGAGCTTCACTCCCGCTGAATCTTGGGCGCACCCCCGCTCGACTGGTGAGCTATTACGCACTCTTTAAAGGATGGCTGCTTCTAAGCCAACCTCCCAGCTGTCTGAGCAGGAGCACATCCTTTCTGACTTAGCTCGGTCTTTGGGGCCTTAGCCGACGATCTGGGCCGTTTCCCTCTCGACGACGGAGGTTATCCCCCGCCGTCTGACTCCCGGCAGCTCCACCGTGGTATTCGGAGTTTGGTTGGAATTGGGTTGCCCCGCATCCATCCAGTGGCTCTACCCCCACGGCTTAACGGCCGAGGCTAGTCCCAAAACTATTTCGAGGAGAACAAGCTATCACCGAGGCCCGTCTGGCTTTTCACCGCTACCCACAGCTCATCCCAGAACTATTCCACGTTCACGGGTTCGGCCCTCCACCGAGTGTTACCTCGGTTTCAGCCTGGCCATGGGTAGATCGCCCGGCTTCGTGCCTACCACACGTGACTGAGCGCCCTGTTCGGACTCGCTTTCGCTGCGGCTGCGCCCCACCGACGAGGCTTAGCCTGGCCACGCATGGTAGCTCGCAGGATCATACTGCAAAAGGCATGCCGTCAGGCCGCCGGCTCTGCCGTTGGGCATCTTGCGACGCCCGGGGCAAAGGGTCGGCGGGACCCTCCGACTGTCTGTGGGCGGATGGTTTCAAGTTCTGTTTCACTCCCCTTCCGGGGTTCTTTTCACCGTTCCCTTGCGGTACTGGTCCACTATCGGTCAGCTGGTAGTATTTAGCCTTGGAAGGTGGTCCTCCCCGCTTCACGCCGTAACACGGGTACGACGCTACTGAGGCACGGCCCCAGAGGGATTGACCCTTTCGCCTACGGGACTATCACCCTCTCTGGTCGCTCTTTCCAGTGGCTTTACTAGCTGTTCGGCTAGAGCCAATCTTTGTGACCTCTGCCACGGGCTGCCCCCCGTGGACGGGCCGGCCTGCAACCCCATGCACACAACGAGGGCAGTCTTATGCGTGTGCATGGTTTAGGCTCTTCCGCGTTCGCTCGCCGCTACTGACGGAATCTCCAAAGCCATCTTCGCTACGCTCTCAGGAGCGCAGGGAAGATAGCTTTGTGTCTTTTGATTTCTCTTCCTCCGGGTACTGAGATGCTTCACTTCCCCGGGTTCGCCTCTCCCTCCTATGGATTCAGAGGGAGATACCGCGCCTTCCGCGCGGTGGGTTTACCCCATTCGGGCATCCACGGATCAAAGCCTGCTCGACGGCTCCCCGTGGCTTATCGCAGTCTGCCACGCCCTTCATCGCCTCCAGCTGCCGAGGCATCCACCGTCCGCCCGTACTGAGCTTGCGCGACGTGATGCACTCTATTCACTTTTCAAGGATCGAAAGAGACGCCCATATCCCGAGCGTGAGGTAAGCTGTATTATAGCACGGGAGGGGGAGCTTGTCAAGATAGGCGAGAGCGGGGCTACTGTGCCTTTAGGAAGGGCTCTTTCTACGCTCAGCTTGTGATAGCATCGAGGCGCACAGGGGCGTCTCCCCATAGCCCTTCTAGGTCATAGAAGCGTCGCAGCTCCTTCTGAAAGATATGCACGATAAAGTCCCCGTAATCTAAGACGATCCAGTTCTTCGATTCCCATCCCTCCGAGCGCAGCACTGCACGGGGAAGCTTTTCTAAGATATTATCGGCGATAGCCTTGACGTGCTTGGGGTTGTCCCCGTGAGTAATAACAAAGAAATCCGTGGGGATAGAGAACTGGCGCATATCTAAGATCACGGGCTCCTCGCCCTTCTTCTCCGCGATGAGCGCTATGAGCTCCCGGAGAGTTGCTTCTATTATATCAGGGGCTGAAAGCTTCATTCTGATATTTTGAAATCGTGCCCTAAGATGATGATCGCATCGGCACCGTCACCGGTGACACCCTTGGCTGCTAACCCCTTCATTGTAGCAGAAAGTTCATCGGGTTTGACAACTTTCAGCAAGCTGCGGAGGCTGCGCTCCCGCAAGAGCTCGATCTTCTTGGGGTTGCCCGTGATATCTATAATATAGCTTTGAGTATAGTCAAACCGATCTGCATTGCCCACATGGACCACGGAGAACCCTTCATTGCGTAAGAGCTCGCTGACGCGCCGGGCCAACCCCGTCACCCCAGAGCCGTTGAGCACCTTGACGCGCACTTCGTCAGCTGTGACGACATCCATTCCCCGGAGCATCTTATTGACGAGCTGGGCTGTGCGCACCGGATCGGGCTCGATATAGCACCCGCCCTCTTTGGCAGATTTACAGATAGACTCCCCCGGGATCTGTTTAATGTGCACTTGCTCAGGACGAAGATTGTGCAATCTCTGAGCTAAGCGATAGAGTGAGACCGGCGCAAGATTCGTCTCGATATACTGCTGCGCTGTGGTGACAAATCTCTGGAGATCGTCTAAAGAAGAACTGGGTGCTCGTTGGCGGAGCAAGGCTTCGAGGAGCTGTCTCTGGCGCTGCAAGCGACCGAGATCCCCGGTCACGGGGTCGCGATAGCGCACGTAAGCGAGTGCCATCTTGCCGTTGAACTTCTGTGTGCCCGCAGGGATATCAATGGGCGGCTTGGTCTTGTCGTCTTTCAAAGGCTTCTCGACTGTAAGAAGCACTCCTCCGATGAGATCTATAAGCTTCTCAAACCCCTCGTAATCTATAACAATATAGTATTTGATCTCCACGCCCAAGAAATTGGAGATGACTGTACGAGTGAGCTCAGCCTTGCCAAACGCATACGCAGCGTTGGCTTTCTCTACGCGACCATCAGGGAATTTTACGTGCATATCGCGGGGGATGGACAGGATGCGCACGTCACCCTCTCGCAGGCTCGCTACGAAGATCGTATCACTGCGACGCGCCGTCGCCCCTGATACGTAATCTATCCCCAGTATTAAGACGTTGACGCGCTCAGCTAAGGGAGAAGGCTCGACGCGGCTCTTGTACCACCAATACCCGGTGGCACTCACCGCAATGGACACAATAAGAAGGAACGCGATGCTTAGGACGCGACGGCGTTGCTCACTCTGCCTTCGTCGGCTGTGGATCACATTCACCTCGTCAACGTAAGGGTAGCGCAAGTCACGTTCAAAGTCAACCCCTCTACGCAGAAGTTTGTCCCGCTGGTGGGAGGAACTTCGTCCCATCTCGTCCAGCGTCCAAGGCCCTCACACTTCTGCTATAATAAGCTGAGGAGGTGACAGGAGATGGAGAGCATCGTGCGGGAGATCACGCGGGAGCTCAAAGAGTCCCAAGTCCCTGACAAGTATCGTCCTATCTCGTTCGAGGAGTATCTGCGGATGGTCTTTGAGGATCCACGGTTGGTGCGCAATGCCTACCAACGGCTCTATGATATGATCCTCAGCCACGGCACCCATATCGCGAAGGTTCACGATAAAGAAGTGATTCGCTATAACTTCTTCGATGACCCGTTCGGCAAGGGCGAGGACGCGATCTACGGCATCGACGAGGCTTTAAAGAATTTAGTGGACACGATCAACGCGGCGGCCAAGGGGTTAGGGCCGGAGCGCCGCGTTATATTGTTACATGGGCCGGTGGCCACAAGCAAGTCGACGATTGGGCGGCTCTTCCGCCGCGGGCTCGAGGAGTACTCTAAGACCGATGAGGGCCGTCTCTATACATTCGAGTGGGACGTCTCGGATTTCGACGACGAGCCCACAGATATCGTCCCTTGCCCTATCTTTGAGGAACCCCTCCGGCTCATCCCTATCGAGCAGCGTCAGAAGATCTTAGTCGAGCTCAATCGTATCTTCAAAGAGAAGTATCACGGCGAGTACGAGCTGCGCGTCGAGGGCGATCTCTGCCCCAAGTGTCGGTTTTATTTCAATCGTTTTATGAGATTATACGAAGACGATCTGGAGAAAGTGCTCAAGCACGTAACAGTGCGGCGCTTGATCTTAAGCGAGAAGGATCGTCGTGGCATCGCGACGTTCGAGCCCAAAGACAAGAAGAATCAAGACGAAGAAGAACTGACCGGCGGCCTCAACTGGAGATTAGTGCAGGTATATGGCAGCGACTCCGATCCCAGGGCGTTTAACTATGACGGCGAATTGTGCATCGCTAACCGTGGGATCTTCGACGGCGAAGAGCTCTTGAAGCTCCAAGAAGAGTTTCTCTATGATTTCTTACACGCTACGCAAGAGCACGTCATCAAGCCCAAGAAGAACCCGCGAATCGATATCGATACGGTGATCTTAGGGCGCACGAACAGCCCAGAATATAAGCGCGTCAAGAGCAATGAACGCATGGAGGCGTTCAACGACCGCACGCGCAAGATCGATATCCCTTATGTGCTACGCAAGTCTGACGAAGAGCGCATCTATAGAAAGTTCTTTGGGAAGAATCGCGTCTGGGGCAAGCACATCGCACCGCATACGCTGGAGATGGCCGCGCTGTGGGCCGTGCTTACCCGACTGGAAGAGCCCGGCGCTGATATCTCGCTCTTGCAAAAAGCCAAGGTCTATGATGGCGAGTCCATCCCTAATCGCACCGTCGACGTCAAAAAACTCTTAGACGAAGCCAAGGACAAAGAGGGCTTCTTCGGGATCAGCCCGCGGTATGTGATCGACATGGTCAGCAAAGCGCTGGTCAACGATGTCGAAGGATGTATCAATCCTTACCGGGTGCTGGCAATGCTCGAAGATAATCTTCCCCATCACCCCGGGGTCGACGAGAACCGCATCGAAGAGTACAAAGAGTATATCGAGCTTGTCAAAGAAGAGCTCTCGGCAATTTGCCAAGAAGAAGTCCGGCGCGTCATCAGCCATGATCCCGAAGAGCTGCGCCAAGTCGGACAGAAATACTTGGATCACGTCATGGCCTATCTCAACGACGAAAAGGTTGAAGATCGCTACACCGGTGAGGAGATGGAGCCCGACGAAGCATTTATGCGTTCTATCGAGAAGCAGATTGGGATTACTGAAGCACAGAAGGACGACTTCAGACAAGAGATCTCGAACTGGATCAGCGAGCGGGCGCGCAAGGGCGAACCCTTCAGCCCCGAGTATAACGACCGCCTCAGAAGGGCTTTGGAGAAGAAGCTCTGGGAGGACAAAAAGCACAATATCAACTTCACAGCGATGGTCAGCGACAAGACGACCGATCCTGAACATAAGCAGCGCAAAGCCGAATGGATCGAGCGCCTCAAGAAGGAGTATGGCTACTGCGACGTCTGCGCGGAGAACGTCATTGACTATGCCGGTGCCGAAGTCGCTCGTGAGGAGCTGGCCAAGCGCGAAAGCCGAATGTGAGCAACGGTGCTCGAGAGCCACTGTGCTGCGGTGGCTGTAGTCACGGCGGTGATCTCCAATGGCCAAGCGCATCTTAAAGGACCTCGAACGCTTCAAAAGAATAGTGCGCGGTGAGATCAGAAAGAATTTAAAAGAGCTCATTGAGACGGGCTCGATTGTGGGGCAGAAGGGTGGCGATATCGTTAAGATCCCGATCAAAGCGATTCGCATCCCACAATTTCGGTACGACCCACACGAGCAAGGGGGCATCGGGGTCGGTGAGGGCGAGATAGGCGAGCCCATTCAGTTTGACCCGACTCAAGATGGGCTGGGGCAAGCGGGCTATGGACCGGGGCCACACTTTCGCGAGGTCGAGATCGAAGTGAGAGAGCTCGCTGAGATCTTAGGAGAAGAACTTGAACTGCCGCGCATCCAGCCGAAGGGGCATCGTCAGGTGCTCAGCGGCGACGAAGAGTACGAGGATGTCGCGACGGTGGGCCCGCAGGCGCTCTTGATGAAACGTCGTGCATTTCGCAAGGGGCTCTTGCGCCAGCTCCTCATGAGCCCCTCTGTAACGCCGCGCGAGACGATCATCGTGACTCCGATCAAAGAAGACATGCGCTATCTCTACGGCCAACCCAGCGAAAGGCCTGAAGCCAATTGCGTCATTATCTTCATGCGCGACGCTTCTGGGTCGATGTCCGGGGAGAAGACCGAGATCATCCGCCAAGAGAACTGGTGGATCGATCTATGGCTGCGCACAAACTATATGAACGTCGAGCGGGTCTATATCTTACACGACTACGAAGCCCAGGAGGTCCCTGAAGAAGACTTTTATAGTCTGAGTACGGGGGGTGGCACGCGGATCAGCTCGGCGTATGAACTGTGTAATCGCGTCATCGATCGGCGCTACCCTCCAGAACAGTGGAATATCTATGCGTTCCACTTCAGCGACGGCGAAAATTGGATCGGGGATACGGAGAACGCGTGTGTGCCGCTCTTACGCGATCAGCTCTTGTCTAAAGTCAATCTCTTCTGCTATGGGCAAGTCACTCTGGGGCGGCGTTCCCCAGGGTTGCACTTGGTCAAACTCAAAGAGCGAATCGAAGATGACCGTCTCGTGATGTCTATCATCTCGGATCGAGAGGACATCTTGCGATCTATCAAAGACTTCCTGGGCAAGGGGCGATAAGAATGCTCTCAAGGAAGATCCGTGAGCTAGAGGAACTGCGTGAACAAGCGCGCCGACTTGTCGAAGCTGCAGGGCTCGATCCCTGGCCCGTGATATTCGGGATCGTCGACCACGACCAGCTTAATGAGTACTCGGCGTATGATGGCTTTCCCAAACGATTCCCCCATTGGTCGTTCGGCATGAGCTATGACTATTTTCGGAAGCGCTCGGCATACGCCGGGTGGTGGGTCTATGAGCTTGTTCTCAACACCAACCCCGCCATCGCCTATCTGCGTGAGAGCAATACCCCTGTCGAGAATAAAGGGGTGATGATCCACGTCTACGCCCATGTCGATTTCTTTAAGAACAACTATTGGTTTTCCAAGACCCCTCAAGAGATGATCAAGGTGATGCACACCCACGCTGAGCGCGTTGAGGAGTACATGGAGAAGTACGGCATCGAGAAGGTCGAATCGTTCATTGACAAGGCGCTCTCGCTCCAGTACGAAATCGATCAGTATGCGCCATTCATGAAGCGTGCGCTCAAGGCTCTTGGAGAAGATGAGCACGGACAGGACCCCCTGCGTATTCCCGCAAAGCGTGATTATATGGATCGCTTTCTCAATCCGCCCAAGTGGCTGGAAGAGCGTCGTGCCAAGCTCAAAGAGGCGCAAGAACGGGCTCGCCAACCCCGTGATGAGACCGAGCTGCTCAAGCCCCACAAAGACGTCTTGGGGTTCATTATGAAGCATGGGCGCCTGGAGAATTGGCAGAGAGATATTCTCGCGATGATCCGCGAAGAATCGTACTATTTTGTCCCCCAGATCCAGACAAAGATCATGAATGAAGGCTGGGCGATGTTTTGGCAATCGAGGCTCATGGCTGAATTTGCCCAACCCAATGAGTTCATCGATCATGCGGATATGATGAGTAAGGTCCTCGCTGGCGGGGCCCTCAACCCCTATGCGCTGGGGAAGCTCATCTGGGAGGATATTACAGAGCGTTGGGACAAAGGGCGCTTTGGGCGCGAGTGGGAGCTCTGCAAGGACCCGGAAAAGAAGAGACGTTGGGATACCAAAGCGAACTTGGGCCTGGAGAAGCTCTTCGAGGTCCGCCGCACTTACAATGATGTCATGTTTCTTTCAGAGTTCTTCACTCCGGAGCTCTTCGAGAAGCTGCAGCTCTTCGCCTATGAATATATCCCAGAGACTGGGGCATATCATATCACGTCGCGGGACTATGAAGATGTCAAAAAGAAGCTGCTCTTGCAACACACCAACTTGGGGCGCCCTATGATCAAGGTTGCCACAGGCAACTACGGTAACAAAGGAGAGCTCTTGCTCCTGCACTTCTATAACGGTGTGGGCCTGCACCTTGAAGAAGCCAAGGAAGTGCTCAAGAACATCTATGCGATGTGGGGGCGCCCGGTCAATTTGAAGACGATCATTCGGAGAAAAGTCAAGGACCCTGATCCCATGCGCAATCGTATTCACCCAGAGCATCCCATGACGTCCATCTATGAAGAGCAGGGAGTGCTCTTGCGCTACGACGGGGAGAGCCTGCGCGAGCTGGCTCTCAGCCCCGATGAAGTAAAAGATATTCGGCTCGATGAAGATTACAGCACGGTTCCTAGGGAGTGGATCGGCTAACTGTGCGGCGCACGCTCTTTGCCTTAAAGATTTTTATCTTTATAGTCTTGGCACTCTCGCTGGTCTTTCTTTATCTGCAAGGGCGGGTCGCGATCGTCCAAGACGAGCAATATCTGCTGGGCACGTATTTTCGCATTAAGGCCCAGGGTCGCTCCCACGACCAAGCGCAGCGCGCTGTGCACGAAGCATTTGCCGAAGCTAAGAGACTCTCCGAAGAGTTCAGTCGCATCGGGGCGGGATCACTGGGAGAACTCAATCGTCGTGGGTGCTGCGCACCCGTACACCTCTCTGATGATGTGTTCACTGTGCTCGAAGCTGCACAAAGATATCGCACACTCAGTGAGGGCGCATTCGATCACACAATTGGGAAGATCGTCGATCTGTGGGGTTTTACGCAAGATTGGGATCGCGCTGGGGTAGGGCGCATCCCCGCGCAAGACGAGCTGCAACTTTTGATCACGGAGCAGCGAGAGATCTTTCTCGACGTAGCAGCCAAGACGGCTCGGCTCTCCAGCCCAAATGTCGAGGTCGACTTGGGGGGCATCGCCAAGGGGTATATCGTCGACAAGGTCGTTGAGATCTTGAAAAAGTATGAGCTTGACAGCGTGCTCGTCGACGCTGGGGGGAACATTCGGGTCTTCAATGATCGTCCAAGAAAAGTGCTTTGGTTTGAGGATCGGCGGCCGTTTCGTATCGCTGTGCAGCATCCTCGTGATGAGTCGAAAATTATCGGGATTCTAGAGATCTGGGGAGATCGGGCGCTGGCAACGTCAGGGGATTATCAGCGCTGTTTCTTCGCGGACGCCCTGAAAAATATCTTCCCGTGTCGCTACGCTGACGAGCCCGATAAGATTCGCTATCATCACATCATTGACCCAAAGACGGGGCAGCCGGCGCGAGGCTTGATCAGCGCGACGATCTTAGCGCCGACGGCGATGGAAGCCGACGCGCTCAGCACAGCCGTCTTTGTGCTTGGTGAACAGAGAGGGCTTGCCCTGATAGAGAGTTTGCCCAATGTCGAGTGCATCCTTGTCACAGACGATGGGCGCGTTGTGAGATCATCAGGGCTCAAAGATATAGACTTCCCAGAATTACTTGTGATCCCTTCAAAAGCTCCCAAGACTTGATAGCAAGTGCACGGTTCACGCATTTGACAGGGGAGAGCAGGGAGAGGGTATAATGAGCTCATCAAAATCAGTGATGGTGGGGAGCTGTTCAGCACATCAGAAGAGGTGGGAGATATGAGGTCTAGCAGCAGAACCTTACGTGCGGCTGTCTTTATTTCACTGTTGTTGTTGATCTCTTCGGTGATATCTTTGGATGGATTCACGCTGCCTGCGGGATTCCAAGAGTTTTATGTTCCACTTCCCGCAGACTTAGCTCGTCAGATCTTTGTGAACATTGATAACGACCCAGTGGTGAGTACAGGAATGCATTATGTGGTTGGGGTTACGGCGAGCGCTGACAACACCACGGTCTACTACGACCACTGGGAGAACGGTCTCCTCAGTGGGGCAGCAGGAGACCAGGTCGTCAACCTAAACAAGGGCCAAGTCTATTACTTTGAGAGCAGCAATATCCCCTCCAGCCCACGGGGAACTGGAACGTACTATGACGGTGGGGACCGGATCTTTGTGGCGGGAAGCTTGCTCCAGCTAGTCGTTTCGATCTGGCCCGAATCTCCGGGGACGGTCTTCACCGACGCTTGGGAGGTCTATCCTGTTCAGGCATGGGAGAATACTTACGTCATCCCAGTCGGGGAAAACCTAGCTGGCGCACCAACGAACTACATTGACTTCACTAAAGTATGGCTCTTGGTAATGTCCAGCTCAAATGGCAACTCCATCACTATTACTGACCCTGCGGGGCCGGGCCTCTCTACGACCCTCAATCGCGGGAAGACGGCTATCTACCAAGTCAAGGGTGCGGGGACGACGGTGAGCGGGACCGGAAAGATCCAAGTCCAGCTCATGACAGGACGGTTCAACTCCGGGACCAGTTCAGAGATGCGAGGCTATACCATGACCCCCCGTCCCTATTGGGGAACGAGTTACTATTCCCCAGTGCCGAGCTGGCGTAATGCTAATACTGATTTATTCTTATACAATCCCAATTCCTTCCCCATTACTGTCAGCTTTCAAGATCTCTCAGGATCAGGGTCGTTCACTATCCCTGCAGGCAGGACGAGATCCTATCGTGATGGAACAGGCCGCTATGTTCCGGTCGGCTCCGGTGTTTACTTAAGCTCCAGCAGCACATTCTGGGGAATCGTCTCAGCCGATACGAGATCGGCTACCTGGGACTGGGGCTGCGCATTGATCCCTGTCAACTTTCTTACTGCTGATAACTATGTGAGCTGGGCGCCGGGAACAGGACAAGCAGTCCCAACTGCCAACGGCTCGCCTGTGTATGTCACAGCTATTACTGATAATACCACGGTCTTTGTGGACTACGGCCCGAACGACGGAGTCTTCGATGCTATCCACAATCTCAACAGTCTCCAAGTCATTCAGATTCGCGATCCCGACAACAACAATACGGGAATGCACATTGTCAGCACCCAGCCCGTCGCGGTGGCTTGGGGCGAGAGCCCCGACTATGCCGGCACCGGCACACCCTATCTCGACATGGGATACACGACCCTGCCGTTACCAATCGAGTGGATTGATGTCGCGCTCCTTGTGGAGAAGAGCGTTGATCCTGCTGAAGTAGAGATAGACGAAGAAGCTGAGTTCACGATCGTCATCAGTGTTCCGCCTACTGCAACTCAAGCCACAAATGTCGACTTAGTTGACAAGCTGCCGCCCGGCTGGGTCTATGTCACAGGGAGCGGGGTACCTTCAGATCCGACATCCATTACGGGAAGCCTCAGCAGCGGCTATATCCTCACGTGGGACGCGAACTGGACAATCAACCCAGGCGGCTCGCAAACCGTCCGGTTCCGCGCCCGAGCCACTTCTTCTGCTGATACGACCAACCCCAACCGGAACGTTGCCTCTGCTACGGGCCAGTCACTGGGAGCGACGCTCACTGCTGATGACGATGCCTTCATTGATGTCCTGTCGCCCCCACGGATCGTTATTGACAAAGATGTGGTGACGAATCCTCCTGTTGTGGGACCAGGAGCTCAAGTGACTTACCAGATCAGAGTGGCGAACATCGGTGAGTCCACGGCAAGAAACGTCTCGATCTGGGACTCGCTGCCAGGCGGCTTCACGTACCATAGTACCGACGACATAACCGAGACTGGCGGTGCGACCCGCCCCTCAATGAGCGACCCTGTGCTTGGGGACACTACACCCACGTGGGGCTTCTGGAGCATCCCGCCAGGAGGAAGCGTGACGATCACCTTCACGGTCGATATCTCGGACACTATTACTCCTGGGACTTATGAGGACACAGCTTACGCAGATGGTGACAACTTCGCTGAGGTCGATGACCTCGGAAATCAAGGGCAGGACCCTGATACCCCAGACGGTGAAGACCCAGAAGACGATGAAGATGTGGTCGTGCTCACCGGGTGCGTCGTCATTGACAAGGATGTCCTGACCAATCCGCCAATAGTAGCTCCGGGAGGTCAAGTCACATACCGAATCAGAGTTATCAACACCAATACTGCTTTGACCATCGTGAACTTGCGGATCCGTGACATCCTCCCTCCTGGGTTCAGCTACGACCGCACCGACAATATCCAGACCACAAATGCAACTCGCAACTACATTGAGGAGCCGTCCTTGGGAGATACAACGCTCTGGTGGGGAGCCTGGCGAGTGTTGCCTGGGGGATCCGTGACAGTCATCTTCACAGTGAATGTCGCCGTGAATATCCCCGACGGGACTTACGACAACACCGCGTATTCTCGCTGCTTCAGGACAGATCCGCCGGTCGAGGTGGACGATGATGGTGAGGTTGGTGAGGACCCAGACACCATCCCTGGCCAAGACCCGGAGAACGATGAAGACGTCACAATTCAGAGGCCAAAGATGACGATTGACAAGGACGTGGTAATGGACGAGCCTGTGGTGGCACCTGGAGGGCAAGTTATCTATGAGATCAAAGTTGTGAACAACGATACTGGTGCAGCCATCGGGGTATATATTCGCGACATCTTACCCGCAGGGTTTAGCTATGCCAGCACCGAAAGTATCAATGAGCTTGGTGGAGCCACGCGCACTGAAACACTCGACCCTGCCCCTGGTGATACAACCCCGACGTGGGGCTATTGGACCATTCCAAGCGGTGGAAGCGTGACCATTCGCTTCGTTGTCAATGTCGCAACGGACGTCCCTGATGGAACCTATGACAACACAGCTATCGCGGGGGGCGACAACTTCCCTGAGATTACAGACGACGGGACAATTGCGCAAGACCCCAATACACCTCCTGGTGAAGACCCTGAAGATGATGAAGATATCACGGTGGAGCGCCCTACTATTGGTGGCGATCCCCCTATCTACAAGAACATCGTGGCTTTCCCAACCCCAGAGCTTCACTTGAGTATCGGCCCAAACCGTGATCTTAATAGAGACGGTGACTTCCAGGACTGCCTGCTCCGCTATAAGAACATCGACACAGGCCTAGTCGTCAACACTGGCTTGGTCGTCTCTTGCCAAGCAGGGGACATTGATATCTACGAAGACTTAATCGCCTTTGTCGGCGAGAGAGGGAAGATCCGCTACTACAACATCACCACCCGCCGATGGGGGGAGACCGGAGCAGTTGGCTCTCATCCCTCTATTTTCGAGAAGATCATCGTCTTCTCCACGACAGATAATCGGATTGCTTACTTCAACGTAGAGAAAGGGGAGCTGGTCTCGCTCAGTCTTGAAGGAAGCGAACCTGTGATCCATGGCCATTTCATTGCTTTCACCAGTGGCCAGACGATCCGCTACTATGATCTGCTCACCGGCGAGGTCACCGACACAGGAGCTATAGGGCAACATCCCAGCATCTATGGCAACATCATTGCATTCAGCACTGATGAGCGAGCCCTGGGCACGGACTTGAACAGCGACAGTGATATCAAGGACTGGGTAATTCGCTACTTTGATATCGCAAAGAAGAGCTTGACTAACACGGGCGCTGTGGGCACTTCCCCCGCAATCTACGGAAAATATATTGCTTTTGAAACCGAGGAGCGGGCTCATGGCGCGGACCTGAACGGCGACGGTGATATCAAAGACATCGTAATCAGCTACTATGACATTGAGCTAGGCCGGGTCTTCACCACTGGGCGGCTAGGAATGGAGCCAGACATCTACGAGAATGTGATCTCGTTCTGGGTCTTTGAGCCCTTGGCTCGCCTAGATTTGAATGGGGACGGAGACCGGAGCGACCCGATTGTCCAGGTCTACCGAATCGAGCCTCAGGCGCGAATCGAGCCCCTGGTCATTCAAGCGATCCTCAGCTATCCCAGCCCTGCCCGCCGCTCAGTTCGCTTCGCAGTTCAAGGCGAGGGGATCAAAGGGATTTCGGTCCAGGTCTACAACTTAGCAGGAAAGAAGATCTACGACAGCGGCCCGGTAAGCGGCAACGAGCTGGTCTGGCCCATGATCGATCACACTGGCCGACCTGTGGCCAATGGGGTATATTTCTACATTGTCACTGTGAAAGGAGCGGTGACTGCTAAGCAGAGCGCGATTGGGAAACTAGTGGTTCTGAGATGATTCTTCGGATCTGGCGCATAGCTGGGAGATCCATCGTCGTTTTCGTCTTGGTGATGAATGCAGCAGTCTGCATAGCTGAGGAAGTTCGCCCAAGCCACGCAGTCGGTGTCAAATGGCTGCTTCATGCCCAGCAATACAGCTTCTTCGGCCTCACTGGAAGAGTAGGGTTGGACAAGGGGATAACAGGAGCCCTCATCGACCTAGGTTTTGCTTTTGAACCGGATAACGACGATCTAGTCCTGTTCTTTGAGGGAGTGGGGATTATCTACGTGGGTTCAGAGCGTGATAAACCGTATTTGGGGGTGGGATTGGGTTGGGCCCGTTGGGAAGACTGGGGCGGCTGGGATCGAGGAGTCTGGCTGCAGAGCTACAGCAAGTTTCTCATAGGGAGCAATCTCCCATTTGCTAGGCTCTCACTATTTATAGAGGCAGCTATCACCCTCGGCTCGTGGTTCAACCCAGTTATCACAGTGGGAGCACGGTTCTAGAGAGAAAGAGTAATGAACGAATTGCGGCGCACGCTCAGCAAATACTTAACCTGGGGCGACTATCTCGTGATCGCTCTTGTCTTGCTGGGAGCTGCTGCGACGATCCCTCTGTTGCACCAAAGCGCTGAAGCATCCGGGCGCTGGGCCATTGTGCGCCTCGACGGTCAAGTCGTGCACCAGCTCTCACTCTCCCACGACCAAGAAGTGACGGTCACCGGCCCTGCGGGAGAGACAGTGATCCAAGTGCAGGGCGGGCGCGTGCGGGTGCTGCGATCCCCCGGAGCCCAAGAGATCTGCATGCGCCAGGGATGGATTCATAAACCCGGCCAAGCTTTAATCTGTCTGCCCAATCACGTCACCATAGAAATCCCTGGGAATTCAGGAATCGACG
>CAYYOG010000006.1:84667-98445 GCA_964473325.1 uncultured Thermotogae bacterium
ATCTGTCTGCCCAATCACGTCACCATAGAAATCCCTGGGAATTCAGGAATCGACGCGATCTCACGATGACCCCGTATACGCGCAGCACGCTCCCTGAAGCTTGGCTCTTGAGGCGCATTCTCTTTGCAGCGCTCTTAGCATTGGGCATTGTGCTCTATGTGCTCGAGGGATTCTTTCCCCCGTTAGTGCCGGTACCAGGGGCCAAGCTGGGGCTCTCGAATATCTTGGTGCTTTTTACAATGCTCTTTCTCGGCTACGGCGCAGGGATCTTTCTCGCGATTGCCCGAAGTATTTTAGGGAGCTTCATCGCCGGGACGCTCTTTGCTCCAGGGGCGCTTTTGAGTCTCTGGGGGGGCGTGGTGAGCGCCCTCATCGTCGCGTTTGCACTGAAAAAGCTACGCCCGCCGCTGGGGCTTGTGGGCGTCAGCATCTTGGGCGCGATTGCCCATAACGTCACCCAGCTTGTCGTGGCGTACTTTCTCTTTGTCCAGATTTCCGGGCTCTTTTACTACTTGCCGTTTATGCTGATCTTGGGACTGATCAGCGGGCTGGTCACCGGGTTGATTGCTGTGTATCTCTTTGAGCGGTTGGGCCGCGAGCTAGGGTTGGCTTGAGGCTTCTTGCTCAGTGGGACTACCTTCGATTATACTAATCGAATGAAAGACTTAGCTGTTATCAAAACTGTCGCTCTCGAAGCTGCCCAGCAAGCTGGGGAACTCTTACGTGAAAACTTCCGTCAGGGCCATCGCTTTGCACTCAAAAGCGGTTTCCGTGATCTGGTCACGGAGTTCGACTGCCGCGCCGAAGAGATCATCGTCTCGTTGATTCAGAAGACTTTCCCCCAGCATTCTATCCTCACCGAAGAGGGCTCGGTGCATCCCGCGGACACATCGCCCTATCAATGGATCATCGATCCCATCGACGGCACGACCAACTTCGCCCACGGCTTTCCGTTTTTTGCTGTTTCGATTGGGGTCTATTGTGAGGGTGAAGCGCTCCTAGGCGTCGTGTATAATCCCATTCACGATGAGCTGTTCGTCGGCGAAGCCGGTCAGGGAGCGCAGCTCAATGGCCAGCCGATCCGCGTCTCGCACACAGAGACGCTGCGAGAGAGCCTGGTGATGACCGGCTTCCCTTACGACGAACGCTTGATCCCGAAGCACTTGGCATGGTGGGAGCGCTTTGCCAGGAAGACGCAGACATTGAGGCGACTTGGCTCGTCGGCACTGGCGCTGGCGTATGTGGCTGCCGGGCGGGCTGACGGCTACTGGGAGCTCGACTTAAAGCCGTGGGACATGGCTGCCGGGGTGCTCCTCGTGCGCGAGGCCGGCGGAAGAGTTACAAATCTGCACGGTGATACCCTGAATCTCTACGGTGGCGAGGTCCTAACCACCAACGGGAAGATCCATGACGCCATGATCCGAATCTTACAAGGCGAGCGTGAGTAGCGATGGAGCAGACATATATCGAAGATATTGCGCAGAAGGTCGGGCAAGAAGTCTTAATCTGCGGCTGGCTCTATAACCGTCGCGAGTCCGGTAAGATTCAGTTTCTGCTCATTCGTGACGGGACGGGAGTCATTCAAGCTGTTGTCACGAAAGCCGACGGCGAAGCGTTCGAGAAGGCTCTCAAGCTCACGCACGAGTCATCGCTGCAGGTCTGGGGTACGGTGCGGGAGGATCCACGGGCCCCCGGTGGCTATGAGCTGCAGATCAAAGATATCGAGATCGTGCAGCGCGTCGAAGAGAAGTACCCCATAGACTTAAAAGAGCACGGGCCAGGGTTTTTGTTAGACCATCGGCACTTGTGGATTCGCACCCCAAGACAAGCAGCGATCTTGCGCCTGCGCCACGAAGTGATGCGATCTATTCGAGACTTCTTCGACGAGCGCGGCTTCATCGCGACAGAGTCGCCCATTCTGACGCCGTCCGCTTGTGAAGGCACGACGACGCTCTTTGAGGTCAATTACTTCGATGAAAAGGCGTATCTCTCTCAAAGTGGGCAGCTCTACTTAGAAGCGACAGCCATGGCGCTGGGGAAGGTCTATTGGATCGGCCCAGCATTCCGGGCTGAGAAGTCCAAGACCCGAAAACACTTAACAGAATTCTGGATGGCCGAAGCCGAAGTGGCTTTTTTCGATCATGAACAGAATCTCGCGCTGCAGGAAGAGCTGGTCAAGTATGTGATTCAGCGGTGCTTGCAGAGGCGTGCGCGTGAACTCAAAGAATTGGAGCGCCAGACAGAGTCCCTTGAGCGTGTCGTCGCTGAACCGTTTGCCCGCGTCACCTACGCTGAGTCTTTAGAGATCGTCAATGATCTCTTGAAGGAGAAGATTGCGTCTGGAGAGGTAGAGAAGCTCAATTGGGGTGACGACTTCGGCGCGCCGCACGAAGAAGCCTTAGGGCAGTACTTTGGGCGTCCGGCCTTTGTCGAGTTCTTCCCTGCCAAGATGAAAGCATTCTACATGGAGCCCAAGCCCGACAACCCTGACTTAGTGCTGGCTGCTGATCTGATCGCTCCTGAAGGCTACGGCGAGATTATCGGGGGCAGCCAGCGCATCTCCGATATTAGTCTCTTGAGGCAGAGATTGAAGGACTTCGGGCTGCCCGAAGAGCCCTACCAATGGTACATTGATCTGCGCAAGTACGGGGGCGTGCCCCATTCGGGTTTTGGGTTAGGAGTAGAGCGTCTCACGACGTGGATCGCGGGGATCGAGCATCTGCGTGAGGCTATTCCGTTCCCCAGAATGATCTATAGACTGAAGCCGTAGAGAATCACTCAGCGCGCTTCTGAAAGATTCGGCCCTCGGTCCCTTGCGAGATTCTGTGAATGTTGCTGCGGTGCTGCCAGACCGTCAGCAATCCCAGAATGCTGAAGAGCCCAAGCAGCTCGAAGTCTGTGACTCCCAAAATATAGAGCACTCCGGGGATGAGCCCCAACGCGACCATTGAGCCCACGGCAACATAGCGCGTCAGCAATACTGTCACTATCCAGATCCCTACGGTCACGAGCAGCGCTGGCCAAGAGAAGAAGAGCAAGAGCCCCAGAGTAGTGGCCACTCCCTTGCCCCCGCTGAATCTGAGCCAGAGACTCCAATTGTGCCCTACGACAGCAAGACCAGAAAGCCACGATGGGGCATGCACAGCGCTCGTCAGCCACGCAGCAGCAACACCCTTGCCTACGTCTCCTATCAGGGCAAGCGCGCCATAGCTCACACCGACAACTCGTGTGACGTTGGTCGCCCCGACGTTGCCGCTGCCATGCTGACGAATATCTATATTTTTCAGGCGAGCGACCACGTAACTGAAGGGCAGAGAGCCTATCAGATAACAGAGAACTCCCGTCCCAAGGGCCTGCCAGTCCATGGGGTCTAAAGCTTACGAGCCCTCAGACTCTTTGAGGAGCTCCTTGAGGCCCTTCACGCGCTCCCCCATCGTGATCCCTTCGCGCCCGACATCGCCGGTGAGCAGGTGCTCTTGTTTGTGGAGGTTGCGCATGGAGAGTCGCACCTGGCGCTTCTCTTCGTTGATCCCGATGATGCGGGCCTTAACCACCTGGCCCACCTGAAGAATATCAGCGGGGGTCGAGATCCGCTCATCGGTGATCTCTGAGACGTGAATGAGCCCTTCCACATCTTCGGTGATCTTCATGAACGCGCCAAACTCCTTGAGCTCCGTGATCGGCCCCTCAACAATGCTGCCCACCGAGTAGCTCTCCAAGAACTTGTGCCAAGGATCTTCTTGGAGTTCTTTGAGGCTGAGGCGGATCTTGCGCTTACCCGCGTCGGATTTGATCACTTTTGCCGTGATCTCCTGGTCCTCTTTCACGACATCGCTGGGTTTGTTCACTTTATCCCAGCTCATCTCGGAGATGTGCAAGAGTGCCTCGACGCCGTCTTCTAAATAAACGAACGCGCCAAAGTCCGTGAGCTTGGTCACGCGCCCCTGGACGATGCTGCCCTCGGGGTACTTCTCTTCGATCTTCTCCCAGGGGTCAGGCTGGGTGCGCTTCATCGAGAGACTGACGCGCCGCTCTTGCTCGTTGACATCGAGCACGACCACTTCGACTTGTTGCCCGACCTTGACGACTTCTTTCGGATGCTCGGGATAGCCCCACGACAGCTCCGAGATGTGCACGAGCCCTTCGACGTCCTCTTCGATACGCACGAACGCGCCAAAATCTGTCAAGCTGACGACTGTGCCCTTGGTCTTGGTCCCCGCGGGGTAGCGCTGCTTGAGGCCGATCCACGGATCGGGGCGCAATTGCTTAATGGAGAGCGAGATGCGCTCCTTCTCGCGGTCTACCCCTAAAACTTTGACCGTGATCTTGTCCCCGACTTTGTAGGTATTGGACGGCACAACGGGGATGTCCTTCCAGCTGATCTCCGAGCGATGGACCAGCCCTTCAAAGCCCCCAACGTCTACAAAGATTCCAAAGTCCACGATAGATTTGATCGTGCCTTCGATGACTTGGCCTGGCTGAAGCTTATGGAAGAGCTCTTCCTTGCGCTGGCGCTCCAGCTCTTTGAGATATTCTCTATGGGAGACGACGAGATTGCGCTCCCGACGGTCTAACTCCAAGATAATAAACGGCACTTCCTTGCCGCGGAGTTCTTCGATCCGGGGAGGCAGATCGTCTCCCAAGTGCGAGCCCGGCAAGAACGCGCGAATCCCCGACTTTAATAGATTGACGTGATAACCCGCGTCTTTGACCTCGTCCTCAATCGTCCCAGTGATGGGGAGCCGATTGCGATAGGCGCGTTCCAACTCACTAATGCGTTTCTCGTACAGTGCTGCTTTCTCGGAGACGTGGATCGTGCCCTCTTCTTCGTCAATATATGTGATTAAGACCTCGATCTCGTCCCCTGGCTGCAGCGGGGTCTTGTGGAACGGCGCCAGCTCCGTGGGCTTCATCAGCGCCTCAGACTTGTAGCCGATGTCGACCAGTACCCCTTGATCGTTGATCTGGACCACACGCCCCTTCAAGATGTCCCCGCGCGAATACGTCAACACGTCTTGGTCGTCCAAGAGTGCTTCCATCTGAGATGGCTCAGTTGTCTCTTTGAGTTCCTCGGACATGCTCGATCACCCACTTGCTTGAGAGAGTTTGCTGACCAACTGCTCGATAGCCGTTTGCACAGCTGTGATAGCCCGCGTGGGGGTGGATGCCCCCGCTGAGATCCCTATATGCTTCTTCCCCCAGAACCACTCTCCTTTCAGTTCGGATGCGTCTTCAATATGATAGCACGTCGTGTACCGCGATGCGATCTCTGCCAATCGACAGGTGTTGGAGCTATTGCGTCCACCAATCACTATAACGATATCGCAGCGCTGGGCCAGCTCGCGAATCGCCTCTTGGCGGTCGAACGTTGCCTGACAGATTGTATTATATGCCCGTACCTCTAAGCAATGCTCCAGGACCCGCCCGATAAGCTGGGCAAATTTCTCATACGGGTGGGTCGTCTGCGAGATGAGTCCCACGCGATCCGAAGCTTTTAATGCGAGTTTCTCGACTTCTTCGGGGCCGGTGATCACGTCTACACGGGCGTTGAGTCCGTCTAGATACCCAAGGATGCCCTGGATTTCTGGATGCTCACTATGCCCCATGATGACGACGCGATAGCCCTGCTCGGCGAGCTCGCGTGCAAATCTTTGTGGGATCGTCACGAGAGGGCACGTCCCGTCGTGGATCTCGTAGCCTTTCTCTTGAAGGGCACTCTTGACAGAGGGTGCGACGCCATGGGCGCGAATCAAGATTTTTCGCTTCTCTCCGGGCTTCAACGGGGGTAGCTCTTCATGAGACTTGACGAAGACCATACCCTTAGCGCGCAATCGAGCTACTTCTTGAGGGTTATGAATCAGTTCTCCCAAACAATAGACTGGGCCGTCGGGCGTCTCATCCAGCAATTTTTCAGCCATCTGAACGATGCGCTCCACACCAAAACACCACCCGGCACTGCGTGCGATCTCGATCGTTGGCTTCGCTCTTACTGTTATCATAAGCTCTCCTGGAGCGCTGGAGTGCGCTCCAGCCCCACGCGATCTATGCGCTCCATCAGGAGGTCCGCAAGCTTTTGGTAACGCTCATGTCGGCCTGAGGTCTCTCGTAGATCGAACTCCAAATCTCTCAAGCTGAACGGCGCACTAATATGAGCCGTGATCTGCGGCCATCGAAACGGATATTTAGGGGGATAGGGCCCGCGAGCTTCGAAGCGCACGGCGACGAATTCACTGTTCGTGCGCTCGGCAAAGCGGATCACCCCGGGATGCGCTCGTTGGGGCTTCTGCGTCGTCCCTTCAGGGAAGATCCCCACGATCTTGCCTGATCTGATGGCTTCAAGCACCTTGCGCAAATCCTCCACTTGAAAGTGTTCTCGATTGATGGTGATCGCGTAATGCCGCACCCAGAACGCCAAGAACGGGTTCTCATCGAGCAGGGTCTTGCGCGCCACAAAATAGATCCGCCGCCGGTTTCCCAACACCGTCACAAGCAGCGGGATATCCCAGTAGCTGCGATGGCGCGCTACTAAGAGAAATCCGCCGTGTTGGGGGAGGTTCTCCCGACCGCGCACGCGCAATCGGAACAAGACCCGCACAATAGCACCCAAGACCGGCGCAAGAAGCCAGTAGAAGAACCCCTTGATGGCCTCGGCGTTCACCCGCTCAGTTTACCAGACGGGCCCCGTCTCTGCAACGCGGTCTCCACAGCCTGTATGGCTTCGGCAATGACGTCGTCGAGGGTGCGCCCATCAGTGCGGATAATAACAGTATTTGGAGTGATCTGCAAGCGCCCAAAGCCCTGGCCATCGCGCGCGTCGCGGGTGCGCAGCTGAGCGAGGACTTCTTCATACGATTGCCCTGGGCGCTCCTGGCAGCGCCGGCGGGCGCGCTCTTCAAGAGAGGCGTCCAGATAGAGTTTGACGTCGGCGTTGGGGAGCACGACGGACCCAATGTCTCGTCCTTCCATGACAACGTCTCTGTTCTGGGCGAGGGCGCGCTGCTGCGCGATGAGAAACTCTCGGATTTCGGAGCGGGCCGCGACTTGGGAAGCGAGTTCGTCTATCTGAAGGGTGTAAAGTTTTTCTGTGACGTCTTCGCCGTTGAGAAAGACACGTTCATTGGGGCGCATTTCTATCTGTATTTCCGAGAGCTTTAGCCCTCGGGAGAGCGCAAGCGCGACGGCGCGGTACATCGCGCCGGTATTGACGAATAAACACCCAAAGCGCTTGGCGAGCGCGCGGGCGACGCTCGTCTTTCCCGATCCGGCGGGGCCGTCAATGGCGATCTGCATTACAGCACCCCTTGTACACCCTTCCAGATCATATTGATCGCTGAGTAGAGCAGTACCACGCCAAAAAGTCTTCGCAGAAAGACTTTCGAGACTTTCGTCGTGCTCCATGCCCCAAGCTGCGCTCCGATAATAATCCCTAGCGCCAACGGGATCGCCAAATCTATGTGCAGATTTTTTTGGAAGTAGTGCGTCACGGCAGCAATGAGCGACGACGGCCCCATGACAAAAAGACTGGTCGCTACAGCGCTGACGATGTCTACTCCCAAGAAGATATTCATCGCCGGGACCATGACGATCCCCCCGCCAATTCCAAAGAACCCCGCAGCGACTCCGGCGACTAGTCCGACCAGAGCGCCCAGAATGGGCTTAGGGTTCCCGTGGGAATCGAGACCGCGCCGCAAGAGCAAACCCAGCTCTTTGGGTTCTTTCCCCGCGAGCATCAGCCCGGAGACGTAGAGCAAGAGCACCCCAAACGCGATAGCAAGCGCATCACTGGAGACAAACTCCGTGAGAAACGCGCCGAGCCACGCGCCCACCAACGCCATGGGCAAGAGCGCTAGCGCGAATCTGTAGTCTATCTTTTTCTGGCGAGAATACGCAATCGTGCTGGAGATCGAGTTGAAGACAATCGCTGCCAAGCTGGTGCCGACCGCTTCTTGGGTCGTGCCCACCGAGTTCAAAAAGACCAAGAGCGGGACCATGAAGATCCCGCCGCCGACCCCGACCATGCTCGCCACCCACCCGATGGCGATGGCCGCAAAAAATAGTAGAACGAAGGTCACGTTATCACTTTGCGGTTAGAGTCGTTATTAAGCCAATAACGCTAAGGATAAGAAAAACCCAGCCTCCAATTCGCGTCCAAATGATAACAAACTCGGGAGGCTCCGCAAGTCCGTACATCACAAGTTCCCATCGTTGCCAGTACATAAAGAAGCCTCTTGGAGTAATAATGGCCCAAATCCCCAGGAGCGCCAGAAAAAGCCATATGAAAACAAGTGCCACTTTCAAAGGCTCCATTGTGGCTTGAACAGAGATATTAAAGATAAGCGCAAGCCCTAAAGCTGCTCCCAAGGGTATCAGCATCTTGGCTGTTTGTCCCAGCACGCGTTTGAGCATAGTTATCGCTTTCTCCTTAAGTAGCCCTCGATAAACGTATCTAGCTCACCGTCCAGAACAGCTTGCACGTTGCCCACCTCGATCTCCGTGCGATGGTCTTTCACTAATTGATACGGCTGCAGAACGTACGAACGAATCTGGCTGCCCCATTCTATCGAGCGCAGCTCTCCGCGGACTTTTGCGATCTCTTGCTCTTTTTCGCGCAGCTTCAGCTCGTACAAGCGCGCCGTCAGTAACTCTAACGCGATCTCTTTGTTCTGTTGCTGGCTGCGCTCTCTCTGACACGTCACGACGATCCCCGTAGGCAGATGCGTAATGCGCACGGCTGACTCGGTCTTGTTGACATACTGACCGCCAGCGCCTCCGGCGCGGAACGTGTCGATCTTCAAGTCTTCGGGACGAATCTCGACGTCGGCTTCCTCGACTTTAGGAATCACGGTGACGGCTGCGAACGACGTGTGTCTTCGAGCGTTCGCGTCAAACGGCGAGATTCGCACGAGGCGATGGACGCCGCGCTCGGCTTTTAAGTACCCATACGCATAGGGGCCTTGGACTTCGACTGTAGCGCTCTTGATCCCGGCGACTTCGCCGGGGCTTGCTTCGATGATGCTCGCCCGCCAGCCACGACGCTCAATATATCTCAAATACATTCTCAGGAGCATCTCGGCCCAGTCTTGGGCGTCAGTGCCCCCGGCCCCAGCCTGAATGCTCAGATAGCAATCATTGGGATCGTAAGGCTCGCTGAGAAACGCTTCGAGTTCTAGGGCCGACAGGCGCTTTTCGATCTCTTGGGCGCCCAATTGCACCTCGCGCTCGACGAAGGGGTCGCCTTCAGCCTTGCCTAGCTCTTCTAAGACTTCCAGATCGTCAAGCTGGGTCTCCAACGCTTGATACTTGTGAAGAATCCGGCGCTTCTGCTCAACTTGCTGAGCGACGAGCTTCGCGCGGTGCTTGTCTTCCCAAAAGCCGGGGGCGGACATCTGATCCTCGAGCTGTTTAAGCTCAACTTCGAGGGCAGCTAGGTCAAAGGCGATCAGCGATCTGGGTGAGCCGATCGCGCAGTTCTTGCAAGACAGCCATACCTTCCTCCTCGCTTGCACACTCTACTGACAGTATTCTATGATTGCCGTGTGGGAAATGCAACCGGCGTGCTCTATATCGTGGCCACGCCCATCGGGAACTTAGAAGACATCACGCTGCGGGCGCTGAGAATTCTGAGAGAGTGCGATCTGGTTATCGCTGAAGACACGCGGCGCTCGCGACAGTTACTGAGGCATTATGGAATTGAAAAGCCCTTCGAGCGCAGCTTATATCGCGGCGTCGAGCGCGAGCGCCTCGAATATTTTCTAGAAAAACTCAGAGCTGGGGCGAAGATCGCGCTCATCTCCGATGCGGGCACGCCTTTGATCTCCGATCCAGGGTACGAGTTAGTGCGCCGAGCTATTGCCGAAAATATCTTGGTCATCCCTATTCCAGGGCCGACGGCGCTCATCACAGCGTTGGTCGTGTCGGGCTTTTCGACAGAAAGATTTGTCTTTGAGGGCGTACCCCCAAAGAGCGCGAAAGCCAGGCGTGAGTTCTTTGCGCGATTAGCTCACGAGCCACGTACGATTGTGCTCTACGAATCCCCGCATCGCGTGCTGGACACATTAGAAATCATAAGCGAGCTGCTTCCAGGCAGACAGATCGCGCTCTGTCGGGAGCTGACGAAAGTGCACGAGGAGATCTTGCGGGGTACAGCAAAAGAAATTCTTGAGCATTTGAAATCGCGTGCGGTGGTCAAGGGCGAGATCACGATCGTCATTGAGTCTAGAGAGTTTGAAGAGCCCCTAGAGTCTGTCGAGTCAGAAGATGCGGAGCTGGGTGTGGTCGAGCATGTGCAGAAGCTCATTGCCGAAGGGCTGACAAAGAAAGAAGCGATCAAGAGAGTCGCGCAGCTGCGGGGGCTGGCTAAGCAAGACGTGTATAAGCAACTGTTGAAGAAGCTCTAGAGAATTGCCGGGATCTCTCGAGCCTGGCTCCCGGCGATCTCTAAGACGATATTGTCAATCAATCTCGCCTTGCCAAAGTAGACGGCGAGTGCGATCAAGACCTGCCCGTCAAGGCGCTCGATGGGCTGCAGATCTCTGACGCTCACGATCTCGATATAATCTATCTTGGCTTCACTTGCCGTCGCAATGAGATTCTGCATCTCTGAGATAATTTTTTTCGCATCGCGCTCGCCGGACTCAATTAACGCTTTCGCTCTCTGTAAAGCTCTGTACAGCACAGTGCTCTGGACGCGCTGCTCTGGAGAGAGATAGACGTTACGGCTGCTCATGGCTAAGCCGTCAGGTTCGCGCACCGTCGGCGCGGCGATAATCTTGATGGGGAAATTTAGGTCTTGGACGAGTCTTTTAATAATAATGAGTTGTTGCGCGTCTTTTTGCCCGAAGACAGCGATATCGGGCTGAACTATATTAAAGAGCTTGCTCACGACAAGCACAACGCCGTTGAAGTGCCCCGGCCGGCGCGCCCCGCAGAGACGGTCGGCAAGCTTTTCGATCTGAAAGGTGATCAATGAACGCTCAGAGTACATCTCGGAGACTTCCGGGGCAAAGATCAAATCTGTTCCGCGGGCCTCGCAGAGTTTTCTGTCGCGCTCGAAGTCTCTGGGATACGCAGCGAAATCCTCTTTAGGGCCAAATTGCGTTGGATTAACGAAGATACTGACGACGACAAAGTCACTATGCTGCTTGGCGATGTCAATCAGCTTCAAGTGCCCTTCGTGGAGATACCCCATCGTGGGCACGAACCCGATTCTCTTTCCCGATGCCCGCGCTTGAGCAATGACTGCTCGCGTCTCTGCGATCGTGCGCGTGATGACCATCTCAGCCCTTAGCCCCCCAGAGCAGGCCTGAAGGGCTTCATTTTTTCGCCACACCAGGTCCACGGCAGAAGCAGCCGCAGACCTCGGTGTATTCGAGCCCTTCATATTTCCGATCAGCTCTCCGTGGGTCGGTGATGGGATTCCCGCTAGCATCTCGGTTAGTTACCTCAGTCCTCCCAGGTTTATGGGACCATCTTCCACCTTTATCCTGGCGATAGAAATGATAATCGCGCCATTTCCTATCCGTGGCCCTGTCCCCGTCACGATCTGCACCAGTGGGTGCATCATAGTTGCCCACAAACAACATCTCTTTATAACTGTCCGGCTCGCCTCCCGGCTTGCTTGGCGGACACACCTTGGCGCAATCGATAACTGTCAACCCGTCTGCCTTGGTGGCCTCTTCCAATTTCTTGCAAAGCTCAGCTAGCGTGTGATCTCCTGGGCTTCCATCTATCTTCTTTCCATCTTCCACCCAGTACGCTTCTGGTATTACTACTCCCCTCAGCCTTCCCGGTTGGGCAAGGGTATCTGTAACTATGTTGTCGGCATAGTTATAGCAGTTATTCTTCCTCTGTATCACCTCAAGGGCCCAGTGTTTAGCAAGAACCCAGCGATCGTCTATAGTTGCTTTCCCCTCTAGGTATCTCCCTAGCTCAATAGGGCTATATGGTAGTTCATTCCACAGCTCGTCGTTGTAGGGCGGTTCTGCGCCAGTGGTAGGAAGCTGTTGGGCAGGAAGTGAGGTGCTCTCAGGCTCGTGGGGCGATGAGGTCCTTTCAGCGCTAATAGGGGCGCTTGATTGGTCCTCCCACTCCATAAATTCGATAGATTCCTGCTTGTATAGCTCTCCAAGCCATTTTTCTAACCCGTGAATGTCCTTATAGTAACCGTAAACTGGTTCTCCTTCTTTGCTACCCTCTAGTATCTTGATAACCCCTGAACCCACAAGCACCCTCAAGGGAATGCGGGGGTCTAGCATGGGGTTCCCCCAGATTGCGAAACGTCCGAACCCGTATGGCTTGTTTATTTTAGGAAGACCTTCGAGCAATTTTGCGAGCTCGTCAATCTTAGCAGGGTCCGTAATCCAAAATGAGGGATTTGGAAGGCTTGAGTATGGGTTTAAGCTCACCTGAATTGGCAGTTTCTCCATCGCTGCAATCAACTGATTGAAACCTGTTGACCGCTCATATAGCTCTTCGAGCCATCTCTCCAACCCATGAATGTCCTTATAGTAAGCGTGAACTGGTTCTCTGCCTATACCCTTCTTAATGACCTCCATACGTATCTCGATAACCCCTGAATCCACAGTCACCCACCAGAGCATGCGGCCGTCGTCCGGAAGGAGCATGAACCCTCCGGAGTAAGATTCTGCCCAGGCTGGCTTGGTTGTCTTGGGCAGGTCTTCGAAGAATTTTGCGAGCTCCTCAACCTTAGCGGGATCCGAAAACCAAATTGAGGGAAGGTATGATTCCGGGCTTGACCCTATATCCCTGCGCACCCGAATTGGCCACTTCTTCTGCGCCCACTTCTTCATTGCCGCAAGAAGCAACTTCACTAATGGATCTTCCGGCTCTCGTAGCTCATTGAGGCTTAACTTCTTTTGTAGCTCTTTAAGCCATTTCTCGAGGCCGTGCTTATCCTTATAGTAAACATACTCTATTTTTTTGCCTACGCGCTCTGGCACCTTGATAACCCCTGAAGCCACATGTGCATAGGAGAAGGGGAGACGGCGGTCTAGGGCGGGGTTAAAGATCCCAAACCCTCCACATAGAGCCCGGGCTGGTGGCGTTGCCTTAGGAAGGTCTTTGAAGTATTTTGCGAGCTCATCCTTCTTAGTGGCATCTGAGATCTCAAATGAGGGATTTGGAAGGCATAAACACGGATTTGAGACCACCCGAATCGGCTGCCCCTTCGCCTCCGCCAATAACAACCCCAAGGGATCATCTAGTGGTGCTCCCAGCTCGCGCGCGGTTTTTATAGTATCCTCAGTTACAACCTCCTGTGTGGCCACCCATGGCCTTCTCATCCCATACTTTACGTATGAGTACATGCCCTCTACGGACAGATGGCCTTGGAGATACCATTGCTGGTCTATGGCTGCAAGCATTATCTTATCTTTCTCGATATACTCGAGGGCTTTAGGAGATACACCTGCTTGGACAATCCTCACACCTCCAGGCCCTAGCTCAATCTTAAACTCTTTAGCAAGTTGTATAAATCTCTCAGTGAAGGACAGAGGGGCTGTAATAAAGACCAAGGTCTCCTGGCCACGAAATTCCCTCAGCCTGAACAGCAATGGGTCTATGTTCATTGTAGGGGAGGTGAGCGAGATGGGGAATTCCCATACCTCTATGCCTTTTCTTGAGATAGTAGATGAGAAACCACGCGTTCTTTCCCTGTTAATACTGTCATCTCCAAATACTACTGCTGCGAACTTCGGGGTGAATCTCTTCAGTGATTCCTCTGCTGCTATCACCCCGGCCTGATAAGGATCTTCGCCGAT
>CAYYOG010000006.1:98545-107519 GCA_964473325.1 uncultured Thermotogae bacterium
GAGATCCGCCCAGGCCTCCGGATGTGCTATGCCTCTATAAACTACCATGTGAAAGGTATACTTTTGTCCTTGGACGAGTGAACTCCCTGCAGCTCCGGTAAAGATCGCCAGTCCTACTATGAGGGCTAGAACGCCGGTCAACTTCAGCCAGGTGCTCATCCTAACCGAGCTTAAGCTCTTCTTGAGAATCATGGTCGAACGACACCCCCCTTTCTTCTATGGCTGCTAAACTTAGCATACACCGTAACCCCTCTTATCTGACACTTGCCTCTTGGGCACTCAACGTGCGCGATCTAGGAGAGGCTAGGGATTAGGTCTTCCGAATCTGCACCCCGAGCTCATCTCTTAGGCGCGCTTCGAGCCGCGCGACCATCTCGTTGACTTCATCGTCGCTAAGCGTCTTGGTCCAGTCCCTGAAAGTGATTTCGTACGTTAAGCTCTTCATACCCTGGGGGATCTGGCTCCCACGATATAAGTCATAGAGAAAGACGCGTTCCACACGACGCTCGCTCTCTAAGATCTTGCGCACGCTGGCTTCGGGAACGCTCTCCGGCACCAAGAGCGAGAGATCTCTTCGGGAAGCTGGGAATTTCGGGGTCACCCGTGGCTGCAGCTCCGCCCACGGGAGCGGCGCAATCGTCTGCAGACGTTGAGAGATCTCTTCGAGATTCATCTCAAAGAGATAGACTCTCCACGGCAGATCGTAGCGTCGTGCCAGATCCGGGTGCAGCTCTCCTAGGGTTCCCAAGATGTCGTCTTTGGCCTTGACAAACGCTTGGCGCACCGGGTGCAAGATCTCTTCTGCACTGGGCTCAAACGAGAAATTCTTCAGCCCTAGCTCGGAGAGCAGCGACTCGACAATCCCCTTAAGATCATAGAAATCATAGAATTGCTCGCGGCCGCGCAGGGGCACGAGAGCTCGCCCAGCCAGCGCAAGCCCTACTGAGACTTGCTCGCGCACGGCTTTATTCTCTTGAGAGAAGACCTTGCCGATCTCGAAGAGTCGGACGCCGTCGACTTGTTGGTAAGCGTTGTATTGAACATTGCGCAGGAGCCCTGGCCACAGGCTGGGGCGGAGTGCGTAGGACTCGTCGCTCATAGGGTTGCGCAGGCGCACCACAGTGTCGCTGACGCCAAAGATCTCCGTGTCTTCTTTCGAGATAAATCCGAAGTTGACGGCTTCGCTCACGCCCAGCGCCGTAAGGATCTTTCTGATTCTGTCCTTGAGTTCCTCAAAGCGCTCGCGACGGCCTGCTACTAATGGGAGTGCCGGACGCTCCGCGGGGATCTTATCATAGCCGTAGATGCGCCCGATCTCTTCTATTAAGTCTATTTCGCGCTCAACTTCTCTGCGGAAGCTAGGAATCCCCACGCGCCAGCGATCTGGCCCTGCGCGCTCTATGGAGAACTCTAATCTCTGTAAGATCTTTTCGCTTTGGTGTGCGGGAATCTCTATCCCCAAGATCTTACTGATTCGACTCTGGCGCAGCTCACAGAAGCGTGGCGCGAACTTCTTGGGGTAGACGTCAATGATGCCACGGGCAACTGAACAGCTCCCCCATTGCTGTAAGAGCGTGCCTACGCGATCAAGAGCCGTGATGAGAATCTCTGGGTCCATGTCGCGCTCGAAGCGATGGCTCGCTTCCGTGCGCAGCCCCAAGTGCTTTGAGGTCCGCCGCACCGAGATCGGGTCGAAGTATGCCGACTCTAATAAGACTCTCTGTGTGTGCTCAGAGACCTCGCTCTCGGCTCCACCCATGACTCCCGCGACGGCGACGGGCTTGCGTGCATCAGCAATGACTAAGTCAGTAGGGCTGAGGACGCGCTCGACTCCGTCTAGGGTCGTGATCTTCTCGTCAGGGCGCGCGCGTCTCACGATGATCTTGTGCCCTTCGAGTCTGTCGTAATCGAACGCATGGGTAGGATGTCCCAGCTCCAAAAGCACGTAGTTTGTCGCGTCCACGATATTGCTGATCGGGCGTAGCCCGCCCTTCGCTAATCTATGCTGAATCTTTAACGGCGATGGCCCCCAGCGTAAATCGCTAAAGATACGCGCTGCGTAGCGCGGACAGCCCTGGACGTCTTCGATCTCCACTGACGCCAGAGATTCGATCTGTTGAGTGCCCTCGCTAAGACCTAGCTGGGACTTGCGCAGATCAAGATCGTAGAGCGCGCTGACTTCACGCGCGACTCCGAGCACACTCAGCGCATCAGGTCTATTGGATTTCGTCTCTAAGATCAAAATAAAATCATCGAACTCTAAATACTGGGCGAAATCGTGACCAGGCTGGCAGCCCAGCTCCGGCTCTAAGACCCATATGCCGGGAGATTTTTCTTCTAAGCCCAGCTCGGCCCGTGAGCAGATCATGCCATCAGACTTCTCTCCGCGAAAGACGGCAGCTTCAACAGTTTGCCCGTTGGGGAGTTGCCCCCCAGCACGGATGACTGGGACGAGCGCATTCTCCGTGAGATTGGGTGCCCCTGAGACTAGTCTCACTGTCTCGCGCCCGAGAGAGACCTCGCAGATCTTGAGCTTATCAGCGTTGGGATGGGGGCTCACCGTCAGTATCTTCCCAACGACGATCCCTTCGGGTGTGCCCACGCGCTCTACGGAGGCGACTTCAAGCCCTGCCAGCGTCAGCCGTTCTGCAAGCTCTTGAACAAAACCCTGCTCAATAGGAACTGAAACGAACTCTGTCAACCATCTATATGGAACACGCATTATTCGAAGGCCACCCCGATCGAGATAAGGACGTTCTTTTCAGAGTGCTCTGCTCCAACAAGGGGGTAGCTAAGGCGCAGCACGAGCGTGAAGGGCAGAAGCCCTCCTATGCTCGTGCCGCGTACACGAAACTCGAGCCCCGCTTCGACTTTAGCCCCTTCGGTGCTGAGCCAGCTCTCAAACGTTGGGGCTGTGCGCGCCGCTATCGCGTATACCGCTTGATCGATCTCGTTGATCAGCGCCAGATTCAGCAGATTGTACCCCATCTCGCGCTGGAGCGGGAAGTTCACCTCGGCGTAGCTGAGCCAGCGGAACCGATCCGCAAATGGGAAACCCTTAAGGTCTTTAAAGCTACTCAGCTCGCTCAAGTCGAACCGAAAACTTCCCTGGGTGTTGAAACCCAAGCCCAAGTCACCAGCGACGTCGAGATAGACATTGGGCCACAGGCGAACCCGTGTGATCCCTTGCAGCGAGAGTTGAGTGAAATCAAGCCCTTGGCGCAGGGAGAGTCCAAAGATATAGAGATTCTTTAGGAGTTCGCTGCGTTGATAGTCGAGGGCTGCAAAAAGCACGGGGACGAAGGGACCGCTTGGTCCCTCTGGCGTGTCGAGCAGCCGTGCTACTGTCAGGGCAAATCGTTCATGGGTCACCCACCACGTCCCTCGATAGCCGATATTGGGCTGAGCAAACGTCATCCAGCTTAAGCTCACTAATCCAAATATATCTGTGCCGGTCGGGGCAATGACCGCCGAAGCGACTGTCCCGCGCCCCAGGTTGAGCCAGCCCCCTATATAGCCGTTCGCGAATATCAGTCGGTAGTCGTTCAAGAAGCCGATTTCAACTGTCTGTCCCAGGGGGTTCACTCGGACAAGATACGCATCCAAGGGCATGTCATTATCCCCGTTGGTGATAACCCGCGTCCGCTGGGGATAATAGTTATTGAGGCGGTTGACGTCCGGAGTGACTTCGTATGGGTCGACGCGCACTTCTTTGATGGGACGCTTGCTGTGAAATTCCCAGACTTCTGTGGGATTCTCACTGGCGTACGTGTACGTAAACTCCTCGTCGAGCTCAGAGACAGCGACGACTGTGACCGGCATGTGAATGGGGCCCTTGCGCTCTAAAAAGACGCGCACTAAGTATCTGTCAGCATCTTTGGGAGCATCCTTGGGGAGCTCCAGGGGTGCAGTGTGAAAGCCGGTGACAGCGTAGTCGAGATAGAGCGCGGGGTCGTCGTCACGATGGAGCCAGGCGTTGAAGAACTCTGAAAAGTCCTGCCCGGAGATCTCCTCGACGAGGCTCTCAAACTCAGTAACAGTAATAAACTCATGAGCCCAGCGCTCATAGGCGGTGCGCACGATTTTGTTCATCGTCTCATGGCCGAGGAGGCCGCGCAGGGCCCGCAAGACCAAATAGCCCTTGTTATAGAGTCTGACTGAGCTGTAATTCGCGTAGCGCACATCTTGCTGGGGCTTGATGATCGCTTCGTCGAAGCGGTTTTTGTGAGCCGTCACATAGGGGAGCTCGCTCAAGTGTCTGCGCAGATTGAGATACCCCAACTGTGACTGAATGAACTTCTCCAAGAGCCCGGGGCGTTCCATCTGAATGAGGTTGGGGCCAAACTCCCCGTATTTCTCTTCAAAGTACGTGATGGAGAGATAGTCTGAGAACGCCTCGGAGAAGAAGTTTTCGGCATTTAAGTCGGCGCCGACGCCGATGCCCCACCACAAATGGGCGATCTCGTGGGCTAAGATATACTCTGTTAGACGATCGAGTGCTCCGGCGACTCCCAAGTCTTTTTCGAAGAAGAACGAGTTGCCCAGCATCACAAAGCCGTCGGCGGTCATCCCGAAATACCCATCCGATGAAGCTTCGACGATCACCAAGCGCTTATAGCTGAACGACCCAAAGTGTGCTTGGTAGTACTCTAAGATCTCATGGGCGTAAGTCGCAAGCACACGCGCGTTGGCTTCATGACCTGGACGATAGTACACAATAATGGGGATCTCTTCTCGAAGTTCGTATTTTCTGAATTTATCGCTAATGCTGATGGGGATCGAGCGCATGGGGGCTTCAGAGCGGACGCGCACGATCTTTTGCCCCTTCAGTTCAGGGTGGGGCTCTTCTGACTGATGATCGCCCCCGGCGGCGACGGCGTATTCGTCAGGCAAGGTCAGCTCGAGCTCATAGAGTGCTGCGGGCATCAAGAACTTATAGTACGGCCTAGGAGCAATGTACTGACCATCAATAAGCTCCGTGGCGGGCACGGGGATGGGGCTCCAGCCAAAGCGCCACGTGAACGTCCCGTTATGAAAGCCCTCATCAGCTCCGGTGATGTGAGGGAATTTCGTCTCGAACTCAATGACGATTGTGATGCGCTGTCCTGGCTCTAACGGCTGGGGCAAGTCTATACGCAAGAGCGTCTCGTCGAGTGAGTATGTCTGGAACCAATCGGGCCCACGCTCCAGAGTAAAATCGAGCGCTGTGCCGTCGAGCGTCTTGACGGAGAAGACTTTCATCCATGCTGGATCGAACCCGCTCCAGTAAGAGCTATCGAGCACAGCTGGGGCGAGATGGGGGTTGGGCTCGCGGCTATAGTTGGGCATGAGCAAGAAGTAGAGTGCCGATATTGGCGTTTGGGAGTCGTTGGTGTAGTCAATGGTCGCTGTTCCGGAGATCACGCGGTCCTCTGGGTCGAGCGAGACTTTTAACAGATATCGATCTGGGGAAGCCTCCTGAGCCCACGTGAGCGCGGTGGTTCCCACCCATACGGCGAGCAAGACGATGCGAAAGATTTTGGTCATTGGGCCTCGTTGCCTCCTGTGTTATGAGACTTTCGAAGTCGCTAAAAGCTCGACGCGCACTTTGCGCACCTCTTTCTCTGTGGCCTCTACAACAGTAAGGCGTGCGCCGTCTACCGTGAGCGTCGCCCCTACTTTAGGGATTTCTGCAAGGCGATGCAACAGCAATCCCCCCACCGTGACCGCCTCCGAGAGCGGCAACTCCAGAGAGAGCCGAGCGTTGAGTTCATCCAACGGGGTCTCACCGTCAACAAGATAGGTCGTAGGTGAGAGCTGTTTGATCTGGAGTGCAGCTTGCTTCTCTTCGGATTCGTCGTATTCGTCGCGGATCTCTCCCACGATCTCTTCGAGAATATCTTCGAGGGTGACGATCCCCATCATCCCGCCGTACTCATCCACGACGATGGCCATATGCTTTTTATTCTTTTGGAAGTCGCGCAAGAGCTTACGAATTGGCTTATTCGGCGCGGTGAAGAACGCCGGTCTGATAATATGCTCTAGGCGTGCCTCGCTGAGCAAGTCGCGCAGCCGACGTACCTCGGCCTCGTAGAGCGCCCTCTCTTCGTTGAGCTTCTTGAGCTCTTCGGGGGTCTTGGCTTCTTTCATGCGTCGGGGCAGCTCAAGTTGAAGTTTCTTCTTATACTCATCGAGCTTCTGTTTCTCAGTATAGCCGAAGCGCAAGAGGTCCTTCGCGTGGAGGATCCCTCGAATATTATCTAAGCTGCGCTCGTAGACGGGATAGCGAGAGTGCCCCTCCCGTGCGATGATCTCGCGCACCTCTGCGAGCGGGGTATGCAGTTCGAGGGCGATCACGTGCGTGCGCGGCACCATAACTTGGCGGACGACTAAGTCGTCGTAGACAAAGATGCGGCGAATCATCTCGCCCTCTTCTTCTTGGAGCATGCCGCGCTCCTCACTCAGCTCGATTAAGAACTTGATCTGATCTTCGCTAACGTGGACGGGTTCGCGCTGGCGATACGGTGTTGGCAGGAGGCGCAGCAGCCCGCGAGAGACTGTTTGGAAAGCGACCGTCAGCGGGTGCAGAATCCGAGAGAGCCAATACAGCGGGCCAATGACTATGGGCGTGAGGCGCTCCGCGTTATTCTTCCCCAAATGCTTCGGGGTGATCTCCCCGAAGATCAACAGATAGATAGTGATTAAGATCGTAGCCAGCAGCGCGGTTTCGGAGCCGCTCAGGCTGGGCAACAGTTGCAGCGTGAGCACGGTCGCGATCGAGCTGGCAAAGAGATTCACGAAATTGTTGAGAATCGCTATAGCCGTGATGAGCGAAGTCGGGTCATCGTGCAGGGCTTGGAGGGCTCGAGCGCGCTGCGGGTGCTCGCGGATCATCGTCTTGAGGCGCAGCCGGCTTACCGACGCAATCGCGATCTCCGAAAGTGAGAGGGAGAATGACAAGACCGTAAGCGCAGCCAGGATCATCAAGCCCACAGATAAGCTCATACGGTCTCTCTCACCCGCTCTTTTTGCTCATTCGATTATAAGTTCGCTCCGCTCGCTTTGCAAACTCCGCTGGCATAGGGTACAATCAGCAGCCAGTCTGATCTCTATGTTCAACACGCTGACCGAGAAACTGAATAGCATTTTGACGCAGTTGCGCCGGCGCGGCGCCCTCACTGAGAAAGACTTAGATGAGGGGTTGCGCCAAGTCCGGCTCGCGTTATTAGAGGCCGATGTCAATTATAAGGTCGTCAAGAGATTTATAGACGACGTGAAGCAGAAAGCCCTGGGCGCACAAGTTTTAGAGAGTCTTACACCGGGGCAACAGATCATCAAGATTGTCCGAGACGAGCTGGTGCAGATTCTCGGTGGTATTCGTGCTGATCTGAAGCTGACGAGCTGGCCAAGCGTGCTATTATTGGTCGGCTTGCAAGGTTCTGGCAAGACCACGATGGCAGGAAAACTCGCCAAGTATCTCACCGAAAAATTGAATAAGAAGGTCTTGCTTGCGGCAACAGACCTGCAGCGCCCTGCAGCTATTGAGCAGCTCAAACAGCTCGGCGCGAAGCTCGGTTACCCCGTCTATGCTGAAGGGCGCACACCCCTTGAAGTCGCCGAAGGGGCGCTCGTCGAAGCGCGCAAAAACTCTTTCGATGTCTTAATTATCGACACTGCCGGGCGCTTGCAGATCAACGAAGAGTTGATGGCTGAGCTCGAAGAGATGAAGCGGAGACTTCAGCCTACCGAGACCCTTCTCGTCGCTGATGCCATGACCGGCCAAGAGGCTGTCAATATCGCCCAAACGTTCGATCAGCGATTGACCCTGACGGGAATTATTCTGACAAAGCTCGATGGCGACGCGCGCGGCGGTGCGGCGCTTTCGATGGTCACGGTCACAGGGCGGCCTATTAAATTTATCGGGGTTGGCGAAAAGCTCGAAGACTTAGAGGTCTTTCACCCTGACCGGATGGCCGAGCGCATCTTGGGCATGGGCGACATTCTCTCTTTGATTGAAGAGGCTGAAGCCCGCGTCGACGCCAAGAAAGCTGAAGAGTTTGTCAAAAAGATTCAAAAAGAGAGCTTCACGCTCGAAGAATTTCGCGAGCAGATTCAGCAGTTGCGTCGCATGGGGCCGATTACGAAATTATTAGAGAAGATCCCAGGGATGCAAAAAGTCGAGGTCGACGAGAAGGCGCTCGTTAAAGTCGAAGCAATCATCAATTCGATGACGCCGGAAGAGCGGCGTCATCCCGAGATTTTGAACGGTAAACGCAAGAAGCGTATCGCTCGGGGCAGCGGCACCCAGGTCAGCGATGTGAATAAGCTCTTGAAGCGCTTTGAGGAAGCGAAGAAGATGATGAAGCAACTCAAGGGCAAAAGATTCCCCTTGGAGCAGATGCCGTTTCGATGAGACTCTCACTCATATTTGGGGAGGAACGATAACAGCTATGGCATTAAAGATCAGGCTCAAGCGGACTGGGCGGCGGTCCCAGCCGTCGTATCGGGTTGTAGTGATCGAGGAGTCGCGCCCGCGCGACAGCCGCGTAGTCGCAGACCTAGGGTGGTACGATGTCCTGCATGGGCAGTATGAGATCGACACGGCCGAGGCGCTCTTATGGCTCGGGCGGGGAGCCCAGCCGACGGAAACGGCGCGGCACCTGCTCTCCAAGAAGGGCGTCTTAGCAGAGTTTCACAAACAGCGTTTGGCAAAGACGTGAACCCGATTTTTGCAGCGTTGCAGTATTTGATCCGTGCGCTAGTAGACGCCCCAGAGAAGATCACAGTTGAACGGATCGAGGCGCCCAAGACCGATATTTTCAATATCAGTGTTCCCCAAGATGAGATGGGACGGTTAGTGGGGCGGAACGGACGGACCGCTGAGGCTATTCGAGATGTGTTAGGGGCAATTGGGGCGACGCTCGGCAAGGAAGTTATCATCGACGTGATTGAGGCGCGGCCAGCGCCGCCGCCGCGTGCGGCGGCCAAGCGCTCG
>CAYYOG010000007.1:0-8346 GCA_964473325.1 uncultured Thermotogae bacterium
CGTTTAGGGCGTGGACTACCCGGGTATCTAATCCGGTTTGCTCCCCACGCTTTCGTGCCTCAGCGTCAGGAACCGGCCAGGAGGCTGCCTTCGCTATTGAGGTACCTTCCAGTATCTACGCATTTCACCGCTACTCTGGAAGTTCCGCCTCCCTCTCCGGCCCTCCAGCCGTGCAGTTTCGTCGGACCTCTCCCCGTTGAGCAGGGAGATTTCACCAACGACACGCACGACCGCCTACACACCCTTTACGCCCAGTGAATCCGGGTAACGCTCGCCGCCTCTGTCTTACCGCGGCTGCTGGCACAGAGTTAGCCGTGGCTTCTTCCAGGGGTACCGTCATCATCCGGGCATTGCCTCCCGGACTTATTCGTCCCCCTGAAAAGGGGTTTACAACCCGAAGGCCTTCATCCCCCACGCGGCGTCGCTCGGTCAGGCTTGCGCCCATTGCCGAAGATTCCCCACTGCTGCCTCCCGTAGGAGTCAGGGCCGTGTCTCAGTCCCCATGTGGGGGGCCACGCTCTCACGCCCCCTACCCGTCATCGCCTTGGTGAGCCGTTACCTCACCAACGAGCTGATAGGCCGCAGCCCCCTCTCCACGCGCTCCCTTGCGGGAGCTTTCCTCGCAGAGACGAATCTCCGTGAGCATATCGAGTATTAGCAGCCCTTTCGGGCTGTTATCCTCGTCGTGGAGGCAGGTTAGCTACGTGTTACTCACCCGTTTGCCGCTCTACTTGGCCTCCCCTTGCGGTTTGGCCTTTCGCGCACGACTTGCATGTGTTAAGCGCGCCGCCAGCGTTCACCCTGAGCCGGGATCATACCCTCTAGTGAATCTTGAGGGAACTCAAGGCGGAATCTATTAGGAGATAGATTCCGTGTCTCTCTCGGGGTCGAGAGAAACAGCACTTTGCGTCATGCTATCCACTTGTCAAAGAGCGATCTTCCTTGAGGAGTGCTCGCATTATAGCACAGACCGTCCGCGTTGTCAAGAGCCATATAATTCTGAATCTAAGCGCATTTTCACGACAGCCCCTGCAGGGCTGTGCGAATGGCCTCCAGGTCCGGCAGTTGTCTGGGGTCGTCGCTCACCCACCTGTAGCGCACGATCCCGTTCTTATCTAAGACGAAGACGCTGCGCTTGGAGACCCCTTTGAGCCCCATTAAATCTTCGTGCAAGACCCCATACGCCCGACTGATCTCTTTATTGAAATCTGTCAGCAGCTTGAATGTGAGATTGTTCGCTTTGATGAACGCATTCAAGGTGAATGGGCTGTCCACGCTGATCCCGTAAACACGAGCCTTCAGAGAGTTAAATTGAGCCAAACTGTCGCGGAACGAGCACATCTCGTTGGTGCAGACGGGACTGAACGCCAGGGGGAAGAACGCAAGAACAATATTCTCTTTTCCTAGCTCCTTGCTGAGCGTAAAGTCCTCAACCTTCTCCCCATCACAGGCCTTGGTAGTAAAATCCGAGGCTTTTTGATTGAGCTCGATCGCCATGTGCTTCCTCCTTTACGAGCATAGAGATAAGCTGTATTCTAAAGCAGACTCGTGAGGTCTGCAAATGGGGTGAAACTCTCCTTATTGTTGGGGGTTATATATTCTGTCCATCTCCCAGAAAGGGGTGAGCACAATGACGGGCAAGAAGATCGTACGTATGATGGCGCTGGCTCTGCCAGTGATGGCGCTCATGGCCGCGGGACCAATCTTCGTCACTCAATCACACCATGGCGACTCCGTCTCTGCGGGCATCAGCGAGCAGCCGGGCAAGCAGCTGACGCTCACCTTCACGAACGACACGGGTGTGGAAGCCGATGGACTGCAGATCGAGTTCAAGAAGATCCCTACGGGGTTTGTTAAGATCGAGCCGTTCAAGAGCACAATGTCCGTGCTCAAGAGCAATGTCTTAGTGCTTACGAATGGGCGTGTCGGGCCAGGCGAGAAAGTGCGCCTGACCGTGACTACCGATCCCATTGGGCTTGCTGTGACGGACTTCCAATGGATTCGCCAAGGGGTCTTGATCGCGGGCAAGAGCCGCCAGGTCGAGATCGAAGAGCGGGTCATCAGCCGCGGGACGGTGTCGGTAGATCGTACCGAGAAAGAGCCAGAGCCGTTGTTGGTCTCGGTGCGCTTCGAGATCGTCAACGGGGCGAGCCGGCTCTTCATCACCCAAGGGATGATGGTTGCAGAAGGGGCGTTGCTGGCGATCAAAGATCAGACGCGCTTCGAGCAACTGATGAGTGAGATCGCGCGGGCGAAGAATCTCAAAGACCGTGAGAAGCTCCAAGTTGAGCTGAAGAAGCTCGAAGTCCGTGCGCCGATCAGCGGGCTGGTGCGCGAGCTGACCTTCGATGTCGGCGAAGAGACGACCAAGGTCGAAGCCAAACTCATAGTAGTCACTGGAGCGAGCGCGATGCAGTAAAGCTTCAGCGAGACAGAAGGTCAAGCCACGGGGAACTCCCGTGGCTTTTTTTTATTTGCAAGGTTGCACTACCCCTGCAATTTCAGTATCTTAACGGGGACTGGTTCAGTCTGTTTTTAGAGAGAGGAGTCTTGGTATGCAACAAAAAAATTATTTAGCATGGCTTGTGGGAGGCGCGCAGGGCAGCGGCATCGATTCCGCTGCCAATCTTTTCGCGAAAGCCTGTGCCTTCGGCGGGTTGTACGTCTACGGACAACGCGAATATTATAGCAACATCATGGGCGAGCACAGCTACTATCAAGTCACCGTAAGCGATCGCTTTGTTCGCTCAGCTCGTTCATACCCGGATATCTTGGTGAGCGCCGACGCAGAGACGGTCTTCCTTCATGTGCGTGACGTTAAAGCTGGTGGGGCTCTCATTTACGATCCTAGACTGACAGAGACATCTCTCAGCAAGGTCGCGGCAATGGAGTATCGGGCCCGAACTGATCTCCAAAGATATCTTCAGTCTAAGGGTCTCAATGAGACGCTGGGAGGAATGCTCCAAGATGCTCAAGCTCGTGGCGTCCGGCTCTACCCGGTCCCATACGACGAACTCCTGCAGAAGATGACGGGAGAGAAGGCTCCGCAACTGGCCCAAGCCAAGCGCCTGGCCAATATTATAGCTGTGGCGGCTTCATGTGCACTCATGCGCTATGATATCAAGCTGTTAGAGCGCGCGTTAGAAGATATCTTCCACGGCAAGAAGAAGGTGATCGAACTCAATCTGCGTGCCGGTGAGTTAGCATATGAGTATATCGCGAAAAACTTCGCCAAAGATTTCCCCATTACACTGGAACCGCTCACGGTAAGCGAACCACGCATCTACGTGACGGGGTATCAAGCGACGGCGCTGGGGAAGCTCACGGCCGGCTGTACTGTTCAAACGTACTACCCTATCAGCCCAGCGACTGACGAGAGCGAATATCTAGAATCTCATCAGATCTTTGAGCGTCGTGCTGACGGCGCCCCAGAGCGCGGTGCGATTGTAGTTATTCAAGTCGAGGATGAGATCGCGGCGCTCACGATGGCAACCGGTGCTGCGCTCGCTGGGGCACGCGCGGCCACCAGCACCTCTGGGCCGGGGTTTTCGCTCATGGTCGAAGCGCTAGGCTGGGCGGGCATGAACGAAGTCCCCGTTGTCGTAACGCTCTATCAGCGCGGCAGCCCTAGCACAGGGTTGCCGACCCGTCATGAACAGGGTGACTTGAGATTTGTCCTCCACGCTGGGCATGGGGAATTCCCTAGAATAGTTCTTGCTTCAGGAGATGTAGAAGAGTGCTTCTACGACGCGATAAGAGCTTTTAATTACGCGGAAAAGTATCAGCTCCCCGTCATTCATCTATTAGATAAATCTTTAGCAAGCAGCAGCCAGACGTGTGCGGTCTTCGATCCGCTCAAGGGGCGCATCGAGCGGGGCTTGCTTGTCGGGGGCACTGTGAGCGAGGGCTACAAGCGCTTCGCTTATACGGAGACAGGTATATCGCCGCGTGCGGTCTTGGGCACTCCTGGGGGGATCTTTTGGAACACCGGCGACGAGCACGATGAGCTTGGGCACATTACAGAAGACCCAATCGAACGCATACGCATGATGGACAAGCGCGCCAAGAAATTAGAGGCTGCTGCGCAAGAGATCCCGTCTTCAGAGAAAATAAATATCTTTGGTGACCCAGACTCAGAACTCGTCTTGCTGAGCTGGGGGTCGCCCAAGGGCGCGATCCTCGATGCTCTGGAAGCTTTATGGGCAGAGAAGCTCTCGGTCTGTTTTGTGCAATGTCGGCTGCTCTCTCCGCTGCCCAGCGACGATCTTAGAGGATTATTAGAAAGAGCGAGGCGTCGCGCGTGTGTCGAGAATAACTATTCTGGGCAGTTTGCTGGCTTGGTGCGTGAGCGAACGGGGATCGCGATGGATCACCTCATCGTAAAATTCAACGGGCGTCCGATCACGATGGACGAGGTCTATCAGTCGGTGAAAGAGATTCTCTCGGGCAAGGCCCCGCGAAGGATGGTGTTGACGCATGGTGCGTAAGGCGCAAGATTTCAAAACCCCGGTGCACAACAATTGGTGTCCGGGCTGCGGAGACTTCGGCATCCTCAACGCCGTGCAGATGGCTTTAGCAGAGCTTGACCTAGAACCCCATCACGTCGCGGTCTTTTCGGGGATCGGCTGCTCCGGCAAGACCCCGCACTATATCAATACGTATGGCATTCACACGCTGCACGGGCGCGTCCTACCCTATGCCACCGGAGCCAAGCTCGCCAACCCAGATCTCACGGTCATTGCCGTCGGCGGTGACGGTGACGGCTTAGGTATTGGCGCGGGGCACTTTGTCAACGCTGGCCGGCGCAACGTCGATATCACTTATATTCTGCACAACAACGGGGTTTACGGGCTGACCAAGGGCCAAGCTTCGCCAACGCTCAAGCTCGGTGTGCAGACAAAATCGCTGCCCCAGCCCAATATCAACCAAGGGGTCAACCCGCTCTTCTTGGCGCTCGCTGCTGGATATACTTTTATCGCGCGCAGCTATGCGTATGATATCAAGCACTTGGTGAATATTATGAGGCAAGCGATTGCCCACAACGGCTCAGCGTTTATAGATGTCTTGCAGCCCTGTCCCACGTATAATGACATTAACACGCGCGAATGGTACGGCGGCGAGGACCGCAAAGACCCGCAGACGGGCAAGCCCATCCCGCGCGTCTATAAAGTCGAAGAGCAGGGCTACGACCCGTTGATTGCGCCGGGGATGAGCGACGCGGAGATTACGGAAAAACTCAATAGGTTTATCGAGAAAGCTCTTGAATGGGGAGATAAAATCCCCATCGGGGTCTTGCTGAAGAACGAGACGGTGCCCTCGTATGAAGAGCGCATATTACAGAGAATCCCGTTCTATCGTGAGACGTCGCCGGCTAGGCAAGTGATAGCCGACGCTCAAGGCCGCCCGACGATTGATCTGACGAAATTTTTGGAGGAGCTGAAGGTCACGTAAATCAGAACCGTCGCTTGAAGAGCACGACTCTATACGTCGGCGCAAACTCTTCGCTCTTCGTAGCGGTGGCCCCGATGTTGTAGCCGATGGTCGCCCCCAGCGCGGCCATCGTCACGGGGTTGACAACCAACGAAAAATCCGTGGGCTCAACCACCCAGTTGCCTGCAACTGCTGCGCCAATTAAAGTCCCCACGATGCTGCCTGCAAGTGCTAACAGCACATTGCCCTGCACCCCGACAATCGCCCCCGCAAGCGCGACACCTAGAAACGTCGCTCCTGGGGGAATTCCTAAGTTTGGTCCGACGATTAAAGAAATTAATGTCGTGCCCAGCTCACAGGCGCGACGCTCCGGCTGCATCGGCGGACACGGCTGCATAATTGAGAGCGCCCAATACGTCGCGTAAAAGCCTAGCCCGCCCCCGACAATAGCCCCTTGTATCCCAAAGAGAAACTCGAGCAGAATATAATCTGTCGGGCGCACTGCGGGCTCCGGAGCTGCGCGAATCTCTTCTGTAACAAAACAGATAGCAAGCGCCAGTACGAGAATGTGCACAAAAACTTTTCTAGAAGAGATCATAGTTCGCTGTGATCGTCAGCCCTTGAGTCCATTCCTCAAAGTCGCTTGCGAGCGTGAACTCCACCTGCACAGCAAGATTGAGATTCGCCTGCACTTGGAACGTCACGCGCAGATCAAGACTTTGGATGTCCAAGGGAGTTCGGCCTTTGAGCTGGGTGCGCACGAAAGTATACGACGCTTGGGAATCTATCGTCTCGCTGATGCGAAATGCATGGTTTGCTTGGGCGATGAGCGCGTAATCTTCCAACAGAGCAAGCGACGAACTGAAGCGCAAACTGCTCTTAAATTGCGAGCGCGGCGCCGGCGCGAGCGCGTACTCGAACGACGCTATGGTGAGCCAATCGCGAGGCCCTCCTTGGGGATCGAGCAGCTTATAACCGACTCCCACGCGCAGCTCCCAGCCGCAGAGCTTCTCGTCAGCTGTCTCGCTGATAATCTCTTCGATGCGTAAGAGTGCCACAGCGCCGAGCTGCCCTTGGGAGACGACCCCACTCCCTTCGATGATCTCTTCGAGGCGTTGCACGAGGCTGGCAAGATCGGGGAACTCGGCGCGCCGCCCAATAGTATCAGCAAGCTCCAGGATCATGGTCGCGGGCAAGGGCGCGGAGATCGCCTTCAGCCCTAAGAGACGCTCTTGAATCTTGAGGGCTTTGGAGAGCGCGGTGACGTCCTTAAAACGCCCATATCCCAAGCCTGCTGAGACCCGCAGCCCAGGATTGATAAACGCTGTTGCTCCTTGAACTTCTGCCCCGACGAACCCAAAGAAGTTTGTTTGCTCAAAGTACGCGCGCAGGCTCGTCGCGCCATCGGCTTGGTAGTTGAGGGTATCTCTGGTCAAGTCGAGTTTGAGATTCGCTTGCTGGGAGAGCCCAAACGTGGGCGCGTCGAGCAACCGCGAGAACGACGCTCGCAGGCTCCCAGAATTGACGTTGTCGTGATTGTCTGTGAACTGATCGTTATAATAGCGATAATTTGCGGAGAGTTTTAAATCGCGAAACTCGCTGCGTGGCGGCGTATACCCGCAGAGCGGCCCAATATGAGGTTGTCCCCAGATATGACCATCACTGAAAATAGCGAAAATCGTTAGAACCCATAGGAGTTTTTTCATAGTGCTTATGAGCTATCTTACTGGCAGGTGCGGGTGACGTCAAGTCGTTGGCTAGGGGGCTATCAGTTTGATAAAATAAGCGCAATATGCGGACACGATTTCTCTTGGTTGGCTTGGCTTTTTTCGTTCTTGTTGGGGTGGGATTAAGCTGGCTGTGGTGGACTACGAGGCCAGGGACACTATCATCGATTACGACGACGACGACCCTGCCGCCGATACCGCCTTTGCCGCCCTCGCTGCCCTCACCAGTGCCGGAACCATCTGAGTCCTCTGAGCCCTCTTCTGAGTCGCTAGACGCTGCTGTGCCCTGGGCTATCGGGGTCATTGACGGCGGGACGCTTATGGTTGAAATTCGCGGCCAGCGCGTGGGCACGGAAGACTATACTCTGGAGCGTCGCGAGGGCGGCGAACTCGTGCTGCGCTCGCAAGGCGTGCTGAACTTCAAGATCGCTTTTTTGAGTGTTCAAGCGACTTTCGTCCAAGCGATAACGTTTACGGCGCAGCGCCGCCCCCTGAGCTACCAGTTGGCGTTGGACGGTCCCATTGGGATTGGCCATCGGCAAGTGAGCGCGAGCTTTGGTGAAACGATGGGCATAATTCATGACGGCAAGCGCCAGGTTGAGATCGCCCTTACTGAAGAGCCGTTTGTGTTGTTAGGGATGTTTAGCTCGTATGCAGTTCTGCCCTTGTGGGCCGTGCGCGATACTTCTCAAAAGCTGAAAGTGATCAGTTTGCGGGGTGACCGTCGTGATCAGGGTGAAGTTTGGATGTTCTTAAAGTACGTTGGTCCTGTCACCCTGCGCGGCGCTCAGGGGACCTCTCGTGAAGCCGAAGAGTATTTGCTCAAGGGCGGGCGCCTCACGCTGAAGCTCTATCTGTCTGGAGAGCAGCTATTGGCTCTACAGAATGACACTCAGAAGAGGGACGAGAGCTTTCGGCTCTTTCGCTATGATCTCTTCTCTGATGGTTTTGACGTGCTCTCTCGTGCACAGTAGCTCCCAATACTCGCTTCAGACACTCTAGATCTCACCAATGGGGACATCATCCAAGCGCGGTTCGACGTCGTCGAAGCCGTAGACTTTGCGCCGTTCAGCTTCAACCCCAAAGTGAAGGGCCAGACGAGCGGGAGTTTTCCGTTCTTTGTCTTCTCGAAAATCCCTCAGAAAGTTCGACTGCGCCTCACGTTGATAGACGAAGCGGGCAATCAGAG
>CAYYOG010000007.1:8446-26949 GCA_964473325.1 uncultured Thermotogae bacterium
TCCCTCAGAAAGTTCGACTGCGCCTCACGTTGATAGACGAAGCGGGCAATCAGAGGGTTCAGAAGTTCACTGAGAGTGGGGCTTTCTTAATGAAATGGGGCAGTTTAGGCACAAGCGAGGGGCAGTTCGGCTTTCCAACGGGTGTGGCCACCGACCCTGCTGGGAACGTCTATGTTGCCGACAAAGTCAACAATAGAATTCAAAAGTTCAGCCCGATGGGCGTGCTGATCGCCCGCTGGGGGGCGTTCGGCCAAGCCGAATCGCAGTTTAATTCCCCTACTGATATCGCCGTGAGCAACCAGGGGATTGTGTATGTGTTGGACACAGGCAACGACCGGATTCAGAAATTTTCCCCTGACGGTGCGTTTATCGTGAAGTGGGGCAGCTTAGGGGCAGGCGATGGGCAATTTGATCAGCCCGTTGATTTGGCTGTTGACTCGGAAGGGGTCATCTACGTTGCCGAAGCGGGGAACCACCGGATTCAGAAGATCAAGTTCAAGTGACTTTTTGCAGATACCCCTGCAAGATCAAGACGGCTGCGAGCGCATCGCGCTTGGTCTTGCGTTTTTTACGACTCAGGTCAGCTTGGAGAAGCACGCGCTCGGCTTCCGCCGTTGTCAGGCGCTCGTCGAACGTATGCACGGGGAGCTTTAGGTGCTCTTCAAGCAGTCTCTTAAATTCAAGAACTTGCTGAGCTTTCTCACTTAGCGAGCCGTCCATATGAAGTGGCAGCCCTAGCACGATCTCAGTGATCTGATATTGAGCGACGAGATTGCCGAGAAACTTCAGATCGTTCTCTTGATCTGTGCGCGCGTAGGTAGCCAGCGGGCTGGCTAATGTTTGGCTCTCGTCGCTGATGGCCAGCCCAAGACGCTTCTCGCCAAAGTCTATGCCGAGTATGCGCCCCATACACAAAGCTTAGAGAATTTCTCTTTGGTGCACAACGTCAGCTATACTGTTTGTGGGGAGCGTGAGCGTTATGGCCATCGAGACGTTGGCAGAAGCTGTCGCAGCGAGCGAAACATGGATCAGCGTCTGGCACGACACAAACGAACACGAAGTCTACGTTCAATATGGGTACGTCGACATCAGCATGCCCATCGAAGACTTTGAGGACTTCGTCGCGGCGCTTGTCGAAGCACGACACAAGCTCAGCCAGCTTAAGAAGAAGCGTTAGAAGCTCCAGACGGCTCCGGGCAGATGAGCGAAGCAGTCACTCAAGAAAATAAGTAGCTGCAAGAGCAGCCCTTCCAGTGTGGCAATCGTCTGAGCGATAAAGGGCAGCGGGGGTGCGCTTACAATCAGTAAAAATATCCCACCCCAGAGCGCAATTGTCACCAGCGGGACGATCACGAGATTTCCCAAAATCGCGCCCCACACATAGACGCGATGGAAGTGATACGCAAGCACCGGTGCAACGGCAAGCTGCGCTGCGAGCGTAACGAGCACAAAGACGAGCACAGTGCGAGCGGCGCGGCGCAGCCCTGCCTCTTCGCGGGGAGGGCGTGGGACAAGCTTGAGGAGTTTCATCAACGGCGGCCACACATAGAGCACGGCTAAAAGAATCCCCAACGTCCCGGCGAAGCTCAACTGAAAGCTGACGTCAAAGAGCGCTTCAGGATCAACAAGCAAGATTGCGAGAGCTGCCGTCACTAAACTCTGAAGGGGATCAACCCAACGCTTGAGCAGCCACCCGCGCTCGGCAAAGAAAAACCCGATCGTGAGGAAGAAGAACATCGCTGTCGCCCGCAGCAGGCTCAGCTCAAAGCCGACAATCAGAAGATAGATGAGCACTACGGGCGTGGCGAGAAGATACAGCTTCGTGAAGTTGAAGCCCCACCAGCTCACGATAAGAGCGAGCAATGCTACAATCATCCCCAGATTTGCGCCAGAGGCGACGAGCACATGCATCACCCCGGCGTCGCGAAAACTCTCTTCAATCTCTTGGGGAAGGCTCTCGCGCTCCCCAAAGAGCAAGCCCTTCAAGAGCGCGCCCTGCTCAAGAGAGAGATAGCGTTCGATCTGAGTGAAGAGCGCTTGTCGAAGATCGTATCCCCATTGCAGAAGAAGTGATCCCTGGCGGCGCGCGATGATCTTTACCTGGCTCTCGCGATAGACCCAGATGACGCCCCAGATGTCGCGACGTCGCAGATATTCGCGATAATCGAAGAGCTCTCCTTCACGGTTTGTGGGCACGCGCACCGGCGCGCGGATGACGAGCTCGTCGCCGTAGTCAATCTGAAAATATTCAGGATCGCGGGTGTGATCGTAGAAGACTTGCAGATACCCTGGAGCGTTGCGAGGCTTGAGCACAAAGCGCGAGCGCTCCGGGCCATGATCGGGGTAGCTGACGACGACACCCTGAACATGCTGGATTTTCTCAATATGCTCATAGAGTCTTTCTGCGGGGAAGCGCGCGTTGATGTAGAGCAGAGCGCCGAGAGCTGTGCATGTGCTCAGTGTGGCGAATGTGCTGAGTGGGCGCAGTCTCCGGCTACAGAGACTCACAATAGCTAAGGTGAGCATAAGTGCTGTCAGTGCAGCGAGCCAGAGGAACGAGCACTCAAAGGTGTGCGCTGCGAGGGCTCCTAAGGCGAAGCAGACCAAGACCATCAGCAGGGGTCGGCGACGGAGTTTCTTAGGGCTTTGAGGTTGTATTGGCATAATGGGTCAACAATCTTGGCCGGGCTCTCGTGGACTGAGCGCGTAATGGTACATCAGAAGATAAGCTGGCCTGCCTGCTTCACTGTATCATTTCATTATACTCCAGTTAAGTCTACTTGTGAAGTCCCGACGCGACCTTAATCTAGCTTAAGCCAAATCTTAAGCAAGCCGAGGTTTTTCTTAATCTAGCTTATGGTCAGGGTTGGGGAGTCGCGTTAGAGTGAAGGTGCAGCGTGCGGTCCATCCCGCAAGATGTAGAGCAAGCGAGTGGGGCGGGGTGCCAAGTAGCGGGGATGCCCACGGGAGCCCCTGCGCCCCCTTAAATCTTCTCGGCACTGGACAAGCGCCCTTGCCCTTTACGAAGCCCTTATAGTAGAGTAAGGGCATGGATACGTTGCGCTCAAAATCTCTCCAGGAACTCTTAGCGTCTGTCTCCCATCGCGCCGTTTATGGAGATCGTTCTGTTCATATCTCTCATATCACTGACGATTCTCGAGAAGTCCGGTCAGGCGCGCTCTTCGTCGCCGTCCCTGGGACCCGCTCCGATGGGCATCATTATATTGGAACAGCCCTTGCCAAGGGTGCGGTCGCCGTCGTGGGCCAGCGCACTGACTTGCGATTGCCTGCCCATATCCCCTATGTGCTCGTCCCCGATAGCCGCCGCGCGCTCGCGGAGCTTGCCTGCGCTTTTTACGATTTTCCAACTAAAAAACTCTATACGGTGGGCACCACCGGCACCAATGGGAAGACGTCGGTCAGTGTGCTCGCTGCTGCGGTGTTGGGCGAATCAGCTCTCAGCACGACCGTCCACAACGCTTTACAGTATAATTCGCTGTACACGACCCCAGGGGCCGTCGAGATCCAACGTCGGGCTTGGGACGCTGTGCAGTCTGGGCAGAAGCACTTCGTGATCGAAGTCTCAGCGCACGCCCTCTCCCAAGAGCGCGTGCATGGCATAGATTTTGACGTTGCTATCTTCACGAATATCACCCACGACCATCTCGATTACTATCGCACGATGGATGAATATCTGCGTGCAAAGCTCAAACTCTTTGCGCGCTTACGCGCAGACGCGCGGGCGCTCATCAACGGCGATGATCCGCATGCTCGGTCTTTTATCGCAGCGACGCGGGCACGGGTCTGGACGTATGGCTTAGGCTCACCGTATGATCTGTGGGCCGACCAGATCGAGCTCAGCCCCGCGGGATCGCAATTCATCGCGCACACGCCCGTTGGCGCTATGCCTATCGAGACGAGTCTACCAGGGGAGTTTTATGTCTATAATATTCTTGCAGCGATAGGGGTTGGGATCGAGCGTGGGTTGGATCTAGACGCCATCAAATCGAGGATTGAGTCCGTGCGGCAGATCGAGGGCCGGTGCGAGCGCTACCGCACACGCGACGGGGTCTTTGTGTGGATCGACTTTGCGCACTCGCCCGATTCTCTAGAGAAGGTGCTGCGCACGCTGAAAAATTTCTATCCCAGGGTGATCAGCGTCTTTGGCTGCGGAGGCGAGTCCGATCCGTACAAGAGGCCGATCATGGGAGAGATCAGCGGCCGCTTGGCAGATTATACAATCATCACAAGCGACAACCCTAAGAGCGAAGACCCACACGAGATCACATGCCAGATTGAGTCTGGGATTCGCCCCTTGGGCGTGCCCTATAAGGTCATTGTAGATCGAGCGCAGGCGATCTTGCAAGCGCTGGAGCTAGCGCGTCCGGGGGAGTGTGTCTTGATCGCGGGCAAGGGCCACGAGCGCACACAAATATTCTCTGACCGCGAGATTGAGTTTAACGATAGGGAATTCTTGCGTGAGCGCGGGATCATAGTATAATCACATCCTATGCCTAGACGCCGTAACCCCAGCATCGAGCCGATCAGCGAGCTCAACAAAATTCACATTCGTGACAACGGCGAGCCGTTGGTCAAGCTCAACGGGCTTGATCCACGCATCCTTGTCTTGCCCAATTGGCACACCGGAGAGCCGCAACAGCTCTTCGCCCGAAAGACCGTCGCTCGAATGCTCAAAAAAGCTGCACGGCTCCTCCCCAAGGGCTATAAGCTCGGCGTCTTCAGCGCCTATCGCTCTCTCGAAGAGCAAAAGAAAATCTATCAGCGAGTCTACCGTCGTATGAAGCGCCGCCACCCCAAAGCGCCTAAGAACGTCTTAAGGCGCCTAACGAACACATTCGTGCACCCGCCAGATATAAAGACTCCCCCAGGACACAGTACTGGCGGAGCTATTGATTTGACGATCATCGGCCCTGACAACACCGAGTTAGATATGACTTCTCCGTACAAGTGGCGCACGCCGAAAGCGCGCGCCGTCGCCGCCACTTATGCCAAGGGCATCTCCGAAGAAGCGCGTAAAAACCGGGAGTTGCTCATCAACGTTATGACCCAAGCCGGGTTCACTAACTATGCTGGGGAATGGTGGCATTGGTCGTATGGCGATAGCTGCTGGGCCTGGCGCTTAGGCCGCAAGACGGCAATCTATGGAGCAGCGCCTGATCCCCACAAGCGATAAGCGATCAACACGGCCCCCCACAGCGCGACGGGCACGATCCAGTCTCCTACGGCGATGACGCTATAAAGCAGCGTCATGAGCCCGCTGCCCTGCCCACGCTCCAGGGCTTGGACAAAGGCAATCAACCCACGTAAGCTCACTACATGCCAGAGAAAGATCGTTACTAATCCCAACACCGTCCAGAGTATGCGTCTCTTTGCAGACAAGCCTGGCGTCATGAGCCAGAGCGCAATGGTCAGCCCCAGCCCGCCGAAGCTGAGAAACTCTCTTCGTGTCAGAAATTGTTCGCTGCTAGAGACGACGATGCCCTCAGAGTCTACAGCCAAGCGCAACGGCGGGCTGAGCATGGGCTGCACACAAAAGATTTGAAGTTGCGCATAGCCGGGCGCTACCAGCGGCCACACGAGCGCGAACACCGTGAGAATGACCGCGCATCCAACAAGAAAGAGAACGATCTTGAGCAAGTTCATGGAGTTCGAATCTGTCTGCGCTCCAGCCACAGCAGCCACAGCGCCACCGCACAGAGAATCGTCAGTGGTTGCCAAACGAGCAAGTGCGCTGTCTCGAATGCATGTGGCGCAAGACGCCCAATGTACACTAAGCTGGCGAGCCGGATGAGATTAAAGAAGACGATCGCAGGTATTCCCCAGGCCAAGGCCAAAAGCCTTGCTGGCATCCGCGTTGGTGTCGCTGCGACGGCAGCGACGAAGAGCACCAGAGGGAGAATCGCCGTGCATTCGAAGACAATCTCTAGGGAAAAGAGCTCTGAACGCACAAGAGTTCCCGAAGCAGTGCTAGGATTCCCAAGCAGCGTCAGGGTAAGTGCAAGCAGTCGAGCTGTGCTCTCATTGGCCCAGCGAATGAAGCCGATCTCGAACAGCAATGGTTGGAGCAAGAAAAACGCTCCGATGATCTCAACAAGCGTCAGCCATGCCCGCACGAGCACCCGGTGCTTATGCCAGGCTGCGTGAAGTCTCCCGATCATCCGACATTACGCCGAGAGCGTGCTGAGACGACGGCGGATCAACAAGAAAAAGAGCCCCACGATCAAGCCAGCCAAGATCAGGCTGGGAAGAGTCATCCCTGGCGCAATGGCCCGCGCGGAGATCCGCCCTTGTTGTTTAGCCAAAACATTGCCCTCGGCGTCTATTAAGAGCACTTCGTAGTGATGCTCCCCTGGAGTCGTGATCTCACGACTGATGAGCGGCACGCTCTCCGGTAGGGGCGAGGGCAGCTCCGGCACGATCAGCTCTTTGTCCGCAGGAGTCTCGCCGAAGGGGCTTGTCTGAGCAAACCGAATCTCGACGCGGGAGATATTTGGTGGACAGCCTGAAGTCTCGAGCTCCCACTGGACAGTCCGCCCTGTAGCACGCAAGATCAGCGATTCGATGCGATCTGGTTCGAGCGTGATGGTCGCACTATCGCGACAGGAGACTTTCACGACCAAGGGCTGCTGAGCGAGGGCTGGCACGGCAACGAGCGCTATTCCAATAAGCACCTTCACCATGGTCTTCATAGTGTTCTCATTATATCAACTTCAATACATCGTTTGCATATCTATGAGCCCCTTCTCCTTGGCGCGGCGCTCGCACCACCGATAAAAACTCAGCGAGATCGCCCCGACAAGGAGCGTCGAGATCACTAAGATCATCAAGATTGTCTCGTTAGAGAAGGGTGCTAGAAGCGGACTAGCGCTTGTGCCCAGCACCGCGCGCCGCAGCCCCTCCAGCCAATATGTCATGGGCAGCCCAAGCCCTATATACTGAAGAAATTTGGGGAGTACATCGAGCGGGAAGACCGCGCCGCAGAGCAGATACAACGCTCCAGCGACGGCCTCGCCCATAAAGTAATTGTGCCGCGCCGTGATCAGAGTTAACCCTGCTAGGAGAATCCCAATGAGGGCCAACCCTGCGAGCCCACTGAGAAAGACCGGCCAGAAGAGCGCGTGATTCATTGTCAGAAAATTTATGGGAATCTTGAAGACAAGCACCCCAAACGCCAGCGTAATCAGCACAGCGATCGTGCCCGTCAGCGTGCGCGCGACCCCGCGCCCCAATAGATAGAAATAGACTTGGATCGGCGAGACGTAGATGTATTTCAGAACGCCGTAGTGCTCGCGGTCGTCGATCACGGCGTAACTGATCCCCATGAGCACTGAGCCGACGTAGATATAGAACGCATTCCCCAGATAGATATAGGGAAAGAGCGGGTTATTCGTCTGGCCACCGGAGACCACTAAGTACATCACAACCAAGATCATCGCTCCGGCGATGGGCTTGATCAGCGAATAGACAGCGAAGAGAAACGGATCGGTCCAATTCGATTCGATCTGCCAGCCCAGCCATGTGGCGACTTTTAAGCTGCGCAGGCTCTCGTGCCAGGTCTCTCGTGTAAGCACGCGGGTGGCCATAAGCTTATTGCCCTCTCACCGTGAGCCGTCCCTCACGCCGTGCTATATTCTCTAACCAAAGCAACATCCGATGGGCGGCAACAAGAAAGACGATGCTCAAGATCGCCAAGATCAGCGTCTCGACTCCCACATCGAGAAAGCCCCAGCCCGCTTGGGGATAGAGCAGTTGTCGCATTGCGTCCAAGCCCAAAGTTATAGGGATGAGCGACGCCCCGGCAGAGATCCAAAAGCCTAAACTCTTGATGGGGAAATAAAACCCCGACAGCAAGAACACGGGCTCTTGCAATAAGTTGGCCATGTGCCACGCTTCGCGCCCGTAGAGCAAGAACGCCGACGCGAAGATCATTCCCAATCCGTAGAGGGCGACTAACGTTAAGAAGAAGACTAGTAACAAAGCTCCCCAGTTGCTCACTGTAAAAGTCACTCGAAAGACGAGCGAGCCTAGTATTAATACGGCCAGAGCGCGCACGGTCGTCGCGACCATGCCCCCTAGAGCCATCCCTAACAAAATTGCCATGCGCGACGTGGGCGCGATGAGATAGAGCGCGAGATTACCCGTCTCTTTCTCCCAATAAAACTGCGTGGCCATGCTCCAGAGCACGTTCATCCAATAGGCGGTCATCGCGCCGCCGAGCACAGCGAAGCCAGCGAACTCCGGCTTAGCCCCCAATGCCCGGTAGATGAAGACGAACGCCGAAGTTCCCAGGAGCGGGAGGACGATCTCGAAGAAGAGCCAGCTCCGCTCGCGTTGGAGCCCAATGAGCCGAGGATAAGCTCGACCGATCACCGTGCGGACAAAGACTGTCAGCTCGTGACGAAAGTGTTTCATAGGAGTCTTTCTGGCGGGCTCTCTTCGTCGCTGAGCCCGCGACCCACTAAGTGAATGAAGACGTCTTCGAGCGTGGGCTCACGCTTCTCGAGCGATAATAAGTGCGCGCCCTTGGCTTGCACGGCGTCTAAGACTTTTACTAGGGCGTTCTCGTCCTCGAGAATAAAATTGAGCTCAGTATGGCCGTTGCGCCGATGGCCGGCAAACTGCGTCACCCCTGGGAGTTGCTTAAAGTGCTCGAGCGCGTCCAGGGGCGTCGTCTGGAGCTTGAAGATCGAAGCCCCTTGGAGTCTTCTCTTGAGGTTCGCCGGGGTATCGCATGCTAAAATCCTGCCCTGGTCAATGATCGCAACACGGTCGCAGAGCTCGTCGGCCTCGGTCATGTAGTGGGTCGTCAACAGAATGGTCTTCCCCGTGCGCTCGCGCACCCAGCGCTTCACGAAATCCCTCAAAATTCGTGACGTCTGCACGTCCAGCCCCAACGTGGGCTCGTCGAGAAAGAGAATCTGCGGATCGTTGAGAAACCCGCGGGCGAAGTTCATCTTCTGCTTCATGCCCGTCGACAAGTGATACGCTTTAGTCTTGGCGCGGTCGGCTAGCCCCACGACTTCGAGCATATACTGAATGCGCTCACGAGCTGTCTTAAAGTCGAGCCCGTAAAACTGCGTGAACATCCATAAGTTCTCTTCGACGGTGAGCAGCCCATACCCACACGATTCTCCGCCGGAGACCATGTTGATGCGCCGCCGGACTTCTTGAGGATTTTCTACTACGTCGATGCCGTCTACAAAAGCGCGCCCGCTGGTGGGGGTCAGCAGCGTCGTCAAGATTTTTATCAGCGTTGTCTTTCCGGCGCCGTTGGGGCCGAGCAGTCCAAAGAGCTCACCTTGGGGAATTTCTAAGGTGACGCCTTCCAAAGCGACAAGCGTTGTGGGGCCAGCTTCGCCGCGCTTGCGCTTGATTTGATAGATACGACCTAAATTTTCCGTCTTGATGGCGAACGCTTGGCCCATAACGAAGCTCCTTATTCTGCGTTGAAATTGATGCCATTGCAGCTTGGTGCTCTCTTATGACGGGAACGGGATTATATCATAGAAGTTTTCTGCTGGCAAATCCTGGCTAAAGGGCTCCTTCGTGGGAGAGCAGGGCTCGCTTGCGCGCGCTCCCGCCGCCGTAGCCCCCAAGAGAGCCGTCTTTTCTGATAACGCGATGGCAGGGGATCACTATTGGGACGGGGTTAGCTGCACAGGCGCGGGCCACGGCTCGAGCAGCCTTGGGCTGCTTAATCTTTCGTGCGATCTCGCTATAGGAGCGCGTCTGGCCGTAGGGGATCTTTGTGAGTTCCTTCCAGACACGCTTCTGGAACGTCGTCGCTCGAACGTCTAAGGGGAGTGCAGGGGCAAGCGCATGTCCCTTGAAGTATTCTCGTAAAGCTGTGATCCAAGGGCGAAGACGAGCTTCATCTCTCCGGGCTGTCGCAAACTGCTTATGCAGAGTCTGCTCAAGCTCTTCGCGAGATTTGCCAAGCTGTACGGCGCAGAGTCCGCGCTCTGTTGCTGCTACGAGCAAGTACCCTATGGGGCACTCCTCTATTGTATAAAAGACCTTCATGCTCAGCTCCTTCACGTTGATACCCTTTCTATCATACGCTATTGCCTGCGCACAATCTAATAGAAAACAAACGATCACCGTTTTTTATATAAATAGATCGAATGATATCTTTTACGGGGATTTTTATAAATATATTTAGATTTTTCGAAGATTACTTGACAAAGCGAGATAATTTTGCTATGATCCTGCCATCCTGGAACGAGAAGGGGTCTGAAGATGAGCAAGCAGAGGGAAGGCGTTTTGAAAGCTGTCAGAGATAATAATATTAATTTCGTTCGTTTGCAGTTTACAGATATCTTTGGCGTTCCTAAAAACGTCGAGATTCCTGCGACGCGATTGAAATTTGCTCTGGAGAAGGGCATTGCGTTCGACGGCTCTTCCATTGAAGGGTTCATGCGCATCTCTGAATCCGATATGTACTTGCAACCTGACCCAACCACATTCACAGTCTACCCGTGGACGATAAACTCTACCCGCACAGCGCGCATCATCTGTGACGTCTTGTTGCCTGATGGGCGCCCCTTCCCAGGGGATCCGCGCTATGTCCTCAAGCGTGCCATTGCTGAGGCCGAAAAGCTTGGCTATACGATGTACGCCGGCGCGGAAGCCGAGTTCTTCCTCTTCCGTCGGACTCCTCATGGTCAGGCCTCGGTGGAGCTCCATGATCGCGGGAGCTATTTTGATCTCACCCCTCTCGACCAAGGGGAAGAGGCCCGCGCTGATATCGTCGTGGCTTTGGAGCAAATGGGCTTCGAGATTGAAGCTGCTCATCATGAGGTTGCCCCCAGCCAACATGAGATCGACTTTCGCTACGCGGAGGTGCTACGTACCGCTGACAATATGGTGACACTGCGTTTCGTCGTTAAGACCATCGCTATGAAGCATGGCCTCCATGCGACGTTCATGCCTAAGCCGGTCTATGGCATTAACGGCAGTGGGATGCACACGCATATCTCACTGTGGCGCGGCAATCACAACGCTTTCTACGACCCCAGGGACCCTTATGAGTTGAGTGAGGTTGCACGGCAGTTTCTCGCGGGGATCATTGAGCACATCGGGGCGATCACAGCGATCGCCAATCCGTTGGTGAACTCCTACAAGCGCCTTGTGCCAGGGTACGAAGCCCCGGTCAATATCAGCTGGGCGAGAATCAATCGTTCCGCGCTCATTCGGGTTCCCGCCAGCAATACCCCGGAGACCTCTACGCGGCTTGAGCTGCGCAGTCCTGACCCCTCGTGCAACCCATACTTAGCGTATGCAGCGATCTTGATGAGCGGGCTTGACGGGATCAAGCGCAAGCTCACGCCCCCTGATCCCGTTGAGGAGAACATCTACGAGCTTACCAGGGCAGAGCGCGCGGAGCGGGGTATTAGGTCATTGCCAGCAGACTTGGCAGAAGCCCTTGAAGCGCTCAAGCGTGATGCCGTCGTCCAAGCTGCCCTAGGCGAGCATATTTTGGAGAGGTATCTAGAAGCTAAAGAGAGGGAAATCCACGAGTATCGTATCGCGGTGACGCCTTGGGAGATCGAGCGATATTTAGAAGATTATTAAAATAGCTGTTACAATGAAGGTGTGGCCACGAAGCTTCTGATCTACGACGGCGAGTGCGCGTACTGTCGCGGTTTTGCGCGTTTAGTGGGTCTGCTTGACTCTAGGAAGAGCTTGGCGCTGCTTCCCTTTGAGAGTGAAGGCGCGCAGAGGGTGTTGCGTGCCCAGTTTGGTGACAGCTTTGGGTTCTCTATGTTTCTCTTTGAAGAAGATTGTGTGAGCTGGGGGCGCGAGGCCGCACGGCGCATCGTCCAGGGTTTGCAAGTTCCGGGGGCACGCGTGGCGTTCTGGCTTTATCCCGCTCTTGTTGCAATCGTCTCGTGGCTGACGCGTCGACAGAGAAAGGTCTGCGGACCAGAGTGCGTACGAAACCAGCAACAGGCCTCCCAAGTTGTGCCTCTGCAAGCCCCTGTCAAGCTGGAGCTCCAGCGACTCTTGCTCAGTCTATAACTCTGATCTCGAGCCCTTGAGGGAGGGCACGCAGGAGCCTTTTGCCATAGGAACGCGTGAGCACCCGCCCATCTAAGATATGCACTTCTCCGGTATCGGTTGCCGTGCGGATGAGCCGCCCAAAGCCCTGTTTTAATTTCAACGCGGCCCTAGGCAGAATATACTCATTGAACGGGTCGCGTCCTTCTTCGCGAAGACGCTCGACGCGCGCTTCGTGAATGGGATCATCGGGAACTTCAAATGGGATCTTAGTGATAATCACGGCACGGAGCGCTGGTCCTGGCACGTCGATCCCTTCCCAAAACGAATCTAAGCCTAATAAGACAGCATTACCGTCGGCCCGGAATTTAGCCAAGAGCTGCGGGCGGGATTCTTCCCCTTGGCAGAGCATTGGGAGATTGATACGTTCACGCAGTCTCTGTGCAGTCTCATCTAAGGCTCGTGCGTTGGTGAAGAGCACGAGTGCTCCACCGCCCGTGCCCTCAATAACCCGAGCGATGCGTCGCGCGAGCTCGTCTAAGTAATGCTCTGAAAGATTGCCCCGCTCCGGAGGATGCAGTCTGTGAATATAAAGCCGGACTTGTCGCGCATAATCAAATGACGACTCCAGCGCCAGGGTCTCGCCTGCGACGCCCAGCTGATTTTGAATATAGCTGAAGTCTCCCGCGACCGACAGCGTCGCTGAAGTCAAAATAATAGACTGAAAGCGTGTGAGCAGACCGTCTTGAAGCTCTGTCTTGGGGTAGAGCGGAGCGACGCAGAGTGCAGCTCTGCTTTCAGAAGATTCTATCCAACGGACGCGGGGAGAGCCCCTCTGAGCAAGCTCCAGAAAGTGCAGGAGCGTCGTGGCGACTTCGGCGACCCACGCTGCGCACCTGCGAATCTTAAATAGATGTACTCGCCGGTCGCTGTGGGCAAAGAGCGTTGGCGACTCTTGTGCGAGAAAATCTTCTATCGCGGTGTGGAGCTGGACGAGTGCTTGAAGCAAGAGCTCGGCTTCAGGCCGCAGGGCGAATCTCTCCGGGGTGACGCGCCAACGCTCCCCCAGATGGCGTGTGCGTAGCTGCTCAAAGAACGTGGGGGCGAGCGTCTGCAGCCGCGAGAGCGGGATGTGCGCTTTGGCCCCCAAGCGGCGGTCGAGCGCGAGGACCTCTCGAATGAGATTGTCTATAGTATAGCGACTTACCCAGTGGGTAGACGCATCAGAGAACGCGCTTTCTAACGCGTGCGCTTCGTCGATGATGAGCGCGTCGGCGTCGGGCAGCAAGCCGCGCTCTGTCTGTGCCCATAGCGCAGCATCGGCAGCAAGCAGCGAGTGATTGACGACTAAGAGATCTGCGCCGAACCATCGTTCGCGGGCACGAAAGTAAAAACACTGATCGTAGTAAGGGCAATCTTGTCTGAGACACCCTGCCGAATCGGCGCGGACTTCATCCCAGATGGGGCTGGGCGGCGTGAGCAAGTCTATTTCCCCATCTTCAGATTCATCGGCCCAGCGCAGCAGGCGCCTATGCTCCTGGGCTTCGGTGAGGGTCTTTGGCTGAAACCCATGCAGCGCCAGCAAGCAGAGATAGTTTGCAAATCCCTTGGCGACCGCGGAGCGAAAGCGCTGCACTCGAGCGAGCAGGGGCAGGTCTTTGTGTATGAGTTGATCTTGGAGGTTCTTTTTATTTGTCGAAATGATCGTTCTCTTCCTGGAGAGAATAGCTGGGATCGCATACGCGAAGGTCTTGCCCACGCCGGTGGGGGCTTCGACAAGCAGCGTCCCTCCAGACTCGATGACGCGCTCGCACGCCATCAGCATCGCGTGTTGGGAGGGGCGCGCCTCAAAGCCCGGCAGATATTCTCTAAGTTTCTCTAAGAACTCAACGCCGGTCATGGCAACACGTTTAAGTATAGTCAGCGGAGGGCCGGTGGGCGAGTTGGCAGGCTCGGGACTTTTTGGTATTCTGAACAATCACGTTTACACAAAGGGGTTGGTACCCATGCACACCAAGTATGTCTTTAGGGTCTTCGGGCAGTGGCACGGTGGGGTGCACGGCCAGGGCGAGCTCGTCAACGAAGAGCAAACCATACGGACGCCCTTCTCCGTCGCTGAGGAGTTCGGAGGGATTGGCGGGCCGACAAACCCTGAAGAGCTCTTTCTCTCCGCAGCGTGCTCATGTTATCTCATTACGTTAGCGTACGTCGCTGAGAAGATGCGTCTGCCCATCAAAAAGATCGAGTGTGAGGCTGAGGGGCGCGTCTCCTCTCACGAAGAAGAGGGGGTTCATTTCACGGAGATCGTTCTCAAACCCCATTTAGAAGTAGAAGGCGACCCCAGGGCTCATGACTTAGCCATCGCGCGAGCAGCGCACTTGGCGCATCAACGGTGTCTCATCTCTCGTGCTGTGCGTGGCACCGTCAGATATGAAATCAAGCCGACGGTGAGTTCGCTATAGACGCTCGAGCACCGTAGCGATGCCCTGACCAAAGCCGATGCACATCGTGACGAGACCAAGCTGGGCATCGCGTCGCTGTAATTCATAGAGAATCTTTGTGAAGAGGATCGCGCCCGTCGCTCCCAGAGGGTGCCCGAGCGCGATTGCTCCGCCGTTGACGTTCACCCTTTCCCACGGGACGTCAAGTTCCCTGCCCCACGCGATGGGCACCGACGCGAACGCTTCGTTGCACTCGAAAAGATCTATGTCGTTGATCGAGAGCCCTGCTTTCTGTAAGACCTTTTTCGTTGCCGGGATCGGGCCAGTCAACATAATTGTCGGATCGACCCCAGCGACAGCCCAAGAGCGAAAGCGTGCTATGGGCTTGTAGCCCAGGGCTTTGGCTTTCTCTCGGGTCATAATTAAGAGCGCGGCTGCGCCGTCGCTGATCTGGGACGAGTTCCCCGCGGTGATCTTCCCGTTGGCGGGGCGGAAGGCCGGAGCGAGCTTGGCGAGCTTCTCTCGCCCTTCTTCAGGGGAAGCGTAGCGCCGCACGCCTTCATCGTGCTTCAGCGTTATATTGTTGATGGTGACTGGGATAATCTGGCTGTCGAAGTACCCCGCATCTTGGGCGTGCGCAGCTTTGAGATGGCTCTGCAGAGAGAACTCATCGAGTTCTTTACGGGAGATGCTCCATCGGTCAGCGATGCGCTCTGCTGATTCGCCTTGGGGGACGATCTCGTATTGCGCCAAGAGCTTGGGGTTGAGGGGCTTATCTAAGTCAGAGCCCATGGGCTCACGGGTCATGCTCTCGACCCCGCCGGCAATAGTGCACTCGCAAACGCCTGCTAAGATCTCTTGGGCGGCGAAGTGAATGGCTTGCTGAGAGGAACCGCACAGGCGATTGACCGTGACCCCGGCAGATTCTATAGGTAAGCCTGCTTCTAAAGCGATAATGCGCGCAATATTGAACCCCTGCTCGCCGCGCGCGGTGACGCACCCGAAGATGACGTCTTCGATCTCGGCAGGGTCAATCTGTGTCCGCTCCAGCAGCCCTTTGATCGCGATGACCCCGATCTCATCAGCACGGATATCCTTAAAGAACCCATCGCGCTTGCCGATGGGAGTACGGACGGCCTCGACAATGACCGGTTCGCGCCCGGCTCCAATCGTCATAGAAAGTTTAGAGTTCGCCTCGGGCGGCTAGACCGTCGAGCAGGTCTTTCACGAGAGAGTCCACGTCGTTGTACGGGAATCTGGCCTGCCCGCCCAATTTTTGCGACAGCTCCATTGCTGTCCAGGACTTATCCCCCGCGGTGAACTTGGTCATCGGCCCTTGGGGCAGCACCGGCAGGAGATCAAAGACGCTCTTGACGGGATACTTGGCCTTCCCGAAAACGCTCTTGAGTTGGGCTTCTAACTCTTCGCGCGCACCCATGGTCTACCTCCTTGTTGCTGAGTTGCTGATGGTTGTATTGTGCCACAAGAGCGCGCGATTGTCAAGCAGGATCAGTAACGGCGGCGTCGGCGCGGCCAGAGACGGTGCACGTGATCGGTGAGCGTGTGAATAGTATTGGGCAGCCACAAGCCCGCCACGAGAGTCCCCACAAGCTTCAGATCTAGCGGTGCTGCCGTCAGGGAGTCGAGCGGGACTGCCCAGACGCGAAAATAGCTTAGCCCGAGGGCGATCAAGAGACTAAGAACCCCTAGATACCCCAGACGGGTCACAGTCCCAAAGAGCAGGCTATGGCTGACCCCACGATGCTTAAAGACTTTTGTATAGGGAATCCAAATGAAGCCCAAAAGCCCCCAACGTCGTCGGCTGCGGTTGTGCCGTAAGTCTAAATCAGGGCTGAGCAGCAGACTCGAGAAGAGATACGCCCCGGCAAAGAGAGCTCCAGCTTGCCACGAAGTGTCTATGAAAAGATAGAAGAGCGCAACCCAGACGGGCAGCAAGATCAGCTCGATGCCCAGATGCGTCTTCCCTGAGGGCATAACGAGTGCACTATACTGTAAGGCTTTTTTCTTGTCGAGCCCCGCTGTCCCACGCAGACAGTGCAAAGTTCCACGTGAGATTTGACAAGAGCAACGCAATTTATTTATCATAGTAAAAACGAGGGCATCATGGGGACTGTTCAATCTTGCCTCGACGAGCGTGTCGCGCTGCTGAAAAAACTCAATAGCCCCTATTATCGAGGTTTGGATGATGACCAGCTACGTATGATAGCCGAACCAGCTCGGCTCCTCGAAGCCCACGCCGGAGAGTCCCTCTATCACCAAGGGGAGCCAGCTCACTATAGTTATCTTTTGCTCAGCGGCCTGATAAAGATGATTTACCACCACCCCAACGGAAGGCAGATCATTGTGAGGTTCATCAAGCCGGGCATAGCGTTTCGCATGGCCTATTTCGGGATGGTCTCGCGGTATTGCGTCTCTGCGCAGGCGGCTACCGACGTGCGCGTGCTGCGCTGGGAGATGAAAGACGCTGTACGTTTCTTGCATGCGTTCCCATCAGTGGCTCTGAATTCTCTCGCTATCATGCAGCAGATGTACATGGACCTTGTAGAGACTTTGAATTGGTTTGTTTGCGGGCGTGCGGAGGAGCGGCTCTTCTGGGTGGTGAAGCACTTGGCTGAGGACCTGTGCGAGGGGGATTGCGCTCTCTTGCCTGTCACGCAGCACGAGCTAGCGATGTCTACAGGGCTCTCGCCTTATACGGTCAATCGCATCTTAAAGTCCTGGGAGGGTTGCGGGATGGTAGAGCGGCATCGCCACGCGCTCATCGTCTGGCCCGCGAAATTAGCGAGCGCCTGTCATTATCTGTCATTATAAAGTATAAGGCGCAGCAGCATGATCAAGGCTTTCGGACGCAGCTGGCCAGCCCTGCAAGGGCGCACGCCTGATCTTGTGATACAAAGATACGAGCATACACCGCATTCACGCTCTTTTTTGCTCATTGCTCTAGAGCAAAGACGACCCAACGCAAAAGCTTTATAATAACAAAAAGCACCCACAAGAGTGTGGGGGAGCGGAGAGTTTTTGGGGCTTCGCTCTCAGGCAAGAAGGGGCGATTAGGAATGGTAAGTCGACCCGACGATATGGGTCCGGGATTCTGTTCTCTTTTTTCACGTACGCTCTCTGTTGGTCAACAACGCTTTTCTCTATTGGTGAGGGGGGTGATGGCTTAGCCTACTCGTAGTGGTATTCAAAAGCTGAAAAATCGCAAAAGCCATACAGCAAGGAGGTTATAGAAGATGATGAAGATGATAGGGAAGATTGCAGGGATTCTCATCGTGCTGGCGCTGGTGGGCGCCTTCGGGTGCACGACCGTAGGCCCGTCTATCGCGTTCAGCGGCCTGCCTGCAGCCATCATCCATGGCGGCACCTACACCCTCACCCTGACAGGCAGCCCAGGGTCTTCCGCAGGGCTGTGGACCTATACGCTCAGCTCCAACTGCGGCGGGACGTTCACCAGCACCACGACCCCCAACAACGGCCCAGCCAACCCCATCACCATCGGACCAACGAACGTTTCACCCGTTCAGGTAAGCTTTGCAGTCACCAACCCGACATCGGATCTGTCGGTGACCAAGAGCGATGCTCCTGACCCGGTGGGCGTAGGGTATGAGCTGACGTACACGCTGACCGTGGGCAACGTCGGGACATGCACAATCACTGCGAAGCTGACCACGGCGTCGGGGAGACAAGCAACCATCAGTCAGAATGCGGGTGTGAGCGCCGCGAACGTCGTGCTGACCGATACGCTGCCCGCGGCTGTGACGTTTAGTTCGGCTTCGGCGGGATGCACATACAATGCTGGGCCGCACACGGTCACGTGCAATGTGGGAACGATTGCCAATGGGGGGAATGCGGCGGTAGAGATTAAGGTGACGCCGCAGGCTGGGGCGGTGCCGTCGATCACCAACACGGCGAGCGTGAGCGGGGCGATCACGGACAGCAACGCAGCGAACAACTCAGCTGCGGCGGTGACGACCGTCACGCCGGTGGCGGACTTGTCCGTAGCCAAGGATGACAATCCCG
>CAYYOG010000007.1:27049-79871 GCA_964473325.1 uncultured Thermotogae bacterium
GTGACGACCGTCACGCCGGTGGCGGACTTGTCCGTAGCCAAGGATGACAATCCCGACCCGGTGAACGCGACGCAGAATCTCACATATACGGTCACGGTGACGAACAATGGGCCGTCGGCGGCGACGAACGTTGTGCTGACGGATACGCTGCCCGCGGCTGTGACGTTCGTCTCGGCGACACCCAGTCAGGGCACGTGCAGTGGGACCACGACGATCACGTGCAATCTGGGGGCGATCAATAACGGTGCCAACGCGACGGTGACCATTGTGGTGCAGCCCACAGGCGCGGCGCTCTCGCTCACCAACACTGTTGCTGTCAGTGCTACGGAGTTTGATCCTACCCCGGCGAACAACTCCGACACGGAGGCTACGACAGTTAATCCTGCAGCTGATCTCGCCGTGACCAAGAGCGACAATCCTGATCCGGTCAACGTCGGGGACAATCTGACCTACACGATCACCGTGACCAATAACGGGCCGAACAATGCCACTGGGGTCACGGTGACGGATACGCTGCCCGCGGCTGTGACGTTCGTCTCGGCTTCAGCAGGGTGCACGTATAATAATGTGCCACACACGGTCACGTGTGTTATTGGGGCGCTCAATGCCAATTCCAACGCGAACGTGACGATCACAGTGACGCCGCAGCCTGATGCGGTGCCGTCGATCACGAACTCTGTGAGCGTGACGGGGAACGAATTCGACCCCGATGCGAGCAACAACTCCGACACCGAAGACACGACGGTCAACCCGACGGCCGATCTGTCGGTTGCTAAGAGTGACAGCCCTGATCCGGTCACCTACGGGCAGAACGTGACGTACACAGTCACGGTGACGAATAATGGGCCGAACAACGCGACGAACGTGACGCTCACCGATACGCTGCCGAGCAACGCTCAATTGGTTTCAGCGACGCCAAGCCAAGGCAGCTGCAGCGGGACCACGACGGTCACCTGCAACTTGGGCACGATTAACAACGGAGACAACGCGACGGTGACCATCGTCGTCCAGGCGAAAGCAGCGGGGATCGACCTAGTTGTGGATGACGATACGGGAACGTGTGCCTACACTGGCACTATGACCGACACGGCCAGCGTAACCGCGACGGAGCACGACCCTAACACAGCGAATAACAGCGCCAGCGCAGACACGACGATCAACAAGAACCATTCGACGATCGGTGCAGCGATTACCGCGGCGTCTGCTGGACAGAAGATCTTCGTCTGCCCAGGGACGTATAACGAGAGCCTTATCATCAGCAAGGCGCTCACGATCACCGGCGCGGGGATCGCGCTCGTGACGATCAACCCGACGACGACCGGCTATGGCATCGACATATCTGGCGGGGGGAGCAACGTCACGCTCGAGCAGTTCACGCTCAATGCAGGGAACTCAAGAAACTTCATGATCCACGTCTCCGGTGTGAGCAATTTCACGATCCAGAACGCCAAGCTTGTCGGCGCAGGCAGAACGGCGCTGCCTGGTGGACAACCCCTCGGCGGCGTCGATCTACACGCAGTGACGACAGCTCTGATCAAGAACGTCGAGGTGCAAGACGTCTCGAGAAACGGCATCTCTTTGACGAATAGCACTGGCGTGACTATCGACACTGTGAACGTCCACGATACGGGTGTGAGCACTGGCTGGGCGGGGATCGCCGTCTATGCTACCTCAGGGACGAGATCTGCGACGTTTGCTGGGACCAGCACGGTGACCAACACGCCGATGGGCCTCTATGTCGAAGATCTTGCGGGCACGACGGTGAATCTGACGCTCAGCGGCGGGATTACGTTCTCCGGTCAGGCAGTCGCGCCGATTGTGCGATACGGTCTTGGGACGGTACCGGGGCTTGAGGCCACAGGGTCGACGGCGGCCTTCGCCTATCCTGCCCTAGGACTGGTCGCGCGCTTGACTGCGCCTGATTTTCCGAGTCCGCCCTATAACAAAGGCGCATCGTTCTTCTATACTTTGCAAGACGCGTTCAATGCTGCGATAGCGGCCGGTCAACCCTATTTGTCTTACGCTGTGGTACGCGACCTCCAGAACAATATCTGCTACACTTACAGCGCTGGCCCTCCTCCAGGATTTCAACAGGTGACTTGTCAAACTCATTGGTAAGGTCCTGGGAGGGGGTCTGGGCGGAAGCCCGGTTGGGATTTTCCTGACCGGGCTTCGTCGTTTTTCTCTCTCGCTCTCAGCTTTCTCGGAGACTTGACAGCCTCACCCCTGTTGGGTAGAATTGGGGTGTCCTTAGCAAAGCACTTCCGTGAGTGCTAATTCAATAACCGATCAGATTAGATCAACCAAATCTCTCATTAAAGGGGGTAGAGCTATGAAGAAACTGCAGTTGAAGCCTTTAGGAAGCCGTGTCCTGGTACGGCGCATCGAGGAGGAGGAAGCCGGAGGGATCATCCTCCCCGAGGAGGCGAAGAAGGACTTAGACTTCGTGCGCGCGGAGGTCGTCGAAGTCGGCACCGATATGGAAAAAGTCAAAGTCCAAAAGGGCGATAAAGTCCTGCTCTCGGCCTTGGCCGGCACCAAACTGACGCTCAACGGCGAGGAGTACTATATCGTCAAGAGCAGCGATATCCTCGCGATGATTCAGTAAATCTCTAAGGAGGGAGATCTATGGCAGTGAAGAAGTTCAAGGAAGTCATCTTTGAAGCGGATGCTCGGGAGAAGCTCTTAAGAGGTGTGCAGAAGCTGACTGATGCCGTGCGGATCACGCTGGGGCCGAAGGGACGTCACGTCATCTTAGGCAAGGAGTTTGGTGGCCCCAAAGTCATTGACGACGGTGCGACCATCGCTGAAGAACAAGAGTACGCCGATGAGTTTGAGAATCTCGGAGCGCAGCTCGTCAAGCAAGTGGCTAAAGAGACGAACGACGATGCCGGCGACGGCACGACCACAGCGACGATCCTCGCTTGGGCTCTCATTAAAGAAGGGTTCAAGAACGTCACCGCAGGGGTCAACCCCATGCAGCTCAAGCGCGGCTTAGAGATTGCGCGTGACCGCGTCATCGAAGAATTGCAAAAGATGAGCAAGGAGCTCAAGACCAAAGAAGAGATGGGCCAGGTCGCGACCAACTCCAGCAAGGATCCCGAGATCGGGCGTATTATCGCGGACGCGATGGAGAAGGCCGGCGAAGACGGGGTCATCACTGTCGAAGAGTCCGATACGATCGAGACACACTTCGAGGTCGTCGAGGGGATGCAGTTCGACCGCGGGTATACCTCTCCGTACTTCATCACCAATGCGGAGCGCATGGAGGTCGAGCTGAAGGAGCCGTATATTCTGATTACAGATCACGAGCTGAAGAAGGCTCGCGATCTCGTGCCCATCCTCGAGAAGGTCGCGCAAACCGGAAAACCCTTGCTCGTCATCGCCGATGATATCGAGGGCGAGGCGCTCACGACGTTAGTTATCAATAAGCTGCGCGGCACGCTCATCAGCTGCGCTGTGAAAGCTCCAGGCTTTGGTGACCGCCGCAAGGCGATGCTCCAAGATATCGCGATTCTCACTGGCGGCCAGGTCATCGCCAAGGACGCGGGGATGCTGCTGGAGTCGGCGACGCTCGATATGCTCGGCCGCGCTGAGAAGGTCGTCGTGGACGACGACAACACGACGATCATCGGGGGCAAGGGCAAGAAGAAGGACATCGAGGGGCGCATTGAACAATTGCGCAAGCAGATGGAGACCACAGAGTCTGATTATGACCGCGAGAAGCTCCAGGAGCGCATCGCTAAGCTCGCCGGCGGTGTCGTGATTATTAAAGTGGGCGCGGCCACCGAAGCCGAGCTTGAAGAGAAGAAGCATCGCATGGAGGACGCTCTCGAAGCGACCAAGTCAGCCGTCGCGGAGGGGATTCTCCCCGGCGGTGAGGTCGCGCTCATCCGTGCGGCCAGAGCGTTAGAGAACTTAAAGCTCGACGACTCCGATCAGCAAGTCGGCGTCAAGCTCTTGCAGAAGGCCCTCGAGGCCCCGCTCAAGCAGCTCGCGGAGAACGCGGGCTATGAAGGGAACATCGTTGTCGAGAAGGTGAAGGAACTTAGCAACAACATGGGTTTTGACGTCGTGAAGGGCGAGTACGTGGACATGATGAAGACGGGGATCATTGACCCGACTAAAGTCATTCGCTCGGCGATTTTGAACGCGGTCAGCGTCGCTGGGCTCTTCTTGACGACTGGGGCCTTGGTCGTCACCAAGGAGATCGGCGAGGACAAGATGCCCGCACCGATGCCCGAATACTAAGCCCGGCCTGTCCGTATTCCGTCGGTCAGAAGGGTTTGAAACCAGGCCTCGATGCGCTATAATGCATCGAGGCCTTTGCGGTTTGCAAGGAGCGATCCGATGCGTCCGGTGATCGGTCTAGCGCTAGGAGGCGGAGGAGCACGCGGGTATGCTCATATCGGCGTCATCCGCACGCTGCTCGCCCATAATGTCCCCATTGATGTCGTCGCTGGAACGTCGATGGGCGCGGTCATCGGGGGCGCATACGCGTGCGGCTTGGATCTCTATAAGATCGAGAAGATCTTAAAGAATCTCGATGTGAATAAGCTCTTGGGTATTCCCGATACGACCTTACGCGGCCTCGAGAGTTTGGCGGGCAAGACCGCGTCAGAGTACTTATTTAAAAAAGCCGACTGGCGCATCCATGAACCCATAAGTTTAAAACAGCTCTATGAGTTCTTACGGCTCTTCACCGGGGAGCGCAGCTTTGAAGATTTATCAGTGCCCTTAAGTGTGGTCGCGTGTGACATCGATACGGGGGAAGAAGTCGTGTTGCGTTCGGGCAAGCTCTATCGGGCGATTGCCGCGAGCATGGCCTTTCCTGGGGTTCATCCCCCAGTCCCCCTTGAGGGACGGTTTCTCGTAGACGGCGGTTTAGTCAATAAAATCCCTGTGGACGCAGCCGTCGCCATGGGCGCGGAGATCGTCATCGCTATAGACGTAGGCGCGGCGCTCAACCCCCATGTCCTAACGAGCTTAGATGTGCTCATTCAATCGAATGCCATCACGTCTCAAGAGCTGGTGCGCTTGAAGTTGGAGCTGATGCACCAGCGTCTTGGGGAGAAACTCATCATTATTCGGCCGCGAGTTGACCGCATCAAGTTATTTCAATTACGCCAGCTTGATCTCCCCATTCGCGAGGGGGAGCATGCAACATCGGAGAAACTCAGTCTCATCAAAGAGATCATCGCGAAGTATTCGGAGCCGCTGCCCCAGCCCACGCTGGACAAGCAGCCCGCGGCATGATACAATACCCGATCCCATGCGGTGAGGCTTGATATGACCGCGCAGAAGAACGTTGTCATTGTGGAGTCGCCGACCAAGGCGTACACTATTGAAAAATATCTTGGGCAGGACTTCGCCGTCGTCTCGACGATGGGACACATTCGCGACCTGCCCAAGCACCGCTTTGGGGTCAATATCACCGATGGTTTCGTGCCCATCTATGAACCTTTGCCGGAGCGCAAGGATGCTTTAAAGAGATTGAAGAGCGCTGTTCAGAAAGCTCGTGAGGTCTATGTCGCTACCGATCCGGACCGCGAAGGGGAAGCGATTGCTTGGCACATCAAGGAAGCGCTGAAACTCAAAGATTTAAGACGAATCGAATTCCATGAGATCACCAAAGACGCGGTCCGACGCGCTCTGGAGCACCCACGCGATATCGACATGCAGCGAGTCGAAGCCCAGCAAGCCCGCCGTATCTTAGATCGTATCGTAGGCTATATGCTCAGCCCATTAATCTCTAAGAAAATTCGCAGTCGGCTCTCTGCGGGGCGAGTGCAATCTGTCGCTGTGAGATTGATCTGTGAGCGGGAACGCGAGATTCAGAACTTCGTCCCCGAAGAGTATTGGTCGATCACGGCGACGTTGACACCTCAGGAAGAACCCCATCTCTTTGAAGCTAAACTGTTTAAGCGCACCACAAGCGATGAGAAGATCAAGATCGCGAATAGCCAACAAGCTCAAGAGATCCTCGCAGACCTTGAGGGGGCTGTCTGGCGCGTCATCAAAGTCGAAGAGAAAGAACAGCGTCGGCATGCGCCGCTGCCGTTTACAACAAGCACTCTTCAGCAAGAAGCTTCCAAGAAATTGGGCTTCTCAACGAAGAAGACAATGGCCGTCGCACAAGAGCTCTACGAGGGCATCGAGCTCGGAGCAGAGGGTGCCACGGGCTTGATCACGTACATGCGCACAGACTCGACGCGAGTCGCTGACGAAGCCCAGCAAGCCGCGCGAGCGTTCATAACCGCGCAGTACGGAAAGGAGTTCGTGCGCCAAGAAGGGCCGCGTGTCGCAAAGAAAGCACACGTTCAGGATGCCCACGAAGCCATCCGTCCGACTGATGTGCGGCGCCTCCCAGATGATGTTGCTCCGTATCTGACGCCTGATCAGCTCAAGCTCTATAGATTGGTCTGGCAGCGCTTTGTCGCGAGCCAAATGGCCCCAGCAGTCTTCGACGTCGTCTCGGTAGATATCCAAGCGAGAGAGTATCTCTTTCGTGCGACAGGCTCAGTAATGAAGTTCTCTGGTTGGCTTGTGGTCTACGAAGAGACGCACGATGAGGACGCTAAAGCTGACGACGAAGAAGCCCAAGGGCAGCTTCCTCCACTGCGCCAAGATCAAATCCTCGATCTGATAAAGCTCGCGCCGAAACAGCACTTCACCGAGCCGCCGCCGCGCTACACCGAAGCGACATTAGTGAAAGCGCTCGAAGAGAACGGGATCGGGCGGCCCAGCACCTACGCCCCCACGATCTCGACGATTCTAGAACGGGGGTATGTGAAGCTCGAGAAGAAGCGCTTTGTCCCGACGGAACTGGGCTTTCTCGTTACCGATGCGCTTGTGAAACATTTCCCAAAGATCGTTGACGTGGGCTTCACGGCGCTCGTCGAAGAAGAGTTAGATAAAATCGAAGAAGGGGAGTTGGATCGGCTCACGGTTTTACAAGAGTTTTACAAAGAATTCGCAGCGGCCTACGAGCGAGCTAAGCACGAGATGGCCTCGCTCAAGCCTAAGCCCGTCGAGACCGAGCAGGTCTGTCCAGAATGCGGGAGCAAGATCGTCATACGGACGGGGCGTTACGGACAGTTCTACTCGTGTTCGGCGTTCCCGAAGTGTCGCTACACGCGCCCGCTGGAGGAGCGCGTTCGCCCCAAAGAAGAAGCAACGGTGCCCTGTCCCAAGTGCGGCGGTAAGCTCATAAAACGATATGCGCGCAAGGGCGGTCGTAGCTTCTTCGGGTGCGAGAACTATCCCACGTGCGATTTCACGGTGAGTCGGATACCGATAAAACCATGCCCGTCGTGCAAAGACGGGGTTCTCGTGGAGAGCCAAGACGGGGAGCTTGTCTGTAGTAATAAGCAGTGCGAGCATCGTGAGCCATTCATTGTTGCGCTGCAATAAGAGCAGGGAAAACGAAAAGAAAGGGGAAAGATCGCTATGCACAAGCTTATACGTTTCCTAGTTGCCGTTGCGTTTCTTGTTTTGGCGCTGAATCTTTCTGGGACTCCGCAGCCCATCTTTCAGGCGTTCAGCCCACAAAGCACGATTTTTTCGATGGAGTTCAGCCCCGACGGAAAACTCTTAGCGACAGGCCAAGGCAACGGCACGATATTTTTATGGGACTGGATGACGGGGCAGCCGGTGCGCGTCATCTCTGAAACACTGGGGACGGTCTTTGCGCTCTCGTTCAGCGCTGATGGCAAGAGACTGCTCACAGCCAACGGCGACGGTCAAGTCGGCGCGGTGTGGGATGTCCAAACTGGGCAGCAGTTATTGAATCTTGAGGGACACGTCGGCTGGGTGCACTCAGCAGCTTACAGTCCCGACGGGAAATTCTTAGTCACGGGAGCTGAAGATAAGACGGTACGTGTCTGGGACGCTGCAGATGGACGCTTACTAAGAGTCTTGACGGGGCATCGCAGCACAGTCTTTGCGTTGGCGATCAGCCCTGACAGTCAGATCATTGCTTCTGGGGGAGGAGACGGGGAGATTCGTCTCTGGGAGGCGCAGACGTGGGCCCTGCTAGGGGTTCTTCCGGTGCGCGTAGCAGCAGTTTTTTCGGTACACTTTAGCCCCGATGGGAAGCTCTTAGCTTCGACGAGCGGCGATGGCGTCGTGCGTCTCTGGGACGTTGCTGAGAGAAGATTAGCAACATCAGTAGCGGGCCATCGTCATCGCACGCACGCCGTACGGTTTTCACCAGACGGGAGGAGACTTGCTTCCGGGAGCATGGATTGGAGAGTCAAGCTCTGGGAGGTGCCCACGCTTAAAGAACTACGAACGTTCACTGAGCATGTTGAGTTTGTGCTTGCTGTAGCGTTTTCTCCCGACGGGGGATTCTTGGCGAGCGGTGGCGGGGATTTCAACGTCATCGTGCGGGCATTACAAGAGTGAGACCCGTGTCCCATTACCAAGTGTCCAACTCCGACACGTTGTGAGACGCGTTACCTCCTAGAGAAAGCTTCTGTGTGCGAGAATACAGATGCGCGGAGGTGATCACGATGGTCCTGCGCAATCGCACACTGAAGTTCGGGCTGTTGATGTTCCTCTACAGCTTGCCGGTCGTGGTCGTCTCATTTGTGCTCTACTGGGCTCGGTGGTAGGAGTTTTTAGGTCATGAGAGACTTTTGAGTTAAGCTTCTCTCACAAGTTAGCTGTTGCTGTATGGGCTGAAACACTGATTCACACGCAATTCTCGTGTCACCCTGTGGACTTTTTCCCCCGTTTGTGCTATGGGCTGGTAGGGCTCGGGATGCCCCGCGAGGCCATTTGTTGTGCGAGTGCCTCTTCAAAAAGTAACTGTCTAGTGCGTCCCTCGCAGACGCGGGTCGAGAATGTCTCGCACCGCGTCGCCTAACAGATTCCACGCGAGCACAAAGAGCGTGATCGTCATCCCCGGAAAGACCCAGGTGTACCAATACTGCATTACATCGCCGCCAGCAACCCCGACAATTCTGTTTCTGGCAAACGCGATCATCTGCCCCCAGTCGGCGTAGTCTTCCCCTTGCCCCAACCCCAAAAAGCTCAGCCCCGACAGCCCCAGCACAATCGAGCCAATATCGAGCGACGCTAAGATCAAGACGGGATAGATCGAGTTGGGCAGGACGTGCCGAAAGATAATATGCCAATTGCTTGCGCCGAGCGCCTTTGCTCCGGAGACGAACTCGCGCTCACGCACTGAGAGAATAATTCCCCGCACAAAGCGCGCATAGCCGGCCCAGCCAAAGAGAATACTGACTAAGACGATCTTGTCCAGCCCGCGCCCCCAGATCGAAAGAATCACGAGCGTCATCAAGAACGTCGGAAGAGCCAAGACGAAATCGACCCCGCGCATCAAGACCGAGTCGACCCAGCCGCCAAAGTACCCTGACACTGAACCAATAACAATCCCGATGAGCAGCGTGCACCCGACGATCACAATCCCCGCAATAAGCGCAGTGCGTGTCCCCCAGACTAAGCCGTACCAGATATCGTAGCGATTCTCGGTCGTCCCCAAGGGGTGGAGCATCTTGCCGAACTCGTCTTTCAGCCTAGGCGGAAAAGTATTCCACGCTTGCGGGTCCGGGGGCAAGGGCGTCGCTCTGAAGCCGTCACGCGGGATTCTAAAGGGCTCGCAGGGCAGTTCTCTCATAAACGGGCGCAAAATCCAATCTGGGACGATATAGTAAAAAAACGACGGGCAGGGCTTGGCCGGCGGCGCCAGCCACGGCGCAGCAATTGCCATGAAGAAGAAGAGCACTAATAAGACAAGCCCAGTTAGCGAGAGCGGGTTCTTCAGTAAACGCTTCAGCATAGCTAATCGTAGCGCACCCTCGGATCAATGAAGACGTACAAGATATCTACTAAGAGATTCGTCAAGACGATCAGCGACGTCCCTATCAGTGTGAACCCCAGCACCATCGGCACGTCGAACTGCAACGTCGCGTCCACAGAGAGCAAGCCTAAGCCCTTGTAGTTAAACACGGTCTCGGTGATCACGACCCCAGAGAGCATCAGCCCGATCACAGTGGGCACGGCAATCGTCGTGACGGGGATGAGCGCGTTGCGCAGGCCGTGCTTGACGATCACGACTCTCTCTGTTAGGCCCTTGGCGCGCGCCGTCGTGATATAGTCTTGTCTGAGCGTTTCGAGCATACTCGAGCGCGTCACGCGCTGCAGCCCCGCCCAACTGAGATACGAGAGCGTCAGCACCGGCAAGACTAAGTGTCGGAGCGCATCAACGAAAATATCCCAGCGGTTATTCAAGAGGGCGTCTATGGTATTCAGCCCAGTGTAGCGCGTGAACTGACTCGCATCGTAGACAATGCGCTCGGCCCAAAAGCTCAGGCGCCCTGGCGGGAACCACCCAAGTATCCCGTAGAAGAACATCAGCACAAAAATCCCGAAGACGAAGGTGGGCAGCGAATAGCCTGTGATGGAGAGGAAACGCAGGGCATGATCAATAGGCCTATTGTGATGGACGGCCGAGAGCACGCCAAGCCAGATAGCTACAAGCACAACAGGGAGCACGGCGTAGAGTCCCAACTCGAACGTTGCGGGTAGGCGCTCGCGAATCGCTGCAAAGACGGGCTTCTGCGCGACCTTCGACCAGCCAAAATTCCCTTGGAAGACTTGTTTGATCCATCGCATGTACTGGCTGATAGCGGGCTGGTCGAGCCCGTATTTCTTAATGAGTCTTTGAAGTTGCTCTTTGGTGAGCTTGCCTCCAAAGGCTTGTTCGGGGTTGACGTTCATGAAGAGCGCCACGCGCTGGTATGGCCCTAGCGGCTCCAACAATAGAAACGTCAAGAACGTGATAGCGAACCAAAGAAAAGGCAAGAAGAGCAGCCGCCGAATGATAAATCCGAGCATAGCGTAAGCCCTCACCCTGCCTGCGGCACCCCTCTCCCGTAGGTCGCTACGGGAGAGGGGCCGGAGGTAAGGGCCTCTCTTTCATTACTCCTTCCAGAGATACCAATAGTACGTGCCGACGTAGGCCATGTTCCAGAAGAACCCCTTGACCCAGCTGCGCGTGAATCTCTTAAAGACCCCCTGCTCAATGGGGATGAGCAGCGCATGATCGTAATTGATCTGCTCGATCTGATAATAGAGTTCTTTGCGCTTTTCGGGGTCGAGCTCGCGTCGGGCTTGTAAGATCAACTCATCGACTTGCTTTTGCAGATCCGGCTCGATGTCGAGGAAGCGCCCAAAGTATCCTGTGCTGCCCAACAACGGGTAGGCCCAGTTGTGCGGATCGTGATAGTCTTGGCACCAGCCGCTGCTGTCGAAGGGAATCTTATCGTTATTGAAGTCTTGTGTGATTTGGGTCCCTTGGAACTCAAGAGCTTCGAGCTTGAACTTGGGATTGATCTTCTCTAGGTTCGCTTTGAGAATATCGAGAGCGACGCGGCTGCCGCCGGGGACGTGAGGCATGAAGAGCTTAAAGCCCTTCGTCCACACTTGGCCACCCCAGGCTCGCTTGAAGTGCTCTGTCGCTTTCTCTAGGTCGAGAGAGTAATAGGGCACATCGGGATTGTATCCGAAGACTTCTTTGATCATTATCGTTTTGGCTTGGACGGAGTCGCCCTCTAATGCTTCTGTGATATACGTGTCCCAATCGAACGCGTAGGCAAAACCCTTGCGCACGTCTATATCGCTGAAGAAGTCTGGGGGAATGCCGTTGCCGTCAAGCTGTCCGGAGCCAATATAGGGGTTATTTTCTGGATTAACTTTCTGGTTAGGCATCCAGAAGGACAGGCACTGGTCGGGCAGGTCTTTGTACATCGTGACCAGCCCCTGGTCTACCAACGGATAGACCTGATCGCGGTTGCGGGGTAAGATCGAAACAGCATCGGCATCGCCGTTTTGGAGCATGAGCAGGCGCGTGGCCCACTCGCGGTTGAATTTGATATTGACGTTGAGATAGGCGGGGCGCTCACGCCAGTAGTCTCTATTGATTTTGAGCGCGATCTCTTCTTCGCGGCGCCAGCGCTCTAGAATATACGGCCCCGTGCCGTTGGTCACGTTAAAGAGCTCGCTCTCTTCTGTCGGCGGGTCGTAGAATTTTTCCCAAGTATCGCAACTGCCGTCCCAGCCTGCTTTTTTATTGATCTCTTTGATCTCAGTCATGACCCACTCCCTGTCTAAGATTGAGCCCCACATGCCCACGAGAATCTGCAGGAACGGTGCAAACGGTTCTTTCAAATGGAAGACGACGTTGCCGTCCTCAACTTCGATGGTCGCCTTCACGCGGCGACAGACTTCTTGAAGTCCCTCGGGGCTGACGTCGTCTATGGATTTGATTTGACTGGGGTCTGTGCCGTGCAGCTCGTTCTCGACTTGTTTTGCTAAATCCAAGATCGAAGAGACGCCAAGCAGCGGTTCTAGTAGGAGCCATTGAGGGCCGCCGGCGCGGTCTTGGAGCATCCCGCGCTCGAAAGAATACTCGACGTCTTCGGGAGTCAAGACACCGCTGCCGGGGATTTCGTTGCCGTTGGCATCTTTGACTGGGCCATAGTGAAACTTCACGCCCTGGCGAATGGGAAAGACATAGGTGAGCCCACCATCTCTGATGAGCCCATTCTCGACGCTAGGGACTGCTGTAGCGAGCCAGGGCACGAACTTATCCGGGTGTGGCCCGTCAAAGAATATCAGCGTCTCATAGATATTAAAGATAATGCTGCCAGACCCGGTATCGTACGCAGCTGCGGGATCGAGCGTGTCTATAAAGTCTCCAATCCCTACGACGACATACGTGTCAGGGTTTTTCACTGCGGGCCTGGGTGCTGGAGGAGGTTGCGGCTCTTCGGGTTTCGCAACTACTGGGGGACTTGGCTCTGAAGGTTGTTGTGGCTCCGGTGGCTTCTCAGTCGTCTCTGGTGGTGGAGGTGGAGACGGTTTCTGTCCACAGCTGGTCATGAGCAACGTGAGCGTAGCAAGGGCGAGCATCACTCCTAGTATCAGCCATGATCTTTTCATAGAGTTCCTCCCTAACTGATCGGCCTAGTCCTCCGATATTGTACCGCATAGAATTAGCTCTCGCACTTCACTGTACTGGCTCGGCAAGCTGCGCCGCTGCCCCGATGACGGCTTGAGCAATGCGCTGTGCATATGAGAGATTGAGCATTCTCAGCACGTCGCAGGACGTATGATAGCACGGGTTGAAATCTTCTGTCTCGCCGAATTCTGTGTCTTCAATGATCATAAGAGCTGGATAGCCGCGGCGCCAGAAAGATTCGTGATCTCCTCCTCTTCGAGGGTCGGCAAGCACGTCCGGGGCTAGGGCTATACCGTAAGTCTCGATTGTCCTGACGATGAGATCAGCAAGCCCCTCCGACTCCCCCGGCCTGACCCACATCTCGAAGAGCCCGTTGTCGTCGCTGTCGTAGCCGATCATGTCCATATTAAAAACGCCGAGAATCTGAGCGCCTGCGCTTGCAAGCTTTCTCGCATAGGCCGAGCTCCCCACCATCCATTGCTCTTCTCCGGTGAAGAGCACGAAGCGAATCGTGTGCTTGAACTTATACTGACTCAAGATTCTTGCGGCTTCTAAGACCGCGGCACTGCCGCTGGCATCATCATCAGCACCAGGGGCGGGACTTCCCCTGCTCACCCCAGTTATATAGCTGTCTAGGTGCGCTACGAGCAGAACGAGCTGGGCGCTCTCAGTTCCGGGCAACTCAGCTTCTATGTTGTGCGAGGGTCCAGGCCGACAGCCCAGCGAATAGGGATCAAGCCGCGTCTTGAAGCCTAAACTCTCAAAATACTGTCGCGTGTATTCAAGAGCACGATCGATCGCTGGGCCATCGCAAGACCAACGCGAGCCTTGTTCGTTGCAGTACTCTCCGCCTTCGCGAGACTGAAGCTGACAGATGTGTTCGCGCAGGTGGTCCTCTTGAACTTGCCCAATGATATCGGCGATAACGTCGCCTGAGAACACTGTAGAGACAGCCTTAAATCCCCACGACGGAAGACTGCCAACCAACAACACAACAGCAACGACGGCAATGATCTGTTTCATATTCATAGATGTAGCTCCTTCAGAATCTAGATCGGCTCATTTTAAATAAAAGTCTTCTCATTTTTCAAAGCGCCCCGTCTTCGTTTATACTATTGAAGGTGATACCTATGCGCCAACTCGCTACGCTCATAACGATAGTGGCTTGCGGTCTTGTAGGGGCAGCCCAACAGACAGGGCAGCCAATCCCAGAAGGGATAATCATCCAGCCTGTTCAGACCCCCTTGGCAGTTCAGCTTGGCTTAGATAAGGTCTCCTACGCTCCCGGCGAGAGGGTGCGCCTGACCATTGCCCTCAACCAGAATGCCTACGTTTATGTCTATAACGTTACCCCCGATCGCCGTGTCAATCTCTTGTTTCCCAACGCGTATCAGCCTAGCAACTTTCTGCAAGCCGGCGTGCATACGATTCCCAATCAGCGCTATAGTCTCGTGATCTCGCCGCCCACGGGCTTCGAATGCATCCAAGTCTTAGCACTCGCTGCACCCTTGCCCCTGGAACAGCTCATCCCCGAAGGGAAGTTCTCTCCGCAAAACCCGTTTCCCTTGCTCAGCCAAAAGCCCCAAGAGTTCAAGACTTTTATGCAAAACTTGATCGTCGGTGCAGTGAGTACGACGGGCTGGGCGGCAGCATGGACGTGCTTTCACATCGCTGCTCCTCAGGCACGCTTGCGCGTCATCTCCTATCCAGGAGGGACGCTCGTCTTGGTGAACGGCATCGTGATGGGCCAGACCCCACTCGAACTCGTGCTTGCTCCAGGACGGTATCGTGTCGTGCTCTCGCGCTTCGGCTACGACGAATGGTCTCAGACCGTTGAGCTGAAGCAGGGCTCTGATATTACTCTTGAAGCTCAATTAAAAATGAGCCCGTTTTTTAGACCCTTAGGGCGCACGGCGCGGCTGCGCATCGTCTCTGACCCCGACGACGCTGACGTCTTCATCAACAACGCCTATGCAGGCAGAACCCCGCTGAGTTTAGAAATTGCTCCAGGGCGCTACCGCGTCGTCGTCACCAAAACAAACTACGAGAGCTGGGCTCAGACGATTGAGCTTAAGGGTGATTCGGATATCACGCTCGAAGCAGTCTTGCGACCGTTGGTGACACCACCAACGCCACCAGCGCCCCCCACGCCTCCAACTCCGCCGTCGGTCCCTCGCGAGCCCATCGTTGTAGCGCCACCGCGCCCAACAGTATTGATAGGTTTCAACGGGGGACTGAACGCAACGCAGATCCCCAGCATGGGGTTCGAGTTCGGGTTTATGATCCCTCAGATGACACACATACTAGGCCTGGGCTTCTCGTTCTCGCTGACGGGCGAAGACGTCCCGGAGTACGAAGATATTGGGAGTCCCATAGATCTCGGCCCAACGATGACATATCGTGAGGGTCCGGAGACAGAATTTTACGGGAAGCTCTCCCTTGCGCTGCTTGGTGGGCTCAGTGTAGATATCGCGGGTGGGCTGGCCATTCAGAAAGAAGCCCATATCGCGCTGCCCCTTGTGCCCGCGCAAATGCGCGTCCTCGATGTCGTCGTCAAGCCCAATGGCTATCAGATCGAGAGATACTATGTGACATGGCTGATCGGGCTTGGCTTGCGTTCGCAAAATCTCGCACTCAGCGCGGGAATGCACAATCGTCGTGGCTGGGTGATCGGCGTGGGGGTTCTCTTCTGATGAAGAAAGATCATCAGAACGTCTATGCGTTCTTCGGCGACGCGTATCTGCGTGAGCGTGCAGCCAAAAGGCTGATCGCGCAGCTGCAGCAGAGGCGTCAGTACGCGCTCATATCTGTGGAAGGGCGCGAGCTGACCCGCTCTCAGATGATGGAACACTTCGGGGGGATGTCGCTCTTTGATGACGCGAAAATTCTCTACGTGCGTCGCGCCGATGAGCTCCCTGAGCCAGAAGAACTCGCAGAGCGTATGGCCAGGGGACTCCCTGAAACCATTGTGCTCGTCTTAGACGCTGACAAGCTCGACAAACGCTCGAAGCTCTATAAAGCCCTCGAGCAGCACGGTTCTATCGAAGAGCTTCCCACTCCTGACCGGCGCGGCTTGCCGGCTCTCGCCCGAGAACTTTTAGCCGAGCATAAAGTGAAGCTGACCCCCGCAGCGCTGAAGTATCTCTTGGCGACAGTAGAACCAGACCCAGCGCGCATCGCGAGAGAGATTGAGAAACTCGCGTGCTATAGCACAGAGAAAGAGCTCGACGTCGCCCAGCTGCGCGAATTGCTCTTTAGTGATCAGAGTGAGAGCGTCTTGAAATTCTTAGATCTTATAGGCGAGCGCAGCCCGCAGAGCCTCAAATACTTACGGGGGCTTCTGCGCGGTGGGGAAGACCCCAATAAGATCTTCTTCATGCTGGCGATGCAGATCCGTGGGCTGCTGGCCGTGAAGTCTTTGGCAGCCCAGAAAAAGTCTAGCGAAGAGATCGCTAAAGAGCTGGGAAAACTGCCCTGGGTTGTAGCCAAGCACAAAGCGATGGCACAGCACTTCTCTGAGCAAGAGCTCATAGGGCTTTTGCACCGACTCCATGAAGAAGATGTCAACATCAAGACAGGGGAACGCACTCCTGAGGAAGCACTCTTTAATCTTACTCTAGAAATAGCTCAGCCCTTGACTTGAGCGGTCAGCCCGCGCCGCCGCCATATTAACAGAATTGGGCTGGCAATGAAGATCGACGAATAAGTGCCGACGATTACCCCCATAATCAGTACTAACGCGAAGTCGCGCAGTACCGGTCCGCCTAAGATATACAACGCCAAGACAGCAAGTAACGTCGTCAACGACGTCAAGATCGTTCGGCTCAAGACCTGATTGAGCGCATTGTTAATGATCTTCACAAGCGGATCACGCTGATGCTTTCTTAAATTCTCACGGATGCGGTCAAAGACGACTACTGTATCTGTCAACGAATACCCGGCGATGGTCAAGAGCGCCGTGATAATGAGCAGGGTGAACTCCATCCCGAGCGCCCATGACAGCCCCAACACAGAGAGGACGTCGTGGAACGTCGCAATGGCAGCAGCGACACCGAACTTGAAATCAAACCGAAACGCGATGTAGACCAAAAAGCCCAGCGTAGAGAAGATCACAGCCCAGATGGCCTTATCGCGCAATTCTCGCCCGATTGTTGGGCCGATGAATTCTGTGCTGATGACCTTGGGCTTGCTGTCGGCAAAGGACTTTTCAAAGAGGGCTTGAATACGGGCAGAGACTTGCTCGCCCTCCTCGCTGAGCTTGGTGCGGATTGCTAACTGATTGGTGCCCTTGATATCTTGAATTTGAGCATCGCTGAAGCCGTTCTGGGCCAAGAGCGTGCGGGCTTGATCAATGGGCACAGTTTGCTCGAAATCGAGCGTGATCGCTGTGCCCCCGGTAAACTCCAGCCCCATCTTGGCGTTCCCTGTCCAGATCTGGACAAACGCGAAGATCCCTAGGAGCACGAGCGCCGTGGAGAGCCCGAGCGCGATGTAGCGCTTGCCCATAAAATCAATATGGGTCTCCTGGGGCAGCACAGAGAAGAATCGCACGGTGGGCTGTGTCAGCGATGCAGAAACGCTCTTGGCGTTGTTTTTCATAGAAGATCTCTCCTAGATGCTGAGTCGTTCGATCTTGCGCAGCTTCATGAACTCGAAGATCAAGCGAGTCCCAATGAGCACTGTAAAGAGATTGATGATGATGCCCAAGCTGAGGGTCGTCGCGAACCCGCGAATCGGGCCAGTCCCGAAGATAAAGAGAAAGAGTGCTGTGATCAGCGTTGTGACGTGCGAGTCCCAGATGGTCGCCAACGCGCGATGATACCCGGCGTCAATAGCCGCGCGGGCGACCTTGCCGAGGCGCAATTCCTCGCGCATACGTTCGAATATCAAGACGTTTGAGTCTACACCAACGCCGATTAACAGAATCAACCCGGCGATGCCTGGCAGGGTCAGTGTCGCTTTCAGGCCCGCCAGTGCTCCAATCACTACCAACAGATTGAGCAGTTGCGTGAAGACCGCGATAAATCCACTGAGACGATAGTAGAGTACCATGAAGATCAAGACGACGATACCGGCGATCCAGCTCGCGGTGATGCCCTTCTCAATAGAATCGCGTCCCAGCGACGGCCCGACGATGCTCTCTTGAATAATTTTCAGTTCCGTAGGCAGGGCACCGGCGCTCAAGATCGCTGCGAGCAAGCGTGCTTCATCTGCTGTAAAGTTTCCCGTGATCACGGATTGATCGACTTTGGGCTGGCGGCGCGCCGTCTCATAAAGACTTTTTGCGATAGTTGGGGCACTGTAGACGACGCGGTCAAGCACAGCAGCAATACGATCCGATTCGGGCTTGAGCTGCAAGATGACGTCGCGCCATTGATGAGCGCCGGCATCGTTGAATGTGAGCCCAATATAAATAGGGGTGAGCCCGGTACCCGGCTGCGGGTTGAAGCGCACTTCAGCTTTGTTGAGCACCGCCCCGGTCATCAATGGTTCTTTCTTGACGACATACGCTTGGCACTTTTCTTTGAGCTCAGGCTTGGCACACTCATAGCCCATCAGGACTTCTTCGTCGATCTCTTCAGTGAATGTCTCCCCAGGAGGGCCTTCTTTGACGACCTTGCGGAACTCCAAGAGCGCCGTGCTGCCTACGAGCTGACGCGCTTGCTCTGGATCGGTCGTACCGGGCAATTGTACGACGATCCGGGTATCTCCAGCTTGCGTGATGATGGGCTCGGTCACGCCGAACGCGTTGACGCGCGTCTCTAACACGCTAATGGACCGATCCATGATCTTCTGGCGGTCGTCGAGGGAAGTCCCTTCGGGAATTTGAGCTTCAAGCGTCAGGGTGACACCGCCGCACAGATCCAACCCAAGGCGAATCTCTCTGATCGCGCATGGGCGCTCTTGCGGAGGCTGCCATGGTGCAAATATTAATAATAAAGATGCAATAATAGCAACGGTGATGAGCGCGAACCGTCCCCAGTTCATCAGCACTTCGGGTCTCATGCGGATTTCTCCTTCTGCGTGATGCTCTCTTTCAGCACGCGCATGGTTGTGCCCTCGTCATTGACTTGAAGGGTGACGTAATCTTTTTCGATCTTGACGATCTTGCCATAGATCCCTCCGATGGTGACGACCTCATCACCGCGGCGCAGGCTCTCGAGAAGGGCTTGGTGCTCTTGCTGGCGCTTGCGTTGTGGACGCACTAAAAAGAAATAGAAGAAGACCATCATGAGCACCAGCATGATGATCAGGGTGATCCAGCTCTCGCCTGCGGAAGGCTGCGCTTGCGCCCACACAATACTCATATTAGATTTCCCTCATTATACCAGAGGTGAGCTGTCCATGCTACTGCACCCTGGAAGTAACGATCCCTATTTGTTTTTGGTACTTGCCCTTTTTGTCGGCATAAGAGACTTCGCAGACTTCGTCGGCCTCTAAGAAGATCATTTGGGCGATCCCCTCGTTGGCGTAGATCTTTGCTGGCAACGGCGAAGTATTGGAGATCTCGATGACGAGCTGCCCTTCCCATTCCGGCTCTGCAGGGGTTATATTGACGATAATCCCGCAGCGGGCATAGGTGCTTTTGCCCAGACATAGAGCCAGAATATTTCTGGGGATACAGAAGTACTCTACGGAGCGCCCCAGTGCAAACGAATTGGGTGGGATGACGCAGACTTCGCCCTTGTAGTCTACGAACGAGTGCTCATTAAAATTCTTTGGGTCGACGATGACGGGTTGGCCCGTTGCAAACAGATCGGGATTAACGCTCGTGAAGATCTTGAATTCGTCGGCAATACGAATATCGTAGCCATAGCTCGAAAGCCCATAGGAGATCACGCCCTTGCTCATCTGGCTCTCGACGAAGGGCTCGATCATCTTGTGCTTGAGGGCCATCTCGCGAATCCAGCGGTCATTCTTCACCATAGGAGAACCTCACGCTTCCCTTAGGATATCAAAATTATCGCATTTTGCTCGTGGGCTTGCAAATGATAGATAAATTGGCTACAGTAGGTCTACATTACAGTACAGGAGGTGATACTCCCATGGCTGGCCATTCCAAGTGGGCTAATATCAAATACCGTAAAGAGCGTCAGGATGCAGCCAAGATGAAGATCTTCTCCAAGCTCTCCAAGGAGATCACGCTTGCGGCCAAAGCCGGTGGGCCTGATCCCCAGAAGAATGTCGCTTTGGCGAATGCGATTGAGCGTGCTCGGGAGGCCAACGTCCCCAAAGATAACATTGAGCGGGCGATCAAGCGCGCGACCGGGGAGCTCCCCGGTATGCAATACGAAGAAGTCTTTTATGAAGGCTATGGCCCTTACGGGGTCGCGGTGCTCGTGCGTGTGGTCACGGACAATAAGAACCGTGCCGTCTCAGAGATCCGACATATCTTTGAAGAGTACGGTGGGAATTTAGGGGGCTCGGTCGCGTGGATCTTTGATCGTCGTGGGGTCATTGCTCTGGACAAGTCCAAGATTCAGTGTGATAAAGATGAGCTGTTGATGAACGTCATTGATCTAGGGGCTGAGGATATTCAAGAGAAAGACGGAGAGATCGAGATCTATTGTGAGCCGTCGGCGCTGAAAGCCGTGCGGGAGGGCTTGCAGAAACTCGGGGTGCTGGTGGAGCGAGCTGAAGTCTCTCTCGTACCTAAGAACACAGTGCACTTGGAGGGGCGCGAGGCAGAGAAAGTTCTCAAGTTCATGGAAGCGCTCGACGAGCAAGAGGACGTTCAAGAGGCCTACGCGAACTTTGATATTCCAGACGCGATTTTAGAGAGTGTCGGTTCGTGATTTCACGCACCCCGGGGTCATGCTCTATAATGGAGTTTGTAATCTTTTGGGAATAGGGGGGAACTATCCATGATACGTCGCTGGACTTGGGTGGTAGTCCTGGGGCTCGTTCTTGGTTTGGCCTGGGGGACTCAGGCGCAGACGGTGGGCGTGGGCGTGAAGATCCCTGTGGAGTTAGCGTCTTTCACAGCAACGAGTGTGACCGATAACTGGGAAGTCTTTGGACGGCTAGGTGTGGGTGCATTCGCGCTGGAGATTGGGGTCTTCTTTCCTATGGTGCCCTTGGTGGTGAGCGCTCATGCCACGTGGGTCGTCTCTGACATGACGGATCAGTCTCTCTTTTTTATCGGCGTTGGGGGGTATCGGATCTTCATTGGGCCGGAGACGTTCACGGGGTTTGACGCAAAAGTCGGCTTGGAGTGGGCTTTTTCTGATATTCCTGTGCGAGCTGTTATTGAAGCTGGCTGGCAGTCATCGGTAGAGATTCCGTTAGCGGGGGCGGGAGGAGCGTTTGTGAGTGTGGGGATGCGGTGGGACTGGCCCCGCTTATCGCCATAAGAGAATTTTATGAAAAATTTTCTGGTCGTGTTGGCTGCTCTCGCGCTGTTAGCGGAGCCATGCATAGCTCAACCGTTAGGAGTTGGTGTCAAAGTCCCGTTACAAGCGTTTGTCTTTGTGGGGCTTACCGAGCACTTTGCTATAGAAGTGGGATTGCCCATCGGGTTGAGCATAGGAGGGTTGGCTGCGGTCGCAAACGTGAAGCTCTTCTTTAGCGCATATGAGATTATCAATCTCGTATGGAAGCCGTTTGTGGGGGCGGGGGCGTCCGCTGGGGTGCGCTCTCAACGGGAGTTGCTCATTATCGAAGCGACATTTCAAGGGATCGTAGGGGTAGAAGTTTCTATCTCTCGTCTCATCGCGTTTGCTGAAGTCTGGTTGTTAGCGGGGCGTCCCTTGCCTGGTGTCTTCGCTCTGGGAGTCCGCTATGAGTTCTAAGAGTTTAAGCACCCTCTCTTCGATCATATCGCGGACTTTTCTGTAAAACTCTAAACCGCGTCCGATGGGGTCGGGGATTCCCCAGTTCTCGCTCACCCCGCGAAAGTTTGCAGGGCAGATATCGGTGTCAAGACACCCCATGGCGATCACATAGTCATAGTTTTTGAGTTCTTCGGGATCAAAGCCTTTGGAATACTGTTTAGAGATGTCAATGCCCTTCTCGCGCATGACGGTGATGGCGTCAGCGTGCACGTAGCCTGCCGGTTGCGTCCCCGCACTGTGAATCTCGATATCTAGCCCCATCTGTTGGGCATAATGCCGTGCGAAGCCTTCGGCCATCTGGCTACGACACGAGTTGCCTACACAGATAAAGCTCATCTTCTTGCGGCTCATGTTCTGTGAAGACCTCCAAGCTCTCGGCGTGCATAGCGTAAATGCTCTTTCAGAATGAAGAGTCTGTTCTCGGGTGCAACTAAATAATAGTCATAGGGGGCATAGAGCTGGCCGTTGGTGATGTCTACGCAGTACTTATCAGGCCCGGAGCGCTTACCCAAGAGCGTGTCTACGCAGAAGCGATATTCATAGCCCAGTAAGAGCGTTTCGTCTTTCCAGAAGCCCTTTTTTTGTTGTCGGGCTTGGCGCACTGCGTCTTGTACGCGCTCCCAGTCTTCAGGCTTGGGAAGATTGGGATAGATAATATAATTGACGGCCCAGCCCTCTTGCAGCAACAAGAGATTAAATGTCAAGCGTTTCTGAGGGTTCTTCTCTTCGGGGGCGACGTAGGCGAGCCATCGCCGATACTGGTCGAAGAGCTGGGTGCTCACAGTGAGATAGAGATTTTTGTACCGAATTTGGCCGCCAGCGCGATAGCGCAATCTTTGGGCAGCGAGTTCTTCAAAAGCCTTGCGAGCGCGTTCCCCCCAGTGAAACTGGCGCGTCCCAGGGCGATCTGTGAGTTTGGGGGCAAGATGTTCTCGGAATTGTTTTGTCTTAAAAGCTTGTCGATGGGTCTTGAGGAGATTCTCGAGCTTACTGTCGAAGGCGCTGGGTTTTTGCGTGCCGGGGTAGTGAGTTTCTGGAGCGTCGATGCCAAGGAGCCGAATGGGGAGCTGCACGGTGAGGGTATCCCCATCAGGAGTGCCGAGCCAATAGGCGAAGCCCGCCGGCTCACGCTTCGCATCATAGTGCAGAGCGATGGTCATGGTGCTCCTGTCTCATTAGGGAGGCCGCGCTTCTTGCGCTCCTTCTGCCCCGTGACCATATAGATGGTACGCTCAGAGATATTGACAGCGTGATCGCCCACGCGCTCTAAGTCCCGAATCGACCACAAGACAGGGATGACATCGTCGACGAATTCTTTCGCTTCGTGTGGGGAATGGGCCTCGCGCGCTAGCTTCAAAAGCTTCGCCAAGACTTTGCGCCGGAGCTGCCAGCAGAGTTCGTCGAGCTTTTCATCTCTTTGGATGATCTCTTTAGCACGCTCGGTGTCCCGAGTGACGAACGCGTCCACGGCGTCGCGTAGCATCTCTCGTGCGAACTCCCCCAGCGCCGTCAGCTCTTCTTTAGGCAAGAGCATAAAGACCCCGACGTCCATGCCGTACTGCCCAACGTTGACGGCCAAGTCGGCGGCGCGCTCTAAGTCCGTGATGATCTTAAAGACACTAGTGATGAGTCGTAGATCGATAGCGACGGGCTGCTGGAGAGCTAACAGATCGAGACATTCTTTTTCGATAGCGATGTTGAGTTCGTCGACTTGGTCATCCCAGGCGTCGAGGCTTTCAGCAAGCTCGCGGTCATGTTCGCGCAAGGCTTTCAGCCCCAGATCGATCCCTTCGATGACCTTAGCTCCCATCTCGCGCACCGATTGGGTGAGACGCTCTAATTGTTGCTTATAGCTTTCGCGCACCATTGTCGCATGCCTATTTTACCCAAATTTGCCTGTGATGTAATCTTCGGTCTCTTTCTTGTCCGGGTTCTCAAAGATTTTCTTCGTCGGCCCGTACTCGATCAAGCGTCCTAGATAGAGAAACGCCGTGAAATCCGAGACACGCGCTGCTTGTTGCATATTGTGCGTGACGATCACGACCGTGTATTCTCTTTTCAGCTCCAGCATCAAGTCTTCGATCCTCGCGGTCGCGATGGGATCGAGGGCCGAGCATGGCTCGTCCATCAATATGACTTCGGGTTCGATAGCTAATGTGCGAGCGATGCAGAGGCGCTGCTGCTGGCCTCCGGAGAGATCGTACCCGCTCTTCTTGTGCAGATAGTCTTTCACTTCGTCCCACAGGGCAGCTCGGCGCAGCGCGCGCTCGACAAGATCATCCAAGTTTCCTGTAAACCCGTTGATGCGCAGCCCGAATGCGACGTTCTCGTAGATAGATTTGGGGAAGGGATTGGGCTTTTGGAAGACCATCCCGATCCTTCTACGGACCTCGACGGGGTCGACGTCGGGATCGTAGATGTTCTTGCCGTGATAGAGAATCTCCCCACTGATGCGCACGCCAGGGACAAGATCGTTCATGCGATTGAAACAGCGAATGAGCGTGCTCTTGCCGCACCCCGACGGCCCGATGATCGCGGTGATCTTGTTCTTGGGAATATCAAGGGTGATCGAGTCCAGCGCTTGTTGCTTGCCATACCATAGGCTGAGGGTGCGCGTCTGCAAGATAGGCTCCCCAGGAGGGGTGAAGGCGTCCTGGGAGAGGCGGGCTTCAGGCCGGCGCTGGATGACAGCTGGTGGCTGCATGAGTTACCACCTCCTCTGGAACTTTATTCGCAAGAAGATCGCGAGCCCATTCATCGCGAGCAGAATTGTCAAAAGCACGACGATAGCTGCCGCGGCAATGTTCGCGAAACCGTCTTTGGCCTCGCCGATCCAGGTGAAGATCTGAATCGGGATGACCGTGAAGTAACTTCGTAGCCCGGGGATGAACGTCAAGTACTGAAAAGCCCCGAGCAAGATGAGCAATGCTGCTTCGCCCATAGCGCGCGAGAGCGCGATAATCAACCCTGTCAAGATCCCCGGCAGAGCATAGGGCAAGACGTGAGAGCGCACGACCTGCCAGCGCGTCGCGCCTACAGCGTACGCAGCATGGCGGATTGAGTCGGGAATGGCGCGCAGCGCTTCGCGAGCGGCGATGATCACCATCGGCAATATCAGGAGGGTCATTGTGAGCGCGCCGGTGATGAGCACGCGGTCCATCTTGAGTGCTCGGGCTAATATCTCAAGCCCGATGATCCCGTAGATCACCGAGGGCACGCCAGCGAGATTAGCGATGAGCAGCTGAATGAGTTCGGTGAGCCAGGTCTTGCGTGCGTACTCTTCGAGGTAGAGCGCTGCCCCCACGCCCAGCGGCAGCGCAAAGAGCGCCGTCAGACCTACTAAGTAGAACGAGCCTGCGATGGCGCTGGCCAAACCCGCTTTTTCTGGGGAGTTGGAGTCGTAACTGGTGATAAAGTCCCAGATGGCACGCCACCAGCTACGCTGAATAGGAATCTGAGCTGTCTGTTCGGCTTCGAGCGCGAGCGTGAAGAGTTGTCCGTCGCGCTCGATCTGCACGGAGAGCGGGCCGGGCTGAGCTTTCTTCTGTGCGGCGACGATCAAGGCCTCCCACGCTTGTCGTGAGCCTGTGACGGGAATATCTTCGATCTGAACCAAGATATCGCCGACGCGCAGCCCCGCGCGCCACCCTAAACTCTCTTCGGGGAGATAGTCTATCGCAAAGCGCAGCGTGCCCGTTTGCGGGTCCATCTGAGGCAAGAGATCGCCAAATATTTTTGCGGGATCGCCGGAGATCCAGCCGATGGGCAAAGTGTCCTTGGGCAGCCGTGCAATGGCTTCCCAGACTTGGGCTGAGCGATAGACGGTCTCCGAGCCGATATGAATGACCGCGTCGAACTCGTTGATCCCTGCGCGGGCGGCCGCGCTCTCCGAGATAAAATCCGTGATGATAACATAAGGGAGATTTCTCGCGTCCCACTGGATGACCATCGTCGAGAGCACCAAGCCCGCACGGGTGGCCGCGCGCATGGCCATCAGCGGGCGTGCATTGATGAGAATATAGACGATCAGGGCGAGCAGCAGAGCAAAGCTGACGAGAATCGTGCTGAAGGTGAGCGAGCCGAAGAGGGCGCTCTTGGTCTTGCGCCAGGCCAGTGAGCGTTGTTCAGCGTGTAGAGTCTGAGCGCTCATTCGTATTGCTCCCGGAAGCGGCGCACAATCCAATAGCTCAAGATATTTAAGAGCAGAGTGATCACAAAGAGCAGCGCGCCGATGGCGAAGATCGTGGCCCAGATGAACGCTCCGGCTTCAGCGTCTCCAGTAGCTACGTTAACGATATGCACGGTCAGGGTTGCTAAAGGCTTGAGCAGATCTGGGGGCCAGGTTGGCACGCGCCCGGCGGCAATCGCAACGATCATTGTTTCCCCGATGGCGCGCGACATCGCTAATATAAACGCCGCGGCAATTCCCGATAGTGCTGCGGGCAGCACGACATGGCGGATCGTTTCAAACTTGGTGGCACCAAGGGCATAAGCACCCTCGCGCAATTCGCGCGGCACCGCGTAAATAATATCTTCACTGAGCGATGAGGCCAACGGAATGATCGCTATTCCTAAGGCGATCCCGGCGCTGAGCGCGTTCCAGAACTGAATATCGTGCAGAACAGAGCGGAGGAGCGGCGTCACGAAGAGCAGCGCGAAGTACCCGTAGACGACCGTAGGAATGCCTGCTAAGATCTCCAAGATGGGTTTTGCTATTTTGCGCACACGCTCGGACGCGAATTCGCTCAGATAGATCGCGCTGAGCAGCCCAATGGGCAGGGCGACCATCAGAGCGATCCCGGTGATGATCAGCGTGCCCATGATCAGGGGCAGAGCCCCATAAGATGGGGTCGAGACGTCTGTGGGGGCCCAGCGTGTGCCTCCCAAGAACTCCCAAAGCGAAACTTTAGCGAAAAAGATCCCAGAACCAGAGAGAAAGATCCAAATAGTAATTGCGGTGACAACAACAGCGAGAAAAGCGCAGGCGAAGAACACACCCTGAATGAGCCGTTCCTTAAGATATCGCCCTTGGGGCGCACGTAGAGCCGGACGGCTTGTCGTCGGCTTCATGGTTTTTCTCGCTTCTATATAGTTTTCCCCTAGAGATTATAGCGCATAGGTGAGGGCGCGGTCAAATGGGAAGGGAGGGGGGCCGAGCCTTCCCAGGGTCGGGGTCTCCCTGGGAAGGCTCGGCATTCGGGGTTGGGGCAAGATAGGGTCACTTGCAGTGTTCGCCGTATTTCTTGCGGATCTCTTGGAGCGACAGCCCAGAGTAGTTGCCGCCGAAGGCCGTGCCGGTGATGCGCTTCTTCCAGCACGTGCGAGCTTCTTCACGTACCTCGCGCGGCGCGGGTAGATACCCGGCTTTGTTGAGCATAAACTGCTGGTTGCCCAGGCGGCTCTCGTCGAGATAGAAGTTGATGAACTCGTCGACAGCAGGGCGCTCGCCACTCTTCTTATTCACATAGATGAAGAGCGGGCGACTCAAGGGCTGATAAATAAATCCCAAGATCGTATCGACGGTAGGCAGGATGCCCTTGCACTCGCCTCCACCGTTCTTGAGCGGGGGCTTCTTGTTGGCCTCGCGGCGCTTGTTGATCTCCGCCAGCACATCAGCAGGCGCGTTGATCAAGTCGCGGCGGGGATCAATCGCTACAGCCTGCACCAATTGCGTATTTTGCACGAAGAAGTTATAACCAAAGTACGTGAGGGCAAAGGGGTCAGCGCCGGTCTGTTGAGCCAAGAGTTGGTCCTCTTCGGTACCGAAGTAGTCTTGTCGAGTGTCGCCCTCTTTGCCGTTGACAGCTGAGGTGAAGAAGTCCAACGTCCCGGAGGTCTCAGCAGCGCCGGAGAGTGTAATATTCGCGTTGGGGAAGGTGCTGCGGACTTGGTTCCACTTGGTGATAAACTTTTCGGCTTCCTTGGCCCACAGCAGCTCCAGCTCCCCGACGGTCAAGCATACGGGCGCGTTGCCGAAGATTTGCGTCTTCGTGCTGACAGCGACGGTGATGCCGTCGAGGGCGATCAATAATTCAATGTATTCGATGTTATTCTTAGCGGCCCCGTCGATCTCGGATTGCTTGATAGCGCGGGATGCATTGCTAATGTCGGTCTCGCCGGCGACGAAGCGTCGGAAGCCCCCCGATGTGCCGCTGATGGCCACGGTGACGTTGACATCTGGGCGGGCTTTCCTAAACTCTTCAGCCATCGCTTTCGTGATAGGGGCGACGGTGCTGGAGCCATCTGCTAAGATATTTTTGGAGTCCTTGGGAGCCCCCGGTTGAGCGAACGACGACAGAACAACCGACCCGACGACCAGCAGAGCGACGAACGCGACACGCCTTAGAAGAGACGCACTGAACTTCATATTGTTCCTCCTATTAGTATAGTTTGATCACGATCTATATAGATCGTGCCTTAAGTATACAACACGGGGAGGGGGCTTGTCAAGTCGGGGGGGGTGATCTTCTGAAGTTACTCGATCAAATCAGTTAATTCGCGTAGGTTCGCCACCCGCGCGCAGGGGTGCTCTTCAGCCGAGTCGGGGCTGGCAAGCCAGCGAAAGAATTCTTTTAGTCCGTGCTTCTCCGACGAGCTTTCGATTCCCACCAAGGGACGATGTGAGACGATTCCTAGAGGCGCGGACGGATCTCGCGCTGCCAGCGCTCTTGTGCCGAGTGATACGCCTGAGCGAGCTGCTCGCGATCTAGCACTTTCACGTGCCTAGAGTGCTCTCGTACGCGATACAGAAGCTCACGTCAAGGGCTTGCACGCGCACGCGCCCTGAGCTAAGATAAGCTCACTATGGATCTCACGATCTCACAAATTGCTATTCCCAATCCATATTTTGAAGGCCCAACGAATGTCTTCTTGATCCGGAGCTCGCAGAGTCCTCCTGTACTCATAGATACCGGGATCAGCACTGAAGAGTCCTTAGTTTTATTGCGCCGCGAGCTGGCCAAGCATAGCTGCTCGCTCAAAGATATAGCTGTCGTTCTGTTGACTCATAAGCATATCGATCATAGCGGGCTGGCACGCGCTATCCAAGAAGAGTCTGGAGCAGTGGTCTATGTGCATAGCGACGATTGGACAGACGTCGCTCTCTTTGAAGAGCGTCACGAAATGGTCTCTCAGCTCTATCTGGAAGCAATGCACCGCTGGGGCATCCCTGAAGAAGTTATTGTGCACGTGGGGCACTTTCGCTCGCGGTTTGCTGGGCTCGGGCGCTCCGTCCCCACAGCCCAGAAGATCAACGACGGCCAAACGCTGAGTTTTGGTGACTTAGAATTTCACGTTTTGCACACCCCTGGCCATACCCAAGGGTCGGTGTGCTTTCTGCTGGGTGAAAAACTCTTCGCTGGGGATCATCTCTTGCCGACGTACACGTCGAACGTCGGCGCGACCGACGTCACTACCGGGGGCCATCTCGAAAAATTTCTCGCTTCGCTCAAGAGAATTCTTGAGTTACCCAACGCGGAACGCTTAGAGATCTACCCGGGGCACGGTCAGCCCTGGACTGATCCACGCCCGCGCATCAAAAAGATCTTTAAGCACCATCATGAACGGGCTAAACGTATCTTAAAAATCTTGAATGACGGCCAAGCGCTCACGGCATTTGAGATCGCGCAGAAGCTCTTTGGGCGGCTCAAAGACTATCATGTGCTGCTTGGAGCCGGTGAAGTGTATGCCCATCTTGAAGTCTTAGAGAGCCATGGGCGCGTACGTCAGAGTGAGCTGCATCGCTTTGCCCTACGCATATGACAAGAGATGCGCCCTCTGCTACAATACTAGTCAATCGCATAGAGAAAGGGCTGATGTCCATGACGCGAACGCGACTTTTGTCCGTACTTTTGGGAGCTGTGCTGGTGCTCAGCATTCTTCTGGTGCCTGCCAGTGCGACGATCACCGCACGCTTCAGTGATCTCTCGCTGCGACCAGAAGAGAAGATCGAGTACGATTTCACGCCGACTACGACGGGCGAGATCGTCCTGAAATTATCACTGCGCCCGACTACGGCTACTCTGCGGGTTCAGCTCTTCCTTGAGAAGGACCTTGTTGTAGATCAACCGGGTCTAGCAACGCAAACAGCGAAGGCAGAGGTCCTCGACTCGCAACTTGGTCGTCCCTGGCGCTTGGTTGTGACCAATCTCAGCTCCCAGAGGGTCGAGGGGCGCCTCGAGCTCACTTACCCTCGACGCTTTTGTAAAGAGATCTCTGCGCAATATCGCATCAAAGTGAGCTATGAAGTGGGCACAGAGTTAGAAGATCTCCATTGTCAGCAGCTCCATGGGGTCTTGCGTTCGCTGCCCTCGGAGCATCTTAAGCGCCTGCGAGAGATCCGCGCCCGCGAGCCCGACTTCCTCTATGGGCAGTACTTCCCACCCAGCCTCATAGAACTCCCTGGGCTGCGCGCCAGCCGCACGTTTACTCTAGTCACGTATCACGAGCTAGGGCATCTCGTGCACTTCACTCGTTCGACGGCTGATCAAGAAGCTCGTTGGGAAAAGCTTTATAACGAGTCTGGCCGCGACCCTGATAACTTCGCGCGCGACCCCATCGACCGCTCGCTCTATGCTATGACCAACCAATACGAAGACTTCGCTGTGACATATTCAGCGTATATCGCCGATAGCCAGCTCTATATTAACGAAGCGATCACACGCAGCCAGCGCAGCAAGCCCCTGCTCTTGCAGAAGTTCAAGCTAATCGTCGAGTACTTCCGGCATCAAGCGGGCGATCAAACGAAGGTCTATATCTATCGTGTCGGGACAGAAGTCCCGATCCCAATAATCTACCGCGCTTCAGTGCCGCTCACAGCGGACAGCTTGCCAGACTTCACTGGACCCATCGTGTGGGAGTCTTTTTAAGGCATAGGAGCAGCCGTATTGAGCGCGGTCTCAGCGATATTGACCGAATAGTCTTTGACGCGCCCGATGCTGTCGAAGGCGATCCCGATGAGCTGGGCTTCTTGAGGGGCAAGATCCCACAAGAGTTTGACGGCCTTCATCAAGCGCTCCTCAACCCCTGAAGCCTTGTCGATCACCTGGCTGGCGAGGTCGGGATCGGGCGAGCGGAACGCATCCACAGACCCTTTCAGTAAGTTTGCCACGTGCTCCCCGCCCTTGTGCAGGGCATCAGCGACCTTGGGTGGGGCGGGAGCTGTGATCATCGTAGTCACATGAGCGATCTTAACTGCGTGATCGGCAATGCGCTCCAGTTGACGGGTCACTGTATGGATGTCGAAGAGCTTGACGCGACTGATGCCCAACGCTTCTTCTGCGAGCAGATCACGCAACGCGATGCGGAACTGTCTGTAGAGCATCAAATAGAGACGGTCGACGTCCTCGTCGCGTGCGGCGATATCGTTTGCGAGCTCAGCGTCGTGGTCAGCGAGCGCGCGGACAGCATCGGTGAACATGTCGTGCACCATCAAGAAGATGCGTTCGAGCGTCTTCGGCGCGGAGAGCTCGGAAAGATTGAGTAGATTATGAATGACGATAGAGTCTCGTGATTCTTCCATGATCTCCGGGCCGATGAGGGCTTGGGTGATCTTGCGGATCGTCTGGCGCTGTTCGGGGGTGATGCGCTCCCCTCGGACTTCGATGATGTCAAATCCTGCGACGTACATGGAGATAAAGGCGCGCATGAGGGTGTCGCCGGTTTTAGTATTGAGTTGGAGGACGCCGCGGGTCAGTTGGGAATCGCGGTGCGGTCGCAAAATCAGCAAATCAGGGCTGTGGGGGTGGAGTTCGATTTCCGCGCCGGCATGGAGTTTTTGCGCTTCGGCCCAGTCTTTGGGCAGAGTGACCATGAAGGTCGCTCCGCCGGTGATCTGCACTCTCCGAGTCTCCATAGTCCCTCCCATCTATTGTGATTGGTATTTATTATAATATATGACTATATAGCGCTGTCAAGAGCTTGACAAGGCTGAGGTACGTTGTTATACTGTAATTGAAAATTTTTTCAATAAGGAGAACTATGAACATCCTGACAGAGGGCCGGGAAGGCCGCCTCAAAGAGCAAGGGTACAGAGTAACCAAGCCTCGTCGTGCTGTGTTGGAGGTGCTAGGAGCAGAGCCGATATGTCTAACGCCGGAGGAGATCCATCGTCAGGCACGGCGGCGCCATCGCAGGCTGGGATTGGTCACGGTCTACCGGACGTTGGCGCTTTTAGAGAAACTAAGCCTTGTGCAGCGGGTACACACGGAGGCAGGACGTCATGCGTTTGTTGCAGTGCGCTCTCAGGAGGGCCATCGTCATCAACTTGTCTGCCGCACCTGCAAGCGCGTCGAGGAATTTTCAGACTGTGACCTTGAAGATGTGCTTGAGGGGCTACAAGAGCGCACAGGATTCGCTATCGAAGCCCATCACCTGGAGGTGGTCGGCCAATGCCCAAAGTGCCAGTAAAAATTTTTGAGCCTTGTAACTGAAATCTATTTTCAATAACAGTAAGGAGGAGACCACCATGAAGAAAGGGCTACTCATCGTAGCGGTTTTGGCTCTCGTGGCGTCTTTGGCGGGTGTGACCCAGCCGAAGCTCAAAGCTGTCGCAAGCTTTTATATCCCCTATGAGTTCACCAAGAACGTCGGTGGTGACCGGGTAGACGTGAAAAATTTGGTCCCGGCGGGCGCAGAGCCCCATGATTTCGAACCTTCTCCCGCTGATATTCGGGCGATTGAAGAAGCTCAGGTCTTCGTCTACAACGGTGCGTCGATGGAGCCGTGGGTTGCGCGCGTGCTCTCTATCGTCAAGAATCGTGATAAGCTCGTTGTCATTGAGGCAACCAAGGGCCTACCCTTGCGCAAGGCCGAAGAAGAAGAAGAAGAGTTCGAGTTCGATCCGCATGTCTGGACGGACCCAACCCTCGCCAAAGATATGATCAAGAATATTCGCGACGGCTTGATCCAAGCTGACAGTGCAGGCAGTTCGGTCTACACCGAGAACGCAAGAGCATATAGCGCCAAGCTTGATGCACTCGACGTTCAGATTCGCGAGGGCTTGAGGGCGTGTCGGCTGCGGGAGTTTATCATCTCGCACAGATTTATGGATTATTTCGCGGCGCGATATAATCTTGTGGCGCACGCGCTGTCAGGGTTGGAGCCAAGTGAGCCCACACCCCAGCGCTTGGCTGAGCTGATTCGCTTGGGCAAGGAGAAGGGCATCAAATTTATCTTTGCTGAGAGATCGGATGCGCTCAAGGCGCTCGCGGTGCTGGCGCGTGAGCTGGGCGCGCAGATCCTCACGCTCAACATTGGCCATAGCCTCAGTGAAGAGGAAGAACGCGCGGGCAAGAACTATCTCGTGCTCATGGAAGAGAATTTGAAAAATCTCCGAATGGGGTTGGAGTGCCGGTGAGTGAATCAGTTATCGAGATCGAGCATCTGTGGTTCCGCTATGGTATGGAGACGGTGCTCGAAGACATCTCGCTCACAATCGAGCGCGGAGAGATCGTAGGGCTGATCGGTCCCAACGGCTCTGGGAAGACAACGCTGCTCAAGCTCATTTTAGGGTTACTCTCCCCCCAACGAGGGACGATTCGGCTCTTCGGCCAGGAGTTTGGGCGCTTTCGCGAGCGGGCGCGGATTGGCTACGTGCGTCAGCGTAGTTGGGATTTTGAGCGCAATTTCCCAGCATCGGTAGAAGAGATCGTGCGGCTGGGGCGGGTGCCGCGCTTACAGTGGGGCCGCTGGAGCCACGCTGACACCGAAGCCGTCGAGAGGGCCATGCGCGCCGTGCAGATCGAAGCGTTGCGTCGACGTCCCATCAGCGAGCTGTCGGGCGGGCAGCAGCAGCGGGTCTTCCTCGCGCGCGTCTTGGCTCAAGAACCAGAAATTCTCTTGCTTGACGAGCCCACGGCTGCTGTCGATCCCAAGGTCGAGGCCGAGTTCTACGAGCTTTTGGGAAGGCTCAATCGCGAGCACAAGCTTACGATTATCTTAGTCTCCCACGACATTGAAGCTGTCGTGACCCAAGTGACGAAGATCGCGTGTTTGAACAGAAAACTGCTCTTCTGTGGGACGCCTCAAGAGTGCTTGGCGAGTGATCTCTTAGAGAGGGTCTACGCTGGGAAGAAGCTCGTGCAACACCAGCATCGGTGGGGGTAAATATGTTTGAGATTTTCGAGTTTGAGTTTATGAGATTAGCATTCGTTGGGGGCACGATCATCGGAGTGCTTGCTCCGACAATCGGGATTTTTTTGGTGCTGCGGCGCTATGGGCTTATTGGAGATGGATTAGGACATATTGCGTTTGGGGGCGTGGCATTCGGGCAGCTCGTCAAAGTTGACCCAATTTTGATGGCGCTAGGATACTCAGCGGCAGCAGCGATCGGGATTGAGCGCTTGCGCGCGAAGGGGCGCTTGGGTGGCGATGTCGCCATCGCGATCTTTCTCTCATCGGGGTTAGCGTTGGGATTGGTCTTGGCGCGATTGGCGCGACGCTCTACCGATCAATTATGGAGTTATCTCTTTGGCAGCGTGATCGCGCTCCAGCCCAGTGATATCGCGCAGATCGCGCTGATAGCGCTCGTTGTGCTTGGAACGCTCTTCGTCGTACGCCGTGAGCTCTTCTTTATCACGTTCGACGAAGAGACGGCTCGAGCTTCGGGGATTCGCGTAGGAATCTATAATCTCTTATTAGTTTTGCTCGCGGCGCTCACCGTCGTCTCGGCGATTCAGATTGTCGGTTTATTGCTGATCTCAGCGCTATTGGTTCTGCCAACGGCCGCGGCGATGCAGCTGGCGCGCAGCTTCCGTCAAGCGCTCTTTTTAGCGATCGGGTGCAGTCTGCTCTCTGTGTATGGGGGGTTATTCGGGTCGTATTATCTTGATACGCAGCCGGGGCCAACGATCGTCTTAACGGCCTTGGTGCTCTTTGGGCTGGCGAATCTAGGGCGTTCAGCGCGCTCTCGTATTGCGTAGGTACTCTTTGATTGCATCGAAGATGGTTTGAGCGACGGTCCACTGATAGAGAAAGCTGCGCAGCTTCAGCTCTTCCGTGGGGTTTGTGAGGAACCCGGTCTCGATGAGCACGGCGGGCATCTCGGCCCAACGAATGAAGAGCGTCTGGTGTTTGATCCCGCGGTCAGTGACGCCCAGTGCCCGCGTGAGTCGTTTTTGTAAGAGCAGCGCCAAGGCGCGATTCTGTGGGTAGGTGGGGAGATTTGTATCGTCGTGGACTAAGACCTCGATGCCGTTGGCTGCAGAATGACGGGGGTGCGCGTTGGCGTGAATAGAGACGAAGAGATGGGCTCGCAGACGATTCGCCAAGCCAGTGCGCTCGCGATGCGGGATGTAGACGTCTTCAGAGCGCGTCAGCATAATAGAGATCTCATCGTCGTACAGCCCTAAGAGTCGGATAAAACGAGCGATACTGAGATTGATATCTTTCTCTTGGGTGCCGTAATAGCCGATGGCGCCGGGGTCCCAGCCGCCATGCCCAGGGTCAATGACGACTAAGAAGCGCTTGGCTTGGCTCTGGCCGATCTGGCCCCATCCGCAGATACAGACCAGGACTAGCACAAGGACGAATGTTTTTGCTGTCAGAGCCTTCATGAGCCACAGTATACCGGATGAAAGAGGGCTCAGACTATAATCGGCATTACATTGAGCCGCACGAAGGAGCTTTTTCGCTGATGGGATGGGGCATTGCTTGCTAATCCCCCTCATTGGACGCGGTTGGGGCTTTGTTGGGAAGCTTAGTGGTGAGCTTCCTCTTATCGTTCCCCTTCCTAAGTGCTCCCAGAATTTTTGGCGCTCTTCATGGATCGTGCGGCATCGGTCTTGGGGACTATCGGGGCCGGGGGAATCGGCTCATTAATCAACGAAGCACAATCGTACCGGGCCTGGAACATTGTGGGAATCTGTCTCGTTGTGATCATCCCACGGTAATGGTCATTGATTTTCTCAGTGCGCGTATTCGCAAGAAGCTGATCGAGGGCTAGCGGATCTCGATGCTCCCGTTCGTTGTGCTCGCGGTGATCGTGATCTTTGTTGGAGCAGTTTGAAAATTATTTGTCTGACCCTTGACGTGCCGGCGCTCTTGCTGGCGATAGACAAGATTGGGGATCTGGATTCTGACCCGACTGGTCATACTCTGCGCTGAGATCGCATACCCAATCTGAGGGTCGTCAGGCACGTCGAGTTCAATCGAGCCGTTGAACGTACTGAGTTCATAGCTGCCCGTCACTGCCCTGATGATAAGATCGATCTCGCCGTTGACCGTAGAAAGAGATGCCTCCGTAGCGGCGATCTGGCCGCTGATCTCCCCGTTCATAGTGTGGGCCGTCAGGCGCTGCGCCGTGAGGGTGTTCAATTTAATGGGGCCGTTGACCATGTTCAACCCTGCGGTCGCTGCATTGATCTCCTGGACACTGAGCGTGCCGTTGAGCGCGCTCAGTTTCAGCTCATAGACGCGCCCGCGCGGCACCAGAAGCTGTATATCCGTTTCGAGTGAGCTGAGCGGGCCAAACGAGACTTTCGGTGCGCGGAAGCTGATCTCTGTTGGGGAGAGCTGCGGCTCAAGCGTCACGCTGTCAATGAGCTTTTGGGCTTCCGCAGCACTCCACCCTCGTGCTCGTGCAGTGATCGTGATCTGTAATGACTCGTTCTCCCACGTCCGCACTATCGCGTTGCCGTTTTGTAAGTCGAGCGTCACGGTGATTGTTGCCGCCGATGGGTCGAGCGTGCCCCCGAACGAGTAGGCTCTTGTGACTCGTACAGGGCTGAAGGCGTTAAGCCACACCGTAGCATCTGAGCGGGGGACAAGCAGTCCCAGCACGGCCGCGCCAACGACAAGGGCAACCAAGTGAATAAGTTCATCGAAAAGCACCGAGCGTGACCAGAGTGCCAACACGAAACAGATCAGCAAGACCACTCCGCCGGCGATCACGAGATCAGTTCGTTCGATAGGCGTGAACGCACCCCAGTCTATGTACTGCAACGCGAGCACAAAGACCCCGATAAAGATCAAAAATTCCCCCACGCGCACAGCGCTCGATCTCATGGCTGGCCTCCTTGCTGTGAGTCCGTCTCAGATCGCGCTGGACGGTACCACCGGGCTAAGCCCGAGATGAGCAGCCCTATGCCTAAGATGATCAAAATCCCCGGCAGCGCAAATCTCCAAGAGAGCTCGAACCAGCCCATCAGCGACAATCGCCACACCACTCCGCCCAAGATCAAGACAACGCCCCAGAAGAGATACTTATACGGACCGTGAATCTTCTCAGACACGCTGATCACCCTCACTGCGTATTATGTAGGCCAAGCCGACCAGAAGCACTCCGACAGCGATGAGCAAGACTGCCCAAGGTAGTTTTGGTAGATACTGTCTCACCAGTTCATAAACCCCGACGCCAATGAGAAGAACCCCGCCGAAGATGAGCCAATATTCGGTGCGCGGGGGCGCAAGGGTCGGTGTAGGAGAGCTGGGCTGAGAAGCCGTCTGCGCTTGCACGTAGAGTTTAGCAATAATTAAGCTTGCGATGAGCGCACCAATGGGCCAGAAGATCCAGCTTGCGATAACCATCCCGATAGCAAAGCCGGGAATGACCGCGTACTTGGCGATAAGATCGCCCAGCTCGGCGAAGAAGTGCAACAGGGATCTGGATTGCTCAGGGTTCATGATGTTATCTCCTTCTCGATGCCGTAGGCCATAGCACAATCGTCATGAAGGTCATCAAGGCCCGACGAGCGCTAGGAGCGGTACGATAGCCCATAAAAGAGTAAGCCCAATAATGATTCCCACAAACGCAGCGCACGCTCCAACGGCCTGTAGAGTCGAAAGGCCGTGCGCTTCCCTCACTGCAATCACAATCAGCCCCAAGCCCCACAGAAACAACCCTATATCGCTCACTGTTTTCAGCGTCTCGCCCCAATCGCCCATGTCTTTCGTCAGCAACGTTAGGATGATGCCAACGATCCCCGGCGGCACGCTGGCAAATCCTAAGGCGCTCAACGTCTCAGCATAGCTCCCCTCACCGCCGAGGAGCCAACTGATCCATTTCAGTGCTGCAGAAGATATCAAAAGGAGCACAAGAACGATCACCGTAGATGTCAATGCGGCTTGCCAAGGCGTGTTAAAGAAGGACGTCAAGGGATACCAGACATCGTAAACTGTCCGATCAGTCCATGACACTAACGAATACACGAAAGTCACGCTCGCAGTCAGCGCGATGGCCCAGCCCACAGGTTTTTGGCGGGCTGCTCTGTGCAAGCCTTCAGCAGGGTAGAGAAAGACCTGCCAAATCAGCGTGCCAAGTGATAGACGATTCTGTATTCGTCCCCACGTTTCTATGGCTAGCCCTCCTTCTAGCGCTTAAAACAATTCAAAGACCTTCTCAATAGCTCTGAAGATCACATCGCCTACTATGGCAGCCAGAATGTACGCGACGATTGCTCCCATAGCCCTAATGCCGTTAAGCATCTCCCAGAAGCGCAAGCGCATTGGCTGGATTTGCGTCTGATTCTCTTCCATCGTCTTCACCTCCTCAATATCGTGGCACGGCGTGCCAGCCCTCCAGCGCCTGCAAGAGATACACTAGCTCCGGCTTGAGTTCGCTCAGCACCGTATTTGTAGCGCCGCCACGCCCAAAAAGCAAATCGAGCAGCCCCGGCGCTGGCGGACGATACTCGATCACCTCTGCTTCTGGGACTCCAGCTAGGTCTCGTGCTATCTGTATAGCGTCGTATAGGCTTCCCAGCTGATCGATCAGCCCAAGCTGCAGCGCTTGACTCCCCGTATAGGGCTGTCCCGTCGCTAGCTCACGCACTTTTTCAGCGGGAAGCTTGCGTCCTTCCGCAACAGCGTTGACGAACTGCTCGTAGAACTCGTCGACGTATTGTTGCAAGAGCGTGCGCTCTTCGTCAGTGAGCGGGCGCAGCCCACGAAAGAGATCTTTATATTTGCCAGACTTGAAGATCTCTGGCTGGATGCCCAAGTTCTTCAGAAGCTCTTCGACAGAGAGGAGCAGCGCGATAACCCCAATGCTCCCCGTTGTCGTCCCCGCATGGGCGATAATTTTATCGGCGTGGAGCGAGATGTAGTATCCTCCCGAAGCGGCGACGTCGCCCATCGAGACGATGACGGGCTTCTTCGTCTTCTCTTTGAACTTTTTGATGTTTTCGGCGATGGCTTGTGAGGCTGCTACTGTGCCGCCAGGGCTGTCTATGCGCAAGACCAGAGCTTTGACCGATGAGTCGCGCTCGGCTCGCTTCAGAAAACCCTCGACTTGGGCTGGGGTGATGCCGCCGCCACCCAAAAGCCCGGTAGCGAGAGACTCGCTGATAGGACCGCTCAGGCGTACCACGGCGACCTTGGGGCGCATACTGACAGAGATCTGCTGCGCTGCAACCCAGATCACGTAGATGCCGAAGAGAATGAGAATAACCCACAGAATGCGTCGTCCGCGCATGGGGCACCTCCTTTAGAACCCAATACGAAACTCGCGCTCGAACCGCACGCTCCAGCCTAGCTGGGCGCCTTCTTGAGTGCTCACCCACAAGGGATATTCTACATGCAAAATGGGCGATCCGTAAAATCCGAGCGTCATGCCGAGGCCCGCTTCCGCGCGCACGACGTACCGCTCTGCCTTTAGAATAGCTGCATTCACAAAGACACTTGCGCCCACGGAGAGCGGGATCGGCCCGATGTCGATCTTGTTGAACGCGGGAATGGGCAGACGTAGTTCGTTAGACTGTGCAAAGACCCACGCACTTTGGATGTCAAACGCGCGAAAGCCCGCAAAATCTTTCAGATTGAAATCGCGCTCTTCTGGCGCACGCCCCTCGCGCCAGCCCCACACCGTGCGCTGCACCCAGAGCGTCTGCCACCACAAGCGAACGCGAATCTCTTGGCTCCACGAGAACTTCTGAAACGCATACGCCCCGCCCCATGTGTTTAACCCTCGTGCATAACTCACAGCGAGCCGGATAAGTTGCGAGCGGCGTTCGTAGCTCATGCCCATCGCAAAGACGCGCCCTGGATCGCGCAAGACGTCGTAGCGATTGTGATAGAGCGCACTCAGCGAGAGCTGCACGTCTGTTCTGTCTCGGTGCCACCGGAAGTGAATGGCCCCATCATGAGCAAAGATATGACCGTCATTTTTTTGGGCGAAGTTCCACTCCGAGGTGCAGCGATCCGCGAAGCAGAAAGCACGCTTCAGCTCTTGCTTGAAGACGATTCTTTGAAGTCCAAACGCCCAGCCCACGTATAGGTGCATCAATCGTATGCCCAAGATTAGTCCGTCGTCTGGGCGACTGTGGAGCATCCCGTGATCGAGCCACGGGCTGAGATCAAGCCCCTTGGGGGCAGCGTTATCCGAGCGATCCAAATCGGGCAGAGCATGATCTGGATCGAGCGTCACGGACTTGACGGGTTTATCTGTGACGAACGTGAGCGTCCCCTGATCGTCGAGCATCTCCCAGCGCTGACGGATCTTTGTCACGCCGTCGGCGAGCGTCGCCTCGACGTCAACAGGGATGCGCATCTCGCCCTTCTGACACACCATCACGCGCGTCACGTGTTTGTTCTCGATCTTTTGGGTCTTCATCCGCTCAACAGCAGCATCGAGCGTCGTGGTGCTCGTGAGCCATTGTGCAAAGAATTCTTTCAGATCACGCCCGGAGACGTCTTCGGCGGTCTGGATAAAATCTTCGGCTGTGACTTGCTTGTAGCGATAGCGCCGGTAGTACTCTTGCATGATTTGATCAAATTGTTCAGTGCCCACTAGGTTCTCTAACGCCAAGAGCAGCAGCGCGCCCTTCTGATAGGGGAGCACGGTCTTGCCAGAGGGAACTCTATGTAACGGCGTCGCGAGCGGGGCTTCGCGGCCTTCGCGAGCGACGCGCGCGTAGCTGCCCAGCAGCCCTGCACGCCCGTTGCTCTCCTTCAGTATCTCGATGAGAAAGCTCAGACCCCGGGCCTTCAACCACAGGGTATTAAAAGAGTTCGCGTCTTTGCCGTACTTGTGCTCGATGTAACTCATCTCGGCAAACGTGGCAAAGCCTTCATCGAGCCAGGTTTCTTCAAGCTGATTGTTCATAAAAATCCCGTAGAACCATTGATGCGCTGTCTCGTGCGCGGTGACGCTGTCGAGCACAGTGAACCAGTCCGGGATGCGATAGAGCATATAGCTCTGCTGAATCATCTGCGGATACTCCATCGCGAACCCATAGCCTCTGATCTCCGCGACGGTGAAAGTAGGGTAGGGATAGCGCCCGAAGCGCTTGCTGAAATATTCGAGAGCGTCTTTGGCGTACTGCGCGGCGCGCTTGCCTGCTGCGGCGTCTTCAGGGAAATACAGGGAGACAATAGTGACGTCCTCCCACTGGACGGTCTCGCGTTGGTAGCGGGCGTCGGCGACCCACGCGAAGTCGTGCACATTATCAGCGATATATGTGAGGGTCTTGGTGCCGTCGGGGTTGACGGTTTCACGGTAGAGCTGCCCCGTCGCGCCGACAATTAAATTGCTGGGCACGGTCAGCTCGACGGAGTAATGCGCAAAATCTTCGTAGGGTTCGCTGGCGCCGAACGCATGGGCGACGTCGGGGTGCCAGCCCTTCGCGTCGTAGACGCTCAGCTTCGGGTACCACCACGAGATATAGTAATTGCCCTGGTCGTGCCCTAGGCGTTCGAGCGCGTTGGGGATCTTGACGACGAATTGTATGGTGATCTCGACGGTCTGCTCGGGGGAGATGGGGGTCTCCAGCGCAATCTTCAAGATTGTGTCGTCAATCGAGTATGTGATCTCTTTGCCGTTGAGCTTCAATTCTTGGATAAAGAGATACCCATAGTCGGGGCCGTTGGGGAAGAGCCTATCGAACGAGAGTGCTCCCATCTCGCGGGCTTGGATACTGTCTTCAGCGAAGCGATTGGGCCACAGGTGCAGATACAGTTCTGTGAGGGGCTTGTCAGCTTTGCTGGTGAAGAGGATTCTTTCGCTGCCGTAGAGCTTATGCTCTTTCGTGTCGAGGCGCGCGTGGATCTCATAAGAGATCTCGTTAGGAAGGGCGAACACTGACGTCCACAGCCCAAGTACGGCTACGAGAGCGAGCAAGAGACTTTTGCGCATGGTGACCTCCTGAGTGCTTTTGAACTTCGATGATGTTTGTAGTTAATAACGGCCGTTCAGTTCAACACACGCTTGTGCTTACTCCGGCCGTGCTCGCACCAGTTCTATGACCGCCTCATAGATCGCCTCTACTAAGCTGTCACCGGGGCGGACCTTGAACGAGAGGTTGGGCAGCAGCGGGCGGAATTTCAGCTCGTCGGGCTTCAGCTCGGTTTCGATGACGAGCTGCAGCCATAATCGAAGCTCAGCTACATGCACCGCCCAAGGCATGACATCCACGCCATAGAGAGAAGAGCCGATGATGCGCCGCCGGCGCTCGTAGGGCGTCTCTTCGATGCCGAGTTGCGCGTTGGCGCGGGCTTGGAGGTCATCAAGCACCAAGAGCATTCTCACGAGAAACGAGCCGGACCCGCACGCCGGGTCGCAGACCGTCACGTCACGCAAGAGCACGTTGAGCTTGGGCCAAAGGTTCTGCTGCGCGAGCGCCTCGTCGGCCTGCTTCTTCTCTTCAGGCTCATAGGCGAAGACAAGATCATAGAGCAATGGCTTATACTCTTCGCCCAGTTGATTCGTCAGCCAGTCTATCAAGCTCAGGCGACACATAAGGCTCTCGTAGACTTTTCCGATCATTTCAGGGTCAACGGCGACCTCTTGATCGAGCGGGGTATTTTCCGAGATCGTAAAGTTATACCGCTCGAAGAAGCCCGGCGTTGTATCACCAAAGCGATCAAAGAGCATCTCAAAGATGCTATCGGGAAGTTCGACAGAATATTTCTCATCCTTAGAACTCAATGAGACCTGTCGCTACTTTCAGGGCCTCTTCTACACGGTGCATGGTCTCCGCACTTACGCGACCGTATATCTCGCTAATCCGCCGCTTGTCCACGCCACGCAGATGTGTGAGCATGACTTTAGACCGTTGTGTTACTCCCCCTTCAGGTGGCTCAATTAATACCTCAAAGGGATAGACGCGCTCTGTCTTCTTGCTGGTGAGAGGAGCAATCAAGATGACTGGGGAATGCTCGTTAATAACGTCAGGCGAGATAACCAAAGCTGGGCGTTTGCCCGCTTGCTCTGAGCCGATCACAGGGCTGAGCTGCACCTGGACGAGATCACCGCGTTTTGGGGAAGCTATCAAGGGCACGAGCGATCTCCTCGTCTAAGGGGGCGAATTCTTGTTCGATCTCCTCCATGACATCAGCCATCTCCTGGCAGCCCTCGATTACTTGGGCGCGCAGGTGTTGGCGCCGACGCTCATCAAGCCAATGACGTATCAGTTCTGCGATCACTGTGCTGCGATACCCAGGCTTTACCTCTCTCTCAAATTGCTCAAGCACGTCCGGCGGCAGAACATACGTTCGCTTAATCAAGCCCATCTTGACTCCTCCTTGACCATACTCATACAACATAACTAATATATGGCATGTTTGTCAAGATACTTCCATCCAGCAGACGAGGGTTAGCTTCACGCCCATCGGAGCTTGGAGGGCCCGCAGATGCTGGGCCACAGGACCGCGCTCGATCTCCTCGCGCCAGCTCTTGAGATCGCTTGCCGACACGCGCACAACGCGCGGCGTCTCCGGTCGAGAACGGATCACTGCCGCGATCTTCTCGAGGCGATCTGCCTCCCAAATCTCGCCAGTTTCTGCGACGCGGAAGTACCAGCGAATCTCCCCTAGCCCCTGTTCTTTCTTAGCTTCTGGCCCGGCGTGGGAACTTTCCCCAGAAACCTCTTTCTCTTTTGATTTCTGGTCTCTTGAGATCAAGGGGAAGCGATAGCAACAGAACAAACCACGCACCTCTCTCTCTGACCGGCTTGTTTGCCGCTGAAGATGCGCTGAGGGTAGGATGGGAGTCTCTCAAACAGCCCCGGGGACTCGCGCTTGAGACGTTCTAACTCCAGATGCAGTTCCTCTTCGATGCTGCGTTGGCCTTCGTATTTCTCGTTGAAGAGCTTAAGGGCTTCAAACTCGTCCTCTGGGGTGAGCAGCGGCGCTTCGATGCCCAGCGTCTTGCTAATGCGCAGCAGTTTTCCCGTAACGCGGCGATACAGCCCCAACAGCTCATCAGGAGGCAAGAGGTTGAAGACGTACACTTTCACGGGCTGGGAGCGCTCTAAGCGCCTCTCGATTTCAGGGTTCAAGCGGCGATCTACACGCCCAATGCGCTGCATCAGGCGCACCGGGTTCCGATGCAGATCATAGTTGATAATCAGTCGCGCATCTTGTAAGTTCAGTCCCTCGGAGAGCACATCGGTGCTAATGAGAATACGGATGGGATTGTTTATATAGTTGGGCAACTCGTCTTCGGTACAATTATAGTATGGGGCGAAACGTCTGAGGCGAAAGATGTTGATAGACTCTGCTAAGCATATCTGCCAACAATGTCATGTCCGACTCGATAGCAGCCAACAGCGTGTCCAGATTGTACTCATGGGAAGCAGCAGGGAGCTGAGCTACGGCGATGTCATCAAGCTCGTCTCCCTCCTCGCGTCGCAAAGTATTTTTGATCATCATGGGCGATATAATTGATCAAGTGATAGAGATCGCACAGGGAGTTATTGATGGGGGTTGCCGTCAAAAAATGGATTTGTAAATTGGCTTTGCACTCCAAACGATAATGAGGGCGCAGATAGCGGTCAATAGCGCTTTCCCAGACGCTGTCGCGGGCGGACTTGGGCACAAGCAAGAGAATGCGATCCCCGCGCTTGAGATGGTATTCGAGCAACATCAGCCCGATGAACGTTTTTCCCAGGCCGACCCCATCGCAGATCAGTGCTCCGCCCCACGAAAATACTCGTGAAGCGCCTTAGCCCATATCTCGAAGGGCATGAAGAGTTGCAGATAGCGCTCGATGACCTTGAGAACATCAATATTCACTTCTTTGGCTTCTTTCCAAGCTTGCTCGAACCACTCCCAGAGGGCTTGCAACTGGTGTTGTTCGCTGGTGAGCAAATTCAGTTCGATGTTGGACGTCAACCCGGGCTCGGTGAAATTGCTCGACCCGACAAGCCCGAAGTTGACTAGCTGCGGTGGGCGAGTGCGCATGAGGTAGCACTTCGCATGAAATTTCGAGCGATCGTAGACCCTCATTTGAATCTGTTTTTAAAGTATCCTGTAGCGATGTCAAGATACGCCGTTTGCGGGAGAATGCGAGACAACACTTGAAGTACCGTCTCATCAGTGTTGTCTACGATCGTTGGGACTTTCTCGCTCATGGTTAAGTTATTTTTATCATTATGTTACGATGTGTGCAAGGTGCAAAGACGGTATGTATATACTACAATCCCCCCTGCACATCGAAATAGAACGTCGGGCCGGGCTGGCCCTCCCCTTGCGCCAGCCCAAAGCGCAGCTCGATGGGCGCTCCATAGCCCAATACGATTCTCAAGCGCAGCTCGCCTCCATAGCTGAAATGTGCCTCGTCTGCCGTCAAGGGCTTGCCCGATAAGTGCACCCCCTCTGTAAAAAGCAGCCCATCTATGCGATCAAAGAAGACCGACCATAGCCCTATCCCGCGCCCAATGTGCATCAGGGGAAAAAGAAACTCCCAACCCACGTAGATCACCTGCGTCGCTTTTCTGAAGTCTTTCGGGAAGCCTCGCAAAGACCATAACTCCTCAAGTCCCCCAACGCTCAACGGCTCAAGATCATCACGCGCTAAGAGCGTCAGCCGACTCAGACGGTTCTCAAACCCCAAGGGCAACTGCATGCGCTCGCGCTGCTTAACCCGAAAGAGCATCTTCCATTGAGAGCTATCAGCGAGCACGAACTGCGCCATAAGCTCTAAATCGCGCCCGATGCGCAACAGGTCGCTACCACCCTCGAGCGACTCACTGTAGCGCGCTAACAAAGACGGAGTCAGTTGCTCAGCTTGGCGAAGCTGCGCGCCCAGCGCCAGCGTCTGCTCCCGGCCCACAACCCGCGAGACCTTCAGCTCAAGTTCTGCACGCGCTACGCTCTCATACTCAGCTGTATGCTCCAAATGAACTATAAATCTAGGGCTTAACGAGCTGACTGTCTTTGCGAGCCAACTTTGCCCTCTCAGCGCAACCGCGACAGAGTAATCGAACGCTAACACCGGCTGTCGCGTTGCCAGATCAAGCCCAGTATACAGCGTATAGTTGTGATGCCTGAGCGGGTCAAACCCGATCAAGAGCGCAGCAGGTTGCATGGGATTAGGGATGGGCACCCATAGGCGCGGCGCTAAGAACTCCTCAGCACGATAGGGTCTTTGTGACAGAGAGCCCGTGCGCCAGCCACGCCATTCTGGGATAGCCTCGCGAGCAAGCTCCACCGGCTTCCAACCTTTGGGATTATAGTCCATCAGATGCAGCTCGTAGCCCTTGGTGCTGTAACTGATAAAAGCGATCTTCGTGCCGTCAGGCGAGACCGCTGGCGCGAACGCGCCCGTCAACAGATTCGTGACTTTGAAGACCTGCCCCTCAGAGACTCTATACGCGTAGAGATTATAGACGCCGTCGCGCTCGGAGCTGAACAGAATATATTGACTATCGGGAGACCAATCGGGATCGAAATCGCCGGGTTTGTCTTGGGTCAGAGCCGTCAGCTGCGAGCCGTCAGCGTTCAACAGATACAAATCTTGATAGCCGCCCATCTTCCAAAGCGTCAAAGCGATCTGGGTGCCGTCCGGTGAGATTGCGAATGAGTCTATGAGGGTGCCATCAGGGAATTCGTAGAACGGCACAATTCTTTCGCTGTCTAGCTCATGGATCGCGAGGATCGGGGCTTTGCCATCAGGACGCTGCTGCGCAAAGAGTATTCTTTTGCCGTCGGGAAAGAAGACGGGATTATAAGCTCGTGCGCGCTCCGTCAGCCTGCGCTCTTCTTTCTTCTCTAAGTCCCACAGATAGAGATCGGCATAGACATAATGATTGTCAAAGATCTCGTGTCTGGTGTAGAGCACGTGTTTGCCATCGGGGGAGACTTGCGGGGCTGGCGCGAAGAACGGCGGCCTAAAGAATTCGAGCTCGAAGGGCACGATGAAGAGAAACTGATCGTCTTTGCCATCGGGGGTGATGCGCCGGATAGAGGCTTCGCGCACTGGGTCTTTGTGATAGTAATAAATAAATTTTCCGTCGGGCGACCAGGTTGGGTCGTTGTGCCAATAGCTCAGACGGCTGATCTTGCGCGACGGCGTGACACCCTCGCTTTTAATTGTCTCGATCTGGGGCTCAAATTGAGCTTTGAGCCAGTCTTGCCAGGCTCTCTCCACCTCTTGCGTGGAGACACCAAGAGCTTTCTTAAAGATAATTCCGAAATCGTTAATCGTGCCGAAGGTGACGATGGGCAACAGCGAGTTGGCGTTGAGCTCGTTAATGAGGGCGAATTTGTCGTCACCGTATCTTTCTGCGATGAAGCGGGCAAACCATGCCCCTCCGTCATGGGCTAGTATATAGCCTGAGGGCCAGTGCGGGGGATCGTAGCCGTAGCCGACCCCCATTTGATCAAGCGAAATGAATCTATTCTCCAAGACTTGGGCGCGGAAGTACATCGCATCGCGGCTAGAGTTGGAGCGTGACGCGCCCGCGCGCTTCAGCTCAAAATAGATGGGGATGCCCTCGATAATCGTGCCGGGCTTGGCACTATTCGTGAGCGTGAGCACGGGGCCAAGCCACGGGCGCAGTTTCTCAGAAAGTCCCGAAGTTTTTGTAATATCGAAAACGTGGCCGATCTCGTGATAGAGGACGTCTTCAAGCCAAGATGGGTTCTGCGGATTGAGCCATTCGTTGAAGACTCGTGCACTGGAGACGCTGGCGATCACATCTCCGAAGGGGTTGGCCGCGCCGACGGCGAAATCCGACGGGTCGGCCAAGATAACGTTGATTTTGAACGGCACGGCATATCTGAGTTCTCTCGTCCAGAACTGATACGCATCCTCACTGATACGCGCAGATTCTTGGGCGATGGCTTCTAGGCCATCGTGATAGATCACGTTGAAGTGCTCAGTCGAGAGCATATACCAATCGAGTGTGGGGTCGAGATCGAGAAACTGCGCCGACACCGAGAGACTGACGGAGCAAACGAGCAAAAGAACAAGACTAAAAACTACAAGACGCATTTTTGCCTCCTTCGATACTTGAATCACGGAAGGCACGGAAAATTTCTCTATTTCCGTGCCCTCTGTGATTCAAATTATCCCCCAAAATCTTCAATCTGGAAGCCCTCAGCTTCTTCGAGGATTTTCTTGACCCGTAGCTGCGCTGCGCTCAATTTTTTCTGAATCGCATCGGCAAGCTTGACTCCTTCTTCAAAGAGTTCTAAGGACTCTTCAAGCGAGATTTGCTCGCCCTCTAACTGCCGGACGATCTCTTCGAGGCGAGCGAGCGCTGGCTCAATCTTGAGGGCTTTCTTCTCCATGATCGGCCTCCTTGGCCTCCACACGGCTGAGCAATTTCCCCCGATGGAGCTTGATCTTTAAACGCTCTCCAACTCGAACCTGCTCGGCTGAGTGCACGATCTGCCCTGATTCGCTTTCGACCACAGAAAACCCACGGCGCAGCACACTCACCGGATTTACGCCCTCTAAGTGTCGCACTAAACCCTGCCATCGCTCTTGGTAGCGAGCGAGGCGCTCGCGCATGGTGCGCAGCAACAACTCCGATGCGTGATCGAGTGACTGCTCGTGCTCGCGCAAAAGCTGTATAGTTCGATGCAGCCCGCGGCTGCGCCGCACCATCTCTACGCGCAAGAGATAATTATCGAGGCGTCCAGAGATAAGCTGCTCGAGTTGTGTTCGTGCGCTTTGGGCAAATTCAGAGAGTTCTCTTCTGTCGGGGACGGCCATCTGTGCCGCAGCGGTCGGCGTGGGCGCGCGCACGTCCGCGACAAGATCAGCGATGGTGATATCGACTTCGTGCCCAACTGCAGAGATGATGGGTATAGCAGACTCGAAGATCGCTCGGGCAACCGGTTCTTCGTTGAACGCCCAGAGGTCTTCTAAAGAGCCGCCGCCGCGCGTGACGATGAGCGTATCTATGGGTTCTATCTTAAGCGCGTAGCGATTGGCGGCGCGGATCGCTTCGGCGATCTCCGCGGAAGCACCTTCCCCTTGGACTCTTGCGGGGAAGAGCAGGACCTCAACAACGGGGTAGCGCTCGCGCAAGATCTTCAGAATATCTCTGAGGGCTGCGCCCTCGGGAGAGGTGACGATCCCAATGTGCTCTGGGAAGCGCGGGATAGGCTGCTTGAAGCGCGTATCAAAGAGCCCTTCGGCTTGCAGGCGCTCCTTGAGCTTCTCAAATTCTAACTGGAGCTTCCCGACGCCCGCTGGGCGCATCTCGTCAATATTGATCTGATAGCGTCCCCGGCGCTCATAGAGCGTGATCTGTCCGAACGCGATGACTTTTTGGCCATCGGCAGGGGTGAACTGCAGAAGCGCGTTCCGATCAGCAAACATTACGGCTTCGATCTCGGCCGCCTCGTCCTTGAGCGTGAAATACATGTGGCCATTGGAGTGATGGCGGAAGTTGGAGATCTCGCCCTCGATCCACAGGGCGGGCAGGCCTGCTTCGAGCAGATCTCGAACGACGCGATTGATCTGGCTGACGGTGAAGATCGTCGGAGCAGTTTCTGGAGACTGCTGGCGTTGCACCGTCTCGGTGAAGAGTGATCGCATTTCGCTCATCGCTCTATCTTAGCGCGATAGAGCGGAGCAAAGCAAGTCTTTAGAATTTCACGCTGATCGAAGGGCTGACGTAGAGTAAGTATTCTCGGCGCAGCTGAGCCTCAATGCTGACAAGCCAGGCCCACGTCCCCGGCCCGACCATCCCCCAGCTCATCTCGACTTTTTGATTGTAGAACCCGTTGGTGAGCCCGCCCAGAAACGCTGTCTGCGAGCGAAATCTGAACGGGTCAAACCCTGCCGTGACCTCGATGGTGTGCAGGAGTCCCATTGGATCTTGTGTGACCAACTCATCTTTGAACGAGATCGCTCCCCATTGCACGAAGAAGCTCAAGCGCTTGGCAGGGAACTGAAAAAGTCCATTGGGATCGATAAATTCGATCTCGAAGATCCCCTCTCCTACCTGCACTGTCCAGCCGAAGCTTACAAACGATGGCGTCGCCAGATCATTCAAGACGATCTTTTGCTGCACGACCACCCCGAGAACAGAGATTCTCAATGATAAAACTATTTGTGACAACTCGAGGGTCGTGAAGTCAAACGCGACCTCTGCTCCAAACGTTACTCCCGCGATTGTCAAGTTTCTGATAATAAGCTTCTCTTCTTGGAACTCGAAGCTGGGCACCACTCGACCCTCAAAGTACCGTTCGAGGGCCTTGCACTCGCCGAAGCACTCCCACCCTTGTCGTGCGCCTATATATATCTGGGAGATGACTTCCGCGCCACCAAGGGTGCGGCCTCCAGCTTCAAAGATCAGCCCGCTTTGGAAATTTGGCACATGAGCCGTCCCGAAGTTTGCGATCAGCATGGTGACGGAAAATCTAACCCCCCAAAAATTGACAGCCATTTGAGAGATGAGCTTGCGGAACTGCAAGGGGTCATCGACTGTGGGGGCGAGCAGCTTGGCTAAATCTAATGGTGAAGCCAGTTCGTCTATGAACATCCGTAGTGGAACGCCAACCAATCCCGGATCGGGCTGCGCAAATTGAATCGTCCAGAAGGGATCGTCGTCGACTTCGAGAATATTTGGGGCGAAGATGAGAAGATTCCGGAACGAGACGGCCATGCCGGCGTACATCTCGAAGGCCTGGAACTCTATACCCTTGAAGCTGAAGACGCTTGTGCTGGTAAGCGCCAGCCCACTGATAAATAGTCCTAATTGCAGGGTCGTCTCAACGTCGACGTTAATTCGGTCTATCTTCGTCTGCCCTTGGCTAAACGGCTCAAAGAAGATCGCCACAGCGATCTCTCCAGAAACCGGCGCAGCCAGGACGGTTCCGGGTTCTAAGTTCCAAGTTACAAGGTGGAGGAGAGCGATAGTGCCGATAAGAACCCATAGAGACTTTCGATTGCTCATGGCGCGATGATCACCACCTGACCGGCTATGGGAGGGCCTATGGGAATGGGCTGTCCAACTCTATCGATGAAGAGATCGACAGCTGTGATCGTGAGGGCTGTCTGTGCCCCCACGGGGCCGACGGCTTGGACGGTCATCTCAATGATAGGGATTTCCAGCACACCTAAGCCTGTTACGACAATGGGCCGGATGCTCCCCCCAGGGAAGCTCGCCGCAAACTGCACCCAGCCCATAGTGTTATTGATTGTGCTTCCGAAGACGGTGAACCCGTTCACTCCCGTCAGCCCTGTCACTTGAATGACCCAGGGATTGAACGTTAAGAACCCTACGGGACCGACTTGGATCATCTTGGCATCTGGGGGATTTAGAATACTGATGCGGACGACGCCTGTGCCACCTGGAGGCAGCTCCAGTGTGCTCACTATCACTTGGGTGCGATAGGCTCCTTCGCACCCTGTCAGGATCACCAGCGCTATGAGCAGACACGACGCGAATCTGAGCTTCATCGCAGGATCACCAGCTTTTGGATGCGGCTGCGTACGAGGGAGCCGTCCACTCCCTGCACACTCAGCACATAGAGATAGACGCCGTTGGCCAGATCGTTCGCGGGCCAATCGAGTTCTGTGCCGTGGTGCCATTCGCTCATAAAGACGGCCTTTCCAGCGAGATTGAAGACCTGAACGCTCATCGCAGCGATACTCGATCCGGTAGCGCGGAAGCGAATCAAACGACCAACTGAGCGATGTTCGACGCGTTCCAGGGTCACGGGAACTGATGCTTGCAGGGGAGTCGCTGGTGAGGTTCGCGCATCGAGCGGCGGGCAGTAGGTGCGGTAGCCGCGCGCGATCTCGCTGATAAGCGTGACGTCACGGATATCAAGCACTCCAAAGGGTGGTGCGACATCGGCAGCCAGATACTGTGAGTCTGTGAGCTGAATAGTTCCTAAGATTGCACGAGCGACGAGCTGAGCGTCGGCTTCTTCAACGAGGCTGTTGCTGTCAACATCTCCACACAATAAGAACGAGCCTCCCAAAGCGATCAGCGTAGCGTCGTTGGGCGTTGGGGTGCGCGGATCGTCGCTATATTGGGTAGAGATATTTGTTCCGGAAATCTGAGCTTGGTTCGAGATCGTGAATGCATCGGGGGGAGGGGGGCTATTAATGCGAACACGGAAGCTGACACGTGCTTGGCCTCCGAAAGCCCCCAGCGTGCCTACGGTAACGTTTGCGTCGAAGGTCCCGACGTGCGCAACGCCTACGTTGGTCTTAGCTGTCCCGGCGATGAGACGCGTCTTAGGATCAGGGGTATCTGAGAGCGAAATATTCGCGGCATCTCGGGTTCCAGCGTTAATAAGTATCAGGGTATATTCGAGAATATCTCCAGGGCTGATGGTGCCACTGCGATCTGTGTCGTACACCAAGAAGGCGTCTTTGGTGAAGCGCATGAGCGGCGCGGCAGCGATCGCTGTCTTTGTCGCATCTCCTAGGGCGGGGGTATCGGGGTCGTCGCTAGGTGTGCTTCCGATGCTAGGGACGTTGACCAACGCTTGAGCAGAAATGCTTCCGACGCTCGACGGCAAAGGATCTTTGATCGTGACATCAAACGAAACAGATGCCGTCCCACCCGCGCGTAGAATTCTGTCTATCAGAACCCCGACGGAGCTATCTCCAATGGTGTTGCCTGTCTGAATTGTTCCAAGAGAAGTCCGCACGCTTCCCACAACGAGTATGGTATTCGGATCAGGGGTACTGCTCAGGAAGACGTTGGTCGCGTCAGCGTTCCCAATGTTTACGAGCACGATATGATAGCTTAAAGTATCGCCGGGGCTGGGCAGGCCGTCGCCGTCAGCGTCGACTTTCAGAAAAGCTCTCATAGTGACCAAGACATGGGGTTGCTCAGTGACAACGGTAATAGTCGGGTCATCAGTGGCG
>CAYYOG010000007.1:79971-95838 GCA_964473325.1 uncultured Thermotogae bacterium
TCTGGGGAGTTTGTCGTCGCTCGAGCGATGGTCGTGAGAGTTGTTCCTGTGGGGACGGAGCTGAGCACCGAGATTTGGGTGCTGAGCGAGCCTCCCTGACCTGGCATAAGCGAGCCAATGAGAAAAGTCAGGATCTGCCCGGAATTACTTGCAGGAGGGGGGCTGGCGTTGACAAAGCGTGTGCCCTCAGGGAGCGTAAGGAGAATCTGGACGTCTTCAGCAACAGACGGCCCGGCATTGTGATAGCTGAGAATAAAATTCAGCGAGCTACCGGGGAGCACCGTCGTCGGGCCGGAGATGGAAAGCTCTATATCTGTTTTGCTGTTTACGCACGCAGTGTCTGAAGTGACCACTGCGCTCGAATTGATAGTCCCATGGGCGGTGTTGCACACGATGTCCGAAGAGTTGGCTGTTGCTTTGAACCCCACGGTGCCTGCGGGGTTTTGGCCTGCAGGAATGAAAGCAAGAATGACCCATCGGATGGCTGTGACACTGGCTGCAGCAGATGGCTCTGTAGCGACGAACGTCGCGCCGCCGTCGGTAGACCAGAGCTTCAAACACTGGGTGCTACACGTCGCGCTGCCCGCGACGTATGTGATCTCTGATGGGAGAATATCTGTGATTACGACGCTGTTTTCTAAAGCGGGATCGCCGATAGGTGCTCCGCCGGTGTTGCCGTATTCGATAGTGTACGTCAGCGTCGTGCCTGGCGTTGTTGCGGTTGGGGTAACGGATTTATTGACGAAAAACTTACCTGCGGACTCGCTCACTCCGATAGTGAGCGTGATCGCGCCAATGTCAGCGTTAAACTTGTGCCCGCTGCCAGAAGCAGCTTGCTGATAGGGCTGTAAGGTCGTCGTGCAGCTTCGCAGCCCGATGAATGTGTACTTGACGTAGTCCGAAGGGTTACGAGCGTAGTTTGGCAGTGGGTTATGAGAACCGATGCCTGTAAAATAAATCTGATCATGATAAGGCGTTGCTTTGATGCTGGTGAGCGCGACTTCGGTGCGGATGAGCCGCAAACACGTGGGGTCAAAGCTGGGGTTGCTGACGGGCTGAAACCACGCGTCTTCGACGGCTTCGGGACCGGCTCCCACAGCCCCAAGATCAAATCCTGTGATCGTGACTGTGATAAGCTGCCCAACGCCGATCTGTCTCGACTGGGGTTCGACAGTCACTGAGCCGTCGGCAGGTAAGATCCTACTAGAAGTTGCTGCTGAGGAGCTTTTTGTCTGAAGGGTTACGCTCTGGGAGGCACTGCAAGCGTTCTCAGCAGTCGCCCACACCATGTACGGATACGAAACATCGACTGTGCTGGGGTAGACAATGTGCCAATAGACGGTGCGCGTGGCTCCGGCGGGAAGATGTCCCAAGAAGCGGGTCGCTTCGCTGGCGGAGCCGAGCATTTGAAGTCTTTGTCCCCCAGCATCGTCGAATGTGCCGGGAGTCGTTCCATTGCCGAGAAAGACCGTGACGTTCTTGAGGACTGTCGAGCCGGAGTTCTGCACTTTCGCGGAGAGCGTGGCGACACGGGGCCCGTCGGAAGCGACGAGCGCGAACGGGCTGGACGTAATGGTGATCACTAAAGAACAGTCGGCATAAACACGACGCTCTGAGATCACGCTTGACAAACAGAGGGAGATCGCGCTTACAAAAGCAAGCAAGTAAACCTGTCGACGCATAGCACCTCGCTAAGTGAGTTTCTCAGTTCATCAGCTCTGAGTTTGACAGTTTGTCACTGTCGCACTGTCAATTGTACGAGCCGGCGGGCTGGGCAATGGTGTCTGAGGTCTAGGCGCGGCTGCGACTTCTTCCGCCAGATGATGGACGTCTGGGGCAGTGTTGGGCAGACAAGAGTCCGTGCTCTTTCATTCTGTGCCTTCCGTGATTCACGGCTCTTCATCTGTTACAATAGAGCAAATCTTGGACTGAGGAGTGGACGCACGATGAGTGAGTTCATCTTTGCAGCTATCATCGTAATCAGTGCAGTGATCGGGTTTATCGGCTTGGGGTATATGGTCTTTTCGCCGCCGACGGCCCCGAAGGTCTTTCTCATTGCCGGGGTTATTGCAATGATCGGGTTTTTCGGGTATGCTGTCTCGCGCGTGCGCGCGGAAAAGCAAGCGCAGAGCTCCAGCAACCCCAGGGAGCGGAAGCGCTAAGTAAGGCTTCAGTGCCCCCGCAGCACATACTTCTGAATCTTTCCTGATGCTGTCTTGGGAAGTTGCTGCACAAACTCTATCTCCCGTGGGTGCTTGTACGCGGCGAGTTCCCTCAAGCAGTGTTGCTGAATCTCCTCAGCTAAAGCATCTGAAGGCACATAGCCAGCTTTGAGCACAATGTACGCTTTAACAGTCTCGCCCTTGCGCTCGTCGGGAATCCCTACAACAGCGCACTCAGCCACAGCAGGATGCTCGTATAAAACGTGCTCGACTTCCTTGGGGAAGACCTTGACACCCCCGACGTTGATCATGTCTTTGACGCGATCGACGATATAGTAATAACCCTCTTCGTCAACATACGCTAAGTCTCCCGTGTGGAAGAAGCCTTCAGAATCTATAGCTTGCTGAGTCGCTTCAGGGTTATTGTGATAGCCTCTCATCACCATCGGGCCGCGCACGCACAGCTCTCCGATTTGCCCTACGGGAAGGCGGCTATTGTTTTCGTCAACGATCTTGCATTCCGCGCCTTCGATGGGCCAGCCAATCGAACCGATCTTCGGCTTGGGCGCTGCTAAGTTCGTATGCGTCAGCGGCGACGTCTCTGTGAGCCCGTAGCCTTCGTAGACCGTCACGCCGAGCCTCTTCTGCATCGCTTCGATGACGGGAACGGGCATCTTCGCGCCCCCGGAGCTGCATAGTTTCAGTGAACTTAAGTCATAGTGATTCGCTTTCGGGTGGTTGAGCAGATCGATATAGAGCGTGGGAACGCAGACCATACTCGTGATCTTGTGTTCTTGGATGAGCTGCATGGCGTGCTCGGCGTCCCAGCGCAGCATGGGGTAGATAGTCACGCCTGTGCAGAGCGGACTGAGCATTAAGACAGTCATGCCGGTGATGTGAAACATAGGGATGGGCACGAGCAGGCGCTCCCCTGCGCCCTTTGCTTGCATCAGCTTCATAACAGCTTGAATGTTGCTGCTCAAATTTTTATGGGTGAGTAAGACTCCCTTGGGCTTTCCCGTTGTTCCCGACGTGTAGGGCATGAGGGCCACATCATCGTCGTCGCGCTCAACAGATGTCGGAGGATGCTTGAGCAACTCGTCAAAATTGGGGTATGGGGATCCAGGACCAACCACGAAGACTTTCAGCTCGGGCAGTTCCTCGGCAGCTTTGGCGACTTCTTCAAGCATGAAGACCGGAGCGATGATGAGCTTTGCCCCAGAATCTGTGATCTGATGGACGATCTCGCGCTTTTTGAGCGTAGGGTTCATAGGTGTAGGGACGCAGCCGGCTTTGAAGCCGCCCCAGATCGCGATCACAAATTGGGGCAGATTAGGCATATAGACAGCGAAGCGATCTCCGGGGGCCAGTCCTAGGGCTTGTAGCCCGCCGGCGAACCGGCTTGTCCACTCAGAGAGCTCTTTATATGAGATCGCCCGTGGAGGCACGGCGTTGGGGATCCCGGGGAAATGTACGGCCGTTCTCTCTGGATGCTGCTGCGCGGCGTGCTCGAATAGACGCGCGACGTTCATAGCTAGAACCTCCTCCTGCTTTCGGCTGAGAGCATCATATAGTGAAAGCGTCAGCCCAGGCAAATTTAGAGGGAACCCTCAAGCAACTCTTCAATACGTCGCGCACGGCGCTCTGTTTCGTCCAGCTCAAAGTGCAGCTCCGGCGTATGGCGAATATGGAGGCGCTTGGCAAGCGCCGAGCGCAAAAAACCTCGGTGCTCTTGTAAAGCCTGAAGTGACTCTGTCTCCTCTTGAGAGTTGCCCAACACCCCGACAGAGACCCGCGCATGACGAATATCTTTGGAGAGCTTTACAGCGAAGATCGTCACGCGCTCTAGGCGCGGATCGCGTGCCTCAAACTGCAAGATCTCGCTCAATCTCTGATGGATCTCTGCTTGTAAGCGCTCTAAGCCCCAGCGACTCATAACTTAGATTATCTCGATCTCGTAGTCTTCTACGGTGATATCTTTGTAGTGCCCCACGGCTTCGACGAGCTTCCCCAAGAGCGCGTTGTTGACCCGCCCATCATTGCAGACGATCGCTGCGCCCAGCACAGCAGACTTCCAATCGTCTAGACGGTCGATTTCCGCAATAGACGCGTTGAATTTCCGACGCAGTTGCGCGATGAGGCTCTGAAGGATATGACGCTTCTCTTTGAGAGATGTCGGCTCATGCAAGCGCAAGGTCAGGCGCACCACCCCGATCCGCATACAACCACCCCCGGCTTAAGCTGCCCTTTGAACTTCTCAGAACCCTTTGACGACCTCGCGCGTGTAGAACTCTAAGATATCGCCCTCTTCGATCTTCTCAAATCCGGCAATCTTGATCCCACATTCCTTGTCTTTTTCGATCTTCTTCTCGTCTTTGTCAAGATGCTTCAAGCTTGCCAGGGCCCCGTCAAAGATCACGGTATCATTGCGTTTGACGCGCACGCGCGCCTCCCGCAGCACATAGCCATCACGCACATAGCAGCCGGCTACCGTGCCCACATTGGGGATCTTGAAGATCCGACGGACCTCCGCTTCGCCGATCTTGGCCTCGCGGATCTGCGGCGCGACTAGCCCTTGCAGAGCCCTCTTGACGTCATCAGTCAGTTGATAGATCACGTCGTAGAGACGAATGGGCACACCCTCTTGATCGGCGAGTTTGGCCGCTTTATCGTCAATCCCGGCACGAAAGCCGATGATCACCGCGTCTTTGGCCGTAGACGCAAGCAAGACATCGCTCTCGTTGACGTTGCCCACACCCTCGTGCAGAAACTCCAGCTGCACGGATTCGACTGTGATATTTTTGAGTTCATTGCGTGCCGCTTCGAGGCAGCCGGCGCTATCAGCCTTTAGAATGATCTGCAGCACGCGCGTCTTCGCTTGAGCTTGTTGCTGAAGGATATCTTGAATAGTTCTACGGGTCTTTTCAAAGCGCTTGCGGCGCAGCTCTTCTAGGCGCGATTCTACAAGGCGCTTGGCTTCCACCAGATTAGTCATGACTTCGAAGCGCTCGCCAGCGCCGGGAACTTCAGAGAGCCCAAGAACTTGGACAGCTGAGCCAGGTCCGGCTTCGCCGACTCGCCGGCCACGGTCGTCCAAGAGCGCGCGGATGCGCCCGTACGCCGTGTGACAGACTATAATATCTCGTTCGCGGAGTGTCCCGTCTTGGACGATTACGGTCGCGACGGGACCACGGGCAGCATCGAGGGAGCTTTCGATGACGACCCCGCGAGGCAGGGCTTGGGGATCTGCTTTCAATTCTTGCAGTTCTGCAACGAGCAAGATCATCTCTAAGAGATCGTCGACCCCCTGGCCCGTGAGGGCCGAGATGGGCACGGTGATCGTCTCGCCGCCCCAGTCCTCGGGGGTGAGTCCTTCGCGGGCCAACTGTTCTTTCACGCGCTGCACGCTTGCCGTGGGCTTGTCTATTTTATTAATAGCGACGATGATCGGGACTTTGGCAACGCGGACGTGACTGATCGCCTCACGGGTCTGCTCCATGATGCCGTCGTCGGCGGCGACGACTAAGACGGCGATATCCGTCACTTGGGCGCCGCGGGCGCGCATATTCGCAAACGCTTTATGCCCCGGCGTGTCAATGAACGTGATTTTTTTATTTTTATATTCGACTTGATACGCTCCGATAGACTGGGTGATTCCACCGGCTTCGCTGGCCGCCACGTGCGTCTTGCGAATATAGTCTAAGAGCGTCGTCTTGCCGTGGTCGACGTGGCCCAAGATCGTGACGACTGGGGGCCGGGGGACCAGAGGTCTTGTAGGGAGCGGGGGAGGCGCAGGCTTCTCTAAGACTGCAGTCTTGACTTCAGCTTGAGGTTTTGGAGGTGCGGGCGCAACGACTTGTGCTGCTGCAGCGTGCGAGACTTGGGCTTGCGGCACGGCAGTAGGCGCTGTAGGCTTTGCCGCAGCAGGGGCCGGAGCTTCGGGTTTCTCCTTTAGAGTAGTCTCAACTTTGGGCTCAGGAGTTCTTTGGAGCTGAGGAACTTCAGAGCGTAATGGTTGAGACTTCGGAGCTGCCGGCTTAGCTTCAGGCCTGGCAAAAAGCTCTTGTGCGATCTTATACTCTTCTTCAGTGAGATTTTCAAAGCTATGCTTGCGCTTCTTGATCCCGCGCGTCTCTAGGCGCGCGACAAGCTCAGCGATGGTCGTGTTTAATTCTTTAGCTGCTTTGTAAAGCTGCATGATCGAGACTCTACGCTCCCACGAAAGTGCTAATGGAATCGGACAAATCTACACTATACCGTCTTTAGAGGGATTTGTCAACTTTACGCGACGATGAAGTGGATGACGTCGCCGTCCTGGACTTCGTATTTTTCCCCGTGGCGACGGAGGTGTCCCAGCTCGCGCAGGCGTGCTAATGATTTCTCTCTGACAAGCTCGTCCCAACGTGCGACTTCGCATTGCACGAAGCGCTCCAAGAAGTCCGTGTGAATCTTGGCGCCCGCTTGCGGGGCGTGCGTCCCCTTGGGCACCGTCCAGGCCCGAACTTCTGGGCCGTCGATAGTATAAAACGTCACTAAGTGTAAGATCTCATAGCCCGCGCGCACCAGCGCGTCCAGCCCGGACTCTTCAATCCCTAGCTCTTTTCTGAAGGCGCAGCGCTCTTCATCGGTGTCGGCGGCCTCGTAGACTTCGGATTCTAATCGTCCGCGGATGACAACGGCTTTCGTGCCGCGCTCCGCCGCGAGTCTTTGGACTTCTTTAGAATATTCGTTCTCGCCTTGGTCACCGACGTTGGCTACGAAGAGCACGGGCTTGAGCGTCAAAGGGTTTAAATCTTTGAGAAATGGGCGCTCGTGCTCGTGAAGAGCGATAGTGCGAATATGCTGCCCTTGCGCCAGTCCCTGCCGCACTCGCTCGAAGAACTCGTACTCGGCTTTGGCAGCTTTGTCCCCGACTTTCACTCTTGACGCCAACGATTTGACGCGCTTTTCGACGGTCTCAAGATCTTTGAGTAAGAGCTCAGTCTCAATGACTTCGATGTCGCGTTTGGGGTCAATAGTGCCGTCGACATGCACGACGTCGGGGTCTTCAAAGCAGCGCACGATGTGGACAATCGCGTCGACGTTTCTGATCTCAGCTAAGAACTGATTGCCCAGCCCTTGGCCCTCGCTAGCGCCCTTGACCAGCCCGGCGATGTCTATAAACTGCAGTGTCGTTGGGACCTTCTTCTTCTCCGGGAAGAGCTTATGGAGCTCGTCAAGTCTGGGATCGGGGACAGCGACGATGCCGACGTTGGGCTCAATCGTCGTGAACGGGTAGTTATCGACTCTGGCCCCAACGGCTGTCAGGGCGTTGAAGATCGTGCTCTTGCCGACGTTGGGCAGGCCCACCAGCCCACAGCTAAAGCCCATATTATCCCTTCATGCGTTTGAGCTCTTGGATGAACTCTTCGCGTTCCTGGACGAACTTATCGATAGCGCGACTGGCGACGCGCAAGGGGAGCTCTTCCAGGCGCGTATAGTGTGCTCCCGTGAGAGCGTTGATGTAGTCTAACAATTTGCTCTCTTTGAGATTGGCGTTGCGCAACTCCTTGCGCAGCCGTGCCACTTGGGCTTCGGTAGCTAAGGGTACTGAAGGAGCTTCTTCAGGCTCGTGCTTCTTATAGAGACTGAGGCCGAACTGGTCCCCCAGCGCCCGGAAGCAGCGCTTCAGCGCATCGGAGACCGCCCCCTTGAGGGCTGTCTCATACGCTCGTGCGGGATCAGTTTGACTGACTCCGGAACCAAAGCCCACGTCTTCATGAACAACGTCGCCGATGCGAATCCGACATTCACAGAGATAGCCGACACTATATGTGCCCTCGCTGGTGTCTTCGTAGATTTTCTCTAATCGTTTGATCTCGCGGTGCCAGCCGCCATATCCAAAGATTCTGTTGGCGGTCTCGATGACGTCATATGTGGGCAGATAGGTCAGTCCATCGGGGCGGCGCTGGATGCGCGACTCATCCAAGGGCTTTTCGAGTTCGGCGATCTGCTCTGGAGCGAAAGGGGACAATCTCTGCTGCTTCCCCTCCTTGAAGAGATCGGGCATGGGGCCTCAGCTCCTTTCTGCACTTTATAGTATGGAGCTTTTTGGGGCGATGCGCAAGTCTGTTAGGCGTTCAGAGCTGCTTGGACTAATTCGACGATTTGCTTTGGCGTCCGCGCCACAGGGATGCCGTGGGCTTCCAAAGATTTGGCTTTAGCTTCTGCTGTGCCCTCGCCTCCAGAGATGATCGCCCCCGCATGGCCCATGCGCTTGCCCGGCGGCGCCGAAAATCCCGCAATGTACGCAACCACGGGCTTAGTTATATGCTGAGAAATAAATTCAGCTGCCCGCTCTTCATCGGTGCCCCCGATTTCGCCGACCAAAACAACGGCTTTCGTCTGACGATCCTTCTGGAAGAGTTCTAAAATATCAATAAAAGAGCTTCCGATGATCGGGTCGCCGCCGATGCCGACGACCGTCGACTGCCCGATCCCCGCGCGCGAGAGCTGGTCGGCAATCTCATAGGTGAGCGTGCCGCTGCGACTGACGATACCCACTGGGCCGGGCTTGAAGACGTGATTGGGCAGAATTCCAACTTTGGATTTGCCCGGCGAGATCACTCCTGGGCAGTTGGGCCCGATTAAGCGACTACCCTTCTGAGCGACGATCTGCACGACTTTCAGCATTTGATGGACAGGGATGCGCTCGGCAATGCAGACGATCAGTTTAATCCCAGCGTCGGCGGCTTCTAGAATAGCGTCGGCAGCAAACTGTGCTGGCACGAAGATCGCGCTCGCGTCGATCTCATGATCCTTCGCAGCTTCAGCGACTGTGTTATAAATCGGGATGCCTTCGCAGTCGGAGCCGCCCTTGCCTGGGGTCACCCCGGCGACGATCTTTGTGCCGTACTCCCTCATCCGTTGCGTGTGAAAGCTGCCCTCGCTCCCCGTGATCCCTTGCACCAAGACCTTCGTGTTCGAGTTAATAAGAATGCTCATAATAGTTTGAGTATAAGAGAAGGCGGAGGGTGCTGCAACAGGGTTGTGGGCTCAGAAATTTCTTGCTAGTGTACAGAACATGGACATTGATCGCGCCATCATCGAACGGCAGCTGGGTCGACCCCCGCGTGGCCTAGTAAATATCGAGGTCCGCTGCCCGTGGGGATACCCCGCAGTTGTTCGCGTTGCTCCATTGCTGAGAGAGAATGACTCTATTGAGCCCTTCCCCACGCTTTTCTGGCTGACGTGTCCCATCTTACGCGAGCAGCTTGCGCGCTTAGAAGAGCAAGGCGTCATCGCTCAGATTGAAGCAGAGATCGCCCGCAACCCTGAGATGCGCGCACACTACTTCGAAGACCATCGGCGCTACGCTCACGAGCGATTCTCGCTGCTCAGCCCCCAAGAGCAAGGATTCTTAGAAAAACGCGGCTGGCTGGAGTCTCTGCGAGACCGGGGGATCGCAGGGATCGCCGACTTCCAAACAGTGAAATGCTTACACGCCCATTACGCGCATCATCTGGCGCGCAAGAGCACTATTGGACGCTGGCTGGACAAGCGTTTTCAGCTTATTTGGTGCCCTCGCCAAGATATACGCTGTACTAAGCTTGAGCCGTCAGCTGACCAACTGAGAACTGGGCGCTGAACGCTTTTCTACAGCAGTCAGCAACATTCGTTCGACAAGCTCGTCGAACCCTATTCCCAGCGCTGCGGCGGCTTTAGGGAGATCGCTTGTATTTGTCATTCCCGGGAGCGTGTTGATTTCGAGTAAATATGGCTCATTCTCTGGGCTGACTCTGAGGTCTACCCGCGAGAACCCGAAGCACCCTAGAACTCTGTGCGCGTGGAGAGCTACTTGTTGGACACGCGCTGTGATCTCGGCATCTAGCTCTGCAGGGATGATGAACTCGCACTCCCCAAGGGTATATTTGGCCGTATAGTCATAAAATTCCCGACGGGGACGGAGCTCAATCAAAGGGAGCGCGCGGTCTTCGCCATCGATGCGCAAAATCCCAGCTGTGATCTCTTTTCCGGGGATGAACTTCTCGATGAAGAAATCCCCAAACTCTGAGTGTGTCGCTTGGCAGGCAGGGATGAGCTCTTCTGAGGTATGGATGATACGAACGCCTACGCTCGAGCCCTCGCGCACGGGCTTGACGACGCATGGGAAGCCCAGCTCTGTAGCAATACGCTCGCCCCAGCTAGGCCAAGGCTCTCCGTCATACTCGATCCAAGGGGCCGTGGGCAGATTATGGCTGATGAAGATGCGCTTGGCGTGGGGCTTATTCATGGCGAGCGCGCTCGCTAAGACACCCGAACCAACGTAGGGAATCTCTAAGATCTCTAGAAGGGCTTGAATGGTCCCGTCCTCGCCGATGCCCCCATGAAGACAGAGAAACGCGATATCTATCTGTGAGAGTGCCAAAATGATCTGATCGGGGTGATCGAGCACGAGCGCTTGAGCGCGATACCCGAGCCGTACGAGAGCTTCGTAGACGTTCTGCCCGGAGCGCAGCGAGACCTCGCGCTCTGGGGAGAGCCCCCCCATCAGCACGCCGATTCGTTTGCGCTTCAGATCCATACTATGACTTTATCTCTTTATAGTTTGCTCGACAAGGAGCCCTGTCTCCCCCCTGAGAGGGACAGCGGGCACCTCAGCCTTCCCCTGGGGCTCCAACGGCGCGCCAAGAGCCAAGAATCGCGAACTGCTCTTGACAATGACAGCCTTTTGAGATATAATAAAACCACCTTGAATCAGGGATTGGTAGTCTCACTGTCCTCTGGCGGGGCCAGAGGTTTCTTTGTATCCAAATCACCAGGACTTCGTCTAGAATAGAGTCGAGGAGGAACTTTTCGTATGCGCACCGACGAGGAAACGGAGATTTTCGAGATGGCCAACGAAGAAGAGCTTGAGGAAGAGTTTGAAGAGGAACTCGAGCCGGAATTAGCCCTAGAAGAGGAGCTCGAGGGCGATCTCTCTGAGGATTTAGTCAAGCTCTATCTCCAAGAGATCGGAAAGGTCCCGTTGCTGACGCGTGAGGAGGAAGTGAAGCTTGCCAAGCGCGTCGCCCGCGGCGATAAGAAAGCCAAAGAGCAATTGGCTTTAGCAAACTTGCGCTTAGTCGTCTCCATCGCCAAGAAGCACCAGGGCAGTGGCCTCTCACTGTTAGATCTCATTCAAGAGGGCAATATCGGCCTGATGAAAGCTATCGAAAAATTTGACTATCGCAAGGGGTATAAGTTCAGCACCTATGCGACCTGGTGGATTCGCCAGGCGATCAGCCGCGCTATCGCCGACAAAGCCCGGACGATTCGCATTCCCACGCACGTGCTCGAGCTGATGCGGCGCATCTATAAAGCTGAAGAAGAATACGTCCAAGAGAAAGGAGAGCCGCCCAGCAGCCAAGAGCTTTCTCGGATGTTAGGCGTACCCGTCGAGGAGATCGAGCGGGTGAAGAAGATCAGCCCGTACACACGCTCGTTTGAAGAACCTATCGGTGACGAAGAAGAAGGCTCGGTATTGGGCGACTTCATCGGGCGGACGAAGTCCTCTCCGTTGCAAGAAGCTTTCTCGGAGATGCAGCGCGAGGAGCTGCGCAAGGCGATCAGCGAGCTGAGCGAGCGCGAGCGCAAGGTCTTAGACTTGCGCTTTGGGCTGAGCGGGCAGCAGCCGATGACCCTTGAAGAAGTGGGCAAGGTCTTTGGGCTGAGCCGCGAGCGCATCCGCCAGATCGAAAAAGAAGCCCTGGAGCGCTTAAAAGCGATGAAGCTCCGCCAGAAGCTGATCTCGTTTGAGAACCTCATCCAAGAGAGTGAAATTCATATGAATTAGCGCATAGCGCGCAAGCGCTTGATGCGCTCTTCTAATGGGGGATGGGTAGACCAGAGCGAATCTAAGCTCCGTCTCTCTTTTTCGAAGGGATTGACAATATAAAGATGTTGTGTTGCGCGGCTGGCGACTTCTAACGGGTCAGGGTCGCGCGCGATCTTCTCTAAGGCTGAGGCAAGTCCTTCAGGGTAGCGTGTCATCAGCGCTGCTGAAGCGTCGGCAAGATACTCGCGCTGGCGCGACACAGCCAACTGCAAGAGCCGCGCGATCACCGGCGCAAGGATCGCTAGGATCATTCCTATAAGAATAATCAGAGCTGCGCCACCACTACCCTTGCTGCTCTTGCTGCGGCGCCTGCTGCTCCAGCGCAATGAGCGCAAGAAGACATCGGAAATCAAGATGATCGCTCCAGCAATAGCCCCGATCAGCGTTGCGTAGAGAATATCTCTGTTCTGGATGTGCGAGAGCTCATGGGCCATTACGCCTTGGAGTTCTTCGCGATTGAGCTTCTCCAAAAGGCCCCGCGTGATAGCAACGGAAGCAGTGTGAGGATCTCGGCCCGTAGCGAACGCGTTGGGAGCCGAGTCTTCAATAATATAGATTTTAGGCATGGGCAGGCCCGCTGCGATGGTCAGCTCTTCGACAACATTGAAGAGCTGGGGGTGATCAGCCTTGTGAATCTCGTGGGCGCGACTGGCAGCTAATAAGATGCTATCGCCGTGAAAATAGCTGATACCGATCCACACCAGCGCGACAAGGGCAGCGATGATCACCCCCCCTTCCCCCAGGCCAAAGTACAGACCAAACGCATAGCCGATGAGCATCAAGACGGCTGTCATCACGGCTATTAAGAGAACCGTGTTGCGGCGATTAGCAGCAATGGCGTCGTACATCTTGGGCTAGAACTGTACTTTGACTGGCTCGCGCTGGGTCGGTTCTGTCAGCTCAAAGAACGCCCTGGGGTGAAACCCGAAACTGCTTGCTAAGAGATTTGCTGGGAACTGCTGAATCTGGATGTTATAGCGCATCACCGAGTCGTTGTAGTGCTGCCGCGCGAACGCGATTCGGTTCTCCGTTGCTGTTAGCTCCTCTTGCAGGGCGAGCATGTTCTGATTGGCCTTGAGTTCAGGGTAATTCTCAGCGACGGCGAAGAGCTGTCGCAGCGCGCCTGTCAGGACATTTTCGGCTTGGGCGCGCTCTTGCACGCTCCCTCCGGAGATCTGCACGGCTTGAGAGCGCGCCTTAGTCACGCTCTCAAGAACTGATTGCTCGTACTTCATATAGCCCTTGCAGACTTCGACTAAGTTGGGGATGAGATCGTGTCGGCGCTTGAGCTGCACGTCAATCTGCGCCCAGGCATTGTCTACGCGATTGCGCGCGGTGACCAAGCTGTTGTACAGCCCGATCACTAAGAGAATAATCAGGGCAATGACGCCTACGAGAACGAGTGTTCCCATGATGCTCCCTCTCCTTTGCTCTCGAGGTTAATGGCCACAGCCCTGGCTGCAATCCCCTGGTCCCCCTGGCTGGTCTTTGGGATTATCTATAAAGAAGCCCTGCTCCGGGCCGTCCATAAAATCCAAAGTCGCTTCGTCTAGGAGCGCACTGCTCATCTGATCTAAGAAGATCTTGACTGGCCCCGCGTGAATGATCGTATCCCCAGGGGCGCTCTCTTTCTCTAAGAAGAGCCCATAAGCTGGGCCGCAGCAGCTACAGCTGCCCATTTGAGCTACTATGCGCAAAGCGTACTCTGTCTTGCCCTCACTCTGCAAAAATTGATAGAGTGCCTGGGCAGCCCTGTCGGTGACCACAAACATGTCTAACCACTCCTTGGTGTATGATGGCTTATTATAGCATATATCTTCGGGGTTGCGAAATTCGGACTGTTTTAGTATACTTTTCGCGAGGGCAAGAGTATGAAAGATACCGCTGAAGGGATTGTTATCAGTGCAGTCGCTGATCGTGTGCGCGTGCGGGTCTATCGTTCCGGGACATGCGAAAACTGCACGTGTGTGTTGAGCACAGCCTGCTCGCCTGAAGAAGTCGACCAGCGTCGCGGGATCTTAGGGGGTCTCTTTCGGCAGTCTTCGGTGATGGAGATCGAGGCGCTCAACGAAGCCGGCGCAGCCCCTGGGGATCGCGTCGTGCTCCAGCTCAAATCGAATGCTTCCGTTGTGAAAGCATCGGCTTTGCTCTATCTTATTCCTGCTGTGATGTTTGTTCTGGGGATTGTGCTCGGCGGATGGTGGAGTGCCACACGCTGGGGCTTTTCAGGGGACGCAGTCATCCTCACTCAAGTCGCTAGTGGCTTCGGCTTGATGATGCTGAGCTTTGCGTTTGCTGCTCTCTACGCAAAGCTGCGCGAGCGTGCTGAATTCACCCCAATAGCAACAAAGATTCTCTTTAGAGCTGAGGATCAACGTTCACCGTCACCAAGTCAGCTAGCTTCAGTTCGGTAATAGTTTCCCACAAGGGTTTCTGTATAAAGTCTGGAGGAGTTTTGAGCACGAGTTGCCAGCGATAGCGCCCGCGCAATCTATAGGGCAGTGCTCGCGCGGGGCCGAGAATCTCTCCGATTTTCAATACTCCAAGGCGCTCTTTGAGTCGTTCGGCCTGTTCACCGGCTTTTGCTTCACTCTTGTGCTCGACTGTTACAAATATAATTCTTGTGAAGGGCGGATACGCGAGCGCCTCACGTAACGCGATCTCGTGCTCGTAGAACGCGCGATAGTCTTGAGCAGCAGCGAACTGAATGATCTCGTTATCGGGGTGTCGGGTCTGGATGATCACTTCGCCGGGGCGTTCGCCGCGGCCGGCTCGTCCAGCTGCTTGTGAGATCAACTGAAACGTCCTTTCCCCTGCGCGAAAATCCGGGAAGTCCAGCAGCGTATCCGCGGAGATAATCCCAACCAACGTGACGTTCGGGAAATCGAGCCCAAGTCCGATCATCTGCGTGCCCAGGAGAATCTGGATCTGCCCCTGACGGAAGGCTTCTAAGATCACGGCGTGCTCGCCGCGTCGCACGCTCTCGGAGTCCATCCGGCGAAAATTGACGTTGGGAAAACTTTTCTGCACCTCAAGCTCGAGGCGCTCGGTGCCCCCGCCCTCAAAGAGCAGCTCCGTCGAGCTGCATGAACGACACCGCGGCATCCTGAGACGATAATTGCAGTACCGGCAGCGCAGCTCTTGCTCGCGCATGTGTACGGTCAGAGCGATCTGACAGAGTGGGCACTTCACGGTCTGGCGGCAGCGCCGACAGATCGCAATAGAGTAGCCCAGTCTGTTGAGAAAGAGAATCACCTGCTCGTGGTTCTTCAATCTCTGCTCGATCTTAGCGCGCAAGATTGGGCTGAGCAGATTCTTGCGGTCTCGCATATCTACGATTTTGATAGCCGGCGGCTGGGTGGGGACAACGCGCTCCGGCAATTCTAACAAACGATAGCGCTGGCTCTGCGCGTAAAAATAGCTCTCGATGCTTGGCGTCGCACTACCCAAGACGACTGTCGCGCCGGTGAGCTGGGCACGCTGGATGGCCACGTCGCGCACATGATATCGCGGGGCAAGGTCGTCTTGCTTGTAGGTGCTTTCGTGCTCTTCGTCAATCACTATGAGTTTGAGGTTGGGACACGGCGCGAAGATCGCAGCGCGCACACCAATAACGACCTGAACGTCGCCGCTCTTGAGGCGCTGCCAGTTCCGGGCGCGCTCCGCGTCTGTCAGCCCGCTGTGATAGACCGCGATCTTGTCGCTGAAGTGATGGCGAAACCGCGCGATCAATTGAGGGGTCAAGGAGATCTCTGGGACGAGCACGATCGCTTGCCCACTGTGCTCTAGGGCATACTGGCACGCCCGAATATAGACTTCGGTTTTGCCACTGTTGTTGACGCCGTGAAG
>CAYYOG010000007.1:95938-104923 GCA_964473325.1 uncultured Thermotogae bacterium
GCGCGCAGCAAGGCAGCTTGTTGTGGGGCGCGCTGAGCGCGTGCTTCGATCTGCGCCAACAACTCAGCGAGCGGGAGGTTAAGCTTCACATATTTTGTAGCGCTCTCGCGCTTGGGGGAAGCGTGTCCCGGCGCTATCGTCTGCAAGACGATCCCTAACGGGGCCAGATAATATTCAGAGATCCAGCGCGCCAGAGCAAGATCGGATTCGTTTAGCTCTGGCTCTGGTGAGACAGGAGCAGCGATCTCGCGTAGACGGCTCTCAAATGGGCTGCTCTCTTTCAGCGCGATGACAAATGCTTCGATCTTGTTATGCTCACGAAAGGGCACGAGTACCCGCTGCCCCACTTTTATTTGATCACGCAACGCTTCGGGGATCTCGTAATCGAACGTCTGTTCGACCGCGAGCGGGACAGCAACTTCAGCAACAGAGTATCTCATTGCACCAGCTCGATCTGCCACGGAGATCGCACGATGATCTGCGGTTGGCCTTGATACTGAGAGAATTCCCCAGTCACGCGGATCTTCTTCTTCGTATAGAACGACGTGGGGTCAATCCCAAGCCCGCGGAAGCGCGGCTCATAACTTCTGAATATGATCACCGAGAGATGATTAGCAAAATCTCGATCAGACTGCACACGGATGACACTCCCTGATACGGTTGTGGCGACGACGGTGAACTCCGTTGTGACTAGTTTTTCTAGATAGCGTTCGGGCTGAGTCTCTAGTGTTTCTCTGGGCGTCAGCCCCAGTACGACACGCTCGCGGGTGTTCTTCCGCCACTGGGGGCCAAGACACTTCGTGGCGGCCTTGCAGTCTAAATCGTCACAGTCTATTGAGCGATCCCCGTCGTTATCGATAGTATCGTCGCAGTCGCACTCCTCGCGCGCCCCAGCAATCGGGCAGAACGGCGCCTGCACCGTGAGCACGAACTCGTTCGACCAATCTGTAAACTGACCGTTCACAAAGCCGCGCATCCGATAGAACCACCGTTGTCCGATCCGGACGCCGTCATCTATGAAATAGCGATGATTCGCGGGAATCTGAGAGTAGACGCGCTCACAGGAACCGAACGATTCTTTGGCTCGACAGAGTTCGTAGAAATCGACGGGGTGCTTAAGGTGAGGCCGCCATTCGACACGCGCGAGCACATCTTGAGTGTTATAGTGACGGACTGTGACGCGGGGTGGCAACGCCGGCGTCTGATCATACTGACGGGCGTCTTGCTTGAGACGCTCAAAGTGTTGAGAGAACTTTGCAGCAAGCTCCGGGCTGTCCAGCACGAGGAGATTCTCGTCGTTACTGAAGAACCCGCTATCGGACCAGTTCGTCGAGCCCGTGATCACGATCTTGTCGTCAATGACGACAAACTTATGATGCACCAACCCTGGCAAGGCATCGACGATGCCGATACCCCAATGAAGCGCATCATCGATCTCAGAATCTTCAAAGCGCTCCCAGCCACGGAAGTCCCAGACGGCATCTATCTGGACGCCGCGGGCGTGAGCTGCTGCCAGTTCGGCCATTATGAGATCATCGGTGAAGTAGAACATCGCGATCTGAATGGACTTTTTCGCGTTACGAATCATATCACGCACGATCTTCTGGGGAGCACCGCTGGGGGTAAAATACACCCCGACTGTGGTCGTGCCGACCGTGTACGTGCGCAGTTGTGTGAAGACTTTCCCGTCGTATTTCTGCGATCCAAAGCGATCTTTAAGAAACATCTCTTCAAACTCTGTCGTGAAGATCCGAGCAAGGTGTTCATCGCGGACGATGAGCGCGTTATTGGCATCAAAGAGAAGCTCTCTGTCGGCCCAATTGAGCGAGCCTGTCCAGACTGTAGCGCCATCAGTGATCGCGAACTTATGGTGCACGGTGTGGTCAAAGCGCTCACGGGCGTCGGCGCTGGCATCGGTCTTGAGCATGACACACGGCAGACTTTGGAGCTGACTGTACTCGTTGGAATACTCTTGAACAGAAGCTTGATCGGTGACGATTCGTACGGTGACGTTGCGGGCGCAAGCACGCTGGAGAGCTGTTATTATGGGCTGATGGGTCAGCCGGTAGAGAGCAAGATCGAGAGTCTTCTGTGCTGAATCGATCAGTGTAATCAGCGCAGTATCAACGCCGTTCGCTTGGGCGCTGGGCTGGTCCATCCAGGGGAGGCCAGCTATGGGGTCAGTGAAATAGACCTCAATAGGGTCGCCGCTTGAGTGTACAAACAATGACCATTCCATGCTGAAAGCGAGCAAGATCAAGCCAAGCACAAGCTGCCTCATAATCTCCTCCTTCCCTTGTCCGTGCCTCTGAAGATAGTCTAGCCCTCTCTCTGAAGATGAGCAAGTTTAGACCCACGGATGCAGCAGAAAGCTTGATGCCAAGAGAACTTGGCGATATATGTTACCCTCATGGGTGACCAAGATCACCCGCACACATCTTGACATAAAAAAATTTTTGCTCTATACTCACATTGGATAACTTACACATGGTGGTGCATAAAGCGGATGAAAGGAGTGCCAAAAAGGCCTGGAGAGATCGAGAAAAGATCTCTCCACGAGGCTTTCATGAGTGCACCACGACCGGGCTCCTGTCACCTCCTCTTCCCTCTCTCTTGGAGCATTTCTCGAACTTCGACCATTCCCTACATCCTTATAAACCTATGAACGCCGTACCCTATCAGTGTACAAGGAGGAGGTGACATAGGAATGCCGGCGAAGAAGAAAGCGGCGGCCAAGAAGAAGACGACGGCGAAGAAGAAGAAGAAGTAAGAGAGCAGCCCTCGACAAAGCTCTCCACCCCTTGTCGAGGGCCGGATAGGAGGGGCGACCGGCCGGTCGCCCCTCTCTATTGTATCCCCCTAGGGGTGCAAGAGCAACTTTCCGAATTGTTCACGTTTTTCGAGCATCTCCTGAGCCCTAGCTGCCTCGACCAGAGGGAACGCCGCAGCGATCACTGGCTTGAGCTTCCCTGCCCAAACTAAGTTCAACACTGTCTGCAGCTCGCGCCGCGTCCCCATCGTCGAGCCAAAGATCTGTAACTGCTTCCAAAAGACCAAGCGAATATCAGTCTCACCGATGGGCCCCGTTGTCGCCCCACAGGTGACCAAGCGCCCGTTGCGCGCCAACGCTCGGAGACTCTTGGCCCACGTCACCTGCCCTACACTCTCGATAACGACGTCAACGCCACGCTTATTGGTGAGCTTCCAGACTTCTTTATCGAAGTCTGTCGTGGTATAGTTGATCACAATGTCAGCGCCCAGCTCCTTGGCTTTGGCAAGTTTTTCGTCGGTGCTCGCTGTAGCGATGACGCGCGCGCCGCAGAGTTTGGCAATTTGGATCGCTGCACTGCCCACGCCGCTGCCCGCTGCTAAGACGAGAACATCTTCGCCGGGCCTGACTTTCGCGCGGGTGACGACCATCCTCCACGCTGTCATGAAGACCAAGGGCACAGCTGCAGCTTCGTCGAACGAGACGTGCTCCGGGATTCTTATGACATTGCCTGCAGGGACTTTGACGAACTCGGCGTAGCCGCCGGGAGCGTGCTCGCCCAAGATCCCGTAGCTCACGCAGAGACTATCTTCGCCCATCTGACAATACTCGCATTCCCCACAATTTAAGTTTGGGTTGAGCACGACGCGCTCGCCGACTTTAATGTCTTTGACAGCCGAGCCGACTCTCTCAACGACGCCAGCAACATCAGCTCCAGGGATATGCGGGGGCTCGATGCCGGGGATGCCCCGCCGTATCCAGATATCTAAGTGATTGAGCGCGCAGGCTTTTACTCGAACCAAGACTTCTGTGTCGGAGATCTCCGGCGTGGGGATCTCCTCGAGCTTAAGTTTTTCCGGACCGCCGTGTTCGCGAATGACGATGGCTTTCATCTTCTCTCCTCCTAGCATTAGAGTTGTACTCGCCCAGCTAACGCCCGCGAGAGCGTCACTTCATCAGCGAACTCTAAGTCGCGCCCCACTGGCACCCCGTGCGCAATCTGCGTGATCTTGACTCCCAAGGGCTTTATCTTTCGCGCAAGATACATTGCGGTCGCTTCGCCCTCGACTTTGGGATCAAGCGCGAGGATCACTTCTTGGACGTTTCCCTTGTTGAGACGCCTTAGAAGTTCTTCGATGTGGAGCTGCTCCGGGCCGATGCCGTTGACAGGCGAGAGCAGCCCCCCTAAGACATGATACAGCCCGCGATACTCGCGAGTCTTCTCGAGCTTCAAAAGCTCTTGAGGATGACTCACGACGCAGATGACGGAAGAGTCGCGCTGAGAATCCCGACAGATCTCGCACAGCTCGTTCTCGATCTCTGTGAAATTGAAGCACTCTCTGCACGCGCGGATCTTCTCTTTGACGTGCGCGATCGCTTGGCTCAATGACTCTAATTCTTCAGGGGGCTGATTGAGCAAATAGAACGCCAGGCGTTCAGCGGTCTTGCGCCCGATGCTGGGCAGCTTCTGAAATTCTTTAATGAGATTCTCTAACGGCTCAGGGTACTTGTCCATCTTAGAAACCCAAGCCCGGAATATTGGGCAATCCTAGCTGCCCCATAATGCTGGCCATCTCGCGCTGCGCCAGCTCCTTCGCTTTTATTTGCGCTTCCTTGATCGCAGCTAAAATTAAGTCTTCCAACATGTTGACATCGTTGGGGTCCACGACTTCTTTGGAGATCTCAATATCGACGATCTCTTCCCTGCCGTTGGCGATCACTTTGACCATGCCCCCACCTGATGACGCTGCGACCCGTAAGTTCGCGAGCTCTTGTTGCTTCTGCTCCATGAGCTCTTGCATCTTCTTGACTTGTTTCATCGCTTCTTTCATGCCGCCGGGGAACTGCATAGCTCCTCCTTTGTATATTTTGCTACGAGATGATCTCGCCGCCGAATGTCTTCTTCAAGAGTTCAGCTTTTTCGCGGACCTCCGCGCTCTTGCTCTTGCGCCGCGGCGCTGATTCCGTCGTGAACGCGATCTCGACCCGGTGTACCCCGTAGACGCGCGCGACGACTTCCTCAAGGTACTTGCGGTGCTTCTCTAAGCTCTCTTTATGAAAAGTATGTTGCGGATCGTACTCGATGCGCAGCGTATCTGGGAGCTCGACGGGCTGGCCGTCCAAAAGAAGCGCATGGACGGTGCCGCGGCGGTCGCGCTTTACTTCATTCAGAAGCTGCGTCCATCTGTCTGGAGCTGGCGCAGAGGCTGAGGAAGCTTCTTGGTCATGGAGGGCTTTCTTTGCGGGCTTCTCTTTTGATGGCTTTGTCTCTTTGGAAAGCGTGGGTTGTGATAATGGAGCGAGAGCCAGCCCTCCCTGAGAAAGTTCTAGGGCTTTGACTTCAAGTAAAATACGCTTTTCCCAGGCGCGCCCTAGCTCGCGCTTGAGATTTAAGAGCTGCGTGCTCAGCGCGATGAGCGCTTCAAGACTGATGTGCTCGATAGGGGGATGACCGTCGATCTGCGCGATGATCCAGTCGCGCGTCTGCTCGATCAGCTCATCGACAAAGAGCTCCAAGTCTTTGCCTCGGTCTGCGAGATCAGCGATGATCTCCAGGGCTTTGCGGCCCTGATGCGCCAGCAACGCCTTCAAAAAATCTGTTACGGTCTCTTCGCTAGCCAGACCCATAATTTCATAGAGATCGTGCTCTTCGATGCGGGCCGACCCCTTGTACGACGCAAGTTGCTCCACCATCACGATAGCATCGCGCAAGGCCCCACGCGCCCGATACGAGATGGCCGTGAGCACCTTGGGGCTTGCGTTGATCTTCTCGGCTTCACAAATCTCCTTGAGGCGCTTCTCGATGCGCTCTGGAGGCAGGAGCTTTAATTCAAATGCCTGGCACCGGCTGACAATAGTCAACGGGACTTTATGGGGCTCGGTCGTGGCGAAGATGAAGATCACGTGTCGTGGGGGCTCTTCGAGGGTCTTCAAGAGCGCGTTGAACGCTTCGTTCGTGAGCATGTGCACTTCGTCGATGATATAGACTTTATATTTCGCTTCCGCGGGGACGAAGTTCACTTCTTCTCGCAGTTGTCTAATTTGATCGATGCCGCGGTTGCTGGCGCCGTCGATCTCGATGACATCTAATGCATTGCCCCGCGTGATCTTCTTGCACATATCGCACTGGTTGCACGGTTCGCCCTGGTTGGGGTTGGTGCAGTTGACGGCTTTTGCGAAGATGCGGGCTATGGAAGTCTTGCCGACGCCGCGAGGGCCGGCCAGTAGATACGCATGAGCGATCTGTCCGGAGAGCACGGCGTTCTGCAAGGTGCGCACCGTGTATTCTTGGTGGACGACGTCAGCAAAACGTTGCGGGCGCCACTTGCGATAGAGCGCTTGGTACTCGTGGGCTTCAGTCATAGTAGTAGAGTGGTCGGAGAGGCCGGATTTGAACCGGCGACCTCTTGGTCCCAAACCAAGCGCGCTGCCACTGCGCCACTCTCCGAGCGCAAATTATTATAGTTTTTGGAGGGGTTCCCGTCAACCCGAGGGATGTTGTCAGACGGCTTTTCAGCGTGTAGGATCAGAGCGTGATCCCCTGGGAAGTGAAAGTAAAATCTCTGCCGCAGGAGCCCGGCGTTTATCTCTTCAAAGGCGCTCAGGGTGAGATTCTCTATGTGGGCAAGGCCGCGTCGCTGCGAGATCGCGTGCGCTCGTACTTCCAGACAGTCACAGATCTGAAGGCGCTGCGCCTCATGCGCGAGGTCTCGGATTTTGAGTATATCGTCACGCGCACCGAGCGCGACGCCCTCATTCTCGAAGCCACACTCATTAAAAAGCACCAGCCGCGCTACAATATTCGCCTGAAAGACGATAAACGCTACCCCTATATCAAGCTCACAGATGAGCCGTTCCCCAGACTGGAGATTGCGCGGCGCGTCGCACGCGACGGAAGATACTTTGGCCCCTATACCAACAGCGACGCCGTGCGCGAGACCATAAAAATTCTGCAGAAGGTCTTTCGGTTGCGCACCTGCGCGCTCTCGTTAGCAAAGATCCCCGCCCGCCAGCGCCCGTGCTTAGATCACTATATCGGGCTATGCGATGCCCCGTGCGTCGGCGCGATCTCTCCAGAAGACTACGAAAAACTCGTTCAAGAAGCGACGCTCTTCCTGCGCGGGCGCACCAGCGATCTCATCAAAGGGCTGCGCGCGCGCATGGCCGAAGCCTCAGAGCGTTTAGAGTTTGAGCGTGCGGCGCGCCTGCGCGACCAGATCGCGGCCTTGGAGAAACTCTTTGCTGGCCAAAAAGAGCTTATCGCTCGCCCCATCGAGCGCGATCTCATCGGCTACGCTCTTGGCGATAAGATCGCGTGCGTGCAGGTCTTCTTTGTGCGCCAGGGGCGGCTCGTGGGCCGCGAGAGTGTCTTCGTTGAGGCTCCAGCCGACACCAGTCCATCTGAGCTGCTGACGGCGTTCGTCAAACAATACTATAGCAAGATAGGGCCAATTCCCAAGGAGATCCTCATGCCTTGCGCGTTGGACGAGTCTGACGCGATTGCGCAGTGGCTCGCGGAGCGACGCGCCGGACCGGTCAAACTCAGGGTGATCAGGCGCGGGCCGACGCGGAAGCTCTTAGATTTGGTCATGCACAATGCCGAGCTGGTCCTGCGCGAGCGCGGTGAGACACCGGCAACGCCAGAAGACACGCTCGTCGAGCTCCAGAAAGCCCTGGGCTTGCTCACTCTGCCTCAGCGCATTGAGGCTTACGATATCTCCAACTTTCAAGGGCAGCATGCCGTGGGCTCGATGGTTGTCTTCTGCGACGGCGCTCCTAAGAAATCTGAGTACCGGCGATTTCGTGTACAAACAGTCTCGGGTATCGACGACTTTGCGATGATCGCTGAAGTTCTAAGACGACGTATTGAGCGGGCGCTGAGGGGCGATGAGCGATTTCTCCCCTTGCCCGATTTGATTCTGATAGATGGGGGGAAGGGGCAGCTCAGCGCGGTGCGGGCAGTGCTGCGTCAGCTGGGCTGTGAGAGGCTCCCAACGATAGCTCTCGCCAAAGAGCACGAGCATATCTTTGTAGAGAATCGCGCACGGCCCATTGTGCTCTCGAGGGAGTCTCCAGCGTTGCAGCTCTTGCAAAGAATTCGTGACGAGGCCCATCGCTTCGCCTTGACATATCATCGTTCAGTGCGCCGCAAAAGATTCTTAGAGTCGGTGCTTGACGAAATTGAAGGGCTAGGGCCTAAGCGCAAGCAGCGGCTCCTGGAGAGATTTGGTTCACTTCAGGGAGTGAAGCGTGCTCGCCTCGATGAACTATGTGCAGTGCTCCCTTGGTCTCTGGCGCGGCGGCTCTACGACGCGCTCCACTCATCTTCGTTCCCCTAATCACTTGTGAAGCAGACAGATGGCTCGCGTTCGTGAGACCCTTCCCCTTGAGCAGATCCTTCTTCCTGCGTAGACTCAAGCGCGATTCGTATGACACCAGCGGAGCTCTTGCAGACGGCGTGGCCATTTCAGCTCAGTGTAGAGATTGTCACTCAGGGTGATCGGCTATGGCGCTGGTTGGGGGGGAGCGCGGAGCCGGTGCGGTATGCGCGTGGGGAGTGGATTCACCAAGGGCACGACATGCCTGATGCGATCTATCTTATTCGTCGTGGGCGGGTGGGGATTTCATCGGGAGGGAAGGGTGTGATTCTGGGGGCTGGTGATTTATTTGGGGAGCTCTTCTTGGACGAAGAGTTGCGGGGAAGTTATCTAGCGCGGGCATTAGAAGAGAGTGAGGTCTTGGTAGTGCAGCGGGAGCAGGTGTATGAGCTTTTGGGGGAGAAGGGGCTGGGGGCGTTGCGGGGGCTAATTGGGTACAAGAGCGATTTGATCTTTCTATTCAAGTAGATTGCAGGGATCGGGTTAGGAAGAGCTGTAGGAAGGGATCTACAGCTCTTTATTTTTTCTACTACTCTAGTGCAATTAAAAGTCGACTTTATGCGTAAAATACGCGTAAAGTCGGCTATAATTTCAATACCACTCTGGTGCAATTAAAAG
>CAYYOG010000008.1:0-59796 GCA_964473325.1 uncultured Thermotogae bacterium
CCCTTGGTTGGCGTGGCCCATAAAATCGAGATCGATCCGGCGGAGCTGAACTTGGAAACCTTTTCAGGCAGCACCTGGGTGCGGAAGTTCACGATCGCTAATAGAGGTGTAACGACGGTATCGTTGGAAGCACCAATCACAGTGCCAGAAGCGTCTTTCCAGATTACTTTGCCATCTACTCCTATGACATTGGGGCCAGGCATCAGTAAAGAGGTGACCGTGCGTTTTAGTCCGACAGCGCCAGGTACCTATACCGGGAGCCTACAGGTAGTCGGCAGCCCTCTCGAACTTCCTGTCGTCAAGGGGAAGGCCGTGCTAAATCAATTTCTCGGAGAGATACGAGATGGAAAAGCCTTGAGGCTTGGATTCTTATTAGACGAAACAACTAATACCTTTCTCGGGGAGATCCTCTTCGATCCCTTTTCTTCATATCCCTTGCGGTTAATCATTGTGCGAAACGCCCAAGATGTTATGCTCACCTTCGAATCCTCGCAAGGAGACAGACTACAGGTGTTTATGAAGTTCTTGCAGGTTCCTGGGGTGATAGACTGTCCAGAGCTTCTTCCGTCAGATTTTACAAATCAGCAGAAGGTTTTGGAGGTCTATTCGTGTCTCATAGATGCTGGGGTACGCGTTGAAGCTCAGCTTCAATTCAAGGATTACAGTGTGACTCTTCCTCAACTACTATCTACTGAGAACGACCATGCTGCAGTAGAGGAGTCCATCCGCCAGATCTCTGCTAGAGCTAATACATCCTTCCTCGAGGCTGCAGGATCCTTTAAGAATTTTATCAGTAATACGGTGGTTAAGGCAGCACGTCAGTGCCTGTTAGATCAACTAACTCAACAAACCAACGCAGGGCAAATAGTTCCACTTCTTAGCTGTTATCGTGGCTGGAGCTGTTGGAGCTGTGTAGGCAATATATTATCCTTTGGCTTAGCGACAGCTGCATACCTTAGTGCTGCTATTGCGCTCACCCCTGTTGGAGCTACGACTGTGCTAGGCGTAGCTGTGGGCTGGATTTGGGGCGGTACAGGAGCCATTGTTGATTGTAGCAGGTGCTTCACAGGATGTGATGGCAATGCTCCCCCCCAAAAAAGGTGGCAGTTGCAGGATTTGCCCCCAGGTTACACCCGAATGAATTTCAGAAGCCGAAGAATTTAGTGAGACAAAACTCTCTAATGGTTTTTTGCCTTGCCTCTGCTGTTGGGTATAATACAGAGTGAGGGACCAAGTATGGAAGAATTCTTAAAGCAGGCCGAGGAATTCTATCATTCGTTTTTTGGGGGGCTCTTCCTCTTCATAGGCGGATTGCTAATAACAGTAACCCTTCCTTTTGCCCATATCCAAAGAAGATTATGGCTTTCAATCTTGAGTCTTTTCCCAGGGGCATTCTTTTCAATCGAGCTCTTCCGCTATCACCATACACTCTTTGGCAGCCTGTTGTCCATCATAGTACTCACGGTGGGTGTCATAATCATCATTTTCGAGGTACGAAAGAGGAGGGAGACAAGCAAGCTATGAAGCCGCAGGAATTCCTGCAGTCTCATGCTGGCACCTTCGTCTTGCTTATGGCGAGTGCGCTAGCGTTCTATTTCACCTGTATGACTAGCATTTGGCGCTGGAAGCCCAAGCTGATCGTGATGGGAGAGCTGATGATAGTGTTGTTGGTATTGGTGGCATGGTTGGTAGATAACTTGCTTGCCACCGTTCTCGTGATGGGGCTGCTTATCATCTCTTGGATGCCGATCTTGCTAGCTTGGTACCTGAAAGGACGAGTTAAACAAAAGATATGAGTTACCCCTGGCCGCGAGGGTTCAGGAAGTAAGAGCAAGATCGCTCGCGATCACGCGCATTGCTTCATCGAGGGAACGTTGCGCTGCTGTTTGCAAGATTGTCCGTGCCCGGCGCAGGCACTCTCGTAGATCGGATTGCTGAGCATAAAGTTCGAGAATCTGTCGCACAAGCACGCCCTCGTTCAGCGTCTCTGACACGCTCCACCATTGTACGGGATATTCACAAATTTCCCCAACACGACGCAGAAAGCTCTCGGTCTTGGGATCGTAGCTGAGCGCACAGAACGGCACGCCACAGATCAGTGCGAAGACCACGCTGTGCAAGCGCATCCCCAGCACAACGTCTACACTGTGCATGGCGCGGAGAAGATCGTCAGGAGACTGAGCCTCGACGACGGGGATCGCAAGAGAGAGCTCTTGCAGCACGGCGAGGTCTTGGTCGGCTTGGAACGACAAGAAGACGCCCTCAAAGTCTGCTGAGAGAGCGCACAGCACGCTCCGGAGCACAGCGATATTTCTGGGTGAGAGTCCGGGACGCAGAGAGAGGCCGAGTCTGGCCCTCACCCCGGCCTGGCGGCCACCCCTCTCCTGTGGCTCACCCACGGGAGAGGGGTTGGGGGTGAGGGCCTGCATCAGCAACGCTAAATCCTCCCCTAACAAAGCGCGAGCGCCGTGCGTCAATGCCCACTCATAGCTGACCCGGTCACGCACCAGCACAAGCCGCGCTCGCTGGAGTGTCTCGGCGACCCAACGCTGAGAACGCCGTGAGCGCAGCGGCCCAATTCCTTGGCCGATCAGATATGTGGGCAGCTTATATCGCTGTGCCCAGCGCAGCAAACCAAGATAATACAATAAAGATCGCGTGCTTGTGGCATCTTGCAGCAAGCTCCCCGGGCCAAGAATGAATGCTGACGCCCGCGTGAGCACATGACGGATCTCAAAGAGATTCCAGCGGTTGAGCGCGTCTGTGTTGTGAAGCTGGGCTGTCTTAGGCGGGGCATTCGAGAGCACGACGAGCTGTGCGTGGGGCAGCGTACTGCGCAAGGCGCGAATGAGCACAGCGAGCGCGGCTTCATCGCCCCAGTTGCCAAAGCCGTAATAGCCCGCGATCACGAGTGTTGGCGCCATCGCCCGACTCTCCAAAGAACAAAACGCAAGCAGACACCGATGAACAAGCCCAACACAAGCCCGTTAAGCGTGCGCCAGAGCGACAGCACTAACGGTGTGTGTAAGTGCACGAACGTGTTGATGATCGAAGCTTGCCCCAGCGCACCAAGGGCAAGCAATCCCAACTGTGATAGACTGGGCTCGCGCTTCCAGAGCACGAGCGCAGGATGCCCAACTAAAAACTCTTTGAAACGCGGGCGCGCAGTCAGCCAATCTTCCAGCCGTTCGCGAATCAGCTCTTCCCAGCGCGCTACAGGGATCGCGGGAAGGTTGCCACTGCGCTCCAACACAAGGAAGAGAGCACTAAGCCCGATAGCCGGAACAACCCATGCTCCACGCTTGAGTTGAGCCGCAAGTTTGCTCCACCCTGCTTCTGCTCTCCAGCGCCACAGCTCCGTGAGCACGATGAGCACCGACGGCGCAACAAGCGCGAGTTTGACGCCCCGAAATTCGGCGAGCTTGAGAAAATACGAAGGATCGCTCAGCAGCGCCGCGATGGCAAGCCCCGCGCAGCTTGAGCCGAGAGAGATTGTTATCAGCAGCTTCCAGCCCGAAAGTTTCTCTTTGCCCACAAAGAGCACAAGCCACGGAGCCAGCACAGCGATCATCAGGGCAAGGGCTTGACGTGCCCACTCGAAATCCCAGCTCCCCAGAATCGCCACAGCGCTCACGCCACCCAACCCTCCCGAGAAGAGCGCAGCCACAGAGAGCTGCGAGACACTTAGAAGCACGAGCGCCACCAGACCGACAAAACCAGCCCCTATCGCAAGATAGATCGCATACGAATTCTCAAATGACGCCGGCACCGACGGCTGCCCCAGCTTCATACCAAGCTGTCTAATCCGTTGGCTGAGGCGCTCAAGATACCGAGGAAATCTCCGATGCTCGGTGACCCATAAGAGTCTGATAGCACGCTCTTGGACAGCGCGTTCCCAGCGTGTCAGTGCGCCTTCCAAGCCCAGACGCTCCAGCTCGCGAGATTTGATCGCGTGGACGCGCACAAAATTTCTCCAGCCCCACTGATAGAGTTCGCCTAATCCTGAAGGTTCAGAAAATTCGAGTATCCCCAGCATGGCATCGCGAAAATCGGTTATCATCCACGACGGCACAACCGAGCCGCGATCCGAGATGATCACCACAAAGTCGGAGTGAAGAGCAAGTGAGGGCCTGTCGGAGTATTCAGCGTCTACAATGAATACCACCCCAAAGCCGAGAGCCTGAGCAGTATGAAGCACCCTGACAACCTCATCATTGAGATCAGCTCTGTTGAGGTTCCACTCGGGAAGATCCGCAAGCTCTAGGCTCAGCGCAATGACGCCTTGGGCACGCATTCTTGTCAGCGAGTCGTGCAGCTCGTCGTAGCTGAGTGAGCTATTGAGCTCTTGGGCAGGGACAACCAAACCCACAGTTTGATACGCGCCATCCCACGCTACCCGCTGCAGCCCTACCCAGAGCGAAATCGCTATGGCAAGGGCAAGCACACTATATAGAAGATACCGAGCAGCCATTCCTCTCACGTGCTTTCACTATAGCACAAAAGGCGCATACTGTGCCAAGGTGATCGGTGTCTGAGTGCAAAGACTCGCACGCCATTGCCCACCTCCAAGAGATCACGTACCGTGGGCTAGAGAGGTGAGAGTATGAAAAAGCTGATCTTTTTTAGCGTGATCATCTTGGGGATATGCACTGTTCCTCTAACAGCTCAGGAGCCCTCTAAAGATCTGTCGCAGAACCGCACTATCGGGATCGGCTTGCAAGCGCCGTGTGTCATCAGCTTCCGCTATTGGCTCACGGAGGGTTTTGCGTTGGAGCTGAACGGCTTTGTGATCTCAATGGGGGATTTTACGAGCGGGTGCGTGGCGAGCAAGGTGCTGCTGCGTTTAGCAGATACAAATATTTTCGATTTCTACGCGCTGTTCGAAGCAAATCTTCACATTGGAGAGTACTGGGGGGAGCGCAGCGTAGGCGATATCGCCCTGAAGGGTGGCATGGAGTTGAGCATTCTGCCCAGCCTAGCTTTAAACTTGGAGTTCGGCCAAGCCCTCATCTTCGGGCCAGATCGCTTGAACGCTACACCAGCAGTCAGTTTGGGGCTGCACTATTATTTCGTGCGCACACCTCGGCCACAGCCCACAGAACAACCCTAGCAAATTGAACAGAGAGGGAGGACACGATGAAGAGCACCATCCAGATTGTGAGTCTGGCACTCATTGTGCTCACGTTGAGCACATTTTCGGCAATAGCTCTAGAGGATCTTTCAAGTCGGCACGGGTTCGGCACCGGGATGCAGTTGACGTTTCCGATGAGACCGCCGCAGGCCTTGCCGGCGTCGGGGATGAGCCTGAGAGTCTGGATATCAGACTTTTACGGCTTTGAAGCAAATTTCTTTGTCGTCGGCAGCGCGTTGAGCTTCACGCCGCGGGCGTTTCTCAAAGTTATCAATTTGGAGATCGCTGATCTCTATATTGGCACTGGGGTTGGCATCTTCGCGTATGCGCCGCCACAGGACGCGCTGATGCTTTATACGCCGTTACAGGGATTTATTGGATTGGAGATGCGCGTGACGCCGCGCATCGCGCTCAACGGTGAGATCGGGATCTTTGGGCTAGGGGGAACAAGGGGCGGGGTGACGTCGGGGTTGGGATTGCACTTTTATTTCTGAGCGCACTTGCTTAGACCGCACGTGCGCCCTACAATGAAGGGCATATGGGCAAGCGTGAGGTCTTAGAGAGCGTCCTCGCCCAAATTAAGAAAAAACATGGCGAGGGCTCGATCATGTGGCTGGGGGAGCAGCCACATTTAGAAGTCGAAGCGATCCCCACGGGCTCGCTCTCGCTCGATATTGCTCTTGGGATCGGCGGCGTTCCCCGCGGACGGATTGTTGAAATCTTCGGCCCGGAAGCCTCTGGGAAAACGACTCTTGCTTTACATATCATTGCAGAAGCGCAAAAACTCGGAGGCACGGTCGCGTTCGTGGACGCCGAACACGCCCTCGATCCGAACTACGCCCGCGCTATTGGTGTAGACTTAGACAAGATTCTCTTGAGTCAGCCCAACTCTGGCGAGCAAGCGTTAGAGATCACTGATCACTTGGTGCGCAGCGGCGCGATTGACGCGATCGTTATAGATTCAGTGGCGGCGCTCGTACCTGAAGCCGAACTTGAAGGCGCGATGGGCGATGCCCAAGTCGGACTCCAAGCGCGCCTCATGAGCCAAGCGATGAGAAAACTCGCGTCATCTATCTCGCAATCGAAGGCAATTGTCGTGTTTATCAATCAGATTCGTCAGATGATCTCCGGGGCAGCGTGGGGACCGACGACCACCACGACCGGCGGCTTGGCTCTGAAGTTCTACACGTCTGTGCGCATGGAGATCAAGCGTATCGGTTCTGTCGAAGAGGGCGAACAGAAGATCGGGAGCGAGACGCTCGTGCGGGTTGTCAAGAACAAGCTCGCTCCGCCGTTCAAAGAAGCGCGCTTCGATATTATCTACGGGAAGGGGATCGCGCGCTCGCGCGAGCTGGTGAAGCTTGGCGAACAGTTGGGAATTATTAAGAAGAGTGGCTCATGGTTCTCTTGGGGTACAATGCAATTGGGGCAAGGACTCTCCAACAGTGCAGCGTATCTGGATGAGCATAGAGACGTTGCCGAGCAATTAGAGCAGACGATTCGTCAGAAGGTGGGCCTGCCCTTTGACAAGAGCAAAGTGAAGCAGCCCACACTGCTGCCGGAGTAAGCTGTGACTGGAGAAGAGCGCGCCCGCGCCTATCTGTTAAAACTCTTCAAACACCGTCCGCGCAGTCGTCACGAGGCGTTCACTCGATTGCACCAAAAAGGGTTTTCTCGCGAGATCATTGAGTCCGTGCTTGAGCAAGCGGCGCGTGCAGGGATTGTAGACGACGCGAAGTTTGCTCAGCTTTGGGTCGCGGATCGTCTGGCACGTCGTCCGAGGAGCCGTCGGATGCTTGAACGCGAGCTGCGCGCCAAGGGTGTTGCTCCAGAGCACATTCAGAGAGCTATCGCGCGCGCAGAGCCTGACGAAGAAGCTGTAGCGAGAAAACTTATTGCTGAGCGCTTGCCCAGACTGCGCTCTCTCGATGAGCGGACGCGCCTGCGGCGGCTCGTGGGATTTTTGCGGCGGCGCGGGTTCTCTGAAGAGATCGTTTATCGAGTCTTAAAGGGGAGTTCGTCGGTATAGTCTCTTCAAGTACAAATCCAAATCCTGTGTGTTGCGATCACAGGGGTAAGCTTCTCTAGCTCTATATTATGGGTCGTGACAACGATCCCACCTGTGGTGGCCAGTTGCCGTGCTATCAGACAATCCAAGAAAAGGGAGGGAGCGGGAGCTTCTGCAGGAGAAGCCCCCGCTTGGGCGAGAGGGAGTGGGCTCAATACCCTAGACGGCGATACGACGCGATATAGACTGTATCGTAGTTCGAGACATGCTCATAAAGGGAATCATTCTCCGCCAGGGGCTGCCATCCCGACCGAAGGGTGACCAGACTCCGCGGATCAATCCCTAAGAGCAGCTTGAGCTGGGAGACAGTCAACCCCAACGGGATACAGACCATAGCGAAGCCCAGTCCGCCCAGCATCTGCACGTAGATCCACTTGTTCATGGCCACTCCTTTCTTGTCGTAGGATTGAGGCAGATAACCTACTCGTAGCCCGACCCAGAAGTTTCACACGCGCTCCTTGTCAAAGACGACGCGACTGTTTATGATGACAATACTATGGCACTGCTCGCCACAGAAGATCTCATGCATCGCTACGGCGATGAGATCGTCTTTGAAAAGATCGCGGTTCAGGTGCACACGGGGGATCGCATTGGGCTTGTGGGGCTCAACGGCAGCGGGAAGTCGACGCTGTTACGGATTCTCGCAGGCCTGCAAGACCCTACACGTGGACGCGTCACACGCGCCCGCTCGGTTCGAGTGGGGTATCTCGCTCAAGAGCCACGCTTCGAGAGCACGGCGACGCTCTTCGACGAGATGCTCAAAGTTTTCGAGAAGCTCCGGGAGCAAGAGCGCGAGCTGCAGAGATTAGAACAAGAGCTCGCTCGCTCTACTCCCGACGAGGGCTTATTAAGACACTATGACGAAGTGCTTGAAGATTTTCGGCGCGGCGGGGGCTATGAGTACCAGAGCCGGATTCATCAAGTGCTCATGGGCGTGGGGTTCACTCCCGATGACGAACACAAGTTGATCGCTCACCTAAGCGGAGGGCAGCGAGCGCGCGCGGCCCTCGCGCGCTTGCTCCTTGAAGAGCCCGAGGTGCTCTTGCTCGATGAGCCGACCAATCACTTGGATATCGAAGCTCTGGAATGGCTTGAAGAATATCTGACGCACTGGAAGGGCGCGTTTATTATCGTCTCGCATGATCGCTACTTTCTCGATAAGTTAGTCCATAAGATTTGGGAGCTCGAGTTTGGGCGGCTCTATGAGTACCCTGGGGATTACTCGCACTATCGGGCGCTGCGCCAGGAGCGCCTCGAGCGCCAGTGGAAGCTCTATGAAGAGCAGCAAGAGCTCATCAAGAAGGCGGAAGAGTTCATTCGGCGAAATATCGCCGGTGGAGATTTCCGCGCGAGCCAAGCCCAGGCGCGCCAAAAGATGCTGGAAAAGCTCGCACTCGTCCCCAAGCCCATCGTTCCTAAAAAGATTCACTTATGGATGGACGTCAAACGCCCCAGCGGCGAGCGCGTGCTGCGCGCCCGCGACTTGGTCATCGGCTATCCCGGCGCCCCGCTCTTTCACTGCAAGCAGTTAACTCTTCAGCGTGGAGAGCGCGTCGCGCTCATCGGGCCCAACGGCTCCGGCAAGAGCACTTTGCTCAGGACTCTCGCCGGAGAACTGGAACCGTTAGAAGGGGCGCTCGAGCGCGGACACAACGTGGAGATCGCTTATTTCCGCCAAAGCCAGGCCGATCTTGATGCATCCGATAAAACTGTCCTTGATGTTGTCACAGCCAACACAGATAAAACGATCAGCGAGGCACGCAGTTTCTTAGGGCAGTTTCTCTTCTCTGGAGACGACGTCTTTAAGAAGATCTCTGAGCTCTCCGGCGGGGAGCGCAGCCGCCTCGCCCTCGCCATGCTCGCTCAATTAGGCGGCAATCTCTTGCTGCTCGATGAGCCGACCAATCACTTAGATATAGACTCCCGCGAAGTTCTCCAAGAAGCTATGCGAGACTACAAGGGCACGATTATCTTCGTCTCCCATGACCGCTATCTCATCCAAGCGATTGCCACGCAGATTTGGGAGATCGCCGACGGAGAGCTAAAGATCTATCGTGGGGATTACGAGTACTATCGGGCGCAGCGCGCCCTTCACGCCCAATCCCCAGCCCTCCAAAAAGAGAAGGAAGCCAAGAGCGAAAACGAAGACAAGAGCAAGCCCAAGCGCCTCTCCCCCGGCAAGGCACAGCGGCGGCGCGAGCGCCAGCACGCGAAGCTCATCGCCCGCGAAGCCGAACTGATGAGCATCGTCACGGCGCTCGAGCACAAGATCACCCAAATCGAAAGGCAGATGGAAGAAGCCAGCTACGCCGGAGATCACCAAAAACTCCGCGAGCTGACAGCACTCTATCGCCAGAAGCGCCAGGAACTCGAAAGAGCTTCGGAGCAGTGGGCCCAGGCTGCCGAAGAACTCGCGAACTTCCAGGCTAGCTCCTAGGGCTTATAGAAGTTTCGCGTCATCCGCCTTGAAGCCGATCTTGCTGGGCGTCCCATCGCACAAGGGCTTGCTCTGAGACTGTCCTCCTTGTGCCTGCTTTGAGCTCTCGGACATAGTTTGTGATAGCTTCGGGCGAGGCCCCCTCAGCAATCCGTGCTGCTAGAGCGCTAGCGACGATCACCCCATCTGCACCCGCTCGCACTACAGCCTCGATGTGAGCCCGGCTAGAGAACCCAAAGCCGACGGCGACTTTGAGGTCCGCGGGCACGAGGGGACGGACTCGTTCGAGCAAGGGCAAGGCCGTCGGTGCGAGCATTTCGCTCAGCCCTGTCGTGCCGTAGCGCGAAACAAGATAGATAAATCCCGAAGCGTATTCGCAGATCTTCTTGACGCGCTCGTTGTCGGTCTCTGGAGTGACGAAAAAGATTCGAGCCAATCCATACTTGCGCGCTTGGTTGACCCATGACGTCGCCTCCTCAATGGGCAGATCAGGGATGATCACGCCGTCCACACCGGCCTCGCTGCACCGCCGCGCAAACGATTCTTCACCGAGCCGGCAGATCGGGTTATAGTACGTCATCAAGAGCACGGGCAACTCGGAACTTTTGCGCAGCTCGCGCACGATTTGAAATACCGTGTGCACGGTCACGCCCTGTCGGAGCGCGTTAGTGTGGGTAGCCTGCAAGATCGGGCCATCCGCAATAGGGTCTGTGAAGGGCACACCGAGCTCGACTATATCTACCCCTCCAGCCTCCAACGCCCGAATGTACTCCCCGGTGCGGGCAAGCTGCGGTTCGCCCACCATGATGTAGCCAATGAGCGCCGCCTCATGCCGGGTATGTACCTCTTCAAAGCGCTTGCTCAATCGCTGTGTGAGTATCATAGTGCCTCACGGTCTGTAGGTCTTTGTCCCCTCGCCCAGAGAGCGTAATCACCACGATCTGATCGCGCTTCATGCGCTGGGCCCGCTGCACTCCCGCATAGAGGGCATGGGCAGCTTCCAAGGACGGCAGAATCCCCTCAAAGCGCGCAAGCAGCCGAAAGCCCTCTAGGGCTTCTTGATCACTCACTGTGATGTACTCCCCGCGGCCGAGCTTCTTATAAAGAGCGTGTTCAGGGCCCACCGCGGGATAATTAAGCCCCGCCGCAATGCTGTGAGGTTCGCGGACATAGCCGTGTTCATCTTGTAAGACGAACGTCTTGGCGCCGTGAAACACGCCGATAGAACCATGAGCCAATACTGCTGTCCCGCTCGATTCCACGCCGAGAAACTGCACCTTCTCGTCGTGGACGAAGGGGTAGAACGTCCCTATGGCGTTGCTCCCCCCGCCCACGCACGCGACTAACAGATCAGGGAGGCGCTGCTCCCTACGCAGGAGCTGGCCCTTGATCTCGTCCCCGATGACACGCTGGAAGTCGCGCACAATCAGAGGGTACGGGTGTGGGCCGACCGCCGATCCAACCAAATAGTACGTCGTGGGAAGGTTGGTCATCCAGTCACGCAATGTTTCGTTCATCGCGTCTTTCAGGGTCTGAGAGCCACTAATAACAGAATGTACTGTCGCGCCCAACAGCTCAATGCGCTGGACGTTCATCTTCTGGCGTTCGATGTCACGTGCCCCCATATAGATCTCGGCGTGGAGTCCAAGCACAGCACACGCCATAGCGACAGCGACACCGTGCTGCCCGGAGCCCGTCTCCGCGATCACGCGCCGCTTGCCCATGGCACGTGCAAGCAACGCCTGACCCAGAGCATTATTGAGCGTATGTGCCCCGCCGTGCACGAGATCTTCTCGCTTCAGAAAGATGCGTGCCCCGCCGCCATACTCTGTGAGCCGCTTGGCAAAATAAAGCGGTGTAGGGCGGCCGCCGTAGTCAGCGCGCAGGGCTTTGAGCTCGCTTTGAAAGTCAAAGCGCACGCTGATCTCCCTGTAGACGCGCTCCAACTCTTTGAGAGCAGGGATTAAAATCTCTGGGACGAATTGTCCACCAAACTCCCCAAAGTGCCCCTCTTGAGGCAGCTCACTAAGTTTAAGGGTGCTCGGTTTGACTGGCGTTTTCACTGCCATAGGTTCTCACCCTACGCTGATACTTGATTTGTCATTATACTCCATAACAGCAAGGCTTGTCGGAGCGGGCTTTGGTATAGTAGAATTAACGTATGAAGGAGTTTGTTGAGCGCCTTGCCCAGATGCTTCAAGAAGCTCAGTATGCCATTGCCCTCACCGGTGCGGGGGTGAGTACCGACTCAGGTATCCCTGACTTTCGCAGCCCTAGCACGGGGCTCTGGGCGCAGTATAATCCGATGGAAGTCGCTTCGATTGATGGCTTCCGCAGCAACCCCGCACGCTTCTATGAGTTCTGGCGCCAGCGCTTCGCAAAGCTAGCCGACGCGCAGCCCAACATCACTCATCGAGTGCTCGCAGAGCTAGAAGCCCGCGGCTATGTGCACTGCATCATTACCCAAAATATTGACGATCTACACAGAAAAGCTGGCTCCAAACGGGTACTTGAAGTGCACGGCAATTACACGCGCGGGCTGTGTATCGGCTGCAAGAAGACGTACACGATTCGAGAGATCTTTGAAAGAGTCGAGCGTCATCGTATTCCCTTATGCGATAAGTGTAAAAATTTGCTCAAGCCTGACGTGGTGCTCTTTGGGGAGCTGCTTACCCCTGATTTTGATCAAGCCCGTGATGAAGCGGATCGCTGCGATTGTATGATTGTCTTAGGGACATCATTGGAAGTCTATCCCATTGCCGGGCTGGTGCCTCAAGCGAAGCTCAAAGGAGCAGCGATCGCTATAATCAATCGCGATGAGACACCCTTCGATCGTATTGCCGATTTGGTTATCCACAGTGAGCTGCAGCCTGTTATGACAGAATTACAGCGTTTACTATGCTGTTAAGCACTTGCACGGATGCGCCCTCCTCTGCTAAACTTGTCATGCGCTCTTTATGGATACCGTGCTCATTCTCGATTTTGGCTCGCAGTACACCAAGCTTATCGCGAAAGCCGTCCGCGAGCTGGGGGTCTATGCCGAGATCGTCCCCCCTGAGATCTCCCCTGAAGAGATCAGACACCGCGCTCCCAAGGGCTTGATCCTCTCAGGGGGGCCTGCCAGCGTCTATGCCTCTGATGCCCCGCACCTAGATCGGCGCATCTACGGCCTGAAGATCCCAATCTTGGGGATCTGTTACGGGATGCAGCTCATAGCTCACGATCTAGGCGGGCTGGTACTTCGAGGAGAGCGACGTGAGTACGGCCCCAGCATCCTCCAGATCGTCCAGAAAGATACTCTCTTTGATGGTCTTGCTGAACACGAAGAGGTCTGGATGAGCCACGGTGACGAGATCCGAACACTGCCCAACGATTTCGTCTGCTTGGCCAAGACTGCCAACGTTACTCACGCGGCAATGAGGAGCCGTGACGGGCTTTTGTACGGCATTCAGTTCCATCCCGAAGTCGCTCACACTCCCAAGGGCACAGAGATCCTGAAAAATTTTCTGTTCAAAGTCTGTCGGATTCAGGAGCGCTGGCACCCCGAAGACCACGTCCACGAGATCATTGCAAAACTCAAAGAAGAGCTCTCCGGCGCACGGCATGTGCTCATCGGGGTCTCCGGCGGAGTCGACAGCAGCACGGCTGCTGTGCTCGTCCATCGCGCTATTGGAGACAGGCTGATCCCCGTCTTTATTGACATAGGGCTGCTCCGCCTGGGCGAAGTCGCGCGAACGAAAGCTGTCTTTGAGAAACTGGGTTTGCGCCTGCATGTCGTCGATGCGAGCGCGCGCTTCTTCGCGCAATTGAAGGGGGTCACCGATCCCGAAGAGAAGCGCAAGCGCATCGGCGCAGAGTTTATCAAAGTCTTTGAAGAAGAAGCACAGAAGCTCGCCCATGAAGTCGGAGGGATTGACGTGCTCATCCAAGGGACAATTTATTCTGATGTTATCGAGAGCGCGGGCGCCCGCGGCGCCGATAAGATTAAGAGCCATCATAACGTTGGCGGGCTTCCGGAACGATTGCAATTTAAGATCATCGAACCGTTGCGAAATTTCTTCAAGGACGAAGTGCGTCAGATCGGGTTGCGCCTCGGTATCCCCGAAGAGATCATCTGGGAGCAGCCCTTCCCTGGGCCGGGGTTAGCCGTGAGAATCATAGGAGAAGTCACTCCTGAGCGTGTGCAAGTCTTGCAAAGGGTGGACGCGATTGTGCGCGAAGAAATTCGAAGCGCCGGACTGGCCCGCGCGGTCTGGCAGTACTTTGCTGTACTATTGCCCGTGAGAAGCGTCGCTGTTCTAGGGGACGGGCGCGCCTACGGCCATGTCGTTGCAGTACGCGCCGTCGACAGCCGCGACGGTATGACCGCCGACTGGTTCCATCTTCCCTATGACGTCTTAGAAAAAATCTCAAGTCGGATCACCAACGAGATCGAAGGGGTCACCCGGGTGGTCTACGACATTACGTCGAAGCCCCCGGCGACTATCGAATGGGAGTAGCGCTGGCAGAGATGAAAGTCTGTCTCTATCTGGAGGCAGAGAACGTCGTGGCGCGTTCGGGGTTCCGCACGGCGTTTGCACGCCATGTCCAAGCCCTCCACAAGATGGGCATCCCCGTGACGACCGACCCTGCGGACTCTTTTGATATCCTCCATCTCCATTGGTTTGGCCCACGCTCGCTCTATTATCTGAAGAGAGCCAAACAACACCATAAGATCGTCATCGCCCATGCCCACAGCATCGGCTCTTATGATTTCAAGGACAGCTTCACGCTCTCGAACACATTTGCGCCGCTGTATGAGAAGTATCTGAATTATTTCTATGAGCTGAGCGACGCCATCTGTACTCCCTCAGAGCATGCTAAGAGATTATTACAAGCCCAAGGGATCACCAAGCCCATCTATGTCGTGAGCAATGGCATCGACCTAGAACGATTTTGCTTCGATGAGGGAGCGCGCCAAGAGTATCGCAAGAGATTTGGTCTAAAACGCTTTACAGTGTTCTCCGCAGGCAACGTCATCCCGCGCAAGGGGATCTTAGATTTTCTCGAAGTCGCGCGACGGCTCCCACAGTTTGACTTTATCTGGTTCGGGCACGTGTGGAGCCGGCTGTTGGCATTCGATATGGAAATGCATCAAGCGCTTGACGAGCGGCCGCCAAACGTCAAGCTCCCCGGGTTTATCGAGGACGCCCCCGGCGCGTTCTCCGCAGGAGATCTGCTCTTCTATCCGTCGTATGGGGAAACCCACGGCTTGGTGATCTTTGAGGCAGCAGCGTTATATCGGCCATTGGTCCTGCGAGATCTTTCAGAATATGTGCTCGCTGGATTTCGTGATGGGGAGAACTGTCTCATGGGCAAGACCATCGACGATTTTTGTGAAAAGGTCCTACAGCTAGCAGATGACGAGCTACTGCGCGAGCAGCTTGTGCAAAGAGCTTATCGCTTGGCAGAAGCCAATTCCCTTGAGAAGGTCGGGCAGCAGCTTCAAAAGCTGTACAGGGCACTGCTAGCAGGAGGGACGGTATGAGAGTCTGTCTCTATTTAGAAGCTGCAGATCTTGTGGCAAAATCGGGGTTCAAGACGGCCTATGAGCAGCAACGGAAAGCCTTGCAGAAGGTCGGCGTCTCAGTCACCGACGACCCCGATACAGACTACGATCTCCTTCATCTACATTTCTTCGGGCCCAAGTCGCTCTTCTATCTCAAGCGCGCTAAGCGACTCAAAATCCCTGTGGTCGTCCATGCTCATAGCATTGGCGCTCACGATTTTGCCGACAGCTTCACGCTCTTTACTTCTATCGCGCCCTTGTACGAAAAGTATCTCTATTATTTTTACGAGTCGAGCGACGCAATCTTCACGTGCTCGCAGTACGCCCGCGAACAGCTTCAATCTCAAGGGATCACTCGTCCCATCTACGTCATAAGCAATACCGTCGACCGAGAGCGCTTTCGCTTTTCAGAAGCTGGACGCCAAATCTATCGTGATCGCCTTGGGCTGAAAAATTTTACGGTCTTCTGTGCAGGCAATGTCATCCCACGCAAGGGGATCTTAGACTTTCTCGAAGTAGCACGACAGCTCCCACAGATAGACTTCGTCTGGTTCGGGCACGTCTGGCCTAAGCTCTTAACGTTCTATCCCGAGATGCACAAAGCCATCGAAAGTAGAACCCCGAATGTGCAAATGCCTGGCTTTGTCGCAGACACCCCCGCAGCGTTTTCTGCGGGAGATGTGTGTTTTCTCCCGTCGTTTCGAGAGAACCAGCCGATGGCCCTGCTCGAAGCAGCATCGCTTGGGCGCCCGTTGGTCGTGCGGGATATTCCCGAATATCGCGGCTGGCTTAAAGACAGAGTGAATGCCCGCACGGGTACGTCTGTCGAAGAATTCGTGCAGATTATCTCAGAGTTGGCACACAACCCTCACGAATGGCGGCGGCTCTCTCAAGCAGCTGAGGAACTTGCGCACGCGAGCAGCTTGCCCGTCGTGGGACAGCAACTGAAAGCACTCTACCAGCAACTCTTGAGCCAGACGGTGCTCGTATGAAGATCTCCATAGCCATCCCCGCGCATAACGAAGAAGCCTATATCGCTCGGTGTCTAGAGTCTTTAGTCGAACAGAACTTCTCTGGTGAACTGGAGATCGTCGTCTGTCTCAATCTGTGCACTGACAAGACTGAGGAGATTGTGCGTGATTATGCTAAAAGCTCCCCTTGGCTGGTCAAGATCGTCTCTGAAGAGCGCAAGGGAGTCGGCTGGGCACGCCAAACGGCGTGTCTTGCAACGTCAGGGCAGGTCATAGCCAGCGCCGATGCCGATGCAATCTACCCGGCTGATTGGGCAGCACGCATCGCGCGCGCGTTCACTGAAGATCCAAAGTTAGTAGTCCTCTACGGCCCCGTGAGACTCCAGGGCTTTGGCACTTTTTGGAAGTTCTTTCATCCCATACTCAATGACACGATCACGCACGCTGGGCGTCCCTTCGGTTGGCACAACGTGATCGGGTCGAATTTTGCGATGCGTCGTGAAGCGTTTCTCGCTGTAGGCGGGTTTAACACATCACTCAAAGCTCTTGAGGATCATGAGATCGTGAGAAGATTGCGCCGTTTCGGGCGTGTCCGTTACGATCCGCATTTGGTAGTGTATGCTTCAGCACGTCGCTACAATCGTTTAGGGGTTTGGAAGACTATAAGCTTTTATGCACGCAATGCGGTTCGTGCGCTAGTGTTGAAGCGTGAGACTGAGGATTTGGAGGATTTATCGCCCTCACCTCAAACTCCTCTCCTCTCTGAGGGAAAGGCGAAAAAGAGGGCAACCAAGAAAGGGGGACTGTGAGCGCTTACAAAGTCATGGTAATCGCCCTCGACGGGGCGACGCTCGACCTGATCGAGCCGTGGGCTGCAGCAGGGCATCTGCCCAACTTCAAAGAGCTTCTCGAGCAGGGGGCGTGGGCACGTTTAGAAAGCACTCAGCCGCCTATTACGGGGGCAGCGTGGACAAGCTTTCAAACTGGGGTGCAGCCCGGACGTCACGGTATATTCGATTGGTTAGCCCGCAAAGACGGGGGCTATCAGCTCGCGCCGATCAGCTCCTGCTCTATCAAGCGCGAAGTCTTGTGGGAGTATCTCAGTCGCCACGACAAGCGCGTCGGCGTGATGGGTGTGCCCGTCAGTTACCCTGCCCGGCCAGTCAACGGCTTTCTGCTTACAGACCTGTTGACACCTGAGGGGGCAAACTACGCTTTCCCTCCAGAACTCAAGGACGAGATCGAGCGCAAGGTCGGGCCATACCCTGTCATGCCGGAGCACTGGCGTGGCCGCTACGTCGCGCGCCAATGGCTTGAGAATCTCAAAGACTCCCTCTCCCGTCGCATGGGAATCGCCCTCTATCTGATGCGCAACAAACCCTGGGATTTCTTCATGGTGCACATCATGGAGACTGACTCAGTCCAGCATCAGATGTGGCATCTGCTAGATAATATCAAACGGCCGCGCTACCACGGGGGAGACTGCCAAGGGAATCCGATCTTAGAAATCTATCAACTTGCTGACAGGGCCATCGGACAGATTCGTGAAGTACTCGATGACAACACGACGATCTTTGTCATCTCCGATCACGGCTTTGGCCCGCTCTTTTATAATATCTATCTGAATTGCTGGCTCTACGAGCATGGGTATTTAACTTTAAAGAAAAACGTCACAACGCTGCTGAAGAAGCTCATGTGGCGTGCTGGTCTGACGCCAGAAAATCTCTACGTCTGGGCAGAGCGATTGAGACTGCTCGACCTTGGAGCCCGCTTGCGCCACGGCAATTTACACGGTCTCCTAGGGAACATCTTCCTCTCAACGCAGAACATAGATTGGCCTAAGACACAAGCATACTCCTACGGCAACGTGGGGCAAATCTATCTCAATCTCAAAGGGCGTGAACCCCAAGGTTGCGTCGCCCCTGAAGATGCCCCGGCGCTCATCGCTGAGCTCATCGCTGAGCTCAAAAAATTTACCAACCCCTACACAGGCAGCGCGATCTTTGAGAGAATCTATCGCAAAGAAGAGATCTACTGGGGTGAAGAGATAAGCCGCGCTCCAGAGATTCTCCTGGTCCCTGCAGACAGCATCATGGCTGTAGGCACGACGGAGTTTCTCTCAAACAAAGCGATCTCGCCGACGTACGCAGGGTCAGGCTGGCATCGCATGGAGGGAATCTTTATAGCATATGGACCGCAGATCCTACCTGGACGCAAACAAAAACTTCAGATCATTGATCTCTTTCCGATCTTGACAGCGGTGCTTGGAGTGCCACCGCCATTAGATATAGACGGGCGTATTCCGGATAGCCTACTTCGTGACTTCAGGCCCTCTCCCCGCTCTACGGGCGCTCCTCTCCCATCCGCAAAGGCAGGAGAGGGACCAAGGGTGAAAGCCACCGACGAAAAGTGGGAGAAGGAAATCCGCGAGCGCCTGAAAGGGTTAGGATACGTCTAGTATGCTGCGACGACAGCTATTACTGGGCTTTTCAGTGATCTTAGGGATAGGGATCCTCTGCGGGGTTTTGATCTATTTGGGCTGGAATTCCGCGACGTCGCTTGGGGGGCGATTTGCAGCCGGAGTGGGCATCGTCGTGAGGCAGATCGCGATGCTGGGATGGTGGGGGTTTTTTTCGGTAGCAGGGGTCGTGCTGGCAACGTTGCTCTGTTGGTCGTTGAGTTGGTGGACCATTCTGAGAGCTTATGGGGTGCGGGTGGGGTGGTGGGCCACGTGGCGGGCGCGGATCTGCAGCTTCGCTATCACGTATCTGACACCCTCAATGTATCTTGGGGGTGAGCCGGCAAGCGTCTATCTCATTGCACGGGAGCAGCAAGGGTCTTCGCCGGCGACGCGTATCGTCGCGACAATATTAGTTGCCAAGCTCTTAGAAGGGCTGTGTCTGCTTGCGTTTATCTATCTGGGAGTCTACTATGCACTCGCCACAAAGCTACTGCCCTTGGATGACACGGGAGCCATCGTGACAGGGATGGTGCTCTTTGGGGGCTTCTTGGCGCTGTTGATGCTCAATCTTGCGGGGCGTCGGTTGTGGGGGGCGCGCTTGTTGGGGTGGCTCAAAGAGCGCTTACCGTGGAAGCGCGCTTTAGAGATCGCCGAGAGCAAGGTCCGCGAAGTCGAAGAGGACGTTTTCATCGCATTTCGAGAACACAAGCGGGCGACGCTGCTCGCATTTCTGCTGAACTTATGTGCGACGTTCTTTGTCTTCTTGCGTCCGCAAGTCTTCTTCATCTTTGCGTTGCGGGCGTTCTTCCCGGTGTCGCATCTGGCGATGATCTACACGCTCTTTATCTTTTTGGGGGCGTTCTTCTGGGTAACGCCTGGGGGGACGGGGGTCTTTGAGGTGGGCAGTTGGGGGATTTTCAGCTTGTTCTCGCTCATATCTTTAGTGACGCACGCACCCGTCGCTGTGCCGCAAGAGAGCGCCGTGGCGTTTGCGCTTACACTGAAGACAATAGAATTCCCCTTAGTGGGGCTGGGGTTATTCTATCTGATCAGGGTCGGATTTCTGAAGATTCCTAAGTCACCGATTCATCGTTAGGTCATCTTAGATTTCCCTTGAAGCCAGATTTTTGCAAAAAAAAAGCGACGAGTATAATATGCTCGCCAGAGGTGGTGCTATGCCGTGTGAGCGCTGCCGCTGCCTTCTAGAGGGCTTGCAAAGGCTGGAAGATTTTCAGCCAGAATTCTATCGAGCCGGAGTGACGCTCTTCGCCCAAGGCGAGCCAGTTCGCGCGGGCTTCATCCTGTGTGAAGGCGCAGTGCAGCTTGAAGTGCATACAGCTCAAGGCTCTCGGGTTATTCTGAAATTCTTAGGGGCAGGCGATTCACTTGTTGACGAAGCTCTCTCAGACTGTACAAAACATAAACTCACAGCGCAGACAGTACAAGACGCAAAGATCATTCGGCTTTCCCTTGCCTCTCTCTTACGGATGCTGAGCGAGTTGCCCCAACTGCGCCAAAGAATGATCCTTGAGCTTGCCCGCCAATACACTTTCTGGATACGCCGATTAGCCATAGTGTTGGATAGAGACCTGGGCGTTCGTGAGCGCCTCGCTCTCGCTCTGCTCGATCTTAGCAGCACTTTTGGGGTACATACTTCTGAAGGGCTTCTTATTGATTTAGAGCTCAGCTCTCAGCAGTGGGCCGACTATGTGGGGTGTCGTCGGCAAACGATCTCTCAAGCGTTCCGTGATTTAGAGTGGCGAGGGTGGGTAGAGCGGCACGGCAAGAGAGTGCTGCTCAAGGACGTAGAAGCCCTTAAGCAGTTTATGAGGCCCTATGTCTAGGCTTTAAGATATGTCAAGAAGACGACAGCGACGTGTCAGCGAGATGCTTGACCTTGGTTAACATTAAGGGTATAGTCCCAATATGGAGGTGAGCCTATGAAACAAAGGGGAATCTTGTTCTTAATAATTCTGGTCGGCCTTGCTTCTATCTTAGGAGGGGGCTGTAGTTGGGTAAGCAAACTGACAAACTTCCCACAGTCGTCAGACCTAGCTCTCCCGCAGGCCAAGACAAACGTAGTTACTATAGATTTCTACGCGATCGATTTGAATGATTTCCCTAATGAGAAAGAGAGACTAATTCAAGAGGCAAGAAAATACATAAGCAAGCTTCTTGAACAATGGGCTGGGTATCCGATAAAGATCGAACAGATCAATATATTACCCCCTTTCCCGACGCGTCCCATAGCCACTTTATCTCCCGGAGTAGCAGACCAGTCCCTTGTTGGGTATAAGGCCGTGTCTCAAGAAATCATGGCGGGAGTTCGGCAAAATAAGGCGAAGTATCTCGTTGCCAGCATCATTGCTAAGCCACTCAGTCCGAGAGAGTTTTGTGCAGCTCTCGAGAAGGTATATCAAGCGGGAAAGCCGGGTCCATTTTGGGTAGATTTTCGTGGTGATGAAACTCTACATGAGCAGATGTATAAGCTCTTCAAAGATTGTCAGTCAAAGGATGGTGAACACCAATGAGAAAGCCCTTCTTTAAGGTAGCAAAGGCTTTAGTGGTAATATTGCTTTTCACTTTACCGCTTACTGTTGCAGCAAAACAACAAGAATGGAGCGATCTTATCTATTATTGTACGTACTGGTCGGTTGTAGGCCGATGCCCAGAAAGTAGTTGGGTGAGTAAGCTGACAAACTTCCCACAGTCGTCAGAGCAAGCGCTCCCACAGGTCAAGACAAACGTAGTTACTATAGATTTCTACGCGATAGATTTGGATGATTTCCCTGTGGAGCAAGAGATACTACGTCAAGAGTTAAAAAAACGTTTAGAGATAATATATAGGCAGCAATTCGGGCGCCCAGTAAAAGTGGAGTCATTGGATTTCATGTTCCCTGGTGATCCACCACCTCCTCCTAGAGAGCTGTTTGATATCTTATTCAACGATTCAATACCTCCATCTGAAAATCAAGTATCGAGATTTGATGAAGCAGCCCAAGCAATAATTGCACAAGCTAAGAATAACAAAGAGAAATACCTGGTTGCTAGCGTTCATACCAATCCGATCAATCCGGTCAAGCTTTGTTACAGCTTTGAGAGGGTCTATAAATCTGGCAAAGCGTTTCATATAGATGTAGATAAAGCCCTGCGTAACAAAGTACGGGAAATACTCAAGAGCTGTTCTTGGAGGTGAACAAAAATGAAATTGGTATGATTATGATGAAGAGAAGGTTAAAGAAGGGGGATGGGCTTGTACCATCTAACGAGTTATCCCCCATACATTAGGTTACCTCACGGTAAGATTGCTACTGGCAAATGGCCCATTGGGGTTAGGCACAAGCCAAACAGTCAGCACAAACGCTTCGCCAGCCTTGGGCCAACTCTCCACGCTGAACCCAAAGAGCCGTCCCTCACCGGGCTTGAATGCCACATAGCGAACCCCGACTAGCTTCTGCGCACTGTCGTAGAGCAAGATCGGCGGCGTCGCCAGCGCTAACGGCGCATTGAGAACTTTCTCGTTCAGATAGACTTGCCCAAGCCCAACAACAAAAGACCCCAACGGACGATATCCATCGGCCTGGGCAGTGCTAATATCGCGATAGCGCGAGAAATTTTTGTAACTGTAATTGAGATGATTGAGCATCTCTAGGTCTTGCTGAGTGAACAGATACCGAGTCCCCGGCACGTAGACCCCAATCCCGAAACGCGTTGCTGCGTCTTTCAGCTCTTCGTCGGTGACGCGCCCGTCACGCGTGTAGTACTGCAACCCCTTGGGGAAATTGATCTCCCCTGCCAGTGGCGTCGTCGCTAAAGTATTTATATCAAATCCCAACGGAACGCGCCCAATCACTGTAACAATCGCGGAAAACTCGGCGGTGCGCCCTTGGCTGTTGGTGACGCGCAACTTCACTGGCCTTGGCCCAGAATCGCTGAACGTGTGCTGCACGATGGGCGTGGTCACCGTCTCGTCGTAGACACCGTCACCGTTCCAGTCCCATTCGTATTGGGTGATCTCTCCGTTGCCCGATCGCGATCCTGAAGCGTCAAACGTCACCGGCTCGCCCGCGCTGGGCACGGCAGGCGAGAACGTAAATCGCGCGATGGGAATAGATACGGGCGCTGCCCCGACACCGTTGATCGTCACGGTCTTGGTAAAGTCTGCCGTCGCGCCGTCGTCATCGGTCACGCGGAGTGTCACGTTGAAGTTCCCTGCAAACTCAAAGGCGCGACAGATTCTTGGCTCTGTTGTCGTCTCGTCAAACGTCCCGTCGCCGTCAAAATCCCACTGGTAGCGGGCGATCTTCCCGTCGGGGTCAGAAGATTCGGAAGCGTTGAAACAGACTTGGTCGCCCATCTTGGGGGCTTCGGGGGAGAAGCGAAATGCCGCGACTGGGGGCTTGTTCACCTTCTTGACCGTGAGCACCACTGTGGGGATATTCTGCTTTTGAAGCTTATTCTTGGCATCGCGATACTCGATGACAGAAGCCTGCCCAAGCTCTATTATCCCGCTTGCTCGCGCCCCGACTTGGAATGAGACTGTTCTTGTCTCGCCGGTAACGACAACCGGGAAATTCCATTCCAAAACTGTCGCGCCCTTGGCGCCGCGGCGGACTTGCGCCGGCTCAAACGCGCCTTCAAAGACAATCTGTTCAGGCAGCGTGATGCGTAGCCGCACGAAGCGCGCGACAGCCTGTCGACCAAGTTTTTTCAGGATCCCTTCATAGACCTGAGCATTATAGCTCCCGAAGAACGCGCCTCCGGATTTTTGCGCGATCTGGCTGAGGGCGATTCTATTCATGGCTCCGCTGAGGCCTAGGGCATAGATGGGAATATTGTTCTCCCTAGCACGCTGCGCCTCTGAAAAGGGCGAGCGCCCCACAAGACTATTCCCATCAGAGGGCAACACAATCACTTTAATCGCTTCAGGGCGTCCATGCGCTGCCAATTCGTCAATGGCCAAAGCGAGGGCTTCCCCCAAGGCAGTCTTCTTCCCTGGCTGGGCTTCATCAATGATCTGATAGGCTTGCGCACGATCCGGCGAGAGCGACAGCAACATCTCTGCGCTCTCGGCAAAACCGACAATAGCGACTTGATCGTTCTCGTTGAGATGGTGCAAGAACTCTTTCCCGATCTTCTTCACCGTTGCGAGATTGACGCTCGCCGAACGATCAAGTAAGAAGACGATGTCCACGGGTCTTGTTGGGGTGGGCAGCCCACGCAAGAGAATTTTGACTGCTGCTGAATTTGGCGACTGCTCGCTGCTTTTTGTAAAGATCGTAGTGGGGTCTGCGAGCTGCTCCACATGCAATTCCGACGTCTGCGCTACGATCGCAAGGTGGGCAGTAAGGACTATTAAACCCAGGGTTGTCCAAAACTTCTTCACAGTCGTTCACCGTCTTTGAGTCTAGCCGAAAGGGGGGGCAAGAGTCAATACTCCAACGTAATCGGCGCTACGCTCAGAGCGTGATCTTCACAACAGAAGATCTCAGCCCAGTGCTCAAGCAAAAGGGGTTTTACTTCTGCTATAGAGATTTCTCTGCCCAGCAGCTCGCTCAGCGAAGTCATGACATCGCCATCGAGCCCACAGGGTCGGATCATGTGAAAATAGCTCAAGTCGACAGAGACATTGAGCGCAAAGCCGTGATAGCTCACCCAATGGCTTAATGCAATCCCAATAGACGCAATCTTTTTTGGGCCGACCCAAACGCCCGTCAGCCCTGGACGTCGCCGGGCCTCAAGAGAAAAATCTCTCGCGGTGCGAATGAGCACTTCTTCGAGGTCGCGCAAGAAGCGATGAACGTCCCGGCCGCGATTTTTGAGGTCTAGAATGGGATAGCCTATAAGCTGGCCCGGCCCGTGAAACGTGATATCTCCACCACGCTCAACGGTCACACAAGGAATCCCCGCGATCTCTGCAGAATTATAAGAAGCTGCCCGCCCCACCGTGAAGACCGCTGGATGCTCGACTATAATGAGCGTATCGGGAATCAGCCCTGCTTGGCGCTGCGCAACCAGCTCCTTCTGCAAGCGCCAAACTTCTGCGTAGTCACGCAAACCAAGATCGAGCACCCTCATCGCTTTACACTACCCCGATAGAAAGGGAGCTTGGTCAGTTGGGCTTTCTTTCTCTGCCCGCGAATCTCGACCTCAAGCGCCGCCGTTGAAGGAGTATCTGATACGACAAACCCCATCGCTAAAAACGCATTGACTGAGGGAGCGAACATCCCACTCGTGACGGCCCCGACTTCTCTGCCGTCGGCAAAGATTTTGTAGCCCTGGCGCGGCACTCCTGGCTCGAGCATCTTCAGCCCGATCAGTTTTTTCTTAGTGCCTTGGCGCTTCTGCGTCAGCAAGACCGCCTTGCCGTTATAATCAGAGTCTTTCTCTTTGACTGTCCAGCCTAGACCCGCTTCAATAGGGGTTGTTTGTTCATCTAACTCATGCCCATAGAGGGGCATTCCCGATTCAAATCTGAGCGTATCGCGTGCTCCAAGCCCAATGGGCTTAGCTCCCGCACGCACAATCTCATCCCATAAACGCACGATCACTCTGGGCTCAGCGTATATCTCAAAACCGTCTTCCCCAGTGTAGCCAGTGCGTGAGAGTAACACTTCAGCTCCCAGCACGCGCGTCTGCGTCGCCCAGTAATATCTTAAATCTTTGAGAGAATATTCTGTGAACGGCTGCAAGAGCGCTTCGGCCTTTGGCCCTTGAATCGCAATCTGTCCGTATTCAGCGCTCGCGTTCCTCACCGTGACTGTGAATTTTTGCGCGTTCTGCTGCACCCACAAGAAGTCTTTGTCAGTGTTGGCAGCGTTGACCACGAGCAAGAAGCGATCTGGAAGCTTATACACTAACAGATCATCGACAGTTCCCCCGGACTCATAGCACATCGGGGAGTAGAGCACCTGATACTCTTTCATTGCGCTGGCGTCATTAGTGATAAGCTTCTGGACGAGATCGAGCGCATTGGGGCCCGTAATTTCGATCTCGCCCATGTGGCTGACGTCGAAGATCCCAACGGCAGACCTCACTGTGCTATGCTCCTCGATGATGCCCGTGTACTGAATGGGCATCTCCCAGCCGCCGAACTCTACAAGCTTGGCCCCTAAGCGTTTGTGCACATCGTACAAAGGCGTTCGTTTTAACGACATATAGCTCCTTTCTAGACGTCACCCTGCAGGAGGGACTGGGGATAATGGCGTCTATAGAGTCTCTCTTTTAGGTTCGCGCGTCATAAGGGCATTGAGCTGATCTAAGGGATCAGCACCCTCGTAGAGCACCGCGTAGACTGCTTCGGTGATGGGCATCTCGACACCGTGTCTATGAGCAAGCTCGCGCACGGCCTGGGTTGCATAGACACCCTCAGCCACCATAGTCATACTCTTTAAAATCTCTGTGAGCGACTTTCCCTGGCCTAGATGATACCCCACGCGCCGGTTGCGACTGTGCTCGCTTGTACACGTCGCTATCAGATCCCCCACGCCGGAAAGCCCGAAGAACGTCTCGCGCCGCGCGCCAAGACGAACTCCTAAGCGCACCATCTCTGCTAGTCCGCGCGCGATGAGCGCTGCTTTCGCGTTGTCTCCGCCGTAGCCAAGCCCGTCAAGAATCCCTGCAGCCAGCGCGATCACGTTCTTTACCGCGCCTCCGTATTCGACCCCGAGAAGATCGTCGCTGAGATAGACGCGAAATCGTTCCGTCATCAGAGTGCGTTGGAGCTTCTCTCCAAGGGCAAGATCTCGGCCAGCGAGCACGACGCTGGTGGGAAATTCCCGGCCGACTTCTTCAGCGTGGCTTGGGCCAGAGAGCGTAAAGATATTTTTTTCGGTGTGCAGCTCTTGCTTCAAGACCGAAGACATTGTCATTAAAGAATCGCGCTCTAATCCCTTGGCCAGGTTGATCCACGCCCGAGGGCGAGCGTGTACTGGCTTGAGTCTTTTAGCAATCTCACGCATAGCAAACGACGGGACTGCCAAGAGCACAACCTCAGCATCCTCTGTGGCTTGTGCGAGGTCACTGACAATCTCAAGGCAGTCATTGGGGAGGGCGACCCCGGGTAGGTATGTTCTGTTTTCACGAAGTGTATCAAGCTCATGGGCAAACTCAGGCCGCCGCGCCCATAATCGCACTGAATAGCCCTTGCGCGCGAGGAGCCGAGCCAGGGCCGTCCCCCAGCCTCCAGCGCCAAGAATAGCACAATTCATAAAAGTGCATTTAATATATCCCAGCTGGGGTGAAACTTCAAGGGGGGATTTGTACTATATATTGTTGTGAAGCGCCCTGCATGTGGAGGTGATGCATGGCAGGGCAGACTATCTTACAGAACTACGGAAGGGACATCCCTTCCAAAAGGAGGACCTACATGAAGCGTCTCAGTCTCATCGTGTTGGGGGTTGTCCTGATGGGCTTGGTCGGCGTTACCCCAAGCTTCAGCCAAGGACAACCATCGCCGTTAGGGATCGTCATCCAGCCTACCGAGTTCCAAGCGTTCATTCAAGTAAGCCGCCCCGTCTGTGTTGTCGGTCAAACTATCGAGATTTATTATCGTGCCAGCGAGGCCCCTTATTACGCCTACATCCTTGACATCCAAGGCAATAGCGTGACACGGCTTCTGCCCAATCGCTTCGAGTCCAATAATTACATCACTCATACAAACTGGCGCACCCTGCCAGGGGTAGCGACGTATCGGCTCGTCTGCTCGCCGCCATTGGGCCCAGAATATGTGCAGATCATTGCGTCAACCGAGCGCATCCCGCAGCTTGAGGGTGGCACCGGCGACTTCCCGCTTTTGGGCAGCGATCCCCAAGCCGTTGGGCAGCAGATCAATCAGGCGATCCAAGCGATCGTCCCAACAGCAAAGGTCGCTACAGCAGTTGCCAGCTTACAGATTGTCTCTGGGCAACAGCAACCGCCGACCTGCCCGCCGGGCTATGTCGGGACACCGCCGAACTGCGTGCCGGTGCAGCCCCAACCTCAGCCACAGCCGGGTACAGGGTTCAGCGTCCAGCAAGTGATCACGCCGGGATCGCTGCAGTTCGCCCAGATGTCAGCACGGATCATGGCGAAGCTGCAAGCCGCAGGCTTAGCGCAAGCATTAGCCCAGGCCCAAGCGACGCAGATCCCCCAGGGCCAGAACGCTGCTCCCTTGAGCACGGCACCCCAGCAGATCACTATCCAGCAGATCCAGAATACCTACGTCTTCACAGGGGTGCTCCAGCTCACTCAGAACGCGACGGTCTCCGGGTATACAATCCCCGCGGGCAAATACCTCACAGCTATCGGTGAAGACCCGATCTTCGTGCTCATTGATATCTTCACGGGCCAGATCGTGATCATCATCGTTGTGACCTGCCCGCCGATCTTCACGCCGTTTGATCTGTTGCTGTTCTTCTTTGGCTGGTTCTTCGCGCCAGTGCCTGGGCCGTGGCCGTTCCCCTATCCGTTCCCGTGGCCCTTCCCCATTATGATGCCGGCAGCTTGTTCGGGCTTGCCCAATCAGTTCCCGTTCACGGTCGCCATCGGCAGCGGCACCCCGATTGTGAGCCTCGCCGGGGTCATGCAGATCAAGGACGCTGGGTGGTTCTTCAACGCCTTGCAGATTCAGTCGCTCGGCCCGGCGCTCACCTTCCAGCGATTCACCTCACTAGGGAGCATCGCCTGGGGGTTCATCGGGTCGTTCAGCACGGCCACTATCCCCTATAGCTCGTTGGGTACATTCTTACTCCTCGTGCAAGGGGGAGGGAAGACCGTCTGTATCCAGGGAGTCGTGGGCTATGGGACAGTCTACGGCTTTGCTTCACATAACTAATTAGGGCAGAATCGGCAGGGCTCGGCCGTGACCCGGCCGAGCCCTTTCTTTTTTATTTGTTCCAGATGTGCCATAAGAAGCCAAGGCTCACGCCGATGCTCGCTATCCCAATCACAAGCCCGAACTCTTCCCCTCGATAAAACACTATAACAATTACCCCTAGCAAGGCCAACGTCATAGCTCCACCTAGACGTATCCAATCTTTGAGCGTTTTCATAGTGTGTGCGGAGGGCCATCATAGAGAAGCTTCCCGCCCTCCAGCACCCATAGTCGAGATCCCAGTTCGGGAATGCTTTCCGAGGTCACCACGAGCACCGTTGTTCCCTGAGCGCATAGTCTCTGAAGCAACCCAAGAAGCTCGATCTGCCCCTGGGGATCAAGCGCGGACAGCGTCTCATCGAAGATGAGCATCCGAGGGCGCAGAGCGAGCATAGCAGCAATCGCCAAGCGCGCTTGCTCCCCTCCGCTCAAGCGATGTGACGGCTGCTCCTTGATCTGCTCCCAGTCCAAGCCCACGGCCTCACAAGCCCAGCGCGCGCTCCGCTCTGCCTCGCTGAGACTGACACCTTGGGCAATCACCCCCAAGAGCAGTTCTTCTCTGACACTTTCCCCTAAGAGCTGCTGATACGGCTCTTGAAAGACCAGACCCACACAGCGCACGCGCTCGCTCGCCCGCAAAGTATGCATAGGGGTATCGTTCCACAGGACACAGCCGTGGGTTGGCTGAGCAAGCCCTGCGAGCAGCTCGACGAGCGTTGTCTTCCCTGAGCCTGCTGGCCCAGCGATAACGATAAACTCCCCTGGCGTGATCTCAGCGGAGAAGTCCTTGAGTGCGGGAGCAGAATCGTACGTAAAGCCGAGAGCGACAGCGCGCACACGGAAATAATCCCTCACCTCAGTCAGTCCTAAGTTCTGAAGTCTCAGTGCTGAGTTCTTTACTTGAGAGCTGCCAAACTCAGAACCCCGCACTGTTCTTACTTTCCCATGCTCCAAGTGCACGATTCGGTCCGTGTGTTCCTTCCAGAACTCTCTGTGTGAGATGATCAGCACACCCTTCTGCTCGGCCCGTAGCTCGTGCACAAGAGAGAGCAGGAGCGCCAGCCCCTCTTGATCTGCCATCCGGTCCGGCTCGTCGAGAATATAATAATCTGGGTTCATGGCGAGGACACCTGCAAGGGCGACGCGCTGGCGCTCTGCTGGCGTAAGCATCTCGATGGGCCAAAGAGCTTTCTTTGAGAGAGAGACGCGTTCCAACGCCTGCCACGCTCGCTTCTGAATATGTGCGGGAGGTAAAGCGAGGTTCTCTAGCCCGAATGCTACGTCTTCCAAGGGCGTTTGTGCGATGAGCTGCTCATGGCTCCCTTGAAAGAGTAATCCGACACGACGTCGGATCTCACGGGGGTCTTGAGTTGTCCAAATCCCATCGACGGTGACCGTCCCTTCTTGGGGGATAAGCAAGCCCGCCATATAGTGGGCCAACGTTGTCTTGCCGGAGCCATTACGCCCCATCAGTAAGACAACCTCGCCTCGCTCCAGAGACAGATCGATGCCGTCTAAAAGCACCCTAGGGCGTGAACCAGACGAGAAAAGGCGATGGACGAGCCCGCGCACTGTGATCATAGCTTGGAGGGGGTAGGCAAGGGCAGGTCCGGCCAAGATTGCTCAAAACCCATTGTAGGGCCTTTGGCAAGATCTCGGACTCTTTCTCAATAATAATGTCTGGGATGAGGCCCGTTTCATGCACGCGACGCCCCTGAGGGGTGAAATACTCTGCTGTAGTCAACAAGATCGCCGAGCCGTCACTCAATGCAAACGACGTTTGAATAACACCCTTGCCGAACGTTCTCTTGCCGAAGATTACCCCCATCTGATGATCTCGAATTGCTCCGGCGACAATCTCGGAAGCGCTCGCTGTACCTCGGTTGACGAGCACGGCAATGGGCAGATTAGGATAGTTATTGCCCTTAGAGTTGTAGACTTCTGCGCCGTTGCGGCTCTGGACTTTCAGCACTGGCCCTTCGTCAACGAACAAGCTCGCAAGATCCACAGCTTGATTGAGTAACCCCCCAGGGTTGTTTCTCAGATCTAAGATAAACCCCTTCACACCGCGAGCGAGAAGATCTTTAAGGGCTTTCTCCACATCCAAACGAGTCAGGGTATTGAACGTATAGACTTGGATATAGCCGACTTGGCCGTTGGCGAGCACGCTATGGCTGACGATCTTGATCGTGATTGTATCGCGTATGATCTCGAAGATTCTCTCTGAGCCGTCCTCGCGACGGATTTTCAGCGTGACAGGGGTCCCCTTGGGGCCGCGCAGCTTCTTCACCGCTTGCTCTTGGGTGATGCCCTCTGTAGATTGCCCATCGATCTCGATGATCCAATCCCCCGCTTCGATGCCAGCGCGGCTGGCTGGGGTGTCGTACAACGGCGCAACGACTAAGAGCTTTCCATCTCGAACTTCAATTTGCATCCCCAGCCCACCGAATTCTTCGATGACTTCTTTTTCAAAGCCCTCGTTGAATTGCCGGTAGTCTTCTGCAGGCAAATATCGACTATAAGGGTCTCCCAGAGTCTCGACCATACCTTCAATAGCCCCTTTGAGCAGGCGCGCATCGGGGGCGTTTTCGGGTCTGTAAAAATTCGATTTAATGCGCTGATACGCTTCAAAGAGCGGGCTGAAGAGCGCTGGAGCACCAGGCTGCTGCCCGCGCACAGCGAGGAATCCCCACAGCCCTGCGGCCACGAAGACCAGCGCTATGCCAAGTGCTAGGCTGCGATATAATTTGCTCTTCACGATCGCACTCCTTCTCTACGATCTTAGCAAGAGTTGGGAGGCGCTGCAATATGCGAGGCGAACAGCTACTCATCAGAGTGCTGAAGGTCGATGCGTGGACCGATATACTGTCATCACCTTAGCTTGATCGTCGCTGGATTACCCAGGCCGTTCTGATTGCCCGACTTGTTTTGCCCTCGATCACCTGCCCACTGAACTGGCATTTGCCACGGCCAAAATGATCTGGTTGGGGAAGGAAGCCACGAGAGACTTACCCCTCCTCCGCCCGGTCCTCGCCCAGGCCGGGCATCTCTCAGGGAGAGTATAGCCTTGCAGGCCGCAGCCGGTCAAGAGGGGCGGCAGCTGCTGCCCAGCTTCTCTTTGAGCACTGCAGCGACGTGCTCAATAGGGACGCGCTCTTGGAGCATCGTGTCGCGATCTCGAATCGTGACGGCGTTGTCCGTCAGCGATTGGACGTCTACCGTGATACAGTAGGGCGTCCCGATCTCGTCCTGGCGGCGATACAAACGCCCAATAGACGCCGTATCGTCGTACCAGACTGTGAAATCTTTACGGAGCGCATTGGCGATCTCTTTGGCTTTTTGGACGATCTCCGGGCGGTTGCGCAGCAGTGGGAAGACCGCGACTTTAACGGGAGCAAGCTGGGGTTTGAGCTTTAAAACGACGCGCTTCTCCCCACGAACTTCCTCTTCGTGATAAGCATCTAAAAGCACAGCGAGAAAGATCCGGTCTACTCCGCAAGAAGGCTCGATCACGTAGGGGATATAGTGCTCTTTGGTCTCTTCGTCAAAGTATGTCAAATCTTTTCCAGAGTGCTGGGAATGGCGTTTTAAGTCATAGTCGGTGCGATTGGCGATCCCCTCGATCTCCGCCCAGCCCTTGCCAGGAAAGTCGTACTCGATCTCGAACGTCGCCTTGGAGTAGTGCGCTAAATCTTCTTTAGGTAAGGCGCGAGCACGCACTTTCTCTGTGCGCAAGCCCAGGTCTTCAATGTACCATCGTAATCGTTCCTCAACCCAGTGCTGATGCCAAGAGTCGTCGGTGCCCGGCTTGACAAAGTACTCGATCTCCATCTGCTCGAACTCGCGATCGCGAAAGATAAAATCCCCCGGCGTGATCTCGTTGCGAAACGCTTTCCCAATCTGGGCGATGCCAAAGGGGAGCTTCTTGCGCATCGCGACCAAAATATTCTGAAAATTCACGAAGATCCCCTGAGCGGTCTCCGGACGCAGATAGGTCAACGCTGCGCTCTCTTCGACCGGGCCGACATAAGTCTTGAACATCAGATTGAATCTTCTTACGTCGGTGAATTGCCCGACGGCTCCGCACTCGGGGCAGGTGTTGTTGACGATAGCATCAGCGCGGAAGCGCTTCTTGCACTGCTTGCAGTCTACTAACGGATCGGTAAACTCTTCCACGTGGCCGCTGGCGACCCACGTCTGCGGGTTCATAATAATAGACGCATCAAGTCCGACCACGTCGTCTCTCATCTGGACGACGCGCCGCCACCACGACTGCTTAATATTATTCTTCAATTCGACGCCGAGAGGACCGTAATCCCAGAAGCCTCCAATGCCCCCATAAATCTCCGACGACTGGAAGACGAACCCGCGCTGCTTGCAGAGCGACACGATCTCATCAAAACTGCTCATGTAGCCCTCCAACACGATTCTGGTATGAGGGCTATTATAGCGACTTTGCTCGTTCCCTGCGAGTTTCCCTTGTGATCTTCTTCTGATACGATAATTAAGCATGGCTCCTCCGAACAAGACAGCAATCCGACTCCTTCGTTTCTATTGATGGCCATGCGCCAAGCGCTGGCGCGAAGATCCGTATGACGCTCTGGCACGCTGCTGCAGAGATGGCGACTTTTCTTGGGGAGCACGGGATAGACTACGTGATTTTAGGGGGCTTGGCCGTCCAGCAGTGGGGCGAGCCACGCGCAACACACGATATAGATATCACCGTCATGGTTCCTCAAGAACGCCTAGAAGGTGCTTCAAAGATTTCGTCCCCGCCTCCCAGATGCCCTGGACTTCGCCCTGCGTCATCGCGTCCTATTGATCGAAAGCTCTGCACGACAAGCCTTGCAAGAACACCAGGTTTATGCTCTCTTCAACTGCGCCTTGATCCCGCTCTTATCAATGCTGAGCGTGAAGACCATCTTGCGCTGCTCACCTGTCCTCTTTTTGATCTCCAGCGACGCGTTCACATAGAACCCAGACTCGGTCAGCTCAAATCTGTCCACATTAATGTGAATGACCGCGTCGGGGTTGGCAGCATCTATGCGAATCCCGCGATCTTGAAACTGCACCGTAAGCTGCCCCAGCACGCCCTCTTGCACAAACCCCGGGAGGTTCTCAACAGGCTCGATCGCGACCGTCTCGATGCCGCGCAGCGGGTCCGCTGACGCTTCATAGATCGTCCAGCCGACCACAACGCCGATTATCGCCAATGCTCCTATTCCCAAAAGCCACCAGCGCGTTTGCATAAAACCTCCTCTCAGTCTTTACGTGCTTCGATAATATATGGGCTTTGCGAGAGCTTCTCCAGAATGCTCTCGAGTTTTTCGTCGGCGGAGAGCCGCACGACGAAACCGCTTTGACTCATAAGAATAAGAATCCCATTGACGCTCTGCATTAAGTTCTTCAGCTCTCGTATAGGAGTGTCTTCGTGCAGGGCGATGCGCACCGTGAGCGGATGCGCTTGCACCGCCTGGGGAATAGGATCAGAGAGTGCTTCAGAAGAAATCGGGAGTGTCATCTCTTGCGGTTGCGGCGTCTGCGGGGCTTGTTGAGAGGGTTTGGTGATCTCTGACGAAGGGATGACAGAAGCTGTTGGGTTGATCGCCGAAAAGAACGGAGCGGGCTTAAAGTAGATCACCCCAATCAACCCCACAATGATAACAAGCTGAGCAATCATCACGACGCGCGCGAACGAGGGCACCGGTTCTCGCCTAGGAAGAAGCCACTCCAGAAGAGCTTTGCGTGGGGTCGGTGCTTCACGAAGCTCTGCGACGAGCCGGGCACAGCGCTGACAAGTTAGGAGATGGGCGGTGATCCCTGCACGGTGCCATTGGGTTAAGTTCCCAGCTTGCAGCCCGGTGACATCGAAGCTCTCCCTCCTCGGAAGCCGTCCCGCGATATAATCCCGTAAGACACCCGCGCTGGGATGAGATGCATACACGATCTGCTCCAATGGTGCCCCGATGATCTCCTTGAGTTGATCTCGCTTGGACATCGCGACCACCCTTTCAGTATAGCATACGAGCGTGCGCTTTTGATAGAGATCTTCTACGGTGTCTTTTGCATTGCTAGTTCGTCAAAAGCTTCAGTGATCAACTTTTCTTGGTAGCTGAAGCTGACTTGGTGCCCGACGAACTCGTTCATCTCCGCTTGGGTGAGATGGGTATTGACTAATTCTTCGCAATCGATGGGGACTTTGAGGTCGGCCATGCGGAACCCCGCGCGGATGCGCTCAAGCACCCGTGCGCGGCGAGTCTGATCTATTAAGCCGCCGCAGCCAATGCAGTGTGGGCCCTTCTGAGGCTCCGCCTCTTCGTCAAGGACAAGGCCGTCTTCAGGGCCGGCACCGCCGTGGCTGAGCCGATAGAGCAAGTACGCTGAAATATTTTCGGGGTTGCGCGCGCGCTGCTTGGCGCGAGCAAACGCTTGAAAGCGCCGCGTGATCGCGTAGTCCTTCACGTCCCCCCCTTTGAGAATGAATTCCCAGCGGCGCAGCGCGTCCCAGTCGAGATCGGTCTCGCACAGCACGATCTCGTAGACGCACGAGCGAAAGACGGCAATCGCCAGCTGTGTCGGCTCGATCTTGTCAGCCATTAGACTACCCCATTGGCCTCAATTGTACGTTGTGCGCGGGGATTTGTCGAATTATAATCAAACTCTCTATGAAAAAAGTCTTAGAATCTGTACGCTGGGTAGTCGAGCATGCTGAGCACGTTACTCTCGATGAAGCAGCGTTACGTCTTGGTGCTCAGCGATTGGCGGAGCAAGCGTCACGCTGTGTTTGGGATGGGCTGCACCTTCGCGACGGGACAGCACGCACGGTGCAGTATCTGTTTGTGTTAGACTGTTTGAATTTCTGTTTCTGGCCGGAGCCGCGCTGGCGCTATCGTGGACATGACGGTTATGTCGCGCTGGCGATGGCCTTACACGATGCTGTTATGCGTGGGGATCGCGTCTTGGATGCAGCGTCTCTCGCGCAGATGGACAAAGCCCATCTCCAAGAGATTCTCGACGGGGAGCATGAGATCCCTTTGCTCGATGAGCGCGTAAAAATCTTGCGTGAAGCCGGGACGATCTTGCAAGCGCACTATGACGGACATGCGACGCGGCTTGTCGAGCGCGCTGAACGATCAATCGTTCGCTTAGTCGAGCTGCTAGCCCACGACTTTTCGAGCTTTCGCGATGAAGCGAGCTATCGCGGGCGCACCGTGTATTTTTATAAGCGGGCGCAGATCTTTTGCGCCGATCTCCATGGGGCTTTTAGCGGACAACGCTGGGGAGAGTTCTTTGATATAGACGAGCTGACAGCGTTTGCGGACTATAAAGTCCCGCAAGTCTTGCGCCATCTTGGGATTTTGCGTTACAGTCCGGAGCTTGCTGCTAGCATTGACCGTCGTGAGGAGCTTCTGGCGGGCAGCCCAGAGGAGATCGAGATTCGCGCGCACACGATCTGGGCGGTAGAATTGCTTAAGCGCGAGCTAGAAAAGCTTGGGCGCTCCCTGCGTAGCTTTGAGATCGATTGGCTTTTATGGAATCTGGGACAACGAGAAGAATTTCGACAAAAGCCGTACCATCAGACAAGAACGATCTTTTATTAGCGCCATGACTAAGCCCTTCAAATTTCAAACGCTATCAAGTGATCCCCACATCCATGCCCGCTGCGGAATATTAAAAACCCCGCGCGGCGAGATTCACACCCCGTCGTTCGTCGCTGTGGGCACCCAGGCGACTGTCAAAGCCGTCGGCCCCGATGACCTCAAAAAGATCGGCATTCAAGTGCTGATCGCGAATACGTATCACTTGCACTTGCGCCCTGGCGAGGACGTCATCGCCCAAGTGGGCGGGCTGCATAGATTTATGGGCTGGGATGGCCCAATCATGACTGACTCCGGAGGCTTCCAAGCGTTTAGTCTCGGTGCGGCCATCGAGCACGGCGTCGGGAAGATCGCTTCGATCTTCCCAGACGAAGTCGAGGCCGCCCAGCGCGGCGGACACCTGAGCAAAGCCCGCCAAGGACAATCTTTAGTCAAAATCACCGAAGAGGGCATTGAGTTCAGATCACACTTGGACGGCTCCCCGCAAAAATTCACCCCAGAAAACACTATCGAGATGCAAAAGAAGCTCAGCGCGGATATGATCTTTGTGCTCGACGAGTGCACGTCGCCGCTGCACGATTATGAGTACACAAAGCGTGCGATGGAGCGCACGCACCGCTGGGCGGTGAGAGCATTAGAGCACTTCCATGAGATTACTGACGGACGCCAAGCGCTCTTTGGCATCGTTCAGGGCGGCGCGTATCAAGATTTGCGCGAGCAGAGCGCGAAGTTCATATCACAGTTAGACTGCGACGGCATCGGCATCGGCGGCTCAGTCGGGCGCTCCAAGTATGACCTCTATAGAGTTCTCGAATGGACGATCCCGCTCCTACCCAAAGAGAAGCCAAGACATTTGCTCGGCATTGGAGAGATTGAAGATATCTTTCACGCTGTTGCTCGCGGTGTGGATCTGTTTGACTGTGTGGCGCCGACGCGCATGGCCCGCAACGGCGCGCTCTGGGTCAAGGATGCCCAGGACTTTCGCATCAATATCACGAACTCCGTGTACAAGGCTGACCCGCGCCCTATTGCTGAAGATTGCGCGTGCTACACGTGTCGGAACTTCTCGCGGGCCTATCTGTATCACTTATTTCTCGCTAAGGAAATTTTAGCGATGCGCCTAGCGACCATTCATAATCTGTATTTTCTTGAATCGCTCATGAAACAGATCCGAAAAGCCATACAAGAACACGCCCTCGTCGAGCTAGCTACCGACTGGGGCGTGAGCCTGGGAACGGTGTCCTCGTAAGCATACGAACGTTTGGGTAGAATAGAGCGATCATGCGACCGGAATACTTCGTCTACGTTTTTGCTTCTGTGATCTTAGCCATCGGGCTTTGGAACCTAGCCCGCTACGATCAAGTGGGTATTGCCTCGTGGTACGGGGAGCCCTTCCACGGACGGCGTACTTCTAGTGGCGAAATTTATGATATGTACAAGCTCACGGCCGCACACTTGACGCTGCCCTTGGGCACGATCGTACTCGTCACGGATTTAGAGACGGGCAAGAGCGTCGTCGTCAAGATCAACGACTGCGGGCCGTATGTCGAAGGGCGCATCATTGATCTGTCGTTTGCAGCCGCTGAGAAGCTTGGCATGGTACGCAAGGGTTTAGCCAAAGTCGGTTTGAAAGTCTTAAAATACCCTGAGACTCCTCCCAAGAAGAAATGCTTACCCGACAAGTAGAGCCATTCAGTGACGAGCAGATCTTTGCGCTGTTGCACCCGTTGGTGCGGCGCTGGTTCACCGAAACATTTTCAGTATTCAGCCCACCGCAGCGCTTCGCCATTCCCTGTATTCATAACCGAAAGAACTGTCTGGTTTCAGCACCCACTGGCTCTGGCAAGACCCTCGCGGCGTTCTTGGCGATCATCAACGAACTCGTCCAACTCGCTTCTCAGAACGCCCTCGAGGACCAGATCTACTGCGTCTATATATCGCCGTTGAAAGCGCTAGGCAACGACATCGAGCGCAACCTTCAGCAGCCCTTGCGTGAGATGGAGGCGCTCGCCCAGCACAAGCTGGGCATCAGGGTCGAGGTCCGCACCGGAGACACGTCGGCTGAGAAGCGCCAGCAAATGCTCAAAAAACCACCGCATATTCTCATCACGACTCCGGAGTCGTTCGCCATCGCGCTGTCGGCAAAACAATTCTCAAATTACTTCAGCTACGTGCGCTGGGTGATCGTAGATGAAGTGCATTCTCTGGCGGAGAACAAGCGCGGCGTGCACCTTTCGCTCTCGCTCGAGAGACTTCAAGAGCTAAGTGACTTCACGCGGATAGGGCTCTCGGCGACCGTCAGCCCGCTCGACGAAGTCGCCAAGTTCTTAGTTGGGCGGCGCTACGGCCAAGTCCTTGCGCCCTTGAGCGACGGGAGCGATCCCTGGCGCGATTGTGTGATTATTGACGCACGCTTTGAGAAGAAGATAGATCTGCAAGTCTTAAGCCCCGTCGATGACTTTGTTCATTGCTCGTTTGAAGAGTTGAACGCTAATCTCTATGCGCTGTTAGACAGCTTAATTCAGCAGCATCGCTCGACGCTGATCTTCACGAACACCCGCGCGCTCACGGAGAGAGTCGTGCACACACTCAAAGAGAAATTTCCCCATTACGTCGAAGTTATCGGAGCCCATCACAGCTCGCTGAGCAAAGAGCTGCGCTTCGACATTGAGAGGAGACTGAAGAACGGCGAGTTGAAAGTCGTCGTCTCCAGCACAAGCTTAGAGTTGGGCATTGACATCGGGTACATAGACTTGGTCATTTTACTGGGATCGCCGAAAAGCGTCACGCGAGCGCTTCAAAGAATCGGACGCTCCGGGCACAAGCTCCACGACACGATCAAAGGGCGCGTCGTCGTCACCGACCAAGACGACTTGGTCGAATGCGCGGTGATGATGCGCAGCGCGCTCCAGCACAAATTAGAGAAACTGCACATCCCCAAGAACTGTCTGGATGTGCTCGCTCAGCAGATCTTTGGGATTCTGCTTGATGGCCCGATTTACGCTGACGATCTCTACGAGCTCGTCACGCGCAGTTATAACTTCGCTGAGCTGTCACGTGAGCACTTTGAGAAGGTCTTAGAATATCTCGCGGGAGAGTACACGGACTTAGAAGATCGTCACGTCTACGCAAAGATTTATTACGACAAAGAGACGGGAGAGATTCGCACGCGGGGGCGGCTCGCTCGTGTGCTCTATATGACCAACGTCGGTACGATTCCTGATGAGTCGTACATTATTGTGAAAGCCGGGGACAAGCGCATTGGCCAGATCGAGGAGGGCTTTTTGGAGATGCTGCGCAAGCACGACACGTTCGTGCTTGGAGGAGAGACGTATAAATTTAAATTCTCGCGCGGGATGACAATCCAAGTCGAGGCCGCTGAAGAAGAGCGCGCGACTGTGCCAACCTGGTTTTCCGAGATGCTGCCGTTGAGCTTCGAACTCGCTTTAGACATTCAAGAGTTTCGCTCTGCACTCTACGAGCTGTTCACACGAAAAGCTTCGCCAACTGAGATCAAAGAATTTATCCGTTCGGAGTTACAGCTCGACGAGCGCGGGGTCGAGTCTCTCTACAGATACTTCGCAGAGCAGCACCAATACTCGCGGCTATCGCATCGGCGTAAGCTCGTGATAGAATTCTATCACGAAGGGCCAAAGACGATCGTGATCTTCCATGCGCTCTTTGGGCGGCGGGTCAATGACGCGCTCAGCCGCGCACTCGCGTATCTGATCGCACGGCGTGAAGACAAAGACATCGAGATCGCCATCACGGATCACGGCTTTTATTTAGCGTATGAAGGCTCTGTCAAAGTCATGGAAGCGTTCGATCTGCTCAAAGAGCGCAATCTTCGAGAAGTGCTACGCGACGCGCTGCGCGATACAGAAATTTTGCGAAGAAGATTTCGCCACTGCGCCACACGCGCCCTTATGATTCTGAGAAGTTATAAGGGGCAGCGCAAGTCTGTGGGGCGCCAGCAAATGAAGGCGTATATCTTACAGAACGCCATCGAGCGCATGGACGAGTATTTCCCGATTCTAACAGAAACATATCGCGAAGTGATGGAAGATGCGATGGACATCGAGAACGCGCAAAAAGTTCTCGATGAGATTCGCGTGGGGGAAATAGAGCTTGAAGGCTTTGTGAGCCCGTCTCCGTCGCCGTTTGCGCTGCACATTGTGATGCACGCGCGATCGGATATCATCAAAGTCGAAGACCGCCAGAAGTTCTTGCAGAAGATGTATGAGCGGCTTCAATCGGGCGAGAGGACCCTATGAAGCTCGAGACGTTAGCACAAGGAGATACTCGATAACATGACGTTTGTCTTCCTTACCCAGCTCTCGTATAATCCAAGCGAGCCTACGACAAGAGCCTTTGTGCGCTTATGGCTAGGAAGGACCCCAACCAGATGAGCTTGATCGAACACTTAGACGAGCTGCGCGCCCGCGTGCTCTACTCGCTCGCAGCGGTGCTTGCTATCGCGATTGTCGCGTATATCTTCCGCGAGCAGATCATGGCCTTTCTCACAGCACCGCTCCGGACCATGAGCGGCTCGCGCGCCGAGCTCTTGAGATTGCTCGAGTCGTGTCGCACCTTGCTCGTCGACCCCACTGCTCTCCAGATGCCCGAAGACCAATGGTCGAAGCTCGCCTTCGAGTGTCGACGCTTTCTCTTCCAAGGGGGGAGCTTGATCTTCATCCGCCCCACGGAAGTCTTCTTCGGCTATATTAAGCTTGCGTTTTTTGTGGGGCTGTTATGGGGCACGCCGTTTGTGCTCTATCAAATCTGGCAGTTCATCGTCCCGGCGCTCTTGCCGCACGAGAGAAAGTACGCGCGCTACGGGTTCCTCGCAGGCGCGGGATTGTTCTATCTTGGCGCGTTCGGGTGTCTCTTTTTCGTCGTGCCCATAGCGCTTCGGTTCTTAATCGAGCTTGGAGGGGGATATCTCCAAGCGGCGTTCACCTTCGAGAACTATATCTCTTTTGTTCTCTGGCTCATGCTAGGATTTGGGGTCTCATTTGAGTTGCCGATGGTGCTCTTTTTGCTGGCGAAGATCGGGTTGGTCTCGCATGCGTTCTTGCGAGAGAAGCGCAGATACGCTATAGTAATAGCGTTCATCTTGGGGGCGCTGCTCACGCCTACCCAAGACCCTTTCACCATGATGACCCTGGCGATCCCATTGATCGCCCTCTATGAGGTGACGCTGTGGGTCATCCGCTGGACCGAGGGCAAGATCGCAAGAGAGATCGCACCAGAAAAGGGAGGCTAGATTATGGGCGTCAGCGACCTGGGCAAGGGTAAAGTGATCGAGTACGAAGGAGAGCTTTGGATCATTGAGGAGTACGCGCACGTCAAAAAAGCTCAGGGGCGCCCTGTGGCGCAATGCCGTCTCAGGCACGTTAAGACAGGCAAGGTCATCCCCCAAAACTTCTTCGATTCAGCCCCTGTTAAGATCGTCCAACTCGAAGAGCGCCCGATGCAATATCTCTACAGCAGCGGGAATCTCTACACGTTCATGGATTCAGAGACGTTCGATCAATATACCCTCACAGAAGAACAAGTCGCAGATGTCAAACCCTATCTTAAGGAGAACATGGAAGTGTCAGGGCTCTTCTATCAAGGGACGTTTGTGAAGGTTGAGCTCCCTATCACCGTGGAGTTGCAAGTCAAGCATACTGATCCGGGCGTGCGCGGCGACACGGTCAGCAACGTCATGAAGCCAGCGATCTTGGAGACCGGCTTGGAAGTGAAGGTCCCCCTCTTTATCAACCCAGGAGACTGGGTGAAGATTGACACGCGGACAGGGCAATATGTCGAGCGCGTCAATCGCTGATCTCTATGGCCTCTGAACGGAAGGCAGCCAAGCGAGCGCGATGGACCGGTCAGATCTCTATTGCTGAAGAGGTCGTCAGTTCGATCGCGAGCATCGCCGCCCAAGAAGTCGAAGGAATCAGCGGCCTCAAGGGCACAGTCGCCGACGGCCTGGCAGCATTGCTCAGCGGTGAGAAGCGTCGTGGCGTCGCAGCACAACTCATCGAGGACCAAACGATCCGGATTCGCCTTAAGGCTGTCATTCGCTATGGCTATCCCATCTATGAAGTTGCCAAGAAAGTCCAAGAAAAAGTGAAGCAAGAGGTCGAGGGCATGACAGGCTTGCGCGTGAGCGCTGTCGACGTCTACGTACAGGAGCTTGATATTAGTGAGCTGAAGATATCGCCTCACAAGGAGGAGCCGTGAAGCAAACGATCGATTATGTCGTTGAGATCTTATACACCGTGGCATTTCTTGTGTGTTGGATTGGGGCAGCAGGGCTGTTATGGGTCGCTTTTGAGGTGGCCAAGGCTCCTCCAGAGAAGATCTGGGAGCTCTTTATCGTCTTTATACGGAGCAGCTGGGGGGTTGTCCTGCTCGATGCTTTTGCTTTGCTGCTTTTCCTCATCGGCTTGTACTTCTTAGCGCAGCTCTTGCAGGCGCGGCGACGCTGGAAGCGCATTCAACACAAGAGCCCGCGCGGGCCGGTAGAGATCTCCCTCTTCGCTATTCGGTCGTATATCGAGCGCATCTTGGCCTACGAATTTGGACTACAGAAATATCGGGTAGCCCTTGAAAACACGAGCAATGGACTGTATGTCTTCATTCGTGCAGAGCTTCCTATTGGGCAGAACGTGCTCCATACGGCTGAGAGGATCCAGCAGACCATCGAAGAGACTGTCGAGGACCGTGTGGGCGTGAAGGTCCATCGTGTGCAAGTGATCGCGGCAGGTATTGCCGGCGAGATCCCTGAAGAGCGACCGCTCTTCCGTAGTGAAGGAGAGATCGAGTGATGGCACGGCTCTCCCCAAGCGTCCTTGGTGCGATGGTAGGAGTACTCATTGGGCTGCTGTGGATCTGGTTTGGCGTGAAATTATTTCTGATATTATTTTTAGCTGTGCTGGGATTTGTGATCGGGAAGCTCTTTGAGTCAGAGGAGCTGCGCGAACGCGTGCGCGAGCTCTTCTTGTTCTTCTACCGATGAAGACGTTATCCCGCCGCGCCGCCCGCGAGCGCATTCTAAAATTGCTCTTTCAGAGGGATTTTCGTACTGTCAGCTTCGCAGAACTTCTTGAAGAACAGCCCACCGATGATCCCTACGTACGCACGTGCATCCAGGGGCTTGAAGAAAAGCTCTCTGAGATCGACACAATCATCGCGGAGCGCGCTGAGGGCTGGCGCTTAGAGCGGCTTCACTCTGTCGATAGAAATATCTTGCGCCTGGCAGTCTATGAGCTTTGCTATCGTGAGGACGTGCCTCCGCAAGTCGTTATCGACGAAGCAGTAGAGCTCGCAAAAAAATACGGGGGCGAGCACTCACCAGTTTTCATCAATGGCATATTAGATCGCATCTGGAAGGAGCGTGTACCGCGATCATGAAGATCTTAGTCACGGGGGGAGCAGGGTTCATTGGCTCCCACGTTGTGGACGCATATATCGCCCAAGGGCACACGGTCACAGTTATAGACAATCTCTCGACGGGATACAGGGAATTTCTCAATCCAAAAGCGCGGTTCTATCAGACAGATATCGCAGATCGTTCGGCGGTTCGTGAGATCTTCGCACGCGAGCGCTTTGATCTGGTCAATCATCATGCAGCGCAAGTGGACGTGCGCGTCTCAGTCGCTGATCCCTTGCTCGATGCGCACTCGAATATTACAGGGCTGCTCACGCTGCTTGAGGCCTGCCGAGAGTTTTCCGTGAAACAGTTTATTTTTATTTCATCAGGCGGGGTCATCTACGGCGAACCTGAGGAGCTGCCAGTCCCGGAAGACGCTCCGAAAAAGCCGATCAGCCCCTACGGGGTCGCCAAGCTTGCCAGCGAGTTCTATCTCTTCAGCGCCAAGAATACGTGGGGCCTCGAGTACATAGCGCTGCGCTATGCCAATGTCTACGGGCCGCGCCAGACCCCAAAGAGCGAAGCCACGGTCATCAGCACCTTTGCGCGAGCCCTCGCCCGTAACGAATCAGTCACAATCTTCGGGGATGGCCAGCAGACGCGGGATTTCGTCTTCGTGAGCGATGTCGTCACAGCGAATCTCTTAGCAACAGGGCGCCTGGAGGAGCTCAACTGTGCCCCAGCACGCTCGATAGACGACCTGGCATTCAACGTTGGGACTGGGAAAGAGACGAGCGTGAACGAGCTTCTCGAAAAATTTGCGCAAACATTACAAAGCCAGTGTAATGCGCGTTACGCCCCGCCGCGCCCTGGGGAACTGCGGCGCAATGCGCTCGATATTTCTAGAGCCCAACGGTTCCTAGGCTTTGCGCCAAAGATCTCTCTAGAAGAGGGCTTGCGCGCGACAATGGCCTGGGTGCGCACAGCGACCCTATCGTAATGTAAGCTCAATTACTGACATGGCGCGAGTGATTTCTTATACTACAGTCGAATCACCTCCTTGGGCTTGGCTGAAGACAGCCAGCCAAGCAGTCGCAAACCCTCTCACCTCCTAGGGGCGGCCCCCAAGGCCGCCTTTTGAGATCGTTTGAAAATACCCCCGCTCTGCTGTAAACTGTAAAAACTACCATGAGCATTCGTTTCTGTGTATTCGTTCTCATAGGACTATTTGCGTTTCCAGCAAGCGCCCAAGATCTGCGTGCCCAGATAGCGACGCGCTGGCTGAGCGAATCTCCCCCGCGCGATCTAGAAATCAAGACGGGCTTAGTCAGCTATATTTTCTCTGAAGCCGGCGGCACGCTCAAAAGCGTTTATCTCTATTTCTCTGCTCCGTGGGGCAACCCCCCTGTTGAGATCCTGCCTGACGTCAAAGTGAAGCCTGAAGACCTCTCGCGGCTCTATGCCGCGGGCGCACCCTTCCCGTTTGTGCTCACCGTCGGCTCGGTCTCCCCAGAAGCTCTCTACCAAGCAGACATAGTGCCCAGCGACAATCCCAGAATTCAAAGGGTTACCTTCACTCATCAGAACGGAGCTCTCAAGATCACAAAGACTTTTACGGTCATCAACGCGCCGCACTATACAGTGGGCGTGGAGCTGCGTCTGGAGAATCTCTCAGCAGAAGAACTCTCGCTCCCTGAAGGATTCCGGCTCATCTTGGGAGCCGGCGTGCAAGATGCGCACTCCAAGGCACAATTTCTCTTCGACGGCATACGCGCTCAGGAAATCTTACAGAACTACAAAGGTTTCGAGGGCCTAGGGTTCGTTGGCAATAGCTTACTGTTATGGCTTATCAATGACCCTGCCCAGAGAGATATTCGCCCATGGGCAGACACGGATACCAAAGGAAGGCAGATCTTAGGAGTGCGTTCCGATGGGCTGACCCTCGCCCCAGGTGAGAGCCGTATCTATCGCTTTACACTCTACGCGGGACGGCTCAACCTGGTCTTCCTCGAGCAAGCCGGGTTGCAGCACGTCGCCGATCACGGCCTGTGGAGCCAAGCTCTCGCCGGTGTTACGAAACTTCTCAATCTGCTTTATGTGTACACAGGGAACTATGGCTGGGCATTGATTCTGTTTACGCTGATTATTCGGCTCTTGATGTACCCGCTAACGCGCGCGCAATTTCACTCCATGGCCAAGATGAAAGAGATCCAGCCAAAGCTGGAGAAGCTCCAAGCGCGGTATCCATCGCTGACGCAACTCCGCGCGATGTACCCCAAGATGTCCGAAGACGAACTCAAACGGCGTGCCCGCGAGAACCGCGAAGAACTCACCAAAAAACAGATGGAACTCTTCCGCAAAGAGGGGGTCAACCCGATGGGCGGGTGCCTGCCCACTTTGCTGCAGATCCCCATCTTTATTCTGCTGTGGCGCGTGATCGTCTACAGCGCCGAGGCGATCCACCTCAGCCCTGGATTCTTATGGATGAGCGATCTCAGCCAACACGACTCGCTCTATATTATCGTCGCTCTGACGGTGCTGGCCCAGATCGTCCAAGGGAAACTCACGCCGGTGCCCACTGCTGGTGGGCAGAGCCAAGCGATGACGTGGCTCTTTCCCGTCGTCTTTGGGTTTTTGCTGAAAGATCTCTCCGCAGGCTTATGGCTGCACTATCTTGTCTCGACACTCGTGCAAGTAGGGCAACAACTCTTTGTCATGTGGGAGTTACGGCGGCGCCCTAAGCCTCCTCTCACAGAGCCCGAAGGAGCTTTGGAGACTGCTAGCGATGGACCCCACAGTCCAGCAAAAGATTGAGAACTTCCTCACAGGGCTTTTCCAGGTCGCTGGAGAGACAGCTCACCTGCGCTTAACTGAAGGCGAAGAGGGGCTCTTGATTGATCTACAGGGCGCTCAAGTCTTCGTGGGGCAGAACCAGCGGGCGCTCCGTGCGTTAGCTCATCTCGTTGAAATTTACCTCAAGAGAACGTTAGGTGTAGACGTGAGCGTGCAGCTAGACGCAGATGGCTATCGCGAGCGGCGCCGGGCTGAGTTGCGCGAGCTGGCCTTCCGCTTGGCTGAGGAAGCCGTGCGCGAACAGAAGAAGATCGTGCTCGATCCTATGGAGCCCTCCGAGCGCAAGACTATTCACGAAGCGTTGAGTAACTTCCCTCGCGTGCGCACCTACAGTGAGGGGCACGGTGAGGAACGCCGTGTTGTTATAGAACCGACCTAGCCCTTACCATCACTCTCTGACGGGACAAAGATCACTGGCTATTACTTCCAACAGTCCTTCCGTCTGCGATAAAAATCTTTTAGACTCACCTTGAACGAAGGGGGATTCCGCCACAGAGATGACTCCTAAATGCGTGCGTCAGAGAGGGGCGCTTCATCTCATTGCTGTTATCCCCCTCTCTCTTTCTCTTCTTCTACTCGACCAACGGCTATGGGGGGTAGCCCTCGGCATAGCGATACTCGTAAGCACTGCTCGCTATCAGCGGCTCAATCTTATCAGCTTAATCCTTGCAGCGCTCTGCGCATACGCCGCAGGCTATCGCATTGAGTTTATCACCAACCCTGACGGAGGGTTCTTCTATCTTCAACACTGGAGCTGGCTCATTACGCTCGCCTGGGTCATCGCTGTGAGCCAAGGGGTCTCTGTTGTAGGGCAACTCGATCCTTCAGGAAAACTTCTCATCAAGATACTCATCATCTCCGGCGGAGCTCTCACCCTGATCGCTCTTCTGCAAGGACAATGGTTGGGCATGATGCTTTTAGGCGTCTTGTTTGTTATAGTACTGGGTCTGCGGACGCACGCTGTGCCCCCGAAACGGTGGAGCCACGCTGCCGGTTATGGATTAGCTGTAGCCGCTATCGTAGGGTTAGTGAAGACAACGGCATCAGTAGCGCTTCTTATGCCCTTGATCGCTCTTGTATTGCCCTTTACAAGCACACTCTCCATTGCATATACCCACAAGCTCTCTCGCTCATGGCTCGATGAATTGCCCATAGGGCGCAGGGGCGCGCTCATAGTTATGTACCTGATCTCGGCTTACATGAGCGTTTTAGCATTCTTAGCGACCAGAACTGACTTTGCAGTGTTCGTTGGAGTTATAGCAGGAACAGGTATAGTCATGGGACTATGGTTGTGGTCCCTCCTGCGTCTTCCGCAAACTGAAGTCAAAGCGAAAAAATTCGTGCTTTTGGGGACACCCATTGATTGCACGGCTCTCGACGAAGCCGTGCAAAGATTCGAAAATTTTCTGAGCACTCGCGCGTCGGCTCTCGTCTGTACCCCGGACACGACGGCCATTCTGTGGGCGCAGCATGATCAGAGACTGCAAACGGTGTATGAACGTGCTGACTTAGTGACTCCTGACGGCACAGGGATTGTGTGGGCCGGACAGTTGCTAGGCGCGCCGGTGCGCGAGCGCGTCTCGGGAATTGATTTGCTCGAAAAGCTCTTCTCGCGCGGCCGAAAACTGAAACTCTTTCTCTTAGGGGCAGCGCCAGGGGTAGCTGAACTCGCTGCGGAAAAGCTCTGCGAAAGATACCCGCACTTACAGGTCGTCGGAACGCATCACGGCTATTTTCAGCCTAGCGAGAGCAAGCAAATTCTCTCTTTAATAAACCAAGCACAGCCCGATATACTCTTAGTTGGGCTGGGTGTGCCCAAGCAAGAGCTGTGGATGTATGAAAATCGAACGAAGCTCAACGTGTCAGTGCTCATAGGCGTTGGCGGATGCTTCGACGTCTGGGCTGGGAGACTCACACGTGCACCCAAAGGCTGGCAGCGTTTAGGCTTAGAATGGCTCTATCGTGTCCTGCAGGAACCAAAAAGAGCAACGCGTGTCAGCACGATCCCTATCTTTATAGGGCAGATCTCGTTGATAAAGCTCACACGAACACTCATAGAATAGACGGTTCCAAAATATCTTCGATCTCAAGCTGCGCTTGGGGTCGCCCTGTCCAAGTATCGCAGCCGAGTTTGAACGCTAATCCTACTGTGCCCGCGCGCTCGACTTCATAGGCGAACTCCCCAAGCGAAAACCCAATCGCTGAGAATTCCTTACCCCCTGCTGCTATCCTTAGCTTGAGATGGCGGCTCCCATTGCCCACCGTGCGCACCTCGACGATCTTCGCTGCGCGTAACAGAAACCTTGGCATGGGATGCCCCATACCAAACGGCGCCAGCCGTAAGAGATCCTTGTACGTCTCGAGCGTGATCTCTTCAGGAGCCAGCTCGGCATCAAGCTCATATACGGGATCTCCCACATCGCGCAAGATTTCGCGCGCATACGCACACAAACGCGTCTGCAAGATGGGCAGCTTCTCCGTGCGAATGGAGAAGCCTGCCGCCATAGAGTGTCCCCCATACCGCTCAAAGAGCTCGCTGTGTCTCTCTAAAGCCGCCATGATGTCAAACCCCGGAATGCTCCGACACGACGCACGACTGAATTCGTCTTCAATCGAGACCAGCACTGTGGGACGATAGTACTTTTCAGCCAAGTCGGATGCGACCAGACCGATGAGCCCAGGGTTCCAATACTGCCCCGCGAGAAAGATTAACTTTTCGCTCTGCCAACCGGCTTGGCTGCGCAGCTGCTCTTCAGCTTGGTAGAGCAAGTCGTCCTGAGCGATCTGGCGGTCTTGGTTGTACGCAAGCAGTCTTGTAGCAAGTTGTTCGGCTTTAGTAGGCAGAGCCGTGACTAAGAGCATGAACGCATCACGGGGATCACCGACGCGATTCGCCGCGTTGAACTTGGGCACGATAATATAACTCACTTCCCCAGTCGTAAGCCGTTGCGGATCAAGCGAGAGCTTCTCGAGCAAGACACGCAGCCCCAAGCACATCTGTCCCTGAGCTATGCGCCGCAGCCCTTGGGCCACGAGCCGTTTGTTCTCGGCATGGCCGTCTCGCACTAAGGGGACTAAATCCCCAACGGTGCCCAGCAGGACTAAATCTAAAAATTCTTCGCACGCTTGTGGCGGAAGCCCACGATGTTCATAGAGTGCCCGCACCAACTGAAAGGCAACGCCGACGGCCGCAAGGTCTTTGTTAGGATAGAGGCATTGGGGTTGTTTGGGATTGATGATCGCGCGAGCTGGAGGGAGCTGCGCCGGGGGATGGTGATGATCGCTGATGATGACGTCGATGCCGTGCTCTTGTAAGTGCGCGATAAATTCGCCCTCGGAGATGCCGCAGTCCGCCGTGATCAAAAGCGCAAAGCCCTCGTCCTTAAGACGGTGTATAACGGCGTCGCTGAGGCCATGCCCCCGTTCCCGATCTGACAAATCGACCTTGACCCCTTGGGCACCGAGCGCCCGGAGGGCTTTATAGAGCAACGCCGTGCTGGTAATGCCGTCGACGTCAAAATCACCCTGAATAAAAATTTTTTCGCCCTGGCGCAGGGCACGATCAATGCGCAAGACAGCTTCTCGGACTCCCAAAAGCTCCCAGGGCGAATGGAGCTGTTCTATAGAATGATCGAGAAGCTCGGCGGGGGTATCGGGAGCCCGGGCAGCAAGCACTCGCGCGAGCGGGGCCGAACACCCTAACTCGCGGGCAATAGCTGCTGCTCGCTCAACAGAAAAATCTCTCAAACGCCAGCGCCGCTGGTAGACCAGCGATCGCACTATGGCTCCTTGGGCCATGAGTTACGAGGCATGCGCAATCAACTGCATGAACCGCGCCTTCAAGCGCGCTGCTTTGTTCTGATGAATTGCCCCACGCGCGGCGGCCTTGTCTACAGCCTTAGCCAACTGAGGCAAGAGCGCTTGGGCTTCTTGCTTCTGCCCCACGCTCAAGTGCTTCCGAATCTGACGGATGACTTGACGGATAGCTTCCTTGCGCTTCACGTTGCGCAAGCGCGCGCGCTCGCTCTTCCGCAATGCCCTCTTGGCTGCTTGGGTGTTGGGAATACCAGATCACCTCAATATATCAGTAAAAATCTGAAATATCTTATCAGATCGCAGTGAGGCCGTCAAGGGTATACAAATCCCCTTGTCGAGCACGCCCTTCTCTGTTAGTCTTACAACTATGGGATGCTCTCAAGCTGTGGCAGGCATCGTTGACTGTATTGACGTACAGGCAATCATTAACGAGAACGCTCGGGTTATCCGTGAGGGCCGAGATCGTTCGCGCCGGTTCCCCGAAATCTATCAGCTCTATAGCGCAACAGAGTTGATCAGCACATTTTCGCATCTGACCCCTAATCTCCCCTTCGATGAGGTCTTTGGGAATTATGTGCTGCCCAAGATTGTCGACGCTGCTAGAATGCCTCGCGATCATGTCATCAACTGCGCCTATGATAACTATATCCCACGCACCGATACCCCCAAGGCGCACACGATCCAGCTAGGCATCGTCAACCCCAAGGTGCTCCACCCGGAGATCATCCCCAGCTTACAAGAGGGCTTCTTCTACGATCCTTCTGAGCTGATCAAAGACGGGCAGAATCGCGTCAAGAGCGCTCCGGAAGAGAATTTAGAAGTCTTTCGCGCACGGTTCGATCAGATCGAAACGATCTTAGAAAAACACTCCGGCCCGGGTGATGTAAGCGAGAAACTGCTCAAAATTCGCCAAGAATTCTTGGCACTCCTGGGGATAGATATCATCCCTGAGGTTGCTTTCTCTAAGGTGTTACAGCCCAAGATCGCTGAGGTCTTAGAAGCTCTCTATAGGGAAGGCTTCCCGTTTTGGGAGATGCTTGTGCCCGAAGAGAAATACATCAAAGATACTTTTCTCATTGAGGGGATCGACGCCCAGAGAAGACGTCGCCATGTGCGCTTTGAGAAGAATCAATTCGTCTTCGAGTATGCCCCCAACCACGAGAAGCGCATTCGCGCGGAAGAAATCTTTGACGCTATGAGACGCTTTGAAGTGATCCCCACGATGCCGTTGGTGATCTTAGCCACGACGACCGCGCCGCAGATCCCCCATCTGGGCGGCGGGGTCTGGAGGCAGTACGCGCCCAAGCACGTGGACGCGCAAGCCGAATGGCTCGGTATCCCTGAGCGCAGCGATACGCTCATCTTGAGCACGGGCGGGCACCTCCTGCTGAGGGCATTTCGACGCAATGAAGAGTTTATTGGCTTTCCCGTGATCTATCTGACGTACGGGCCGGGGCGCATTCGCGAAGCCCTGGAGAACGGCTACATCCGAAGAGTTGAGTTCAAGCGCCACGTGCTCCTATAAGACCATGACCCTCACCCTTCTGACCTCTCGCTCACCGTGACGGATTGCTACCGTATACTGCCTGGGACGTAGATTGACGATCTCGCCGTCATAAGGCGCTTGTCCGATGCACTTGACGCAGAACCCCTCGGAGGGCTTTGGAGCAATCACAGAGATGTGCACGATCAGCTCTGAGTCCCTGACCTCAAGCGTGGCATTGAGCTGATGGCACGGATCGGGCATAGTCATCCGACCGGAGAATTTTATAACCCCAGTGTCGGCTTGGACTTGAGCGTCATCTAAGCCTGCCCCACAGCTTGCCTCTCCTTGGTGAAAGCTCAGCATCGGAGAGTCGACGTTCTCACGACATCCTTCCAAAAGCACTATGCCCATGAGTGCCAAGGACGAGCTGAGAAATTCCCTGCGCGAGAGCATAAATATCACCCCCTTGATTGTAATTGTACAACTTCTAGGCTGCTCTGACGAATAGTCTTCCTTGTCAGCCCCTGATTCGTTTGCTATACTGCAGTCTCCGTATATCTTACGGAGCGAAAGGAAGAGATCTCCATGGTGAAGATCCTTGATACTACGTTAAGGGATGGGCACCAGTCGCTGATAGCCACACGCATGCGCACTGAGGATATGCTGCCCATTTTAGAAAAGCTTGATAGAGTGGGCTTTTACTCTCTCGAAGTGTGGGGTGGGGCTACGTTCGATGTCTGTCTGCGTTTTCTGGGAGAGAACCCGTGGGAGCGCTTGCGCAAGATCAGAGAGAGAGTTCAGAAGACGCCCTTGCAGATGCTCCTGCGCGGCCAAAATCTTGTGGGTTACCGCCACTACGCAGACGATGTAGTGAAAAAATTCGTTCACTTATCTGTCAAAAACGGCATCAATATCATCAGAATCTTCGATGCCCTCAACGACATCAGAAACATGGAGGTCTCCATAAAAGCAGCCAAAGACGCCGGAGCCATCGTGCAAGGGGCTATATCGTACACGGTCAGCCCTGTGCATACGATCGAGAAATTTGTAGACATGGCGGTTAAATTTGAGAAGCTTGGCTGCGATGTGATCTGCATCAAAGACATGGCAGGTCTCATCAGCCCTCAAGTAGCTTATAATCTAGTCTCTGCGATCAAGAGGGCTGTCAAACTGCCCGTGGACCTTCATACGCATATGACGAGCGGAATGGGGGCGCTCAGCTATTATGCAGCGTGCCAAGCTGGGGTAGACATCATAGACTGTGCATTTTCCCCCTTCGCATGGGGAGTCTCCCAGCCCCCAGTTGAGCCACTCGTGGCTTCTTTACAGAATACCCCCTATGACACCGGCTTGGATCTCAATCAATTAGTAGAGATCAGCCATTATTTTATGCAGGTCAAGCAGAAATACCAAGAGTTCAGTAGCCCAGTCGCAGAAAGATCAGATGTCGGGGTGTTAGTGCACCAGATCCCAGGAGGGATGATTTCCAATCTCTACGCGCAACTGAAAGAGCAAAATGCGCTAGATAGATACAACGACGTACTCAAGGAAGTGCCAGAAGTGCGGAAAGACTTGGGGTATCCCCCGTTAGTCACGCCCACGAGTCAGATTGTGGGAACACAAGCAGTCGTGAACGTGCTCACGGGCGCAAGATACAAAATGATCATTGAAGAGGTTAAAAAGTACTGTTTAGGGTTGTACGGCGCCCCGCCTGCTCCTATAAACGAAGAATTACTGAAAAAAGCTATAGGGAACAAAAAGCCGATAACGTGTCGCCCCGCAGATCTCTTAGAACCGGAACTGGAGCAAGCACGAAGAGAAATGGAAGAACAGAAGATCCCCATAAACTCAGAGGAAGATATTCTGAGTTACGCGATGTTCCGCAAGCCGCAACGCGTTCCTCAACCAGCAAAGTGAACTAGGGCGCTTGGTAAATCAGCTCATACTTGCCGAGCCGGATCTTATTGCTGTCCTTGAGCCCTTGACGGCGCAGCTCGGCCATGATACCTAGCGCTTCCAGGCGCTCATAGAGATACTCTTGGGCATCGCGCTCTTCAAGAGAGAGTCTACTGAGGCGCTCGACCGACGGCCCACTGAGCACGAACGTATCCCCCTCACGATGGACCTCAAACGCTGGCCCGCCGGTGAACGTATAGACGCGTCGTCGCACTGGCGCTTCATTCATAACAGGTTGCGGCTGCGTCGCTTTCAATTCTTCAAGACGCCGATAGCACTCATAGACAAGCTCGCGGGTGCCCTCGCCTGTCACTGCTGAAATTAAGCGTAGCTCTATCCCCTGAGCTGCAAAGCGCTCCTGGATCGCTTGACGCTTCTCGTCGCTGAGCAGATCGATCTTATTCCCCACGACGATTTGGGGCTTTTCAGCGAGTGCCGGGGAAAACGAGCGCAGCTCTCGATTGATAACCTCATAATCAGAGAGGGGATCGCGCTCCGTAGGCCCCAGATCTATTAAGTGAATTAAGAGCCGTGTGCGCTCGACGTGCTTTAAGAAGCGATCTCCTAGGCCCTTGCCTTCATGAGCCCCCTCGATCAAGCCGGGAATATCGACAACCACAAACTCTTTGAACTCTTCGACTGGGACGACCCCTAAGTTGGGCACGAGTGTCGTGAACGGATAGGGCGCGATCTTGGGGCGGGCTGCAGAGATCTTCGCGATGAGACTCGACTTCCCCGCGTTAGGGAACCCGATAATCCCGACGTCAGCTAAGAGCTTGAGCTCTAATTTAAGCCAGCGCTCTTCCCCTGGGGCGCCCTTCTCGCGAATCCGTGGGGCTTGGCGGGTAGAGCTCTTAAAATGCGCGTTGCCCCTTCCGCCCTCGCCCCCGCGTGCCACGACGATCTCCTTGCCGGGAGCGTCTAAGTCGGCTAAAACTTCCTCAGTTTGTAGGAGCTTGACAACCGTGCCCACCGGAACGCGAATAATTAAATCTTCTCCGTCGGCGCCGCGGCGCTCGTTCTTGCCACCATGCTGCCCATTCTGAGCCTTAAAGTGCACTTTGTGCTTGAACGCCAAGAGCGTATTGATATGAGGGTCAGCACGGAGAATGACAGACCCTCCACGCCCGCCGTCGCCGCCGTCGGGGCCACCCTTGGGGACAAACTTTTCTCGACGGAACCCAATGATCCCGTCGCCACCCTTGCCCCCAACGACGCAGATCTTTGCTTCGTCAATAAACATAATCGTTCAAACAGAAGAGCCCGCTGACGCGGGCTCCCCCACGGCGATCATCAGAGCCTAAGAGTTTTATTGCACGTGCACGAGGTTCCCTTGAAAGACAACGCGCCCATCGCGCAGGGCAAAGAGCGTGTGATCGCGCCCCAGGCCGACTCCCTCCCCGGGGCGAAAGCGCGTGCCGCGCTGCCGTACGATGATGCTGCCCGCACGGACGAATTCCCCACCAAACGCCTTCACCCCTAAGCTCTTGGGATTGGAGTCGCGCCCATTGCGCGAGCTGCCGCTGCTGGACTTATGCGCAAAGAGCTGTAAGTCAAATCGTCTAGACGTTAACATTGCCTACGACCTCCTCGACTGTGATATAGTCTGGGTACTCGCGCTCCATGGCGCGCAGCCCCAGGACCATCGTCTCTAAGATCGCGTCGATCTCTCGATTCAGAAAGATATCACGCTCGACTTGACAGTAGAGATGCCCTTGCTCTTGCTCGACTTTGGGCCTGAGCTTCAGATATTCTTCTAAGCCTAAGACAGCCGTCTGTAATATAGACGAGACCCCAGCGCACACAAGATCACGCCCCGCTTCGGCATATCCTGTATGGCCACGGCTGCGGAATTCACAGATCTTGCCATCGGCATCGCGCACGATCTCTACAGACGTCATAGACGGATCTCCTCGATGAGCGCTTCCATATAGGGTTGCCGATGGCCGATCTTGCGGCGATAGCGCGTCTTGCGCTTGTATTTGAAGACGTGGAGCTTCGGCCCACGGTAGCTCTTAGTGATCTTAGCGATGACCCGCGCATTGGGCAGATACGGCTTGCCTAGCTGCGGGGTATTACCGCTCACGAGCAAGACGTCCTGAAACTCGATCTGTTGGCCAACTTCCACGCCCTTCACTCTTTCGATCACGATCGTATCACCTGGGGCGACACGATATTGCTTACTCCCAGTCTCGATAATAGCATACTGATTCATAGCGCTAGTGATTGTAGCGAATCGGAGAGTCTTGTGCAAGAGCCTATGCGGCCTTCATCTGGCTGTATCTCTCCCGTAACACTTTGATATCGACTTTTTGCAATAGGGGGTGGGCTGGACCGAGCTTGGCTCCTGGCTCAACCTTCAAAGCATCTTCACATGATGGGCGCTCCAGCCCGAGCATGGGGTAGGCTCTCGTGGAGAACCTCGGTACGAACGGCTCGAGCAGAATCGTCACGGCCTTCACGAGCTGCAGAGCCGTGAGCATCACTTCGGGCTTATGGCCCTCCCAGGGTCTGTTGCGCTGCACGTATTCATTGCCTAGGACCGCGAGATCGCAGACGCGGCGCAGCGCCCCAGCAAGCTGTCCCCCCTCGATGATGCTCTCATAGTCCTCTTTGGCAGCCTTGATCTGCTTGAAGATCTCCGGGTAGACGTTGGCTTGCGGGTATATCCCGCCGTAACTACGATGCGCCAGCGAGACGATTCTATTGAGCAGATTGCTGATATTGTTAATCAGCACGCCGTTGACGGCGTTGTCCACGTCTTCCCAGCTGAATTCGATATCTTTGCGCTCTGGACGATTGTAGAGCAGATAGAAGCGCCAGTAGAGCGGGTCCATGAGTTCTAGAGCGTCGTCGCTGAAGAGCCCGATCTTCTGAGACTTCGAGAAGCGTTGCTTCCCAATCCATTGCAAGTGTTCGGTCGCTGAGATCTGATCGGGTAAGTGATAGCCCTCGCCCGATGCCAAGAGCTGTCCGGGGAAGATTAGTGTATGAAAAGTAATATTATCTTTGCCTTGGGTGTAGACTTGCTTGACGTCGTCGCCGAACCAGAACTCGCGCCAGCGCTCAGGCTCCCCTCTCTTCTCAAAATACTCTATCGTCGCGGAGACGTAGCCCAACGCGGCTTCAGCCCAGACGTAGATGACCTTGCCCGCAGCGCCGGCGAAGGGCGCGGGGATGCCCCAGCTCAGATCTCTCGTCACCGCACGGGGCTTCAGCCCGTCTTTGAGCAGTCCATCTGTGAAATTCTTGACGTTCGGAGCCCACTCTTGGTGAGCACTCACGTACTCGCGCAGCTTCGGCTCCAACTTGGGCAGATCAAGATACCAGTTGCGCGTCTTCTGAAAGACGATATTGCTCTGCTTGCAGATCTGACACTGAGGATTGATGAGCTGTTCGGCTTCTAAGAGCGCGCCGCACTGCGAGCACTGATCGCCGTAGGCTCTGTCGTATTTACAGCGCGGGCATGTGCCGACGATAAACGAGTCTGCCAAGAATTTCTTACAGTTCTGGCAGTAAGCGCGCTCTTCGTCTTTAGAAAAGATATAGCCGTTGGCTTCCATCTTTCTATAGATTTCTTGGACGAATCGGTGATGGACTGGCGAGCGCGTGATCGTGTAATTCTCTAAGAATATATCGAACTTATGCAGCGTCTCCACGATCTGCTGGTGGACCTGCTCGACGAGCTGTTGCGGCGTGATGCCCCGTTGGAGGGCTTCAAATTCCATCCTTGTGCCGTGGGCGTCGGTGCCGCTGACGTGGACGACCTCGTGCCCTTTGAGCTTATAGTACCGAGCGAAGACGTCTCCAGAGAGCAAACACCCAATGAGCGTGCCCAGATGAGGCACGTTATTAGCGTACGGCCAGGCGCTGCAGATAAGAATCTTCTTAGCGAAAGCAGATCACCCTTCCAACGTGCGCAAAGTATAGCTTATAAATCTCAATGCGGCAAGTGCTTTGACTCACCCACTCGGCCACGTCTCTTCCAGCCGTGCGATCTCCCGACGCGCCTGAGCAACTTTCTTCTGGAGCCACTCCAAAAGCACATCCAGCTCCGCCCAGCGTTGAATATACTCTTCACTGCCAGGGGGATGATGGCGCAGCTCCTGCATGGATAGCACATAGCGCTCGTTGAGCTTGGCAATCTCCTCTGTTAAACGCTCCAACTCCACAGACGTCCACTCTGGTTGCTTGTTCCCATTGGCGTTCATCGGCGCTCCGTTAAACTTTCAAGTTGCTCAACATAGCGAGCCATCAAAGCGAACGTTTGATCGACCGGTTCCGGGGAAGAGAGATCAACACCGGCGAGCTTGAGCGCATCTAACGGGAAGAGCGAGCCGCCTGCCTTGAGAAACTCTAAATACTTTTCGGCTGCACCGGGCTTGCCGGAGCGCACGCCCTCAGCAAGCGCGTGCGCTCCAGAGATCCCCGTCGCGTATTGATAGACATAGAAATTGGCGTACAGATGCGTGGCAAACTGTGCCCAGGTGATCCCTACACGATCTCGGTCCATGACGACTTCATCGCCGTAGCCCTCGGCGAAGAGATCAGCCATGAGATCTATAAGAGTTTGGGCGGAGAGGGCCTCGCCGCGCTCGACTCGCTCGTGAATCTCTAGCTCGAAGCGCGCCAGCGTCGGCATGATGAAGAAGTATCGGTGAAAGTTGGCCATCGCCTCTTCGATGACTGTAATTTGAAAATCCGGGTCTTTTTGGGTTCTTAAGAGATAATCCCGCACCATTGCTTGGTTGAAATTCGACGCCACTTCAGCAACGAAGAGCGAGTAGCGCGCGTAGACGAAGGGCTGGTGCTTCCACGTAAAATACGAGTGCATCGAGTGCCCCAGCTCATGCGCTAACGTGCTCAAGCTGAAGATATCGTCGTTGTAGCTCATGAGAATAAATGGGTATGTCCCAGGAGCACCCGACGAGAAGGCTCCCATGCGCTTGCCCTTGTTGACAGCGTAGTCGACCCAGCGTTGCTCTAAGACGCCCTCGCGTAGCGTCTGGACGTACTCATCGCCGAGAGGCTTCATGCCCTCGCAGATCCATTCGACAGCTTGCTTGAAGGGGATCGTGAACTGTTTCTGTGTCAAGGGCGCTCGGGTGTCATAGACGTAGAGCTTATCGTAACCAAGGGCACGCCGACGCATCTTCCAGTAGCGATGCCAGATGGGCAGGTTCTTCTTATATGTGTTGATGAGATTGTGAAAGACTTCGACGGGGATGTGATTGGACGTCAGGGCTGCTTCAAGAGCGGACTTATATCTTCTGGCACGAGCCATGAAGACGTTCTGCTTCACCCCCGCGGCGATGCAATTGGCCGTGGTGTTCTTAAAAGCCAAGAACGCATCACAATAGTTTTCCCATGCCGTCCGACGTACTTCCCGGTCAGGGTGATGGAGCAGAGTACTAATAGTGCTATGGGTGATCTCATGGCCACCGGCCGCGGGCTTGAACGTCAGTTCGGCATCAGAGAGAATCCCGTGCGTGGCCGCAGCAGTGCGAAACGGGTCCATCACTTGACGCAGAAGCTCTTCAACTTCGGCCGAGCGAATGTGCTCTTTCCGGCTCTCTAGTTCGTCAAAGTAGTGCCCATAGATAGACAGACGCGGCTCTTCCTTCATCCAGCGTCGAAGCTTCTCAAACCCAATCGAGAGCATCTCCGGCTCAGCAAAGGCCATTGCAGCCATGACGCGGGCCATAAGTCCTCGCGCGCGATCGTTCTTCGCTGCAGCAGCTTGGTCAGTTGTGTCTACGTGGTGCTGCATCCCCGCGTAGACCATGATCTTGCCCACGCTACGCCCGACTCGCTCAACGAGATCAAACCAATCAGCTAGGACTTTGGGGCTTTCGCCTAAACGCCCACGAAACGACGCGATCTGCGGGAGCTGCTCTGTGACTCTTTTGATCTCGTCTTCCCACGCTTGATCTGAGGGGAAGACGCTCTCGATATTCCACGTCTGCTCGACGGGGACTTGACTGCGCGGCAGAACTTGTTGCGCCATAGAATCGACACCCTTTTGAAATAGTTATGAAAGACTATAACCCATAAAGCAGAATTTGGCAACACGGCTTAAATATAACGAGAGGTTTTGATGGCTCAGAAAGACCCATGCTCGTGGTTGTCACGCTCTCTGGCTGCAGCCATCGAATCACAGCGCCACCCGAGAACAAGAAAACACTGACAAGGCCGTGAAGATCTGGCGCCTGAATCGTTAATGCATCACCACGCAGAAGTCTAGTCCTTTCA
>CAYYOG010000008.1:59896-100115 GCA_964473325.1 uncultured Thermotogae bacterium
AAGATCTGGCGCCTGAATCGTTAATGCATCACCACGCAGAAGTCTAGTCCTTTCAGCTCGAGGGGTTTGGAGTTGTCCGGCGCGTGAACGACCATGCGGCCGCGCTCAAAATAGGGCAGCACTTTCTGATAGCGCGGCGGCGCCCCGGCAAACTCCGCCATCTCCCGCTCCATCCCCAAGAGAATCCGCGTGCTAATCTGCGCCAAAACCGTCTCATTGAGGTCCTTGGGGCTCTGCGTGATGAGCACTAACGCCAACCGATGCTTGCGCCCCTGCTTGGCAGCTTTAATGAATTTTTCAACAATAACCCGATCTTGCTGGGTCTGGTCTTTCGTGAAGTACCGATGGGCTTCGTCCACGACCAAGACGATCGGGAACTTTTCGATTCGTCGGCCCCAATCTGTCGGCGCGCTCTTGAGCTTCGCATCAGCGATCATCGAGAGAATCGCCAAGACCACGATTCTTTCAGCATCAGGGCTCAAATGCTTCGTGGCGAAGACGCTCACGACGTCTTCGGCGAAAATATCGCTGTAGAGCTGGGTAAGGGGATTGGCTCCCTGATCGAAGATTTTCTTAAATTGGGGCCGATCCACGCGGCGCTGCAATGCTTGGAACGTAGCGGGGTGGATACGCCCGTTCTGCTTGTACATCTCGAGGGTCTGCGGGTCATCGACGAACTCGAGAAACTCTTGATACGTCCCGTTCTCGTGATAATAGAAGAAGTCCCGCACAAGCTGGACTAACGAGACGTATTGATTCTCGTCGAGTTCGCCGCCCGCGATCAAGTACGGGAAGTCCTTCACAAGCGCGAATGGGATCGTGAAGTTCGTGTACTTGGGGCAGCCCGCATAGCGCGGCTCGCCCTCGACCGCCGCATAGACTGTGAGTTTCTCTTTGATGCCACCAAATTTGATGCCATGCCCGAAAAGCATCTCGTGGGCTTCTTGAGCGAGATATGGGTTGTCTTCGCGCATCTTCCAGTATTCGTTTTCGGGATCGATGATGACGATACAGGGCTTGCGCTGCTCCCCACCGCGGCGCTCCATGGGATAGACCGAGCCCACGATCTGACGCACAAAATTCTTGGCAACGTGGGTCTTGCCGCGCCCGCTCATGCCTGCAATCAAGACATGCGTGAAGATCAAGGGGTCCCCGGTCTTCGTCTCGTCGTTGATGAGATAGTAGGGCACGAATTGCTTCTGTCTAGTCTGGATCGGCTCGCCGTTGACGGCCACAAACCCCAAGAATAGCCCATCCTCGGGCAGGTCTAGGCCGATCTTGACCTCGTCTTCGCTGGTCACCTTCCGCACGAGGGTATTAGGCTTGGGAATGTAACGGACTTCGAGGGCCTGGCTTTCAGGACCGATCATGGAGATGGGGTTGAGCACAGCTGTCTCGATATAGTCATCTTCGCCGAGGCGCTCCGCCCCAATGAAGACATGTACATCACTCATGTCGTCGAGGGCGTCACGCTTGCGATAACAGAGCTGCTCCACGCTCGCAAAGATCTTATAGTCTTTGTACCCTAACGGGATGACGACATAATCTCCAAGAGCGAGTTCGTTGCGTTTCTCCTCAGGGATGTAGACTTCGATGTGGGTCTTCTTATCTTCTGTGGCGATAGAGAGCTCTTCGGCAATGCAGATTCTCCCGATCTCGTCTGGGGCCAGCGAGAGGGTTGGCTCGATAGGTGAGGCAACGGCGTTGATCTTGAGCTTGCGCTCAAGCTCTACAGGGTCTGCCATCTTGACCACCTCTTCTCTGCCCTAATTAGATTCAGAAAGAGAGTGCTTGTCAAGTCCCGGCGTCTACTTCACTTGGGGAACCTCGCTCGCTATAATATGACAAACGGGGGGTGAAAGTTATGCGCGTCATGGAGGCATTTTTCTCCTTCGCGGCCGAAGCCGGCATCGACGCGGAAACGCAAAAGCGGGCTAAACAGTACCAACGCCGGAAGAGGGTCGTCAGTTGGGCTAGCAGCATTCTGTTATTGATTTTTTTGTTGGCTGTCTATGCAAGCGGGCTCTCAGCAAAATTCGCTGAAGCCCTCACCAGCCGTTGGGGGTTTTGGGGCAGCAGCATAAGCTATTTCGCTTTGCTCTTCGTGATCACTATGTTGCTCCGTGCCCCGTTCGACTATAAAGATGACTTTCTCATCGAGAAAGAGTACGGCTTCTCTACCCAAACTCCGCAAGGCTGGTTGAAAGACCTGCTCAAGAGCTGGATTTTAAATTTTATCATCTTGGGGATCGCGGCTCTCTTCACCTTTTGGGCTCTGCAAGCGATTCCCAAACTCTGGTGGCTTGTGGTCGGCTTGGGGTACGTCGTCTTAGTCGTCGTGCTGGGGCAGCTCTTCCCCGTGCTGATTCTGCCGATCTTTTATAAGCTCAAGCCCTTAGAGAACCATCCCTTGCAAGAGAAGATCGAGCAATTTCTCGAGAAGGGCGGCCTGCGCGCCCAAGGCATCTACGAGATGGCTGCTTCTGAGAAGACCACAAAAGAGAACGCTATGCTCGCTGGCCTCGGCCAGACCAAACGCGTCATCTTGTTCGATACACTCTTGCGCAATCGCACCTCCGACGAAGTCGAAGTCGTCGTCGCTCACGAAGTCGGCCATAGCTACTACCGACATACATGGACGTTGATCTTCAGCCAAGCGCTCTTGTTTCTGCTCACGATCTTTGTACTCGATCTCATCATGGTGCAAATAGAGCCACGCTTTGCACCAGAGCAGCGCACACTCACGACTATACTTGCCGTCTTGCCCTTGATGCTCGTGATCTTCAGCGCGCTGTCGTTTCTCTTAAGGCCCTTGACGCTCCTCATGAGTCGTCACTGTGAGCGCCAGGCAGATACGTTTGCCCTGAATGCTACGGGAAAGCCCCACGCGCTCATTCGCTTCTGGGTGGACATGGCACGAAAGCAACTCTCAGACGCGTATCCACATCCCTTGATTAAATTCTTCTATTACAGCCATCCCCCTCTCTCAGAACGCATCGCGTTAGCAGAACGCTGGGCGCACTCAAAGGGGGCGTAAAGACTTAAAGATCAAGCGGCAGTTCTGTAAGTTTTCGGAGAGTGCGCCATTTGCGTCGTGCACAGATGGGGAAGCGCCCCGTGCGAGTATAGAACTCTTTCAAGAACGCCCGCGTCTTGGGCTCGCTGGGATAGCCCCACCCAAATTCCCCGTACTCATGACGTAATCTCTCAATCGCCCGATCACGATAGACTTTGGCAATAATCGACGCCGCGCTCACGACGGGATACTTCGCGTCAGCCCTGTTCTCTGCGATCAGGCTTCGCCTGGACCATTCGCCTTCGCCCACTCTCTCCTGAAGGGCTTGAATGAATCGTTCACGTGCCTGAGGCCCTACGGGCAAGTCCAGATAGATACGATCCGGCATGCTGTCTCGGATAATCTGCGCGATCGCTCGAAGCTCTATGTCGGTCAAGTTCTCGTCAAGCTCGCTGGGCTCAATCTCTACGACTGCTATATGCTGGGCAAGCTGCTCGATCTGCATTGCAAGGCTTGTGCGGTGCGCGCGGGTCAGCCGTTTACTGTCTCGCACCCCAAGCTCAACAAGCCCCTGCTCTGCGGAGACTACTACGCCCGCCACGACCAACGGCCCGATCACACAGCCGCGCCCGGCTTCGTCTATCCCAAGCATCTTCATAAGAGTTTGCAGATCACTCACGGTAGTCTATACAATTCACACTGTGTATCGCAACAGGGAGGTGTAGCCGTGCCACGAAAGCTCTTCGTGCTTAGTCTCGACGGAACACCCTATACGCTGCTGCAAGGCGCGCTCGAGCGCTTGCCCAACCTCAAAAAGCTCTTTGCCCAAGGCTCATTCGTTCAGATGGACTCTGTCATCCCCACGATCTCGTCGGTTGCTTGGGCAACTTTCGCTACGGGGGTCAACCCCGCCCAGCACAATATCTTCGGGTTTGTCGACCTCGATCCCCACAGACGTTTCGTCATCCCGAACGCGCGGGATCTTTCAGCCCGCCCGCTCTGGAGACGATTGACCGAGCTGGGCCTGCGCTCCATCTGGGTCAATCTCCCTATCACATATCCCCCAGAGCCCATCGCTGGGATCATGATCTCTGGCTTTCTATGCACTCAACTGGAAGAAGGCGTCTTCCCCAGGAGCCTACTACCCGTCTTGCAAAAACTGAACTATATTATTGACGCCGACCCCCAGCGCGCCCATACCGACCCCACCGGCTTTCTCGAAGAACTCTTCCTCGCTCTCGAGGGCCGCCGCCGGCTCACATGGGATCTCCTAGAGAAAGAGCCCTGGGATTTCTTTCTGCTGCACATTATGGAGACTGACCGCCTCCATCACTTCTTCTGGGAGGCGCAAGATGCCCCAAGCCACCCCTACTACCAAGATTTCTGGAGACTCTATAAAGAGCTGGATAGCTTTATCGGCGAGCTTGTTGCTCGACTTCCCAAAGACTGCGAGTTCGTGATGCTCTCCGATCACGGTTTCTGTCAGATTACTTACGAAGTCGAGCTGAATGTCTTCTTGCGCGAGCACGGATTTTTGCGCTTTTCTAATGGGGCTCCCGCAGACTTCAGCGAGCTGCACCCCATGAGTCGAGCTTTTGGGCTCATCCCCGGCCGACTCTATCTCACAGATAACTCTGAGCAGACCCGCACGGAGCTGATGACAGCCCTCACTAAGCTGAGAGACCCCCAAGGCCACCCCGTCATAGCCCGCGTCTACCGCCGCGAAGAGATCTATTCTGGAGCGCAGCTGCCGCGTGCCCCCCATCTGATCGCCATCCCCTATAACGGCTTCGACCTCAAAGCGCGCTTGAGCGCCCAAAAGCTCTTCACCAAGAGCCATCTCCAGGGAATGCATACGTTCGACGATGCGTTTCTCTTCGTACGAGATCACAGAATTAAGCCCCAGCCCAAGCCCAGGCTCTTAGATCTCGCGCCCACGCTCTATACGCTCTTAGGGCTGCCCATTCCCCACGAGTTCGAGGGGCGCCATCTCTTATGAGATTGCTTATCTATTCCAAAGCGCTCTATTCGAGCTGGGTATACTACAGCCCCGATCGCTTAGCATTTGACGCCGGCGAGGGCATCAGCACGATCTTGGGCAATAAAGTCTTCGCCATCGAAAAGATCTTCTTATCTCATGGGCACGCTGATCACATCACGGGGCTGATCGGGCTGATCAACATACGCAACAGTGGGATGGGCGATACCGAAAAGCCCTTAACTATTTACTATCCCCAAGACAACTGGCGCGTCTTAGAATTGACCAGCTACATCAGAAAGACCAATCGTCGTCTGAAATATCGCTTGGAGTGGGTCCCCCTAAAGATCGGAGATCGGATTGAAGTCTTCTCCGGCCAGTGTAGCCGTTACGTCGAAGCTTTTAAGGCTGTGCACTCCGAGAACGAAGTCTCTTTGGGCTATAATATCATTGAGCAACGCAAGCGTCTCAAGCCTGAATATCGCGATCTCTCTCAAGAAGAGATTCTGAAATTAGTTCAAGCGGGCAAGCGTGAGGAGATCTCCGAGGTGTACTTGAAGAAGCTCGTCTCGTATGGGGGTGATTCGATTGCTCTCGATCCGAGGGATGTCGAGGGCACGGATATTCTCCTGCACGACTGCACTTTTCTCACTGAAGAAGAGCGAGAAGATTACAAGCACGCTACGCTCTCAGAAGCTCTCGAAGTGGCTCTGCGGGCCCAAGTCCAAGAAGCTTTTATTGCGCTGCATATCAGCTCGCGCTACAAGCAGAAGCTGAAGGAGATCGAAGAGCAGTTGGTGCGCGAGCACCCCTCGCTCCCGTTCAAGGTGATCTTTGTGCCGCCGGGGAAGCTCTTCAGATATGAATAGCTCAAGAGATCTCGACGACGTGATTGCGCTCGTCGACGTGGACGAGGCGCGGCTTGTGCTTTAAAGCTTCAGCAGGTTCAAAGCTCCCATAGGAGAGAATAATCACAAGATCCCCCGGAGCGCCCCAGCGCGCCGCCGCCCCGTTGAGCTGGACTACCCCAGATCCCGGCGGCCCCGTGATCACATACGTCTGCAACCGCGACCCGTTGTTGATGTTGACAACGTCTACTTTCTCAAAGGGGAGAATCCCGGCCGCTTCCATTAAGAGGCTATCCAGCGTCAGGCTGCCTTCGTAGTGCAGGTCCGTCCCCGTAATCGTTGCCCGATGGATCTTCGACTTCAAGAGTTCAACGTGCATAAAAGCCCTTATTATCTTAAAGCGTAGCGCAGCCTCATGCAAGGGACGCACCCCTGTCAGAGGAGCCCAGTTGCAAGGTATAATAAAAATGTGATAAGATAGCTGTCGTTATTGACGAAGGGAATCTCGATCTATGTGGAGCTTTATCATCCGGCGCGTCTTGTACATGATCCCGCTGCTCTTCATTATCTCCATCGTCGCGTTTACAGTAGTGAAGCTGCAGCCGTCGGATCTCGTTGCCCAGTGGAAGTTCAACCCCAGCATCAGCCAAGAACTGCTGGAGCAGCTTATTAAGCAGTTCGATCTCGATAAAGACCCGGTCACCCAATATATCAGTTGGATCAAGAATATCCTCACCAAAGGGGACTGGGGATTCTCGTTCTTCAACAAAGTCCCGGTGCTCAACTATCTCTTCGGAAACGGGAACCTGCTCTACAGTATGATCATCATCTTCGTGACGATGATCTTTACGTGGGCTATTGCCATTCCCATCGGCATCTACTCCGCTACGCATAAGTACTCAGCGCTCGATCACTTCTTGAATTTTATGGGCTTTCTGGGGCTGTCTATCCCCAACTTCTTGCTCGCCGTGATCTTCTTGCAACTCATGGTTGCGGTGTTGAACGTTGGGACATGGTGCAATTACGAGTGGCTCCGCCCGGTGGTAGAATTCTTCCGGCCAGGCGTGGAGTGTGAAGCTGGCCAGGGGTTAGGGGTGGGATATCTCTTCGATCAAGAGTATCTGCTGGCTCCGTGGTCTTTGGCGAAGTTTCGGAACTTCTTGTGGCACCTGTGGCCTGTCATTCTCATAGTGGGCACAGCCAACATCGCCGCACTGATTCGCTATATGCGGGCCAATCTGTTAGATGTCTTGGGGCAGCCCTACGTACAGACTGCGCGGGCCAAGGGGCTGTCTGAACGCGTTGTCATCTATAAGCATGCCGTGCGCAATGCGATTAACCCATTAGTGAGCATGCTGGGATTTTGGATCCCCTTGATGTTCGAGTCGATGCTCGTGACCTCAGCGGTGCTCAGCTTGGGAACAGTCGAGCGCGCCTACTTCGATGCCCTGAGTACCCAAGACCAGTGGGTGATCATGGGCGGACTGCTCTACTTTGGGATCGCTCTGTTGGTAGGCAATCTCATCGCCGATATCTTGCTGGCTGTGGTAGACCCGAAGATCCGCTATGACTAAAGAACCAGAAACCGAAAAAGTCCTCAAGAGCGTTGAACCCGTCTCCCAGTGGCGCTTGATCTGGCGACGCTTTAAGCATCACAAGATCGGTCTGATCGGGACCACGATCATCGTGCTCTTCTATGTGGTCTTTGTGGGGCTCGCGGAGTTCATCGCCCCGTATAACTACAGCAGCGAGCACCGGGACTTTGGGTATGTCCCACCAATGCTGACGAAGATACGCTTCTGGGACAAAGACGGAAAGTTCTCGTTTAAGCCGTTTGTCTACGGGCTCAAAAAATGCCAGCTCTATCTCAATCCTCTGACCAACGAGCAGACGTGCGAAGACAACCCGTATTATATCTACCAACCCGGGAGATATCTCTGGATCGAAGATACCGATTACAAGTGCACTATCGAGCTGTTCGTGCGCGGGGAGCCGTACCGGTTCTGGGACTTATGGAGGACAGATATTCATCTCTTTGGGGTGCGTCAGGAGGGCGTCCCGTTCGACCCGTATGCTCTAGACAAATCCCCATGTCAGCTCTTTCTGTTTGGGTCAGACAAGCTGGGGTATGACATCTTCTCGATGACGTTAGTCGGGGGAAAGTTCTCGCTGATCATCGGGCCGATTGTGATCGTGATCGCGTTTTTGGTGGGGATTCTGCTTGGGGGTATTTCGGGGTATTACGGGGGCGGGATTGATACGTTCATCCAGCGGGTGATCGAGATTTTTATGGCCTTGCCCCGGCTCTCGTTCCTGCTGGCGCTCTCGCTGATCCTGGCAGCCAACAAGCTCTACGGCATGGCGACCTTCTGGGGCATCGTCGCCATTCTCGCCCTCGTGAGTTGGGCCCCGATCGCGCGGGTGATTCGCGGGCAGTTCTTAGCGTTGCGCGAGTCGGACTTTATAGCGGCCGCGCAAGCCATCGGCAGCAGCGACCTGCGTATCATTTTGAAGCACATTCTGCCCAATACCATGAGCTATCTCGTCGTGGCCGCCACGCTCACGATCCCGAATCTGATTATTCTGGAAAGCACGTTGAGCTTCTTGCGCTACGGCATTCGGGCCCCCTTGACAAGCTGGGGCGTCTTAATGCAAGAAGCCTGGTTCACCAGCGTCATTCAGAACTATCCGTGGTTCTTAATCCCCGGGATTTTCATCGTGCTCTCGGTGTTAGCGTTCAACTTTATGGGCGATGCTCTTCGCGATGCTGTGGATCCCTTCACCGTCACCGGCGTCAAGGAAGAGCCAACGTAAAAGCAGTGACCGCTGCTGTCACGTCTTAGGGGGACAGATCGCCGGAATCACTTGATTTTTCCCGCGTTTCTGAGTATTATAGAGCGTCTATCGAGACACCTTCCAAGGGGGAACTCTATGCCAGAACGGATCGAGCGCACTTATCTCGAAGACGAGATGCGTGAGTCGTATATTAACTACGCGATGAGCGTCATTCGCGGGCGCGCCATCCCTGACGTGCGCGATGGCTTAAAGCCCGTGCAGCGACGCATTCTCTATGGGATGTATCAGCTGGGGCTGATGCCCAACAGACCTCATAAGAAGTCTGCACGTATCGTCGGTGAAGTGATGGGCAAATACCATCCTCACGGTGATCAGGCCGTCTACGACACGATGGTCAACATGGCCCAGGAGTTCTCGTTTCGCTATCCCCTCATTGACGGCCAGGGGAATTTCGGCAGCATCGACGGCGACGAACCAGCAGCGATGCGCTATACGGAAGCGCGTCTGGCCCCCATCGCTGAAGAATTCTTAGCCGAAATCGAAGAGAATACCGTAGCCTTCGTGCCCAACTTCGACGACTCGCTCACGGAGCCGACTGTTTTACCGGCCAAAGTCCCAAACTTACTGATCAACGGCTCATGGGGGATCTCCGTAGGGATGACGACCCAGATCCCGCCGCATAATTTGGCCGAAGTCGTCGACGCTTTAGTCTGTTTGATCGAGAAGCCCGACGCTTCCCTCGAAGAGCTGTTACACTATATTAAGGGCCCGGACTTCCCCACCGGCGGGATTATCTTAGGGCGCGAGGGCATCGAAGAGGCCTATCGCACCGGGGAGGGCAAGATCCGAGTTCGGGGCGTCGCCCGCATCGAAGATCACTCTATCGTTATCTCAGAGATCCCGTTCCAAGTACGAAAGGCAACGCTCGTCGAATCTATCGCGAATAAGGTGCGTTCAGGGGACATTGACGAGATCTCCGATCTACGAGACGAATCTGATCGTGACGGGATCAGAATCGTCGTTGAGCTGAAACGCGGCAGCAACCCCCAGCTCGTCTTACACAAGCTCTACAAATACACGCCGTTGGAGTGGACGTTTGGAGCGAACTTCTTAGTCATCGTCGACGGCAACCCCAGGAAATTAGCCCTGAAAGAGCTGCTTTATTACTTCTTGACGCATCGGCGCGAGGTCGTCAGACGGCGTACGCAGTTCCGACTGAACGCAGCCCAGGAGCGCGCCCATCTCTTAGAGGGAATGCTCAAAGCACTTGAGAACCGCGATGAGATTATAGAGCTTATCAGCAAATCCAAAGACGTTGCCCACGCCATGGAAGCGTTACAGAAAAAATTTAAGCTCTCTGAAAAGCAAGCCGACGCGATCTTGAAGATGCAGCTGCGACGCTTCACTGCCTTAGAGAGCAACGAACTCCAAGAAGAGTACAAAGAAAAACAGAAAGCGATCAAGGAGTACAAAGAGATCTTAGCGAGCCCGCAGAAGCTCGATGGAATTATCAAAGACGAGCTTCTGGCACTTAAGAAGAAGTACAGCGACCCACGCCGTACCCAGATTATCGCTGATGTCGACGGCAGTGAGACGCTCAGTGCAGAGGCCCTCATCCCCGACACGGACTTGCTCATTAGCGTGAGCGTGAAGGGCTACGCGAGCGCCCCCAAAGAAGAAGCGTATAGAAAACAGCAACGTGGTGGTAAGGGGATCTTAGTGATGCGTCTGCGCGAGGGTGACGCGATGAAGCGCGTCTTCACCTGCCACGCCCGTGACGATCTCTTGGTCTTCACCAAAGCCCATAAAGCATATAAGCTCAAAGCATATCAGCTCTACTCGGAGCGCCGCGACGTCAAGGGCGAAAACTTGAGAAACTTCATAGCCATGGAGCCCGATGAAGAAGTCTGCGCCATGCTCCCGCTGCACACCGACGGCACAGAGAATCGTTACTGTCTGATGGCAACAGCTCAGGGGATTCTCAATCGTAACGAATACGCGGATTTCTATAATGCCCACACCAGTGGGATCTTGGCGATCAACGCCGAGCCGGGGGACTATATTGTCGATGCAGCGATCTCCAAAGGTATCGGGGAAGTCATCTTAGCGAGCGCTCAGGGGATGACGATCCGTTTCAAAGAAGAGCTCGCCCGATGCACCGGCCGTCCCAGCAAGGGGGTCATCGGGATGCGTCTGGACGAAGGGGATCAGCTCGTGGGGTTAGTGACACTTGAGCCCGGCGACCCCGAAGATAAGCTCTTATTGGTCACAGAGAACGGGTACGGCAAGCGTACACCGTTAGAAGAGTTCCCACCTCAAGGGCGTGGAGGCAAGGGCGTGCTGGGCATCAAAGTCGACGAGAAGACGGGCCTAGTCGTGGCCATCGAAAAAGTCAAAGATGACGACGAGATCATGGTCACGACGCTCAACGGCAAGATCATCAGAATCTCTGCGGCCGAGGTGCGTATCGTCGGACGCTACGCCAAGGGCGTCAAGCTCATAGACTTGGACGAGGGCGATAAAGTCGTCTCCGTAGTCCGGTACGTGCCGGGCAAGAATGGTGGCGAGCTGAATGCTGAAGCATAATTCATGCGCACTGTCATCGGGTTAGAAGTCCATGCTCAGTTGTTGACTAAGACTAAGCTCTTCTGTAGCTGCTCTGCAGACTATTTCGGTGCTCCGCCCAACACGCATACGTGCCCAGTTTGCTTAGGGATGCCCGGTGCACTCCCCGTGCTCAACGAGCGAGCCGTCGAGTATGCTCTGAGAGCGGCTTTAGCTCTGCACTGCGAGATCCCCCGGCGCTCGATGTTTGCCCGAAAGAACTATTTCTATCCCGATCTACCCAAGGGGTATCAGATCTCGCAGTACGACGAGCCCTTAGCGGTCAGGGGCTATCTCGACTTACCCACGGGCAAGCGCGTGAGAATCCGGCGCGTGCATCTTGAAGAAGACGCGGGGAAACTCCTCCACACCGACAACGGCGTCAGTTTAGTCGACTTCAACCGCGCCGGTGTGCCCTTAATCGAGATCGTGAGTGAACCTGAGCTGAGTTCTCCTGAAGAAGCCCGACTCTATATGGAAGAACTGCGTCGGATCTTACGCTATTTGGGGATATGCAGCGGCGACATGGAAGAGGGCTCGCTGCGCTGCGACGCGAATATCTCGGTGAGCCCGGACACAGAGCTGGGGGCAAAGATCGAGATCAAGAATATGAATTCGTTCCGCGCTGTCGAAGAGGCCCTGAGATTTGAGGAGCAACGCCAACGGGAGATTCTCGAGCGTGGCGGCACGCTCACCCAAGAGACGCGCCTGTGGAACGAGAGGACCAAGCAGACCGAACCGATGCGTGGCAAAGAAGAATCTGAAGATTATCGTTACTTCCCCGATCCTGATCTCGTCCCCTTAGAGATAGCTGACACCTGGCGAGAAAGAGTGGAAAAGTCACTGCAGGAGCTGCCGGCACAGAAGCGCGCCCGCTGGGCGCAAGAGTATAAGCTCCCAGAATATGATATCGCGGTGCTCACGGACGAGCGCCCTATCGCTGAATATTTTGAGTCCGTCGTCAAGCTCTATAACAATCCCAAGGACGTGAGCAATTGGATGATGTCGGAGTTGCTCAGGCTTCTCAAAGAGGCCCAGACGACGGAGATCCCGCTCAAACCAGAGCATTGTGCACGCGTCTTGCAAATGGTCAGCTCTAGGCAGATCAACCGCACCGTCGCTAAAGATGTGCTCGAAGAATCGTTTAAGACGGGCAAAGCCCCCGATGAGATCGTGCGTGAGAAGGGGCTATTGCAGATTTCTGATGAGAGCGCGCTGGCAGAGATCGTGATGAAAGTCTTGGCAGAGAACCCCAAAGCTGTAGCGGACTTTAAGTCCGGCAAAGAGACCGTGATCAGCTTCTTGCAGGGCCAAGTGATGAAAGCAACCGGGGGCAAGGCCGATCCCAAGAAGGCACGCGATATGTTGTTACGGAAGCTGCGCGAGCCGTAACAGCCATCAATTTGTGGCGCTGAGTGCACACTGCAGCTGAGATCTATCGCGCTGAAAGCTGCGAACCCGTTGTCCACGACTGATCTCGATCTGAAGAGTCCATCCGCTCAACCCCTTGCGAACCACCTCGACGGCGGCGTCAAGATCCATCTTCGGCCCGCAGGTGAAAATATCTATCGCGGCGTAGCCATACTCTGGCCAGGTGTGAATCGTCAGATGCGACTCGGCGATGACGACGACACCGCTGACGCCGTAGGGACTGAAGCGATGGAAGACGCTCTGAATGACCGTGGCGTTTGCCGCACGTGCCGCCTGGAGCAGCAGCTGCTCCAGAGCGTGTGCGTCATCGAGAAGATGGGGATTAGCCTCAAAGACCTCCACGATGAGATGGCGACCTAGAACCTGTTCCCGCATTGCTCACCTCCTTGGCGCTACGATGGAGTCGCGATCATGGTAGATATCCACCTCCTCCCCAAGGGAGCGACACCGCACGGGTTGAAACGCTGGGAGCGTCTCAACCCGAAAGAACGTCGAACGATACCATGGCCGATCTGGAGTTTCAGAGAACAATGCTGATTGCTGCGAGACCGTCTCTGTCAAGTAAGGCCAGTTCTCATAAAATCCAAAATCTCGCAGCACATCCGAGATGAACAGGTCGTGCTGCCCAATCAGTGTTTGCTCGAAGAGGCGCCATTTTTCAGGAGATGCTTCGATCTTGGTGAGACCAAAATACCCCGCCTGCCCAGCCCCAGGCTTCAGAGCCGACAATCCTTGCTCTACGAAGAGCAGAAAGCCTTCAATAGTCTCCAAGGGATCGGTGACGAAGACGTCGAACTTCCCTAAAAACTCTTGGGGCAGGGGCTGGCGCAGATCGTGCTGATACGCTTTCAAGGGCCAGCAGGCTCGCTGAGCTTGCTCGTTGAGAAACTTCACAAGACGCTCGTCTATCTCGAAGACAACGATCTGTGCAGGGCGATCCGTCAATGCCAATGCAATGCTAAGCAAATCGTCATCTCCCAAAAGAGCGATCTCCTTCTGAAGGAGATCGCCACAGCGATCCAGCCAGGCCACACGCCGAATCACAGAATCTTCTGTGAGAAATCCTTGCTCGAACTCCAGCGCCGCTGCGGGGCGAGACCGAACGATTTGAGAGAATCTCTTTTGGAGTCCTGGGAGTGGGGTAGGGCCGACAGCACAGTGGGGACAAGGCTTTCCCACAGGAGGCGACAGCGCAATCCCCCAGTGTTCTAATGCCTTAAGGCCCTCCGGCGTGAACTCCAGAGTGCTCCCGTCGACGCGCAGATACCCCGCCTCACACAATGTCTCTACTAACACAACGAATTGGGGAAAGGGGCGCTCACACGCGCCCGCGGCTTGCCAGATATCTCGCTCTCGAGAGAGAGCCTGCACCATGCGCCGCAGATCCCCCTCCGAGAGATGTGATGAGCGTCGTTGTAGATGTTGGAGGAGTTCTCGCATGGGCGATCACTCCAAAAGCAAAATGGACTTGCCTTCCACACAACCACACCATTGCACAAGAGCTGAGCTTTTGTGCCCTAGCACGGGGCTTCAGACAAGCCCAGGCACCTTTATTATAGCGTCATACCGCACCCGTGGCAAATTTTTTTTCGAGGGATCACATGCGGCGCTCGTTCAGTCTGTATGCAGCGATCCCGAACGCCACGGCGACGTTGAGAGACTCTTTCTTGCCGTGCATAGGCAGGGCGATGATTGCATCGGCGCGTCTTAAGAGCGCTGGAGAAAGCCCAGTGACTTCGTTGCCCAGCACCAAGGCAATAGGGAATTGGGGGATAAACTCGCGATAATCTATCGTTGGCAACTCAATATTATTCTCCAAAGCGACAATCTGCACACCCTGGGCTTTGAGTCGCTCCAGCAAGCGCCACGTCTGGGCAACGTGCTCCCAAGGAACGGTCTTTTCAGCTCCTAAAGCGACTTTCTCGATCTCATAGCGTGGCGGTGTGGGCGTGTAGCCGCACAGATAAATTTTAGTAACCCCCGCAGCGTCGGCGGTGCGAAAGATCGCGCCGACGTTGAACGTACTACGAATGTTATCGCAAACGACGTAGAAGTCTTCAGTAAACATTTGAATCGCGGAAAGCACGGACTGGGCCACAGATAACACAGAAAGTAGAATCACTTTTCCCGTGCTTTCAGTGGCCTCTCCTGTGCCTTCCATGATTCAATTTTACATAAAGCCTATCAGTCAGTATACTGAGATACGCATGATCGAGCTTGATGGACATTCTTTAACTCTCGAAGCTGCGCAAAAGATCGTCTTCAATAATGAGAAGGTCTCGCTGGCACCCAGCGCGCTGGAGCGCGTACGTGCCGCGCGCGCCGTCATCGATGAGATCGTATCAAAAAATCAAAGGGTCTACGGAATCAATACAGGCTTCGGGAAGCTGAGCAACCAGACAATTCCTCCTGACAAGCTCTCACTGCTCCAAGAGAATCTCTTAAAAAGCCATGCCGTCGGCGTCGGGGAACCTCTTCCCGATGAAGCTGCGCGCGCTGCTCTGCTCTTTCGCGTGAATTCGCTTTTACAAGGGCGGTCTGGGGTGCGCGTCGAAGTGATAGAATATCTCAAAGAATTTCTCAATCGCAATATCGTGCCAATCATTCCGTCCAAGGGCTCTGTCGGCTCCAGCGGGGATCTCGCGCCCTTGGCCCATCTTGCGCTCCTATTGATCGGCGAGGGTCATGCCAAATGCAAAGAGAAAATTCTTTCTGGGGAGGAACTGCTCAAGGAACTTGGGCTAAAGCGATTACAGTTGGCCCCCAAAGAAGGACTGGCGCTCATCAACGGGACACAGGTAACGTTAGCGGTAGGGTTTGTCGCGTTGGTGCACGCTCAAAATCTCTTAGAGCAAGCGCAAGCGATCAGCGCGCTCGCCGTCGAAGCCATGCGCGGGCATACGGACGCTTTCGATGAGCGTCTCCATCGCGCGCGCCCGCACCCTGGGCAAGCCCGCGTCGCCGCAGCGATGCACGCGTGGCTTGAGGGAAGTAAGCTGGTTAACAGTCGCACCGACGATATCCAAGACAATTACACGCTGCGCTGCATCCCCCAAGTGCTGGGCGCTTCTCTAGATATACTTGACTTCGTCCAAGGGAAGCTTGAGATCGAGATGAACTCCGCGACCGATAACCCCTTGGTCTTTGCCGAATCGGGCGAGGTGCTGTCGGGGGGGAATTTTCATGGACAAATTCTCGCGTTCTGCTGTGAACTTCTAGGCCAAGCTGTCGCTGAGATCGGAAATTTCTCAGAGCGTCGGATCGCGCTCCTGCTCGAAGTCCCAGATCTCCCGAAGTTTTTAGTCCACGATAGTGGGCTCAATTCGGGCTTGATGGTCCCGCAGTATACAGCCGCAGCTCTGGTCGCCGAAAACAAAGTGCTCGCTCACCCAGCAAGTGTCGACTCCATCCCCACATCAGGAGGCAAAGAAGACCACAACAGTATGGCCATGACGTCAGCGTATAAAGCGCTGCAGATCGTCAAGAACGTCGAGATTATCTTGGCCATAGAGCTATTGGCCGTCCGCCAAGCCCTGAGCTTTCGCGAGGCCTCTCAGATGGCTCCCCGCACCCGCACACTCTATGAGCGTCTTTCCCAGCAGATCCCCCCGTTGGACAAGGATCGTCTCTTGCAGTATGATATTCACCGAGCGATCCAGATAATTCAGGAGGGAAGCTGGCTCAATGGGATTTAAATCGGGGTTTGTCGGAGTCTTAGGCCAAGCCAACGTGGGAAAATCGAGTTTTATCAATGCCCTCATGGGCAAGAGGCTCTTAATAGTCTCGGAGAAGCGCCAATCCACGCGCCATCGCATTCAGTGCGTGCTGACGCTGCCGGGAGCGCAAATTATCTTTGTGGACACGCCAGGGCTCCACCAACCCGTGGACAAACTGAGCAGTTATCTCTTAAAGCAAGCCTATGCCGCCCTCGATGGCCTCGACGTCTTAGTCTATATGACCGAGCCGTGGGGCAAGCTCCACGAATACGACGAGAGAGTCTTTGATCGCATCAACGGCTCCCCCATTCCCATCGTGCTTTTGATTAACAAAATCGATCTCGCTTCCAAAGAGCAACTCGAAGCGACAAAGACGGCCTATCAGCAGACCGGGCTCTTCCGAGAAATCATCCCCATATCCTGCACCCAGGGGGTCAATCTTGGGCTTGCCGCAAATACCATCGCGGAGCTCCTCCCCGAAGGCCCCAAATACTTCGAAGATGACACTCAGTTAAATCGCTCTGCGGAGTTTGTGATCGCTGAGTTTATCCGGGAGAAGATCTACCAGCTCACCCATAAAGAAGTCCCGTATTCGACCGGGGTTGAAGTCGTTCACATGGAGGAGCGCGAGGATGGGCTGGTAGAGATCTTCGCCAATATTTACGTGGCGCGGGAATCGCAAAAGCCTATTATCATTGGAAACGGTGGCCGCATGATCAGAGAGATCGGGCGCTTAGCCCGACACGATATTGAAACTTTTTTGGGCAAGCATGTCTATTTGGATTTACAAGTCAAAGTCCGTCCTGGCTGGAACGAGGATGAAGCTGAAATCGCCAAGTTGCTGGGGTGCGAAGGGTAACTGTATGAGCGCGTTTCCTGCAGAGCTCTATCAAGAGCTCATCGCTATCGGCACGCAGATCCTCCAGAGCTCTGCCCCGAGCACGATCTTGCGCCAAATCGCCCAGGCGTTTGCAAAATACTCGCCCTTTGAACGCGTAGACGTCTCGCTCTATGCGGAGCCGGCCTCGCCTGACCAGCCTGGGCCGCCGACCATCGCTGAGTATATCACCCTTGGGCTCTCTCCAGAGCAAGAGCACCTCTTGCAGCAGCGTCGCGCTACCAGAGAGATTCTCTCGGACAAACAGATCCTTGAAGCGGGCCATCCCATCGGCCCGGCTCTCTATGTCTCTGCAAAACGTTTGCCCCAGCTGCGCCAGTACGCCGTCGCGCCATCCCATGCGAGCGCTGCATGGAGCCCTTACGATATGCTCTATTGGCTGCTGCGCTCTGGGGATCAGATCTTTGGGCGCATTGCACTCTCCCAGCCGCGCGATGGGCGCCTGCCCACCCCTAGTGAGCTTGAGCCCTTAGCGCTGCTCGTCACTATGGCGACCTTGGCCCTTACTCACAGCTACCAACTGAAAGCTCTCCATGAACAACAACAGAAGCTCGTGGAGCAGGCGCGTTATGACCCCCTCACTGGCGCGTACAATCGTCGCGCCTTGGATGAGCTGCTCACGCAGCTCATGGATACGCGTCAGCCTTTTACGCTCGTCTTGATCGACGTAGACGATTTCTTCGAGGTGAACGACCAGTTTGGCCATCTCTCAGGAGATCGTGTGCTGCAAGAGTTGGTGCAGTTTTTGAAGCAGACCGTCCGTAAGACTGATAGTATCTTCCGCTACGGCGGCGATGAGTTCATCATTCTCATGCCGCAGACGCCTCCCCAGAAGGCTGAGCACGTGCTGGCGCGGCTCCAGCCGGAGCTACAAAATCTCAGCAAGCGCTTGGGAGAGAAGTTTCCAGGATTGCAGCTCTCAATCAGCTTGGGCTCGTCGTCGTGGTCCCCAGAGGCCTCGCGCTCGCTCGACGCCATCCTTGAAGAAGCTGATAAATTTATGTATCGTCGGAAGAGAACTAAGACACGTCGATGTCTATGATTACTATCCGACCGCTGCAGACGCTTGAAGAACTCCACGCCTGCGAGCGCCTTCAGAAAGAGATCTGGGGCTTTGAGGATATCAGCGTCGTCCCCCATCACTTATTGCTGACGACCATCAAGAATGGCGGCGTGCTGCTTGGGGCATTCGAAGAGAATAACCTGATCGGGTTTGTCTATGGGTTCCCTGGGGTTGAGCATAATAGACTCAAGCACTGCTCGCTCATGTGCGCCGTGCTCCCAGAGCGACGCTTTCAGGGTGTCGGCTATGAGCTGAAGCTCAAGCAGCGCGAGGCTATGCTCGCTCAAGGCATTGAGCTGATCACGTGGACGTTCGACCCCCTCGTTAGCCCTAACGCCCATTTCAATCTGCATAAGCTTGGCGTCATCTCCAACAGATACGAGCGCAATCTCTACGGCGACATGCGAGACCGCCTCAATGCAGGCCTGGAGACAGATCGCTTGACCGTGGAGTGGTGGATCACGAGCCCGCGTGTGCAGGCTCGGCTCCAGGGCACACGCGAAACATCGTTAGGGAACTATACTGTCATCAACCAAGTCGAAGAGCGTGACGGCTTCCTCGTCAATCGCGACTACTCCCTAGAGCTTGCTGAGCTGCGATTGCTCCTAGAAATTCCCTACGATTGGCAGAGGATGCGCGAGCAGAATATGCCGTTGGTCAAGGAGTGGCGCCATCAGACGCGCGAGATTTTCGAGCATTATTTCGCCCAGGGGTATTATGCAACTGACTTTCTCGCCATCGAGGAAGGCGGACGTAAGCGCGCGTTCTATCTGCTGGAGAAGACGACCAAAGAAGAGCTTTTGCAGAAATGAAACTCGAAGCCATCGAGTTACGTCATATTGTGATGGAGCTGGTCGAGCCGTTCGAGACCAGCGGCTGGCGTGAGACGATTCGACCGTGCATTATCATTGCGATTCATAGCGATGCGCTGACCGGCTACGGGGAGTGCGTCGCTGGTGCAGGGCCTTGGTATTCGTATGAGACCATTGAAACAGCTTGGCATGTCTTCAAAGACTTCTGCATTCCCGCCGTGCTCGGCCAAGATATCTCTTCTGTTGAAGAGCTCCAAGCGAGGCTCAAGCCCATCCGGGGACACCCCATGGCCAAGGCAGGACTCGAAGCTGCATTCTGGGATGTGCTGGCGCAAGCGAACAATGTCTCACTAGCAAAGCTGCTTGGCGGCACGAAAGATCGCATTGAAAGCGGAATTTCCATCGGAATTCAGAAAGACATCTCAACACTGCTCAACGCGATCGAACACCGATGTGCTCAGGGGTATAAGCGCATCAAGCTCAAAGTGAAGCCCGGCTGGGACATTGACGTCTTGCGCGCTGTGCGCCAGCGCTTCCCGGATATAGATCTGATGGCCGATGCCAATGCTGCATATACCATAGCTGATCTATCGCATCTGAAGCAGTTTGACGAGTTCAATCTCCTGATGCTAGAGCAGCCATTAGACTATGACGATCTGATAGATCACTCAATCTTGCAGAGAGAGCTGAAGACCCCGATCTGTCTGGACGAGAGCATCAAGAGCCCCGACGACGTGAGAAAAGCTCTCGATATCGGGGCATGTAAGATTATCAATATCAAGCCGGGGCGAGTAGGCGGGCTGCTCAACGCGAAAAGAATTCACGATCTCTGTCTCAGGCGGGGCGTACCCGTCTGGTGCGGGGGGATGTTAGAGACTGGGATTGGGCGAGCGGCGAACGTCGCCTTAGCGAGCTTGCCTAACTTTGTGCTTCCCAATGATATATCCGCAAGCGCGCGCTATTGGCGAGAAGATATAATAGAGCCGCCGTTTGTGCTGGAGCGCGACGGGACGATCAAAGTTCCTCTGGGACTAGGGCTCGGCGTGCGCGTCGTGCCGGAGCGATTAGAGAGAGTGACGCAACGACGAGAAGTTTTTCACGCATGATCCTCAAAACTGTTGGTTTTATCTTGCGCGCGATCAAGTTTCGCGAGAGCGATCTCATTCTGACTGTGCTCTCTCGCGATTATGGGAAAATTTCGCTCATCGCTAAGGGGGCTCGGCGTACCGAGAGCAAATTCGGCGCAGCGTTAGATCTGCTGACGCTCAGCGAGCTGGTCTTCTACGACGCCGAAAACCTCAAATTACTTAGAGAAGCAAGCATTCTTGAAGACTATCGCGCTATTAAGAGCGACTATGAGCGCCTCACGCTCGCGCTGCACACAGTGCACTTACTGAATCAGTTCGTCGAGGAGCACCACCCCGACCGGGCGATCTTTGAATTTTTGCGCGGCTTTTTAGACGAGCTTGCCTCTGTGAAGAATCTCGAGCTAGCTGCCATAGCGGTGAAACTGAAGCTGATGCGCGCGCTGGGGATCGCGCCGCGCATGAGCAGTTGTGCCCGTGGAAGGCATAGACTCACGGACGAATTCTGGTTCTCTCCTCAAAATGGGGGCTTTGTCTGCGCGGAATGCCATCAGGCAGGTGACACCCGGCTCAGCCCGCGCTTGGCGCAAAACTTAAAGATACTCTTAGGGCTGAGCTGGGGCAAGCTCGACCGGCTCGCCCTGAGTGAAGACGAGATCACGCTTGCTCATAGGCTCTTGAATGAGTTCATCGGCTTCCATCTCAAGGCGCCTCACATGCCTTCAAAGTAGCCCCCAATGCGGATCAGCAAGATCGTGATCCCCACAGCGATCAAAAAGTTGCCCAGTGCTGTCAAGAGCTCCACCATTCATGTCACCTCCTGCATCGATTATGCACTATCTATAGCATAGATGGCGTGCTGTTGTCAAACTCAATCGAGCCCCTCTTGACTTCTCACCATGTTTTATGCTAAAAATAAGCACAACAACCCTACACCGAGGAGGTACCATGCTCAAGAAGAGCTGCGTGGTTCTACTAGTGCTTTGCTTCTTGAACAGCTTTGTAGCTGTTGCCCAAGAGTGGGAAGTATGGCCCAAAGCGAGAGACTTCGACCACCCGAAGATTGCTAATGCTTTGGAAGGCTTGATCTCGGACTATCGCGCACAACAGCCTCTCTTCGTAACAGACGCCCTTCATCGAGCAATTTCTTCAGTATATGGCTTGCATCGCCAAGGGGATCATATCCGCGTGATCATCGAGGCTGAATCCGAAAGTGCTTTCAGCAAGATCGCTGCAGCTATTGAGCGTGTCGGGGGAAAGATCGAGCTGCGTTACGCAGCTCAGATTCAAGCCCTAATGCCCATCGGGGCTATCGCGCAGCTTGCTGATCTGAAAGAAGTGCAGTTTGTGCGACTTCCTGTCCGACCGGTCTTATCCCAAGGGACGACGGTCAGCGAAGGGCAGAAGCTCATCGGCGCGCCGACGTGGCACAAGGCCGGTGTAGACGGGCGCGGGGTCAAGATAGGCGTTATTGACCCGGATTTCGATGGCTACGAACGACTCTTAGGGCGAGAGCTGCCCCCGCGTGAGCGCGTGACGGCTAAGTCTTTCCGTCGCGATGGGCAGATGACCGACCCAGAATTCCCCGGCAGGCATGGCGTGGCCGTGAGCGAGGTCATTACCGACATTGCCCCAGGGATACATCTCCATCTTGCAGCGTTTGACACCGATGTCGAGTTTCGTCAGGCCGTAGACTGGATGATCACCCAGAAAGTCGACGTCATTAATACATCTGGGGGCTACGCGTCAGGATGTTTTCGCGGCCCAGGGTTGTTTGAACCCCATATCAAGAAAGCTCATGATGCAGGTATTACGTGGGTGACGAGCGCCAACAACCTCGGCGATAGTCACTGGGAGGGCTCTTTCACCGATCAAAACAGAAATGATGCCCATGACTTCTCCGGGGTTGACGAAACCCTCAGCATCGAGGTCGAGTTTGTCAATATAGAGAACTTAGCGGCTGCTGCAGCGGTAGGAGCGTTCTTGAGCTGGGATGCCCCATGTGCTGGGGCCGCTGATGACTATGATTTGGAGTTTGTCTTCGAGTCTCAGCCCCAACTGCGGCGTCGCGCCGATTGGGTCTGGAAACCCGGGATTCCCGTAAAGGGCGGAATCTACATGGTCTTCACTCTAAACTTGGGATTTGTGGGGCGCCGTGACTATATTGGGCTGCGCGTCATTAAGAAGCGCGCGGCAGCCCCTCCGGCCCGGCTCGACATCGCTATCGCGGAATGCTTAAAGTGCCATACGATTGAGTATCGAGTCTCCCGCGGCAGCGTCTCGATCTTCGAGCCCGCCATCTCTCCTCATGCTCTCACTGTCGGAGCTTTTCATCATGCGCCAGATCGCTGCCCCAGCACCCTCTGCCCAGAGACGAATCTCTTAGTCTACAGCGGGCGCGGTCCAACGAAAGACAATCGCATCAAGCCTGATATCACAGCTCCGTCGCATGTCTCGACGGCCACGTACGGGAAGTACTCAGGCGATGGCCCTGGACAGAATCCTGGCTTCCCTGGCACATCATCGTCGGCGCCGCACGTTACGGGCGCAGCCGCGCTCGCCAAACAGGTCTTCCCCAAGTTCACACCGAAACAGATCCAAGAATTTCTGGAAAAACGCGCCGAAGACCGCGGCCCTCGAGGGAAAGACAACGATTGGGGCGCGGGCCAACTCTTGCTTGGAGAAGTCATCATCATTCCTAACGCACCAACAGATCTCGTTGCCGTGGGCAGCGGGCCACGTGAGATCAGTGTGACGTGGAAAGACCAAGCCACTAACGAAGCCGGGTTCTCTCTGGAGCGTCGCTTTGCCCTCGATCCAGAGTTCAGCGAGATCGTCCGGCTGGCTGCCGATACCACGACGTTCACAGATACGAACGTCCTGCCCGAAACGACGTACTGCTACCGAGTCCGGGCGTTCACGTCATCGGGTCAATCAGATTACTCCAATGAGTCTTGCGCGGCTAGTTCTCTAGAGCTAGCTCTCTATGAGTTCGCTGCCGAAGCCCAGCAAGGGACGTTCAGCTATATAAAGATCCCCGATGAGATCAAGAGCACGCTGCCTGTAGGTGTGCGCTTCGTCGAGGAGCCCAACGTCACGGTCGGAGATCGCACGAGCCGTGCGCTCAACGAAGTCGGCTTGCGGCTCTCGCCTAGCACCGGTTCGATCTTCGGCAACCCCAACCCTTCGGGAGAGTTCCCGTTCTTGATCACCGTCTTTTCTAACGGGCACAAGCTCGCGCGCATCTGGGTGCTGCTCACGATAAAGCCTGCGCTCGCGCTAGCACGACGCACAACGCAAACTCAAAGCCCACCAGAGATTCTCTTCATAGACTTCCCAGCGCAAATCCGTGCCGTTGGGAAACCTGTGACGGGCTTCATCGGCTTCAAAGACCCAGACGGCGATCTCGCCACAGCGAGCTTTACTGTTGTCAGTGCGACAGAGTTCCAAAGCTTTGAAGTCACACCCAATGTCAAGGGACAAAAAGAAGGGGTCTTCTCGTTCGAGATCGCAACTGCGACAGCGCAGCGCGTCACGCTCTCGGTGACACTGACCGACGAAGCAGGCCAAGCGAGTCAGCCCGTCGAGTTCTCATTCGAAGCTGTAGCTGTCCCTATCTTGCGCGTCACTCCCGAGAGCTTGAGCGCAACAGGGATGGTCGGAGTAGGCGAGATTCCTGCTCAAGAATTTGAGATTACTAATGCTGGGAGCGGGACGCTCTCTTGGGCAGCGCTCACCGATGCAGCCTGGCTTACTATCGCCCCTGACGCCGGAGAGCTCGCTGCAGGAGAGTCCGTCCGCGTGACTGTCAAAGCTGATAACACCGTCTTAAGGGCAGGGCGCTATCGCGCTTTGATTATGATCCGTGCCCCCGGGGCCGAGAACAGTCCGCAGTGGGTGCGCTTCAGACTGGAGCTGACCCCAGCAAGCGGAACCCTACTTTGGAAGACCTCTATTGGACCGACGGACTCCAGCCCTGCCTTAGGCCTCGATGGGACAATCTATCTCTTTGGGGCTGATCAGTCCTTATATGCGCTCAGCCCCGACGGCCAAGTACAATGGACATTCCGCGCTGGTGGAGCTATTCTCTCGGCGTCAATCGCTATCGCGAAAGACAAGACAATCTATTTCGGTGCAGACGACGGGAATCTCTATGCGATCACTCCCGACGGCAAAGAAAAATGGCGCTTCCCAGCTAATCTTCCCATTCGCAGCAGCCCAGCTATTGGCCCCGATGGGACGATCTATTTCGGCTCGGGGAGCCAACCCACAGAAAGCGCAAGAGTCTATGCAGTACAACCCAACGGGGCAATGAAGGGACGCCCTGTCGATGTCGAGGGCGGGGTTGTCTCCAGCCCGGCTCTTATCGCCAAGATGCTCTATATTGGCTCGCTCGACCGGCGTGTCTACGCTGTCAATCTTGACGGGTTCTATCGGCAGTGGCGCTTCCGCACCGGGGATTCGATCAGCAGCTCGCCAGCTCTCGGTGAGGATGGCACTGTCTATATCGGCTCAGACGACGGGAATCTCTACGCACTCGCGCCCGATGGCAAGGAGAAGTGGCGCTTCAAGACGAATGATAAGATTCTCTCTTCTCCGGCTGTCGGCCCTGATGGGACGATCTACGTCGGTTCGCTCGATGGCCGACTCTACGCGATCAAGCCCGATGGCCAAGAGAGATGGCGCTTCCAAACCGAAGGGCCAATCTATTCCTCACCAGCCATCGCTGCCGACGGAGTGATCTATATCGGCTCAGATGACGGCAATCTCTATGCTGTCAACGCTGACGGGACGCTACGCTGGAGCTTTAAGACAGATGGGGAAGTACGTTCCTCTGCGGTGATCGCAAGCGATGGGACGATCTACGTTGCTTCGCGCGATGGGAATCTGTACAAGATCCGTGGCGAAGCCGGCCCCGCGCAAAGCCCCTGGCCGATGTTCCGTCAAAATCCGCAACGTACAGGGGCAAAGCCCTAAAGCCCCAGCGCTTGATCTAGGAGTTTCAGCGCTTCGTCGCGCCGGTCGAGCAGCCGGCGCGACGTCTTTTTCAGGCCCTCCTGCAAGAGCGCGTGCACGATGAATGGGAAGACTGAAGTTACATCAGCGAAGACATACTGGGAGTTCTTCTGAAATTCTGCGGAGACCTTGCCCCACGTGTGGGCCTCGCCGGCTGTGCACGAGCTGAGACCCCCGTTCTGCACGTGCGCATCACAGATCTGCACGTCACAGTCGTAGCCTTCTGTCTCGAGCCCACAAATTTGAGAGAGATATGGCTCCGGCTGGAGGCTGTAATTTTTCGGCACCCCGCCCCCTAAGATAATAATGCTGAGTTTCTTGGACCATCGGTGCTTCGCCAACCAATGATAGGCACCAAATTCGTGAATATCTGTTTCGATGTCGATCCCAAACTGAAACTTCTCGCCAAGCTTGCGCTTGAGATACGCACAGTTAAGATAGATCGAGCTGTCTTGGGGAGCCCCGCAGAAGATCGGCACGCGAGCCCGATGTGCCTGCACAGTGAGCGAGCTCTCTTGAGATGTTCTCTTAAGAAACTTTGCTGCGTGCTGCCCTAGGAGATCGTGAAACTCTGGAGTCGTCATGCGCCGTTGAAACGCTTTGTGAGTGAGGAGCTTCTGTACGAGCTTGTCCGTGCGATAGAGATCATCCTCAGGGAAGACCAAATCATAGATGCGCGTCAGCCCGCTCCGACGCAACTGAATATCACCGATGTTGGGGTCTACAGCAAAGAACTCTCCGTCTATAGCCCGCTGCAGATCGTGATAGATATTGGCTCCCGTCGTGACGAGAATATCTATAATCCCAGCTCTGATGAGCGGAATGAGACACGTCGTATGTAAGCTCGCGGGGGTCATAGCCCCCGACAGCGCAAGCACAATCGTGTGATCCTCGAGAATCATCCGTCTGATGATCTGATAGGCCGTGCGCAGCTCACGCCCTACAAACGCTTGAAACGCGGTATCAATCAATTCACGTGTGGTCTCGCGCCCTGTCAGGGGAGCCCCAACGACTACGGGTCCAGGCTTACTTGCTCTTTTAGCCATGGCTACTCTTCCTCGGCGCTGACGTGCCGCGCGTCGAGCACCTTGATTTTCTTGTCTTTGAGGTCTTTCACGATCTGGCGCCAGTCATAGCTGTCTATCTTGATGACAAAGACCCCGGTGTCAGGAGTCGTGCGACACTCGTCACACGTGACGATGCTGCGCACGTTGACGTCGTGCTCGCGCAAGACATTGAGAGCTTCCGACAGTGCCCCAGGACGATCCTCAAGCTCAAGGGTCAGCCGAGTCCCCTTCTGATGAATCCCTAAAAGCTTTAAGAACACCTCAAAGATGTCCGACTCGGTGATGATTCCTACTAAGTGCCCTCCGTCCACGACGGGCAGCCCACCGACCTTGTGCTTGTGCATGAGCAGTGCTGCTCGCTCAATGGGATCGTTGGGGCTGACCGTAATGAGATCCTCAGCCTTGACCATGATCTGCTCCACGGTGGTGCGGGCCAATAAATAATTTAACTCCCAGATGCTCAGAGTAGTCGCACTGGAGGGGCTGGCCCCTTGAATATCGCTCTTGGTGACGATCCCCACAAGCCTACCCCGCTTGTTCACGACGGGAAGGCGACGCACCCCGTATCTCTTCATGATCTCTTGTGCCTCCAAAATAGGGGTCTCCGGCGGCACCGTGACAGCATCAGCAGTCATCCACATGCGCACAAACATCGTCTCGTCCTCCTCGACATGAGTATACTCGAATTTCGCGGTTAGCGCAGCGAAGGAACAAGATCTCTAGAACTGAGCACGTCCGAATTGAGATAGGTTTTCAGCAAGCTCGACGGTAGACGCCACTCCTTGGGGATCACCCTCTCGGAAGCGAGATGGGCCGAGGTGTAGAGCCCGCCCTCAAAGAGCAATCGAGCGACGAATGTCGCGCAATTGAACCCAAAGAGACTATACGGAAGAGCTTCGCCGTACCAAGCCCGCCGCCACGGCCGACTCAGGACCGGATCGGATTCTAACATGGCTATATACTGCTCAATGAGCCGACGAATGCGCTGGGCTTGCTCCGGATGCACCCTGATAATCAGACGTAAGTCCGGAGACGCGAGAAATCGCTCCAGCGTCATCCCCGGTTCTTTGAGAACATCCCACGCGATGATACTGCCGGGCTGTCGCGTGAAGACCAAGCGCACATAGTAAAGCAGTCTTTCGAGGCCTTGATAGTGTTCGGGGTTGACGTACTTGTTGCGATAGTGTTCAGCGGCCCCAAACGCATAGACTGTGATCCCCACCCAGCGCCCCTCGGTGTCGAACTCGTCCATCCCGAGCGCGACGTGCCAGAAGCCCCCAATCAGATAGAGATTGACCCCTGGCTCATCGAACGCCGCTTGGACGCGCACAAAATAGATATTCACCGAAGAAGCCATAGTCACGACGAAGAGCGCTGTCAAGATCGCAATTCGACGCAATTTCCGAGAGCGCGTGCGCATGATCTATATATAACACGAAGGGACAAGCCCTGCAACAGAATAGTTGCACACGCCTCATAAAGATGCTTAAATAAAACCCGATTCAATGAGAGGCTGTTCAAGGAGGCCGACACGATGGATCTGCGTTGGTGGATATGGATTGCCGTAGCCGTCTTTGTAGGAATAGTTGGGTATATATGGTTGAACACGCCGCAGCAGCTGAAGCCCGCGGTGCTATCGTTGGACGATATCGTCGAGAGTCGTCGTGCGCTCGCTCGCACCCCTGATGGGAAACTCGAGTATCGTCAGTTTCTGACGAGAGTAGTGCCGTACTTTCGTGAGAGTGCGCATGAGTTCAGTTATATCGTGGGTGGGAAAGCCGTAGGGTTTCTCAAGAGCCGCGACATTGAAGTACAACGGGACTCGTTCTTAGTGATCCCGCGGCGGACGGCCTTAGGGCTGCGCGTCACGAGTGTGGAACCCTTGAAGATCCTGAGCTTTTACGCTCCCGCTCCTAATGGGCTTGACGAAGTCCAGGTGCTCATCGGCGACGTCTTTCCACCGGGAGACCCCTCATCGCTGCGCCCTCAACCCTTGCCAACCGATGAGTCCGACATACGGCCCCACTTATTGAATCTCGCAACATTAGAGAACAAAGAACTCCCCAAGGGGAGCTCAGCGTTCGAGTGGGGCTATCTAGCCAAGAGTGCCGTTGGGTCTGTCGCCCTGGTGCGCGTGAGCAAGCACGTCCAGCTCAAAGAGCGCTCTCCGCACTTTCTCTATATTCGTCAGGGGCAGGCACGAGTCACCGTCGGGGATCAGATCTTGGAAGTAACAGCCGGGCAAGTCGTCATCTTGCCTAATGCGCCGTCTCGAATCATCGAGCGCGTCGGGGATGAGCGCTTAGAATTTCTGCTTTTCTCCGCCCCGGCGCTGCGCGAAAAAGATCTCTTCTAAGCAATCCCACGCACCTTGCGTAAGTAGAGCAGTATACCCTGGACGTTCATCTCGATCTCGCCGCGCAAGATCAGCTCTGGATAGTGATCCTTGAGTAGCGGGGTCTCTTTCTGGACAAAGTGCTCTTTGACGGCGTGGTCGTCTTTGAGGGTCTTCTTGGCGTGCTCGATCTCGCTCACCCAGTCTTGAAGCATCTGCGCATACTGGTCCAAGAGACTGATATCAGAGTGTGCACCCCAATGGGTATAGAGCAAGAGCTTGGGCTGAAGGGCTTTGAGGCGAGCGAGCGTCTCCAGGGCTTGCTCTAAGTGAAATGCCGGCGGGGGCGTCGTCGGCAGAAGTCCCGCTCCCCAGGGACGATAGATCCCTGCGGCATCACCAGTAAAGAGTCCGCGCAGCTTGCGTTCAAAAAAACAAACTTGGTGCGGCGCGTGCCCCGGCGCCGCGATCACTTCGATCTCAAAGCCGTCCCCAAGATTGAAGGCTTCACCGCCGCGCACGGGAAGCACTCTCTCTGTGGGCGTGGGCTTGAGTGTGCCATAGAACGGGAACATCGGTCCGACGGCCCGCTGCACGCTCTCTAAAAGTCTCGTCGGGTCTATCAAGTGCGGCGCCCCCTGCTCGTGCGCGATCACTTTGGCGTTGGGGCAGGCTTCAGCTAAGTGCCCTGTCCCCCCAGCGTGATCGAGATGGACGTGCGTGGGCATGATATACGCGACGTCCTCGCGACGGATGCCTAGCTCATCGAGTGCCGCGAGGGTCTTTTCTAATGTGTGCGAAAGGCCCGTCTCGATGATAGCAACTTGTGGGGCTTTGAGAATATAGATCCCGTCGTAGCGCTCTAGCCCAAACATCCCCGTGTCGAGAATATAGAGATTTTCAGCGACTTTTTGCGTAAGCATCATAGAGATCCTTTCTCTACTCGGGAATTTGCTTATAGGCTGTAGTATAACAAGAAATGGCTATACAGCCAAGCAGCAGCTACCTTTTGTCTTTTCTTGCCCGTTCGTCTAGAATATCTTCATGGACAAGGTCTTCCGCGACCCCGTGCACAATCTGATCGGCTTCGATAAAGAGCGCGACGCGCTCGTCTTAGAGCTCATTGATACCCCGCAGTTCCAGCGCTTGCGCAACATCCGTCAGCTCGGCGTGACCTCCCTCGTCTATCCCGGAGCAACACATACGCGCTTCTCCCACGCCTTGGGAACAGCGTTCTTGATGAAACGCGTCTTGGAGCACTTCCACGAACTTAATCCCCCACCCACTCTCCAGCGTATATTAGAAGAACACCGCGAACTCTTACTCGCTGCAGCGCTCTTGCACGATCTCGGGCACTTGCCCTTCTCACATCTCTTGGAAGAGTTCACTCACATCCCTCACGAAGACTGGACTGTGCGCATCATCAGCGATCCCCAAAGCCCTGTGCACACCGTCTTAGCCGGGGCGAACCCAAATTACCCTAAGCAGATGATCCAGCTCTTTCAGAGGACGTTCCAGCCCGCGTTTGCCGTGAAATTGCTCTCCAGTCAACTTGACGTGGATCGTATGGAGTATCTCCTACGCGACAGTCTGTGTACGGGGGTCACCTACGGATATTTCGACGTGAACTGGCTTATACACAGTCTGCGCTTGGTTGAGCAGCGCGACGATTGGGAGTTGGCTATTGACTTACGGAAAGGGCTGCACGCCGCCGAAGGCTATGTGCTCGCACGCTACTATATGTACCAGCAAGTCTACCATCACAAGACAGCCCGCGCCGCCGACGTCATGGTGCGCAAGATTCTTCAGAGGGCATCGGGGCTTCTCCGCACTGGGCACGACCTTCCTGCTCCTGCTCCATTGAGAAAACTGCTGACGGCCCCCCGCGCCCTCTCTATCGAAGATCACCTACACTTGGATGACACCACTGTGCTGGCAGCATTGCAGGCATGGCGAGAGAGCGACGATCATATCCTTGCTGATCTCACTGGTCGGTTTTTGCACCGACGGCTCTTCAAAACGCTCGATATGCCCCTCGAAGAATTCACAGCATGGTCGGTGCAGTTACGCGAGCTTGTGGCTCGCGCCGGCTTCGACCCAGAATATTATTTGGTCCTAGACCGTGCCAGCGATGACCCCTATACTGATCGCTATCTGTGGACCAGCAGCGAGGTCGGAGAGAATATCTTTTTAGTGAACAATGTGGGAGAGCTGATCGAGCTTGCCCAAGCTTCAGATGTCATTGGCGCGTTGCGCAACAAGACGTTCAGCCAAGATCGCCTCTGCTTTCCTGAAGAGTTACGAGAGCCGATCAAGCGCTTGCTCGGTCGTTGAGAAATCTCTCGGCTTTGTCCAGGAGTTCTTGAGCGTTTTCGTAGCTGAGCCGTTGGCGCGTCCGCTCATAGGACGCCCAGAGATAATCCAAATGCTCCCCAGAGAGCTTCACGTCAAATGAGTGCGCGCGTCCTAAAAAATAGATGGCTTCTTTGGAGAAGTTCTTCGACCCTCGCGTGAATTCATACCGAATCACTTCGCGGAAGTGGGGTAGAATCTCTACATCGATTCCGGCTTCCTCGTGAAGCTCCCGCAGGGCTGCCGCTGTCTCGTCTTCGTGGGGTTCGACACGCCCTTTGGGAAAGCCCCAATGTCCACCACTTGCACTGCGTAACAGCAAATACTCGCGGCCGGCAGGGCCGTCCCGAAAGACGATCACGCCGGCCGAACGCTCTGTCTCCATAGCTAGTCTAGATCGATCTCGTGGTCTTTGTCATCGTAGGCCCGGATGCTTAAGCCTAAGCTCTTCAGTTCTTTCACTAAGACCTTGAAGGACTCCGGCAGCCCCGGCTTGGGGAATTCTTCTCCCTTGAAGATCGCCTTGTAGAGCTGGACACGCCCACGGGTGTCATCGCTCTTGAGCGTGAGCATCTCTTGCAGAGTCGAAGCCGCACCGTAGGCTTCCAGAGCCCAGACTTCCATCTCGCCTAGACGCTGACCGCCCATCTGGGCCTTGCCGCCCAGCGGCTGCTGCGTAATCAAGCTATAGGGCCCGACTGAGCGCGCGTGGATCTTCTCGTTCGCAATATGCTCGAGCTTGAGCATGTACATATACCCGACAGTAACGGGGTGCTCAAACGGCTCGCCGGTGCGCCCATCGCGCAGAATGACCTTGCCCACAGGATATTTGGCGTCATCGCCATCGGCGAGGCCGTGCTTGGCTCGCTCGTGATAGAGCTCCGTTAAGATCCGATCTTCGGGAGCGCCGTCGAAGACCGGCGAGGCCATGTATTCGCCCTTGAGATGGGCTAGCCAGCCCAAGTGCGCTTCAAAGACTTGCCCCAAGTTCATGCGCGACGGCACCCCCAAGGGATTGAGAATCATATCGACTGGGGTGCCATCAGGCAGATAGGGCATATCCTCGACAGGCAGAATCTTGGCAATAACGCCCTTGTTGCCATGGCGTCCTGCGAGCTTATCGGCGATAGAGATCTTCTTGCGCTGGGCTATGTACACTTTTACTAATTGATTGACGCCGGGCTCGAGTTCATCGCCCTTGTCGCGTGAGAACTTTTTGACGCGAATGACCTTGCCCCCTTCAGTCGTGGGCGGCAGTCTCAATGAGGTGTTGCGCACGTTGCGCGAGCGCTCACCAAAGATAGACTTAAAGATACGCTCTTCAGGGGTGGGCTCAGTCTCACCGCGTGGCGTGATCTTGCCCACGAGAATATCTCCCATCTTCACTTCCGTCCCGACACGGACTACCCCATCTTCGTCGAGATTTCTCAGCTCTTCTTTGCTTAAGTCGGGGATATCGTCGGTGATCTCTTCAGGGCCGAGCTTGGTCTCCTCAGCACGGACTTCGTACTCTTGGATGTGGATCGAATCGAGAATATCTTCGCGCACCAAGCGCTCGCTGATGACAATAGCGTCCTCGTAGTTATAGCCCTCAAAGGGCAGGAAGCACACCAAGACATTAGCCCCCAAGGCCAGCTCGCCATGGTCGGTCGCAGGCCCATCAGCGAGGACTTCTCCTCTCTTGACTTTCTGCCCCACACTGACAATCGGACGCTGATGGACAAGCGTATCTTGATTGGAGCGATCAAACGTGATCAACTGATAGACATGCTCCTTGCGCCCAGATTTCACGATGATCTTTTGCGCATCGACGTAGGAGACGACGCCGTCCTCCTCGGCGATGACCAACATTCCGGAATCGCGAGCGACTTTCGCTTCCATCCCCGTGCCCACATAGGGAGCTTGGGGCTTGAGCAACGGGACAGCTTGACGCTGCATGTTCGCGCCCATGAGCGCGCGGTTGGAGTCGTCGTGCTCCAAGAATGGGATGAGTGAAGCCGAGACACTTACTAGCGCTGACGGGGAGACTTCAATAAAGTCGACTTCTTCGCGCCGTACCACGCGAATATTCTCGCGCCCTGTGCGAATCTCGACTTCCTTAGGGATGATCTTGCCGTCTCTATCCAAGGGAACGGTCGCCGGCGCGATCTTGTAGTGTTCTTCCTCATCGGCCATGAGATATTTGATCTCATTGGTCACTTTGCCGTTCTTGACTACGCGATAGGGCGCCTCTAAAAATCCATAGTCGTTGATCCGAGCATAGGTCGCCATGCTCGTGATAAGCCCGATATTTTGACCTTCAGGGGTCTCAATGGGGCAGATGCGATCGTAGTGTGACGGATGGACGTCGCGCACCTCAATCTTTGCTCTTCTCTTGCTCATGCTGCCCCCAAGGGCTGAGAGCCTGCGCTTGTGGGTCAGCTCAGTCAACGGATTGGTCTGCTCCAAGAATTGCGAGAGCCGCCCCACATAGAAGAGCTTATTGAGCGCCGCTTGCACAACGCGGCCACTGATGAGATTCCGCAAGGGTTCCTCCTCTTCCTCCAGGGTGGACTTGCTGAGACGATCTTGGGTGAGGCGAGCCATACGGCGTAAGCCCTCGCGGAGCCTGTTATATGCTGTCTCCCCGGGAGTCTCGACGCGCTTGTTCGCTAAATGATCTTTATCGTCCACCAACAACGGATTGTATGGCACTTCTAAGAGGCGCTTGAGTGTGAACGCAATCTCTTCTTTGTGGAGTACTGTGTCGTGTTCAGGGCGATCCAAGCCCAATTTCTTGTTGACCATGAACCGCCCCACTCGCGAGAGACTAAACGTCTCCGGGTTGAAGAACAAATTGATGAAGAAATCTTGTTTGGTCTTCTGTGTGGGGCGTTCAGCCCCGCGGAGCTTGCGATAGATCAGATCGAGAGCGGCTTCTGCAGAAGTGGTCTTGTCTTCATCAAGGCTGCGCTGGATATAGCGGTCCAAACAATGCACACGCGGCGGCTGCGCCCGCACAATCTGCTCGATGAGATCAGGAGTTAAGCGATCCCCCTCACGCGCGATCACCTTGCCGTTGGTGATGGGCTCAGTGATCGTGCAGTCGACAAAGCGTGATAGCTTCTCCGCAGTAACGGGGTTCAGTGTCACTGAATAGAGTTTATAGATATCAGCGGTCGTGTAGCCCAAGGCTCGCAAGAGCACCGTCGGGGGAATATTGCCCTTTCGATCTAACTGCGCCACGGCACGCTCTTTCTTGGTGTCGAGCACGAACTCCAGCCACGCCCCATAATCAGGGAGGATCTGCGCACGATACTCCGTGGGCCCCTCTTTGGTGAAGTAGACCCCCGGCGAACGCGTCAAGTGGTTAACGAGTGCGTTCTCCGAGCCGTTGATGATGAACGTTCCCCGCGCGGTCATGAGCGGGATGTCAGCGATGTACAGCTCATCTTCTCTGACTTTTTTGCCGTTCTGTTTAAGCATGCCCTTGACGCGCAGCGTCGCGGCATAGGTCAAATTCTTGTCCTTGCAATCTTGCTCAGAATAGGGGGGAGGGACAAGCCGTGGGTCTTTGAGCTCAAGCTCGAGCCCCTCTCGCCCCTCGCCCTTGATGGGACTGATCTCGCGGATAAGTTGAGCGATCCCTTTAGTCAAAAACCATTCGTAGGAGCGTTTCTGGTCCCGCAGCAGATAGGGGAGTTCCATCGCGTGGCCGACACGGCCCCATGAGCGTCGTGTGCGCATAACCCTCCTTCACCCATATGGGAAAGCAGAGCGTAGGGCGCAGCTGCGCCCTCGCTCAGCTCTATAAATTCAGTGAGAAAGACTCCCCAAACTATTGGATCTCGACCTCGGCTCCGACAGCAACTAATTGCTCCTTGATCTTATTGGCCTCTTCTTCGTTGAGCCCGTCTTTAATGACAGCAGGGACGTGATCCACCAAGTCCTTGCTCTCTTTGAGACCCTTTCCTGTGATGTCCTTGACAACTTTGATGAGCTGCACCTTCTGTTGACCAGCGTTCTTAAGCACAACTTTGAACGTCGTCTTCTCCGCGGTCACCGTAGCGCCACCAGCACCGGCGGCCGCGCCGGGCATAGGCGCCATCATCATGGGCACACCCGCGGAGGCCTTCACGCCAAACTTCTCCTCGAGAGCCTTGACCAGCTCCGACAACTCCTTGACGGTCATCTGCTCGACCGCCGCCACCATCTCTTCGATATTCACAGCCATGAAAATCCCTCCCAAGGATTTCACATTTAATGAGATTAAGACGCTGGGGGTGTCTGCTGCTCCCCCTCACGCTTCTTGCGTATCTCGTCTACGACGCTGACAAAATCGCGCAGCACTGCGTTGAGCACGCTCGCCAACTGTTGAATCGGCGCTTGCAACGTACTGACCAACATTGCGAGCAGCTCCTGGCGGCTGGGCAGGCTTGCTAACTGCTCTGCTTCCTGGGCGCTGACGACGACGCCTTCCATGATGCCGCCCTTGATCTTATACTTCTCGAATTTTTTCGTCAGCGCCTGGGAAATCTTAAACGCCAGCGCCGGATCGTCATAACTGATGCACAGCCCTGTGGGGCCACGCAAGTATTGATCAGTCTCTTTGATGCCGACGCGCTCCGCAGCGAGCCGCGCTAGAGTATTCTGCACCACACGGTACTCCAACCCGTGCTTGCGCAGCTCTCGACGCAACTCGACCATCTCAGAAGCCGTCAGCCCATGAAAATCCGAAAAGACAATAGCTTTTGATCTCCTAAAACGCTCTTCAAGCAAACTGACACCTTGCTCTTTTTCTGCTGTGGGCATACCCGTTCCTCCCGCGATTAGAGCTGCTTCGCCGCGACCAGTTTCTGTAGGGCATCAGGGTCGACCTTGATCCCCGGCCCCAGCGTCGAGCTGATCGTGACAGACTTAATCAAACGCCCTTTGATATCCGCAGGCTTCTCTTCCAAGATAGCTGCTGCCAGCGCTACAAGATTCTCCTTGAGGTGTTCAGCTTTAAACGAGCACCGCCCAAACGACGAGTGTATATTGCCGTATTCGTCGAGGCGAAACTCAAGCTTGCCGCGCTTGAGTTCTTTAATAGCCGTGCCGATATCCGGGGTGACCGTGCCTGACTTGGGGCTGGGCATAAGCCCGCGCGGGCCTAAGATCTTGCCAAGCTTGCTGACGACCCCCATCATGTCAGGTGTCGCGACGACCCGGTCAAACTCCAACCAGCCCCCTTCGATCTTCTTTACCAAGTCTTCTCCGCCGACGTAGTCCGCCCCAGCTTCTTGGGCTTCCTTGAGCTTCTCGCCCTTGGCAAAGGCGAGCACCGTAACGGTCTTCCCTACCCCATGAGGAAGTGTCACCGTCCCGCGAATGCGATGCTCGTTCTTCTTCGGGTCGACCGCTAAACGAAAGGCCGCATCAGCCGACTCGTCGAATTTCGCCGTCGCACATTCTTTCATCAGCTTGATCGCTTCGTCAACCGCATAAAATTTCGTGCGGTCGACCTTCTCTCGAACAGCCAGATAGCGTTTGCTGCGCTCCATAAGAAATCTCTCCTAGCTCTCCACGATCTCGATGCCCATATTGCGCGCTGTGCCCGCGAGCGTCTTCATGGCCGCTTCTATAGAGTTGACGTTCATATCAGCCATCTTGATCTCTGCGATGCGCCGGAGCTGCTCGACCGTGATCTTGCCGACTTTGACCGTATTGGGCTGACCAGATCCCTTCGGGACGCCGGCAGCCCGCCTGAGCAACTCGCTTGCTGGTGGCTTCTTCAAGATGAAATCGAACGATTTGTCCGCGTAGACGGTGATCTGCACAGGGATAATTAACCCCTTCTCTTCGTTCTTCGTCGCATCGTTAAAGCGCTTGCAGAACTCGGCGATATTGATCTTATGTTCCGCAAGCGCTGGCCCGACAGGGGGAGCTGGAGTCGCTTGCCCTGCAGGCAATTGCAGCTTCACCAAAGCCACGACTTGCTTCTTGGCAGCCATCGTCTGTCACGCTCCTCAAATCTTCTGAATGCTCTCGAAGGGCAAGTCGACGCGCGTCTCGCGCCCAAAGATCTTGACGACCACCGTGGCGATCTCGCGTTCCTTGTCCAGCTCGACAATCGCCCCGGTGAAGTCCGCAAACGGCCCTTCAATGATCTCCACGACCTCGCCGACCTCAAATTCGACCTCGATCTTGGGGCCGACGGCCTTGGGCGCCTCAAGTAGCCCCGCCCGACGCTTGACGACTTTCATCTCTTCTTCACTCAACGGCAACGGGGGATTGCCCACAAACCGACACTTGATCCCTTCTGTCAATTGCATAGCGTCTTGCCCCATATCCATATACGCGAAAATATACCCAGGGAAGAGCCGGCGCTTCTCGATATACTGCACCGCCACGACTCTCTTGTCTTTGTACTCTTTGATCTTCACCAACCCTGAAGCTCGAGACTCGATCTTATCTTCCTTCTCGATCATGTCCCCCTGCTTGAGCGTGACTCCCTCTTTAAGCCGGACGAGATATTTCTCTGGGACAAGCACCGTTACAGTCTCACCAGTGTCTAGACGCTCCAGCTGGACGCGCTTGACGCGGTCACGTTGAACGACGGTCGTCTTGACTCCAGGGGCACGAAAGTTCGGATCAGAGTCTGTCGTCAGCGGCACCCCCGGGGGAAGCTTCTCCCCTGTGCGGATATCACGACGAATTCGCTTCTCCAACGGAATAAGAAATTCTTCTTCATTGCGATTGCTCATCTCGACGATAACTCTTTGGAGCGTCTCGATCTGTTTCACTTTCGCATCGAAGCTCATATATTTTGCGGGCTTGACGGCGATGACCTCGCCCTTTTGAATGCGCTTATTGGGCTCGACTTTGAGCTCATATTCATAGGGGACACGGTACTCCCCCGTGCGCCCCCGGCGCGCCTTAGCAGTGATCACTTCTTCGACAGGCGCTAGGAATCGCACTTCCTTCCCATTGAGCTCAAACGCCGTGACTTTCTGCTCTAGACCCAGCTGGCGCACCCGCTGCTCTAAGAGCTCAGCAACCTTGAGCTCACTGCCTGCGTAGGTCTGGATCGCGTACCACCGCTTCATAATTTTATATTTTATCGCCTCAACAGGAACGCTATAAGCCTCTGAAAGATAAAATCCCACAACCCTACATAGATCGAAAGCGCCACAATGATGATGAGCACCAAAGCTGTCAGGCCAATGACCTCAACGCGACTGGGCCAGGTGATCCGTCGGAATTCCCCGCGCACTTCACGGAAGAAATTCGCCACTCTATCTCGCATGTTCTCTCCTCAAATTCTGATAAGCAGGCCCGGGAGGGCTCGAACCCCCAACCTGCCGATTTGGAGTCGGCTGCTCTACCAGTTGAGCTACGGGCCTAGGCTTCCTTGTGCACGGTGTGCTTGCGACACCACTTGCAGTACTTCTTCAGTTCCAATTTATTCCTGATGTTCTTCGGGTTCTTCGTCGTATGATAGTTGCGATGACGGCAGACCGTGCAGGCCAGCGTCACATGCTCCTGGGGCATCGCCGCTCGCTCCTTGCTTATGCTAAGATCTTGGTAACCACGCCTGCGCCCACCGTGCGCCCACCCTCACGAATGGCGAAGCGCAGCTGCTCTTCCATCGCGATATGGCTGATCAGCTCCGCCGTGATGCGCACGTTGTCCCCAGGCATGACCATCTCCACCCCTTGGGGCAGAACCACCGTACCGGTGACGTCGGTCGTCCGGAAGTAGAACTGGGGCTTATACCCGGAGAAGAACGGGCTATGGCGCCCACCCTCATCTTTGCTGAGGGCATAGACCTCGGCTTCGAACTTCGTGTGCGGCGTGATCGAGCCTGGAACAGCCAGCACCATACCGCGCTCGACCTCGTCCTTTTCGATGCCGCGCAACAAGACCCCGACGTTATCCCCCGGCAGAGCTTCGTCGAGAACTTTATTGAACATCTCGATGCTGGTGGCCACGGTCTTGCGCGATTCTGGACGTAACCCGACGATCTCGACCTCTTGGCCTGGGGTAAGCCGCCCGCGCTCGACGCGCCCAGTCACGACCGTACCGCGTCCCTTAATAGAGAAGACGTCCTCGATGGACATCAAGAACGGCTTGTCCACCTCGCGGACCGGCTCAGGAATGTACTCGTCAATGGCTTTCATCAGCTCCCAGATGCACTTGGTCGCTTCGGGGTCCGTGGGATTCTTATAAGCAGCCAAGGCCGAACCGCGAATGACCGGCGCGGTGTCACCGGGGAACTTATATTTATTAAGCAAGTCCCGGATCTCGACCTCAACGAGATCGATCAGCTCCGGGTCATCGACAAGATCAATCTTGTTGAGGAAGATCACGATATAGGGGACGTTGACCTGGCGGGCCAGCAGCACGTGCTCGCGCGTCTGAGGCATGGGGCCTTCAGAGGCATCTACGACTAAGATCGCGCCATCCATCTGGGCCGCGCCGGTGATCATGTTCTTGACGTAGTCGGCGTGGCCTGGACAGTCGATATGGGCATAGTGGCGCTTCTCCGTCTCGTACTCCACGTGCGCGATAGCGATGGTCAAGATCTTGGTGGGGTCGCGGCGGCCGTGCTTCTCGCTGGCTTTGGCGACCTCATCGTAGGTGCGGGGCTTGGCCATCCCCTTCAGTGCCAAAACCTCAGTAATAGCCGCGGTCAGGGTCGTCTTGCCGTGGTCAATATGGCCGATCGTGCCGACGTTCACGTGCGGTTTCTTCCGCTCAAACTTTGGCTTTGCCATAGATCCTCCTCATGTTCGGTATTGCTGTGCTGTCGTGCCGAAGTGCTGCTGTCGGCCGCAGCACAGCAATACGGCAGCACTTCTGCACTCTCTGGAGCCCGCGACCGGAATCGAACCGGTGGCCTTTCCCTTACCAAGGGAACGCTCTACCTCTGAGCTACGCGGGCCGGGCAACATCTTCCCGCCTTGGGGAAGGTCCCGACTGTGAATACGTTATTATAGAGCAAAGCACAGACCAACGCAAGCAGTGCAGGGGGAGGGATTTGAACCCCCGAAGGCACAAGGCCAACGGATTTACAGTCCGTCCCGTTTGACCGCTCCGGAACCCCTGCAGGCTGAAGATATTTTACCAAAAGACGGCGGGGATTTCACCTACATAGCTGGTGCAGAGCCGACGGCCGGAGTCGAACCGGCAACCCACCGCTTACAAAGCGGTTGCTCTGCCGATTGAGCTACGTCGGCGC
>CAYYOG010000009.1:0-37922 GCA_964473325.1 uncultured Thermotogae bacterium
AAGAGCGCCAAGCGCTTGCTCGGTGTCGTCACCGACGGCGACGGCGATAGAGTTGCCGCGATGGACGAGCTGGGACACGTGATAGATTCGCATCGTTGCTTCGCGTTGATTCTGAAGCACTTGCTGAGGAGGGGCTGGCGTGGGAAAGTCGTCAAGTCGTTTGCGCTCTCGGATATGATCGACACGCTCACCGTGAAAAACAACTTAGAGCTCGACGAAGTTCCCGTAGGGTTCAAATATATTTGCGAGAAGATGGTCCGCGAAGACGTGCTTATCGGGGGGGAAGAGTCCGGGGGCATCGCGATTAAGAATCACATCCCTGAGCGCGACGGCGTGTTAAATTCTCTATTGCTCTGCGAGATCGCGGCGCGGTCGAAAAAGCCCGTGAGCAAGATCGTCGAAGATCTGTTAGCCGAAGTTGGGCCGCACTGGTACGACCGGCGCGACTTGCACTTAGAGAGTCGCTTAGAGATCGTCGAGCGGGTGAAGCGTCGGCCACCACAGCAGATTGCCGGACTGGGGGTTGTAAAAACAGAGATGCTCGACGGGGTAAAGCTGAGATTTCCACACGGCTGGTTGCTGCTACGAGCCAGCGGGACGGAGCCGTTACTCCGACTCTACTGCGAACTCGACTCTCTAGAAAAAGTGCGCGAGGTCCTAGACGAAGCGGAGCGCTTCGCCAAGGGCGACGTGAGCTTGTGGGGGAAGTAGCTTCTTTTCTTTGACAACCTCAGCCTAACTGGACGGAGTTGCCGATACAGAAGCTTGCTGGCGTTCACCGGGGTCGGTTCCCACAAGATCCGAACAAGAGAGTCTTCAGCCCGATAAATGGCAATTAGCGCACTCAATCTACCGTGATGGCAAGTCCCCCTCGCGCCAGCTCCTGCTCTTTCTCAGCGACTAAGAGCCGTGTCTTGATGACCGTATCTGGGTTGAGCGAGATACTGTCAATCCCGCACTCGACTAAGAACTCTGCGAACTCCGGGAAGTCCGAGGGCGCCTGCCCGCAGATCCCGATCTTGCGCCCCTTGCGACGCGCTACGTCGATCACGTGCTTCACGAGACGCTTCACGGCCTCGTTGCGCTCATCGTAAATGTGCGCGACCAACTCCGAGTCGCGATCCAAACCCAGTGTCAATTGTGTTAAATCGTTGCTCCCAATAGAGAAGCCGTCAAAGATCTCCGCGAACTCTTCAGCTAAGATGACGTTGCTGGGGATCTCGCACATCACGTAGACTTCAAGCCCATTCTCGCCCTGACGCAGCCCAAACTCCGCCATTGTCTGGATGACTTTGCGCCCTTCTTCGGGGGTGCGGCAGAACGGGATCATCACTTTGATATTTGTTAGCCCCACCTCGTCGCGAGTCTTCTTGAGCGCTTGGCACTCTAGCCCGAAGGCGTCTTTATATTTGGGATCGTAGTAGCGTGACGCGCCGCGCCAGCCGATCATTGGATTGGATTCATTGGGCTCGTAGAGCGCACCGCCAATGAGACTCGCGTACTCGTTGCTCTTGAAGTCTGAGAGTCTTACAATTACGTCGTTGGGCCAGAACGCCGCAGCAATCTTTGCCACTCCTGAGGCGAGCTTGTCTACAAAGAATTGGGCTTTGTCTGCGTAGCCCACGGTGCGCTCGTCTATCTGTTTGACAATCTGAGCGATCTGGGGATCATGGGCAGCACGGGCTTTGAGTTGCTCATATTCGATCAGCGCTTTCGGATGAATCCCAATATGTGAACTGATGATAAACTCTTCGCGGGCCAGCCCCACGCCGTCATTGGGAATCCGCGCTTGGGCAAAGGCCATCTCCGGGATGCCCACGTTCATCATAATTTGAGTGCGCGTTCTGGGCAGTTGCGCGACATCAATGCGATCTACTCGGAACTTCAAGCGCCCGGCGAAGACGCGCCCCTCGCCCTGGGAGCAGTCTACTGTGATCTCTTGTCCAGTCTGAATTTTTTGCGTTGCGCCCTCGGCGCCGATCACACAGGGGATCCCGAGCTCGCGCGAGATGATCGCAGCGTGACACGTCCTCCCCCCGCGCTCGGTGACAATCGCTGAAGCGATCTTCATGATTGGTTCCCAGTCAGGGTCAGTCATCTCCGTGACGAGAACCTCACCGGGCTGGAAGCGCCCAATCTCCGAGACATCGCGGATGACGTGCGCTGGGCCTTGACCGATCTTGCTGCCCACCGGCTCGCCGCGCACCAGAAGTTTTCCGGGCTCTTCGAGTACGTAGCTCTCTACTGTATTTGCACCCTTGGCCCCATGGACCGTCTCCGGCCGCGCCTGCACAATGAAGAGCTTTTCGCTTACCCCGTCCTTGGCCCACTCGACGTCCATGGGGCGCCCGTAATGCTCTTCGATCTGAATCGCCCACCGAGCCAACTGCAAGACCTCGTCGTCGCTGATGGAGAAGTGCCGTTGCTCTGCAGCAGTGACATCTTCTTCTTTGAGAGCACCGTTAGCGCAGACGAGTTTTTTCTGCTTGCTACCCAGACGCTTCTCGATCAGCGCCTTATGACCCTTTCTCAGCCCCGGCTTGAAGACGTAGAATTGATCGGGGTTGACTCGACCCTGCACAACGAGTTCGCCAAAGCCGTAGGAGGACGTGATATAGACGACGTTCTCCGCGCCCGATTCAGGGTCAATTGTAAAAAGCACCCCAGACGCTGCTAAATCCGAGCGCACCATCTGCTGCACGACGACAGCGATGTCGACGTCGCCGTTGGTGAAGCCGCGGTCACGTCTGTACGAGATCGCGCGATCAGTGAAGAGACTGGCAAAGCACCGGCGCACCCGATCTACAAGCATCTCTTCGGTCTTGATATTTAAGAACGTATCGTGCTGGCCGGCAAACGAGTGCTCCTCGGAGTCTTCAATAGTTGCGGAGGAGCGCACAGCCACGTCAGTATAGCCCGTCTTGCGCACCAGCTCGCGATAGGCACGCCGGATCTCGCTCTCAAGGTCAGAGGGCAACGCAGTCGCAATGATGAGATTTCTGATTTTCTGCCCGTATTCAGCGAGCATTTGGACATTGTGGGTATCGAGTTCGCTGACGAGCGCGCGAATCCGGGCGTCTAGACCCGTGCGCTCGACGAACGCGCGGAACGCCTCGGCAGTGACGACAAACCCGTCGGGCACGGGGATGCCCCGCAGGGCCTTGCGCATCTCCCCCAGTGACGCTCCCTTCCCCCCTACTAAACTCACATCAGTTCGCCCTACCTCATCCAACCATGCAATGGTCCTCACTGGTTGCCTCCTTATACCCATCACTTGGTGAATTGCTAATAGTATAAAATATTCACAAAGTGAAAATCAAGTGCTTGGGAAAGGCGCTTTTTATCAGAAATATCTGTTGAAGGCCCAAGGGTGGGAAGCACGATCAACCGGTGCTGCTCTTTTGTCTCCTTGACAAAGTGAATATCTGCGGGCTAAACTTAGTAACGAAGTAGAGGGACAATGGTTGCCCAAGATTTAGAAGAGCTTGCCCTACTGCTACGGGACTACCGCAGACGGATGAACCTCACCAAGGCGCAGCTCGCGCAGCGCGCTGGGGTCTCGGCGAGCTTCGTGACATATATCGAGAAAGGGCAGCGCCGGCCCTCCCTCACGATGCTCACGCGCCTGATGCAGGCGCTCGATTTGACAGCCTCGGAGAAACGAGAGCTCCTTCGGGCGGGAGGCTATCAGCCCATAGAAGAGCTGGCACCGCGTCTGAGCAATATCAGCGAACAACTCGCGGAGCTTCCCCAAGCGGAGCGCGATGAACTTATCGAAGAATTCTCCCGGATGATCGGGCGTTGGCGGGAACTGCGCCACAAGCGCGTGCGCCGCGTCGTCATCCCCATCGCAGGCTGGCAGCCACGCCTGCTCTCCCCAGAACAGTTGGGGAAGATGCTCCGCCCCGCCCTGCAAGAATCAGCGCTTGCAGGCTTGAGCGAGGTCGTCTTAGTGTTAGCCCCTGGCAAAGCCGTCCCCATATTAAAACACCCGCGTGGGCTGAAAGTGCGCACCGTCGTCCAAGAACCTCAGTTGGGACTAGGACACGCCATTTTGATTACCCACGGGGTCGTGGGCGACGAGCCCTTCGCCGTCATCCTGCCCGATGATATTCTTCTGGGCGAGGGCCGACAGTGCTTGCGCCAGATGCTCGCTCTCTATGAGCACTACCGGTGCAGCGTGCTGGCGGTGACGGGCGTCGAAGGAGCAGCAGACTTCAAAAACTACGGAATCGCTCAGCTAGGTAAATCCCTGCGCGAAAACGTCTATCTTGTAAAAGAGCTCCAAGAGAAACCGACCAGAGGGCGACGCAGCGGGTTGACTATCGTCGGCCGGTACGTGTTGACGCCCCAGATCTTTGAGGCCCTCCAAGTGACTACGCCTGATAAGAACAACGAAATCCAACTGACTGACGCGCTCAATCTCTTATTACGTCGTCAGCGGATCAGCGCGTTTGTCTATACCGAAAAGCTCTTTCGCGTGACGCCGATCAAGATGCTCTTAGAGCAACTCATTGACGCGCTCGACGAGTCGCGCCCGGAGCGTCTTGAACAGGCGATGCAGATCACTAAAGAAGCATTGCAGGCCTTGACAGCCCTACGGACGCAACCTCCTTCACGGCACGCCTAAACTCAACATGATGGCGTATCGTGCAGCGACTATCGCGGGTGTGGCGACGAACTTCTTCTGTGGGCTCCTGCTTGATCATTGATCACGGGCAGCTGCTCTTTAACGGGCTCTTGAGCGAGCTCCAGAGGCGCTTTGGTGGTGCGCGCGAGCTCGGTGCGCCGCATCTATGAAGGGTAATCGCTTGCGCAGACGCCGCCCAGCTGATATCGTTACTCTTACTATGAACGCCTTACGCTGTGGGAATCGCGAGATTTACCCCGACGCCCGCACCCTGCGCGAGATGCAGTCAGTCGTCTGTGACAAAGCCTGGCTGCGCACTGCAGACTTAGATCAAGCACTCTATCTGATGTACCGAGACTGCGTGCTCCCTGAAGATCGCCAGATCGCTCAGCAACTCGCTGTGCGCTACGATATTACAGTCTTGCTGCCTGTACGCTTAGGGCGTGAGTACAATAAAACGAAGGGGCACTATCACTCGGAATACAAGCCAGGGCTGTGCTACCCCGAGCTCTATCAGGTCTTGGAGGGCGAAGCCCATGTGCTTTTGCAGAAACGCTCCGGCGAGACGATCAGCGACGTGGTACTCATCATTGCTCACGAAGGGGGGATCGTGCTGGTGCCGCCAAACTACGGGCACATCACGATCAATCCAAGTGAAAAACCCCTGAAGATGGCCAACTGGGTCTCAACAAAAGTTCAAAGCTTTTACGAGCCGTTTGAAGCCAAGAGCGGGGGTGCGTACTTTGAGCTTGTTGGTTCTCAGTTTATTCCCAACTCGAATTACAGGGTGCTCCCGCCGTTGCGTGTCGAGCGCGCCCGCGAGTATCCGAAGCTAGGGCTGCGCCATGGCCAGCCCATCTACAATCTTATTAAGACCCCTGAGCGCTTACGATTCTTAAGCTACCCCGATGAGTTGTGAGAGCACTGAAGGGTCGTCTTCCGTGATCAAGGCTTGCTTGGCTCTCACCGCCGCGAGGAGAAGAGCGCCACTAAGAGCCCAACAATAACACCGATGCCTGTCCCCCATAAGATAACGTACAAGCGATTTGGCCCCACCGGCCCCTGCGGCAGCTGCGCCGGGGTGATGACTTCTACCGGCTTCCACTGCTCGAGAGCCTGTTGCGCCTCGACTTGGGCTTGCGCTATCGCTTCGATGCGCTCTTCCAGAGCGAGTATGCGTTGATACTCCCTCTCAAACGCCGCAATACCCCTGACTTCCAACAAATCAAGCTCATGCTCGATCTTGTCCAAGCGTCGCAGCAGGGATTCTAAATAATTGCGATAGTACCAACTCTCTAACGTTGCCCCCTGCTCGGTGACGCGCATCTGGGCCAGTCGTGACCTGAGCAGTTCTTGGAGCTCTTTTGTGATGCTCCCTTTCTGGGTTTGGAGCAGGGCTCGTCGCTCTTCCAGGTGAGCCGTAAGAGCTTGGATCGTTTGTTGGCGATGGTTCTCTAGAGCCCTTCGCAATTCGCTCAGGCGAGCGTTCTCGTTCTCGATGGCTGAGCGCAAGTCTCTTGTGAGTTTTTCTGCAGCTTGCTGGATATAGGCGGCCAGCGCATCGCGCACTACGCGTTGAGTGAAGCCCCCGCGCAGCTTCAGCGTGACCAAGCCATCGCTCTCTTTCGCTGCCAAGCTCTCATGCAGCCAAGAGACGACAGGCCAAGTCTCCCCCGGCTCTTCTGAGATCTTAATTTTCTTAGCGACTTGGACAGCTAAGTCTGGGCTACGCCAAAAGTCCTCGCTCCAGCTGAGATGCACCGCGAACTCCTTGGGGAGCGGTGGAGCCTTGACCCGTACTAAAGCGCTCGTCTCAAACTCCAGCGGTTGCCGAAGCGCGAAGATCGTCGAAACGATAAGAGCTGCTAATACAGTCACGATGAACATCCAACGTCTTTCGGAAGCCATCCTCTCATCTCCTTACTCGCGCACACAATACCACAATATGGCCTATTTCGTCAAAAACGTTCGCGCAAGACTTTCACGATGCGTTCCGCAGCGTGCCCGTCGCCGAAGGGGTTGACGGCACGCGCCATTTGCTCGTAAGCATCGCGATCTTCGATGAGTCGCGCTGCTTCGCGGAAGATATTCTCAGCGTCGGTGCCCACGAGCCTTGCTGTGCCGGCTTCGAGGGCTTCGGGGCGCTCCGTGACTTTACGCATCACTAAGACAGGCTTGCCCAGCGCCGGGGCTTCTTCCTGGATGCCCCCAGAGTCGGTCAGAATAAAAAACGCCCGGCCCATGAGCCAGACGAATTTTTCGTAATCTAACGGCTCTATCAGAAAGACTCGATCTGTTTGGCTGAGAATCTTGCGCACTGGGGCGCACACGTTGGGGTTCAAGTGCACGGGATAGATCAAGACGACGTCGGGGTAGCTTTGGGCGATCTCTTTCAGCCCCAGACAGATGCTCTCGAACTCCGGCCCAAAACTCTCGCGCCGGTGGCCTGTGACTAATATGAGCTTCTTTTCGCCGCGCTCAATCTGCGAAAATATCTCTCTGGGTATAGAGAAGCTCTCACAGAAATTGCGATCTTTCACACGTGCCCACGTGTAGAGCAGCGCGTCGATGACGGTATTGCCGGTGACGAAGATCTTTTCCAGAGCGATGCCCTCGCGCAAGAGATTCTGTTTAGCGCGCTCGGTTGGGGCAAAGTGCAGGTCGGCCAACTGATCAGCGAGCAGACGATTGATCTCTTCTGGGAAAGGGCTGTATTTATTAAAAGTGCGCAGCCCAGCTTCGACGCGAGCAATTTTGATTTGAGCATAGAACGCGGCGAGACTGGCGACAAACGCCGTTGTCGTGTCCCCTTGGGTGATGACTATGTTGGGCTTCTCTTTTTGAATCACGGACTCTACCGCGACGAGCACATCGGCTGTCAGCTGATACAGACTCTGATTGGGGCGCATCAAATTCAGATCGTAGTCCGGGTGGATCTCAAAGATCTTAAGGACTTGATCGAGCATCTCGCGGTGCTGCGCGGTGACGCAGACGCGAGATTCGATCTTGGGAAATCTCTGAAGCTTTTGCAGCACTGGGGCGAGCTTGATCGCTTCTGGGCGCGTGCCGAAGACCGTGAGGGTTTTCATAAAGCTAGGAGTATGCTAAGGTTTTAGGGCGCATTTTGTCAAGGGCCCCTGCGAAAGACTACAATGCTCCCGTTCAGCGAGGAGGCATCTATGCGCACAGCGCTCGCAATTATGCTGTCGAGCTTAATTGCTCTGGGGAGTTTGAGCTTCGTCGGGGAAGCACGTCTGATCGGCCTTGGAGGAGGGGCACTCGTTGACGTCACTGGGGTTTTGGGATCGAGCTTACCCATCATTCCCACCGTGCGGCTCTCCGTCGGGATTTTGTTCGTCGGGGCTGATCTCGATCTCTGGTTTCTCTCGCACTCGACCCAGCTTGTGCCCTCCGGCGCGATCAGACTCTCAGTGCTCTCGCTGATCGAGCTGTACGGGGCCATCGCGCCCATGAGTTTTCAGATTTCACCGACGGTGCAGACGGTGCCGCGCACGACGATTCGCTGGGGAGCGAATCTGAGTTTTGGGCTGATCTCACTCTTCGGCGAGCTTGTGACATTTGCGCAATGGACCTGGCCCGTGGTCTGGCAGGGGCCTGGGGTGGGGCTAGGGGTGCAAGTGGGGTTTTGACTTGCTGCTACAGTCTTAACGCTTGGCGTACAGCATGTTCGATTTCGGCAAGCTTCGTTGAGCTCAGCTGCCCAAGCGGTGCTTGGCCTAGGTGCCTTTTGTCAAACGCCAATCGAGAAAAAGCCTGCTTGAGAGCTAAACTGAATCATTAGCTATAAAAGACAATAATCGCCACGGCGCACAGCGCTGCCACGATCCCGTATAAGAGCAAAACGGTCACGCGCTCGCTCAGCCCCAAAGCTAAAATTCTGTGATGCAGATGCCCACGGTCAGCCTGAAAGATTGATTTTTTACTCGCGAGACGGCGCAGGATCGCCCAGGCCGTGTCGAAGATGGGCACACCCAACAGCAAGATCGAGACGAGAATTGGCACATCGCTGAGCATCGTGTTGAGATGCGGCTTTGTTGCTTGCACGGAGAGGACTGCCAGCCAGTACCCCACAAAATGCGTCCCGCCATCACCTAAGAAGACTTTTGCTGGTGCCCAATTGAAGAGCAAAAAGCCCAGCAAGACCCCGACAAAGCCCACCGAGAGCGTCAGCGCGACGCCGTTGCTCGATTGATGTGCGATGAGCGCCGTCGCGCTGAAGATAATAGCTGCGCCGCCGGCCGCGAGGCCATCGAGACCGTCCATGAGATTGAACGCATTGATCGCTCCAATGATCCAAAAGAGCGTGAATGGGATCGCTAGCCAGCCTAAAGCAAGCTCAATCTCAAAAAAACTTACTGACTGAATAGTCCATCCCGCGACGAGCACCGTGACGAGCGCACACAGAAGTTGTCCCAAAAGCTTCGCTTTCGGGCTTAAGCCGAAGCGATCATCGAGTAGGCCCGTCAAGAACGCAACGAAGCTCCCCGCAGCAAGCTTCCAAAGCTCCGTGACATTCGCTAGAGCAATAATGGGGAGCAAAGCAAAGGCGATGGCCCAGCCGCCGATCGCTACGGCACGTCCGTGTTGTTTGTGAGCGTCATCGGGGAAATCGAGCAGGCCAAGTCGTGGAGCTATATATTGGCTGAGCACTGTGAGAACCAAGCTGCTCGCAAGCCCGACGAAAAATTCTCTCACTACAGGGGTATTATAGCAAGCCTGTTTGTTGGAGCCAAGACCAGGCTAACTTTTGAGGGTCTTTTCAGTCGAGAGCGAATCCAACTCCTGCGCTCTCCCTAGAACGGGTCTCCCTGCTGATCTCTGTCCGCCTGGCTACCCCTCGCCGGGGTTTGGGAAGTGAGCGATGGCCTCAAACGCGATCAGCGGCTTGGTGCAGCCCGTAACTCTGCTTTTAAAGCGTGCATGACAGCCTCAAGCCCCTGGGCATAAGAGAGCTCGCGCTTGGTCCCGTCGCGGCGCCGCTTCAGTTCGATTGTCTGATTCGTAATGCTGCGCGAGCCGATCACCAGGCGATACGGAATCCCTATCAAATCAGCGTCGTTAAATTTCACGCCAGCGCTCTCTGAACGATCATCGTAGAGCACCGCGAAGCCCGCAGCGCCTAAGAGCGCGTAGAGCTTATCAGCGAGCTCAGTTTGCTCAGCTCGATCCGTGTTGAGCACAAGCAGAGCAATGTGAAACGGCGCGATCTCTTCCGGCCAGATGATGCCCTTCTCGTCGTGATGGGCTTCGACGATAGCAGCCATCAGCCGTCCGATGCCGATGCCGTAACAGCCCATGACGAGAAATTTTTCACTGCCGTCTTGGGTGAGAATCTTTGCGCCCATTGCTTGGCTGTAGCGCGTGCCCGGCTTGAAAATATGCCCCAGCTCGATAGCGTTCTTAAGGGTCAGAGGGCCATGACAGTGCGGGCAGGGATCGCCCTCGCGCACGAGCGCGACATCAGCAATAATATCTGCGCGAAAATCGCGCCCGTAGTTGACGTTTCTCAAGTGAAAGCCCTCTTTATTGGCGCCGGAGACGAGATTTCTCTCGGTGATCACCGAGTCGTCCACGACGATTTTGACGGTGCTCTGCTTGGGCAAGCCCACAGGAGACGCATATCCCGGCACGGCGCCGATGGCGCGAATCTCTGCTTCGGTAGCAGATCGGAGCGTGCGCGCGCCCACGGCGTGAGCGAGCTTGGTCTCGCTGACCTCGAGATCGCCGCGAATGAGCGCGAAGACAAACTCCGTCTCATTCGCGATGTAGAAGACGGCTTTCGCCGTGCGCTCTGGGGTAATCTTGAGAAATTCCGCGAGAGATTGAATACTCTCGCACCCCGGCGTGGCGACTTCTTCAAGCGGGAGCATTGGCTCTGTGTGATTGACCGGGGCTTTGAATCTTTTGGCGATCTGGCGATTCGCTGCGTAGCGACACTGCTCGCACAGAACGACTTGGTCTTCGCCAGCATCGCTGAGCAACATAAATTCGTGCGAGTCTCTGCCGCCGATCAGCCCTGGATCGCCCTGAACGATGACGGGCTCGAGCCCACAGCGCTTGAAGATCTTTTCATATGCGTGGCGGATCTTCGGGTAGAAAGAGTCCAAATCTTCCTCGGAGCTATGGAAGCTATACGCGTCTTTCATGGTGAACTCTCGAGCCCTGATAAACCCACCGCGCGGGCGCGGCTCATCGCGAAATTTTGTCTGAATCTGATAGAGCACCACTGGGACTTGACGATACGATCTGATCTCGCGACGCACAATGTCCGTGACGGCCTCTTCGTGCGTCGTCGCTAGGACAAGCTCGCGCTCTGAGCGATCTTTAAAGCGCACTAACTCTGGACCGTACTGATACCAACGCCCGGACTCTTGCCATAGCTCTGCTGGTTGAACAATGGGCATGGAGATCTCTTGGCCGCCGATGGCGTCCATCTCTTCTCTGATAATTTTTTCGATCTTCAGTCGAACTCGCTGTCCCAATGGCAGTAGCGTGTAGATGCCCGCTGCCAGAGGGCGAATAAACCCAGCGCGAATCAAGAGATTATGACTGATAAGTTCTGCTTCTTTTGGGGCATCGCGCAGCGTCGGGATGAACGCTTGCGAGAATCGCATGAAAACCTCCTTGCTTCAAGAATGATATCAGGAGAAGAGAAAAAGACCAGCGAGGGCTGGTGGCCGCGCTAAGCGCGGGCGGCCTCCGTAGGCAGCGGAGCGAGGATCTCAAATCGAGCCATGCACCAATTATAAACGATAAAGTGTTTTGCACAAGTGAAGTTAAGAAGAGGCGCGGCTGATGCGCCGGGCGAAACGCCGCAGGCTCCGCCACGTCTGCGCAAAAGATTTATTCTGCAAGAGCTTTTGGATGAACCAACTATGCTGCAGACGTCGCAGGGCGACGCGCTTTTGAGGGACGTCCATTACGAGCACTGCCAAGATCAAGAAGACGAACCCCGGCATGACCGGCAGGATCGAGCCGAGCACGCCCAAGATAAAGAAAATCAGGGCGATCCCGTTGCGCACAATGCTGCGCGCCGCCAGGGGTATTAACCCCCACAGGCGCTTGAGCATGAGCACCGACGCGAGAAACGAGAGCACCCCGATCAGCGCGTTAAAAAGCGTCCAGAGAAATTGCATGTTATTTGGGGGTTGGATACTCCATCGCGACCTTGACCAGCTCGTCTACGAGCTGATCTTCCGGCACGCGCTTGTAAGGCTTGCCGTCGATATAAATCGTCCCGGACTTCTCATGACCCACTAGTCCAATGTTGGAGTGCAGCGCTTCTCCTGGACCGTTGACGACGCACCCGATGAGCGAGATTTTTATGGGCTTGTCTACGTTTTCTAAACGCTTCTGTACTTCTGCGACGATCTTCTCTAAATCTATCCCGATCCGCCCGCAGGTCGGACAGGACGTGTACTGAATCCCACGCCATCGGATATGAAGTGCTGCCAAAATATCGTACGCGACCTTGACCTCGCGTACCGGATCGCCCGTCAGCGAGCAGCGCAGTGTATCCCCAATGCCCTCCAACAAGAGCGTCCCGATCCCTAGTGCTGATCGCGCTACCCCTGCGTCTCCCAGCCCGGCTTCCGTCACACCCAAGTGCAACGGGTATTTGATCTGCTTCGCTATCAATCTATACGACTCGATCATCACCCGCACGTCCGTAGATTTCAGCGAGACAACGATATCGAAAAAATTATTATCTTCCAAAATTTCGATCTCACGCAGGGCTGCCTCGACCATCGCGTCAGGGGTCGCGCCTTCGTATTTCACTAAGAGATCTTTGGGCAGCGATCCCGAATTGACCCCGATCCTGATGGGAATCCCTTTGTCTTTAGCAGCCTTGACGACTTGCTCGATCTTCGCTCGGTCGGTGATGTTCCCCGGATTGAGTCTGAGTTTGTCTACTCCTTGTTCAATCGCTTTCAGCGCCAAGCGATGGTCGAAGTGAATATCGGCGACCAACGGGATGCTGATGCGTCTCTTGATCTCAGCGAGTTGATTCGCCGCGTCCATGTTTAAGACGGCGACGCGCACGATCTCACAGCCGGCTTGCTCTAATCTTTTAATCTGTCTGACGGTCGCTTCGACATCGCGTGTGTCAGTCGTGGTCATAGACTGCACCCTGATCGGGTGAGTGCCGCCCAAGATCAGCGGGCCGACCCGGACTTCTCTTGCCTCTCGACGCTGGATTGATGCCATCATAGCAGATCTTTCAGTAAGTCAATGCGACGCAGTACCCCCACGAATATTCCATCCTTGTTGACCACTGGCAGCGCCTTGACGTTTCTGCGGATCATCAGATCTGCTGCTGTTAAGTCGTCTTCGTCTTCCTCGATGGTGACGACGTCTGGGGTCATGTAGAACTCGATGCGGTCGTTTTCGATCTCGCGTAGCTTCTGCGATAAGTGATTCATATCAGTGATGCCGTAGAGGACTTCGAAGTAGCCGGGCAGGGCTCCCTCGATGATGTCGCGCTCGGAGATAACCCCTAAGATACGGCCTTCGTCATTGACCACGGGGACGCTGCTGAGCCCACTGCGATAAAAAAGCTCGATGAGCTCTCGCACGGTCATCGAGGGCTCTGCGGCTGTTAGATCTTTGGTCATGATCTCTTTGATCTTCATAATTGTGCTATATGAATCTTTGAGAGCGTGTGTTCGAGGGTAGCGCGGTCGGTCACGACAATCTCGTCGCTTTCGGCGCTCGCGGTGGCAGCTGCCATGCCAAAGCGCGCCGCCTCGAGCAGCGAGGCCCCTTGCACAGTAGCGCTGAGTGTCCCAGCGATGAGCGCGTCTTCCGCCCCTAAGAGATTCTTAAACTGCACGTCGCGGGCCTCTAAGTCCCAGGCGCCTTCCGGGGTGACCAACAGATCGTGCGTGATGTTGTGTGATACTAAGACAGCCCCTATCCCCTGGGCGACCCAGCTCCGTCCCACTCTAAGAATCTCGTCTGAGTTATGAAAAGGGCGCTGACGCGTGTCGGGCTTGACCAGCCATGGCTTCTCAGAGAGTGCGTGGAAGAGCGTCTCCCCTGCAGCGTTGACGATCACCGGCACGTGGCGTTGCCGGGCCAGATGAGTCAGCTCTTGATAAAACGTCTCAGGAACACCGGGGGGCAGGCTGCCTCCAAGAAAGACGTAGCGTGCTTGACTGAGCGCTCTTTTGTATTGAGTCAGAAAGCGTTTGAGGGCTTCTGAGGGGACGGTCGGCCCCTGCTCGGTGATTTGAATGGGTCTCTGTTCGTGCCCGCCCTCTAAGAGAGTGACGTTGGTGCGGGTCTCGCCCTCGACCCAGATAAAGCTTGTCGTGATGCCCTCATTGCGCACGCGGCGCTCTACGGCGCGCCCGGTCTCCCCGGCGATGAACCCCATCGCAATGTTTTCGATCCCCAGGCGTGCAAGAAAGATCGAGACGTTGATCCCCTTGCCGCCTGCTGTTAAGTATGAGCGCGTGGCACGTATGACTGGCAGCTCGCCGTCGTCGAGGCAGAGCCGCTCGATCCAATAGATCTTATCTATAGCCGGATTGGGCGTGACAGTGATGATCATACCAAGACATGGGGGCGCGTGAGCTGACCGGCCAAGCCTGCTACCGACCCCTCGGTGATCTTGACGTGTACGAGTTCCCCGATCAAGTCAGAGGAACCTTCGAAAACGACGGTTCTATTATCGCGGGTCTTGCCCATCACCAATCCCTGAGTACGCGCTGGGCCTTCGACCAAGACTTCGACAGTCTGTCCCACGCGCTTCCTGTTCTCTTCGTCGGTGATCTGTTTTTGCAGTGTTAAGAGAATCTCTAAGCGACGCTGTTTTTCGTCGTCCGGGACGGTGTCACGATATTTATAGAACGCGACGGTCTTCGGTCGTGGGGAGTACTTAAAGATGAATGCACCGCCGAAGCGCGCTTGCTTGACCAAATCTACAGTCTCTTGAAAATCTTCTTGAGTTTCTGTGGGAAACCCCACGATAATATCGGTCGTGACATTGATGCCGCGCCCGCGCAGCTTGCGCACAAGCTCTAAGAAGTGCTCCTTGGTATAGCCGCGGCGCATGTCTGCTAAGACTTTATTGCTTCCAGACTGCACCGCCATGTGCACGTGCTCGCAGATATTGTTCTCCTCGCCCAAGACGGCGATGACGTCGTCGGTGATATCTTGGGGGTGCGAGCTGGTGAAGCGAATTCTCGGGATGGGGATCTCTGTCAGCGCTCGCAAGAGATTCGCAAAATTAATATTTGGGTCTTTGAGGTCTCTGCCGTAGGAGTCGACGTTCTGGCCCAAGAGCTGCACTTCTTTATAGCCTTGGGCAGCAAGCTCGCTCACCTCAGAGATGATATCGCCGGGGAGGCGGCTGCGCAATAGCCCCGTCGTGTACGGGACGATGCAGAACGAGCAGAAATTCGAGCACCCCTCGGTGATTGTGACTTTGGCTTGAAAACGACTGGCTCGCAGGAACGGGAGATCTTCGATCTTGTCCGGGATTTTGTCAACGGCTATGACCCAGGCGGGCTTGCCCAGGGCGCGTCGCGTGCGGGCTTGCTCGATGAGTTCGGGAATCTGAGAGATGTTGGAGCTGCCGAAGACGAAGTCAATCGCGGGGCTCTGGCGAAAGAGTCTTTCTTTCAGAGCTTGGGCGGCACAGCCGCCTACGCCCAATAGCAGATTGGGGTTTTTCTCTTTGAGTTGGGCGATGACGCCCGCTTCAGATATTATCTTATGGACGGGCTTCTCCCGCACCATGCAGGTGTTAAAAAGCACGACGTCGGCTTGGGCAGGGTCATCCGTGGGGAGATATCCCGCGCGGACGAGCACCCCAGCCATGCCTTCGGACTTGTGCTCGTTCATCTGACAGCCCCAGGTATAGATATAGAAGCGCTTGGCACTCATAGATATTTAACTATAGCACAGGGGGTCGAGCGACTCAAGCGCTCCCATAGGCTGGTCCTGTAAGGGGTTGTCAGACCTGGGGTTCTCCGTGCTATAATTAACGTAATATGGGGGTCAGGCGGAAAGGAGGTTGGTCGCGGGGGTAGGACAGTAACCGAGGGCGCCTCATGCTCTCAAGATCTCTCAGCATCAATATTACTAGGGGAGGTTGTAGCTATGAGATATTACATTCGTCTTGCTGGATTAGTCGTGGTGGCGTTGATATTGCTAGGGCCACTCACTGCGCAGACGCAACAGACGATTAAGATCGGGGTGGTAACGGGTTTAGAGATCGCTAACGGTCGCGATACTCTACGGGGAGCGCAGCTCGCCGTCGAAGAGATCAACGCCGCTGGTGGAGTGATGGGCCGCAAGATCGAGCTGGTCGTCGGTGATATCAAGACCGAAGCGGATGGGGAGCTAGCACGCAGGGTCTATCAAGATGTCGCGTCGAAAGTCGATGCCATCGTGGGGTTCTTCCGCTCCGAGGGGGTGCTCGCTATACTCCCTGACATCCCGCGCATGAAGAAGCCCCTGTTGATCACGGGGGCGACGTCTTTGGCAACCGATAGAACCCCGATGGACTATCCGAACTACAAGTACGTCTTCCGCACCATGCTCAACACCTTCTCGCTGGTGGGGGACACGCTGCGGTTTGCTGGGGACTATCTGTATGGCTTGGTCGAGAAGGGCATCTTGCCCAATCGCAAGATCTTCTTGGTTGGAGAAGATCTGAGCTCTGCGAACTTGTACATGGGCCTGCTGGGGCCGCGCTTGGGCGATCTTGGGTTCGATGTCGTCAACGCCAAGAGACTCGCCGTAGGCACCAAAGACCTCACCCCGCTGATGACCGAGCTGAGGGGCTCTGGCGCCTCGATTGTCATCACGTTCTTCTCTGATCCGGGCCTCGCGGCTGTCTTCACCAAGACCTGGGCTGAGACTAAGACCAAAGTCGCGGTCTTCGGGATCAACGTCTTGCTGCAAGACGACGTGAGCGTCCGGGAGCTCAAGGGCGCGGGCACAGGCTACGTCATTGCAGACTTCTCCGCCGATGTCCCCGTCACGCCAAAGACTAAGGCGTACTTTGCAGCATACCAAAAGAAGTACGGTGTGCGCCCCGTCTACACTGCAGGGATCACGTATGACTCGGTCTATATCATAGCCGAAGCGATCAAGAAGGCTGGGGGCAAGACTGACGCTGACTCGCTCGTCCAAGCTTTAGAGTCGTTTGATAAGTATGAGAACGCCTATATTGGTGGAGGCGGGCCCTACTGGTTCTACCCCATGGCAGGCTTCAAGCGTGATGAGACGATCAAACTCAGCACGGAAGCTGGGCCCCTGGAGTTTAAGAATTGCATGTCGGCGGGGATCGCTGAACTCTGCTTCAAGAACCCGCACGACGTAGGCTGGGGGTTCAACAGACTGAAAGATAAGCCTACGGTCTTCGATGGGCTACGCGCAGTCTGGACGCAAATTGGGCCTTTGGGAGCTGATGGCTCGTTTGATCGCCAGCTGCTCTATCCAGGGGAGTTCTCAGACAAGCCTGAGGATCCGCTCAGTCTCTACCAGTTGCCGCCGCACATGAAGCCCTAAAAAAGTCGGTAGAAGTTTGAGGGCCTCCCGCGACTTGCGCGCGGGAGGCCTTTTCTATTAAGATTTCTACCGGGCACAGCCCCAAAGGAGGTTTATCTATGGACTTTGAACTGAGCGAGGAGCACAAGCTCATCCGCAAGACGGCCCGCAAGTTCGCCGAAGAAGTGATTCGTCCGGCGGCCAAGCACTACGACGAGACATGCGAGTACCCCCATGAGATCGTCGAGGAGGCCAAGAAATTAGATCTCATTGCCCCAGCAATCCCCGAAAAATACGGTGGCGCGGGGCTGGACTTTCTCGCCGCAGTGATTGTGATCGAAGAATTGGTCCGTGGTGACCCTGGGATCGCTCTCGCGATCACGGCGCGTATTTTCGGGAGCGATATGATCTTAGAGTTTGGGACAGAAGAGCAGAGACAGAAATATCTCGTCCCGGTAGCCAAAGGCGACTGGGTCTGCGGCGCAGCGATCACCGAACCCGAAGCAGGCAGCGACGTCGCGTCTCTCAAGACCCGCGCGGAGAAGAAGGGCAACAAATACGTCTTGAACGGGACGAAGATGTTCATCACCAACGGCTCGATTGCGAACTTTTTGATCGTCTTCGCCCGCACCAATCCTAATCCTCCGGAGCGCCATGGCGGCATCACGGCGTTCATCGTCGAGCGTGACCGGCCCGGGTACAAAGCGGAGCCGCTCCATAACAAGCTGGGGATTCGCGCGTCGGATCTCGCTGAGATCACGCTAGATAACGTCGAAGTCCCCGAAGAGAACATCGTCGGTCAAGTAGACATGGCGTTCTATCACCTGATGACGTTCTTCTCGCGCGGGCGCACGGCTGTCGCTGCTCAAGGGGTGGGCATCGCTCAGGGGGCGTTCGATGAAGCGTTGAAATACTCTCAGGAGCGCGTGCAGTTTGGCAGGCCCATTTGTGAGTTCCAAGCGATTCAATTTAAGCTGGCCGAGATGGCCACGGAGATCGAAGCAGCCCGACTGTTAACTTATCAAGCGGCGTGGGAAATCAGCAAGGGTGGCAATCCTGCGAAGCTCGCTTCGATGGCCAAGTGGTACGCCGGGAAAGTCGCCCGCGAAGTCGCTAACGAAGCCTTGCAAATTCATGGCGGCTACGGGTTTATTAAAGAGTACGACGTCGAGCGATTCTATCGCGACGCCAAGATTATAGAACTGTACGAAGGGACAAGTGAGATTCAAAAGTTAATTATCGCGCGGGCGCTGCTGGGGAAGATCCCAGGGTGAAATGTTCAAGCCATACAAGATTAAGGTCGTCGAGCCCATCAGGCTCTTGTCGCGTGCCGAGCGTGAGCAGAAGCTCCAAGAAGCCGATTATAACGTCTTTCGCCTGCACGCCGAAGATATCTATATTGACTTATTGACAGATTCTGGCACGGGTGCGATGAGCCATGTCCAGTGGGGCGCCCTCATGCAGGGCGACGAGTCCTACGCTGGCGCTCAGAGCTTCTATCGCCTAGAAAAAGCCGTCAAAGATATCTTTGGGTTCAAATATTTCATGCCCACGCACCAAGGGCGCGCCGCCGAACATATACTCTTTTCGACGCTCGTCAAGCCCAGAGATCTCGTCCCCAATAATATGCACTTCGACACGACGCGAGCGAACGTGCTCGCTGCGAAGGGGGAGCCCATCGATCTCGTCATCGCAGACGCCTACGACCCGACTAAAGAGCACCCCTTCAAGGGCGATATGGACGTCAACGCTCTCGAAGCTCTGATCAGAAAGCACGGGCGTGAGCGCATCCCCGTGATTATGCTCACCATTACTAATAACTCAGGGGGCGGGCAGCCCGTCTCGCTCAAAAATATTCGCGCCGTCAGCGAGATCGCAAGAACCTATAAAATCCCGTTCTTTCTCGATGCGTGTCGCTTTGCCGAGAACTGCTTTTTCATTAAGGAGCGTGAGTCGGGGTACGCTCACAAAAAGCCTATCGAGATCGCCCGCGAAATTTTTTCGCTCGCCGACGGCATGACGTTCTCGGCCAAAAAAGACGCGATAACGAATATCGGGGGCTTGCTCGCCATGAACGACGAAGATTTATACTGGCGCTGTGTGCAGAAGCTCATTCTCTTCGAGGGCTTCCCCACATACGGAGGTCTGGCTGGGCGCGACTTGGAAGCTATCGCTGTCGGACTGTACGAAGCTCTAGATGAAGAGTATCTCCGTGACAGAATCGGGCAGACGCGCTATCTGGGGGAGCACCTCAAAGCCGAAAAGATCCCGATCATCGAACCCATCGGCGGCCATGCCGTCTATATAGACGCCCTAAGATTCTTGCCCCATATTCCTCAAAAAGAATTTCCTGCCCAAGCGTTGGTGATCGCACTCTATCGCGAGGGCGGGGTGCGGGCAGTCGAGATCGGCAGCACCATGTTCGCCAAGCGCGATGAGAAGACGGGCCAAGAGATCTACCCCAAGCTCGAATTAGTACGCTTAGCGATCCCACGGCGTGTCTACTCTCAAGAGCATCTTGATCACGTCATTGACACTCTAAAAACAATTCGAGATCAACGCGACGCGATTCGGGGCGTCAAACTGATCTTCGGTGAAGGGCCGCTGCGCCACTTCATCGCTCGCTTTGCTCCTCTGTAAGCTTCGTTCCCGCTCAAGCAATGAGGGGTGATCAAGATCACTCTCTGTAGTGACAGAAGTCCTTGATCTGTTAAAGAGACCGGGACTAAGGTAAACACAAGGTGAGAGGGGATGTCCAGTATTGCGGGAGGCTCTCAAGTGCTTTCTTTCAGCGACCTGCGGGAAAGGGATTTTTTCATTTGGGGGGAAGGGCTGAGTACTGCTTGAGACTCCTCGCACACCTCCTAAAGAGCGAAGAGCTTGGCTGGGCGTGACGCCCTCAGGGGTTGTCCAGGGTTTTGCCCGCAGCCTCGCGGGATTTTTCCCCAGCGGCCCTCGTAGTGCGGCTCGAGCCGCAAGCCAAGCTCTTCCTCCTTGCCCTTCTCTTTCCCAAGAGAAGGCCCAACCTCCTTGGGACTAATCTTGTAGCACAAAGACCCCCTCGTTGTCAAGGCCGGGCTTCGCTCTCGTGCGCCGACATTTGACTTGCGCTGCACCACCACGTACAATTCTTAGAGCCATGAGCGAATCTCATAGCGCGGTACGAGTGTCAGCCATCGTTCCGGCGTATAACGAAGCCGAACGGATCGGTGCCGTGCTCTGGCCGCTCTTGCACGCCCCCTCTATCGGGGAGATCATCGTCGTGGACGACGGCTCGACCGATGGCACAGCTCACGTAGCCCAAGGATTTGGCGTGCACGTGATCTCCTTGCCTAAAAACTGTGGGAAGTCTGTGGCGCTCGACCGCGGCGTGCGTAAAGCCCGCTATGAAACGTTGCTCTTTCTCGATGCTGACTTAGTCGGCCTGCGCCCGGATCATGTCGAGCGCATGATTCGGACTTATATCGAAGAGGATCGCGATATGGTCATAGGGATCTTTCGTGGGGGTCGGATCAATACGGATCTTGCCCAAACCATAGCTCCGTACCTGTCAGGACAACGAGTCTTGAGTAAAGCGTTATGGAAGAAGCTCCGGCGTAAGGTGCACACATTAGATTTTGGGGTGGAGATAGCGCTGACAAAACTCGCCCTCAAGGAGAGCTGGAGTCAAGCGTTTGTGGAGCTTGACGGTGTGACGCACGTCATGAAGGAAGAAAAGTTTGGTTTCTCTCGCGGCTTGGCCTCACGCTTAAAGATGTATGGAGATATAGTCCGTTCCGTCTTCACGCGCGTGACAGGATGACCATCGCCATTGGGTCTGATCACAACGGGATAGCCCTCAAGGAAGCCTTGCTGCAGAATGCTTTGCAAGGCCATACGGTACGAGATTTTGGCGTCTTCACGATGGAGTCGGTAGACTATCCCGACATCGCGTTTGCGGTCGCCCAAGCTGTGGCATCGGGGGAGTGCGAGCGCGGGATTTTAATCTGTGGAACTGGAATCGGTATGGCTATAGCAGCGAATAAAGTGAAAGGGATTCGCGCAGCGAGCTGTAGTGACGTTTATTCAGCCAAGATGAGCCGCCGCGACAACGATGCGAATATTCTCTGTCTTGGTGGCCGCGTGGTCGGCCCAGGGCTCGCCGCGGAGATCGTCACTGTCTGGTTGAACGAACCCTTTGCCGGGGGGCGCCATGCGCGTCGCCTCGAGAAGATCCATGCCCGGGAGGAAAGCGAATGAGTGAGAGCGAACTTGCCCGTATAGATCCTGAAGTATATCGTGCGATTCAGAACGAGCTGGAGCGCCAGCGCTTCTCGATTGAGCTAATTGCTTCAGAAAATTTCTGTTCGCGCGCGGTGCTCGAAGCTCAGGGATCTGTCCTAACGAACAAATACGCCGAAGGCTACCCCAAGAAGCGCTACTACGGCGGTTGTCAATGGGTGGACGTCGTTGAAGAATTAGCGCGTGAGCGCCTGAAAAAACTCTTTAACGCCGAACACGCTAACGTGCAGCCCCACTCCGGCACCCAAGCCAATATGGCTGTCTACTTCGCGGTGCTCCAACCGGGAGAGACTATTTTGAGTATGTCCCTGGCGCACGGGGGACATCTTTCGCATGGGCATCCGGTGAGCGTCTCCGGAAAGCTCTATAAAGCTTTCTATTATGGGGTCTCGCGCGAGACTGAACAGATCGATTACGATGAAGTACGTCAGCTCGCTCTTCAACATAGGCCGAAGCTGATCGTCTGCGGGGCAAGCGCCTATCCGAGAATTATTGATTTTCAGAGATTTCGTCGGATCGCTGACGAAGTCGGAGCGTATCTGATGGCGGATATCGCGCATATTGCGGGGCTGATCGCCGGAGGGGTACATCCGTCACCTGTGCCGTGGGCAGACTTCGTGACGACGACGACGCACAAGACCTTGCGCGGGCCGCGCGGCGGTGCCATACTCTGCCGGAAAGAATTTGCGGAGCTCATTGACAAGTCGGTCTTTCCCGGCAGCCAGGGCGGGCCGCTCATGCACGTGATCGCGGCGAAAGCCGTCGCGTTCGGCGAGGCCTTGCGCCCGGAGTTTCGCGAGTATCAGCATAGGATTGTCGAGAACGCCCGGGCACTCGCGCAGGCCCTCGCTCGTGAGGGCTTTCGCATCGTCTCCGGCGGCACTGATACCCATCTGCTCTTGGTGGACGTGCGCCCTCACGAGCTGACTGGAGCTGAAGCCGAACGGCTCCTCGAAGAAGTCGGGGTGACGGTCAATAAGAACGCCATCCCCTTCGATCCCCACAAGCCCACGGTCACCAGCGGGATTCGCCTAGGCACTCCCGCGGTGACCACGCGGGGGATGGGCCCAACAGAGATGAATGAAATTGCTGAAGTTATCGCTCGGGTGCTGCGGGAGCGCTCACCAGAAGTGCAAGCGGAAGCGCGCGAGCGAGTGCGGCGGTTGTGCGAGCGCTTCCCCCTCTATGAAGCATTGGTAGAGATGGGACTTGCCAGGTGAGATAGGACGTGCTATAATACATTTGCCAAATCCAAATGCGCTACTCTCTCTTCTGCTCTGTGACAGTGCTTCAAGGTGATTCCTCCTTCCCATGAACGAAGAAGGGAGGCCCGACGCTGCCCAGATGACAGAAGTAGTACGCACAACGAAGCCCAATGAGAGGAATTTCTGAGAGAGTTTCCCTATCAGGAGGTGCCCGCCAACGCTATGGCCAATGGAGAGAGAGAGGAGAAGAGGGAAGAGAAGCCCATGGGCGAATTACTCGATATTACAGAGCTGAAAGCCAAGGACATGTCAGAGCTGCGTGCGTTAGCCGAGCGATTCGGCATCAATGGGCGCGGCCGCATCAAGAAAGAAGATCTTGTCTTTGCTATTTTGAAGGCCCAAGCAGAACAGCAGGGGCTGCATTTCAAGGACGGGGTGCTGGAGATTCTCCCTGACGGCTACGGATTTTTGCGCGATAGCTCATGCTTGCCAGGGTCCCACGATATCTATGTTTCTCCGTCGCAGATCAAGCGTTTCGGGTTGAAAGACGGGGATATCGTCAGTGGCGTCGTCCGCCCCCCCAAAGAAGAGGAGAAGTACTTTGCGCTGCTGAAGATCGAAGCGATTAACTTTGAAGACCCCGAGCAAGTCCGCAACCGCCAAGCGTTTGAAGATCTCATTCCCTATCACCCGCGGGAGCATCTCAAGCTCGAGCATGATCCCAACGAGTTCTCTACGCGCATTATAGACCTGTTCGCACCCATCGGGAAGGGCCAGCGCGGGCTGATCGTCTCGCCGCCTAAGGCCGGCAAGACAACGCTCTTAAAACACATTGCTCACGGGATCGCGGCCAACCATCCCGAAGTCTATTTGATAGTCTTGTTGGTCGACGAACGCCCAGAAGAAGTCACAGACTTCAAAGAGTCTATTAGTATGGGCGAGGTCGTCGCAGCAACGTTTGACCAGAAGCCCGAGATTCACTGCCGTATCTCGGAGCTGGTAATCGCCAAGGCCAAGCGCTTAGTAGAGATGGGGCGCGATGTCGTGATCTTGATGGACTCGATCACACGGCTGGCACGCGCGTATAACTTAGCGATCGCTCCTAGTGGGAAATTACTCTCCGGTGGTATGGACCCCACGGCGCTGTATAAGCCAAAAGAATTCTTCGGCGCCGCGCGCAATATCAAAGACGGGGGCAGTCTCACTATCATCGGGACGGCGCTCGTTGACACGGGCTCCCGGCTCGACCAGGTGGTCTTTGAAGAATTCAAGGGCACAGGCAACATGGAGCTGGTGCTCGACAGAACACTGGCGAACAAGCGCATATTCCCGGCTATTGATCTTGAAGTCTCTGGCACCCGCAAGGAAGAGCTGTTGCTGCCCGACAAGGTCCTCAAGCGCGTCTGGGTGTTGCGCAAGATGATCGGCGACATGAACGACAAGCAGAAAGCCCTCGAATGGATTCTCTCTCGGATGGAGCAGACGAAGAACAACGAGCAGTTCTTAGAGCTTATGCGCAATGAATAGATCTTTGAGGATAGCCGCGATATGGGGTGGGCTGGGCCTGCTCCTGTGGGCGTGGTGGGCACACCAGGGCCCACTGCTTCCGTCTCAACAAAGCTTCCACGCTCAAGGTGGGCCCACTCTCAATGATGAAGCCCTCTCTCTTGTGCCAGCGCCCGATATTGTCGAATATGAAGTGCAGCCGGGGGAGACGCTAGAGCAGATCGCAGCTCGCTTTGGCGTCTCTTTGGAAGCCCTCGTCGGCAGCAACGCCACCATCCTTGACGATATCTATAGAGTTGAACCAGGGACGGTCTTAAAGATCGTCAAGAATGGGGTCTTGCACTCCGTCAAGCGTGGCCAAACCCTCACGGATATTGCGCGCACCTACGGGGTTTCTCTTTCAGAGATCGTTCACGCTAATCGTCTCGAAGATCGAGAGTATATCTATCCGGGTGAGGAGTTCTTCATTCCTGGGGCTGTGATATCGCCGATCTTTACGCATCTCCAGATGGCAGGGGGCAAGAAGAGCTTCTTTGCCTGGCCGGTGCGCGGCGTGCTCTCTTCGGGCTTTGGCCCAAGAATCCATCCCATCAGCGGGGAGCCCGATTTTCATCAAGGGATTGACGTCGAAGTCCCTGAGGGCACAGACGTCTACGCGGCGTGCGCCGGCAGGGTAATCGTTGCAGGACATCATAGCGGCTATGGGCTCTATATAGTCTTGGAGCATAGCAACGGCTATCGCACGCTCTATGGGCATCTGTCGGAGATTGGAGTCTATCGCGGACAATTCGTCGAAGGAGGTCAAGTGATCGGGCGCTCAGGCAACACAGGAAACTCGACCGGCCCACATCTGCACTTTGAGATTCTGCAATACGGCCGGCCGCTCAACGCGTTGGCGCTCTTGCCACCATGAAGCTTACGGTCTACGGAGGACGACGGCTCTTTGGGGAAGTCGCGGTTGACGGAGCGAAGAACGCTGCTCTCCCCCTCTTCGCAGCAACGGTGCTCACCGACGACGAAGTGATCTTAGAGAACGTCCCCGATGTGGGGGATGTGCGCACGATGATCGCGCTGCTGGAGAGCGTGGGCAAGCGCGTACGTGCCCTCGATGCAGGGGTCTATAGCATTCGCGCAGAGAGGGCTCTTGAGGGAGTGCCCCCAGAGGCTTTGGTGCGCAAGCTGCGCGCATCGTTCTTACTGTTGGGGCCGCTGATGGTGCGGCTTGGTGTAAGTCAATTACCCTTGCCTGGCGGCTGCCCCATCGGCGTTCGTCCCGTCGATCTTCATTTGAAGGGCCTGAAGGCTCTGGGAGCCCAGATAGAATCGCAAGGCGGGTTCTGGTGCGCTTCTGCAGCACAGCTCCACCCGGCAGAGATCCACTTAGATTATCCGTCTGTAGGTGCGACGGAGCAGATCATGATGACGGCGGCGCTCATTCCGGGGAGGACGGTCATCAGCAACCCTGCCCAAGACCCTGAAGTGCACGATCTCGCTCGATTACTCATCAAGATGGGTGCAGGGATTATGATCGAGCCAGGGCGGCTCCACATTGAAGGGACCACACGCTTACAGGGCACCATGCATACAGTTATCCCGGATCGCATCAATGCCGGGACATTTCTCATCGCCGGGGCGATTGCGGGGGGAGATATCACCGTGCGTCGGTGTCAGCCTCTTCATCTGGAGGCGCTCTTGAGCAAACTCGACGAACTGGGTATTACTATCCAGGAGCATGTGGAGAGCGTGCGGGTTGTCAGTGATGGGCCAGGCAGCTTCTCAGGGGGAAGGATCGAAGCCCGACCTTATCCGGGGTTCCCTACAGACTTACAGCCTCAGATGATGGCGCTGCTCAGCGTCGCTCGCGGGGCGAGCGTCATCAAAGAGACTGTTTGGGAGAGTCGATTCGCCCATGCGGCGGAGTTGGCTCGCATGGGGGCGCAGATCCGTCTGGAGGGCTCGACGGCGTTTCTCGAGGGAGTTATAAAGCTTTCTGGGACACAAGTATCTGTGAACGATGTGCGCGCTGGCGCAGCGTTGACGTTAGCCGGACTTGTCGCTGAAGGCGCGACGGTCATCGTCGATCGCGATGGGCACATTCGGCGGGGGCATCGCGATTTAGCCGGCGAGCTCAATCGTCTGGGAGCTGCTATAATAGAAGAGACTTCTGAAGAGAAGGAGGTTGTCAGTAACGAGGTTCGATGAATCAACTCATAGAGGACCGGCTAGGGGAGCGTGCGCGGGTTTCTGCTGGGGAACGAGCGATCTTAGTGGGGTTGGACCTGGGACAAGGGGCGAGCTGGCAGGAGCGTGAGTCCATCGAAGAACTGATGGAGCTGGCGCGGACAGCGGGGCTGGAAGTCCTACGGACAGTCTTACAAAAGCGTGACAAACCTGATCCAGCTTTTTTTGTCGGGAAGGGCAAAGCTGACGAGCTGAGAGAGCTTGCTGCCAAGGCGGGTGCCCATGTCATCGTTTTCAATGATGCGCTCACGCCCGCACAGGCGCGCAATCTCGAAGAAAGAATCCAGAAAAAAATTATAGATCGCGCGCAACTGATTATGAATATCTTTGCGCAGCGGGCGCGCTCGAAAGAGGCGAAACTCCAAGTTGAGCTAGCTCAGTTAGAGTATCTTTTGCCGAGACTGCGTGGGTGGGCAGAAGCTCTGGGGCAGCCTGGTGCAGGGATCGGTACGCGCGGCCCCGGCGAGACCCGGCTCGCCCAAGAACGCCACGCGATTCGCCAACGCATGCACACGATCAAAGAACAGCTCGTCAAAGCCGAGAGAGAGCGCGCTGTACGCCGGAAGCTCCGCGAGCGCCGCAAGATCCCAGAGATTGCTCTGATTGGGTACACCAACACCGGGAAATCGACGCTCCTGTGTGCCCTCACGGGAGCAGAGACGTTTGTTGAGGACAAGCTCTTTGCAACCCTCGATCCCCTAACACGCAAGCTCTATCTGGACGATGGGCGCCTCGCAGTCGTTACAGACACTGTTGGGTTTATCAAGAAGCTTCCCCATGAGCTCATCCCAGCGTTTGCTTCGACGCTTGAGGCTGCCAGAGATGCCGATCTCGTGATCAACGTCCTTGATGTCTCCAATCCCTATCTCTTTGACCACTGGCGCACGATCGCCGAAGTGCTCAACGATATCTTCAAGAACGGGGATCGCCCATCCATGATCAATGTGCTCAATAAAGCTGATAAGTTACAGACTCTAGAAGATCAGCAGCGCCTTGAGCTGGCGCTCTCAACGATCCCCAACGCTGTGGTGATCTCGGCGCGGGATGGGACAGGGCTGGATGAGCTGAAGCGCTGCATTATGCAGGCGCTGCGTGTAACCCCTGTCGCAGTGTGAAGAGCAAGGACTCCAAGAGCAATTGCACATTCGCGTTGCGCTGGAGCTTCCAGTGGGCTATTTCCAAGGCGTGCACGGTGTGGGTGTTGAGTTGCTCTTGGCTCTCCTTGAGGAGGTCGCGATACCAATAGAGGGCTTCTTGAATGAAAGACTCGATCACGTCTGGATCATCCTTGCTCAACGTCGCCGCAAGGGCGAGCACGCGAGCGCTCGTGTACGTGCTCAGGCGCTCTAGGAGTTCTCCCATGGCTTCACGGCGCAGGAATGGGTCTTCAGTGCCGAGGGCGTCCCAAAGTTCTTGGTCGGACAGCTGGGCTAAGTGCTTCTGAAGCTTTGGGCGTTGTGGGACGAACTTGCGCACGGCTTCTATGAGGGATTCATCGGGCATGAGGCCCTTAGTGAGATTGAGCAGGGCTTCGATCTCAGCGTCGCTGAGGCCGCGCTCGCGCAAGACTTTCTCGATCTGTGCGCGTGGTGGTGTGGGAAGCCTGATCACCTGACAGCGTGAGAGAATCGTCGGCAAGATATTCGTGCTCCGGGCAAGTAATATGAAAATCAAATATCTCGGTGGGGCTTCGAGAATTTTTAAGAGGCTGTTCGCAGCTTCAAGGCTGAGGTCCTCGACGCTTTCGATGACGTAGATCTTCTTCGGGGCTGCGACGGGGGGATAGAGAGCTTTCTGGTGTAGCTCGCGGACTTGGTCGATGCTGATACGCTTGCCTGATTTGCTGACCCACGTAAAATCGGGGTGGGTGCCGTGAGCGAGTTTTGTGCAGTGCGGGCAGTGTGCGCACTCTGTGGGGCAGAAGACGTGTTGCGCAAATGCGTGCGCGAATTGTGCTGCTGTTGCGCCGATGACGAGATAGGCCTGAGCGGGCTTGTGTGTGAGGCTCTCGACGAGATTCATAGCCTTCTCAGCTTACCACAGAGCGCGCGCCCGCGCTACTAAAAGGGATGAACAGCCCTATCACAGCTGCTACAAGGCTCTGAGCGAGAGTGAGCGCCTTTGAGTGTTATCACTCTTAGCACCAACGGGGAGAAAAGTCCAGGGGACGATACGATGTGGCGTGTACTGGCTAAATGCTGATCATGCTCTTATAATAATACTCGTATGGCTCTGAGAATTCGCAAGTACCCAGACCCGATCCTGCGCCGACGCGCCCACGAGATCTCGGTCGTTGACGACGAGATCAAGCGTCTTGCTGATCAGATGATCGAGACGATGGTGCTGGCCAAGGGCTACGGCTTGGCCGCGCCGCAAGTGGGCGTGCTCAAGCGCATCATCACTATCGACGTCGAAGACGACTTCTACGCGCTCATCAACCCCGAAATTATTACAAAGAGCGACAAGACAGAAATCTGGGTCGAGGGGTGCTTGAGCATCCCCGGCATTGAAGCGGAATTCCCGCGCCCGGCGCAAGTCACCGTGCGGGCACTCGACCCTACTGGGCGTGAGATCATCTTGGAGCGTGATGCGCTCGTCGCGCGGGTCTTGCAACACGAGATCGATCACTTAGATGGTGTGCTCTTTATTGACCATCTTAGCCAGACGAAGCGCCTGATGCTGCTTAAAGAGTACGCGCGCTTGCAGAAAGAAGGGCCGAAGGCGCGCAAGAAAGAAGGGGCCAAGGTATTTTAGGGGAGGGGCTAAGGGAGGGGTCTCTAATGAACGTGATCTTCATCGGCACGGCGCCGCTGGGGATTCCCACGCTGCGCGCGCTCGCACAACAGCACAGAGTGTTGGCAGTCTTCACTCAGCCGGATCGGCCCGCTGGGCGCGGCCTCGTGCCGACGCCCCCTCCCATCAAGCGAGTCGCTCAAGAGCTGGGCCTGACTGTCTATCAGCCAGAGAAGATCAATCGCGAAGCTGAGTTTATAAAAACCCTGAATCCCGACGTTATTGTCGTTGTAGCGTTTGGGCAGTTTCTCTCGAAAAAACTCTTAGCGATTCCCAAGTACGGGTGCATCAATCTGCACGCGTCGTTGCTACCTAAGTATCGCGGGGCTGCACCCATTCAGTGGGCGCTCATCACCGGCGAGTGCGAGACGGGACTGACAACTTTTCTCTTGAACGAAGAGATGGACGCCGGAGATATCCTGCTCCAAGAGAAAGTCTCTATCAGCGACGAGGACACGGCGGGGACGCTGCATGACAAGCTCGCTGAGCTAGGGCCGGATCTGGTGCTGCGCACGCTCGAAGGGCTGGAGCAAGGCACGCTCATCCCGCGCCCGCAAGATCACTCTCAAGCGACGTTTGCACCCAAGCTCGAAAGCATTATGGGCCAAATAGATTGGAGCCAGCCCGCACGCAAGATCTTCAATCTCATTCGTGGGCTCAATCCGGCTCCGGGGGCATATACGTTCTGGGAAGGGCAGCGCCTCAAGCTCTATGCGAGCCGTGTCGTGCCCAGCAGCTCAATCTTTCCTCCAGGCTGCGTGATCGATGCGGAGCGCCTCATAGTGCGTTGCGGGGAAGATGCGCTAGAGCTACTAGAAGTTCAGCCTGCGGGCAAGCGCCGCATGAGCGGGCACGATTTCGTCAACGGTTACAAGATTCGGATCGGAGCGAAATTCGGATGAGCAAAAAAGTTATCGTCCTTGGCGTGGGCATGGTCGGGCGAGCTATCGCGCTCGATCTCGCCCAGCGCTACAACGTGACAGCTGTCGACCTCGATGCTCAGCGACTTGCCCGCTTACGCGAAGAAGCCCAACTTCAGACTGTCACCGCTGATCTCTCCAAGCCCGAAACTATCGCACAGTTCGTCGCAGACGCCGATCTTGTAATTGGGGCCGTGCCGGGCTTCTTAGGCTTTCAGACGCTCAAGACCGTCATCGAGTGCGGCAAGAATATCGTAGATATATCGTTCTTCGCCGAAGACCCTTTTCAGCTCGATGAGCTCGCCAAGCAGAAGAACGTCACGGCGGTGATTGATTGCGGCGTCGCCCCCGGCATGTGCAACATTCTCTTAGGGTATCACAACGCGAGGATGAAAGTCGAACGCTACGAGTGCTTCGTGGGCGGGCTGCCGGTCAAGAGAAGTTGGCCCTATCAGTACAAAGCCCCATTCTCGCCGATTGACGTCATCGAAGAGTACACGCGCCCAGCCCGCCTCGCCGTAGACGGAAAGCTCGTCGTCGGCGAGGCGCTCGCCGACTCAGAGTATATCGAATTCGACGAGATCGGGACTTTAGAAGCGTTCAACACCGACGGGCTACGCACGCTTTTGAAGACTATGAAAATCCCCAACATGCGCGAGAAGACGTTGCGCTATCCGGGGCATATCGAGTATATCAAAGTGCTGCGCGAGACGGGCTTTTTCAGCAAAGAGCCTATCGAGATCAACGGTGTCAAGATTAAGCCCATAGACGTGACAGCGAAGTTGCTCTGCACCAAGTGGCGGCTCGACCCTGAAGAGCCGGAGTTCACGATTATGAGAGTAATTATTGAGGGCATCGAGAACGGCCAGCGCAAAGAGTACGTCTACGAGCTTCTTGATCGCTTTGATTCAGTGAAAAAGATATCTTCGATGGCGCGCACGACGGGGTACACGTGCACCGCCGTAGCAACGCTCGTGCTCGAAAAGATTTTTACTCAGAAGGGGATCATACCGCCGGAGTACATCGGTGCCGATGAGCGATGCTTTCAAGCTGTGATAGAGTATCAAAAGGAGAGAAGCGTTTGCTACAAGCGAGGTGAAAGAATTCTTTAAGACGAGCGCGGATACAACCCCCACAGCCCGCTGGGTTCTTGCTTGCGCTCCATCACGATGTTTTCCAGCTTTTTGATATAAATCTCGTTGGTCTCGTGCACCGTCGCTTTCGATAAGTGCCCGCCCACCGTCGAGCCGTCCTCTAAGCCTAAGACAGCATGACAGTGAATGTGCGATTTGCCCTGGCGTAGCGAAAAGTTCCCCTGAAGCGATAAGAGCTCCGCTGGCCCGGAGACTTTGTGCTCCTTGTACTCTTTGCCCGTCCAGTACGCAAGCGTCACATTACGCAACATCCCGATCCCACAGACTATCGCCCCTGCGGTGAGATTGAGCGAGCCTAAAGACTCAAAGAAGTCCTCCCCCGGCTGCAATCTAACAAGAATATCTTGCCCAGATTCTGCAACAAACATAACTTACTTAGCGCTCCAAAAGTACCCGTTCATAAATCCGATTCTTGTCAGAGGCCAGACCCGCAAGAACGGCTCGCCGATAAAGTCTTTCTCCGGGAACGGCCCCCAGTACCGACTGTCATAGCTGTTATGAGTGTTGTCCCCCAGCACAAAGTAATAGCCCTCGGGCACATCCCAGCTCTCTTGCCCCGCCGAAGAGTAACAGCTCCGACGCGGGTTAGGGTGGCCCGGATGGTTGAATTCGTCAGCTGTTAAGGGCTGGCCGTTCACGTAAGCCATACAGTCCCTGATCTGCACCGTTGCCGGACCAATAGCGATCAGTCTCTTTACTAAGCGATCACACTTGCCCATATCACATCGCCAGAAGACGATGATGTCCCCGGGCTGGGGCGTGCGAAAGTGATACGTCAGCATGTCAACGAAGAAGCTGTCGCCGGGCATGATCGTCGGCTCCATCGAGCCTGTGGGCACATAGACCCTCGCGACCGCGTAGTTGATCGTGACCAGCGTGATGAGCACAGCGACGCCGAGAACCCCGACCCAATCGAGCACCCAGTCAACCCCTGGTGTCGTGGGTACGCCTACGCTATTGAGGAGCCGCGAGAGCCAGGGCTTCCGTGGCGCGGGGTCCTCTTTCACATCCACAGAGCTGGGTAAGGATGTGTTAGGCATATCGTGGTCTTCTTTGGGATCGAACATAGCTTTAGGATAGCAAGCCCGAAGATGCTCTGCAAGCGCGAGCCCGCACCAGACTGACATGCCGATAGAGAAACGCCAGAAACGACATGGCCGCGCCTACGTAAATTAGAGCGTAATACCCACCGATGGGCACGATGGCTGCCCCAAGCGCCGGCCCGATGACCATCGAGATATTGAGCACCGACGTGAAGATCGCCGACGCTGCACCCGGGTTGGGGTTCCCTTCTGTAGCAGACCTGAGGCCTCCAACGTAAAGCGTCGCCCAGGAGATGCCCAAGAGTATCTGTGTGGGCAGGATCCACCAGAAGTTGGGGGCGAGCGCGAATGTCATGAACGTTACACTCGACAGGAACAACCCCATGCGCAGCAGCCCTGTGCTCCACGCCCGATCCGTAAGAAAATACATCACTAAAAATTGCGTCCCGCTGTTGATCGCTGACGTGACGCCGATCCAAAAATAATCAGCCCCCAACTTCTGTAAGAAGAGCGGCCAGAAGGCCCAGATCATATGCGCCCCAATGTGCCGTATCAATACAGAGACAAATGTCGAGCGATGGCGCAAGAAGACTTCCCACAGCGACGTGGGCTTTTCGTTACTACTGGGATCGGGTGGGCGCACGCCAAACCGCAGCGCTAACAGATACGCAATAAAAAATAACACAGATGCCGCGACGAACGTCCCGCGAATCGTAAAATACGTCGCGATCGTCCCGGCAAGGAGCGACCCGACGGTCCAGCCCAACGACCCAAACGCTGAAAAGCGCCCTAGACGCTCTTTCGACGCTTGCACATGCGAGATGAGCGCCGCCGGATAGACCCCTAGCGCCAAGCCATTGAGCACCCGGAAGAGCACGAGCGACCCAAAATCGAACGCGATGATCTGCACCAGAGTCGAGATCGCTGAAGCAAGCAGCCCAAAGATGATAAAGACGCGTGTCCCATAGCGATCGGCAGCGTGGCCGCAGATCAGATTTGTGAGCACAGTAGCCAGCGCCGTGATCGCGGCGAGCAACCCAACCCCGACATCATCAGCGCCAAGCTGATGAGCATAGAGAGGGATGAACGTCCCAGCGATCGTCGCAGCTGTTGTTGCGAGAAAATTAGCGAGGCGGACCCTCATAGGCGTCCCGCCCTTAGCACACTCATAGAGGCAGAATCACCATAAAATTATGCCGCAGATTGGCATGATCTGCAAGCCTAAGTCTCAAGATCAGCGCACGTAGCGCAGAATCCAAGCCGAGATCACTTCGAGCGCTCGTGGCGAGAAGGTCTCTTCGATCTGGGCGTACTCCGACGGCGATCCCGTTGTGCTCGTCTGGAAAAGATGATTGAGATGTGCGAGCTTAACAACCGTGTAATCGCTATTGTCCCCAGCTTCGAGCGCTTTAACAATCTCAGGGAGATTCTGCGACGGCGGCACTTGCAGGTCTTTTTCGCCGTTGAGCGCCAGCACTGGACAGCGCACTCTCGCAAGCGTTGGGCGTGGATCATAGCTCAAGAAATAGCGAAACCACGGCGACAGAATCTGTTTTATCTGGGCTTCTATAGCCGCTTCAGCAAGCCCTAACGCTTGCTTCTCCTCATCGCTCAATTGTGAGAGCTGCTCCAGCAAGAGGTCACGAATCTCTCTTTCAGCTTCGATGACGTCACTCTTCTCTCTGACAATAGCGAAGACACGCCTCTGCACATCGAGATTCTGCGCGATGATCTTCTCGCTGACCCCATTGGCGCGGGCGATCAGCTCATATTGCGAGAGTATAAGCTCTTCGCCCGTCACGCCCGGCCCGGCAAGCATCACGACAAACGCGATCTCATCGGGTGCTTGCACCGCGACCATGGGAGCGATCAGCCCGCCCTCGCTGTGGCCGATCAATCCGATCTTCTTCGAATCAATCTCTTTTCGCGTCCGCAGATATCTGACAGCTGCGAGGGCGTCCGTGGCGATATCAGCGCTCGTCGCGTTTGTGGGATCGCCCGTAGATTTTCCAAAGCCGCGATCATCGTAGCGCAACACGGCAATCCCCCGACGAGTCAAATGATCTGCTAAGATCAAAAACGGCCGATGCCCGAAGACGGTCTCATCACGGTCTTGCTGGCCAGAGCCGGAGATCAAAACGACCGCCGGAAATGGCCCTTGCCCTTTGGGCAGCGTCAGCGTGCCCGCAAGCTGAATTTTCGCGTCTGGGTTCTCAAAGACGACTTCTTCTTCTCGGTACGGATAGGGCTTCTTTGGCTCCTGCGGGCGCTTTAGTTCTAACACTTGTGTTGTTTCTGTCACGCGCTTGAACGCCAAGGGAAGCGATTGACCGCTCTGCATCCACGTCCCCTTAACTTCAGTGCCGTCTTCGCTGAGCGTGCCCTCGTAGCTGCCCCCGATGCTCTTCATCGTGAAGCGCATAGTTTTATCTTCTATGACGATGCTGTCTATAGGTAGATTCATTGCGCCTTGGTCCACGCTGTCGAGCGTCGCTTTCAGGGTTCCGTCGGGGTTTTTAGAGATTTTCAGCACAAGTCTCAGTTTAATTCCGCTAACGTCGAGCACGCCTTGCCAAATCTCCTGAGGAGCTTGACTAGGGGCTTTCACAGGTTCAGGCTTTTTCGCAACGATAAACAATCCGAGTAACACAACAGCAACGAGCACCAACAGCCATTTCGTGACGTCTTGCATGGGGACCTCCTAAATCATGTGATGAGTTCGATACTCGCCCAAATCGCCGTCATTATACCACGCTTGGACAGCGTTTACTAAAGTGAGATTGACAATCTCCGAGGTTTTGCATACAATGATTGTATACAACGCAAGGAGGCTCTACCATAGCTCGCGAAGATAATCTCGTCCGACGCGACGGTATCGTCACTGCTGCCCCCAATCATGAACTGTACAAGATAGACTTGGGCAACGGCCATGAGATCATGGCCTACTGCTCAGGTCGCATGCGTCGCCACCGCATCCGCATTCTCGTGGGCGACCGCGTCTCAGTAGAGTTCTCGCCTTATGATGTGAACCAAGGGCGCATCGTCTATCGCTACTAATCTACCGGCACTGAGGCCCCGTGCCCACGATGGATGCCATCGCTCTTGTTCTCCGAGCCAAGGCTCTTATTGCGCAGATCCAGTGCACTGTTCTTGAGCTCGATGCCGTCTTCAGGACCGATGCCGCGCCTGCTGTTTTCTTGATCTCGCTCTGAGAGACAATCGCTGTTTTGCACAAAGAGCCCGTCGTCGGGATGCCCAGAGACGACCGAGTTATTGCTCAGCCTCAGCGTGGATCTCTCAACGGCGCTAATGCCCTTTGCTCCGCTGTCGCTGATGACAGTCGCTGTGAAGTTTGGAGAGCGACGCCGTCGCCTTGATTGTCACGAATCTCCGTGCGCGTCACCGTCACTGTTGCGCCTTTGGAGAAGAGCGCCCCGCCCTTGGGATGACCGGTGACCAAGCTTGCTTCGACCTGCAGCGTCCCGCCCTCCTGTGCGGCCACAGTCAAAAAGAGAAGAGAAAGAACAGCCAGCCATGACACTGCTTGCAGCGAGACGACGTCAAGTTGCAGAGCACTTGAGCACTCGATTATGCTTGAGCTATGACCGCACGCACAAAAGTCTTGCAGATTGCCCAACGCTTGGAGAAACACTTTGGGAAGCTCCAATGGCACAGCCATGGTGACCCGCTCGACGTCTTAATTCTGACGATTCTCTCCCAGAACACTAACGATCAGAACCGCGACCGCGCATATGAGTCGCTCAAAAAACACTTCCCAACATACGAGAGCGTCGTTCGCGCGCCAACCGAAAAAGTCGCTGAAGCGATCAAAGTCGGCGGGCTGCACCAGCAGAAAGCCAAGCGTATCCAAGAGATTCTCAAACAAATCAAGCGCGAACGCGGCAGGTACGATCTGAGCCATCTCAAAGACTTAAGCATCGAAGAAGCCGTGAAAGAACTCTTAAAGTTTGAGGGCGTGGGGAAGAAGACCGCCGGCGTCGTGCTCACCTTCAGTTTCAATAAGCCCTACTTCCCCGTAGATACGCACATCCACCGAATCACGCAGAGACTTGGACTCGTCAAGAAAAATCAAGACCCGCATGACGTGATGAACGAATTAGTCCCGGACAGACTGAAATATCAGTTGCACTTGCACTTGATCTGGCACGGGCGGCAGACGTGCAAAGCCCGAAAGCCCTTGTGCGATCAGTGCGTCATCGCCGACTTGTGTCCGTATCCCAAGCGTCGCAGCACTTCTTGAAAATCCTCTGGCAGCGGCGCTTCGATGCGCACCGTCTGCTCCGTTGTCGGATGAAGAAACTCTATCGCTGCTGCGTGCAAGAGCATCCGCGATACTCCTAGCTCGCGATAGAGTTTTTCATTAAGCTCAGCGTTCCCATAAAGATCGTCGCCGACGATGGGGCAGCTGATCCCTGCAAAGTGCGCCCGCACTTGATGGGTGCGCCCAGTGCGCGGATAAGCTTCTACGTACGAGAGCTTCTCGCCTAGATGCTCAAAGAGCTCTAAACGCTTATAATCAGTCTGCGCGAAGATGCCCCCGCGCCCGACAGGGACCATCAGCGCCAACCAGCGTCTTCTGGTCATTTGCTTCTGCAAGTGCAGCCGAATCGAGCCCTGGAGACGAATCTCTCCGACCACGAGCGCCAGATATTTTTTCTCAATCTTCTTGAGTTTAAGCTGGCGATTGAGCGAGCGCACGGCTTCTTTGGTTTTGGCGAGCACAGTCACCCCGGAGGTCTCCTTGTCGAGTCTATGGACAAATGCGGGCTGGAAGCCCGAGGCAAATTCCGAAGATCGTAAATACTCTAAAGCCCACGCCAAAAGCGTCGGCTCGCCCGCGTGCCGACGATCCCTATGTATCAGCACGCCCGCAGGCTTGTCGAGGATCAACAGATCAGCGTCTTCGTAAAGAATCTGAATCTTATCTGAGCTTGTCAACGTTCCAGGCTGCAACACCGTCCTCTCCAGCGGAGATCACGAACTTGTCATCGGGCGAGAAAGCGCCAGACGTCACCCACCCTGTATATCCGAGCAGCGAGCCGATCAAGCTGCCGTCCTCGACGCGCCATAGCTTGATGGTGCGGTCAGCGCTCCCTGAGACGAGGCGCTTGCCGTCCGGAGAAATCCTAAGCATAAACACTGGCTCAGTATGCCACGTCAGCGTTCGGAGCAGCTTGCCCGTAGCAATATCCCAGAAACTGATTATTCCACCAAAAAGACTGGCTGTGATTAGAGTCCGTCCGTCTAAGGAGAAGATAGCGACGTACCCGTAGTCTTCGAGAATGATCGTTGCTTCGCCATTGGTGACCCTCCGGATAGCGATGCCGTCTTCGCTTCCCAGAGCGAGAAACTGCCCATCAGGGGAGAAAACCACTGGTCTGCTGGAACCTGATAGCCTCCACACGTACGTTGCGTCAGCAAACTGCCAGAGCACGGCTTCCCCTTTTCTATCAACAGCAGCAAGGAATTTCCCGTCCGGTGAGAACGCGATATCCACGACAAGCTCGTCATGCCCTTTGTCCCAAATACTGATGGGCTGGCCACTAAAGGGATCCCAGAAGCGAATTTCGCCCTGCGGGCAGCGCTCATATTCTGTGAGAAGC
>CAYYOG010000009.1:38022-60793 GCA_964473325.1 uncultured Thermotogae bacterium
GAGAAGCTCTACAGCACAGGAGCTGGAAACTAAGATCTTCCCATCCGGGGAGAATTCGAGATCAGTGACCCTCGCTCGATGGCCCGTTAACGTCTGTATTAGCTTCCCATCAGCGAGATTCAAGATTTGAATCTCATTATCTCGTGCTGCCGCTACCAGCGATCCCGAAGGCGATACGGCAATCGTATACGTTGGGCCAGCCAAGTCCCCCTCAATCTGGCTGATCTGGATGCCATCAGCAGTTCGCCAGACCCGCACCGTGCGATCATCACCGATAGAGATGAGCTGTTGGTCGTCTTCAGAGAAGAGCACGACGTTGACTGGCGCATTGTGGCGCGTCATGGTGCGCAGTACCCTTCCCGCAATTGGGTCCCAGAGTGCAATGGTCTTGTCTTGTGAGGCTGAAGCCAAGAGCTTTCCATCGTGCGAGAACGCCAAATAATTGACACCATCTGCATGACCACGCAAGACCTGCAGCGTCTTGCCATCAGACACGCGCACTAGCGTGATCTCACTCCCACATAAAGCGAGAAACTGCCCATCAGGGGAGAGCGCGAGGACTCGACTAGAATTTCGCAAACGTCGAAGCTCCTTCCAGTCCGAAACTTGAATGAGAATCGTTTCAAATCCTCCAATAGCTAGCACCTTCCCATCAGCCGAGAAGGCTAAGGAAGCAGTCGTGGCACCTTGCCGGAATTGTCGCACCAAGCTCCAATTTTTGGTATCCCACACTTCTATCCCATCTTCCCCAGCAGAAACCAATAGGTCTCCTTCGGGGGAGAAGAGAATGCCCCTGACCGCTCTAAATATATGCGCACGCCACTCCCGACTGACTGTACCGTCCGCAACGTTCCAAATTTTGATTATGCCGAATTCATCTCCAGAGGCCAGCTTCGCACCATCAGGGGAGAACGCCACAGCCGTGACCGTGCCCTCATGGCCGCGCAAGACTCGCACAAGCGCGCCGTCTACAGCACTGTAGAGAAAGATCTGGCCAAATCCCCCTGAAGTTGCGATGAGCTTGCTGCTCGCAGCATACGCTAGACTCCACCCATTAAGATACGTCCTCAGCCAAACCGCGTTCTCAAGCCATACGCCTCCTTGAATGCTCTCCCGTGCGCTATATCCAACCGAGCCAAGACCCCCGAGCATACACACGATCAACCCCAAGCCAAGCCACACGCGCCAGCGCATCGCTCTCGCCTCCTTCGAGCAGATGAACTTTTGCCCTTATAAGCTGCGCTCGCTATTATGATGCAAGTCCAGCTCAAAAGTCAAGGGAGGCCCGATGCTGCCAAAAGATACTCTCAAAGACAGAGTCGCGATCATCACCGGCGGAGGAACGGGACTCGGCAGAGCGATGGCTTTAGAGTTTGCGCGCCTTGGCGCGAAGATCGTCCTTGCGAGCAGAAAACTCGAAAATCTCCAAAAGACCGTGCGCGAGATCGAAGAGCTCGGCGGCCGCGCGCTCGCCGTCCCTACTGATGTGCGCGAGCCCGCCCAAGTCGACAACTTAGTCGCTGTAACTAAAGAACGCTTCAGCAAGATCGATATCTTAGTGAACAATGCCGCAGGGAATTTTATCTGTCCCGCCGAAGATCTTTCGGTCAACGGCTGGCGCGCCGTCGTCGGCATCGTCCTCGACGGGACGTTCTATTGCTCCCGCGCCGTGGGCAAGGAGATGATCGCCCGAGGGACCGGGGGAAATATCCTCAATATCATCGCGACGTACGCCTGGACGGGCGGGCCGGGCACCATTCACAGCGCGTGCGCGAAAGCCGGCGTCTTGGCTATGACTAAGACGCTCGCTGTCGAGTGGGCCAAGTATAAAATCAGAGTCAACGCCATCGCGCCCGGCCCCGTCGATACCGAAGGCGCTGCCCAAGCCCTCTGGCCCACTCCTGAAGCGAAGCAGCTCGTCGAGAAGACTGTGCCATTGGGGAGATTTGGCGAACCCATCGAGATCGCGCACGCTGCTGCGTATCTCGTCTCGGACTACGCACGCTTCATTACCGGCACAACGCTCGTGATAGACGGTGGCCAATGGCTCGGCCACGGACACTACGTGGGCACACTCGAACGCCTCACATCTGAAAGGAGTAAGCCATGAACTACCAGACGATTCGCTACGAAGTCGCCGAGGGTGTCGCGACGATCACTCTTAATCGCCCTGAAGTTCTAAATGCCGCGAATCTCCAGATGCTGCGCGAACTGCACAATGCAATAGAAGCTGTGCGCACCGACGCGAGCGTGCGCGCTGCCGTGCTCACGGGTGCTGAGCGAGCTTTTTGCGCCGGAGCTGATCTTGCGAACATGGGCGAGGGCTTTACCCCTACAAATCCCTACGATGTGCGGCGCTGGCTCGTCGAGCTCTTCAACCCATTGATCCTCAAAATCTTTGAGATGGAGAAGCCGTGGATCGCCGCGGTCAATGGCGTCGCCGCTGGAGGGGGATGTCAGTTGGCGCTCGCGTGCGATCTCGTCGTAATAGCCGAAGACGCGTATTTTTGCGAAATATTTGCGCAGCGCGGGCTTGTTGTAGACTTGGGCGGGCTGTTCTTACTGCCGAGAATCGTCGGGCTGCACAGGGCTAAAGAGCTGGCGTTCTTCGCGGAGAAGATCTCTGGCCCGCAAGCCGTCGAGCTGGGATTAGCCAACAAGTGTGTCCCTAACAGCGCGCTACTTTCTGTCACGTATGAGTGGGCTAAACGATTAGCTGCAGGCCCGACGGTCGCGCTCGGCTTGATGAAGCTCGGCATGAACCGCGGGCTGCAGATGACACTCCACGACGTGATGAACTACGAGGCGAGTGCTCAAGCGTTAGCAGTGCAGACCCATGACGTGCAGGAGGGCCTGCGGGCGTTCGCAGAAAGGCGCGCACCGAAGTTTCAAGGTCGATAACTTTCTAGTAACTTATACGCGACAACAGCCGCTGCTGCGGCGACCGTGAGCGAGCGCGTCACGCCTAACATCGGGAGCTCAACGATCACATCAGCCAACTCCAGAGCTTGCTGGGAAACACCATACGTCTCGTGCCCTACGATGAGCGCCACCGGAGACGTGACGGAAAGCTCGGTATACGAGATGCTTCTAGGGTGTTGCTCAACAGCGATAATCGCCCTCCCTTGTGCTTTGAGTTCCATTATCAATTGAGTAATATGGGCGCGATGCTCCCAGGGCACCCACTGCTCCGTGCCTACGGCAGCTTTGTGAATCCTTGGGTTAGGTGGAGTAGGCGTCTGGCCGCACAGATAGACTCGTTCGGCTGCCACAGCATCAGCGACGCGAAAGAGCGCCCCAACGTTAAACGTATCCTGCACGTCGTCAAGCACGAGAACGATGGGCTGGCGCGGGATAGACGTGATCTCTTCAGGAGTTGGCTGGCCCTTGCGCAGCTCGCGCGGGAAGAGCTTCTTCATCGCTGAGTATTTCAAGCTAGACTAGCCATTCATCAGATTGCCACACCACGCCCTGTGCTGCAGCAAGCTCCTGAATCTCCGCCCACAAGTCCTCGACAGCACGATAGACGTCACTGGGAGTGCCAGGGTTAAAGCCGGCCAACACAGCTACCTGGTACTCGAAGTCCTTCGGCAGAACCGAAAATCGCCGTACTTCCTCCCACACCGTGCTGCCGGTCGTAAAGTATTGGCGATTGGCTAACCCTAACCAAAGCACGGAGAACCAGAGCAAGCGCCCGGCCCACCAACGGAGATTCTCTTCGTGCTTCTGCGCCCACGCCCCGCGGATCTTTTGTACTAACTCATAGAGATCTTCGGCAATGAGCTGGGCTTGCGCGGCGCGAAAATCTTCGTCTTTAATATTTTCGATGGCTCGCTGAGCTTGAGTGAAGAAATCCTCTCGCTCAAAGAGCACGAGATACTGACGATAGATCGCTGCCCAGATGGGCCACTCCGTGTCCACGCTCGCTGCGCGGCGCAGATAGTTTTGGGCGCGCTCGTAATTGATCTCGATCTTCACGCCTGACGTGTGCACGTACTCGACGTCATGCTCGACTACAGAATCATCGGTGATGACTCGCAGCTCGATATCACTGTAAGTCGTATCAACCCCGCGAGCGACTGAGCCGTAAAGAGCAATGCCCAACACAGCGTCGCCGTATTTTCTCAGAATGCGCTGCGCCAGATCGCGAGCCAGAGCGAGCCGATCTTCGTGCGTCATGTGAGCTTGTTTTGTAACACTCTTGCTGTGAAGCCCGCCAGATCGCGGAAGAGCCCTTCGATCTGGGCTTCTTTCTCGTCAGGGGCGAGGGCGAGATGCGCTTCGATACGAGCGTCCATCTCGCGCAGGGCTTTGGGGTCAGCCCACGGCTCTAAATACTTCAAGAGCAGTCTGTGCGCGCCCTTGCGCTCCATCACTTCGAGTCCGTCGAGCATCTGCCGGTGCGGCGTCCCCTCCCAGATAGCTAAGATCATTGCTTCGCGCAGCCAACGATCCATCCCAAATTCAGCGAGCGTCCCAACGCCGCCATAGACCTCCATGCCCCACTTCGCTGTCTGTGCAGCGAGTTCTGCTGTCCAATACTTCGACAAGTGCGCAACTAACCGAAAGAGATGATACTCTTCCGAATACGGCGGTGTCTGACGCCAAACTCTATCTAAGAGCGTCACGGCCTCCCACGCAAGCGCAAATGCGCTCTCTAACTGAGCGATACGATCTTCGAATTGCTGGCGCAAGAGCGCGTGCTCGATAATGGGCTTTCCAAACGCTGTGCGTTCTTGGGCGAAGCTCAGCGCATCGGCGAGCACGCGCTGCGTCACAGCGACGCTACCGATGCTGTTCGCTACCCGTGAGAGATTCAAAACTTCTAAGATGAGATAGACGCCCCATTCGAGCTTGCCTAAGAGATACGCTTCACTCTCTTTGAGTTCGACCTCGCCGGTGGGGACAGATCGTGTCGCAATCTTGTCTTTCATCCTTCTGATTGTGTAATTGAGGCTGCCGTCTTGACGATACTTAGGGAGCAGAAAGAGCGCTAGTCCCCTGACAGTTTTCGGAGCGCCCTCAGGACGAGCTGCGACGACGGCGAGCTCCGCCCCAGCGTTGCTCGCGAAATATTTTTCGCCGGTGAGCAACCAATGATCCCCTGAAGGCTTAGCAATAGTTTCGACGGCTGCCCCTAAGTCCGAGCCACCCTTCACCTCGGTCATCCACGTCGCCCCCTGCCAGACAGAGCTATCTTGCTTCAGAAGCTCCGGCAAAAAGCGCGCTTTGGCGCTCTCAGCCCCGTATTTTTCTAACGGCACCGCCGTCGAGAGCGAGACCGTGTACGGACAGTACAGCCCCGGATCGTAAAACGACGTCACATAGCCCAACAGATACGACGAAATTAAAGACTGTTCTTCAAAGACGCGCCAGATAATTCCCGTCTGATAGCCCTGCTTGAGCAGCCTCCAGTACTCTGGGGGAAAGAGAATCTCGTCTATACGTCTGCCGCAATTATCAAACATCCTCAGCCACGGCGTGCCCGCACGATCGACGATCTCAGATATAGCCTTGCCTTCGCACTCCCAATACGATTCATACTCTTTCAGGGTCTGCTCGCACGCGACGGTGCCCAGCATCTGCTTCAAGAACGAGACGGGCGAACGAAGTCTCTCCCGCGTCATAACGCCTCCCTTCACATCCCAAAGATTACGGCATAACTCTTTCAGAGTCAATTAAGATGATGCAAATCCCAAAACGCGCTATAATATCTCATAATTAGGAGGCACCATGATCACTATCGAAGAGTTCCAGAAGATCGAACTGCGCGTCGCCACAATTGTGAGTGCGGAGCGCGTCGCCGGTGCAGAGAAGCTACTGAAGCTCCAAGTCGATCTGGGCAGCGAGCAAAGACAGCTCGTCGCCGGTATCGCCAAGCACTATACTCCCGAAGAATTAGTTGGAAAGCAGATCGTCGTCGTGACGAATCTGCAGCCTGCGGTCATCCGCGGGGTTGAATCCAAGGGGATGCTGCTGGCCGCGAGCACCGATGACTACTCTCAGTTAGCATTAGTGATAGTGCAGCGCCCCATGCCCAACGGCTGTCGCGTCAAGTGATCTAACTTGACGCAGCGCTCCAAAACACCGTAATATAAAGCGATTCTTAGAAGCTCAAAGGAGGCCCTGACAGTGAAGATCAGCGCGATTGTTCTCATCCTGCTGGCAAGCACAGTGCTGTTGTTCAGCTGCGGAGGCTCGAAACCCCAACAACAAGCTGAAAGCCCCCTGCCCGCTCAGCCAACGATGCCTCCAGCTCCCACTGTTCAGCCCAGCACACTTCCGCCGCCCTCTCCCCCAACTCCTATGACCAAGAACCCTATCGCTATGGTCGAGACGAGCATGGGCACGTTCAAGATCGAACTCTTCGCGGACAAAGTCCCCAACACCGTGCAGAATTTTATAGAACTAGTGAAGCGCGGCTTCTATAAAGATATGATCTTTCACAGGGTCGTCGCTGGGCTCGTTATTCAAACGGGCGACCCTACAGGGACCGGCCGCGGGGGTTCAGGCAAATCTATTAAATTAGAGATCCACCCCGATCTCAAGCACGACACCGCTGGCGCCGTGGGGATGGCCCGAACGCAAGACCCCGACAGCGCCTCTAGTCAGTTCTATATCACCCTTGGCCCAGCCTCGCACCTGGACGGCAAGTACGCGATCTTCGGCAAAGTGATCGAGGGGCTAGAGGTCGTCATGGCCATCGGGCAAGTCGAGGTCGGCCCCAACGACCGCCCCGTCGTCCCTGTCATGCTGAAATCGATCACTATGCAACAGTAACACAAAGCGAGGTGCCTATGGACTTTACTCTGACCCCCGAACAAGAGCTCTTCCGCAAGTCGGCCCGAGAGTTTGCCCTCGAAGAACTAGAACCCATCGCGACAGAGCTCGATCGCGAGCACCGCGTTCCCTTTGATGTCCTGAGGAAGCTCGCCGAGCTCGGGTACTTGGGCATGACCGTCCCCGAAGAATACGGCGGCATCGGCGCAGATATGCTCAGCTATATCTTAGTTATGGAGGAGCTCTCGCGCTCCTGCGCCTCGACTTCTACAGCGTTCAGCGTGCAGAATTCGCTCTGCAATACACCATTAGTCGAGTTCGGCAATGAAACACAAAAGAGAAAATATCTACCAGATCTCGCGGCGGGTAAGCGCTTTGGCGCATTTGCGCTCACTGAGCCTGAATCGGGTTCCGATGCCGCAGGCATGAAAACCACGGCCGTCGCCAAGGGGGATTACTTTATTCTGAACGGCTCCAAGCGCTTCATCACGAGCGCCGGTTTCGCTGATATCTTTTTAGTCTTTGCGCTCACCGACCCAGCTGCGGGTAACAGAGGCGTCAGCTGTTTCATCGTTGAGCGCGGCACGCCAGGATTTACCGTGGGCAAAGAAGAAGACAAACTGGGCATCCGCGGGTCGAGCACGTGCGAGCTCTTCTTTGAAGATTGCCGTGTTCCCAAAGAGAATCTCTTAGGTGAGCTCAACCGCGGCTTCAAAGTCGCGATGATCACGCTCGATTCTGGGAGAATCGCGATTGCAGCCCAAGCCGTGGGCATCGCTCAAGCAGCCCTTGACGAAGCCGTCAAGTACTCCAAAGAGCGCAAGGCTTTCGGAAGGCTGATCTCGGAGTTTCAAGCAATCCAGTTCATGCTTGCTGATATGAAATCCAAAGTGGAAGCTGCGCGTCTGCTCACCTACAAGGCCGCGTGGAAGAAAGATCATAAGCTCGACTACATTATGGACTCTTCGATTGCAAAATTATATGCTGCGGAGATCGCCAGCGAAGTTGCTGACACAGCCTTGCAGATTCACGGTGGCTACGGCTATATCAGAGATTACAAAGTCGAGCGGTTGTATCGCGATGCGCGCATCACGCGGATTTATGAGGGCACGAGCGAGATTCAGAAGCTCATCATCGCGCGGGAATTGTTGAAGGAGTAAGGCCCTCACCCCCAACCCCTCTCCCGTCGTGACCGACAGGAGAGGGGAGCTGGTCATCTCCCGCAAGCTGCCGCTATACGCTGGAGCACATATTCAATGTCTTGCTCAACCTCCGCATTCTTAATACGGAGCACGTGGTACCCTTGACGCTCCAGAATATCTGTGCGTTCCTGGTCTCGCTCACGCTGTTGTGCGTGCGCGGCGCCATCAAGCTCAATGATCAGCCTACACTCAGCGCAGTAGAAGTCCACAATGAACTCACCTATAGGATGCTGACGGCGAAACTTAAGCCCATGTAACTGTCTGTGCCTCAAGCGTTCCCACAAGATCTGCTCTGCAGGCGTTGTATCGTGCCGCAGCTGTCTTGCACGCAAGCGTAGAGCAGGATCGCCCCGCCAGAAAGTTCCTCGAGCCATTTCTCTTTGCTCCCTGCTCCCTCTCCTGTGCGTCAGCACGGGAGAGGGTTGGGGTGAGGGCCTTACAGCTTATACCCGATCTTGCGCAAGAACTCCTTACGCTCGGCGATCTCTTTCTCGCCCTCGACGCCCTTGGTCTTGATCCCATCGATCACGCCCAAGATCCCGCGCCCCTGCGCCGTCTCGGCGATGACGACTTCGACAGGGTTCGCCGTGGCACAGTAGATATTGCAGACTTCGGGAACGTTTTTGATAACGTTCAGAACGTTGATAGGATAGCAATCTTTGAGAAATATAATGAAGCTATGCCCTGCAGAGAGCGCGAGGGCGTTCTTCTTGGCAAGCTCGATCATCTCTGAGTCTGTGCCGCTCCAGCGCACCAGCGCCGGCCCAGAAGACTCACAGAACGCCAGCCCGAACTTGATCTTCGGCACCGCCGTTACTAACGCTTCGTGAACGTCTTCGACGGTCTTTATAAAATGCGACTGCCCCAAGATAAAGTTCACGTCCGCAGGCTTTTCAATCGTAATGGTCTTCAGCTCCATAGCGATCACCCCGAGACTATATTAGCTTGGAGCAGGGGAAGAGAGCAAGGCCATTATTGCTACCCTTTCTGTACTTGGCTTGAGCACGCTGATACAGTGCAACGATTTGACTTTACAGCTTGAGCGATATTACAATTTTGCTATGGGATATCTCGTATACTACTACCCACCAACGCAAGAGAAGAGCTGGCTCGACAGAGCTCTCACGTTTTTCTACACTGCTGGACATTGGCTCGGTCAGCTGATCGTGGGGCTTGTGAACACCGTCGTGCCCGGTCTTATCCCACAAGATCTCATTGACCCCATCGGGTACTTAGCCCTGCTCACGATCATCATTGTGCTCATCGGGATTTTTGAAGCCTTGAGAAGAGCTATGTACTGGATTGTGGGGCTGGGCTGGCTGCTTATCGTCGTGAGAATTGTGATAGACAAGCTCTCTTGACCAACTGGGCGCTCTTATTTTCTGAACCTTGGTGGCCAGGGGTAGTCGGCGGGGCAGAGGTCACCCCTGCGGTTCCCAACTATCTCGTTGGCTTCTCCTAACACCTTGCCTTGAAATCGTGTTTCTGCTTGATCAAAGCACGGTTTTTGAAAAAGGGCGATCCCATATTGCGAGGTATTAATTATGTGGTTGCTTATTAAGCTTGGTAAGGGCCATCCTAGGGGCAAACCTAGGAGGTGCCAAACGATGCTGAAGCGAGAAGCGCGGGATTAGGTTGTCAAACAGAACATGGAAACCCGAGTGCGTGAGGGCGTGAAAGCGCTCTTGGAACAGATTCCCGAAGAGGAGCTGACCGCGCATCTGGGGGGCTGCTCCTACCAGCGATCTCCGCAACGCACAGGCCAACGTAATGGAGAGTATACCCGTGGGTTTAGTCACCGGCGTGGGAGCCATCCCGCAAGTTGCGCGTCCCCAGGGATCGCGAAGGCACCTTCCAGACCGAGCTGTTTGAGAGCTACCATTGGATAACCGGTTCGGTGGAAGAAGCCGTGCTGGAGATGTACTTGCAAGGGGTCTCCACCCGGAAGGTAGAAGCAGTCACCGAGGCGTTAGCCGGCAGGCGCGTGGGCAAGGACGCGGTCAGCGGCATCACAGCTCGCTTGCAGGAGGCAGGTGCAGGCCTGGCGGGAGCGACGGCTGACGGAGGAGTATCCCTACCTCTACCTGGACGTCACCTAGCTGGAGGCCAACTGGGGTGGGAGGGTGGTGAATGGGGTCAACCGGCAAGGACATCGCGAGCTGTTGGCCGTGGAGGCGGCTGCCGAGGAGCAAGCGGCGGCTTGGCAGAATCTGCTGCGGGGTTGGTGGATCGCGGCCTGAAGGGCGTGCGGCTGGTGATCAGCGACGACCACGAGGCGATCAAAGCCGCTGGGGCAGCGGTGTGCGGCGGGGAGACCGCAGAGGCCTTAGCGCGGCAGTTTGTGAGCCGCTGGGAGAGCGAATTCCCCGGTGCAGTAGAGCGGTTGTTCGAGGAGATCAAGCGACGGACGCGGGTGGTGGGGGTCTTCCCCGAGGAGAGGAGTTTGATCACGCTCACGACGACTGTGGCAGTGCGGGTGACGGAGGAGTGAGCGTTGAGGAAATATCTGGAGATGAGCTTGCTAGAGGCGCATGAGCAGGCCCAAGTCGGTGTTTCTCAAATTACACAACTCTCGCGACGTTGACATTCTAGCCTTCCATTGTCCGTTTTCAGGCTTTTAGCCACCTTCACACTTCTCTTCCAGTTCTGGGCTAGGTTGTGGATTGGTAGGCCATCCCACAACATAATTCCCCTGCTTGTTCTCCCTAACTTCATTGCCCTGACAGGCTGTGATATACTCCAAGCTCTCAGTTACAATGCCATAATCGTTTCCTATCACGCGATTGCCTAGGATGGCTACAGAGGTTCTTCGACCTGGATATCCCTTAACAGCGATGCCGTAGTAATTCCCCTCTGATGAGTTCTTTTGGACTACGACATCAGTGGAGCCCTCGACCGCAATGCCCCAGTATCCACGTCGAACTTTATTCTCTTCTACCAAAGCGCTTTCGACCCTCCGCAGCGTTATCTCGTAAACTGCGTTCTTAAGAATCGCTATGGCAGAACCATCCCAAATCGAGATCTCTCCACCTTGATTGCCTTCGATGAATAATCTATCCCCTGCTTTCTGAAATGGCTGAATGCCCGGGATGTAGAGCCGAGCCTGTTCAATCATAATAGCACATCCATCTTGAAAGGTATTTCTCAAAATTCGGATTCTTCCCACACCGATAGCAAATATGCCACAAAGCTCGTTACGTTGGAACTCATTCTCTTCAAACTGACCACTGTGCACTGAGCCGGTGATGAAGATGCTCCCTCTGAGTCTGTTACCGTGGATATACGCACCTGCCACCACTCCCGCCAGGGCTACAATACCATCGATAGTGAATCCCTCAATCAAAGCGCCTGCTGCTCCGATAGCTCCTACAATTAAGACCACAGGTTGGTATTTATGGGGAGTGTACAGAAAGACCCGATCTTTCCCAGCGCCCTTGAGTATAACAACTTTGTGAATAAGCTTGAGGTTCTCTTCGTAGGTTCCTGGAGCAACCCAGATCTCCGCTGTTGGCTCATAAAAAGGGCTTTGCGGCTCTGCTGCAGCGTCGATGGCCTGTTGAATTTTAGCGAACTGACAAGTGGGGGGGGCCTGCTGGACAGACGGTGAGAACAGGAAGTTCTTGTTCTTGATGAAGGGGTGGCACACCCATAGAAGTTAAGAAGGCACTCTGCGTAATAGGCCAAGGTATCCACATCATAACACCGAGAATTGCTATTATTCTAACTATCTCGGAGGTGATCCTCTGCGACTTATCGTAGACTTGCATACTACCATCCTTTCTCTGGAAGAATCTTGCTGAGCATATTTATTTTTTATTTTTCATTATCTCGTATAGTGTAGAGCTTGTGGCGTCGGCCCAGAACAATTATCTATATTTCCCCCGCATTGCTCTTCAAATTCTTTTTCTAAGGCATCTGCGAGGAATGCGATGCAGTGAGGCTTAAAGAGCGAAGTGCACCCGACGAGAACCGAGACAAGACCAGTGACCAAGGCGAGCTTGGCCAGGCCTGTGGTGCGCATGATCTCCTCGTTTTGCGCTCCTTCCCCTGCTGTCTTAAAGCTGTGGGCGGGAGTGAGCGGCTTTGTATCTTCTCACCCTTTATATACCACAAAACGGGGAAAAAAGTCAAGAGGACGAAACGGAAATCGCGTGTGGATCAGCATTTTGGTTTGTGCCCAGGCTTTCCCTCACTTAAATCTCGCCCCAATTGGTCCCGATGTGCGTCTCGACTTTGAGGGGCACACGCAGCGTAAACGCTGCTTCCATCGTCTTCTTGATGACCTGAGCCGCGTGCTCAGCTTCCGCAGCGTCGGCTTCCAAGATGAGTTCATCGTGAATCTGCAAGAGCATGTCAGCATTGAGTGCCCCAGACTGTATCTTCTCATAGACGCGCAGCATGGCGAGCTTCATAATATCGCTGGCGCTCCCCTGCACCGGGAAGTTAATCGCTTCGCGCTTGGTCTGACTCGACAGCTCGACGAAGTACCGCCGTCGTCCGAGCAACGTCTCTAGAAATCTCTTCTCTTCGGCTTCGCGGACGACGCGCTCCATGTACGCCCGCACCCCGGGGTACTTCTCAAAATAATTTTTCATGAACTTCTCGGCTTCGGAGCGCGATAGCCCTGTGCGCTGCGCTAGCCCGTAGCCAGTCATCCCATAGGAGAGCCCGAAATTGATCATCTTGGCGATGCGGCGCTCCCGCGGCCCCACGCTCTCTATGGGGATATTGAAGATCGTCGCGGCGGTGCGCGCGTGCACATCTTCATCGCGCTCGAACGCCCCGATCAGCCCCGCATCGCCTGACAGATGCGCCAAAACCCTCAGTTCGATTTGAGAATAGTCTGCCCCGATGAGCACTCTTCCCGGAGGCGCCACAAACGCTTTTCTGATCTGCCCGCCCAGCTCGCTGCGCACCGGGATATTCTGCAAATTCGGGTCAGTCGAAGAGAGCCGTCCCGTTACGGTGACGTGCTGCTGGAACGTTGTGTGCACCCGGCCCGTCTGAGGATTAATATATTCTGGGAGTTTCTTTACATACGTGCTCAAAAGCTTTTCTAGTTCTCGATACGCCAAGAGCTTTTCCGGCAGCGGGTGCAGCCCCGCGAGTTCTTGCAGCACATACGCATCCGTAGACGGCCCGGTCTTGGTCTTGCGCAGCACGGGCAATTTCAGCTTTTCAAAGAGCACATACGCGACTTGCTTTGGCGAATTGGGGTTAAAATCTTGTCCGGCTAAGTGAAAGATATCTTGCAAGAGCTGTGTTGCGAGAGTCTCGAGCTCTTTAGCCTGCTCGCGCAGGACTTCTTTGTCTAAGAGAATCCCGTTCAGCTCCATCTCGATGAGCACGGGGATCAGGGGCAGCTCGATCTCATAGAACAGCTTCTCTTGGTTTTTCGAGCGCAGCTCCGGGAGCATTTTCTCTTTGAGTCTGATCACGGCCTCAGCGTCGGCCACCGAATAGCGTGCGGCTTGGTCTACCGGAACCATATCCATGCGTTCAGCTCCAAGCTCGGAGAAATCCATCACGCTATACCCAAGATAGCGCCGCGCTAGCTCATTCAGATCTTTTCGGCTTTCGGGATCAAGCACATACGCCGCGAGCATCGAGTCGAAGACTATGTTCTTTATAGTGATCCCGGAGCGCCTCAGAACTTTCGCGTCGTATTTGAGGTTCTGCCCGATGATGGGCTTCGTCTCTAAAATATCTTTGAGCTTCTTGATCACAAACTCGCGCGGAAGCTGTGGCGGCGCACCTACATATCTGTGCCCCATGGGGATATAGAAGCCCTGGCCAGGATCAACAGCGAAAGAGATCCCCACAAGCTTGGCCGTCATCGCATCTTCGTTGGTCGTCTCGGTGTCGAGCGAGATCTCCAAAGCAGCGTGTAGTTTCTCGATGAGCGCATGGAGCTGGCCTTCCGTGAGCACGATCTCCACAGTGAGCTCAGGAGGACGCTGCGTAGGAGCTGGCGGTGCCGGCGTGAGCTCTTGTAATAAGCTGCGAAACTCCAGTTCTTCCAAGAGCGCTCTCAATCTCTCAGAGTCCGGCGGCTGCGCCCGACACTCCTCCAAAGAGATCTCTAGCGGTGGCGGCGTCAGCTTCACTAAATCGCGACTGAGCACCGCTTGGCCTTTGAAGTTTTTCAATCGCTCGCCAAGCTTCTTCGGCTCGATCTTATCTATGTTCTCGAAGAGCACATCGAGCGAGCCGAATTCACGTAAAAGCTTTTGCGCCGTCTTCTCGCCGATCCCCGGCACACCTGGCACGTTATCAGAGCTGTCCCCAACCAGCGCAAGAAAGTCTCTCACGTGCTCCGGGGGCACACCGAGATACTCTCGTACCCCGTCAGCATCGAGAATCTTTACGTCTCTATCGCGCCCTGGTTTGAGCACCCACACGCTCCCTTCAACCAACTGCAAGAGATCTTTGTCACCACTGACGATCAAGATCTCTAGCCCCGAAGCTTTCGCGAGCGACACCAACGCCGCGATGATATCGTCAGCTTCGTAGCCGGGAGCCTCAAAAATCTTCAGTCTCAGGGCTTCTGTCAGCTCTTTGATTTTTGGAATCTGCGTAGCGAGGGCCTCGTCCATCGCTGGCCGATGCGCTTTGTACTGAGAGAATTTTTCGTGCCGATGGGTTGGTCCACGGCTATCGAACGCTACGGCGATATACTGCGATGGGTACTCACGCAAGAGCATCAAGACAGTGCGGGCGTAGCCGTAGATCGCACCAGTGGGAAGCCCCTTACTTGTCTTCAGCTCGCCCATGACGTGAAACGCTGGGTAGATGAGCGAGCTGGCGTCAATGAGCAAGATACGCTCAGCCATACTCTAAGCTTACTCCGAGGGCAGAGGACCGTCAAACACTCCCTAGGGTTCATTTTTACAGTCCTAACACCTCGAATCGGTCTGCGGGTGGCCCTTAGAGGTCTTGACTTTCCAAGGTCAGAAAGTGCTAGAGTTTTGTTGAAAGGAGATATTCATCTTGATTTCTTTGCTTTTTGGTAGCTACTTGCGACGACAGCCACGTCAGCTGGTTTTAGTCATCACCAAGGTCAAGAAGCTCATCATCTTGGGGTAATCCAAGTCCTTTCCAGGCATGATTAAGAGAGGAGCCGCATGAAATCAGCGGGCTTGACGATCTTGATACCATGATAGCTCTTGAGGTCAGTCAGATCGGCGTTCCCAGCAACGATGTATTCCGCCTTTCCCTCCACAGCAGCGATAATGACCTTGTCATCATCTGGGTCACGCTTGACAACACGGAGCTTAAGCTTTCCAGGGACAAGAACGCTATGATGCCGCAGAAGATTGACCAGCCGCCCGATGATCCTTGGCGTCAGGTGGTGGTATTTCTTACGGATGCGTGGGCGGTTGAGGACCTCTTTCACCTCTTGGATAATGGCCTCAGAAGTGATCAAGAGAAACCGGCCATCCCGCCATGCTTGAAGGATTTGAGCAGGATGACCGTGTGGGACTAAGATGCCACTCACGACGACATTGACGTCAAGCACGGCTCTTCGCATGATGCTTCTTCGCCCTGACCTCACGGATCGCTGCCGCGATATCGCGCTCGGCGGTCTTGGGAGAGACGCCCTTGCTGGCTGCCCATATCTCGTCGAGCACCGCGAAATCTTTCTCTCGCTGTTGTAGGAGTTGCTGGTACTCTTCCACAGGGATCACTACTGCCATGGCTTTGCGGCGGCGAGTAATGATGAAGTGATCGTTTTTGTAATAGACCTCTTCCAGGAGCTCGCCCAGGTTCTGACGAGCTTTAATGGCTGTGATTTTCTTCTGCATTGTTCTCACCTCGGTCATGGTGGGCAGAAATTATACTAATTATGCTAATTATTACATATCAAGAGCGTGGCGTCAAGGCATAAGAGGGTATTACGGAGAGCCGTCAAGCTTTCGCTAAGAGCGAGAGCACCGCGAGATAGTGACAGATGCTGCCGCCCAAGACAAATAGATGCCAGATCGCGTGGCCGTAGGGGAGTTTTCGCCATGCATAGAAGAGTACGCCTACGGTGTAGAGCAGCCCGCCGAGAGCAAGCCAGAGCAGCCCTTCTGCAGGGACGCGCAAGAGAAGCTCGCGCCCCGCGATCACACAAAGCCAGCCCATCAGCAGATACCCCAGCACAAGGAAGCGCCGAAATCGTTGAGCTGAAAAAGTCTTAAAAATAATCCCCACGAGCGCTAAGCCCCAGATAACTCCCAGCAGCGTCCAGCCCCACGGGCCGCGCAAGCTCACCAACAGAAACGGTGTGTACGTTCCAGCAATCAAGAGATAGATACATGCGTGATCAAGAATTTTAAAGATTCTTTTGAGCTGGGGATCGCGCACACTATGATAGAGCGTCGAAGCGAGATAGAGAATAACTAACGTGACGCTGTAGATGCTAAAGCTCACGATGCGCCAGGCGTCCCCGTACAGAGCAGCAAAGACGATCAGCGCGATGCCGCCGATCACGCTCAAGGCAGTGCCGATGCCGTGGGTGATGCTGTTGGCGATCTCCTCACCGACAGGGTAAGACCCTTGAGAATCGTCAGAGGGAGCTTGATGCATTGCTTATCCTTTGTCTAAAGAGAGCAGAAGACCGCAAGGGAAAAGTCCTCACGGTCTTCGTTCAGGTTGCATTTACCGACCGCGGTACCCGCCGCGATTGTACCTGCCGCTGCGGAATCCGCCGGAGCGTGCTCGCCCGCGATTGCACTCTTGGCAATAGACTGGGCGGCTCCCGTCGGGCTGGAACGGCAACTCAGTGATCGCTTTGCCGCACTGGGCGCACTTGAGGTTCATGCTGCTGACGTCGTACATCTTGCGCTCGAAGCCCATTTCTGTCACCCCCTTGGGGATTGATATGTAGGAAGGTTTCACCGTGACCTATCTGGATCGTGGGAACGACAGATGGGCTCGCGTTTGAAATCATCCTGGCTCTACTGTAGCAGATTTAGCAGAGAAAAGCAAATTCAGTGCTTGAGCACGCTGCGCGCTTCTAACAAATAACAGAGCGCCACAGCGAGCGCATCAGCAGCGTCGTCAGGCTTGGGAATTTCTTTAAGTTTTAGGAGTTGCTTCATCATCTTTTGGATTTGGGGCTTCTTGGCGCGGCCGTAGCCGGCAATGCGCAGTTTGATCTGTAATGGCGTGTAGCTTTTGGTGGTGATCGTATGCGCCGCTAATAAGACAACGCCCCGCGCGTGCGCGACGGCCATGGCGGTCGTGCGGTTCTGCGCGAAGAAGAGCTCTTCTATCGCGAGCGCATCAGGCTTGTACTCTCTGAGCAAGCGCCGCGTGTCTTCATAGAGCGTATGCAATCGTTGGGGTAAGGGCGTATCAGCTGGAGTACGAATCACGCCAGCTTCTAATACTCGCGGAAAGCGACCGTTGCTTAACTCTAACACAGCATAGCCGGTCGTAGCTAGCCCAGGGTCTATCCCTAAGACGCGCATTGTGTCACGTCAAGAGCTCTTTTAAGATCTGCAAGCGCGGATCGCCCCCACGGCGCCTCTCGCACCCGCACTCACCATAATTGAGGTCCTGTCCACAGACGGGACAGAGTCCCTTGCAGTCCGGATTACAGAGCGGCTTGGGATCAAGCATGCTCTCTATAAGCCCCACAAGATACGGCTGCAAGCTCAGCTCTGTCTCTTCTAAACTGTACGTGAACGCTTCACGCTCTAAGAACCCGCCGTCTTCTTCAGGCTGAAACTCCAAATGCTCTTCCCAGTCAAGCGGGGAGACGACATCGGCTAAGCATCGGCTGCACTGCTGTACGGCGGTAGCACGAATGCGCACATCGAGAAAGATCGAGCGCTTCCGATGGATCGCTTGGCCTTGGACTGAGACGGTCCCTCGCACCGTAAACAGCTGCTCCGGCGCCGTCACGTGATAGAGTTCATCAACAGCGACGGCCTTCCCTTCCATCTCCCGCAGCTTCTTTATATTGATCGCCATGAGACCTCGCCCCCTTTGGGCTCTCTGACAGCATAGCACACCGCATCGACAATTGCCAATGCCTTCTTCACAGCCGCGACGTCGTGCACCCGCACGATCTGCGCACCGTTCAGCACAGCTATGACGTTGCTCGCGATGGTCCCTTCCAAACGCTCTGAGATGGGCAGGGGATTCTCTTCTGTTCCCCCGAGTTTCCCAATGAACGATTTTCTCGAAGTGCCAATTAAGATGGGACAGCCCAAGTCTTTCAGCTCACTCAGCCTTCGTAAGATCTCGACATTGTGCATCGTCGTCTTGCCGAACCCGATCCCCGGGTCGATAATAATTCTCTCAATGCCATGGGCGCGTGCGAACGCAATGCGCTCTGCTAAAAATTCCTTGATCTCGCGCACGACGTCTGTATAGACAGGGTTCTGTTGCATTGTTCTGGGTTCACCCAGCATATGCATCAGCACCACGGGGACACCCGCCCGAGCGACGGCCTTCGCCATCTGTGGGTCGAAGCGCAGCGCACTGATATCGTTCACCATATCCGCTCCGGCGTCTACAGCCGCTTCAGCGACAGTCGCTTTGTATGTGTCAATCGAGATGGGCACGGTAGATTCTTTACGGATCGCGCGGATGACGGGCAGGACCCGGCGCAGCTCTTCTTCTGTGGGGATGGGCTCGGCACCGGGGCGCGTCGATTCGCCTCCGATATCTATAATATCCGCCCCTTCGCGGATGAGCTGGCCCGCACGCTCTACTGCGCTCTCAAGACTGAAAAACTGACCCCCGTCCGAGAACGAATCGGGGGTCACGTTCAAGATTCCCATTACCAAGGTACGCCTTCCTAGATCTGACAGGACATTGGTCATTTCGCATCACCCAGCGTGTACTGTAGCATTATATAGCACCCAAGCTGCGCTCGCTTGCGGACTGTCGATCTGGTCGGTACAATGGGCGCAATCCCAACGTACCCACCAGGAGGAATCCCATATGATCGAAGTCTTGTTGACTCAGAGTGTCGAGAAATTAGGCGAGGCTGGGGATATCGTCAAAGTCGCGGACGGCTACGCGAGAAATTATCTCTTTCCGCGCAAGCTCGCGGTACTGCCCACACCGCACAATATCGCGCAATATAAGAAGATCCGCGAGAAGCGCGAGCTGGAACTCAAGCAACGCGAAGAGTGGGCGCGCGCGGCACAAGCCAAGCTCGATGGGTTCGCGCTGACTTTCTTGCGCAAGGCCCACGACGGCAAGCTCTACAGCTCAGTGCGCCGCGAAGAGATCGCTCAGCAGATCCTAGAGAAGCTCGGCATCGAGATCCCCAAGGACAAAATCGGTCTCGATACACCTATCGAAGCTTTAGGTGTCCATGCCGTGAAGATCTCTCTGTATAAAGACATTACGGCGAGCATTCGCGTCCACGTGGAGGAGGAGCCATCGGCCGGATAATTCGCTCTCTCATCTGTGCGCTCTTTGTGCTCAGTGCTGGCGTCCAGCTTGCGCCAGCGCAAGTCCCACAGTTCTTTCTGAATAATCAGCCTATCGCGCTCAAAAATCGAGTGCTCTTTGAGGGCGAGCAAGTCTTTGTGCCCTTGGTAGAGTTCGCGCGGCTGCTCGGCGTGGACACGACTGTTAGGTACGAGAGCGTGACGCTGCGCTGGGGCAAGGGACAATCTGTGACACTCTCTACTCAAGAGTTGGTCGCGCGCGGCCCATTACTCTACATCGCCCTGGCACAACTCACCCAGCTCTTGAGCATAAAGACCCTCAAAGTCGGCAATGCGTACTATCTCGTGAGCGCGCCGGCGCGCTTGCTCTCTATAACTATTTCATCAAGCGGGGTCTTCTTCACGCTCTCGGCACGCACCCCGTTTGAGCTTCAGAAGCAAAATACTATAGTCACCGTACGTTTCTTCCACGCGATCAGCGAGCTCCCCGATCCCCCTCTCAAACTCACTCAAGAATCGCCTATAATTCTTAGGGCCCACCTCCAGATAGAATCTTCTCAGATAGTGCAAGCGACGGCCGTCGAGTCGGGAAATTTTATCGTCTGGGTACGCGCGACATCTCCGACGCCTGAGCCACAAGCCCTCATGCGAATCGAGTCACACACGCGCCTGAGCGAAGATATTTTCTATATCGAAGCCCGCGCGCTTACCATGGACGGCCCGGTGAGCATACACTATCTCAAAATTCAGAATTGGAAGGACAGATACAGACTGACGGTGACGCTGCCGCGCGACGGCATCGGGTCGCTGGAGCCGTTAGACACGATGGCCTCCGGCGCTCTGGCAGCCATTAACGCGAACTTTTTCGATCCTAGCACACAGTTACCCATCGGACTGCTTGTCAAGGACGGCGTCGTGCACAGCGCGCCCTACGGGCGGCGCGGCGCGCTGGCCATCTCGCTCTTCAACGATCTGTACTTTATAGCACCAACGCTGAAGCTCTCCGCGTCCGTGCTGGGACAAACAGTAATCATTGACGGGCTGAATCGTCCCCCGTCTGCTCATGGGCTCTTTCTGTATACAGACCGCTACGCGCTGCCCATCCGCAGCGAAGCCCCAATTAAAGCTGTAAGACTTCGACACGGCTTCGTCGTCAGCGTCGTCGAGAACGGGCTTATCTTGCCCGACGGCGAATCTACGCTCTTAGTGGCAACGGGAGCGGCGCGCAGCCGCTTGGGTGGGCTGCGTCCAGGAGATAGCGTCACGATCTCGTACACGCTCGACCCGGCACCGCTCTTTGTGAGAGAAGCTATCAGCGCCGGCCCATTATTGCTGCACGATGGCCAGATCGTGCTCGACACGAAAACGGAAAAGTTCTCTGAAGAATTTGCCCAGGCCAAAGCGGCCCGCAGCGTGCTGGCGCTCACAGAATCGGGAGATCTGCTCTTTGTTGTGATTCTTAAAGACAGGCGCAGCGTCGGGGCGAATCTGCGCACGCTCACACTCTTAATGCAGTCATTGGGAGCACACTCAGCATTAGCGCTCGACGGCGGCTCCTCGAGCACGCTGCTCTTCCGTCAGGGTGCAACAGTCCAGACAATTGGAGGCCGACGCCCCATCGCCGCCGGAGTAGCCTTGGTGCCGAAACGATAACGCATTATGAGCTTAGAACTATTACGACAAGATGCACAAACTCGCCACACCCAGATACGATTTCTCAAGAACGTCGTGGTGATCTCCGGCTCGACAGCGCTCAGCAGGTTTTTGGGACTTGTGCGCGACGTCGTGATCGCTCATCTCTTTGGGGCCAGCCGCGCCTACGATGCGTATCTCATAGCGTTCATGATCCCCCATCTACTACGCAGGCTCCTAGCCGAGGGCACGCTCTCCAGCGCGTTCATCCCTATCTTTACAGAACGTCTCACCCAAGACGGCCCTGACAGAGCCGCGCGCTTTGCCAACACCGTCTTCACAGCTGCGCTGATATTCTTTCCCGGGCTGGTTGTCCTAGGAATTCTCCTCGCGCCCTTGTATGTGCCCTTCTTCGCCGACGGTTTCTCCGCCGAACAGCTCGATCTGACGATTCGCTTAACGCGGATCACGTTCGCGTTCATTGCGCTGGTAGGGCTTGCGGCGATTGTGATGGGCGTGCTCCACAGCTACGAGAGATTTTTTGCACCCGCGTTCGCGCCGGTTCTCTTCAATAGTGGCGTCATTCTGTCCGCGTTTGCGCTGCTGAGTTTTTTCGCTGAACCGATCTATGCTCTCGCCGTGGGAATTCTCATCGGGGGGCTGGGGCAGCTGATCTTTCAAATCCCCTATCTTAAAGATACATGGCACTATCGGCCCCACCTTGATCTTCATGACGACGGACTGCACAAGCTTTTTAAGCTGATGCTCCCCTCCGTTGTCGGCTTGGCAATTTTTCAGATCAATAGCATTGTCGATAACAAATTAGCATCGCACTTGGCTGAGGGGAGCATCTCGGCATTGCAGTACGCTATCAGGCTCTTTCAGTTGCCCTTAGGGCTGTTCGTCGTCTCCGTGGGCAGCGTTCTGTTACCCAAGCTCGCGGCACACGCTGCTGCAAGAGACACAGAGTCATTTGCCCAGACGTTGCGCGAGAGCGCGAAGTTCTCGCTCTTTATTCTCTTGCCCGCGACAGTGGGGCTCTTCGCACTCGCACAACCCATTATTCAGCTCCTGTTCGAGCACGGCAACTTCACCCCAGAGGACACGCAAGTGACAACATATGCGTTGATAAATTATCTGCCAGGGTTGATCTGGTACGCGCTGGCGTATCTCTGGACACGAGCGTTTTATGCACTCCAAGACACGCGCACCCCGCTCCTTGTCGGAGCAGTCACAGTCGCGCTTAACGTTATCCTCGACTATGCTCTTGTTGGGCCGATGGGCGTGGGGGGATTGGCACTGGCGACCTCACTGGCGGGCATTGCCAATGCGCTCTTACTGCTCTTGGTACTGCAACGGCGTCTCTCACAGAACGTCTGGATGACTCTTATCGCCAGCAGCGAGATTGCCAAGATGCTGGGCGCGTCAATTCTCATGGGGATCGCGGTGTACCTTCTGGCGATGTGGGCCAGCCCGCTAGGGGAGTTCTTCGCCGTAGGGCTGAGCGTCGCAGTTGGGGCGGGTTTCTATATCAGCCTGGCGTGGCTGGGCGGCTTCTTCATATGGCGAACCAAATAAAAACAATCGGGATCAGAGAATGTTCCCTGATCCCGATTTAAACTCCACCTACGGCCAGAACGGATCGTCGTAGCAGTCTGCTGTTGGGTCATCTGTGGGGCATTCTTCTTCATCGTTAGGCGGATCATCCGGATCCGGCGGAGGCGGCAGCTCTTCCTCTGGGGGTTGTGGCTCTTCAGG
>CAYYOG010000009.1:60893-81023 GCA_964473325.1 uncultured Thermotogae bacterium
CATCCGGATCCGGCGGAGGCGGCAGCTCTTCCTCTGGGGGTTGTGGCTCTTCAGGGAATTCTGGCGCCTCTGTCGGTGGGAGAACGATCTCTTCTTCAGGGGCCGGACAGGACTTTCCTAACAGCGGGCAGAGAAAGCTCTGGAACCCGAAGCGATAGGCGACTTCGACGCGATGTGTCAGCGGCAGCTCTGAGTGCGTCAGCAAGGCATAATCGAACTGTAAGCCGCCGCGGATTCTCGCACCGAACCCGACGCTCGCTTGCACTAGCGCTGGGTTGACTAAGAGCCCACCACGCACTGCAAGCTGCTGCACGCCAAAGCGCGCTAGCTGTGCGTTTACGAGCTTGTACTCGCCGCCGATATGCACTGTTCCGTTCGCTGCGATATCGGCAGCGAGGGTCGCACCTGGCACGGGGCTGAGCGATGCTCCCAAACGCAGCCCGATGGGAAAGCCCTCGCTATGCCCGCTCCCGTAATCAACTCCCAAGCCCAAGAGATTCTCGATCACGAGGCCGATGCGTAAGCCACCGAGGCCCCCAAGATTATTAAGCTTATAAAAGAGCGCTGGTTCGAGTGCAAACCCTGTGCCGCTGCCCTCCGGCAACGTGTTGACAGTCAAGATCTTCGCCCGAAGCCCGACAGCAAAGTTCTGCAATGCTCTAAAGCCCGCCCCCAAGGGTAAATCAGCGAGAGAAATGCCCCCGGCGACCGTCAACCCGACTTGGGAGAAATCGAAGCTGCCCGCCTGCACGGGTCTATTGTTCTCATCGCGCCAGGGGATGTCCGAGACACTCAAGAAGACCAGCCCAACGCCGAGATTGCGCCCGCCGGCCATGATCGAGCCGTAGATGGCTCTTCCAAAGCGCGATTCGATCAAGCCGTGTGCGCTGGCGCGCTCTAAGAACGCCAACCCTGCGGGGTTATAGACCAAAGCATAAGTGTCGTCGGCGAGTCCCGTGAACGCACCGCCTAGCGCTGCTGGGCGCGCCCCACGCTCCAACTCATAGAGCGACAGCAACGTCTGCCCTGAAGCAACCCCGACGCCTACCATTACGAGCAGAAAAGCTATCCAGAACTCTTTCAATCTGAACTGTCTCATCGCAGCCCCCTTATCGTTGGACGGCCAAGACGCCAATAGCAGAGCGCACGACGCTGTTGTCTTGCGCCGTCACCGAGAGCAGATAGAAGTACGGCCCGTTGGGCAAGGGCCGACCATCATTGTCAGTGAGGTTATAAACGAACTCGGTCTTGGTGACGTCCAAGTCTTTGCTGAATACAAGCTCACCTTTGATGTTGAAGATGCGCAGAGTCGCTTGGCGTGCGGGCGCCGGCAGCGTCCAACCATAGGCGAACTTTGTGCGATCTCTCGCGGGATTGGGGTAGTTCGTGATCGTGACGGCGATCTGCGCCGGCGGCCCAATAGTAATTTTCTTTTCTGCGGGCTGGCTCCTAGCGCCCTTGTCATCGGTCACGATCAGCTTCACTGTAAACGTTCCTGCGGTGCGATAGACGTGCGACGGGTTTTGCTCCGTGCTCGTCGTGCCGTCGCCGAAGTCCCAACTCCAAGCCTTGACTTGGCCGTCGGGATCTTTAGATTTATCCGTGAACTGGACGGTCTGGCCTGCGGTTGGCTGCGCCGGAGAGAACTCAAAATCTGCTATGGGCGGCTGATTGACCGGCGGCGGCAGCTCCTTGATCTCAAAGATCCCGTTGATGATCCGATACGGCACGGCGTTATACGCTACATCAATGAGGACTTGGACAGCCAGCGTCAGATTGCTCTTGTCGCCGTTCTTGCCTACAGCTTCGACGGAGAACTCTAAGATCGTCCCTGTGGTGATGCCCTCGATGTTCGCTCCAGCGAGCGTCGCAGCAAAGCGTACTAACCCCGTTTCTGGGGTGTTGTTGAAGACGGTGACGCTAGAGCCGCCGACGATCTGCGGGAACGAGACGTCAGTCACTCTCAAGACTTTGGGATCATACGAGAACTGGCCCTGGATGCTCGCGATGCCCGGCTCCGGGACGTTCTCCACCGTGACAGAGATGGTCGTCTTCGCTGCTGGGGGAACGGTTTTGCTCTCGACGGTGAGCACGGCGGTTTGCTGTTGCGCGAACGCGCTCACGAGAAAGCTCCCCACAAGCACAACGAAGATGGACCATCGCACGGCAGGCCAGGCGCGACGTGCCTGCAACTCTGTGCGTTTCATGAGACCTCCTCATCAGCGGGCACACTCAACGAAGCCCGAATAAGAACATACTTATTGTACCCAATCAGGGGGCAATTGGAAGTAATATAGATCACGTCCGCGCGTCAGAAGCGAAACGCCGCGGAAATCCAGTGGGAGCCCTCAAAATCTGGGTGGAAGAGAAACGCATAGTCGATCTGGAGCGCGCTGAAGACGACCCCCAGCCCGACGCTCAGCCCCAGCCCCGTGCGGGTGAGCAGCCCCGCACGAATGCTGAGCGCATCGAGTGGGCCGAGCTTCGTCAGAGTATACTCAGCGCCTAGATGAAACCCATCGTTGAGTGAAAAATCCGTGCTTAGTATGACTAAATCTAAGACGCGCGCTGAAACTCCTAAGCGCACCCCGATGGGGAAATTCTCTTCGGCCGCAGCGCCGAACGCCAAGCCAAGTAAGTTTTCTAAGACCAAGCCCACACGGACACTCTTTACCGGCCCAAACGCCCCCAGATTCCACAAAAACGACGGATCGAATGCAACCCCACTAATATTCAGTGCTTGGAACTGAACGGGATCGAAGCTCGTGATCGAGACGAATTTTATGCGCAACCCCAGCGCCAGCCCTTCCGGGGAGAAACGGCCTACAAACGGCAGCGCGCGCAGCATCGTGCCCCAGCCGGCTGTGAGCGCAAAGCTCGAATACCCAAACGACTCAATCGTCTTGCCCTGAGCGTCTTTGCATGGCTGGTTCTGCGCCGTCAGACACGGAACTTGGCCAAAATCGAAGAAGATCAGCCCGCCCCCGAAATTCCCAAAGCTCCCGAATGCATTCAGATAGGTGGACGCGCCGAAGTGCGACTGATATAAGATGCTGGCGCGCCCGCCGGTGAGCGTCGCGAGCCCTGCGGGATTGTAGAAGAGCGCGTACTCGTCGTCGGCAAGCCCAGAAAACGCTTCGCCTAAGCCCACCGGGCGCACTCCCGCGCCGATATCAAAGACTGTCACAAGCGGGCGAGCCTGCCCTGACAAAGCTAAGATGATTGCGGCGAGTCCGAAGAGCCAGAGCGCACGACGCATCTTCTCCTCCTAGCGTTGGATGACAAGCTTCTCGACGCGCGAGCGTCCCAAGACTGTGTTGTCTTTGAACGCGATCACGAGATAATAATACGGGCCGCTGGGGACATCGGCACCTCCGATATCCCAGATCACTTGAGTCTTACCAGCGAGCTGGTCATCTCGTAAGACAACTCTTCCCGCAATGTTGAACACCAGCAACATTCCTCCTGTTGAGCCCACTGGCAAGGTGAATCTGAACGTGGCGCTATCTCGAGCCGGATTAGGAAAGACGCTCACTATAGGCTTATTAGAAGGTTTAACGGTGATTGCTTTCTCAAGAGAGCCTTCTGCATTATCATTGTCTTTCACGATCAGTTTCACTTTGAAGGTCCCAGCTTGAACGTACTTCTTCTTAGGGTTCTGCTCCGTGCTCGTCGTGCCATCGCCGAAGTCCCAGCGCCAGCTGACGATCTGGCCGTCGTCGGTAGACTTATCTGTGAATTGCACTTCATCGCCGACTTCGGGGCTGGTCGGGCTAAAAGAGAAGTCAACTTTGGGTGGCGTGATGCCCACAGGTACCTTCTTCGTCACAGAGTTAGAAAGCCCCCCTTTGTCCCTGACCGTGAGCTTAACGTCATAGATTCTCTTCTGCGAATATCTCTTTCTGGGGTTCTGGTCGGTGCTCTTGGTGCCATCGCCAAAATCCCACTCCCAACTGATGATATCCGTCGCCCCATCGGGGTCAGTGGACTCATCATTGAACGCAATCTCTTCGTCTATCTTAGGCTCAGCGGGAGTGAAGCTGAACTTCGCTGTAGGTGGCTGGTTCTGCACAGCCCCTAGGGTGATCAGCCCGTTGAGAATTTTATTGGGGATATTACGGCCGTTTGGGTCACGCAGCACCTCGAGGGTCAGTCTGAGATCTGATTGATCTCCGGTCTTGCCGATGGCTTGGAACTCGATCTTGATGAGCGGGCCGGCTTTCGCGTAGGGAGCGCGCAGCTTCGTCACGAGAAATCTCACTTCCCCAGCGTTGTTATCGAGCTTGGACGCGAAGACTTCATAGTCTTGCTGGCCTTCAACCTTGTTCGCTTTCAGGACCTTAGGATCGAATCTGAGGAGCCCCTGGACATCGGCGATGCCCGTATCGGGGCCTCCGCTGATCACAATGTTGACGAAGCTTGTGGAGTTAGGGGTAATCGTCTTGCTCTCGACGCTCACTTCAGTGAGGGCTTGCTGAGCGTGCAGAGCGTTATTGGAAGAGAGCAGGCCAATCCCGGCAAGACCGAGAACTATAGCGACGGCAAACCGTATTTTTGTGCTCATAGGCTGTCGTGGATATTCTAGAGTGCTTATTGCTATAGAGACAAGGCCGCCTGTCCTATCAGGATGTCACGGCGGTCACTTCGACGATGGCCATAAAAGCATTCGCCCCTGGGGACCAGGGGCGAGGCCTCCTCCGTGCAGCCCTCTGGCGCGTCGCTCCTGCCTACTCCTTCTTGCGGGCGTTAGCGTCGCGCGATCACTTCACAGCTCCCGTCAATGAGATATGTCCCGCGTGTCCAGGGATCGGTGATCGTCACTGGTTGGTTTGTACGCGTGGGCATCTGAATCCCGCGCGGGAAGCCATAGAGCAAAACCGTGTCATTGTCATTGCTATCGCCGCACGTGATGACCTCCGTCTGGAATCCGGGGACATCTCCTGGGCGGATGATAATCATATCGTCTCCGGGGCCGGCATCGACCTGGTCAAGTCCCTGACCGGGGTCAATGATATCCCTACCGCAACTTCCGGTGATGACATCGTTGCCTTGACCGCCGATCAGAGTGTTGTTGCCTCCGCCGCCATCTCCATCTGCCCCATCACAGTCAACGGACTCGTCAATAGTGTCATTCCCGGTTCCGCCGTCAATGTAATCATTGCCGAACCCTCCGAAGAGCATGTCGTGTCCAGAGCCACCTATAAGGCGGTCGTGGCTACTGCTACCGAAGATCATGTCGTTGCCACGGCCGCCGTTGAGCACGTCACCACTAGCCACGGGGTAATTGGTTGGGAAAAGACCAAGATCGCATCCAGACCTACTTTGCTGGTCATCGTAGCCACCGCCACAGATGGTGTCGTCGCCGTCGCCGCCAAAGACCTGATCGTTGCCGAAGCCGCCAGCGATCATGTCATCGTGCAAGCCGCCGTCAATGATATCGTTCCCGCCGCCGCCGCTGATAACATCGTCTCCTGCGAAGCCCTTGATGTTGTCATTCGCGGAAGTTCCTGTAATGTCATCATCGCCGGGGGTGCCGTTGATGACGGCCGCCCAGACGAGAAAACTCGTCGCGCTTACTACGGCGATCAACCACACCAGCACGCCCTTCTTGCCCTTTACGAGATTGGTCATCTTCTGCCTCCTTTAGCTTCTTGAGATTCTAGCCGAGCACGAGTACGCAGAGACCAGGGCCAGTTTGAATCTCAAACTGCCCCTTGGTAGTTCCATCACTGATGGTTATCCTCTGATTCTTAGGGAGCGGCCCTTGGCGCAGCCCCTGCACTGACAGATCGTGCCTGGAAAAACCTATAAGCCGGATCAAGCTACGATCAGATGCATTCGTTGTGCACGTAATTACTTCTTTCTTGCCCTCGGCATCTTCGCGCCTTAGGATGAACGCATCGTTCCCGCCACCGCCAATGAGGGTGTCTTGGCCGCGCCCTCCAACGATGAGATCATTTCCTTCTCCACCGTTGATCGTATCGTTGCCACCATTCCCATAAAGCCGATCATTTCCTGCATCGCCGTTCAACGTATCATTTTGGTTGCCACTGAAAATATAGTCGTTCCCCTCACCACCGTTTATGGTGAGCTTCTGACCGTAGCGATAATCAACGGTGATGCGATCGTTGCCCGCGTCGCCGTTGATCGTATCAATCTTCGTCGCTAGTGCTACATCCCCAGCGAGCAACGTGATCACATCGCTGCTGGGCGTGCCGTTACATATCTTAGTGTCTTTGGAGAGCAAATGACACGGGATGTCATCTGCTAACACCAGATAGCCGAGAATTCCTAACACCGCGAGCGCCGAAAACACGAAGAGCTGCTTTTTCATCGTAAGCCTCCTCCTTTAAGGCTTCGGGCTTGTGCAAACTGACTTCGAACTTTTGCCGATTCAGTATGCCACATGACCGCTCTGGAGCTATTATACGGGAAGTTTGACCGTTCTGTCAGTGACGTGTGTCACATTTACCCGGCTCACCCTGACGGCTCTAAATAGCGATCTCAGCGCAGAATGACTATTTTCTGTATCTCCGTCCGCATCACATGCCCGTCAAAGCCGCGCACGGTCACGACATAGAGATAGACCCCATTCGCAAGCTCTCTCCCCGTATCTGTTACTAACGGGATCGTCAAGGCGTGGCCCGCACGTGTTCGGTCTATCACGAGGCTCCCACGAAGATCAAAGAGCTGCAATCGGAGAGACTCAATCCCAATACCCTGGGCTTCTATATAGAGTTGCCCAGCCCGCACTGTCGTTTGCAGCCCTTCGACACGTAGCGGCACCAATAATCGCTGCGTGCTCGCTGAGGCTACCATCCCACAGTCGAAGCCGATCTCAAAGTATGGCACGATAGCTGTGGCCGCGCTCAGTCCAGCTTCCCGCTGCGTTACGATAGTGAAGATCTGCACACGCCCTTTCTTGATCTCCCGAGGAACTGACGGATAAATACGCTCAATCGTGAACGGCTCTCCCGGCAACGGCTTGATGCTCAACACCGTTCGTGTTGAATCAGTGCTATTTTTGATCGTGACCCGAATGGCTTTCTTGGACGGCCTTGTCGCCGTTGGCTTGTACTCTGTTACCTTCGGCGTTGAAGAAGCAACGACTCCAAAGCACGTCAAGCCAGCTACAACTTCCATCGTTGCTATGTAGCTGTTGTTCTCCGGGTTGGGGTCTAGTTCGTCGGCTTCTACAGTTATGGTGTTCGTGAGGGTTCCTTCTGTCGTTGCCCTCACGATGATAGTGACCGTTGTGTTTGCTCCATCCGCGAGCGTCCCCAATGCGCACGTCACCGTACCGTCAGCATACGAGCACAGCCCGCTAGGCGTTGCCGAGACGAAGGCCACTTCTTCCGGCAGAGTGTCCGTAACGATGACGTTGGTAGCGTCATGCGGGCCGTTGTTCGTAATAGTGATCGTGTATGTCACATCGCTGTTTAGAGGGACCGGGTCAAGCTGGGGGCTCTTGACGATAGCCAGATCGGCCATCTTCTCTGTGTCCCACAGTATAGCTAAATTATTGCTGAGGATGGGCCAATTGAAGCCGATCTGGGTCGCGTCAGCTTCGCTCGTTTGGATGCCGATCGTAGCGCTGCCGCCGCGATCTTCAGTCACACATTCTCCCCCTAAAGACACATCTTGATAATTGAAGAGCACCTCGGTGCGCCTCTCAAAGAAGACGACTTGAAATCGCACGGTTCCTGATGGCTCACTCAGACAGTTAAAGTGCCACACGTTGCGCCATTCTATAACTAACTCTCGATTGGGCGCCGAGCCCCGCACCGCCCAGAAGACGTTGTTCTTCGACCGTGCAAGGGGATAGAGATCATCCCAGAATGGAGCGATCAACGTCGTAAAAGAGCTATTGGGCAAACTCCCGTTGGTATGGGGGAAATTTGGCTGATGGAAACTGATAGCCCCATTAGCCCCCACATAGAGACTGCTGTAGACCCCTGTGCCGAACTTAATGGGGAATGGAGAAATAATCCGCGCGGAGCTGTCGTCGCTGAGATTGAGCATCGTTCCCGTGAACGTCCGCCAGCTCATAGGCGGAGTCTTGCACTTATAGATGCCCACGACTCCAGGGATTTCAAAAGTCACAGACTCGCCGTTGGAGAAATTGAGGGTGAACGTATCGCCGACGGCACATGGCTCGACCCACGTCGCAGAATAGATACCATCATTAGCTCTGAGATCAGGTCCAATCCCGTTGTCTTCCAGAGTGATCGTCGTCCCTACGGGGTTAATGGTCACAGTTAAGGGCCCAGCAGGGCTGGCGCAGTTGATATTGAGCACAGCGATCGTCATAGCTGCTCCGCCAAGCAGAGTCTGGAGCGGCCTGAGCACGGCAAAGACTGGCGCGTCCGTGCACGTCAATGTTTGATAAGCATTAATCCGGCGCCCGGTGACCGTCTTCCCTTGTAACGCTAGTAGGGCATCTCCAGAAGACAGGATAAGATTGCGAATGGCGATCCAATCCCAGCTGGGATTGTGCGCCTTGAGCAAGGCTGCCAACCCAGTCACGTGGGGCGCAGCCATCGAAGTCCCGCTGAAGGTGTTGTAGGTGTTGCTGGGAGTTGTGCTCAGGATGCTCTTCCCCGGCGCGCCGACGTGCACCGTGTGCAAACCGTAATTCGATCCCCCAGAGGAGAAGCTCGCCAAGCTGTCATTGTGATCCGTAGCGGCGACAGCAATGACATTGGGGAGATAGTAACTGGCAGGGTAGATGCTGTTAGTATCGTTGTTGCCTCCATTATTGCCAGCGGCAGCGATGAAGAGAATCCCCGCGCTCATGTGCGCGGCGATCGCGTCATACAGCGCTTGAGAGTATCCACCGCCTCCCCAGGAATTGTTCGTCGCGACGATATTGACACCGCGATCTTTCATCATCTTCACATATTCGAGACACCGAATCGCGTCGGACGTGAAGCCAGCGCCGCTAGAGCTCAAAAACTTGCACGCCATGATCTGCACGTCCCAATTGACCCCGACGACTCCAATAGAGTTATTCCCCTTAGCACCGATGATGCCCGCGACATGTGTGCCATGACCATGGTCGTCCATAGGATTCGAGTCGTTATTGGCCATGTCAACGCCGTGGCAGTCATCAACAAAGCCATTGCGATCGTCATCTATATTGTTGCTATTGCAGTCCGAGATATTGCGCCACACATTATCCGTCAAATCGGGGTGATTATAATCCACCCCTGAGTCAATAGTGGCGACGACGACGGAGCTGCTGCCTGTCGAGAAATCCCATGCTTCAGGGGCGTCTATATCAGCATCTTCGGTGCCGCCGGTCTGGCCCGTATTGTGCAATGCCCAGAGTTCCGAAAAGCGCGTGTCATCAGGCGTGAGAGCAGCCTGCTGGGCTATCTGATAGACATAATTGGGCTCAGCGTAGAGCACATTGGGGTCTTTTTCATAGAGCGCGCGAACTTCTGTCACGCTCATGCTAGAGGGAACTCGCACAAGCTGAAGATTGGGCACAATCTGAAACGTCCGGAGCACACGTGCTCCTAGTGCTGAGTGCACCTGACTGATGACGGATTTAGGAGCCTCAGACCTGAATCGCACGAGCAGCTCCGCGGGTGCCGCCGCCGGGCCAATGGGGCTGACAGGCTCTTTTTGCCCTTGCGCTCCTGCAGGAGGGATGAAGCCCAATGTCAGAGTTGCTACGAGCAAGACCAAAAGTTTCGCGCGCATCGCGATCTGCGCCTCCTGAGAAGATGCTTCATTCACTATAGCACAACCGCTCACCGAAAGCCACTGTCACCCTATGAAAAGCCCCTGCGGGGCGACCCTACAGGGGCTGGTAGAATTGCGACCTCTTATCCAAGTAGCTCTTATCTCAAGATCACGAGCTTTTGTACCTTGGTTCGCATCACATCGCCATTGCGACTTTTAGCAGTCAACACGTACAGATAGACACCGTTGGCTAGGGGCTGCCCCGTGTTGCTCAGCCCGTTCCAACGCAAGACAGTGCCATCGGTGAAGTCGCTCGCATAGACGAGTCGCCCAGCAAGGCTGAAGACCTCGACTTTCACAGCAGCGACGTCCGCGCCCTGGGCTGCAAAGCGCACCGCGCTAGCCTCCTGAGTAATTGTATGAATGAATACAACATGCTGGAGTGCAGTGCTTGGAGTAAGGCTGCTTGATGTATTCGGTGCGATCAAACCGCTCGCATCGCTAAATTTGAAGAAGATCCCCGAGATTCCAGACACCGAATCGCCCAGATCTTCACTGAGATCATCAGTCCACGCTAAGAAGACCTTGCTCGCGTTAGCCGCTAACGCTGGATGGCGAGCGTTGGTCCTAGGATCGGAGAGAATCTCATCATGGTCGAAGTCCGCGCCGCTATTGGAGCTGCGTACAAATCTGATCTGGCCTTGATTGTCTTCGTAGGTCACCCAAGCTAAGTAAACTCGTGTGCCATCTACGGCCAGAGCCGGCTTGAGCGAGTCCACGTCGTCGTCAGAGACATTCACCGGCTCGCTGAACGTCACGCCTCCGTCACGGCTAGCCGTCAAGTAGATATCAAAATCCCCGTCGGTCTTATCCGCCCACGCAACATAGATATTTTTCCCGCTGACGGCGATGACCGGGTCCACCGAGTCTCTCGCGCTCTTGGAGAGATTCTTCACGGGGCAATCTATTGGTTTGTTTTTATTATCCTTGCACTTGCCGGTGAGCTGCCTGAAGGCGATCTCAAAGTTGCCTAGAGAGTCTTCCACCCAGACCCCGTACAGAATGCTGCCACTGATAGCCAACTTCGGACAGAGGGCATCGGCTTCCTTGCCCCCAGAGAGCGTCTTGCTGACGACCTTGCCCTTAGTGAAACTATTGCCACCGTTAGCGCTCTGCGCTAGGACAATTTGGAATCCGTCTTTGGCCAACTCTGACCAGGCAACGAAGATATTGCTCCCGTTGACGGCGATCGAGGGACAGACAGAGTCGGCCTTCGGCGTGTTGGAGAGATTGAAGTTCTCGTTAAAGAATTGGGGAGAAGTCCCGCTGACCTTCCTGCACGGCTCCTTTATATCCGCATCTCTTCTGAAGCTCCTGCTGCTCCTCCTGAAAGTGTTGCCGCCGTTATTGCTGAAGGCAAAGCAGATCTCTGGACTGCCCTCATTGCCGGGCACGTCATCCTCTGCCCAGACGATGTAGAGATTGGAGCCGTTGACGGCGAGAGCGGGATCGGCCGCGGTACCTGTGCCCCCAGATACATCTATGGGTATGGGATCAGCTTCGAAAGTTTGTCCCCCGTTGAGACTGCGACGGAGTTGGATCCGAGTATTCTCGTTCAAGCCATCGACATCGCTGCTCCACACGACATAGACAACGTTGCCGGCGGCGGCCACCGCGGGGGTTCTGGATTCCCCCGTTTCTAGCGAAAGCAACAATCCGCTCGCATGGAACCACTCTGCAGATACGCTCACCGCCGGCAATAGCGCGATGATCGCTCCCAGACTGAACGCAAGCGCCCGCACCAACAGACGTATAGTCCTCATGGTGATAACCTCCTATGCCAAGAATAGCCACTCTTGGCCAACCTCATGATAGTATAATTATAATCCAGGGCAGACCCCCAGGACAGTGATGTGCGTTACTGTTGCGCTTCACTGCTGCATGGTGATGGAATGTAAAATAACGGAGAAAAGAGGCCTTTCGTTTGAGTCGACCTCGACCTGACCAATAGCGAGCACGACATCCAGCCCCTCGATCACCTTGCCGAAGATCGTGTATTTGCCGTCGAGCTGAGGGACGGTAATAGGCGCGAGGGTAATGTAAAACTGACTCCTGGCACTGGTCATGCTCTCGGTATCGGCGCTGCGGGCCATCCCCACGATGCCTGGGCTGTCATGCTTCAAAGCCGGGTGGATCTCCAAGGGGAGGCCCTTCTCTAAGCCGCCGCGGCCCGTCCCTGTGGGATCGCCAGTCTGGATGACAAACCCAGGGGAAACCCGATGAAAGAACATATCTTTATAGAAGCCGCTATTGACCAACTCTATAAAGTACTGCACGGTGTTGGGGACCTTGTCAGCGAAGAGCTCGATCTTGAACGTGCCCATGATCGTCTCCACAATGGCGATGGGGTTCGCGCTCACAGTTTGGGATGGAGACGGCTCCGGTGTGCTGGGGGACGTACTTGGCCGGGCAGCCGGCGGTGGTGTGGCTGTCTGTGGGCTTGTGGAGGGTTGTGCTCCTCGTTGTTCGGCCTGCTGATTCTTGCATCCTGTGAAGACTATGACACCTAGGAGAAGAACTATGAAGAGTACGCTGCGTTTCACGGGTATACCTCCTTCACACAGAGCTTTCGTGAGCTTTATATCTTACGGAGAGATGCACGGTTCCGTCAACCCAATTGTTCGATGATGCTAAGAATGATACCCTAGCGCCAGAGAACAAGTTTCTGGAGTTTCGTATGAGTGCCCTGGCTGCCCTCGACGGTCAGCACATAGAGATAGACCCCATTGGCCAGAGGCTTCCCCGACCGCCGCACTAAGGGAATCGCTAAGACTGAAGCACGGCTTGCCTGGTCTATGAGCACGCGGCCGCTCAGATCGTAAACCTGCACGCGCAGAGCCGCCACATCTCTGAAAGCTTCAACCCGTAGTTGCTGGGGAGTCTGCTCGATCTGCAAGAGCGTCTGGCCAAGCTGCAATGGCTGGAGCAGTCGGGGCTCTGCAGCACTCGTGAGCGTGCCACAGCTCGTCCCGATGGTGAAATATGGTCTTGTTGCCGTCGCTGTGCCCAGGCCCGCCGCTCGCTCGGTCACGACTGAGAGTGACAGGCTCCGCCCCGCCGCAATGGTGCGCGGCAAGGCTGGGCTAGTACTGACTATGGTAAACGGCTCTCCAGGTTGCGGGGTAATGCTGGTAATCGTCTGTGAAGTTCTTGTGGTATTTCGGATGGTCACCCAGATGGTCTTGCGTGAGGGTTTTGTCGCCGTCGGCGTGTAGCTCACGGAGCTCGGCGATGAGGTCGCGGTCAGCCCCGTACAGCTCGTACCGGTCACCGTAGTGCTCGCTGAGGCGCTATTATTGTCCATCTGGGGATCGAAGGCGTCGCTGGTCACGCTGGCAGTATTCGTGAGCGTGCCCGCAGCGTTCGCGGTCACGGTGATCGTCACGGACGCTGTCGCGCCATTTGCGAGCGTCCCCAACGCACACGTGACCGTGTTGCTTGAAAACGTGCAGCTTCCCTGGCTTGCCGTGGCTGATACGAACGTGATGCCAGAAGTCAAGGGGTCACTGAGCGTGACGCCGGACACATCCGCCGGGCCGTTGTTTGTGATCGCCAGCGTGTACGTAATCGTGCTCCCCACCGTGACCGGGTCGGGGCTATCGCTCTTGCTGATCGCTAGGTCTGCCGTCGCCACCGGCGCAGTGCTCCAAAGAACTGCGAGGCCATCGCTGAGAATGGGCGTATTGAAGCCAATTTGGGTCGCATCGCTGCTGTTCACTTGGATGCCGATGGTAGCGCTGCCGCCCCGATCTTGCTCCGCGCACGCCCCACCAAAGACCGTATCGAGATAGTTAAAGAGCACTTGGTTGCTGTTTTCAAAGAATACGACCTGGAAGCGCACGGTTGCGGAGGAGTTACCGCTGCACTGGTAGTGCCGCACATTGCGCCACTCGATCACAAATTCACGAGTGGGAGCTGAGCCCAGCACTTCCCAATAAACATTATTAGCTCCCGTTGCATACAGATCATCCCAGAAGGGAGCGACAAGCGTCGTAAACGAGCTCGTGGGCAAGTTCCCGTTATTGTAGGGGATACTTGTCTGATGAAAGCTGATTGCGCCGTTGGCCCCGACGTGCAGGGTTGTGTAGCTTGCTGGCCCAAACTGTACGGGGAAGGGCGAGGTGACTGTAGCCACCGTGTCGTCGCCGAGATTGAGATTCGTTCCCGTAATCGTGCGCCAGCTCAGAGCCGCACTCGAGCAGCTATAAGAACCTGCCGTGCCTCCGAGCTGAACGGGTAGAGATTGTCCGTTTGAGAAGTTGAGCGTGTACGTGCCCAAAGCGCAGAGACCGTCCAGCGTCCACGTCCCCGAGTAGATGCCGTCGTTGGCGACAAGATCAGGGCCTATGCCATTGTCTTCTAAGAAGACCGTCTGCCCGCCAGGGGTGATCGTAACGCTCAGTGAACCCGCAGGGCTAGCACAATTGATGTTGAGCACAGCGATCGTCACCGATGCGCCACCGCTCACTGTCTGCAAGGGCCTCAAGACTGAGAACAAGGGCGCATTCGCGCACGTCAACGCTTGGTAAGCGTTGATGCGTCGCCCCGTGATCGTCTTGGTCTGCAGTGATGCTTTTGGATCTCCCGAAGAGAGAATGAGATTGCGAATGGCGATCCAATCGAGACTCGGGTTGTACGCTTTGAGTAACGCTGCTAAGCCCGTCACGTGGGGGGCAGCCATCGAAGTGCCGCTGAACGTGCTGTACGTATTATTGCGCGTCGTGCTGGAGATGCTTTGCCCCGGCGCGCCCACGTGCACCGTGCGCTGCCCAAAGTTCGAAAAATTCGCAAGTGCGTCTGTATGAGTCGTCGCCGCGACGGAGATGATGTTGGGCAGATAATAATCTGCCGGATAGAATTCAGCAGAGTCGTTATCGGTACTGTCGTTGCCCGCCGCAGCGATGAAGAGTATCCCGGCGTTCATGTTCTCAACGATAGCGTCGTAGAGGGCTTGAGAAAAACCCCCGCCACCCCAGGAATTGTTCGTCGCGACGATATTCACCCCGCGATCTTTCATCATCTTCACATATTCGAGACACCGAATCGCGTCGGACGTGGAGCCAGCGCCGCTAGAGTTCAAAAACTTGCACGCCATGATCTGCACGTCCCAATTGACCCCGACGACGCCGGCAGCGTTGTTCCCCTTGGCGCCAATCGTCCCGGCGACGTGCGTGCCGTGATTGTTGTCATCCTTGGGGTCGGAGTCGTTGTTGGCTGTGTCGATGCCGTAGCAGTCGTCTTTGTAGCCGTTACCGTCGTCGTCTATATTATTACTATTGCAGTCGGGAGTATTGCGCCACATGTTCGCAGCTAGATCCGGGTGAGTGTAGTCCACCCCGGTATCAATGACAGCGACGACGACGGAGTTGCTGCCCCTAGACAAATCCCACGCTTCGGGAGCGTCGATATCAGCGTCGGGGGTGCCGCCGGTCTGGCCCGTATTGTGCAATGCCCAAAGCTGATAAAACTGCGAGTCGTTGGGCGTGAGCAACGCTTGTTGGGTCGCACGACGGATATAATTGGGCTCAGCGTAGAGCACATTGGGGTTCTGCTTGTAGAGCTTGAGCCCTTCGGTCACGCTGAGACGGGCGGGGAGCCGCACGCGCTGCAAGTTGGGCACAACATCAAACGCCCTGACGACATTCGCTCCCACGGCCGCGTGAACTTTGTTCACGGCACTTTGTGGGATATCAGATTTGAACCGCACAAGCAGCTCGCCAGGGACGAAAGCGCCGTCTACAGGCTCCTTCTGCCCTTGAACGGATAAGAATAGCACCAGAACGAGAGCAAGAACAATGGCAGGCAACCTCCAAGGCATAGCTACTCCTCCTGAGATTTTCCAAATACTCAGCTGAGCATAGCATATGGGAGAGCTGAGAACAATAATGCCCGTTACATTCTTAAGCTTATCTCAACCAACAGCCCCCGCGGGTGCTCCCCCGCAGGGGCTGGCCGATTGCTATTACACTAACTTTTCAAACTTCTCCCGATCAATCCCCATCTGACGCAGAATCTCCGCGAACGTCCCTGGCGGCACATCCCGCCCGCCCTTGTGGCTCAACCGCACTTGAAGCACGCTCCCGTCTTCTAGAATCTTCTCCCACGTCTCGTGCTTGCGCACCCGCACCCGCTTAAACCCGAGCCTTCGCAACACGCTGCGCACCTGCCGGTAGGTGTAGATGGCCATGACGGATCTCGATCAGCTCCCACAGCTCCCACTCATCACGACACGCCAGCACACGATCAATATAGGGCTTGTGATGGGCACGGTTGGGGCTTGCAGTAAAGATTTTCTCCCGAGCACGGTAGTCCTCAGCGTACTCTTGGATCATCTCGATCATGGCGCGCAGGGCCTCTTGGGGGGTATCCATCTCCGTGACCAGATCGAGTTCTGGGCACTTGACCATAATGCGTCCAGCGTCTTGGATAAGCAAGATTGTCAAGATCGGCGCGGGGCAGAAAATCTTACGGGGTTCAGCTCTCTTGGGCATGATGCGCGATCACCGAAGGTATCATAGCGTATAGCTTTGGATAAATCAAGAAAAACCACCAGCCCCCGCGGGGTGTTTGCCCCGCAGGGGCTGGTGATTTCCGTCTAACCTCTCCCCCCTACTCCCTCCCTGAGGCGGGGAGGGGCACCGGGGGCTAGGTTACATGGGCAAGTTCCACCTTCTCAATACGCGAGCGCACGGGCCGGAGCCGATGGATAGCAACGTACACTATGGGTTTGCGCTCTTTCTCCGCACGCTCTTGGGCCACCCGACGGTTCCACCGATTAAAAGCTTCCTCACCCTTCACTTGGAAGCAGATCACCGCTTCATCGGGGATCTGTTTAGAAAAATCAGGGTGCTCCAACAGATACCGCTCGAACTCAAAGACGAGCTCCACCTGCCGCGCTGCCATCTCTCGCTCTGTGCGCTTCATGTCTCTGATTCTGCTCATGGGAACTCCCCTTGCAAGAAGCGCTCACGGTACACTTGCCAGTTCTGCCTGAGATCGTGCTCTGCTAGCGTGAGCGCTTGATTGAAATCCACAATCACTAGCCGCTCCTTCTTACGCTTGCCTTTCCGATTATATCGGTCTATGTGAGCAAATCCATGTGCCGTATCATAGCGGATCACAGGTCTTGCTTCTCCGGCCAGCTCGACCTCCAGTTGGACGACAAACCGAATGACTTTGCCTTGCTCAATCACTTGCTCCCGGCGGATGAACGTATCTGATGCCACCGGGTAAATAAAGCGCTTCGTAGGTACTGTGGGAGTATAGCACCAACACGAAGAGCTTTCAAGAAACCAACAGCCCCCGCGGGGTGTTTGCCCCGCAGGGGCTGGCCATCTCCGTCCGGGACCTCTCCCCTTACGGCACCGGTACGACCTGTACACTCACTTTGTACCCTAACCGTGCCAGCAACTGCTCGCACTCCTCCCAGCTTAGACCAAATGCTCGCACATCAGCGACCCCAAGACGCGCCAAGCTCTCGCGCACCAGATCAAGATCGCGCTCATCCAGATCGCTCTCCAGCAACGCCTGCTCTGCCCAGTCCACCAGCTCCGCTAAACTCAGCCGATGCTGCAGATAAGCAATCACCTGCTGTGCAACGTCGTGCCGCGTGATCATAGTCCTTGCACCTTCCGATGTCCTGTGTCTACAGGGTACTTTTCGTGAATCTCGACAAGCTCACCACGCTCATTGTAGATCTCTTGCCAGAAACGCCTCGTTGTCTCTTCAGCGTCGACTTCTTTAATATAGCGAGCCTTCCAGCCCAAGCGCCCTGAGATCTCGTACCAGTAGCGCCGACCGCCGTTGGGGAGCTCCTCCCAGTTCTTGAAGACGCGCTCGTTACGTCGGCGCTTCGCCTCATCAAGAGCCACAGCATACTATAACAAGCAAAAGCTGGCGCGGCAAACTCTTCAGAAACGCATAGCCCCCGCGGGGTGTTTGCCCCGCAGGGGCTGGCCGAAGTCCGTCCGAGACCTCTCCCCTCAAGCGGGAGGGGCACTCCCCTTCCCTTTAGGGAAGGGGCTGGGGGGTAGTCTCAGCATCGCGAGCTTCTGCACCTCACTTTGGTACGGCTCGCTGCCGCTCGCTGAGCACGATGGCGAGCGCAAATCCTACTGCGACCAAGACCGCTCCGGCAATCATCAAGTAAAGGGGCAACATCGTCAATCGCCTCCTAACAAAAAGTAGCTCACCGAATACAAGATGAGCAGCGCACCAACTCCAGCGGCCAGCAAGCCCCAGGAGAACAGTCTTTCGCTGAGAAACTGACCTACGACCAAGGCTCCGAAGACGATATGGGCTAAGTCAATTATCTTCTCTCCGAAGACCTGTCGGCGTTGCGATTTCACGGCTATAGCATAACCTGTTCGCGCGCTGGTGTCAATGTGCAAGCAACTCTCGAAAAACCAACAGCCCCCGCGGGGTGTCTGCCCCGCAGGGGCTGGCCGAAGTCCGTTCTGGCTTTCCCTCTTTACCTAATCGGCAAGCGCCGATAGCGAATTCGACGACGATCTACCACGACCACGGAGCGCTTCAGCTCTTCTACTGGGACTGTCTGCAACACTCGCTCCAGTAGCACACGCATCTCCGACTCGCTATAGTTCCCGCCACGAAAGAGAATCAGCCCAGGACCATCAGCGCTGGTAAGCGCCAGCAATCTCGGAAAATCCAGATCCGCTGTGATGACGACGCGCTGCTCTTGACGAGCCCGCATGATCAGCTCTTCATCAGAAGCCCGATCCAATCCCATGTGCAGCGCATGGACCGCGTTGTGTTGGCATTGCTTGAGCCACAAGACCAGTTCTGGGGAAAGGGGCATGTCTATGAGAAACTTCATGCGATGAATTCCACGATTTCCTCTTCAGCGAGGGCCGCGGCATAGCGCAGGGCTTCGTCAATGTCTTCAGGCTCCAGATAGGGGTACGCTTTCAAGATGGACTCTTTGGTCTCCCCACTGGCGAGCAATCCCAGCAGGCGCGAGACGGGGAAGCGCAGCCCACGAATGCAGGGCTTGCCATTGCAGACCTTGGGATCAACAGTAATCCGAGGGAACCCTTGCATGGAGATCACCTGAAGAGATTATAGAGCTTGTTAAGCAGTTTGCCAACTCTGAGAGAAACCAACAGCCCCCGCGGGGTGTTTGCCCCGCAGGGGCTGGCCAGTTCCGTCCGTTTGTCTTAACTAGCTATCTCAGGATGGCGAGCTTCTGGACTTTAGTCTGGACGATGTCGCCGTAGGTGCCCTTGATGGTCATCACGTAGAGATAGACACCGTTGGCCAACTGCCGCCCATCGCTGCTCAGCCCGTTCCAGCTCAGCTGCGTCCCGCCGGTCTCCGCGCTGAACACCTGCTTGCCGCTCAGGTTGTACACCTGCACCTGCACGCCTTCGATGTTGTACCCCTGCGCCTCAAACACATACCGCCCTGCACTGGAGCGCACACCGGCAGACTGGAGCGTCACAAACGGCATCAGCGCGCTCATGTTCAGCTGCCCACTCTCCGGCTGCATCGGCTTGCGCGGATCCCCACCCGCAAACGGCTCAAACGTTTCAAACGGGTAGAAGCTGCAGCCACGCAGCCGCGCCTTCTTCTCGTCCTTTACACAGTACCACACCCAACTAAAGATATCCCGATCACCGTTGTTTGTAATCGGGAAGAGCTCAATGATCTCGGTGTACAGCTCAATGTCGTAGATCAGCGGCCGCGTCTCATCCCCGCTCTCAAAGCATCGGAAGACCTCCTTGTTCACCTTCACCGTCTTGGTGGCCGCCAAACTGACGCCGGTCACCATCTCCACCGGGTCTTCCACGGCGAGATCGCCTCCCACATACGGCTTCTTCCCAAACGACGCCGTGCACTTCTTCACGTCCACCGGCAAAAGATCTCGGCCTTCGTCAGTGTTGATGGCCGGCTCAGCGATGACGGTGCACTGCGTTACGATCCACTGCTGGAAGGGCGGGTTCCGAAACCGCGTGTCCAGCTCCTTGACGCACCGCGTCGCAAAAAAGTCCCACCCAGCGAAATCACCTTCAGCGTCCTCGATGAGCACGGTGAACAGCTCGAGCTCCACGATCTGCCTCAGCGCCTTGGGGTCCCCAACCTTCTTGTCGTAACAGTAGAAGATCTCCTTCTGCGCCTTGATCGTCTTGAAGATGTTGCCTCCTTCTTCGCCACCACCAGGGACGAAGACCTGATTAAGGGACAAGGGATGGAGTGGCCCCATATAGACACAGTCCAGGGTTGGGGCCACCGGCTGCTGCGGCTGCCGCTGCGCCTGCGCCACCATCGGCAATGCTGCCGCCAACACGAACGCCACGATAAGTCCGACTAACAACTTCTTGCTCATCTGTTGTGCCTCCTTTTTTGAGATTTGAGTGTATA
>CAYYOG010000010.1:0-2914 GCA_964473325.1 uncultured Thermotogae bacterium
GTGGGCATGATGCCGCGTGGGGAAGTGGGCTTGATCTTCGCGCTCTTTGGCTTGATCAACGGGATACTCACTGAAGAGCTCTACGCAATCTTAGTTATGATCGTCCTGCTCACGACGATCGCGACGCCGATCATCCTGCGCCCCCTGCTCAAGCGAGCTAGTTAAGAAGACTTTCTTTTCAGGATCATCTCGCGTGGGTGGGCGTAATAGCGTGTGTCCGCATCGATGTTCTTGCGCACGAGACTGCCCGGGCCGATCTCGCACCGCGGGCCGATCAAGACCCCAGGCATGAGCAGCGCGCTAATTCCAATGTGCGTCTCGCGCCCGACGATCGCGCCGAGCTTTTTCAGCCCGGTCTCGACACGACTGCCCTTCACCCACGGGCGTATAAAATCCCGGTCGTTTCTGACGTTTGCTGTCACTGTGCCCGCGCCGATCTTGACGGCTTCATCGAAGATTGAATCCCCAAAGTATCCCGAATGCGTCGAACAGCCTCTCTGGAAGATCGAGCGAGCGACTTCAGCATGGGCGCCGATCATCGTGTGTGCTTCTAAGTTAGAATATTCTCGCACCAGCGAGCCCGTGCCGATCACACAGTGATCGCCGATATAGCACGGCCCTTTGACGACAGCGTGCTCAAAGATTTTGACGCCCTCACCGATCCAGGCTGGCCCCTCTATGATCGTACTGGGATGGATCTGTGCACTGGGCGCGATCTGTTGCGCCGTAACCTTCCTATCCATCAAACGCTGCACTAGCCCGAAGAGATCCCACGGGTATTTCAGGGTCGGTGGCTCTTGTGAGATCTGTACGATGCGCATCGTGCCCTCACGCATCAGTAATTTGAGCGCGTCCTCAAACGCATAGGGATGCTCCGGCACGCGACGATAGAAATCAAAAAAGCTCTTCCTGAGCAGATAGACCCCAACGAGACGTGTGCGGCTTGGTGCGCTCGCCGGGGCAGGTTTTTCGACCAATTCCAAAGCGCGATCTTCTTCGATCTTGACGACCCCATACTCATGGGGACGATCCGTCTCACAACCGACGAGCACCCCATCGGAGCCAGCAGCGAGAGCGATCATCTGGGGGATGAGTTCGTCTACGGTGACGTGCTGGGGATTGACCACAAAAAAAGCATCCTTGAGCAGAGACGCGGCTCTAACGAGGGCATCGCCCATGCCGCGCGGCTCCGGCTGCACCACGTAAGACAGGTTGATGCCCAAGCTTGTGCCGTCTCCCAGCCGGGATTCGATAGCCCTGTTCTTGGATTGCACGATGACGATCTCAGTGATCCGAGCGTGTCTAAGGGCTTCAATGGTGTGCGCGATGATTGGGCGGCCCAAAAGCGCAAAGAGACTCTTGTGCCCGCCCTCAGCCAGCGGCCAAAATCGCGACGACTCCCCCGCAGCTAAGATCACAGCTTGCATCGCTCGATCACTTTTTAAAGTATAATACAAACAGCTCAGGGCCTCACCCTCAGCCCCTCTCCCGTGAGTGCGTCACGGGAGAGGGGTGCCGTCAGGCAGGGTGAGGGCCCCAATACCTACTAAAATAAGGAGGCTGCTATGAACAGGCGCATTCTCCTCATCGGTCTTTGGCTGCTGATCACTGTCTTTTGGTCTTTTGCCTCCCTTGCCTTGCCCAATGAGATCGCGTACACGATCTCAGCCCAGCTCGACACAACAAAAAATATTATTGTTGGCACTGAGACGGTGCGCTTCACCAACCGCACCGGCACAACACTCAAAGAGCTGTACTTTCACGTGGTGCCCAATGCCTTCAAGCGCGGGGCCAACACCAAATATCAACAAGAGCTGCAGCGCGCCGGCATTCCCCCAGCCCTCATCTACGCTTCTCCCAATGACGACGCGTTCATGGAGATCAAGAGCGTCACTGCGAATGGGCAAGCCCTCACATTCTCTATGGACGACACGCTGATGCGCGTCGCACTGAAGGAGCCGTTGACCAACGGGCAGACGATCACGCTGCACATCGAGTTCGTCAACGACTTAATGCAACCGTCGCCCCAAGCGCAGTGGGCTTCCACATGGGCCGTGCGCAGCGGCCACAGAAATAGCACTTACACGGTGACGCTCTGGTATCCTAAGGTCGTCGTCTACGACGCCGACGAGGGCTGGAATCTCGATAAATACAGCTTGCTCGGTGAATTCTACGGCGACTTTGCCAACTATGACGTCACGCTGACTGTGCCGGCGAATTTCGTCGTCGGCAGCACGGGGGTTATTGTAAGCGAGACTGTCCAGGGCGCTCAAAAAACTCTCAAAGTCCGGGCCGAAAAAGCACACGACTTCGCGTGGGTCGCTGGGCCGTTTTATCGTGTCGAAGAGACCAAGCTCTCTCACGGCGCACTGCTGCGCGTGCTCTCGCTGGGGCTCTCTATGACGGCAACGGCTGCTGATGCGATGGAGTTTTTCAATCAGCGCTTCGGCCCGTATGCGTATGCGGTCGTGACCGTCGCCCAAGTGACCGTGGGCGGCGGCATGGAATATCCGGGGATCGTGATGATCGCTGGAGGCTCGACAGCGGAGATCGTGCACGAGCTGGCCCATCAATGGTGGTACGGTGCTGTGGGCAACGACGAGATGGACGAGGCCTGGCTCGACGAAGCATTTGCGACGTTCTCAGAAGAGCTGTACAACATCGAGCGTCTGCGAGCCCCCATCTCATCACGCAGTTCGTATCGGTTTCGCGAGCCGGGGATTCCCGTCTTGACTCGCGCCGATCAGTTCCCATCCCTGTACAGCTACGCACGAGCTGTCTACACCAAGGGCTCTGGTGTCTTATGGATGCTGCGCTGGGTGATCGGTGCCGAGGACTTTGATCGCGTCTTGAGAACGTACTACGCGCGTTTTGTCTACAGGAACGCGACGACGCAAGACTTCATTGCTGTCGC
>CAYYOG010000010.1:3014-46445 GCA_964473325.1 uncultured Thermotogae bacterium
GATCACGATGTGTTAGAAGAGAACCGCGCCAATAATACCTTGAGCTTCCTGGGATATCTTTCAGCTATGGCGCTGCTTGAGGAGTTTGTAGACCTCTTCCCTCGGTCCAATCAGTATCACCAATATCACACGCTCACGAAGACGTATCTGGTAAAGAATCCGATACTCTCCACCTGGCGTCCCAACGCGATACGAGCGAAGCCCTCTGCGCTCATACCCTTGGAGAAGCTTTCCTCGCTCAGGTCTCTCTTGTAGTCGTCGTGCTGCTGTTTCAAGGCGTCGGATGATCGCTCGATCCTGGAGCTTCTCCAAGAAAGAACGCACACGAGGATCGTAGCGGAGCTCCCAGGGTTTAGCAGCGCTCACGTTAGCCCTTTGAAAGTCTCCTCATGGGAGAGAGTCTTTCCTTCTAAGAAGTTGCGCTCGGACTCTTCTAACAGAGAGTCGAGAGTGAGCTTCTTTAAGATGAGAACATTGTTGTAGCAGGCCAAGACGAGTGTATCTCCTGGGCGCAATCCCATCTTCTTGCGAAGAGATTGGGGAATGACGATTTGGCCCTTGCTTGAGACCTTGATCGTTGTCAGCTCGCTCATGGATCCACCTCAGTAAGGCATAGCTTACTATAGCGAAGATAGCTACCTTGGTCAAGATTTGACAAGTTCAAAACAGAAAGTTATGATCAGCTTGCGAGGGAACTATGCGTGGGGAGGACGCTGAAAAGTTGGCCCGCGACTTCCTGCGCCAGCATGGCTATGAGATTATTGCTGAGCGCTACCGCTGGCGCGGCGGCGAGATAGATTTAATTGCTCGCGACGGAAATTCTTTGGTCTTTATTGAAGTCCGCTCGCGCTCCAAGGAGCTCTTTGGTCTGCCCGAAGAGACAGTCAATCACACCAAGCGCCGCAAGATCTTGCTCACCGCGCAGCACTACCTGGCAAGGCATCCTACGAACTTAGATGTTCGCTTTGACGTCGTAGCGCTCTCTGGAGGGCAGCTGCGCCTGTATAAGGACGCGTTTCAGTGCGATGACTCTCTCAGCTGAGGAGGTGCGGTCTATGCAGGGACAGATGAGTCGGCGCGCTTTCTTAAAGGCGTTGGGGATCGGAGCAAGTCTTGTCACTTTCAGCGGGGCACTGCATTGGGGGCAGCCAGCTCCTGTCAAAGTCGGGCTGATCGGGCCGATCAATCTCTTGGACGTCGGCAAGGCGATGGTGCGCGGAGCGCAGCTCGCCCTTGACGAGATCAATGAGCTCGTGAGCGAAGGGAAATTGCCACCGCCCAAGCTCACCATGGACGGGCTGATCCGCGATGACGAAGTCCTACGGGGCGATGTCGCTAAAGCCGCGTTTGAGGAGCTTTCAGCACTGGGAGCAGTCGCTATCGTCGGGGGCTTCATAGACGAGACCGTCGCGGCCATGCTCCCGTCTATGGCGCGGCTGCGCAAACCCTATCTCGATACCGGCTCCAGCAGCCCAGAATTCAACAAGCTCGTCAAGGAGAAGTATGACCAGTACAAATATTATTTCAGACTGATGATCAATGACAACGTGATGGGGCAAGACATGGGGAACATGGCCGCCGGGCTGATGCTCAAAGATATGGGCATTGAAAAAGTCGCGCTCGTCGCGGAGAGCAGCGCCTTCGGACAGAATCTTTCGCGTATTCTCCAAGGGCAGCTCGCTCAAGCGGGGCTCCAGCTCGTCAAAGTCTTCAATTTCTCCCTGCAAAACCCGGACTTCGCCTCGATCCTGCAGCAAGTGGGCGACACCGACGCGGACGCTATGATGCTCGTGCTCGCGTTCGATCCCGGGATTCCGCTTGTGGGCCAAGCCTATGAGATGAGACTCGATATGCCCATCATCGGGATCAACGCCGAGGGGCAGTCGTTCGAGTATTGGAAGGGCACAGGCGGGCGTGTCATGGGCCATGTCTATGTAGACGTCGCCACCGGCGAGACGCCCATCACGCCCAAGACACGACCGTTCTACCAAGCGTACGTCGAGCGGTTTGGAGATTCTCCGCCGTCGCGCCCGCTCTTTACGGCGTTTACCACCTACGATGCGCTCTTCATCTTCAAGGGCGCGTTGGATCGCGCCGGGAGCACCGATCCCGACAAGATCGTCACGGAATTAGAGAAGACCGACTACGTCGGCACCGTGGGACGCATTAAATTCAGAGACCGCAACGACCCCTATCCTCATGAGCCGATCTACGATCCAGAGTACGTCGTCGCGAAATGGGTCTTGTGGGGAACGACTGCAAAAAACCCACTCGATCCCAAGGCTCAACCCGTGAGAGTCGTCGTCTGGCCGCCGAAGTTCCGCCTCAAGGCCGACCGCGAAGGGAACCCCGTGAGCATCGCTGATTGCATCAGCAAGGCGTGCGAAGAGTACAGAAAGAGCGTGGCAGCGTGGAAGCACCAGGGCAAGCCCAAGGGGGGGCGCTTCACCGCGTGGCACAACTGGGCGCGCGCGATTGCCCAGTGCTTTGCGAGCTAGGATTCCCCTCATCCCAGCCCCTCTCCCTCACGGGGGAGAGGGGTTGGGAGTGAGGGCCACCAATGCACGAAGACTTAGCTCAGCAATACGAGCGCTATCGGCGGCTCATCGCGCACGAGCGCCTTCCCGTGGCGCTCGTCGACCTAGACGCCGTTGATCATAATATTAAGACCCTGTTGGCCGACGTGCGCCGGCACGGGAAGACCCTCAGACTCGCTTCGAAGTCCGTTCGCTGCCCGTGGCTGCTTAAATATATCACCGAGAGGGGCCAGGGAACGATCCGGGGTATTCTGAGCTATAGCGTCACTGAAGCGGCGTTTCTCGTCGAGCAGGGCTTCACGGATATTATCGTCGCGTATCCGACGGTACAGCCTACAGATTGCCAACTGCTGGCACAGCTGAACGGTCCAGATCGTCGTGTTGCAACGGTTGTAGACTCTGAGGCACATCTACAAGCGCTACAGGGCACGCCGGAGCGTCCGATCCCCGTTGTGATCGAAGTTGATCTCTCTTATCGGCCGCTGGGCGGGCGGGTGCACCTGGGGGCGCGACGCAGTCCCCTGCGCTCTCCAGAAGCTGTCTTGGGCTTAGCCCGAAAGATCGCGCAGCGCCCTGATCTGAAATTTCTTGGGCTGATGGGCTATGAAGCACAAATCGCTGGGATGGGTGAGAGCAACCCGTTCTCCCCCATGCTCAACCCTGCGCGCAGGCTCATCAAGAGACTGTCACGACCCTACGTCGCGCAGATGCGCCAGCGCGTGCTGGAGGCTCTGCGTCGAGAGGGCTTTTCTCTAGAAGTCTTTAACGGTGGGGGCACAGGCAGCGTCGCGTTCGCCAGCACCGAGCCAGCCCTCACTGAAGTGACAGCAGGCTCTGGATTTCTCTGCAGTCATCTCTTCGACTATTATGCTCAGTTGCAGCTCAAGCCCGCGATCTTCTTCGCGTTACAAGTCGTCAGGATTTCTGATCCCGGATTTGTGACGTGTCATGGGGGCGGGTTTGTCGCGTCAGGGCAAGCGGGGGCGGATCGTTTGCCCGTGCCGTATCTGCCGACAGGGTTAAAACTGACGGCGTTTGAGGGCGCGGGCGAGGTCCAGACCCCACTGCGCGTCCCTCCCCATATAACGCTGCGCCCGGGCGACCCCGTCTTCTTCCGTCATGCCAAAGCCGGCGAACTGGCCGAGCATTTTAACGAATATCTCCTCGTGCGCGGCGACAGGATCGAAGCGCGTGCCCCGACATACCGGGGGCTGGGGAAATGCTTCTTATGAAGCGCTTCATGTTGACAAGGGGAGCTACGATATGCTATCGTATGCTTCACACGCACTATGAACGCTATCGAAGTCGTCGAGTTGTATAAGACCTATCGAGGGTTTCTGAGACGCGATAGCATCGAGGCGCTCAAAGGGGTGAGCCTGAGCGTTCAGCAGGGTGAAATCTTTGGGCTCCTAGGCCCCAACGGCGCGGGCAAGACCACTCTGATTAAGATTCTCTTAGGCATCGCATGCGCTGATCGCGGGCAGGCCATGCTCTTGGGCAGAGATAGCCGCGACCCACAAGCGCGACAATACGTCGGGTATCTCCCTGAAGACCATCAGCTGCCTGAGTATCTCTCAGCGTGGCGCGTCTTGGACTTCTTTGCCAAGCTGTATGGGCTGCGGGAGCGCCGCTCTCATATAGAAGAATTGCTCCAGCTTACAGGGATCGTCGAGCGGCGCAACTCGAAAGTCAGAGAGCTTTCCAAGGGGATGCGCCAGCGGCTCGGCTTAGCCCAAGCCTTGCTGAACACCCCCAACGTGCTGATCTTGGACGAACCCACAGCCAATCTCGATCCCCTGGGGCGCAAGGATGTCAAGGATCTGCTGCTGCGGCTCAAGGATCACGGGACGACGGTCTTCATCAGCTCGCACATGCTTACGGAGATCGAGCGCGTCTGCGACCGCGTCGCCATTCTGCACAAGGGGCAATTGCTCACCGAGGGCACCGTTGATGAGCTCACTCAAGAGAAGAGTCTAGAAGATGTCTTTGTGGAGCTTGTGCGCGGCACGCAAGACATGAAACAATCATGAACAGGGCATTGATTTTTTCAGCGATCATTGAGGACAGTTGGCGCGAGGCCTGGGCCCGCCGCGCTTCTCTTGTCGTGAGCATCATTGTGTTGACGTTACTGTTGCTCTTTGCGTTTGGGGTGAGCGTGCGCGAGGTCGCAGCTCAGCCTGAACAAGTCACGGTCTCGCTCTTTGGCGTCGAATGGGGAGCGCTCCCCATCCCCAAGGCCACCTTTGCAGATGCCATCGAGATCAGCGCGTTGGTGCTGGCCAACCCCTGGGGGATATTTTTGGGGTTGTTCATCACCATAGGGCTTTTCTCGGGGATATTCGCTCGTGGGCGTATTGATCTTGTGCTCTCGAAGCCGATTGCGCGCTGGGAACTCTATCTTGCCCGTTACCTGGGCGGCGTGGTGTTAGTCTTTGCAACTATGATGCTCTTCTGTTTGGGCGTCTGGTTTTTGCTATGGCTCAAGGTGGGCGTTGCAGATGTGGGGTTGATCTGGGCGGGTTTAGTCATAGTCTTTCTTTTTGCCGTGCTGTACAGCTTCTCCGCGCTCATCGCGCTGGTGACAGAGGGAACAGGTGCGGCGCTTGTCGCTACTTTAGTGTTGTGGGGGGTGGCAGAGTCCACGTACTTCCGCGATGCCCTACGACAGCTGTCGCCTCTTTTGGGCAGTATCGCCGATGTGCTCTACTATCTATTGCCCAAGATGAACGACTTGGAGATGGTCACCACAAGGCTAGTAGGCGCAGAGCAGCTCCTCAATGAAGTCGCAACAGCGTCAAGCGTCGGATTTGCTTTCTGGACTTCGGGGCTCTTTGCGGTGGCCATGCTGGCAGTGGGGATCTATCTGTTCTCGCGCAGGGATTATTAACCCCCCTTCTTGATTCTTAAGGGCTTGAAGAATTCTGTCTGATACGATCTTTTGTGCAGGGACCTCCGTAGCTTGATATTGTATGAGCATAAGAGTATCATGCTCACTATGAAAAAGTTGAAGAGATCGCCAAGCGCAGCTTCAGAAAGGCGCACCCTCTATGTAAAGCCCGAACATCAAGAGCCACTGGAATGGGTGCAGCACCATACTCAAGCTCACTCGCTCTCAGAGGCGGTCTTCGCTGCGTTGAGCGAATTGAAAGCGTTGATAAGAGAGAGACAAGTCCAAGCCCTAGAGCAAGCACATGGACTATGGAAGGACGATTCCCCTATTGCTAAACTAAACAAGCGGGCCTCGGAATTTGCTCGCCTTGCTCAAGCGCTTCAGCCCTCTGTTTTAGCGGTAGGACGTCTCGAAGCGGAGCAAGCCGCTCAACTGAACGGGAGATTAGCTCGAAAGAATCAGCGGATCGGCCCTGGGGATGCCCTCATCGCCGGGACAGCCTTACAATGGAGGCTTGATCTCCTCACGCTCAACGTGAACGAGTTCAAACGCGTGCCGAGTCTGAACGTAATCGCTCCATAAATATGCATTATGATTTTGTCATCATCGGCTCTGGGACTAGTGGCGGCGTGCTCGCCTATTATTTGACGAAAGCTGGAGCAAAGTGCCTGCTACTTGAGGCGGGCAAGGCCTTCAATGCTCAAACGTTCCCCGACAACGAGATGGACTACTCAACGCAGATGTTCTGGAACGGCGGATTAGAATTTAATTCTGACGTGACGCTCGCGTTCTTGCGCGGGAAGTGTCTTGGCGGCGGCTCGGTCGTCAATCAGTGTCTTTTAGATCGCTTCGACGATATCGCGTGGAATGATTGGCGCAGGGTCTCGACTATTGACTTTTTCACGAGTGCCCAGATGGCCTCACACTACGACGAGATCGAGAGCAAGCTCAGCATTCAAGAGATCCCTGAACGGCACTTCAATCGCAATGCGCAGCTCATGCGCGAGGGCTTTGAGAAACTGGGCTATCGCTGGAAGCCCTTGCGCAGAGGGCAAACAGACTGCAAACTCGACGAGGGCAACGACTGTATCGCGTGCCTTGGCGGGTGCCATCGCGATTCGAAGCAGAGCACGCTCGTCACGTTTATCAAGTGGGCACGCGACGCAGGCTTAGAAGTATGGCCTGAATTTCATGCTCAACAGCTCAAAGCAACTCCCCAGGGCGTCACGGTTATCGGAGTCCAAGGGGAGCAGACGCGCAAAGAGATCAGCGCCCCAACAGTGATCTTAGCTGGAGGCGCTCTAGGCACGACGGCGCTGCTCCTGCGCTCCGGGTTCAAAGAAAAACTTCCAGCCCTAGGGCAGGGCTTTTTCTGTCATCCCCAATGGATGGTCTTCGCGCTCTTCGACGAGATTGTAGACGCGCATAAGGGCGCGTTCCAAGCGATCAAGTCCGACGATGCTCGCTTTCGCGCTCAGGGCTTCAAGCTCGAAAATGTCTTCGCCCCGCCCAGCAGCGTGGCGATGCTCCTGCCTGGCTGGAGCACAAGCCATCATGAGCTGATGAGAAAATATCGCTTTATGGGCTGCATTGAGGTCTCCGTGCGCGATACCGCACCGGGTGAGTTAAGACTGGATCGCTCCGGACGACTGCTCATTCACAAAAAGCTAAGCGCAGAAGAACTTCGGCGTCGCCAAGCTGGGCTTACTGTCATCGAAGAGATCTTTCACGCCATTGGCGCACGGCAGATTATCGTCCCATCCCTGGGACTAGGATTGCACTTGATGGGCGGCTGCACCATCGGTACAGATCCGAAAAATTCCGTCGTCAATGAGCGCTTTCAGCTCCACGGGTTCTCAAATATCTTTGTTGCAGATTCGAGCATCTTCCCCGCGGCGCCGGGGATCAATCCCGCGCTGACGATCATGGCGTTGAGTCACCAAGCAAGCCAAGCGATCTTGGGAGCGTGAGCAATGACTTCTATGTCTCGGTTTTTCGGGCCAAGGGAGCTTGCAGCTCTAGCGCGCCTCGGCGATCTGATGCTCCCCGGAGATGCAGAATTTCCGTCGTTCTCTCAGATGGGCTGCGTCGCATTTATAGACGATCTCTTGCGCTTTATGGATCCCAAGGATCGTGATGATCTGAGGACCCTCTTGACAGTGCTCTCTGTTCTGCCCAGCCCGCTGCTGCGCGCGTTTTTAAGGCTCTGTCAGACTCGGTGGACGCCGCTGCTGCGCATGATCGAGCTGGGGCTCAAAGGGCTCGTCATGAGCTTGTATTACTCCAACAAGACCGCGCCACGCTACACAGGGCGCACGCCGTTCGACGTGATTGGCTTTACCCTGCGGCGCTTGTAAAGTTCTCCCGTTTGTGTTATACATGAGCCAAATAGCTTATGTTTGCCAAGGCCATCAGTGGGGCAGTCGTCGGCATCGACGCCGAGCTCATTGAGGTCCAGTGCGATATCGCACTTGGGCTGCCAACTTTCGCTATTGTCGGGCTGCCCCAGAAAGAAGTCCAAGAGAGCCGCGAACGCATTCGCAGTGCTCTCAAAAATGCAGGCTTTGACTTCCCCGCGAAAAGAATCACCGTGAACTTAGCGCCCGCGGACTTGCCCAAAGAGGGCGTCGGGCTCGACTTGCCCTTGGCGCTGGCGATTCTCGTCGCGACAGGGCAGATCTCCGGCGAACGCCTCACAAAATTTTTAGCTTTAGGAGAGCTGTCGCTCGACGGGGAAGTGCGCCCGGTCAAGGGCGTCCTGCCCATCGCCCTCGCTGTGCGAAAGAATAATCTCCAGGGTGTCATCGTCCCCGCAGGCAACGCCAAAGAAGCTGCGATCGTCTCGTCGTTGTCGTCACTGGAAGTCTACGCCGTCGAGAACCTCCAACAAGCTATTGCGTTTCTCAACGGCGATTTACAAATACGGCCGACAACCGTCGAGCCGACATTGTTGGCCGGTGACGGCCCGCTCTACGATTGCGACTTGAGCGAAATTAAGGGGCAAGAGCAAGCCAAGCGCGCTCTCGAAGTCGCCGCTGCCGGAGGGCATAATATTTTGTTAATTGGCCCGCCGGGCTCGGGCAAGAGCATGCTCGCCAAGCGCCTGCCCACGATCTTGCCCCCGCTCTCGTTTGAAGAAGCTTTGGAAGTGACGAAGATTTACAGCATTCTTGGGCTGCTCTCGGCAGATCGGCCATTAATGCTGACGCGGCCCTTCCGCGCCCCGCATCACACAATCTCATACGCAGGTATGGTCGGAGGCGGGCATGGCTTGCCCCGCCCCGGTGAGATCTCCCTCGCGCATCACGGCGTCTTGTTCTTAGACGAGCTGCCCGAGTTTGAGCGGGAGGTCTTAGAGACGTTACGACAGCCGTTAGAAGAACGTCAAATCACGCTCTCACGAGCTGCAGCGGCCCTCACCTTCCCGGCGAATTTTATGTTGGCCGCGGCCATGAACCCCTGCCCCTGCGGCCATCGCGGCGACCCGAAAAAGCCCTGCCGCTGCAGCCCGCTCGACGTCAAGCGGTATCGTCGGCGGATTTCCGGACCGTTTCTTGATAGAATAGATATATTCGTGGAGGTACCACGACTGACGAAAGAGGAGTTGATGGGGAAGCCCGCAGGAGAGAGCTCGGCTGTGGTGCGGGCACGAGTGGAGCGGGCTCGAGCTGTTCAGCGCGAGCGCTTCCGGGGACAGAGGATCTTCGCCAACGCGCAGATGGGACCTCGTGAGATGCAAGCGCATGTACACGCTGCTCTCGAACCTAACGCTAGGGGCCTGTTAGAGCGAGCTATCGACCACTGGGGCCTCAGCGGACGGGCCTATAACCGTGTGCTCAAGGTTGCACGGACTATCGCGGACCTAGAGCAGTCGGAGACTATTAAAGCAGCCCATGTCGCTGAAGCGATTCAGTATCGCAGCTCAGAAGAAAGTGTACTCGAAGGAGGTATGTAAGTGTTGCGCAAAATTACAGGGTTCGTCGGCATATGGGTAGGGTTGGTTGTGCTTGGGGTTACTCTTGGCATAGCCCAAGAGACAGCCTACACCGTGCGTGAGGTCGTGATCATGGGCAATAAAGCCCTGACCAAGCGCGAGATCTACGACGCGTTGCCGTTCAATATCGGCTCGCGGATCACTCTGGAAGATATAGAAAAGGGCGCTCAAGCTCTGCGCGCCCTTGGGACGTTAGAGAGAGTCGAGTCTGACTATAGAATCCTAAAGAACGGCATTCGCGTGATCTATCGCGTCGTAGAGAACCCCATCGTCAAGAAGATCGAGTTCACCGGGAACGAAAGCCATCAGTTCTATCTCATTGACCTCTGGGGAATCAAGCTCATCCCTTATAAGATGAAGCTGGCGCGACGCGATGAGCTGATCGACGCACTGCGCGACGCCAAGATCGAAGAGAACAAACCCCTCAATATAAAATGGTTCGATGAGAAGATCATCGAGAATACGATCATCCAGTTCTACCTGAAGAAAGGGTACACGTTCATCGGGGTTGATCCGGCCTTCAACCGCGAAAAACAGATCTTGACCATCCAGATTGTCGAGGGCAAGCTCGACTCTGTGGAGATTCGCGGCTTACGGGAGGTCCCAGAGTCAGAGATCAAGCATCTGTTACAGCTCCCCGTGGGTGAGCCTGTCAAGATCGCTCCCGTTCAAGAGGGAATCAAAGCGATCAATCGCTCTGTTTACTTCCAACAAGCAGACGAAAACACGATAGGGGTCGCCGCAGGCAGTAAACCCAATTCCGTGAAGATCATTTGGAACCTGAAGGAACGCCGTCTCCTCGACGAGCCTACGGAGATCCGCGCCATCAAGTTTACCGGGGCAACTGTGTATTCTCCGGCGCGCCTGCAGGCGCTCATCGGTAAGCTCCCTCCAGGGCCAGTAAATAATTTCGAGCTCCTGAAGGCGCTCAAGCGCGTCTACGACCTCTATCGTGTTGACGGGTATATCTTGGTCAACTTCGTGAAAGAAAGCCTCTCGGACAAGGTGCTCACCGTGCGCATCACCGAGGGGAAGATCACAAAAGTGACGATCTCCAATGCGTGCAAGCCCGGTGCCAAGTCCGTGATCATCCCTAACGTGTTAGAATTTCCAAGACAATGCACATCTGAGTTGGTCATCCGCAAGGCGCTGCGGCTCAAAGAGGGCGATCTTGTCAACGAGAACCCTCTGCGCGATAGCTTCCGCAATCTCCTGCAGCTGGGCTACTTCAAGCAAGACGGCGTGAACGTTCAGCCCAAGGTGCTCGAGGAGTCTACTGGGGAAGTTGAGCTGGTAGTCAGCGTCGTCGAAGAAGACCAGTTGGGGAATCTGAAGGGCGGGCTCAGCTACAACCCGCAAGTGGGGTTGGTCGGGCAGGTCAGCTTGGGCTGGAAGAATATCTTAGGGACAGCTCAAGATCTCGATCTCTCCCTGGATCGCGGCTTGATAGTGAGAAAAGATGTGCTCAATTACTCGTTGAATTACAAGACGACGGCGTACTTCAAAGAGTATAACTCTTTAGAAGTCTCGCTCTTCAATAACACGCAGCAGCAGACCGATCCCCGGCCCCATGAGATGACCAAATCCGGGGCAACACTGGCTGTGAGCTACCCGGTGAGATCGGATCTGACGCTGACGCTGCGCTTGCGCTATGAGGACGTCTGGAAGGCCGCTCCTATCAATGAGAAGAGCCTCATCGCCTCTGTGGGGATGGACATCGTGCACGACACGAGAAACAATCCGATCTTCCCCACGTCGGGCGGCGAAGTAATTCTCATAGGGGAGCAAGCGGGGAAGTTTGCTGTAGGCACGGAGTTCTCTAAACTGCAAGGGATCTGGACCCATCACCGCATGACCCTAGAGCGCCAAACGATCTCAGTACGTCTCTATGGGGCTCTAGGGCTAGAGTTGCCCTCCCAAGAGCGCTTCGGCTTTGGCGGGGTCATGACGGTGCGCGGCTGGGAGACGCGATCCACTGACCAGTTTGCCCTGACAAACCTTGAATATCGCATGGAGCTTGCTGAGAACATCTGGGGGGTCTTCTACTATGATATCGGCTGGGCGAAGGAGGTGGGATGGAGACAGTCTCTTGGCTTCGAGATGCGTCTGGTGACAGGCTTTGTCGGGAACGTGCGCTTGGTCATAGCATGGCCGTTCTACGAGACCGGGCTCCAGATCGCACCGGTCTTTCAGTTCGGCTTCGGCACAATGTTCTAAATTCATCGCAAAGGAGGAGCTCTCGTATGAAACACCTACTGATGGGATTGGGGCTGTTGGCCGCGATCTTTCTACTCACAAGCTGTCAATCGCAAGGCGGGGCACAGGACATCGATGATATTCGCGCCAAGGTCGCTCAGCTCGAGAAGGAAGTCCAAGGCTTAAAAGCGCAGCTTGCTCAGAGCGGTGTGGGCTTGCGCATCGCATATATCAACGCTGAGAAGGTCTTCCAAGACTATAAGAAGACCGGGGAGGCTGTGGAAAAATTCCGCGCTGAAGCTGAGAAGAAGCAAAACGAGATCAAGGCCCTCCAAGACAAGTTTAAGAAGGGGCTGATAAGCGAGGATGATTTCCAGCGCCAAGCCATGCGGCTCCAACAAGAGCTCCAACAGCTTGACCTCCAATTGACCTCGGAGATCCAAAGTGAAATGATCAAGGTGATCGAACAGATCGCCAAGGAGCGTGGGTATCACTTGGTCACGCAACGCAAGGATGTCGTCTTGTATGCTGACCCCAAGATAATCGAAGACATCACATACGATGTGCTGAAGATCCTCAATCAAGGGCAATAAGCGACACATGAATGAGGATGAGATCCGGCGTATCTTGCCGCATCGCCACCCGTTCTTATTGGTGGATCGGGTGCTGGAATGGGGCGAGCGGCGTGTGCGCGCGCTCAAGAACGTCACCAATACCGAACCGTTCTTTGTGGGGCATTTCCCGCAACGGCCCATTATGCCTGGGGTCTTGATCTTAGAGGGCATGGCTCAGACCGTAGGACTTTTAGTCAGTCAAGAGAACCCAGGCCAAAGCGGCTATTTAGTCGGGGTGGATCGCGCGCGCTTTCGACGCCCTGTCCAGCCCGGAGATCAGCTCATCTATGAAGCCGAACTCAGACGAGGTCGAGCAGGGTTCTATCGCGCCTGGGCCCGCGCTACCGTCGAGGGCACTGTAGTCGCCGAGGCGCTTTTGTCCGTAGCTATCGCTCATGAAATCCCGGAGTAGACTATGAAACCGTTACTCGAATGTGTGCCCAACATCAGTGAGGGACGCGATCACGCCAAGATCGAAGCGATCGTAGCAGCTGTCAGAGAGATCCCCGGTGCTCTGGTGCTCGACGTCGACCCCGATGCCGATCATAATCGCACTGTTATTACGTTCGCGGGCGAGCCGGAGAGCGTCGAGCAAGCTGTCTTAAATTTAGTCGCGAAGGCCGTCGACCTGATAGATCTCACCAAGCACAAGGGGGAGCATCCGCGCATGGGTGCGGTCGATGTCATACCGTTTGTGCCGCTGCAGGGGGTAACGAAGAAAGAGTGCATCGAGCTGGCGCGGCGCGTCGGCCAAGCCATTTGGGATCGCTTTAGAGTCCCGGTCTATCTCTACGAAGAAGCCGCGACCCGTCCGGAACGCCGCGACTTAGCGAACATCCGCAAGGGAGAGTTTGAGAACTTCCCCAAGAAAATTCAAGACCCCGACTGGGCACCTGATTTTGGCGAACGCATAGTGCACCCGACGGCAGGTGTTAGTGCTGTCGGCGTTCGACCCCCCCTAATCGCGTTCAATGTCAATCTCGGTACGAATAACTTAGATATCGCCAAGCAGATCGCTAAGGCCGTGCGCGGCTCCGACGGCGGCTTGCGCTACGTCAAAGCACTCGGATTTGCTCTTGAAGGGCGAGGCATTGTCCAAGTCTCTATGAACTTGACGAACTTCGAGAAGACCCCAATCTATCAGGCCTTCGAGCTCATCAAGTGTGAAGCTGAGCGCTGGGGTGTGCCCATCGTCGGGAGCGAGATCGTCGGGCTTGTCCCGCAGGCTGCTTTACTGCAAGTCGCCGAGCATTTCCTAAGATTAGAGAACTTTCATTATGACCAAGTGTTAGAGAACCGCCTTGCCCAGTGTCTCGAAGAATCTTGAACTTCTTCCTTCCCTGCTGTACCTGGGTCCGATAGCATCGATGTGTGACTTTCCTTGGCAAGCGCGTTACGATCTTAGGAGCAGGGCGGAGCGGTTTAGCCGCAGCGCGTGTGCTGCATAATCGAGGAGCAGAAGTCTTCGTCAGTGACCACGCTGCCCTAGCACCTCCTACTAAGACAGCATTGGCTCAGCTTGGTATCTCTTTCGAAGAGCACGGGCACACCGAGCGGGCCCTCTCCCACGCACAGCTTGTCATTCTCTCTCCTGGGGTTCCCTTCAACGCGCCCATCGTGCGACGCGCCCGCGCATTGGGTATTCCTGTCTGGGGTGAATTAGAGCTTGCATATCGTCTGTGCTCTAGTGAGAAGATCATCGCCGTGACAGGCACCAACGGCAAGAGCACTACTACACGATTGATAGAAGAGCTACTCGTTCAAGGGGGGCTGAAAGCTCTCAGCGCAGGCAACATCGGGACGCCGCTCACCGCGCGATTAGACGAGATCACCCCCGAGACGATTGTCGTCTTAGAGGTGAGCAGCTTTCAGTTAGAGTCTATAGAGCGCTTTCGCCCCGCAGTCGCAGTGTTCTTAAACATCGCGCCGAACCATCTCGACCGTCACGGCACCTTCGCAGAGTATCTTTCTGCCAAGTGCCGCATTTTCGAGAATCAGACCGAACACGATGCCCTTGTGCTCCCACGAGATCTCACCCTGCCGAAGCGCCCCCGATCACGGCTGATCTATTATGACGACCTCCTCCCAGAGTTGGGCTCCCTTAGAGCCCCTACTCATTTGAAGAAAGACGCGGCAGCAGCCTTAGCAGCTTGTCGAGTCTTCGTGCCGGAGCTGCCTCCGCCCAGCGAAGAGCTTATACGCAAAGCGCAACTGCCCCATCGCCAAGAGTTCATCGCTGAGATCGGCGGCGTAAAATTTTATAACGACTCCAAGGCAACGACCGTTCACGCGACACTAGCAGCGCTCAACGCGTTTGAGGGCCCATTGGTTATAATCTTAGGGGGACGCAACAAGAAGTTAGATTTCACACCCCTTGCCCAAGCTTTGCACTCTAAGCCAATCTGCGAGATCTTGCTGATCGGTGAGGCTGCTCCTCAGATCGCCCGTGCTTTAGAAGCTTCCCAGATCACGCAATTCTCATTTGTGCGAGATTTCCCAGAAGCAGTTGCGCGAGCGTTGCGCTATCCTGGCGCGACGTGCTTGCTCTCCCCCGCGTGTGCGAGCTTCGATCAATTCCACAGCTACGAGGAGCGCGGAGAGGCCTTCCGCCAAGCCGTCTTGCACGCCCAGCAATCAGCCCAGAACAACCCAGACCTCGCGCTGGCGCGGACCGTCAAACTCACAGAAGAAGATCCCTTGCCACGTGCCCAAGGCGATCTTCCCTCCCGCGATGGGCACCGTGACGGAGTGCCCTAGTAAACTTGCGCGAATATGCGCATGAGCGTTCCCCTCCGCATGGTGGTAGTGCATACCTGCGGGAACAAGCTTGCCTAACGCCGTGAGAATGTCTTCTTTGACCGAGGGGTCAGCGTGCTCGTTGATCGTGATCGCGGCCGTCGTATGAGGAACAAAGATCACACAAGCGCCTTCGCTAATCCCAAGCTCGCGCACGGCACGCTGGATTCGCTCAGTAATGTCGATCAGCTCTTGCTTGGCTTGCGTCTTAATCGACAGTCGCTTGAGCGCCATCTCGACTTCCGAGCTCACTGTGCCGCGGGCTTCCCTATTGTCTTCCCCTCACGCTTGAGCAGCTCTTCAGCGAGCTTTTCGCTTGTCACCACTTGATAGCGCACGAACTCCATCTGGAACGTCGCCCGCCCTTGGGTGATCGATTTCAACTCGAGAGCGTAGTCGAGCATCTCCGCGAGAGGGACCTCAGCTTCGATCTTGTCGATCTTCACATGACCATCTGTGGATTCCTCATCCATGCCCATGCCCAAGATCCGCCCACGCTTCCCGTTGAGATTGCTGATAATATCCCCGGTGAAGTCCGAGGGCGTCCAAATAGTCACTCTATAGATGGGCTCCAGCAGGGCCGGCTGGGCTGCTTGGGCCGCCAGACGAAACGCATGCGCCCCAGCAATCTTGAAAGATATTTCGTTCGAGTCGACCTCATGATAGCTTCCGTAGTACACAGCGACTCGGATATCGGTCATGGGATACCCGGCTAAGATCCCCTGCTGCATCGCCTCGAGAACACCCTTCTCTACAGCGGGAATGAACTCCCTTGGGATGACGCCACCCTTGACCTCATCGACAAATTCATAGGTCTTGCCCGGGATGGGCTCGACGCGCAAGTGTGCCTCCCCGTACTGGCCGCGTCCACCACTCTGTTTCTTATGCTTATACTGCCCTTGAGCAACTTTGAGAACCGTCTCTTTATACGGGACATGCGGGCGATGCATCTTCACCGAGACCCCATAGCGGTTCTTCAAGCGCTCGACGAAGACGTTCAGATGCGTGTCGCCCAACCCCGCGAGAATAGCTTCATGGGTCACGTTGTCCCGATAGAAATCAAGAGTAGCTTTCAAGCTTGCGATCTCTTTAAGGGCACCGCTCATCTTCTCATCGTCAGCCTGGGTTTCAGGGGTGACAGCTCGAGCGAAGACCGGCTTAGGAAACTCCATCCATGGCAACGGCTGCGCGGCAGCGTCCGCCGCAAAGGTCTCCCCTAACTTACAGTCGCTCAGCTTGGCTAACGCTATGATCTCCCCAGCATGGGCTTCGGGGATCTTTTCGGTTTTGTCCCCATGGAAGCGCAAAATCTCTTTGACGCGCTCCTGCGCCCCGGTGTTTATATTGACAATAGTTTCCCCCTCAGAGAGCTTGCCCCCCAAGATCTTTAAGAATGCGAGTCTTCCCAAATACTGATCTGAAAAGAGATTGAATGCCTGAGCGATAAACTTCTCACCCTGAGTATTCGTGAACGTCGGTGTTGCGCTCTGGAGCAACTCTAAGAGAGCATCGAGGCCTAAGCCGGTGGCGACCGACGTGCACAGAATGGGACTAAAGAGACGCTGGTGCAGGGCATCCCGCAACGCACACCGCATCTCCTCACCAGAGATCTCTTGCCCCTCAAGAAAGCGCACCATTAGCTCATCGTTGGCTTCAGCGAGGATCTCCAAGAGCTTCTCACGTTCAGCAGCAACAGCATCTTTGAGATTTTGTGGGATCTCGCCCTTGCGCTTATCCGTATAGACAGCTTTGTTCTCGATGAGATCGACATAGCCGACGATATTCGTGCCTTCTACGATGGGGATCTGCAAGAACGCAAATCGCCCTGGCAGCATGGAGCGCAATGACTCGACTGCCTTGGAGAGATCAGCATTGGGAAGATCCAGCTTGTTGATAAGTACAAGAGCAGGCTTTTTGAACTTGCGAATGAGCTCCCAAGCTTTCTCCGTGTGTACCTCAACCCCTTTTTCTGCGTTGATTACCAAGACGGCTGCTTCCGAGGCCCACAGGGCCTTGTACACTTCCTCGACGAACTCGCTGAAGCCAGGAGTATCGAGAATCTGGAGCAGTTTCTCCCCGTGCACGAAACTGCCCACCCCAAGGTCAACGGAGTGTCCGCGGCTCTTGGCCTCAGGCGTAAAATCGAACTTTGCCTCGTGGCCACCTTTTTTCAAGAGTGCTTCAGCCAGTGCAGTCTTGCCCGAGCTCGCATGTCCCACAAAACAAACAGTCCGTACTTCCATACGAGAGTGATCACCCCACCCAGTATACTGAAAAAGCTCAAGACGCGCAGCTAGGGGGAGCCAAACGAGAGTCGGCTATCAGTCGGTGAGTAGCGCACCCACGCTGTGGGGAAGGCATTGATCTGGGCCTGCAGCCAGATTCTTTGTCGATCGCTATAGAGCCCAACTTGCCAACACGCACGGCAGAATTTCCTCACTACTCCTATCTGTAACGCCGTCCATCCCCGTAGGCCAAAGTCGTATTCCCCTTTAAATGCTAATTCCCAGTCGCCCCAGTGCCAGCTCGTCTCAAGATTGAATCTCTTGAGCGCTACACGATTGAGATCGAAATTGGCCCCAAAGCGATGGTTGCCCCATCTCAGCTTCAAAATTGTATCTTCGAACGAGCGCGTCGTAAACAGATACGCCGTTGAGAGATTCATACTGAGAAAGCTTGTGCTCAGCGTCAGCCCGACTCTGCGCCACAGATGAGCATTCAGATTGTACTCCATGTCTATGAGGGTTTCTAAGCCTAAGAGCGTATCTCTCAGCGACATGCGTAGTGGCTCAAACGCCTTTTGTTCGAAATTATAGCCAATGAAGAGAGCGGGCTTAAAGGGCACGGTAGCCCAATTCGCACGCGCCGTGACGGAGTGCACGACGCTTAACTGGTCGAATCTGAATGGGCTCTGCCCCATAACACGTCGGTACGAATACGTGGCGTCTGCGTTGACTCCCGAAAAGGGGCGTACGCTCACTCCCACGGTCAGATCGTACGCATCGCGACGATACTGCTGAGGCTCATAGAACGAGAACCGATAGGTTGCGCTCGCTTGTACGGTGAGCAGCTGACTTCCCAAAGCAAGGGATTGCACGCCCACGAGAGCATCCCAGCGAGCGCTCTCGTCTAGGCTCTCTCGATCGATCTTCTTCTCGCGGTAGCGCCCCCAACTGAGATTGAGTATCACGGATAAAGGTAGCGGCCCCAGGCGCGCAGGTGCCAGGGAGAGAGCAAGCTCAGGGATTTTCTCTAAGAAGCGATACAGCACGGTCTCCTCGCTGTCAGACTCTGGAAGGACAAGATACTGATCGCGGCTCCAGAGGGCATTCCAGCGCACCATACCCCAGCTGGCTGCAAGCGCGATCCGTGAAGAGAGCCGCTGAGCTTCTCGTTGGAGCATCCCGGTGCGCCAGGAGATCATCCCCGAAAGGCGCATGTTCAAGGGCAAAGTAGCCTGATGGGTCCAGTCTGTAGCCCAGGACTCCCCACGCCCCACTAAACGATAGACCGAGATCTGCCCCTGCTGCTCCCAGAATTTATATTTATATTCGATCCCCATGCCCACCTCAGGGAGCTTTGTATAGAGATCGATCAAGACTGTGCCGGTGTTCTCTCTATCTACGACAAAGGGCAACCGCCAGCGCAGATACCAGCCGCGCTCGGGGATCTGCCCAAAGTCGGGCAACAACGGATTTTTCGTCTCTTCTTTCAGCGAGGCAAAATAGAGCGGCGCCCAAAAGACCGGGACCCCATACGCTTTTAACAATATATTTGTAGCGAGAACATACTCATTAGGCTCAAGGCGCACGGTGCTCGCGGCAATCGAATAATCCGAGCGCGAGATCGGTCCGCACGTACACGTTGTCACTTCCCCGGTCTCGATCTCCAAGAGCTTGAGCTGCCCCTCTTGAGAGAACGTTGCCCGGGCTTTGTGCCCACGAAAGCGCAAGATCTCTTGTTTTTTCGCAGCGCTCTCAAAGCGCGTCTCCCCGAAGAAGTCTTTCACGTGAGCCACCCACGACGGCGTGACCCGGATCTCGTGGGCAGACAAGGCTCCTTGCTCGTATTTGATCTGAGCTTTCCCTAAGAGCGCTTCGTCCGTTTGCCACGAGGAGCCATCCCAAGCAATGCGCAGCTCTATCCGCTCTGCTTGGCCTTTGAGGCCCTCCCCATCCCAGACGGCGTTCTCTTCAGCTATGATATGCCATTGCTGGCTTGCTGCAGTCCGCTGCGCCCTCAGACGACCAGCCGTGAGGCGGCTTTGCTCATAGCTGAGTTGGACATGGCCCTCAGCAATGAGCTCGCTCCAGTCGCGCGCGACTGTCAGTCTATCTGCCCGAATATCCAAAGAGATAGGCGGTGGCTCCTGGGCCTCACACGGTACACTTCCCAGCCCTATCACCAGTACGAATGGCATAAGCCGACGCAACTGAGCAAAGAGATCGAGCCGGCTGAGCCGATCTAACCAGATCAGCAAGAGCACGCCAATGCCTAAAAATATGATGTTCGGGAGCCAGGGCGCAAGCACGGGCGAGATTACGTCACGTTTGCCAAGCGTAGAGAGCCACAACAAGAGCCCCTGATAGCATCCGACCAAGAGCACGCTGATAATCACTCCGGCGGCGCGCCCGCGCGGTGCCCCCCCTTGGGCGAAGATCAAACTCAATGGCGCTCCAAAGAGCGCAAAGATCAGGGCTGAGAAGGGCACAGCGATCTTCGAGTGCAGCTCGACGATCAAGCTCTCCGCGCCTAAGCCATGCTCTTGTAACACTCTTATCTGACGCAAGAGCTCAGCGATGCCCATCTCATGCGGGGTGCGCTGCTCAAGGAAGACTCTTTGCAGATACGGCCCGGCTCGAATGGATAAGCGCTCAAACGTCGCCGAGTACTCGAACTGGCCGTCATCACGGAGCTTATGAAGCTTTCCGTCCCTCAGGCGCCAGTACTCGCCATCCCAGACCCCCTCAGTAGCCACGATGATCTTAGGGAAGCGCGCGCTCAGTTCAGGAAGATACTCTCCGCCCCCCTTGTCGAACACCATGACGTTCACAAGCTTCTTCGTCTCGGGATCATACCGCTCGATATATGCATACGCGGTCTCACTGAGCTTGATGAACGTCGACTCTCGAATCTGCGGGACAGAGCGCATGAAGAAGATCTCTCGCAACAGATCGTAATAGCGATGGTTGGCCCAGGGCATCCAGAGTTCTCCCACGGCAAACGCCACAAGTGTCGTTATCAAGCCCATAGAGACTACGGGGAGCATGAGCCTGCGCAGGGAGTACCCGGCCGCTTGCAGGGCAATGAGCTCCCGATCGTGACTTAACCGTCCCAGAGCCCAGAAGATCGCAAAGAGAACCCCAACGGGGAGCCCGTAGACTAAGAGCTCCGGCAACCGATACCCCAACATCTGAAAGAGCACTTTAACAGAGATATTGCGGTCGAGCATGAAATCGGACAACTGGGGGATCAAATTGAGGATGATAAAGAGCACAAAGCCCGCGACAGCGAGCGCAAAGGGGAAGAGCATCTCACGCACGAGATACCGGTCGACTAAACGCACCATGACAGTTTAGTTTAGGCAAATTCGTGGCTTTTGACAACCCCGGGAGTAGTCGGTATGATATTTGCGGAGGAAAATCGGTGGTAGAGCGAAGTACTCACCAAGAGATCCCTCTGGGAGAAGAAGCAACAGCTGTCTTAGGGCAATTCGACCGCAATCTTGCCGTCATTCGCGGGTTATTCTCAGACGTGCGGGTGACGCACCGGGGGGGCACGGTGCGTATTGAGGGCCCCGACAGCGCAGTGGAGCGCATCCAGAATCTTTTTGAGAAGCTGCGCGAGGTTGTCAAAAGCGGCCACGTTCCTACCCCAGATGAAGTGCGTTATCTCGCCCAACAAGTGAAGGAATCAGAGAGTCTCGATGGGGTGCTCTCAGAGCCCATTCAGACGACGCACTGGGGAGAGCAAATCCGCCCCAAGACCGTTGGGCAAGCCAAGTACGTCCAAGCGATACGCGAGAACGACATTGTCTTTGGCATTGGGCCCTCAGGCACGGGAAAGACTTACCTCGCCGTCGCTATCGCCATTGACCATCTCAAGCGTGGGCTGTGCCATCGCTTGATTTTGACGCGCCCGGCTGTCGAAGCCGGGGAAGAGTTGGGCTTTCTCCCCGGGGACATCGAAGCGAAAGTCAGCCCCTATCTGCGCCCGCTCTATGACGCGATTTTCGATATGGTCCCCTACGAGGAAGTCAAACGACTGATGGAGAACGGGCGGATCGAGATCGCGCCGCTCGCGTTCATGCGCGGGCGCACCCTGAACAATTCGTTCATCATCCTTGATGAAGCACAAAACACGACAGCTACCCAGATGAAGATGTTTCTCACGCGCTTGGGGTTCAAGTCCAAAGCTGTCATCACAGGGGACATTACCCAGATCGACCTGCAGCGTGGAAAATCCGGGCTAAAAGAAGTCCAGACTATCCTGAAAAACATCGAGGGCATCGCGTTTGTCTACTTAGATAAGCGCGATGTCGTGCGCCATCCGTTGGTGAAGAAGATCATCGAAGCCTATGAGAAGAGCGAAGGCAAGAGCTAGTCTTTCTGAGCCCTCCTTGCCATTCCGTATCTCGCCGGAGGTCGAAGCCGTGGGGCTGCTGTGGGCAGCCTTGACGGCATTAGGGGCGTTCCGGCTAACGCCTACGTTAGAGATTCAATTCGTATCGTGGGTGCAGATCGCAGCCCAAGGAGTTCTCTTGGCGCTCGCGTGTCTAGCGTTGGGCATCTACGCTCATCGAACGAAGGTGTCGTCCCGGCTCATGGGATTTACGGTCGGCTCTATCTTCCTCACGGTGTTCCTGGCCCAGATCTTGCACCCGTGGGTGCCCTATCTGGCTCCCGTGCCCTTGGCAGCAGCATTGGTGACGCTCTTTGTGAGCCTGCCCATGGGATTGGCGACGAATATTCTTGTCGCTTTAGTGACAGAACTTCTCGGGCCACCGCTGAGTGGGCTGATCGCCCTTGCTGGGGGATTTGTCGCGATCTTCTGCGTGACGCGATTGAGCAAGCTCTCAGACTTAGCTCTTGGGGGTTTAGAGATCGCTCTGGTGAACGCGGTTGTCTACGGAAGCGGAGCAGCGATCTGGGGAGGATTTCGCCCTGATGCTCTTGTATGGGCGACGCTGAGCGGCCCGCTGACAGCCCTCTTGATTATGGGTTTGCTCCCACTCGCTGAGCAGATCACCCAGAAGACAAGCACTCTAGGGCTGATGGAGTTGCTCAACCCTTCACACCCGCTTCTAGATTTACTCCGAGAGAAAGCCCCAGGAACGTACCATCATAGCTTCAACGTTGCTGACTTAAGCGAAGCTGCCGCGGAAGCGATTGGGGCGGACCCGCTCTTAGCCAAAGTCGGCGGGTACTATCACGATATCGGCAAGCTCCAGCGCCCAGAATTCTTCTTAGAAAACCAACAGAATAGCATCAATCCGCACGATAACTTGGCTCCCAGCTTGAGCAAGACGATCATCACCGCGCATATACGTGAGGGGATCGAGCTTGGACGACGCTATGGCCTCAAAGAAGACGTCTTACAGTTCATCCCACAGCATCACGGGACGTCCATGATTCGCTATTTTTACGTGAAAGCGCTCCGTGAAGGCCAAAAAGAGTGCTCAATGGACGACTTTCGCTACGATGCTGAGCTGCCCAAGACCAGGGAGACGGCAATTGTGATGCTCGCCGACGGTGTCGAAGCGGCGTCGCGTTCGGTGGAGAACGGGGCGCGTTTAGAAGAGTTGGTCGAGCAAGTGATTCGTGACAAGATCGAAGATGGGCAGCTCGCGGAAGCGCCGCTCACCATCGCAGATCTGGAGAAGATCAAGAAAGCGTTCGTGGCAACGCTGCACGCGATGAAGCACGGCCGGCCCATCAGCTTCCCCAAGATCGTGAAGTAAGCGATCGGCGTCCAACCTCTTCGTTTTTGCCATTGCTGGTCGCTGACAGCTGAGAACTTCCTGCGGTTATATAGGGTTTGACTTCCCCGCCCCTGATCTGTCATAATGCACAGCATGACGCTGACAGATCTAGTCACCAGCTTCGCGTGGACAGTGATCGCCGTCTCAGTGTTGCTTATCGCCGTTGGCGCCCTCATCGTCTTTACGAAGCTCGCCAAGCTCATCGACCGACTGGAAGACCGCCTCAAGAAGCGATAGTATTTAAAATATGAAGCTGTCGCCCGAAGAGGCCCGCCGCCGCATCGAACAGTTACGCGAGGAGATCGAGCAGCACAACTATAACTATTTTGTCTTAAATCAGCCCACGATCTCCGACGCCGAGTACGATAGACTGCTACGAGAGCTCCAGCAGCTCGAAGAGCAGTTCCCACAATTCAAATCACCCACGTCTCCAACCCAAAGAGTCGGCGCTCCGCCGCAGACGGAGTTCAAGGCTGTCCGGCATTCTATGCCCATGCTCAGCCTCGCGAACGCGTTCTCCGATGACGAAGTCCGCGAGTTCGACGCCCGCGTGAAAAAGCTCGCCGAGCGAGATCAGATCGAATATGTTGCCGAACCTAAATTTGATGGGCTCGCTGTCGAACTCGTTTACGAAGGCGGGGTCTTTGTTTTAGGTTCCACGCGCGGCGACGGCGAGACCGGCGAAGACGTTACGGCGAACTTAAAGACCATCAAGAGCATTCCGTTGAAACTGCGCAAGCCTAAAGATCTCCCCATCCCCAAAAAGCTCGAAGTCCGCGGCGAAGTCTATATGGAGATCGAAGACTTCCGTCGACTCAATGAAGCAAGAGAAGAAGCCGGAGAGCCGCTCTTTGCCAATCCGCGCAACGCCGCCGCAGGGTCGCTGAGACAGCTCGACCCCATGATTACCGCGCAGCGCAGGCTGCATATGTTCTGTTATGATGTGGGCCAGACTATCGGCATTGAGTTCCATACTCAAGAAGAGCTGCTCAAGACGCTCCCCCTCTACGGCCTGCGCGTCTGCCCGATCTATAAAGTCTGCAAGAACATTGACGAAGCTTTACAGTTCTACCGCGAGATGCAAGAGCGCCGTGAGCAGCTCCCTTACGAGGCTGACGGCGTCGTCATCAAGGTCAATGACTTTCGTATTCGCGAGATTGTGGGAGAGGTCTCGAGCCACCCGCGCTGGGCCATTGCGTACAAATTCCCGCCCAAGCAGGCAACGACGCGCGTGAAAGATATCGTTGTGCAAGTGGGCCGCACCGGAAAGCTCACGCCCGTAGCTGTCTTGGAGCCAGTCCCCCTCGGCGGCGTCACCGTGCAACACGCTACACTTCACAACCAAGACGAGATCGATAAGAAAGATATTCGCATTGGGGACTGGGTGCTCATCCAGCGCGCTGGAGACGTCATCCCTGAAGTCGTTCAGCCTATCATAAGTCGGCGCACCGGCACCGAGAAGAAATTTACGATACCGGAGCACTGCCCCGTCTGCGGCGATAAAGTCGTGAGATTGCCCGATGAAGTCGACTATCGCTGCGTCAATATCTCGTGCCCGGCGCGACTGAAAGAGAGCATCTTGCACTATGCTGCCAAAGGAGCTGCGGACATCGAGGGCTTGGGTGAGCGCTGGGTTGAAGCCCTCATGAACGCTGGCTTGGTCAAAGAGATCCCCGATTTGTACAAGCTGAAGGAGCGCGTCATTGAGTTAGTGCGCCTAGAACGCATGGGGGCCAAGCTCGCCGAGAATCTTCTGAAAGCTATCGAGAAGAGCAAGCGCATTTCATTGGCGCGCTTTCTCTATGGCCTGGGAATCCGACACGTGGGGGAGCATTTGGCAGAGTTATTGGCAAAGCGCTTTAGAAGCCTAGATGCGCTCATGAACGCCTCTGAAGAAGAGCTCCTGACAGTCGAGGAAGTCGGCCCAACAGTCGCACAAAGCATCCGCTCGTTCTTCCAAGACGAGCACAATCGTGAGATGATCCGGAAGCTTCGTGACGCGGGCGTCCAGATCATCGAAGAGATCAGTCCACAAACAACCGGGGCACTTGCGGGCAAGACTTTTGTCTTCACCGGAACGCTCAAGACGATGACGCGCGGCCAAGCCGAAGCTCTGGTCAAAGCGTTGGGCGGTCGAGTCTCCTCAAGTGTTAGCCGCAAGACCGATTACGTCGTCGCTGGAGAAGACCCTGGCTCGAAGCTCGAGAAGGCTCGAGCGCTCGGTGTCACCGTGCTGTCCGAAGAGGAGTTCCGCGAGCTGATTGGAGCTTAGAAGGCCCTCACCCCCGGCCCCTCTCCCGTCTCGACGGGAGAGGGGTGCCCCCAGGGCAGGGTGAGGGCCTCACTCTTCACCCTGGCCAACAGCTAGATGTCTCGAAGCCCGTAGCTTGCGCGGGCACGCACAGCCGCGTCCACTCCTCAAAGGGCAGGAGGAACTCGTTCCTCGCGTTCTTGATGATGAATGGATTACTGAACGGCAGATAGAACCCAGGGACACGCCCAAGACCCGTAATGAAGATGAAGATCGCGTTCGTTTGGGTGCGTTCTGGGGTACCGTCGCCATTGATGTCGAGCAACAACTCGATGCGGGCGGCCGAGACGGTGTCGCTCAGCTGTATCGTATAAGTGACACGTCCGTTGCTGCGCACGGAGCCGGTTAGCGTGATCTGATTGATCTGCTGAGTGACCTGCGGGACAGGTTGCGCCGTCGCTGCTCCTTCGGTCTGCACCCCGACACCAATAATGGAGCCATTGACAGCGAGAGAGATCTGATAGGGTCTGTCGCTGTTCCAGCCCGTGGCCCCTTGGACCATCAGATAGAGCTTGTCCGTCCCCATGATGAAGAGCCCTCCAGCGCCAAGGGGGATGTATGGGCGCGGTGTGGGCGGCGTGCTTGTCGTCTGCACTGTGACGCTCTGAGACGTTGATCCGGTCAGCCCTTGGTCGTCTGTAACTCTCAGAAGCACCGTGTACGTACGGGCTTGCGGGAAAGCAAATGTCGTGCGCACGCCCTGGGCGTCAACGCGCCCGTCACTGTCGAAGTCCCAGTCGTAGCGCACGATACGCCCATCTGGGTCAGTCGAGCATGAAGCGTCGAACGTGACAGGCTGATTGACGATGGGATTGGTCGGGCTAAATGTAAAGCACGCTGTTGGAGCGCGATTTTGTGGAGGCGCGGTTGTGCCGACTTGGAAGCTCGTGAACGCGCTCGTCCACGTCGCTGCTGGAGCGATGCTCTGGATACGACGCGCCAGCTCCGCGCGGAACGTTTCGGGATCGAGCCAAGCTCTGTTCTGGACGCCATCTAGGCCCAAGCTCACCGGCTGCGTGATCGCGACGGCGTGCAGATACTCTATGCCTTCCGGACCGCTGATCGTGAGCGTGTACGGCCCATCAGGCAGGGTGTACGTCCCCGCATTTAAGAGATTCTGGCGTGAGAACGAGTTGGGGAAGAGTTGCGAGACTCGTCCCGCTGGATCAATGTCGAAGACATAGACATACGCTTGGGCACCGATGCGCAAGAAGATCTGCAGTCTCTCTCCAATGCGATAGCTCGTCTTGTCCGTGCTGATTGAGATCGAGAGCTGACTAGGCGTCGAACCACGCACGGTGATCTGACGGCTATTATTCGTCTCGTTGGACTCTGAAACTTGGCGCAGGGCGTCAGCCGTGACAGTGAATGTCTCTGAAGAGCTATTGAGCCGGCGGGAGAAGTCCATGCGCACTGAGGCCCCGGCACGCAGCCCGGTAAGCGTCTGTCGAGCTGTCCCAGCGCTGTCTTGCAGCTCGACGACGAACGGTCCAGCATCAGCGTTCCCAATGTTCCGAACGATAGCCGTGAGCGTGAGCGTGCTGCCCACCGTGGGATCGCGTGGGGAGTAGTCGAGAGAGTCGATGGTCAAATCGGGTAATCGCGTCTCGGGTAATGCTTCAATGCGAATCTGGGTTGAGTTATTAGTCTCGTTTGACTCGTCGACTTGGTTAGTGACGTCGGCTGTGATCGTGAAGATCTCCGTCGCGTTATTCTGTCTTCGCGTGAACGAGAGCGAGAGGGAGCTTGCAGCTCCCAGTCCAGAGATCGTCCGTCGGTCTTGCCCAGCGCTGTCGCGAATCTCTACTATAAACGGCCCAGCGGCGCTTTCACCTTGATTGCGCACGACGACCGTAAAGTTTATCGTCTCACCGAGCCGTGGCGTCCGCGGCGACCAATCGACTCCAGAAATAGTAAGATCAGGCTTGCGTGGCGCCTGCGGCTGAGCATCTACACGAATCTGCACGGAGTTATTCGTCTCATCGAGTTCGTCTATTTGATTGGTCGCGTCGACAGTGATTGTGAAGAACTCGGTCGTATTATTGACTCTGCGGGTGAAGCTGACTGGCGCTGTACTTCCAATGGCAAGCCCTGAAAGAGTCTGTCGGTCCGTCCCGGCGCTGTCGCGAATCTCTACTATAAACGGCCCGGCGTTCGCTTGCCCTTGGTTACGCACAACGATAGAGAGCGTGACGTTCTGCCCGACGGTGAGCATGCGCGGCGACCAGTCTGTGCCCGCGATAGCCAAGTCGGGCTTGAGCGTCGGCTGCATCGCGGTGACGCGCACCTCCGCAGAGTTATTGTTCTCGTTCGATTCGCTCACTTGGTTCGTCGCGTCAGCGACGACGACAAACGTCTCAGTTGCTTGATTGACTCGACGGGTGAACGAGAAGCTTGTCGAGCCTCCGGCATTCAATCCTGCGACGGTACGTCGGTCGGTGCCGCCGCTATCGCGAATCTCGATCACGAACGGCCCGGCAGCAGCATTCCCTATATTGCTCACAATCCCGCTCACTGTGACGAAATCCCCAACGCGGGGATTAGATGGGCTATACGTCAGGCCGCTCACGGTGAGATCGGGCTGCCCTGGGGGAGGGCTGGCTTGTGTCAAGTTGAGCCGACCGGAGCCAAATTGCAGCGGTGACCCCATGGGGATTGCATCGCTCTTCAAGCGAGCTTCGAGCTGCCCTGCCGTGAGATTGGGGTTCTCCGAGAGTAAGAGCGCTGCAGCTCCGGCGACATGCGGCGTAGCCGCCGATGTGCCTGGGAATTCCGTATATGTGAACGTCGAGACGCGATCCGGGCCGACGATGTCAGGCTTAGACAGCCCAGCATTGGTCGGCCCCTGAGAGCTGTACGGAGCGATGGGGCCCGTCGTCCAATTCTGGCGGTTGACCGCCCCAACGGTAAGCGCATTGGGGGAATCCCCTGGGGCAATGATGCTATTCGATGGAACGGCGTATTCTATGTCGTGATTGAGACTGAAGAGCGAGAACGTGCGCGGTGTGGGGGTCCCATCGGCCTTGATTTGAATATGGAACGTCCCGGGGATAAACGAGTGATAGAAGAGACTCTCAATTGGAGGCTCGGTGCCCGACTGAATGCGCTGCGACGCTGCGACTTGAGTGCCGCTGTTATTGAAGAGATAGAGATCGTAATCGTTCGCGGAAGCAGGCCAGTCATTCCAAGTGAGAAAGACCCCGATCTGATCCCCAGCGTTCACCGTGATAGAGAGAGACTCGTCGCCGGCAGAGAACTCGTGCCATTTGTTGAGGTTTGCATCGCGGAACGCCCCTTGCCAGTGACGGCGTGCGTAGTTCCCTGCAGCGTTAACCCAAAGCACTCCACGGCTGCGCGCGTCCGCGACAATATTATTCACTATTCCTGTGCCGTCATAGAAGTTCGTGTTGAACCAACCTACAGAATGATTGATGATCTTCGCGCCCTGGCGGATCGCTTCTTCTTTGGCGTTCTCTAAGTCGACCTCGTCGCCGACTTTCATCAAGATGAGCTGGGCTTGTGGAGCCATGTCGTAGATAATTTCGGCGACAGCCGTGCCATGATTCGTTCCAGACTCAATTCCCGTACCCGTGTAGTCAAACGTCTGGATGCCGCCAGGGAGTTCGCCACGACTCTGTGCGGCGGATAGCCCAGCAAAGCCCAGATCGATCACGGCGATCTTGACGCCCTGTCCACGAAAGCCCCGGGTGTGATAATCCGATGCCCCCGTGAGGGCAACGCCTTCACTGACGACTAAAGTTTGTGGGACAAGGGGAGGCCGGACAAACTGGACAACCCCACTCGCTCCTGCCAGAGAAGCACGCAACCGCCCTAAGTTCATAGGGACCTGGACCTTCCAGGCATACTTTGACGTGGCAATGACTTGTCCCCCCCCGAGGGCGACTTGTTTTCTCAGCAGATCCTGAGCGGCAGGGTCACGGCTGACGCTCTCAGGAACTTGAAAGATCACCGTAGCTGTGTTGCCCGAGACCGGAACACGAAACTGCGAGGCCGCCTGGGCAGCCGCTTGCGCCTGCCCTTGCTCCGCCAGCCTAAAGATCTGCTCCAGCACACTGTCAATTCTCGGATCGTGCTCCAGGCGGGCCACGCTCTTAGGGTCTGAGGGCTCTTGGGTCAGCCCTACTGTACCAAGCAACACCAAGATTATTCCACAGAGAATCCAGAAGAGATACTGATGACTTCGCATTGTCTCTCAGCTCCTTTATAACCCCGGCTGGTAAGGGGGCCGGATGAGTTTCACTGCGGGATCGCTCGCTAATCTCACTAACTGATGGATCGGCACGAGCACCCGCATCAGCCCTGAGGGCGAACGCGCCTCTACAATAATATTATGAGTTGGGGCAAGCTGCGCTTCAGGAGAGACTAACTCGACGATCACGCGTGCTCGTAAGCCCCAGAGCTCTAATTTGTTCTGCGGGGCGAACTCGTACCAATCGGGCATGAGCATCAACGCATAGAGCACCGAATCCAAGCGAACACCTTCAGGGGGCTTAGGAGGCTTGACCCCAGGCACAACGGTCATCTCTTCAACTGTAAGAGGGAGCACCGGATCAGAAACAATGGAAAGCTGGGCTAATCTCCGTCCAATCTCATCGAGAATTGCTGACGCGCTCACCGTGGTCGTCGGAGCTATGATTACATCATAGCCCTCCTGAGGAGACGGTCGGAGATTATACTTCGAGAGCAGTCCCGCGGCGCGTAGCCAAAGCAATTCTCCATCGACAAACAGATGGGGAAAAGCGAGCCGTTCGCGTTCGTTCTCCGGAGTGCAGTCGAGGCACGGCTGCGTCCCAAGAAAATACATCACGGTCGTCCCCTGGGCAATCCGCACAGAAAAGCCCGCCTGCTTTGCCAGCTCAATGATCTTCGCGAGATCGCTTTCGATGCTAGGAAGCGCGACGCGATAGAATTTACCTGCCAAAAGAATCTGGTCGGCCATGATCGGGATTCCTGGCTCTTCCCACTGAACCCACGAGAGAGCCACAAAGAGCAGCCACGGGACAAACATGAGCACTCTGAGCATAGAGCTCCTTTCTCTTTCTTTAATTCTTCAAACGCTTTGCGATGTTGTGCGCGATCTGCGCCCATTCGGTAGCGCTGACGACTTGGTCGATATAGCTTGTCAACGTCTGCGGGATCAACGGATTGCGCGACAGGCGCAACTGCACAGCAGACTTGATGGCATTGGCGTCGTCGAGCTTACCCCCACCACGCACGTAGTCTTCCAAAGCCCACGCCGCCTCGGTGATCACTGTGTCAACGGCCTCTTGGGAGAGCTTTAGCGTTATCGCCCCAAACCGAATCGTCAAGCCGGTTGTGATGCCCTTGCTCGCTAGAAGCGTTTTCACTTCACCAAGGGTCATCTTGCGCTTTAATAAATCGTCATTGATAACGTCGAGTGGGACACCCTTCGTCAAGCCCTCAAAGGCCTTGTCGACGAGCATTGTGACAGGGAGCTCTTCTAACAGTGCTCGCCCGATGATCTGCAAGACTCCTTCACGCAGCGAGATCGGTGCAGCAGTCTGCTTTAAGCGCTGGCAGAGCCGTAGCGCTACCTCTGGACTGATACGTTTATCGGCAAAGCCCTTGGCAAACGCCGTCTGCAACGTCTGCAGATCGGAGACACCCAGCTCCGCAAAGCACTTATAGACGTCTTCCGGAGTCGGCTGAGCTATGACGACCCCCACAAGCAGCCCAAAGATCAGAGCGATGATTGTTCCAAAGCGCTTCATGGCTGATCACTCTTCCGAGGGGGAGCAATATACAGCACTGAATTGACCTGGTCGTCGAACGTATGGACAAACTCTGTCGCCCGCGGGTCGTAGACCCAGCGCGTGCCATCGACGATAAATCCGTACTCATACCGACCGGGTTTAATGTCTTTAGGGAGCCGGATCCACCAGACACCACTACGGTCTGGGCCATTCATCGGGACAGGCTCCCATAACGTAAACTGACTTGCTAAGCTGACGCTCCTCGCTTGTGGGTAGACCAAGCATAAGACATTGGGATCATGACAAGGAGCCCCTAAAAAATTGAACCCTACCCATAAGCCAACAACGAAGACCGCGGCGACGGCCACAGCTCCCGCTGTAACCAGACCCCAGCGCGGGCGCGGGTTCGGACGACTCTCCGGAAGTTCTTCAATGATCTCGTACTCAAGATCAGCGACCCGATCCCGATGAGCTTCAGCGTAGCGAGTCAACGTCTCTTTGAGAAGGTTCTCTAATTCGTGTTCATGCATGGCCCGTCACTCCTTTCTGCTCCAGAATGCGTTTCAACTCGGCCTTGGCCCGATGGAGCCGCGTCTTGACCGTCCCTTCGGGCATCCCCAAGGCCTCCGCAATCTCTTTGTAGTCTAACTCAGCATAGTAACGCAGCACTAAGGGCATTCTATAGGCCGGCTTGAGCTGGTTAATAGACTCTTGGATGATCCGCGTGCGCTCAGCATGGGCAAGCTGTTGAGCGGGATCGTTCCCTTTAGTCAATCTCGAAATATACTTGAGCGGGGTGAAGAACCGCTCCCGGCGCAGCTTGTTCTTACAGACGTTCGCGGTCACCGCGAAGATCCATGTCGAAAATCTCTTCTCAAGATGAAACGTATGCAGCCCTTCATAGGCGCGGATGAACGCGTCGTGGGTCGCATCTTCAGCGTCTGCAGGATTGCCTAAGATCCCGAGAGCAATTCCAAAGACAGCATCTTTATAGCGTCTCACGATTTCACCCCAGGCGTCCACATCGCCGTGGAGCGCCCGCTGAATCAGTTCCAACTCCCCCTCGCCCATGCAACCTCCTGTTCTCTCGTCAGGATTATATACAGACTTATCAGGGCAAAGTTTCAGAACTTATTTTATCCTGTGATGCCGACATCTGTCATCTTCCCAGCAGACAAAGCATCCACCGCTCCACGACGACCTTCCTTTCCTCTGGGTGCGCCACTGTTCTATTGTTAAGGATGAATTTATGTATTCGCCCATGGCAGACAGGTGAGTCTGCCCCTTAGGAGGTATACCATGGTTCAATTTGTAACGCGACGCCCTGAAAGAATCTCGCTACTTATCTTCTTGATCTTTTTGAGCAGTTGCACCCTCGCTCAGGCGCCGCTCGCTGTCTTTATCGCTACCCCAACGACCGGAGAAGCCCCCCTCACCGTCAGCTTTGATGCCTCTGGATCAAGCGATCCTGACGGCACCATCGCCCAATATCAGTGGGACTTTGAAAATGACGGCACTGTGGACGCCACCGGCGTTACAGTTACGCATACGTACCCTACAGCAGGAATCTACGCTGCTGTCCTCACCGTCACCGACAGCGCCGGCCTGAAAAGCTCCTTCGCTCTCTTTATCACCGTGTTGGAGACGAGTATCTTCTTTGCGTCCGACCGTACTGGCGATGTCGAAATCTTCAAGATGAACGCTGATGGCACAAGCCAAGCCCAGATCACTAACTCTCCGGGAATTGACGCATGGCCCGCCCTCACGCCCAACGGGCGTCAGGCTGTAGCCTTTGCCAGCAACCGCACAGGGAATTTTGATATCTTCACAATGCTCCCCAATGGCACTCTCCAAACGAATCTCACCCAGCAGACCGGCAGCCAGGAGATTCAACCGACGTGGTCCCCTAATGCCGCGAAGATCGCTTTTGCTACCAATCGCGACGGAAATTACGAAATCTACACGATGAACGCAGATGGGACCAATCAGTCTCGCTTGACGACCGTCATCCCGAAAAATGCTTTCGCACCCCGATGGTCGCCAACTAATCCCAATCTGCTGATCTTCGTAATGCCCAATATGAGTCAGTCACCATATCTCTCCATTGCAAAGATCAACGCTGATGGCACGGGGTTGACCCAACTCACCAACCGACCCTATAACGACGGAGCCCTCTCGCCTATTACAGGCTTTCCATCGCCACCGAGCTGGTCTCCCACCGGCACAAAGATCGCGTTCACGTCGGATCAGACGGGCAGTTTAGATATCTTCGTGATGAATGCCGACGGCTCAAGTATCATGAGTCTCAACGTGTTTGCATCATCAAGTACAGCCAATCTCGCGACTTCTAATGAATTCGACCCCTTCTGGCTCCCCAACGGTACGGAGATCGCTTTCGTGTCCGATAGAGATGGGACGTATCAGATCTACAAAGTGAATCTCTCCACAGGAACAGTAACTAAGCTCACGGCTACAGGAGCAAATCAAATGCCAGGACGGGAGGATGTAAACGTCCAGAGTACTAGCCCTCCTAAGAGCACGATAAGCAAATAGACAACCCAATCTCCGAGCCGCACGTAGAGCGTCGCGTGATCCTGCAGGAGGATCGTCCCCTGCAGGATCTGCTCTCTTTCGGCACGCGTGAATATGAGGATTCTCCCCTGAGGGTCAATCACCCCAGAGATGCCACCATTAGCAGCCTGCACCGTGTATCGCCCGGTCTCGACGGCGCGGAAGATAGCTTTCGCAAAGTGCTGCTCGAGGGCTTCCGAGCCCTTGAACCACGCATCGTTGGTGATGATGAAGAGCGCTTGAGCACCATTTCTGACAAATGCCCGGCTGATCCGGGGAAAGATCGATTCAAAGCAGATTGGAGTTGCTATTTTATTAGAACCCTCCGCTAAGGGCTGAGGGGGTAGGTGCAACGGCCGAAATCCTTCTCCTGGGGTGAGCGCCCCCAACGGAAGCGGCCCAATCAGATCCTCTATACCCATACGACGCAGCAGCCCAATCAACGGGAAATACTCGGTGCTGAAGGGTACCAGCTGGACTTTGTCGTAGAAATCGGCGATTTCACCGTTGGGCGCGATCAACGCTGCCGTGTTGAAGAGCTTCCCGTCACGATAGTCAATAGTCCCTACTAAGAGCGCGGCTCCAAGACGCCGAGCTTGCCCTTGGTACGGCTCAAAGAGATCTGGCTGGCGGAGCAGATAAGCAGGCACGATAGACTCTGGCAAAACGACAAGGCCAACTTCCCCAGCTCCAAGCTGATTCACTTGGGACAGATAGAGATCTTGCAGAGCAGGGAGCTGAGAGGGGTCGCTGCGAGCACGCTGAGGCACGTTGGAATGAATAAGCGCGATCTTCAGTGCCGAATTTGCATTCTGAGAATCCAGCCCCGAACTGAGCACGACTTGCCCCCACCCCCAATCCAGCGCGATCAGCCCTAGCGCGAGCACTCCGTAGAGCGGGTGGCGCTCGCGCAACGCACGATAGACCAAACCATTCACAAGCATAATGAGCAGCGATACCCCCCATGCCCCAGTCAGCGCAGCAATCTGTATCAGATCGGGATACTGATAGAGAGCATCGCTGAGAAAACCCCACGTGAATCCAAATCTTGTCAGTGAGCGCAGATACTCTACACAGACCCAACTGGCGGGGATGACTAGCCAGTGAGCGTGAGGGGATCGCCTCTGAATCACGCCAACACTCGCCCCCCACAGCCCCCACCACAACGCCAACAGCCCCGCTAGCCCCACATGCCCAAAGATAATAAAAACCCCCGCCCACTCTGAGAGAGCATAGAGCCAGTACAAAAGCGGAGCAAAGAAAAAGAAGCCACTCAGATATCCCAGCCAAAACCCCTGACGCGGGGAACACCCATCGAGAGCAAAGAACAGCGGCACAAGCGCAATAAAGACCAGCCCGCCCCAGAGATATCCGGGCATGCTGAGCAGGGCCAATACTGCCGCTCCTATGGCTAGGATTGCCCTTACACAGCCCATGGCGTTTCTATCTTACGGGCAAGATCGCCCCTGCTCAAGCCTTGCTTGACGTCGGGGAGGCCTATCGCGTACAATCACCAAGTCTATATGAGCACATAGGGAGGACATACCGATGAACCCAGTTCTGGTTGAGATCCCTCTGCCATTTGGCTGGGGACCTTTGCAGATTCGTTATTACGGCTTGATGTACGTTATTGCTATTATTGTGGGGATCTTTCTCACGCGCCGCGAGGTCGCGCGCAAGGGCCTGCCTTTGACCCTCGACGATATCTTAGACTTTGTTTTGATCACTGTGCCCGTGGCGATCATCGGGGCGCGGTTCTACTATGTTGCGTTTCAATGGTCGAACTTTTACGTCCCCGGCGATGCCCTGAAGACTTTCATCAATATTATTGCGATCTGGGAGGGCGGCTTAGCTATACATGGGGGCATCTTAGCGGGGCTGCTGATGCTCTGGGTCTACTGTCGCTGGAAGAAAGTCCCGCTGTGGCAGTTCGCCGATGCTGTAGTGCCTAGCATGATCTTAGGGCAAGCCCTGGGGCGCTTCGGGAACTTTATGAATGGCGATGCATATGGGGTGCCTTTGGGACCGACCTGGCCTTCATGGCTCGACTGGGTCGGGGTCGTCTACAAAGAGGGCACCCCAGGGTATCAGCAATGGGGCGACATTCCTACTCACCCCACCATGCTTTACGAAATGTTCGGTGATTTAGTGATATTTGGGCTGCTGATGTGGCTGCGCACAAAAAACTTTCAAGACGGGTTCATCGCGTCGCTCTATATTGTGCTCTATTCATTCTTGAGATTTTGGATGGAGTTTCTGCGGGCAGACGCACTCTGGCTCGTCCCTGATCTATTACGAGCAGCCCAAGTCATCAGTGTTATTCTCTTCGTTATCTTTGGCGCCTTCATCGTGATGAAGAGGCTGTACACGCGTAAGCCAGCCGTAGCACCATCGGGATCATAACTGAAAGTCTTCGCCAAGATAGTACTGCCGCGCCAGAGGATGTGCGGCGATCTCATCTGGACGTCCACTCAGCAAGAGCTTGCCCTCGTTAAGCAGATACGCATAGTCAGTGACGCTCAGCGTCTCACGCACGTTGTGATCGGTCACGACGACGCCGATCCCATCGGCGGCGAGCGCGCGAATGATCTTCTGAATATCAGCAACGGAGATGGGATCTATGCCTGAGAAGGGTTCGTCGAGCAGGAGAAATTTCGGAGAAGTCGCCAAAGCGCGTGCGATCTCGACGCGCCGGCGCTCCCCCGCAGAGAGAGTATCCACTCGCTGATGTGCAAGATGCGCAACACCCAGTTGCTGCAAGAGGCGCAGAGATCGCTGCTCGCGCTCGTTGAGTTTCGGTTCCCACTGCTCTAAGACGAGCAAGAGATTCTCTAACGCGCTTAGTTTGCGAAAGACTGAAGGTTCTTGGGGCAGATAGTGAATCCCGAGACGAGCCCGGGCATAGAAGGGCCAGCGGCCAATGGGCATATTATCTAAAAAGATCTCCCCAGCTTCGTGAGCGATCAGCCCCGTGATCATATAGAACGTGGTGGTCTTGCCAGCGCCGTTTGCTCCCAGCAGGCCCACCACGGTGCCGCTCTCAATTTGGAGAGAGACGCCATCGACGACCCGGCGTCCTCCGTAGCTCTTGACCAACCCTTCTGTGCGTAGGATCATTTTCTGCGTAGGATGAGCCGAGCATCGTTGAGAATAGTTGCTCGCCCCGTTTCCGAGGAGTATTCCAAGCCCCAGCCTGTCAGAGTGAACTCTTCACGCTCGACGCGCACAAACGACGACGTGGAGAGGATTTTTTTTTGATTGTCCCACAAGAGATTCTCGGTCGCAAAGGAGAACTCCTGCCCCACGGCAGAGATTGCCCCAAGCAGTTCGATATTGCCAGTGCGGTTGTGTAGGCGTGCCCGCGGCGCCCGCACCGCAAGCGTCTCGGTGCCATCGCCATCGAAGAAGCGCATCGCGACTTCCTCGGCAACGCTGATCTCTTCTTGAATAGCCATAGAGCGACAGTCCAACTCCCACAGCTTCTTCCCTTGGTCGTCGTACCGGACAATATGAGCGCGCTCTGCAGAAATCGCCGGAGCGCGCGGTTCCACAGGGTCGGGCCATAGGCTGGGCATAGTCACCCAGAGCCAATAGAGCCCCGCGATACCCCCTACAGTCACGAGGAGACCAAGAGCTTGCGACGCGCGAGACATGCCTGCACCAAGCCTAAAAAGAGCGGACGCGGGCGAGTCGGCCGGGATTTGAACTCCGGGTGAAACTGCGACGCAATAAAGTACGGATGTCCTGGAAGCTCTAAAATCTCCATGCGCCGTCCATCAGGAGACTTGCTAGAAAACTTCAGCCCCGCGGCTTCTAAGTCTCTAATGTAGCGTGTATTGACTTCGTAGCGGTGGCGGTGGCGCTCGGAGACCTCCGTTGCTCCGTAGAGTTTGTAGGCGAGCGTGCCCCGCTCAATAACGATGGGTTGAGCTCCCAAGCGCATTGTTGCGCCCTTCTCTATAAGAGATTTCTGTTCGGGCATCAAGTCAATAACAGGATGCTCTGTCGCGCCAAACTCTGTGCTATTGGCGCCCTCTAAACCGAGCACGGAACGCGCAAATTCTATGACCGCCAACTGAAACCCATAGCAAATCCCCAGGAACGGCACGTTGTGCGTCCGCGCATAGCGAATCGCCCTGATCTTACCCTCAGCACCACGATGGCCAAATCCCACTGGCACGATCACGCCGTCCACACCTTCCATCTGGGACTCGGAGAACTCTTCGGCTTCGATCCAGACGATCTCAATCCCAGCGCCGAGAGCCGCTCCAGCGTGCGTGAGCGCCTCGACATAACTGACGTAGCTATCACGCAGCATGGTGTACTTGCCGACGAGGGCAATACGCAAGTGTTCTTGGGGATGGAGCACGGCATCGACGAAGCGCTGCCATTCACTGAGATCGTGTGCCTGAGCAGAGAGCTTCAAGCGCTCTAGCATGAGCTCCGTCAGCCGTTGCTCTTCAAAGAGCAACGGCACTTGATAGATCGAGCGCACATCAGGGGCGCTGATCACCGCTTCAAAGGGGACATCGCAAAAGAGCGCGATCTTCTTGCGAATCCCTTCAGTGAGCGCAGCAGTGCCGCGCCCGATGATGACATCTGGCTGGATCCCGATAGCGCGAAGCTCCTTCACAGAGTGCTGGGTCGGCTTGGTCTTTTGCTCCCCAACGACGGAGACCACGGGCACGAGCGTGGTGTGCACGAAGAGACAGTGATCATCGCCCAGCTCTTGGTGCATCTGGCGCAGGGCTTCCAAGAAGGGCATCGACTCGATGTCTCCGACAGTACCCCCAACTTCAACGATGACCACGTCGGCTTTTGTACGCTCTGCGACGCGCTTGATGCTCGCTTTGATCTCGTCAGTGACATGAGGGATGATCTGCACGGTTGCCCCCAGATAATCCCCGCGGCGCTCCTTCTCGATGACACTCTTATAGATCCTCCCCGTCGTGATGTTATGGTCTTTGGTTAAGTCTATATCTAAGAAGCGCTCATAGCTGCCCAGATCCATGTCAACTTCAGTGCCGTCATCGAGCACGAAGACCTCCCCGTGCTGATACGGGTTCATCGTGCCGGCATCGCAATTGAGATAGGGGTCGATCTTGATCGCCGTCACGGTGAGGCCACGCGATTTGAACAGCAGCCCAATGGACGACGCCGTGATCCCCTTGCCCAATCCAGAGAGCACCCCACCGGTCACAAAGATATACTTATTCACAAAACACCTCGTACTAAAAGCAAAAATGTTCTGCCACCCTTAGGGATGAATGCCTCAGCGATTATACTGAGCTTGTGGGGTGGTAAGCAAACTGAAGGCTTTATCGCTATACGTGCAGTAGACATCGGGGCACTTTTAGCAATGGGGGTTCTTTCAGTGAAAGTCTACCGGCGCGTGCAGGGGGGACTCATCAGCAGCTGAGCCGATTTTGGGGCACTCGAGCAACATCTCGACACTCGTGCGAGCTGATGGGGTCTTTCGAGTTCCTGCAGAGCTGGCGGAGGTCCCTCACGGGACGCCAGTCTGGGTGGAGCTGCTCTGAAGTACTTGCAACGGAGAGCTGTCCTATAAGGTGCTTTGCTAAGATATACGCCGTCGACTATAATCAAAATCAATGTTTCACTTTCTTGCAGACTATGCCGACAAATTACAGCGTTTCAATCCAAACGCGCGACTCTTTCTCCTGTCAGTCTTCGGCATAGGTCTAGCATCGAGCATATTCTCGCTCTTTCTCAATATCTATCTGTTGCGTTTGGGCTACAAGCAGGATTTCATCGGGCTGATGGTAGCCATCCCTCCGCTCATCACGGCTTTTTTATCGGTGCCGGCAGGGCTGGTGAGCGACTCGATAGGGCATCGTCGAGCGCTTATCTGGGGAGTTGCTCTCAGCGGGCTGGGCGCGCTCGGCCTCGTCGTCTTCACTCAACCCGAACTCTTGGTTCTCTCTATTGGGGTACTCGGGCTGGGCAGCGCGCTCCTGCAGGTCGTTGGCGCACCGTTTATGATCGAAGAGAGCCAGGAATCTGAACGCACCCATCTCTTCAGCGTGCAGTTTGCGCTCCAGACGCTCGCAGGGTTCTTTGGGAGCTTCGTCGCCGGGGCTTTGCCCCTGCTCTTTGCCCGCGGATTTTCCCTCACAGAGAGCATAGCGACAGTGTACCAGATGACCCTAGCTGTTGGCGTCGGGCTCATCGGGCTCAGCATTCTTCCCTTAGCAAAGATGCGCGCGGCACCGCGAGAGAGCAGCCGCGCTCGCCTCGGCTGGAACCTCAAGACACCACGGGGACTAGTCTTCAAACTCATTCTGCCTAATATGATTCTCGGCCTGGGGGCAGGGCTGTTTATCCCGTTTATGAACGTCTTCTTCAAGCTTCAATTTCATATATCTGATGCACTCTTGGGAACGCTCTTTGCTTGGAGTGCCGTGGGGATGGGGGTAGCATCGCTGGCAGGGCCGCCACTGGCACAGCGCATGGGCAAAGTCCGCACGATCGTCTTGACCCAGGCACTCTCGATCCCGTTCCTAGTAGTCATGGCCTTTGCCCCCATGCTATGGATCTCTGCACTCGCTTTTGTGGTGCGCTACGCGCTCATGCCCATGAGTGCCCCGATCTATTCACTCTTTGTGATGGAGCAGGTCGCTCCTGAAGACCGCGCGACGGTCAACGGCTGGTCTACGATGGCGTGGAACTTGCTCTTTGCGGGGAGCGCTTGGCTGAGCGGCCAGCTCCAAGTCTCGTGGGGCTTTGGGCCAATCTTCGCGATCGTGTGCGTTATCTATAGCTTCGGTATTGCTCTGCAGTACTGGCTCTTCACCCCGCTAGAACGCCATGACATCTGAGAGAGTTTTTTCTGCGATCGTTCTTGCTGGTGGGCGCTCCTATCGCTTGAGGCAAGAAAAAGCCCTTCTACCATGGCGTGGGCGCACACTCATCGAGCATATCGTGACCCTATTGAAAACCCTGAGCGACGATGTGCTCGTCATCTCCGGAGCGGAGAGCCGTTACCAAGAGATCCTTGACGTGCGTGTCCTCCCAGATGAGATCACTGGCGTCGGGCCGATAGGCGGGCTCTACACTGGGCTCAAACACGCTCGATATGAGTATAGTCTCGCGGTCGCATGCGATATGCCCTTCATAAGCCGAGCCGTCATAGATTTACTGAGAGATGAGCTGGATGGCTCTGTCTGGGCCGTTGTGCCAGAAGTAGGAGGGCATCGTGTCCCGACACTCGCGCTCTATCACCAGCAATGTCTCGTTGTGATAGAGCGATTATTAGCAGATAAACGCACATCCCCGCAGGCACTCCTGGATGCTATTCCCATCAAGGTCATCCCCGAAGAACAGATTCGCGCCGTTGATCCTGCCCTGCGCTCGTTTATCAATATTAATACACTTAAGGACTGGGAGCGAGCTACGCAGCTCTCGTTGTAGGCCTTTGGACAATGTGTTATCATCAAGAGTCGCTATGACAAAGCCCAAGCTCACCCCGATGATGCAGCAGTATCTGCGCATCAAGGCGCAGCATCACGATATCATTCTTTTCTTTCAGCTAGGAGATTTTTACGAGACGTTCTTTGAGGACGCCGAGCTGGCCGCCCGTGAACTCGATATTGCCCTTACTAAGCGCGACGATGCCCCTATGGCCGGCGTCCCTGTCAAGCGCGTCGCGTTCTATGTCAATCAGTTATTGAAAAAGGGCTACAAAGTCGCGCTCTGCGAGCAGCTCCAAGATCCCCAAGAGGCCAAGGGACTCGTCGAGCGCGACGTCGTCCGGATCATCACCCCCGGCACGATCCTAGAAGAGGAGCTCCTTGAGCAAGGACTGAATAATTATCTGGTCGCGCTCTACCCCGAGGGCGATTCTGTTGGCCTTGCGTATGCTGATGTCTCCACTGGGGAGTTCTGCGCCACAGAGCTGTCCCGCGCAGACCTGAAGAACGAGCTGAACAGATTGCGCCCCGCCGAGATCATACTTCCTCAAGGGACGACCCTGGACGAAGAAAACCATCACACAGCGCGGAGCTATCTAGAGCCTTCGTGTTTTCAGATTCAGAAAATACTTGATCACTTTGGGATTATCTCCGCGGAGGGGCTGGGGCTTTCGGAACTGGCGGGGCGCAGCGCCGCCGGCCTGCTCAGCTATGTTCAAGAAACGCACAAGGGCTCGCTGAAGCATCTCAATCCCCCGAAGGTCTATCAGCTGTCGCGCCAGATGGGACTCGACCCGTTCACGCAACGGAATTTAGAAATTTTAGAAGAGCTGCGCAGCTCCGGAACACAAGCCACACTCTTTCGAGTGATCAATCATACCGTCACAGGGATGGGCGAGAGGCTCCTGCGACGCTGGCTCCTGGCACCGTTACTAGAGCGTACCGAGATCGAGCGACGCTTGGACAGCGTCGCGTTCTTTGTTGAGCACGCGCTCGAGCGCAGCGAGCTACAGTCGCTGCTTGGGCGTATCTATGATTTAGAGCGCCTGACAGGACGCTTAGGGGCGAGTCGCGTCACGCCCAGAGATTTGCTCTCGCTGCGTCAATCGCTCGAGCGTATGCCCAAGCTCACGGCACTCGTGCAACGCTGGGTCGAGCTGAACGCTCCCGCAAAGCTGAGAGAGTTTCTCGATCAGCTTCAGGCTCTTGCACTGGATGAGCTGCGAGAATTGCTGAGCCGCGCCATTCGCGAGGACGCCCCCATCGAACTCAAAGAGGGCAATATCATCCAAGAGGGGTTTTCGCCAGAGCTCGATCAGCTCAAAACTCAAGAGCGCATCTTCAAGAGAAAGATCCTGGAGCTTGAAGCACGCGAGCGTGAACGCACTGGGATTCAGACGCTCAAAGTTGGATTTAACACGGTCTTTGGGTATTATCTAGAAGTGAGCAAAGCTGCCGCCAAGCGCGTCCCTCCGGACTATCACCGCAAGCAGACGCTTACCAATGCCGAACGGTTCATCACCCCAGAGCTCAAAGAGTACGAAGAAAAAATTCTCTCAGCTGAAGAGCGCGCCAAGCGCCTAGAATACGAGCTCTTCTGCCAAATACGCGATGCGGCTGCGCAGAAGCTCTTTGAGCTCCAACAGCTAGCACGCATCGTCGCAGAGCTAGATGTGCTGGCAGCCCTGGCTGAAGCTGCGCATCGCTATCACTACACGCGCCCGCACTTCACCGATCGTCAGGAGATCTTGATCACGGATGGGCGTCACCCCATCGTCGAGCACCTGCTGCCAGGTGGGCAGTTCGTACCCAACGATCTGAAATTCAACGAAGACGAGTATCTCATCGTGCTGACGGGCCCCAACATGAGCGGCAAGAGCGTCTATCTGCGACAGATTGCGCTCATCTGTCTGTTAGCGCAGATTGGCTCGTTTGTGCCGGCAAAGGCCGCGACCCTCCCTGTTGTCGATAAGATCTTCGCCCGCGTAGGAGCCAGCGACATGCTCGCTGCGGGGTACAGCACATTTATGGTTGAGATGCTGGAGACTGCCAATATTCTCAATAGCGCCACCGAGCGCAGTTTAATAATCTTAGACGAGATGGGCCGCGGGACGAGCACGTTTGATGGCGTGAGCATCGCTTGGGCAGTAGCTGAGCATTTAGCTATAAAAGTTCGAGCGAAGACGCTCTTCGCTACGCACTATCACGAGCTGACCAAGCTCGCGGAGCGCATTCCGGGTGTCAAGAACTATTACGTTCAAGTCAAAGAGTACGGCAACCAAGTGGTCTTCTTGCACAAAGTCGCGCCAGGGGCGACCGAGGGCAGCTACGGCGTACACGTAGCCCGCATGGCTGGGCTCCCCGAAGAAGTCACAC
>CAYYOG010000010.1:46545-77058 GCA_964473325.1 uncultured Thermotogae bacterium
CAGCGGGCAAAGAGCTCGAGGGAGTAGGCGAGTATAGGCTTGCCCTTTAATGGGACATACGCTTTCGGCAGGGAAGTACCTAAACGCTGCCCGCGCCCAGCAGCTACGATGACCGCACTGATCGCTATTGCTCCCATTTGACAGGCTCAACTTTGGGGCGCACAAAGAGCATCTTGCCTGCTTCGGTCTGCAAGCTCGAATTGACGATCGCTTTGATCTTCTTGCCGATGAAGCGCCGCCCGTTCTCGACGACCACCATCGTGCCGTCGTCTAAGTACCCCACCCCTTGGTTGATCTCCTCCCCTCGATCTATGACTTCGACCTCGATCTCCTCACCGGGGATGAAGCGCGGCTTCACCGCGTTCGCCAATTCATTGATATTGAGCACGGGGACGCCCTCAACCTTCGCAACTTTGTTGAGATTATAGTCAGTTGTGATGATCTTGGCGTTGAGCTCTTTGGCCAATTGGATGAGCTTGCGGTCGACATCGGTAATGTGCGGATAATCTCTGTTGAGCACCTCAACTTGGACCTCGGCACTGCGGCGCAGCTCCCCTAAGATATCAAGACCCCTTCTTCCCTTGCGCCGCCGCAGGTTGTCTTGAGAGTCAGCGATCGTTTGCAATTCGCTGAGCACAAACTCAGCAATGACGATCTTGCCCTCGATGAACCCCGTCTTGGCCAAGTCTCCAATGCGCCCATCAATGATCGCGCTCGTGTCCACGAGTTTGAGAGGAAGCGGAGGGTTGAGAGTTTGAGAGGGCTTTCCCACTAAGGGCTCGGCTCGCTGCCCCACGACAAAGCCGCTTACTGTCAGTATCAGCACTGCAAGCCCACAAATGGCACGCACCAGGGGATTCCCAGGGAAGAGCAACGTTAACCCCCATGAGAGGGCTAGCCCTAAGAGGGCTCCCACAAGACTGACAAGCGCCCCCTGCATAAGCCGGCGCGCTCCATCCTCTTGAGAGAGCTGCCGTTGAAGTAAATTGACTAGATTTGTGACCAGGAGCGCTCCTAACAGTCCCCCTACCGCCCCCACTAACACCTGGGACTCCCAAGCATGAAGACCATTAATGGGCGGCACCCAGCCTTCGGCCAGGCTTATAAGGATCCCAAGAGCTACGAGCGCTACGTAGATAAATACCTTGAACACAATCTCTTCTCCCCACACCGTCCCTTATTGTAGCACAAACGCTTGACTTTCGCACGATTTTTCGGATATTTTTTTACGTAATGGAACCCCAGAAGACCGCGAGTGAGGAACTGCGCTGGGTCACAGAGCAGCTCCGTCAAAGCTCTAGAGAATCGGCGCGTCTGGAAGCCGAGCTCATCGTTGCGCATATATTGCAGAAGGCGCGCCATGAGCTCTATACCCACGCTCAAGAGTTGGTAACCCCAGCCGAGCACGCCCAGATCTGTGCACTAGTGGAGCGTCGCTGCCAGGGCGAGCCCCTGCAGTATCTTTTAGGATACACAGAGTTTCACGGATGTTATCTGCGCCTGACCTCAGCAGTGCTCATCCCGCGCCCAGAGACAGAAGAGCTCGTCGAGCTGATATTGCAGCGCTCTAGCGAGCTCCCTAGAGATGTGTTAGACTTGGGCACGGGATCGGGGGCGATCAGTATCGCGTTGGCACGGGCGTGGCCACAGAGCTCGTTTGTTGCCGTGGATATCTCAGGAGAGGCGCTGGCGCTCGCGCGCGAAAATGCCATGCGCAACGGCGTCGCTGAGCGCATTCGCTTCTTTTGTTCCGATTGGTTTTCCGCTATCTCTGAGAAGTTTGATCTCATTGTGTCTAACCCTCCTTATGTGCGAACGGAGTACTTGGAGCGCGCGCCGCGCGAGCTGCGCTATGAACCCAGGGTGGCTCTCGACGGAGGCGCAGAGGGCTTAGATGCTCTGGCTCCGATCATTCGGGAGAGCCCAGCGTATCTCCGTCCTGGTGGGGCTCTCTATCTTGAAATCGGCTCAGATCAAGGGGGCCGCGTGCGAGAGCTTCTTCAAGGGACCAACGCGTTTGCAGAGCTTGAGATTCTCAAAGACTTAGCAGGGCAAGAACGATTTGCGCGCGCCGTACGCGCCAGGACAGAGTATGTCTCTCTTAGTGCAGGTCTCCGAGCTGCAGTTTGTGACCCCTGAGGGGAAGAAGATCTTAGAAGACGTGACCCTCAGGGTGAATCACAGTGAGCTGGTCTTTCTTGTAGGCCCGCCGTCGTCGGGCAAGAGTGTTATTTTAAGGCTGCTCTGCCACGAATTGCGTCCCCAACGCGGGCAAATTCTCGTCGACGATCGCAACGTGACGCGCCTGCACGCAAGCAAGCTCCCTGCGTTCCGACGACGCTTGGGGATCGTCCCGCAGGAGCTCACACTCCCGCGCCGCACCGTGCAAGATACGCTCGCGTTCAAGCTCGGCAGTTTGGGCTTCCATCCCGAAGACATGACGTCCATGATCGACGAGGTCCTTGAGACTGTGAAGCTCCGCGCCTTAGCTGATACCCTGGTCACCGAGCTAGAGCCTGCCCAGCAGAAGCTCTTTTCTCTCGCGCTCGCGGCGTGTCATAATCCCGTCTTGTTGCTGATTGATGAGCCGTTTGCGGGATTGGAATACAAAGACGCTGAAAGAGTGCTTGAGGGGCTCAAGGCAGTGCATGAGCGCAAGCGCGTCGCAATGCTCGTAGCCACACGAGAGAGGGGATGGGCCGTGCGCAGCGGCGCACGGATTGTCTATCTGTGGGCAGGGCGCACCTACGAAGAAGCGCCGGCTGAGGAGGCAGCCCTATGAGCGGTTTTCTTATCAAAGAGCTGACGCGCGCGGCGCTGACTAATTGGCGAATTCTGCTCCGGGTCTTGGGAGGAGTGCTCATCACGGCGTTGGCGTTCGCGATATTTCTTGTGTTGTGGGTAGCGCGCGGCGATTGGGGGGAGAATCGCTTGATCGTGCTCTTTGAGCCGGGGGTATCGAGCGAACAGATTCGGCAAGTTTACCGTCAGGTGCGCGAGTGGGAAGTGATCTCCGAGGTCTTGTATATTACTAAAGACGATCCGCGCTTTGCGCAAGAGGGGATCGATCCGGAACGCGCCCCGGCAGGGTATCTGCGGGTCACAGTGCGTCAAGCCGCCCAGACTGCTGAGGCACAAGCGGCACTGCGTGAGCTTCCTGGTGTAGCTGACGTGCAGAGCTATCAGAAAGGGGCGCTACGCGCGTTGCTAGCCTCCGACAGTGGAGCACGCACAGCCGTGACAATCCTGCAAGGTGGTGCTCTTCTTATCTCTTTGATAGCGTTGTGGGTGATCATGCGCGTGCTTGCTGGGACGTGGCGAGGCGAGCTGGAGATCTTATATCTTTCAGGGGTTGCGCCGGGAGCAGTCCGTGGGGCGTTCTTCAGTATCGCGATGTTCTGTTCAGTGCTCGCAGGGCTTCTTGCTCTGGGTGTAACTTTCTTTATGAGAGATATGAGCGGGATGCACTTCTGGGTGCCGGAGCTCTCGCAGGCCGGGATCTTGGAGTACGTTAGCATAGTAGGGATAGTGCTAGCACTGGTGGTGGGCACAGGAGCCGGAGTGTTCGGGGCATGGGTAGCGCAAAGGAGGCCTTAATGTGCTCTTGGCAAAAATTGTATCTCTTGGGGGTCTTAGGGACACTGCTCATTCTCAGTGAGTCTCTGTGGTTGTGGAGCCAGCCTTGTCCGTCGGATGAGAACGTCGTCGCGACGGAGAAGGGCTGCGTGCGCGGCGAATCTCTTGGTGCTGTGAAAGTCTTTCGCGGCATTCCCTACGCAGCTCCGCCGATAGGAAGTGTGCGCTGGAAGGCTCCGCAAGAGCACCCGTCGTGGAGTGGCGTGCGCGACGCTACACAGTTTGGCAAAGCGTGTCCCCAGCTCCCCGGCACGATCTTTCGCTATCAGTTAGAGATGGACGAAGATTGTCTCTCGCTCAACATTTGGACACCAAAGACCGACCCAAGCGCAAGACTTCCCGTGATGGTCTGGATTCACGGCGGCGGTTTAGTGCAAGGGAGCAGCTCTCAGAAAGTCAACGAGCGTTTGACATACGACGGGCGCTTCTTGTCCGAAAAATTTAACATTGTCGTAGTGACCATTAACTATCGCTTGGCGCAGTTGGGGTTCTTAGCTCATTCAGCCCTGAGCGCCGAAGACACAGAGCACGGCGTCTCTGGGAACTATGGGCTGCTCGATCAGATCTTCGCGCTGCGCTGGGTGCAGAAGAATATTCAGAACTTTGGGGGCGATCCTGCTAACATTACGATCTTCGGAGAATCTGGGGGCGGCAAGAGCGTCTGCGCGCTGCTCGCATCGCCATTAGCGCGCGGACTCTTTCACCGAGCGATCATTCAGAGCGGGGGCTGCCCATCAAATCTGCGAAAGCTCAGAGACTCTGCTGAACGCGAGAGCGCCGAAGCCCAGGGCGAACGTTTTGTCCGCGCCATCGGCTGCGCACGTGCCCCCGACGTTCTCGCGTGCTTGCGCTCCAAGACAGTCCAAGAGATTCTCAACACCCTGCCCGGCGAAGCGAGTATTCTGAGCAATGCCGAAAAATGGGATTTCACCGTTGACGGTTATGCGCTGCCCGATTCCCCTGGGCGTGCCCTCGAATCAGGGAATTTTCATAACGTTCCGTTGATCGCGGGCACGACGGGCAACGAAGCGTCACTCTTCACGGGCAAGCTGAACATCACGACCCCAGCACAATACGAAGCGTTCGTGCGCGCTCTTTTCAGAGAGAATGCTGATAAGGTGCTCGCGCTCTATCCCGTGTCAGCATATCCCAATCCCAAAGCCGCGCTCGACGCGCTGATCTCTGACGTCCTTTTTGTATGCCCAACTCGCAAATTTGTGCGCGATGTTGCGGAGTATCAGCAAAAGACGTTTCTCTATCACTTCACGTATGTGACACGCGTTGCTGCCCAGTTGGGCTTGGGAGCATTCCACGGCTCAGAGATCCCCTTCGTCTTTGGGAATTTAGCTGGCGCGACTCCCCAAGAGCGAGCGCTCTCTGACGCAATGATGGCGTACTGGACGAACCTTGCTAAGACAGGAGATCCTAACGATGGGACGTTACCGACATGGCCGGCGTACACGTTGAACGAAGATCCGCATCTGCAGCTTGATATCCCCATCAGAGCCGATAAGAACTTGCGCAAGCCGTATTGCGATTTCTTTGAAAGCATCAGCAGACTATAGAAAAGTGAACAACATGCCCACTATACTGCGAAAGTCATGGCCGGCACTTGTGCTTCTGGGGATCACCATCGGGCTTTCTCCTCACCCGTCTCATTCTCTCTGGCAGCCAATCCCCATCACCGGCATAGACGTACCCACCTTCAGCGAATTGGATCGCTTGATGATAGACTTGATGATCAAGTACGGTGTTGTCGGCGGAGCTTTAACTGTTGCCAAAGACGGGCGCTTGGTCTACGCGCGGGGCTTTGGTCTGGCTGATCGAGAAGCCAATCAGTCAGTGCAACCCGACTCGCTTTTCCGCATTGCGAGTGTCTCTAAACCCATCACTGCTGTCGCTGCGTTAAAGCTGTACGAAGAGGGCAAGCTCGATCTCGACGCACAAGCATTCTCTCTCTTGCGTGATCTACAGCCTCCGCGGGGAGTCAGCCCAGACCCTCGACTGCAAGAGATCACCGTTCGGCAGCTCCTGCAGCACTCTAGTGGACTTGTGCGGAGCTGCTTTGGAATCTCTACGGAGAATATCGCCGCGGCTCGAGCGGTAGGAGTGCCCCCTCCTGCAGAGGCTGAGGCCCTGGTGCGTTATGGCATGGGACAGCCCTTAGAGTTTGCCCCCGGGACGAGATCAAGTTACTCTACGTTGGCGTACTGCGCGCTCGGTCGCGTGATCGAGCGCGTCCAAGCTCTGAGGTACGAAGAGTTTGTGAAACAGCATGTGCTTGCCCCCGCGGGTGTGAGCCGGATGCAGATCGGACGCACGCTTCCTCACGAGCACGTCTTGGGAGAAGTGCGCTATTATGACAAGCCCGGCGCTCCATTAGCCGTATCGGTCTATCCCCCTCATCCTCTCGTTCCGCGACCCTATGCGCAGCACGTAGAAGGAGTCGAGAGCGGCGGTGGCTGGATCGGTTCTGCTATAGATCTCTTGCGCTTTGTGACAGCGATAGATGGCCAGCGGCCTCCGGCGCTTTTAAAACCTGAGACAGTCGCGTTGATGACGGCACCCCCCAATCGCCCTGATGTTGGGAAGGCCCCAGCGTACTTTGGGATGGGCTGGATGATCAAACCCACAAGCAATGGCATCGAATGGAGGCACAGCGGCAGCCTGGTCGGTACGCGAAGCTTGCTGGTGCGGCGCGCGGACGGTGTCAGTTGGGCGGTTGTCTCCAATTCCGAACCCATATCGGATAGCTTGCTCACAGAGCTTGATCAAGGCATCTCGCGAATACTTGACGGAGTGAAGGAATGGCCAGCTCATGATCTCTTTGGCCAGAAGCAGGAGAAGAGAAAGAGATGATTCGCAAACTCTGGTTCACAACGATAGCCTTGGGTATAGTTGCAGCAGCGTTTCACAACACAACAAGGCTTCAACTATCGTTCACTATTCACGACGTCCAGGTCGGCGACCCGAACGTCAGTTATGCGAATGTCGAGTTCACAGCCGACGGACGATATATGGTATGGTTTGAGCAAACTCCAGACGGCACAGGGCGTGGGACGGTTTGGCACTGTGCTATAGATCCTGAGACAGCCGAGTTTATGCCTCCTGATTGCAAGGGCTTCCGTGCCTTCGACAGCACTGCATGGGGAAGAGCCAACCCCGGCATGGACGCCGACGGCCCGTATTACGTGGGCATGGACCTACAAGGCCGCGTGATCGTGGTGCGCCCCACAGGCCCCACAACAGGCACTGTGGCCGTGCTCCCCACACCGATAGATCTCACGCGACGGGCTTTCTACCCTACGGATCTGCCACATCAGAAGCGAGGCTACGTCTTCTGGATCAAGAACGAGAGAGTCCCCGGCAGCGGCACCGACCCACGAAACAGCTGGGTCGAGCTGCAATATATCGATCTTGCTGATCCTGTCAATGTCAGGGTCATCGAACGCCAAGAGAGGCCCCCGCGCGGCTTTGCACCGATGGACGTTGGGTTTGTCCGTTGGTTCCGAGGCAAACCATCGGTGACCTACGGGGCTTTAGACAAGGACGGCTATGTCCAAGTGCGTGAGTTCGATCTAGCACAGCCGAATCCTGTGCCACGCGACGTCACCAACGACGCGCATAACAAGATCGATCCGTTTCCGTGGACATTCGATAATCAAGACATTTTGCTGCCCGGCCTTGACGCCAAAGCGATGACTGGGGTCTACGTGCGCCCGCCGGGCGCTTCAATGTTTACCCTTGTTGAGACTATTGCACCGTCGAGCTCGGCTTTAGCGAACCCAAGCCTCGCTCAGTCCAACGAGCCAATTGTCTGGGAAGGCAAGGCGTACACAGCCTACCAAGTGAATGAAGCAAGTACGAGCTTTTTTCAAACTGCCTTTGTCCAGACGGGAGAGATCTGGTTGTCTACAGTATTGCAATTTCCACAGCAGCAGTGGCGGCTCTCAGAGCAGTTTGATACAGCCAAAGCCGAGCCGGAGCCCTACGTCGGGAGATCACGAGTCTGGGTCTTCTACAGCATGCTGCCCAAGGGGGCTAATCCCCTCACAGCCACATGGCGCTTGCGTCGGACCGACACGCCACTGGTGCTGAGATGAAATATAGCCCGTGTTGCTCTAGAATACACTGTCAGTGGAGGGATGCGAATGCGCAAAGTGATGCGGTGGACGTTGTGGTTCTGCGTCGGTGTCGTGCTTATCCCTAGTGCCTGTGCGATCTCGTCGGGGGTACAACCCATAGACCCGTGCAGCGTGCAATTCCCAACAACAACTGTGCCTCAGATCGAGTTCCGGCTAATTGCGACGGGCTTCGCCCGCCCAGTCTATCTAACCCACGCGGGCGACGGTTCGGGACGTTTATTCGTCGTTGAGCAAGCTGGGGTCATCAAAATTATTCGTGATGGGCAGACACTGGCGACGCCGTTCTTAGATATTCGCGACCGCGTCGAGATGGGGGCCCGCACGGGCGACGAGCGCGGCTTGCTCAGCGTTGCGTTCCATCCCAAATACAAAGAGAACGGGCGCTTTTTTGTCAACTACACGGCGCGCAAGCAGGGCGTCCTCAAGTCGGTCATCGCCGAATATAAAGTCTCACAGACAAACCCCGACATCGCCGATCGCACAGAGAGAGTGATTTTAGAGATCGAGCAGCCGTTCGCCAATCACAACGGGGGACTGAATAAATTCGGGCCCGACGGATTCTTATATATTGGGCTGGGCGACGGCGGCGCCGCGGGCGATCCGCTCAACGCGGGGCAGAGCCTAGACACCCTCTTGGGGAAGATTCTTCGTATTGATATAGAGAAAGAGCCATACGCGATTCCCCAAGACAATCCCTTTGTTGGAAAAGCCAACGTGCAAAGTGAGATTTGGGCTTACGGTTTGAGAAATCCCTGGCGTTTCTCGTTTGATCGCTGTACGGGGCGGCTCTTTGCTGGAGATGTCGGCCAGAATCGCTTGGAAGAGATAGACTTAATCGAGAAGGGCAAGAACTACGGGTGGCGCATCATGGAAGGCTCGCAGTGCTATGATCCCCCGACGCTTTGTAATACTCAAGGGCTGGAGTTGCCCATCGCTGAGTACGATCACTCGTTGGGCTGCTCGGTGACCGGAGGCTACGTCTATCGGGGTACTCAGCACCCAGCGTTGATCGGTCATTATCTCTTTGGGGACTACTGTAGCGGGCGTATCTGGTCGCTCGTGCCAGAGAGTGCGGGGCGCTGGACGATGCGCCAACTGATAGATTCTCCGTTCAACATCAGTTCGTTTGGCGAAGACGAGCAGGGTGAACTCTATCTCGTGCACTACGGCGGTGCGGTCTATCGCGTCGCGGCGAGGTGAGGTCTTATGCTGAGATGGAGCGCGAGCGTCATTTTGTTGGTATTGTTGTTGGCACAGGCCCCCGTTCCCCCAGAGTACGCCGATCTTTACGCGCTCTTAGAGAGCAAACTCCAAGCTGTTGAACGCTATCTTACGGCCAACTGGGACAGCACAAAGCACTCCGTAGTCTTTAGCACCGAGCTGTTAGCTGCGAACTCCAATCAGGGCGAGCGCGCGCTCAGCGAGCAAGCTTGGCAGAGCATTCTCTTGAATTTAGATCGCATTCAGTTTTTGGGCGTGCGTGCTGTCAAGGTCGCTGTTAAGTATCCTATCCTGATGCCGGACTTCCCGCGCTCCGCGGAGTATCTTGCTTTGTATAAAAAGCTGGGCGACGAGCTACGCCGAAGAAACCTAAAATTCTTAGTGCAGATGACGCCGGGGTTTAAGCCCTCAGCGCTCAGTGCGCTCCCTGTCGAGCCGTACTACGCCAATCTCACGCTCGAACGCTACAAGCGCGAAAAACGCCAGATGGCCGAGATCATTATCAGAGAGATTCACCCTGACTATCTCACAGTCGAGAACGAACCCAAGACTGCGCAAGAGAACACAGGCCTGCCCTTCACCGTGCAGAATTTCACCGAGATCGTGCGGTATATTCTTGACGGCCTAGATCGTGATGGCGTTCTGGTCGGCGCAGGTGCCGGAACGTGGGATAATTTAGGATACATCGAGAGCCTCGCGCGCAATACTTCTGTTGATTACATTGATATGCACATCTATCCCATAAACTTTGATTTCTTGCTCGACCGAACGCTCCAGATTGCTGAGATAGCTCGACAATATAATAAGAAGCTCTTTTTGGGGGAAGCGTGGCTCTATAAGACTCGTGACGCTGATCTGTTCGGTCCTCCGGTGGCAGCTGCGCCGGCGCTGTACGCACGTGATGTCTTCAGCTTCTGGGAGCCCTTAGACGTAAAATTTGTCGCGACGATCTGGAAGCTCGTACATTATCTGAAGATAGACTTTGCGTCGTTCTTCTGGATGCGCTATTTCTTTGGGTATGTAGAGTACACTGAGCGCACGAAAGATTTGCCCCCGGCGGAGCTCTTTCGCTTAGCTAACCTTGAAGCTGCAAAGAATATGATGCAAAACCCGCCCAAGCTCACTCAGACGGGGCTGGCGTTTCAAAAACTGATCACAGCGCCATGAGGCTCCATAAGTTTTTCACCTGATTTTCACCCGCTATACAGTAGAATTTCCATTCCCTTCCGCCATACTGTGGGTGCTACTCGGCAGGAGCCGAGCGGTTTCGTCGCGGGTAATGAACTGGCCTGGCACTTAGGTAATAACGACGGGGAACGAGTGGCTAATGGTGTCTCCCTCTATGTTGTTACCATCCGAGGGTCTGCAGACGAGGTCACGAGAAGCGGGATTCAAAAACTGGTCGTCAGAACGGGTTCCACGCCTACTAAGTCTCTTTTCCCCAAATCACGACCCCCTCTTCATAAGATCTCCATAATCGTTCGTTATAGTTGGCTTGCCACTCAGGAAGAGCCTGGGTGAGTACTGTAGAAAGGAGTGAGCTTCTATGAAAAAGCTCTATCTCAGCATCGGTGCGATAGCAGTCGCCATCGCGCTCCTGGCGGGCATGGCGTTCTATTACGCCTCAGCCCAAAACCCAACGACTCCAGAACAACCTCAGCCCCCGTCTATCACCGGAAGTGTCAAGGCCCCAAGCCCAGCCTCCATCTTGGCTGGCCTCGCGAAGATTGACATTCTCAAAGCCATCGAGATCGCCAAGGGCCAGCAAGCCGGAACTGTCATCGGGGCAAACTTGGGCGAGCGCAACGGCTATGTCGTCTATAATGTCGTCATTTTGACAGCCGACGGCAGCTCCGTGCTCGTCATCATTGACGCTGGCAACGGCAACGTCTTGAGTGTGACTAAGCTGCCTCTGGGCGGGCACTTCGGACGGTTCGGATTCGGCCCAGGAAAGCGAGGTGGTCCTTAACCCAATCCCTGGAAGAGAGCTTCGCTTCCCCATCACCGAGCTTTCTCCTTCCCCCAACCGGAGCGTTCGGGAGCCTGCCCTGGTGCAGGCTCCCCGACCTCCTCCCAACACTATGTATAATAGAAGTGTGCACGCTTCTATCTTAATCGTTGAGGACGAAGAGAAGCTCGCGCAAGCCACTGCGCTCTATCTGCGCAATGCAGGGTTTTCTGTCGAGATCGCGCTCGACGGCCAAGCGGCGCTCAAGGCGTTCGAGCGCCATCAGCCTGATCTGATCGTTCTTGATCTCATGCTCCCCAAAGTCGACGGTTGGGAGGTCTGCCATCGCATCCGCAAAGACTCAGACGTGCCCATTATTATGCTGACGGCGCGAGTGGGCGAGCCGGCCCGCGTCCAAGGACTTGAACTCGGCGCCGATGACTACTTAGAAAAACCCTTCAGTTTGCGAGAACTTGTTGCCCGCATTCACGCGGTGCTGCGCCGCGTCGGGAAGAAGAGCCAGACCATGATACGAGCTGGAGACCTACGTATTGATCTAGACAAGCACGAGGTCTTCGTCAGAGAGAGAAGAGTCGAGCTGACGGCAAGCGAGTTTGCGCTCGTAGCATTTATGGCACAGCACCCTAATCGTGTCTTCACACGACTCCAATTACTAGAGGCCATGCGCGGCTCCACCGTTGAGACGTCAGAGCGTGCTGTGGACTCACATGTCAAAAATTTACGAAAGAAGATCGAGCGCAATCCTCAAGAGCCCGAGTATATCCAGACAGTCTATGGAATCGGCTATCGATTCGTAAAGAGTGAAGCGCAGCTATGAAAGCCCTATGGCAGCGTATCCCGTTTACGTATCAGCTGATTGGCGCGTTCGCCATCGCAACGATCTGTGCGATTATCATTGTCTATACGTTCGCAGACTGGTCGATTCAGGAGCGCTTCCGGGCGTATCGCGTGCGCGCCGCGACCCTGCAAGCTCGCCCGCTCCAGCGCTTCTTGACGAGCTATTACTATCGCTTCGGGAGCTGGGAGGGTCTCAGCGATGTGCTCAACCCCCAATTGCAAGAGCTGCCCCCGCTCGAACAGCCGTTGATCATAGCTGACGCAACAGGGCTGGTCTTCATCAGCAGCGATCCGAAGCTGCTGGGGCGCAGGCTTTCAGAGCGAGATTTATCAGCGGGTGTGCCAATTCGTGTAGGGGCCGAGCGCGTCGGCACGCTGATCATGGCTGTGCCTGCAGGGACGTTCAATCCTCTAGAACAAGAGTTCTCCCAGTCTGTTCACGAGTCTATTTTGCTTGCGGGCGGAGTTGCTTTGGTGATCGCACTAGGATTGGGGGTACTCTTCGTGCGGCGCTTGGCGCGCCCATTAGCAGAGCTGCGCCTTGCTGCCGAGCAGATCTCTCAAGGAAGCTTGGAGCCGCGCGTGTGCATCACAAGCAACGACGAACTAGGACGCCTGGGCAAGACGTTTAATCAGATGGCTGAGAGCTTACACCGCTCTGAGAATCTGCGTCGCCAGCTCATCTTAGATATCGCTCACGAATTGCGTAATCCCTTGATGGTCCAGCAAAGTCACTTGGAGTTGTTATTAGATAACGTCGTGCCGCCGACCCCGCAGCAGCTCCAGACGATCTATGAGCAGAACTTACTCTTGGGGCGGCTCGTGCGTGATCTGCAATTATTAGCCCTCGCCGATGCTGGGGAGCTTCAGATCGTGCGCATCCCCATCTCTTTCAAGGAAATCTTGCAGAAGGTCGTGGGGCACATCCAGCCAACTTTGCAAGAAAAACAAATTAGCTTAGAAGCTCACATCGCTGAAGATCTACCGATGCTGACCCTCGACCCACAGCGCATCGAACAAGTTTTATTGAATATATTGGACAACGCGTGCCGCTACACGCCACCAGAGGGGACAATCCATCTATCAGCTCACCTAGAAGAGAATATTGTGCACGTGAGCGTGCGCGATGAGGGTCCGGGGATCTCGCCGGAAGATTTGCCCCATATCTTCGAGCGATTCTATCGTGGGGACAAATCTCGTGCGCGCTCGAGTGGGGGCACGGGCCTAGGGTTGGCGATTGCCAAAGCCCTCATCGAAGCTCACGGAGGGAAAATCTGGGCAGAGAACTCCCCTGAGGGCGGTGCGTGCTTTCACTTCACAGTGCCAGCAGCGCAAAACTTATCTCAAGAGCACAAGCTTCCTGATGCGATCTCGAAGTACTGAGCCATCTGCTCCCTTGTAGGTGATAACGTAGAAGTAGACGCCGTTGGCAAGCGGTCTGCCATGATGATCGAGCGTCTCTAGACGCAGCTGCCCGCTCTCCGAAGAAACTTCGGAGATCTTGTGTCCGCGCAGATTATAGAGCGCGACATGCACTGCAGCAACGCTCGCATCCGTGACTTTGAACTCAAGAGTGGTCTTCGTTTGCCGAATCTCAAGACTACTGATAGCAGTTGCGAGATCAGCCGAGCTTGTTGATGGTGTAGCTATGACTTGTAGCGGCACATCTACAATGCGTTCATCGGGGTCGTTGCTCATGATTCTGAGTGTTCCCACAACGGCTCCGAACTGGTTCGCTCGTGGAGTTGCCTGCACCTCAAACTCGACAGTCTGGTTCGGCATAACCGTACAGGGGAACCGCCTGCACTCCTGAGGGAAAGGAACGGCGAGCTTAAAAGTCGCTGTGTTCCCTCTAATAGATATGTGGATGAGCCTTAGGGGTGCCGATCCAGTGTTCTTGATCGTGATCTTCCGCGTTGATGACGTCCCTTGGGTTCGACTACCAAAATCTAGACTCAGCGGGGTCACATCGATATCTGGTATGGCCTTCCCACAAATTAAAGCGATAGTTTTTGTTGTTTCATCGGTATCGTTGATCGTGGTTATCGCGAGCGTTCCTGTAGAGCCACCTTGAGTTCTCAGCTGACAGCGCACGATAACGCTGTGCGTTACGCCAGGATTAATAGAGAAGCTTCCTCCACCACTTACGAGAGAGAAGGGCGGATTAGGCGTCGGTGCGTTAATCATGCCCTGTAACGGCTTCTCTCCGTCGTTGCGAATCTCGAAGGATACATCTTTAGCTTGGCCGACAACAGCAGTTCCAAAGTTCAGCGTCAGGTGCGGCCCACTGCCTAACCCCGTATCCTCAGGCAGGAGCGTGATCTCTGGGCCAATGCCAATGCAATTGAGTATGATAGTCTTGCTCGGTTCAGTCACGTCATTGATATTTCTGATCTCTACAGTGGCCCTGAAAAACCCTCGATTGGGTGGAGTGCAGCGCACCGTGACGGTATGAGTTCGCCCAGGCGGAATGTCGAAAACCCCCTCGCCGCGCAGCAGCGAAAATGGTGAACCAGGGGCATGGATAGTGCCCTTGAGACTCTCTGTGCCATCGTTACGAATGATGAAGTCCCGGTCAGCACTTCCCCCGACGACAACCTCACCGAGATTGACGATGTCGCCCGATAAAACAGTGACCTTCGGGCCAATCCCGTTACAGAGAAGTGCGATTGTCCTGGTGGGAGCGTTGGGATCATTTGTATCTCCGATCTCCAAAGTGCTGCGAAAGGTTCCTATACCCCTGGGAGCGCAGCGCACAGTGAGGGTATAGGTTGCCCCAGGCTTGATTGTAAAGGCCCCTCCGTCCCCCACAAGGGCAAAGGGGGGTGAGGTAGTAACTGTACCAGTTAGATTTGCTGAGCCATCATTGCGGATGTTCACGGTTCGATCTACAAACGTCCCAATGAGCACATCACCGAAATTTATCGGGCCATCTGTCGTCAGTGTCATCTTAGCTGTGCTCGCCGCCGTTGCTATTAAAGCAGCGACAAAGATGCTGAGAAGCCAGGTTGTCAATAATTTACTCTTCATTGCAAGACCTCCACTCGTAAAGCTCTCACGGCCCATTATAGATTTCTGAAGGCGAAGATAGGATAACAGAAGTCAGATGGCCAGGTGTTACTTATAACATTCATATAAAGACATTCCGCACCTTACCAGGGCTCGCAAGTCCAACATCAGTTGATCTAGATCATCTATAGAGCTTATCTAAAGTAGGCTTCTTATCGTAGAGCGAGATGCGAGCTGCCGATTACGATGACTGGGTCACGGAAACGGTCTCCGAAGACGGCCGACCGTACCGGGGCAAGTTGACAGTAGTGCTCACTATGGTGTATTGTAAGCGTTGGTGATTTGAAATGCGCAAGAGTGCGCGGCGGCGCACGAAGAGATTGAAGCGCTCTCAAGGCAAGCGCAAGGGCTAAGCTTGATGACGCTCCCTAAGAAGAGCTAAAATATAGAATAGCTTAAGGCCTGGCCTATTCTTTACTCTCGCCTTCTGACGATCTTACTCTCTACGGCCCACAGCCCTTGCGCGGTCCGTTGGAGGTTCTATGAGCACGTTGCATTGGCTAGCATTGAGCAGAGTGAAAGGCTTAGGTGGAACGCGGGCGCGCCGGCTCGTTGAGCACTTTGGCAGCATCGAAGCCCTCTGGCACGCTGACCCCAAGACGCTCGCGGCTCTGACCGACCTTCCGCCGGAGAGCTTCAGCGCTCTACATCAGGCGCTTGAGGAAGCAGCTCACGAGATCGAGAGCTTGCGCTGCGACGGCATTGACGTCATAACTCTCGACGACGAACCGTATCCCGTCTTGTTGCGAGATTTGCGCGACGCCCCATCAGTACTCTATGTGCGGGGCTCATTGGAGATTCGCGATCAGTGGGCCGTAGCGATCATAGGAAGTCGGCTGGCCGATCCAGGACATCGCGAACGAAAGATGGCTTGGACACGCCAGCTTGCTCAGACTCTTGCAGAATGGGGCATAACGATTGTGAGCGGCCTGGCGCATGGCGTGGACTCGTGGGCGCACGGTGGAGCGCTCGACGCAAGCGATGGGAGAACAATTGCGGTGCTCGGCTGCGGGCTGCGTCGGGTCTACCCTAAGCACAACACAGCACTGGCAGATCGCATCATTGCGCGTGGGGCGTTGCTCTCGGAACTAGAGCCGAATAAGGGCACGTGCGGACAATTCTTGATGATGCGCGACCGGCTTATCGCGGCACTCTCGCACGCCGTCATTGTCATTGAAGCGAATGACCCCAGCGGGAGCCTCGACACGGCGCGACACGCGCTCAAACTCAAGCGTCGCGTCTTGGCAGTGCCAGGCAGCCCGGGGACGGAGAAGCTCATCGCTGAGGGAGCAGAGATGCTGGAGCCCAATAAGATAGATCTGGACGAGCTAGCACGAGGCATCGTCAGCATAATTGAACTAGAGGAGTGAATTCAATGTCTATGAACGTAGTATGCCCCGGTCTCTGCGTTAATCGCTATTATGAACAACAGAGCGCTTGGCATTTTTAGAAGCCAACGTTTTTGCACCCTGCCCGCTGTTTACGCTATCATAGTTCTAAGCGAAAACCTCTGAGGTGACGGTTCACTATGAAGCTCGAAGATATAAAAACGATTACAGTGCTCGGCGCGGGCACGATGGGCCACGGCATCGCCGAGATCACTGCGCTCGCCGGCTATAAAGTCAAGATGCGCGATATCACTGAAGAGTTTGTAAAGAAGGGCTATGATCAGATCGCCTGGAGCTTAAAGAAGCTCGCGGAGAAGGGCACGATCTCTCAAGAAAAAGCCGACTCTGCTTTGAAGCTCATCACTCCCTTGGTCGATCTGAAAGAAGCCGTAGCCGATGCTGATGTCGTCATTGAAGCTGCGCCAGAGATCATGAGCCTAAAGCTCGCGCTCTTTCGAGAAGTCGACACGCTCTCCCCACCCCATGCTGTTCTCGCGAGCAATACAAGCTCGCTCAGCATCTCCGAGCTGGGTAGGGCCACCCAGCGCCCGGACAAAGTCGTGGGCATGCACTTCTTCAATCCCGTCGTGCGCATGGCCCTCGTCGAGGTCATCAGGGGTGAAAAGACCTCCGAAGAGACGATGCAGCTCATCGTCGAGCTGACCAAGAAGCTGGGCAAGACCCCCATTCGAGTCGAGAAGGACGTGCGCGGGTTCATCGTCAATAGGATCTTAATTGGGCCCTATCTCTTTGAAGCTGCGTGGATGGTCTCGCGCGGCGAGGCGACTATAGAAGAGATTGATAGCCGTATGAAATTCCACGAAAACTTCCCGATGGGCCCGTTTGAACTGCAAGATCTCACAGGGATAGATGTCGGCTACAATATCATGAAAGAGGCGGGTTTCCCCATCCCCCCCATCATCGAGCAAGCCGTCAAGGAAGGACGTCTAGGGCGCAAGACCGGCCGCGGCTTCTATAACTACAAAGACGGCGGGGCCAACTATTCTCGCGACGCCGGCCAACGATTCGATCCTATGCCGTTCTATGCGCTCATGACCAACCAAGCTGCTTGGTTAATCGAGCAGGGGGTCTCGACTGCTGATCAGATAGACTTAGCGTGTCAGTTGGGCTTAAACTTCCCCGAGGGGGTCTTGCGTCGTGCAGACCGTATCGGCCTCGACAAGATCGTCCGCACGCTCGATGAGCTGCACGCCAAGCACAAAGCAGAACGATACCAAGCGACGGCGCTCCTGCGCCAGATGGTGCAGGCCGGCAAGACCGGCGAAGCTGCAGGCGAGGGCTTCTATCAGTATAAGAGCCAACGCACCGAGTACCAAACGCTCAAGATTGAAATCGACCGAAAGACGCATGTCGCTTACGTGACGTTGAATCGTCCTCAGAGACTCAACGCGATCAACGCTGAGATGCGTCAAGAGCTCCCCAAAGCGTTGGATGAACTGGGCAAGGATCCTGACGTGCGGGTGATCGTGCTTAAGGGCGCGGGGGGCAAGGCGTTCAGCGCTGGGGCAGATATTACAGAGTTCACCCAAGGGAAGCCCTATCAATTTGTCGAGTTAGGGGGGTTCTTCCGCGCCCCGCAGCTGTGCCCCAAGCCCGTGATCGCTGCTATTGACGGGTTTGCGCTTGGGGGCGGATTGGAGTTGGCGCTCGCGTGCGACTTTCGCTTAGCTAGCAAGCGCAGTGAGTTGGGCCAACCCGAGATTCACTTGGGGCTCATCCCTGGTGGCGGCGGCACGCAAAGACTGCTTCGCATTGTGGGCCCATCGCGCGCCAAAGAGCTCTGTATGCTAGGCGAGCGCATCACTGCCGAGCAAGCCGCCCAGTGGGGCCTGGTCGATCACGTCTACGAGAACGAGACATTCGAGCAGGAAGTCAAGGCGTTCGCTGAGAAATTAGCGTCTCGAGCGCCCATCGCCGTGCGCTTCACCAAAGAGATCATCAATGCTGGGGCAGACTGCTCCCTCGACGCTGCGCTCCTGCTCGAGCGCGAGGCGTTCGCCCTGCTCTTTACGACTGAAGACATGACTGAAGGAGTCAACGCGTTCCTGAGCAAGAAGAAGCCCGAATTTAAAGGGCGATGAAGCCCGTTTGACAGTGTTCGGCTCACTGCTTAAACTATGATCCTAAGAACTATGAACCGGAACGGTGAGAGACCATGAACAGTGCGATGACTCGCAGAGCTTTTCTTATTTCGAGCGGGATGGCCCTTGCTGGCGTTCTTCTCAGTCGCGTACTGACGCCTGCTCAGCAGCCTAAGCCTATACGATTGAGCATGATGCCCGCGCAAGACGTTGTCCCTGTAGCGTTCGCTTTTGAGCAAGGGATCTTCACCAAATATGGGGTGAATATCGAGCTCATCTGTGGGGGCAACAGCCTCGAACGCAATACGGCGTTTCTAGGAGGGCAGCTCGATGCTCTTGCTGTAGACTTAACAAGCGCCGTGCTTTTGCTGGGGCGCCAAGCACCGGCAGCTATTGTCGGGACGGTCTTTGAACCTACACCCGATCCACGCAGCGGGAATAACGTTGCGCGCACTGTCGCCATGCTCACTCATAAGTTCAGCGGCTATCGCTCAGTCGAAGACGTTATCAAGAGCGGTCCCAAGCGCCAGATCACGCTCGTACAGCCTTCAGACATGGAATATCTCACAGATACGCTCTTACAGGCCAAAGGTGTCCAGGCCCGTGACATCGATCGGTACTATACGGGCGTAGAAGATTTCGACAAGATTCAACTGATCGCGCAGATGCTCGGCGCAGGCACAGCTGGCGTCCTTGTGGCGGTCCTCCCTGAACCCCACGCCACGCTCACCGAGGTCGTCGCCGAGGCAAATAAGATAGAGATCCTCACGCTGTCTGACTATAAGGGCATCGCTGCACCGCCCAGCGTTCTCTTCTTCAACCGTCAAGTCTTGCAAGAGCGCGGCGAGACCGTGCGGAAGTTCTTCCAAGCGTTGCGGGAATCTATAGCAATGCTTAATGCGAGTTCGCGCGATTTTATTATCGATACGCTTATCCGAGTCGGGGTCAATGTGTGCTTCCCAGAGCTGCGCGGTCAGGAGCTCAAGTTCCCCCAAGGATGGCGAGAGCGCATCCGAGTGCCGTACTTCCCGCTGCCGCGCGCGCTGCGCCAAGAAGAGTTCGATGCTCTAGTCAATTGGGCTGTAGGGAAGCGCTACATCCGCGAGAAGATCGCGTTTGCCGCGGCCACCGATTTCCGTTTTCTCGGTTAGCTCAATGATCAAAATCGACCGGCTCTGTCTGGAATATCGTGACGGGCGCCAGATCATCCCGGTGATCGAGAATCTTTCGTTAGAAATTCCTGCAGGCAAGAGCGTAGCGATCTTAGGCCCCAGCGGTTGCGGCAAGACAAGCTTACTTTACGCAATCTGTGGGTTAGTACGGCCTACGGCCGGGACGATCTATGTAGACGGTCAGGCGGTAGAGCGTCCGCGGCGCGACGTCGCGCTCATCTTCCAAGATTTAGGGCTCTTGCCTTGGAAGACCGTCTGGAAGAACGCCAGCCTTGCCTTAGAGCTGAGCGGCTCACAAACCGCTCCCCCCGTACTCTTTTCTACAGATGAGGCCTCCTTCCAGCAAGAGTGGCATCGTCGGAAGAAATCGCTCTTATGGGCGTACTTCTGGTTGCTGGTGACCGGCGTATGGGCAGCGGGGCAGCGCTTTTATCTTGATCGGCCTTTCTCCGCTGCGGTCTATCTTGTCACGTTAGGGCTGGATCTCATCGCTGGGGGCTTCTACTGGAGCGAGATCCGGAGGATAATGGAGCTTAAACCAAACGCCCAGTGGAGCGAGCTGGTCTGGGGTGGCGGCTGGCCCCAGATCTTCCTCTTTTTTGTGGTGCTCCTGCTCACTGCGGAACTGATGAGCAGGCTTATCTATGACGTGTTCACCATGCCCCGCCAGATCCACGAAGCCAATCTCTTGATTGCTCAGCAAGTCCAAAGCGTCAAACCCCTTCTCGATGAGCTTGGCCTGGACAGTAAATTTTACGATCGCTATCCCCATCAGCTCTCCGGCGGGGAGCGCCAACGAGTAGCCTTAGCGCGAGCGTTAGCGACTCATCCCAAAGTCTTGTTAATGGACGAGCCCTTGGCGGCACTCGACGCGTTCAACCGCGAGCGCATCCAAGATCTGCTCGTTCAACTTTGGCGCGAGCGAGGGTTTACCCAAGTCATCGTTACCCACGATGTCCAAGAAGCCGTCTTTTTAGGATCTCAGATCGTTGTGCTTACCGAGCGACCAGCTCGCATTAAAGCGATCATCGAAAACCCTTGTGTAGGGACATCACGGACAAGCACGGCGTTCTACGAGAAAGTCTTGGAGCTACGACGGGAGCTGTCATGAAGCGTCTACAGAATTATCTTATAGGCTATGTATTGGGGATCATGCTCTTCTTTGGGGTGTGGTGGTTGGCGAGCTGGGCTGTGGGGACATTTGCGGCTAAGCCCTTGCAAGGGGCAGTGCCTCCGCCGCTGCGCGCACTCAATATCTTCGTGAGCGAGTGGCGCGACTTAGTCCCGCACTTCTTCGCCAGCGGGTATCGCGTCTTGAGTGGGCTGCTCTTGGCTATTGTCATCGCTATGCCCTTGGGATTGGTCATCGGGCACGAGCGCATCTTGGACCGCTTGCTCAGCCCCTCAATTTATTTGACTTACCCCATCCCCAAGGTCGTTTTCCTCCCATTGCTCTTTGTGTTCTTAGGCATCTATGATGCCCCCAAGATCGGCCTGATCACCATCGTCTTGGTCTTTCAGCTTTTACTGTCGACGCGAGATGCTGCCAAAAGCATCCCCAAGAGCCATATCCTGTCAATAGTGAGCGCGGGAGCGAGCAAGTGGCACGTTTACAAGCACGTTGTTCTGCCAGCAAGCCTTCCCGCTATGTTCTCTGCACTGAGAATCTCTATCGGCATGGCGATCATGGCGTTAGCGCTCACAGAAGCGTTCGCGTCACGCTATGGTCTCTGGCGCTATATCTACGACCAATGGTCGCGCTACGGCAACTATGAACGGATGTTTGCAGGAATATTAGCTATGGGGATCTTGGGGTTGGTTTTCTATATTGTGATTGATCTCCTTGAGCGCTGGATCTGCCGCTGGCAGCATGTATAGGGTATGAAGCTAGAAAAGCTCCTCGTCATAGCAAATTTCTCTAAGCCCACGATAGAATCGGCGCTCGCTCGGTTACGCTCGTGGGCAGAAAAACACAATATAAAGATCTCCGTGCGCGCAGGCATCGACACCAGCCCACTGAGTGAGCGTGACTTCGATCTTGTGGTAACGCTCGGTGGCGATGGGACCTTACTCAAAGGGGCGCGCTGGGCTGCAGAGCTCGATCTGCCCATTATGGGGATCAATCTCGGGAGCTTAGGGTTCTTGACGTCCGTGGGGATAGATGAGCTCGAGAGCGCCTTCGAGCGCCTCGCACAAGATGATTTTTCTGTGGAGCCCCGCATGCGCGTCGTGGCACAGCTTCTGCCTCGCGCACAAATACAGTGCACGGCTCTCAACGAGATCGGCTTGGTACACCCAGAGATTAGCCGACGCACCGAGATCGAGCTCTTCTTAGGCGAACAGTTCTTGGGGTCTTATCCCGGCGACGGCGTGCTGATCGCTACCCCTACGGGCTCGACAGCCTATGCGCTCTCTGCGGGGGGCCCCATCATCGAGCCGACGACGGAGTCTTTTTTGGTGGCGCCGCTGGCACCCCACCGCTTGGGAGTACGCCCGCTCGTGCTGCCGCGTGAAAGCATCTTGAAAGCTGTAGCGAAGCGTCCTGCGCAGCTCCTTGCCGATGGCGATCCCATCGCTGTGCTTGCCTCTGGAGATACAGTACAGATTCAGAAAGCTGCGCGCCCCACTCGACTCATTCGCCTTGGTTCGGACTTCTGGACAGCTGTGCACCAGCTCTTAAGTTAAACTATTTCTTTGGCGGGCTGACGACGATGGGGATCTGAATAAAGACGCTTTGGGTGAAGCCGCTGGGGGTGATGAGCGAACTCCCTGAGAGGGCCAGCCCTGCAATGCTCACCCCAATAGTAAACTCTTGAGACGTCGAGGTGAAGACCGCCTGGCCGACGAGCTCGACATTACCCATGCGCGCCCGCAGCGCATAGACTTGGCTGGTCAGCCCCAGCCCGTGCTCAAATGTCGTGATGCCCAACAGAGAAGCCTGGCCTAATGCCAATTCGAGGCCAATCTTCTCTTTGCTGATCTCCAAGTCTTTGGGGTCGAACTCAAGCTGCCCTATGAGACTGCCCAGCCCCAAAGCCGTGCGCAACGTAATGGTCGCCCGGCTTAACGCCAGATGCAGGCGTTCGTCAAGCACGAAGCTGCTGAAGGTCTCAATCTCCGCAGGCAAGAATGGGCCCAAGCTATCTATGCTCACGACGAGAGTGATCTCTTGGTTGACTGGAGTTGGGTCTTGAGCGAGCTTAGCGAGGAGAGCTCGGATCAAGGCGTCGATATTGCGCAGGCGCGCTTCGAGTTGGGCAACACGCCCGAAATCCCACATCGCTTGCGGCTCAAGAGATTCCTCAGATGGTGGAGCCAGCATCAGACGCTGAATAGTGAGATACGAGATGCCCACCAAGAGGGGAGGAGTGGGAACGACTTGAGAGATCCGCGGGGGCTTCTGTAGAGCTGCTAGGGCGATTAGTTCATTCTGTTCAATGTTATCATGCACGTGGAATGAGAGGATAAAGGCAACAGGGCATTGTCCGTGGGCATAATAAGACTGCACCGAGCAGTCTTGGGGTGCGCCTACAAGCCACGGCACAGTCAGAAAAACTATGACACTGATAGAAAGCCGAGCGCTGCGCATCACGCCGTCATTGTAGGGGATGGGTGTCGCAGAGTCAATAGGGCAAGGAAGGAAGGGCCTGGCTTCTGGCGCCGCTGTCAGACGGCGGGAAAAAATCCTCTCGGTGGGGAGGAGGTCAGGCAGCCCCCAGAGAGGCAAAACCCTTCCATCCGGAGGGGAAGCGCTATAGGCTTCCCCCTCTGCGCAAGAAGCCAAGCCCCATACGTGAAGAGAGTGGGCCAGCTTGGGCACAGCTTGCATGTATCCTACACCCTCGCACGTGCCAATCACATGGAATGACGGTGAAAATTCGGTGACCATCGGCATTGACGATCCCAGGCCCAAGTGCTAGACTGAAATCGATATGATCCGGCTGGGCTTACGGTATAAATTTATCTTCACGTTGCTGGGGTTCACGCTCCTCGTTGCTGTGCCCTTAGGCATCTTAGCTATCATACGCTTCTCTGATCTATTAGAGAGTCAGGTGCGCGTGAGGTGGGAGACTATTGTCAAGCTTTTGGGGCCAGTCGTATCTCAACGAGCCTACCCCCACTGGTGCCAGGAGGTGCTTCAGGGCTACAGTGGCGAAGGTGTAATCTACGTCAGGGTCATCACAGCCGGCCAGGATGTGTGCATCAGCCAGATGGAAGACTTGAGCCCGGAGGTCCAGGAGAGACTAACCCTCAGCCCTCCTGCGAAACGCGATGTGCTCGTACAAAAAGTGCTTCCCCTGCGGGGAGTAGCTTTCTTAAACGTCAGTTACGTCGAACCCGTGATGAAAGTCGAGTATCGCCTTGAGCCCTATGAAGATAGCACAGGACAGATTCAGTGGCGTGAGATCCGCCGTGAAGTACCAACCCTTTCGGCGTTACAACTTGGTATAAGCCTCGCCCATGTACAGGCTTTGGTGCAGCGTGAGGTCGCATTTATAGTGTCTATTGTGAGCGGCTACATCCTGATCGCAATTTTGATCGCGTTTGTATTTTACAAGATGATCTTAGGGCCAGCGGAGAGCTTGAGTAAGACGCTGCAGCGCTTCAAGAGAGACCCCTCTGCACGTGCCCACATCGCCACCGGCGACGAGCTCGAGATGTTAGCTACAGAATTTAACGCGATGGCCGACGCTATCGTAGAGCGCAATCGCCGACTCGAACAGATCAACGCAGAGTTAATCAAAGCCAATCGGGCCAAGTCGGATTTCTTAGCCATGATGAGCCATGAGCTGAAGACCCCCCTGCACGCTATTCGCGGGTACTCGCAGCTCTTATTAGAAGGGGTGGACGGCCCACTGACCCAAGCGCAGCGCGAGGATCTTGAGAACATCTTGAAATCGGGAGACCATCTCCTAGAGCTGATCGACAATATTTTAAGATTTTCCAAGCTTGAGGCGAGCGAAGATCGTCCGTACTTTGAAGCTGTAGAGACTTCAACCATCGGGGAAGAGGCGATCAAGGCCGTGAGCGCACTTGCCCGAGGCAAGGGGCTCGAACTCAGCTATCACGTTGAGCCCTGCACGCTCATCGCCGACGGCACCAAGATCAAGCAAGCGCTCATCAATCTATTGAGCAATGCGATCAAGTATACCCCTGTAGGTCGCGTAGAGCTCTCTGGCACAGCTCGCGAGCATGAATATATCTTTTCTGTATCAGATACGGGGATCGGGATCCCAGAACAGGACCGCGCACGGATCTTTGAGCCGTTTACACAGCTGGACAGCTCGAATACGCGAGAGTTTCAAGGGGTGGGCTTAGGGCTGGCTATCGTGAAACAGTACGTCGAGATGCATGGCGGACGAGTACTGGTAGAGAGCGAAGTCGGCCGTGGGAGCACTTTTTCCATCGTGCTGCCGCTCGAGTTGGAAGTGCGAACTTCAACCTCAAAACTGGGAACTGCTTGAGGAGGTGTCTCATGCGCATTCTCATCGCGGAGGATGACGCGACATCACTGCATCTGCTGCGAAAATTTTTGGAAGCGAAAGGGCACCTGGTCATAGCGGCGATAAACGGCCAGGAAGCGCTAGAAAAATTCTCGAAGGAGAAGCCCGATCTGCTTCTGCTCGACGTGATGATGCCCAAGCTTGACGGTTGGGCTGTCCTGCAGAAGCTGCGCGAGAGCGGCACCAGGACCCCTGTGATCATGGTGACGGCCAAAGATTCCACAGATGATAAAGTACGCGGCTTCTCTATAGGCGCAGACGATTATATCACCAAGCCGTTTGATCTTCGTGAGGTAGAGGCGCGCATCGAAGCGGTGATGCGCCGCGTCAGCCAGTCCCCATACATTCAACTGGGAGCACTGCAGATCGACGACGAGCGCAAGGAGGTCCGTCTGGGCGATAAACTGATAGATCTTTCGCCCAAAGAGTATGAACTCTTAAAGCTTTTAGCGTCCAAGCCGGGCAAGGTCTTCTCGCACCGTGAGATCATCGACTCTATTTGGCAGGACAATCCCTATGCATCCTCGGAGGACGTCAAAAAATATATTTATCTCTTGCGCAACAAGCTCGAAGAGGATGTAGAAAACCCAAAGATCATCTTAACGGTGCGCGGGTTTGGGTACAAATTGGGAGCGGCCTAGCTCAAAGCACCATACATGAATATAGGAGGCACCAATGATCATCACAACGACACCAAATCTTGAGGGCAAGCGTATTGTCAAGTATTTGGGTCTCGTAAGCGGCGAGGCCATTCTCGGCGCGAATATCGTGAAGGATCTCTTTGCGGGCATTCGCGATATTGTGGGTGGCCGATCAGCAGCCTACGAAGAGGAGCTGCGCTCCGCCAAGGAGATTGCCATCAAAGAGATGGCTCTTCAAGCGCAAGAGCTCGGGGCGAACGCCGTGATCGGTGTGGACTTGGATTACGAAACAGTCAGTCAGGGTAGCATGCTCATGGTGAGCGCCAGCGGAACGGCTGTGTACTACACTGACTAAGCTGTTAAGACGCACGTCCTGCGAGCTTGTTCGCTTCTTCTATAAGAGCCCGTAAGAAGTCTAACCCCGTGCTCCAGAAGCTCGGATCGCTTGTGTTGATCCCCAAGGGAGCCAAAAGCTTCTGCGGGCTATCGGAGCCACCAGCCGCGAGCAGATTTAGATATTTCGGCACGAACGCTTCGCCTTCACGCAGATATTTCTGATAGAGCGCCAACACCAAAAGCTCTCCAAACGCATACGCGTAGCAATAGAACGGCACGTGAATGAAGTGCGCAATATACAGCCACCACCAGCGATAGTCATCGGTGAGCTTCACAGAGTCGCCGAACATACGTTGATTGGTTTCGAGCCACATCTCGCCGATGTGCTCCGGGGGCAGTTCCCCTTGCGTGCGCCGCGCCTCGTGCAGTTTTTGCTCGAAGCGCGTCAACACGATCTGACGAAAGATCGTCGCAAACGAGTCTTCAATCTTGCTACACAACAGCGCCAGTTTCACACTGGGGTCTCGGATCTCTGTGAGGAGCTTATGGAACGTTAAGATCTCGCCAAACGTGCTTGCCGTCTCAGCCATTGTCAACGGCGTATCAGCTTGCAAATAGCCGACCCTCCGAGAGAGATACTGATGGACTCCGTGCCCTAGCTCGTGCGCGAGCGTCATGACGTCGCGCAGTTTGTCTGTATAGTTCATCAAAATATACGGGTGGACGCTAGGCACAGTGCTTGCAGAGAACGCTCCACCGGCTTTGCCAAAACGGATCTCCGCATCGATCCAGCTCTTTTCAAAGAACTCTTGCACGATCTGCGCCATAGCAGGTGAGAAGGAACGGTAGGCTTCAAGAACGATCCGGCGGCCGTTAGGCCAGTCGCAGCGAGGCAGCTCTTCAAAAACCGGAGCGTAGCGATCGTAGTCATAGAGCTTCCGTAGCCCTAGCAAGCGCTTCTTCAGACGATAATAGTCTTGGACAATATCGTAGGCATTCTCGCACGCGTTCATTAGGGCATCGACGGTCGCTGGCTCGATCTCGTTCGCCAAGTGACGCGAATGCATGGGCGTGGGGAATTTTCTGAGTTCATCGGTGATCTTGTGGTCGAGCACAAGCGTATTAAAGATATAGGTGAGCACACGAGCATGGCCTTGGAGGGTCTGGGTGATCGCCTTGGCAGCGTTCTTACGAATAGTGCGATCTGGTTCGTGAAGCTTAGTGAGGGCTTGATCGAGCGTGAGCTTCTGGGCGCTCTTGCCACGGCCAATCTGGACTGTCAGCCCTGAGACGAGCTCGCTGAAGAGCCTCTGGAAGGCACGTGTGCCCGTGTTCGCCTTAAGCTCCAGGACCTTCTCTTCGGGTTCAGAGAGCTTATGCGGCCGGAAGAGCCGCGCTTTCTCCAAATAATGCCGATAGCGCGCGACTTCCGGCGCACTGATAAGCCTTTGTGCGATCTCGTCGGGCAAGTCCATCCATTCCAAGTCAAAGAAGAGCACATGCTGTCGTATCTGAGTATGGCGCTCTTGCGTAGCCTGGAGCAGCGCGCCATGTTTGGGGTTTTGCGTGTCAGACGCATGGAGCAAATGAGCATAGATCAAGGGCTTGTCCATCTGCTCGTAAATACTCTCGAGTTCTGTGAGAGCTTCGTACAGTGATTGGGGATCGATCCCCTGGCGCAGACGCCCACGATACTTCTGCTCAAAAGTTCTGGCCCGCTCCAGGGCGCTGCGCAAGTCACGCTCCAGGGCTGGATCATCTAGGCCCAGATACAGATCTTTCAAATCCCATACGACGCCTGTGGCACTGCTGCGCGGTGTTGCTTCAAGAGTCTGCATCGTCTGATCACCTTACAGAGAGCTTTAAGATAGGAGCAATTATAAGAGCCCTTTGGCAAAGCTGCCACTTCTGCTATAATTTGCACATGCGCGTAACGATCTTAGGCACCGCTGGGGTGCTTCCCGACCCCCAGCGGGCCCAAGCTGGGTATCTCCTGGGAAAAGACGGACGGCTCGTGCTACTTGATTGCGGCAGCGGGGTCTTCAGCCGTCTTGCCCAGCTATCGATTGATTGGACTCAGCTCAATACGTTTGTGCTCACCCATCTCCATCTCGATCACATGAGCGATCTGCTCTCAATCTGGGCAGCGCGGTGGCTCATAGGAGCTCCTGACGTTACCCTCTATGGCCCGCACGGCACAAAGGAATTTATTACGAAGCTCCTAGATCTCTTCCCGTATATTCGCGATCATATTCGAGTTACTGTGCGCGACCTGAAGGCAGGCGAGACACTCTCCATAGCAGGCTTTGCAGTTGCTACTCTGGAGATGAATCACTACGTGCCGACGCTCGCGTACAAATTCGACAGTCACCTAGTGATCTGCGGCGACAGCGAGCCAGAACCGACTTTGGTCGACTTCGTGCGCGGCTGCAAAGTGCTCATTCACGAGTGTTCTTTCCCTGATGGCATACCAGCGCCTCTCCACACCACTCCCACAGCATTGGGCCAACTGCTCGCACACGCCGACGTCGAGTGGCTGGTGCTCTCCCATCTCTATCCTCAAGCAGCCGCACAGACAGAAGAACTGATTACAGCCGTCCGGAAAAACTTTCCCAACAAAGTCACGGTGGCGCACGATCTGCAAGTCATAGAGCTATAGCGCGATTTGCTAAATGAGACACGCTCTGTTATAGTGTGCACGTTTCTTGAATCTTGAAAGGAGGAGTTGGATTATGGTCGCTCAGGAAGCCGTGAAACTGTTAAAGAAGACCCCGCTCTTTGCGCAATTCAGTGAGAAGGAACTCGAAGCACTCTTCGGCACCGCGAAAGTTCGCGAGTTCGATGCCGGAAGCACCATTGTGCGCGAGGGCGATCCCGCCGGGATCGGATTCTATCTCGTCCTAGACGGCCAAGTTGAGGTGCGCAAGGGGCAGAAGCCCCTCGCAAAACTTGGTGCTGGGGACTACTTCGGCGAGATGGCGTTGCTCTCGGAGGCCCCGCGCGCGGCAGATGTCGTTGCTGCTCAGAAGACAAAGTGTCTGATGATCACGCGCTGGGAGCTGCGTAGCATGATCAGTTCTTATCCCGACGTCGCTCTTAAGATGATGGCCGAGCTGGCGCGCCGTCTCAGTGCCACCAATCAAGCGCTCACAGAGTGAAATTCGTGCACGATACCCGCGATGTGCTTGATCCCCTGAATGAAGTCTTCAAGGCGAATGTTCTCATTGGGCGCGTGCGTGTTCGAGTGCGCGTAGCCAATGCCCGTCGAGACTGCGGGGATGCCCAGCTTCTGACAGAGCGTGTACATGGGGCCGCTCGCGGCTGACGTCGGATGCACGACGGGTTCGACGCCATAGATCTCTCGCGCCGTGCGGTGCACGACTTCGACTAATGGGTCGTCCATCGGCGTGCGCGCGGGATTGACCCCGTGCATCCCGATCACTTCGATATCCCCAAAGCCGTGTCTCTTTAGATGCTTCTTCAATAGAGAAAGTATCTTATCTGGGTCTTGGTTGGGCACCAAGCGAAAGTCGATCTTCGCTCGTGCTTCGGCAGGGAGCACGGTCTTTGGCCCTGGACCCGTATAGCCGCTCCAGATCCCGCAGATCGTGCACGTCGGCTCGAAGTAGTGCTTTTTGCGTAACTTTCCTCCCGAAAGCCCCAACAGATACTTTTTAATCCCGAACTTCTTGCGCCAGCCGCGCTCGTCGAAATCGAGCTCATAGACGACGTTGAGTTCAGCTCGGCTCGGTGGGCGCACGTCGTCGTAGAAGCCCTTGATGAGAATCTTTTCGTTTTCGTCTTTGAGGGTGCTCAGCGCCCAGACCAAGCGCCACGCTGGGTTGGGCACAATTGTGCCCCAGGACGAGTGCTGATCGCTCACTGCGCCCTTGGCGCGCAGCTCGACGTAACAGATCCCTTTCAGCCCAAGATAGATCTGGGGAACGTCTTTTAAGTCTTTGTGCCCGAACTCCCAGATGCACCCGTCGGCTCGTAAGAGATTTTTATGCTCCTTGACGAATTGTTCTAGATGCGGGCTGCCGATCTCTTCCTCGCCTTCGATCACGAATTTTATCGTGACGGGCAGCTTACCCATGGCCTTCTGATAAGCTTCCAAAGCGCAAAGTCGGGCTGTCAGATCGCCCTTGTTATCTGAAGAGCCGCGTGCGTAGAGCTTTCCGTCGCGGATCTGCGGGTCCCAGGGATCGGACTCCCACAGCTCGAGGGGTTCTGGGGGCTGGACGTCGTAGTGATCGTAGAACATCAAGACTTTGTCGCTCTTACCTTCCAGCTCGCCGTAGACGACGGGAAAACCGTCAGTGGGGAGCATCTGGGTCTTGAACCCGACTTGGTCGAGCATCTGCTGGACAAGTTTAGCGCACAGTTCCATCCCCAGATTTTGTGCAGCGACGCTGGGCTGGCGCAGCAGCGTCTTAAGACGCTCGAGAAACTCGTCGCGATGGTCATCAATGTAGCGAAAGACTCTTTCCATA
>CAYYOG010000011.1:0-36585 GCA_964473325.1 uncultured Thermotogae bacterium
CCTTTATTGTTTTTATCATAGACGAATGGCGTTGTCAACCTTCTCTGGCACGGGTTTGACATACCCCGGAGCGCATGCTATACTAAAGGCGATCATACCCCATGGAGTATAACAGCTATGAGCACTCAATCAGAGAAGTTGAGGATAGTGCGTTCTCAAGACAAGAAGGAGCTTGCGGTACGTCTGGCGCGCATCGAGGGCCAGATTCGCGCGATCCGTGAGATGATCGAACGCGAAGAGAGCTGCGAGTTGGTAACTCAACAGCTTGCGGCAGCGCGTGAAGCCCTCAACAAAGCGTTCTCTGAACTGATCGCGCGCACTCTCGAGCACCACTGCCTAAGCGGCAAGATGAGCGATTCTGCGGCACGCGCCAAACTTCTGTCTATGGTGCGCATCCTCACACGCTATACTTAGAGAGAAGGAGAGATCAGAGAAGTGAGGGATACTTTATGGATACCGTGAAGGTCGTCATTGTGGGTGGGAACTTTGCTGGGCTGACGGGAGCACTGGAGCTGCGTCGCCTTCTGGGCGATGACCTCGAGATCACGCTCATCTCCAAGGACGATAAGTTCGTCTTCATCCCGTCGTTGATCTGGGTGCCGTTTGGCTGGCGCAAACCCGAAGATATTAGTTTCCCGTTAGCACCGGTGCTGGAGCGCGCGAAGGTGCACTTCGTGCACACTCCAGCTACGCGCATCGACCCCCAGAGCAAGACCGTGCACACAACGCTGGGAAGCTATAGCTATGACTATCTGGTGATCGCGACAGGGCCGTATCCCCAGTATGAGATCGTGCCTGGCCTTGGTCCGCAGGGCTATACGTATTCGATCTGTAATAGTGAGCATGCGCTGCACGCACACGAGGGCTGGAAGAGGCTCGTGGACGACCCCGGCCCGGTCGTGATCGGCGCGACCCAAGGAGCCAGTTGCTTTGGCGCAGCCTATGAGTTTCTGTTTAACTTTGCGCACGCGCTGCGGAAAGCTCGTCTTGCCAAGAAAGTCCCGATCACGTTCATCACCGCGGAGCCGTTCTGCGGGCACTTCGGGATCGGGGGGCTCAAAGGCGGCCAGCAGATGCTCGAGTTCTTCCTCAAAAAACTGGGCATCCGTTGGCTCACTAACGTTGGCGTCAAGGAGATCGTCCCCAATGAGGTCCATCTCTTAGATGGGCAGATATTGTCCTTCAAGTTTGCCATGATCATCCCGCCGTTTTTGGGAGTTGAAGCGATTCGCAATTCGCCGGGCTTGGGCAACGAGCAGGGCTTCGTCCCCGTCAAGCCGACCTATCAGCATCAGAATTTTTCTAATATCTACGCTGCGGGGGTTGCCGTCGCTGTGAGCGTCCCCTGGCAGACGCCCCTTTCTGTAGGCGTGCCCAAGACGGGCTATCCCGCTGAGACGATGGCCAAGATCGCGGCTTATAATATCGCTGCCCAGATCAAGGGCGAGCCACCCCAAGAAGAGAAAGAATTCGGGGAGATCCCCGCGCTCTGCATCATGGACGCGGGCAACATGGGCGTTTTAATTCTCTCGGACAAGATGCTGCCGCCGCGAAAGTTCGAGTTGCTTATCCCTGGACCGCAGGCCCACTGGGCCAAGGTCGCGTTTGAGAAGTATTATCTGTGGAAGATGCAACACGGCTTCGTACAGTTACCCTAACTCTACTAACTCAAGGAGGTCGATTTTCCCATGTCGTTGCTCACAGAACAGAATAAACAGCAAATCCGGAGGATCTTTGAGCAGCTTGTCAATCCCGTCACGATTCACTACTTCACTCAAGAGTTTGAATGTGAGCCGTGTCAGATGGCGCACAAGCTCCTCAGAGAAGTCACGGTGCTCTCAGACAAGCTCATCTTAAAGGTCTACGAGTTTAAGAACGAACAAGAGACAGCGAAGCGCTTCAGGGTAGACAAGATCCCGGCTATCGTTCTCGAAGGGCAAAAAGTTTACGGAATTCGGTTCTTTGGCGTGCCCGCGGGCTACGAATTCAGTGCTTTCTTAGAAAGCTTGGTAGATGTCTCGCGTGGGACAACCCAACTTTCCCTAGAAACTCAAACGCTGCTCAACACCCTGATCAAGCCCCTACACATCCAGGTCTTTGTGACGCCGACCTGTCCGTACTGCCCAGCAGCCGTCAGAATGGCGCACAAGATGGCGCTCTATAACGACAAGATTACAGCCGACATGGTCTCGGCTCTCGAATTTCCGTATCTTGCAGACAAATACGACGTCTACGGCGTGCCCAAGACGGTCGTCAACGACGGAGCAGTGATGTTTGAAGGGGCGCTGCCGGAACGGGAGTTCGTCGCGCGGGTCATGCAAGCAGCGTAAGGGAGGAGCATATGCCTGAAGTGACGATCTATACGACGCCGACGTGCTCATGGTGTGCCGCAGCCAAGCGATTTCTCGATGAGCATGAGATCGAGTATACCGAAGTAGATGTCTCTGAGGACGAAGACGCTGCGGAGCGACTCATTCGCGTGAGTGGCCAGACAGGCGTGCCCGTGATAGACATTGACGGCGAGATCGTCGTGGGATTTGACAGGGCGCGCATTGCTGAGCTGCTGGGGCTCGAAGACGACTAGACCTGCCCATCATCAAGCGAGAGTGTGACGGTGATCATTGACGATGAATTCGTAGCACGTTATCATAAAACGTGCTATGGGCGAATTAGTGCGTTTTGGAGTCGCCGTTGACGAACAACTGCTAAAAAAATTCGACAAGCTCACGATTGAGCGGGGCTATGCCAATCGCTCTGAAGCTTTGCGGGATTTAATGCGCGACGCCCTCGTCCAGCGCCAATGGCAAGCCAATGAAGAAGTCGTTGGTGTCGTCACGCTGCTCTATGACCATCACGCGCGCAATTTAGAAGCTCAGCTCACTGATATCCAGCACGAATACCACGAGCAGATTCTCTCGACCATGCATATTCACTTGGATCACGACAACTGTCTAGAGATCGTCGCTGTGCGTGGTACAGGACGCCAGATCGAGGAACTCGCAACGAAGCTCATCGGGATGAGAGGGGTGAGACATGGCAAACTGACAGCGACTTCAACGGGACGGGGCTTACGCTAAGCGTAAAATTTTTTAGTCAGACGGTGCTACGTTTATAACAAGCGTGCTACCAAAGGAGGTCGAGATGAACGCACGCAGAATTGCGCTGATCTTACTTGGGGTCGTATTGATCGGAGCAGGGGTAGGGTTTATAGGAGTCAGCCATGCTCAAGAGAAGCCAACAGTCGTAGCAACCACGGAGATTTTAGGCGATTTTGTGCGCAAGATCGCGGAAGACAGAGTAGAGCTGTTCGTGCTCATCCCTGGGGGGATGTGCCCGGCACACTATGATATACGCCCCAGCGACGTTGCTGCCGTGGCGCGTGCAGCGCTCGTATTGCATCACGGGTTTGAGCCGTGGATGGAGAATCTCGTGAAAGCGTCGGGGAGCAAAGCGTTGGTGATTAAAGTCGGTGACGATTGGAACGTGCCTCCCAACGCTATCCAGCAAGTGGGCATCGTTCGGGACGCGCTCGAAAAGATTTTGCCTAAGGATGTCTCTGCTGTGCAGCAGAACGCTGCAGCATTTCAGAAGCGTATCGAAGAGCTTGCTGGTAGGCTGCTTGCGCGAGCGCACCAGTTTAACGTCCAAGAAGTGAAAGTGATCAGCCAAGTCTTTCAGGCGAAGTTTGTGAGCTGGTTGGGCTTTCATGTCGTCGGCACCTATCCGCCGCCGGAGCGCGTCTCAGCTCAGCTCTTCTTGCAGCTAGTACAGTTGGGGCGCGAGCAGAAGGTCGCGCTCGTCGTGGACAATCTTCAGAGCGGTGTTGGGCTGGGTTCGCGACTGGCGTTCGAGATCGGCGCTATCAACGTCGTGTTGACGAATTTCCCCGGCGCTGTGCCCAACACTCGAGATTATCTTGAAGTGATCGCCCACAACGGAACTCAAATGTTTGAAGCCCTCGAAAGCTACCGGCGACGACCATGAAGATGCGAGAGATCGACGTTGCCGCAGTGAATCTTGACGAACTTGCGTCTCACGCGGTCGAGTTTCACGGCCATCTGGGGCCCTATCTAATTTGTGGCGTGAAGATGGGGCTGCTCGCGCTGCGCTTGATACGATCGCGTGGCTACACTGGGCTTACCGTGACAGCAGAGACGGGAGTCACACCTCCCGTCTCTTGTCTTGTTGATGGGCTCCAAGTAGCGACTGGCTGCACGCTGGGCAAGGGCAATATCGCTGTGCTCGGTGGAGGGCATCCGCGAGCTCTCTTTCGCACCAAAGATCAGAGCGTCGTCATCGAGCTTCGTCCAGAATGGCCAGAAAAGTTCGCGCAGATGGACGGCGAGACCGCAGCGAGGACAGTGCTGCATGCTTCTGATGAAGAGCTCTTCACATGGCGACTTCTGTAATTGAGCTCACGAACGTCTCAACGGTCTACGAGGGTGAGCGCGTCCCAGCGATTCGCGAGATCAATCTCTCTATTGAACCAGGGGAGTTCGTCGCGATCATTGGACCCAACGGCGCGGGCAAGACGACGCTTCTTGAGACGATCAATGGGCTCTTGCCCTACACGCACGGAAAAGTTTTAGTGCTGGGACGAGACATTGCGCGATTCGGCCCGCAGCTCCGCAGCCAGATCGGCTACATCCCCCAAGAGTTTCAGTTTGATGAGACGACCCCAGTCTTAGTAAGAGACGTCGTGCTCATGGGGCGCTATGGCCGGATTGGGCTGCTCCGTCGGCCGACAGCAGAAGATCGTGCACGGGCTCAGGAAGCTTTAGAATTGCTAGGATTGGCAGAGCTTGCCGAGCGCCCCATCGGAAAACTCTCTGGGGGCCAACAGCAGAAGGCCCTGCTCGCGCGTGCTCTTGCGAAAGAGCCGAGAATTTTATTACTAGACGAACCCTTCAGCCATCTCGATTTTGCGGCGCGCGACGAAGTCGCCGAGCTCATTGCGCGCTGGCATCGTGAGCAAGCACTCACGACGCTTATCGTGCTGCACGATCTCGAAGCGATCCCGTCAAGCTGTCATCGAGTGGTCTTGCTCGATGGGGGGCATATAAGACAAGACGGGATGCGCGAGCACGTCGTGCGCACTTTCACGCTTGCTTACGGGAAATGAAGCGATGTTCGGATTACCGTGGAGTTTGATCGTCACGCTCTTGGGCGGGGCGGTGCTGACAGGCGCGGCCTGCGGGCTGCTGGGAACGTTCGTCGTTCGTCTTCGCTTGAGTTCTCTAGGCTTTACGATGTCGCACGCGGCTTTTGCTGGGGCAGCGCTGGGGCTCGCTTTGGGGATAGAGCCGTTAACTTTAGCATTAATCGCGGCGGTCTTGACTGCCGCGGTGCTCGGCCCTGTAGCCGAGCGCGCGAAGCTCCCTGCCGATGTCATCACTGGGGTGCTTTTCCCGTTTACGATGGCCTTGGGCTTGATCTTCCTCTATCTCGCGCCGGGGACGGCGATGAGCAGCTCAGCTTTGGGGTTATTATGGGGGAGCCTCCTGGCGATGACTCATACAGATTTTCTCTGGCTTTCGGGGCTCATGGGAACTATAGCTCTCACGATCGGGCTCTTCTTCAAAGAGTTCCAAGCGCTCTTGTTTGATCGCAAGCTTGCTGAGGAGTCGGGCATCCCCACGTGGCCGTTTTATTATCTGGTTCTCTTCTTAACGGGAGTGACTATTGCTCTTGCACTGCGCTTGGTGGGGGGACTGCTCGTCTTTGTTCTCTTGCAGAGCCCTGCGGCGACGGCGTTTCAGTTCTCTTATGATCTGAAAAAGATCTTCTTTTGGGCGGCTCTGTTGGGGGTCCTCTACGCCGGTGTGGGCTTAGCGCTGTCGTTTGCGCTCGATCTTCCCATAGGGAGCGCCATCGTGCTTGTTGCAACCCTGGGGTTTGGGCTCGCGGTCTGGTTCTCCCCTAAGCGGCGTCATGCCTGGACTCCGAGACCATCGTCACTGACATAGGTCATAGTATATCCCGCCCCGCACCGATACAATAGCGGCCAACGAAAGGGTGAGAGAATGCATTATCCAGCTTGGTATGTCCCATTCTTAACTTCTCCGATGTTGATCGCGATCATCGCGATCTTGCACGTTTTAGTTTCGCACTACGCTGTGGGTGGGGGAATATTCTTAGCCCTGGAAACCCGCCACGCGTACCGCACAAACAACCGAGAGTACCTCGCGTATCTGAGAGATCATGCATGGTTCTTTATTTTGATCACGGTCGTCTACGGCGCGATCACCGGCGTCGGCATCTGGTGGACGATCGGCTTAGCTTCGCCATTAGCTACGGAAACGTTGATACACACGTTTGTCTTCGGTTGGGCGATGGAGTACGTCTTCTTCGTCTTGGAGATCGTCTCGGCGTTTATCTTCTTCTATTATTGGGGAAGATTGGAGCCCAAGATCCACCAAGCGATGGCCTGGATCTACGCGTTCTCGGCGTGGATGAGCTTGGTTTTGATTACGGGCATCACGGCGTTTATGCTCAACCCTGGGGGGTGGGTCGAGAATAAAAACTTTTGGGTGGGTTTCTTTAACCCTCAGTTTGTCCCGCAAACGCTTGTTCGCACTGGTGGGTCGCTCTTGCTCGCTGCGCTCTATGTTGCCCTCCATGCGTCGTTGCGTGCGAAAGACGTGCCTTTGCGCAATCTCGTTATATCGCGCTCGGCGCAGCCTGCCCTGATAGGAGCAGCGTTGGTGACGGTCGGAGCCCCAACTTGGTTTGTCTTCTTGCCTGAATCGGCTAGAGCCGCCATTGCTGCCGCAGGCACTCTCAATATCTTGATGGTCTTGATCGGTGCTACGACGATCGGGGTCTTCGCTATGATCTATCTAGGGCTCTATCGCAATCCGAGCTGGGTCACCCCAGGGTTCGCCGTTGTGCTCTTTGGCATGGGCCTTGTTGCTGTCCCTGCGGGGGAATTTGTCCGCGAGGCCGTGCGCAAGCCGTATATTATCTATAACGTCGTCTACAGCAATCAGATCTTGCCTGAAGAGGTGCCCGTGCTTCGCGAGAAAGGCTACTTAGAGGGTGGCACGTGGACAAGCGCTTGGGTGAGAGCACGCTACCCTGAAGTAGTGACACCCTCTGGGGAGATCGACGAACGCATGCTGCTTCAGTTGCCCGAGTCGGCGCAGCGCGAGTTGGGGCATGTGCTCTTTCAGTATCACTGCGGCTCAGCCCATGCGGCGACCGAGGGCTACTCAGCTGTCGGGCAGCTCTTGCGTGGCTGGACGCCAGAGATGATAAAAAACCTCGTGCAGAACACAGACAAGTTTCGTTTCTTCATGCCGCCGTGGGCAGGGACGCCTGAAGAAGCTGAGCTACTGACAAAGTATCTGATCTCAATTACCCCGCCGCGCCCAGGAGGGATAAGATAGCCATGAACCCAACAGAGCTGATTGGTCCGCCGAGCCCCCTAGGATATCCAGCACCCTATTGGTTCTTAGTGACCTTCAAAGTTCTAGGCTTTACGTTGCACATAGTGCCCCTGCACCTATGGTTCGCTGGGATTCTCTTGGCAATGGCGCTCGCGCGCTGGGGCAGCACGGAAGCGCAACGGTGGTCGGCTCGACTGATGAGACAAATGCCGGTTCTCGTCGCCTTAGGGATCAACTTCGGGATCGTGCCCCTACTCTTCACGCAAGTCGCGTATTATCGGGTTTTTTATCCCGCGACGATCTTGATGGCTTGGCCTTGGTTCTCGATTATTATTCTCTTGACATTCGCGTACTATGGGGTCTATATCTATGTGACGGGCCTCAAAGACGGCGCGGTGTTGACGCCGTTCAAGCGCGCTGCAGGGTGGGTCTCAGCAGTGCTGTTCATAGTGATGGGCTTTCTCTTTACGAACGGGTTCAGCTTGATGGTCAATCTTCCAGCTTGGCCTAAGTTGTGGCAGGACACAAGCGTCGCAGGAGCTCCCTTGGGGATTGCGCTCAATCTCTCTGATCCAACGCTTCTCCCTCGCTGGCTGATGATGTTTGGATTAGCGTTAACGACTGTCGCAGCGTATGCAGTCTTTGATGCTGGAGTCTTCGCCCGCCGCGAGAGCCTGCAATATCAGAGTTGGGCAGCGGGCTTCGCGTTGAAGCTTCATACAGTTGGGATGATCTGGTTTGCAGTGATGGGCTCGTGGTACGCTTTTGGCACGTGGCCTGCGGACGCACGCGAGCAGATGTTCTCCAGCCCCTTGATAATCTTGACGGGGTTAACAGCAGTAGGACCAGGGTTGCCGTGGCTCTTGATTCTTCTGCAGCGACGACGGATCACCCAACTGCTTGCGATTCTAACGGGGTTGGCGCAGTTGAGCGTCTTAGCGCTCAACGCGATCAGTCGTCAGGTTCTGCAAAACATTGAGCTGAGCAAGTTTTTGGACGTCACGGCTGAACCGGTCAATCTCCAACTCAGCCCGCTGATTGTCTTCTTAGTGCTTTTTGTTGCCGGGCTGGGCGTGATCGCGTGGATGATCTGGAAAGTCCTTCAGGCCGAGCGCCAGCCGACTAAGGCTTAACGTACAGGGAGACTGAACGTAAACGTCGTGCCCTGACCCAGAGTGCTTTCGGCCCGGATCTTGCCGTCATGCGCTTCGACAAAATATTTCGCGATAGCAAGCCCTAAGCCGGAGCCGCCCGTCGCTCGCGAGCGTGACTTGTCTGCTCTCCAGAAGCGCTCAAAGACATAAGGCAGATCTTCGGGGGTGATCCCTGGGCCGGTGTCGCTCACTTGAACGATAGCGTTGCTGTCGCGCACAGTGAGCACAACGCGGATCTGGCCCTCTGAGGGAGTATAGTGCTCAGCGTTGGTCAGGAGATTCAGTAAAACTTGCTCGATGCGCTGCGCGTCAATCTCGACAAAGACAGGATCTTGGGGAAGCTCAAGATTGAGCGCGATATTCTTTGCTCTGAGTGCGGGATCGACGACTGTAGCAGCGTGCTGTACGATCTCTCGAAGGTCTGTGACCCTCTTCCCTAAGCGTAGCTCGCCGGCTTCAGCCAAGCTCAGCTCACGCAAATCACTCACCAGACGAGCCAATAATAAGCTCTCTTCGTGTATAGACGCGATGACTTCAGGAGTAGGCTCGTACACCCCATCGAGAATCGCTTGGAGATTACCTTGAATCACTGTCAAGGGTGTGCGTAGCTCATGAGCGATATCGGCGATCATCTGGCGGCGCAGCTTTTCGGATTTTTCTAAGCTTTCAGCCATGCGATTGAATGACTCCGCTAAACGGCCTACTTCATCCTGTCCCGTGATGGAGACGCGCTGGCTGAGATCTCCTTGAGCCAAGCGATGTGATGCGCGTTCAAGCTGACGCAGTGGCGCGATGACTCCGCGCAGAAAGAGCCCTCCCAACACCAAGGCTGCACCAGCAGCGATCGCGCCTGCAAGTATAATAACGCTTCTCACTGAGTTTAAGAACTCTTGCTCTATGGCAGAGAAACGATGAATCCCTGCCGTGGGCACAAGCCAGCCAACGCGCACGTTATTCACGATGATGGGTACTCCCAGGGACTTGAGTACTTCTTGGGAGATCTCTCCTTGCCCGATCACAAGGTGCCCGCTGCTGTCGACAAGAGAAAAATTCTGCCAGGGATTGCTCCAGGGAGGGCCTTTCCCTCGTCCTGGATGCTCTTGAATCAGCAATCTTTCGACCCCTGCCCACGTCTTTTTTTGTGCGTAATAGTCTGCCAAGAGAGGAGCTAAGAGCTGCGCCTGCTCGAGATGCCGCTGTCCACTAAAGACAAGAAACTGCCGTGTCGTCGCTTGATCAGCGAGCAGATAGGCGATGCCCATCCCGAGAACGATCACGATGAAAAATACAAGCCATAGCTTGAGCGTCAACGGAATATCGCGGAGAATGGTCATAGTCCTTGCTCCTGAAATTTATAGCCCACGCCACGCACTGTCAGAATATACTCAGGGTTTTGCGGATCGCGCTCGATCTTCTTGCGCAAATTCTTAATGTGCGTGTCGATAGTGCGATCAAGGGTTGCGTAGGTTGTTCCAGAGAGGGCTTCGATGAGTTGCAGTCGCGTGAAGACACGGCCCGGTTGCTCCGCTAACGTCGCTAGCAACTTGAACTCGATGGGCGTCAGATCAAGAAGCTTTGTATCGAGATACGCTTCGTGGCTATCAACGTTGATGACGAGATCACCTACTTCGATCACAGTTGGTTTGGTTGGGCCCTCCACGCGCCGGAGCACTGCGCGCACACGCGCGACCAATTCTCTGGGATTGAACGGCTTGACGACGTAGTCATCAGCTCCAATCTCTAGGCCGGCGATGCGATCAGCGTCTTCGGCTCGCGCCGTCAGCATGATGATTGGGATATTCGATTTTTGTCGAATTTCCCGCGTGACATCCAAGCCGTCCATATCGGGGAGCATCAGATCTAAGACGACCAACGCTGGCTGCTCAACTCTCCAGAGTGTCAATGCGTCTTTGCCGGTGGAAGCCGTCAAGACCGCAAAGCCTGCTTGCTGTAAATACGCCCGCACGAGCTGCACGATCTTCAGTTCGTCGTCCACAACTAGGATCTTCTTTGCCATCATGTCAAGTATAGCGTCTCCCACCCCCCTGGTGCAGCTCTGCGTCATGGAAGAACATAGACGGCACAGAAAATTTCCGTGCCGTCTGTGGTGTTCCTGTACTGGCCATAATTCAATTGGTACTCTTACCTGTGAAGTAGTTGACCTGCACTGCAGCTCGGCGATCACGCCCGTGATTGCTTACAAGATCGTCGCTATCAGAGTGGGCAAGATACGTTTTCCATGTGCCCTCAGTTATGGGATTGTCGAAACGATCTCCGGTGTTGAGCTTGCGGCTGAACTCAATAACTGTGAACGGCATCTTGCTCTGGGATACTTCGCGAACGGCCTCGCTACCCGCTGAGGCAAGGAGATCACTCTTGCCGCCATAGATCGTATCTTGCACAATCGTCCAGTACAGGTCCATCTTGATCGTGCTGTTGCTGTAGTGATATTGATACTCGGACTGTTCGATCTTGCCGTCCACGGTCGGGGGTTTGGGCGTTTGGGCAAGCGAGCCTGGCGCTTGCGAACACCCTGTGAGTGTCAAGAGAAGCACGAGCATTCCAAGGGCGAAAATAGTGCGCATAAGAATCTCCCTTCTTGTGCACGAGTTCACTCTTTTGGAGAAATATGCCGAACGCGCGTGATACATCGGATATAGCCAACTAATGGCCGCCAATCCAAGACTATATGAACGAGCGTCACGAGTACAGCTGCGACACTGAGCCAGAAGTGCAGATCGATCCAATCGCGCTTGGTCATATTAAACAGCAGCACTGTCCAGCCGGAGCGCGGCCCTCTCGGTGCGAACCAGGCGACAACTCCGCTTGCGGCGGACAAACTCCACAACACGATCATCGAGATCGCGACAATCACTTTGGCATACACTTTGCCTGGAATCGCACGGGTGCGTTCCATACGATCATCTCCCAAATGTCGGCGGTGAGGGGTAGGGTTGTCCCACCCCTCACATTGCTCAATCGTGTCACTTAGCGGCGACATCGTGGACCTGTGCCATCGCGGGCTCTCACGGTGATCCCGCGTCCATTCCCTCGACCCATTCGCGCCGGAGATCCAAACTGCCCCGTGCCCGGAGCGCGATTGGACGCATTAAACGCTTCCATGCGTGCTTCTGCCCAGAGCTTCTGAAGCTCTGCTGGAGTCATACCGAGTTTCTCAGCCAGGATCTGCAGGAGTGTTCCTTGGCCTCGGGGAGCCATTGGTTGCGTGCTGGGCTGTGCTGCCCACACTGCTCCCGCAAAGATCCCCACGAGCACTGCTACGCTGACTAGGGTGATCATTCCACGCTTCATCATCGTTGGTCATCTCCTTTCAAAATTCTTCGAGTTATGGTCTGCGGGGCCCTGGGCCTCGCCCTGTGCCACATTGCTGAAACGCCGGCAGATGGTTGTTCAGCGAGACGTCGTGTAAACGCATCATGCCCCAGCGCAGATCGGGCTGCTGCACGAAAGTCAAGAACTGATCGTACATCGCAGCGTTGGCTAGCTCAGCCGCTGCCGCTTGTTCGCAGGCTTCCCAAATCGTCGCTGGAGCTTGAACGTTGCCCAAGAACGTATCAGTAGGCACAGGCACACCGTACTTGGCGAAATAGAACTTCCATAGTGCGATATGCTGTGCTTCGGCTTGCACAATGTTCGCAAACGGGAGCACTGGGCCGAACTTGTCTAGCACTGCTTGATAGAACGCATGAGCGTGATACTCATCATTGATACTATCAATCATCGCCTGAACTGTCCGAGGGTCGAGGCGCGTCTGCGCCGTCCCAATAAGACCGAACAACCCAATCGCGAGCAGGCTCGCGATGCCGACTACCGGTACGAGTTTCTTCATCATCGTTTGGTCACCTCGGCTATGACAATAGCGTAACAATATAAAGAGCCCATGAAGAAAATGTGAAGATTTGGTGGAGACCTTACGCTTGCACGTGGTGTTGCTTTCAGCTAAAATTTCCCTAGAAAACTCGACGTTGGGGTGATAGGCCATGACGCGACGATTGCTCTTTGTAATAGCAAGCTTGGTTTTCCTGTTGGTACTAGACTCTTGGGCAGATACCAAGCCCATTCCTCGATTGATCGAGATGGTCTCGACGGATGCCATTCCGGAGTTTCGCTTGGCCGCTGCCCGGACGCTCGTCGCTGCGTATCTCTTCATCGGGCGCCCGCTGTCGGAGCTTGACCCGCTCATTCAGAAGATCGAGAGTGAGCGCGGGTTCAAAGAACTTCGTCAAGCTGTCGAAGAAGCCAACCAAGGCAAAGTCATCAGTGCGTGTTGGAATCTTCCCACGGTCGAGAACCCTATCGTCGCAGGGGTTGATCTGCGCACCAAGACCATCCCGGAGCTGGAACAACTTGCGATCTTTGGGAGATCACCCCAACTGCGCGAGGCTGCAGCAAAGATGATGATTAATAAGTATCTCACCCCCAAGGCCAAGCTCTACCCTGAATGGTACACGTATCGTGTCAAAGCGGAAGCAGATTTCGATGCCGTCAAAGTGCAGTTCTATCTCTGGACGGTAGGAGTAGCTCCTCAAGCTGTCGAGATCAAGACGATCGCACTTATTCCCCTGTCCCAGATCTTCTTCGCTGAGTTTCTGATTACGCTGCCACCTAGCCAAGTGAAGGCCAAGCTCAAGTGCAGTTAACTCAATGTAACGTGAGCAACTGTCAGCCCCTGTTGCATCGGGTATGATAGAAGTGAGCTATCGTTGCTGTAAAAAAGGGGAGACCGGATATGCAGGGGCGTCGTGCGCTTGCCGTCATTACGATTCTTTTAGGAGTCTTGCTTTTCTTAAGCAGTCGCGCCCAGGTCACTCCCCCGCCGGGCATTAGAGCGGAATTTGTCGTCGAGACTTTCACCGTTTACCGACGGGGTACCTTTGCGGAGCCCCAGGTCGCCACCGTACGGTTGGGACTGAGTGGTGATTTCTTCTCCCAACCCCCGCTGGATATCATGCTTGGGGTAGACAGAACTATTAATTTTGAGAATGTCCGTCCCTTTGTGGACCGCTTGCTGGGACTGCTCGGTCCGGATGACCGCGTTGGGCTGATCTCCCTAGCGCCTCCGACTGTCGACAGCCCATTGACGCCTGACTTCAATCTCATTCGGCAGCGATTTTCGGAGCTGACTCCAGCAGGAGCTGCCGGACTGGCCGATGCTGTCGCGCTGGCGACCAAAGAGCTGACGGAGACTGCACGCCCTGAAGCGCGCAAGATCCAGATCTGGCTGATCGCCCGTGCGGGGTTGGCACAGGCTGATTTCGGCCCAGTGCTCACCCAGGCCCAGCGGGCCCGCGACAATCAGATCACCATTCACGTCGTCACCACGAGTGACGAAGCCGCACGATCTCAGACGCTGCTCTCGCTCGCGCGCTTCACGAACGGGCTTTTCTTGAAGAATCTCTCTGATGAGACCCTTACGGCTTTACAAGGGCAACTGCGTATAGAATTCATCGCGCGGCAGATCATCGCTAAGGTGACTCTTACACACCGCGTGACGTTTGAAGGCGCCGAAGGCGCCCCAGAGATCCAAGACTTCGCTGACGGCAGCAAGATGCTCACCTGGAGAGTGGACGCCATACGCCCTGAAGAGACCGTGACGTTCCGCTTTCAGGTCAGCTCGAGTGTCAAAGGCTCTTTCCCCATCAATCGCAGCCCAAGCACTGTCGAGTACACGAATATCTTAGGCCAGCGCGTGCGCATCAATCTCCCATTTCTAACGCTTGATGTCACTAACGCTCCGCCGGTAGCGAAATTCGACTTCAGCCCTACAGAGCCTGCTGTTAAAGAGACGATCTTCTTCAGCAATCAGTCGTATGATCCCGATGGGAGCATCGTCAGCTATCTATGGGATTTCGGTGATTGGAGAACAAGCACCGAAACGAGCCCTTCATATGCTTACGAAAAAGCCGGGACTTACACGGTGACCCTAACGGTCACCGACAATGAGGGCGCTACTAACAGCATCAGCGCCACGATTACCGTCATTAACATCGCCGTAGCTGTTCGTGATCTTCCAACGTTCGACGGGCAACTGCCACGCGGGATATTTATCAGAGTTTATCTTGAAGTTCGTATCAACCGCGACGTCTTAGGGCTTGGGGTGCGCGAAGAATGGCCGAAAGGCATTATCGGGATGTACACCAAAGTCGAAGATGTCACTGAGAAAGTCCTGGGAGAAGCGCACGGGGGCACGTTCCGGCCCCCGTCGCAAGGAGAGACTACAATCGAATGGATCTTCCCAGAGCGACTAGCTGCCGGCACAGTGAAGAAGATCGTCTACGAGGTGAAGCTCTCGGAAGAAGGGGAGTTTGATTCACCGACGCTGACGGGTTTTGTCATCAGCAAGGTCCCTGACTTTCAGACGCCTACGGAAGGGACAAGCTCGTTTCAGCTTGTCGCAGGGCTGCCGATCAAAGTCATTGTGGCGCATTACATCACGCGCCCGGACATCCCCCCTGAAGAAGAGCGTATCGATCCCAAAGACGATAAGCTCATCTCGTTCTATCAAATTCATCGGGCGGTGAGCTGGTGGCTGGAATCGTCTATTGTGCCTGGCACCGGCAGACAGCAGATCGATCTCGCGACCATGCAAGAGTTGATCGCCTATTGGCTCTCGAATACGCCCGTCGATCAGTCGTTGCCGCCGCGCCCATAAATTATGCGCATTCTCCTATCCATAGCTTTGAGCAGCGCGTTGCTCATCTCCCCAGCTTTGGCTCAGAGCTTTTTGACTGAAGAACTTTCCCCAAGGGCTGTGAGTTTCGGCGGGGCGTTCGTGGGGCTGGCCGACGACGCTGCAGCAGCGCTGTGGAACCCTGCCGGGCTCTTTACATTGAAGGGCTTTGGGGCCTTGGGGAGGCTCTCGATGCCCGGGCCGACGACGCCCTTTGAGATATGGGGTGTAGCCCTCAGCGGCGGCTATTGGGGAATCGGCGGCGCACTCTGGTACGGCAGTAAAAACATCAAAATCCCGATCAAAGAAGAACAGACACTCACCGTGCTTGCTCTAGGGGCTGGTGTGCGGGAGACGATGGCAGCGGGGATCGTGGTCAAGCTTTACGACAATTTTCGGGCAGGGCAGCGCTTCCGCGGTGCAGGCGTTGACGTTGGGCTGATGATCCGGTTCGGCTGGGTGCAGGGGGGCTTGGCCGTGACTGACATAGGAGGGACGCAGCTCCCTAGCGAAGAGGGCTCTCTAGAGATTCCCATGATAGTGCGCATGGGCACGGCTATAAAGCTCTTAGGAGACAAACTACGTCTTCTAGGGGCAGTGGACCTGGCGCGTCAAGAAGAGTTGCGTGCCATTCGTGTGGGGCTAGAATTTCAACTCTTCGAGGGGCTCGCGCTGCGTGCGGGCTGGAACGGACAAGAGATTACTTGGGGTGGGGGCCTGGGGATTCTGAATATCTTGCAAACGGACTTCACCTGGCAGGCCAATGGCTGGGCCGTCTCTACAGAATTTGCACTTGGTCGGCGGTAACACTTTTCAGTATAATATTTATATAAAGAACTGTGGTGGGAGGGGATACGAGTGAGCCACACGATGCAGGGTATCGTCTGGGCCGTGGGGCTAGCCCTTCTGATAGCACTTACTTGGGCATTGTGGCGACGCACCGCCCGCCAGAGCTTGACCGTGCTCTTCTTCGCTATGGGAGCTCTTGTCGTTGTCGGTGGCGGCGTTCCCCTTGTGTGGTGGCAACTCCATCTTCTCAAAGCGGGAGATCAAAGCCTTCGGATCCGTGACCATCGTCTTGTCAGTCAAACTCAGATCAAGGAGAAAGACCTCGTTCGTCTTGAGGCCGAGATCGAGATCACCACCCCTAAGCTTCCTCAAGAGCGCCTACAAGCTATCGCTGACGAGTATCTTTCTGAAGCTCTTCCCATCCGCAAGCCAGATATTGCTGTTGTCCGACTCAAGGACTTCAGCCGTACGCTGCTCTATAAATACGCCTATCGAAAATCGCTCTCTCCCGAGAGCGTGCGCTCTTGGATACAGCCGACGGCCGCGGAGATCGCTGCCGGAGCGCACCTGGAGGATCCTATCCTGGGCGAGCTAGGAGGCTATCAGACGATCACAATCCTGGTGACAATGACTGCAAAATGGACGCACTTGAAAGCCCTTCTCGGTGAGGATGCGCTTCCTAGTGCCTGGGCAGCACTCGATGAGTCGCTCTATGACTACGTCGTGTTTACCGAGGGTGAGCAGACGCAGATGGTCATCATCTTCGCCCTGCTCGATACAGAGTTTCTCCAGCAGTATCAAGCTTCGGGCGGGCGGCCTGAGGAGCTCGGATTGCTCCGAGGCGAGATCCCTACGCCGTCGCTCTTGGTGCTCGCGCACGCTTTCCAAGAGAGCCTCTTTCGCGTGAGCGATATTGCCTTGGTGCAGAAGCGCGGGGAGAGCCTGCGACGCTACGAGCTAGCAGAGTTAGCAATAAATGAACACGCTGTTAATAGGGCACAACGGCTGTGGATGGCGCTTGTGGGGAATTTCCCCAATTTCCCAAACCTGCTCGCACAGCTCCGTGCAGGCGCACAAATCATTGGATTGATACGCTTCCCGGTCTGGCTCGATCCTACCCAAGGGTTCAGCGTCTATTACCGCAATCACGTGGCGACATTTAGCAGAAAACTCTAAAGGAGGCTAGAGATGCCCCCCACCACCCGGTGGATGATCCTCGGCGGCGCAGCCGTCGCCGTCGTGGTCATCGCAGTTTTTATGTTTCTCGTGACGCGTCCCCCCGCAGCGATCACGGCGGAATTTGAGGGCGTCGTCGCACACAGTGACGCCCAAACGTTTGCTCTCAAGGACGTGCAAGTCAGAGACAGTAAAGTAGCTCTCTGCTCACGTGACAATCTCGCGGTGCGCGTCGAACGAGCACCTACTGTCCTGAAAGCCGGAGACAGAGTCGCTATCAAGGGCGAGTATGACGAAAGAATTTGTCAGGTCACGGTTAGAACTGCTGAGCACTATGTGCGAGTGACTGCTCCAGCACCCGCAGCGATTGAGCTTGAAGGGGTCATCGCCCGCGCAGGACGCGAGAGCTTTACGCTCAGCGAAGTGACGGTCCTCTCTGGGCCGCAGCCGTGCTCGCTTGAGAGACTCATTGTGCACATTGAGGCGCGCAATCTTCTCCCATCAACTGCCCTTCAAGCGGGCGATCTTGTCACGGTGAGGGGCGAATATCACGCTGAAGACTGCACGGTTCGCTTAAACACGCCGACACACTACGTTGAGCTGCGCCCAGTCTCTATTGAACTTGAAGGGATCGTGAGTGCAGGGACGCCGACACAGTTTGCTTTGAAAAACGTGATCGTGCTTGCAGGACCACAGCCATGTCGGTTGGAGAATCTGCCTGTTCAAGTCACGTCCAACCAAGCGCAGACAGAGCCCATACAGCTCGCTGAGCGCGTGCGCGTCACGGGCGAATATCACGCGGAGAGCTGTCGCATTGAGCTTGCTAGCCGTCAACACTCTGTCGAGCGCCTCCCGACGACAATCAAGCTTCAGGGCACTGTCGCTCAAGTCGGCAGCGACCAAGTGACGCTTCAGGGTGTCAGGGTGCTCGACGGGCCGCAGCCGTGCACCACAGAAAACTTGGCAGTGCGCGTGCGCGGGGCGGCAACTCTTCGCGGTGGCGAGGGCGTCGAAGTCGTTGGTGAATATAATCCTAAGCATTGTCAAGTGAGCGTGGAGCAGACGACGCATTCGTTCGCACGGCTCTCTGCGCCGCCGGTTCCTGTGCCACAACCGTTAGTGCCCCAGCCACCTGGGGTGCCGCCGATCCCGACTCCTGCAGGGGGCTTACCGTTCTTCATCTCCGGCGGGGTCTCTTCGATTGGGCCAGTGCTCGCATTTCGTGGCTCCGTCGGGATGGCTTTCAACAGCTCCCTGAAGGGAATGATCTCGGTTGGGTACGGCTCCAGCTCGATACAGAAGCCCGAGCTGACCAAGCCTGTCAACTTCACAGTGATGCCTGTGGACTTCACCGTCTGGTATAGTCTCGGAGGCGGGTTGCATATCGGTGGCGGCGCAGGAGTCTTAATCGTTCAAGGGCCAAAGCCCAAGTTCTCTAACACTGTGCCGATGATCCATATCGCCGTTGGCTTTACCATCACAGACTTTTTGATGCTCTCAGGAGGTGTCGCTTACGTACCATGACTAAGAGAATTTTGTCTTTTGGTTTCATGCTGATGTTGCCTGCTCTCATGAGCGGCTGCTTTTTGACATTGGGGGATTTAGAGAAAATCTTTCCCGTCAAGATCGGGCCAGCGTCTATCTCGAATATCCGGGTCGAGCCAGCGACGCTCCCAGGCGGCGTGACGCAGACTGTCACGGTCAGCTTTGTCTACAATCACGAAGATGGTGACTTGGGCCTGAAAGCAAAAGTGATCGTCAAGCTCTCTGGCGCGACAGTGAGAGAAGAGTCCGTAAATTTAGATAAGACCAGCGATACAGTGCGTGTGCCGGTCACGGTCTCGACGCCCAACACGGAGACCAATCTCTCGCTTGAAGTTGTCGTCGTAATTGGAGATCAAATGAGCGCGTCGCTGCCGGTGACGATTCACGTTGCGGCCGATGACGACCGGGATGGCATCTCCAACCGTGACGATGCGTGCCCCAGTGAAGCCGGAGGACCAGCGAACAGGGGATGTCCTGTGCCCCCGGCCAATACCCCAGAGTGCATCTGGTTCGTAGACGGCTGGACGCCGCCCATCAAACAGGTGCGTTTTGTGCGTGTGGGACGCCAGATCTTCGCGATGGTCAACGAGCCCGACGAAAACATTGACACTGACGTCCCTGATGTCGTCTTCGCTTGGGTTACAGTTCCTCATACAGGAGATCTAGAAGTCTTCCGTTTGACAGAGATTGGCGGCAGCAACACAGGTATCTTTGCAGGGTTGGGGCCTCTGTTAGTGCAGCGTCTCACGCCTGCTGTCCAGAACGATGGGGAGCTAAGCGTCTGGGACGGCGACACCATGCTCTTATTCTACGGCGACGTCAATAACTTCTCGCAGCAGTGCATGGCACAAGCGCGGGTGGGACTGGGAGAGTAAAAAACTGTGGAGCCGACCGGAGTCGAACCGGCGACCTCTGCGTTGCGAACGCAGCGCTCTCCCAGCTGAGCTACGGCCCCAGTATCGGCTTTATTATAGCTGCTTATCTACCGCCCAGCAAATTGCTCATTTTGTCTTCACCAAGCCAGATCGGGTATGATCTCTGCTGGTGAGCACGCTATGAGCCGAGACTTTTCTCGCAAAATCGCCCAAAGCCTCCAAGATACGACGATGCACACGGCGTTGAGCCGCGCGGGTTTGTACTTTGATCTCTCGCGCACCTGGGCGTTCGCTGATCTCCCCCACAAAGACGCACTCAAGCGCCGCGCCCGCCAGATCAAAGAGCTTGCGATGGAACATCTTGATGAACTGATCGAGCAGCTTCGCGCGAGCGTCACGCGTCACGGCGGACACTTCTATCTCGCTCACGATGCTCAACAAGCCAATGAGTATCTGGTGAAGCTCGTGCGCGAGCGCGGCGTGAAAAGAGCCGTCAAAGCCAAATCGATGGTCACCGAAGAGATCGAGCTGAACAAGCACTTAGAGTCTGTCGGCGTCGAGGTGATCGAGACGGACCTAGGGGAGCGCATCATTCAGCTCGCAGGAGAACGCCCATTTCATATCACCGGGCCGGCGATCCACAAGTCCCGCGAAGCCATAGGAAAACTCTTTGCCGAAAAACTCAAAGTGCCTTACACAGATGATCCCTACGAGCTGACTAAGATCGCGCGTGCATCACTGAGAAAAAGCTATTTAGAAGCCGACATGGGGATCACCGGTGCGAACTTCGCCGTCGCCCAGACGGGAACTTTTATTGTCATTACCAACGAGGGCAATGGCCGGCTCACCATGACGCTCCCCAAGATTCACGTCATCATAACAGGTATTGAAAAGATCGTTCCAACGCTTGCTGACGCTTTAATATTGGTAAAGCTTCTGCCGCGCAGCGCCACGGGGCAGAAGCTCACAAGTTATGTGTCATTAGTAACCCCGACCTCTCCCCCAGTAGGGGAGGGGGCCAGGGGGGTAGGTCACGATCGCGAAGTGCACGTTGTTTTAGTGGACAATGGGCGCATTCGGATGCGCGCCGACGCGCAGTTTCGCGAAGCGCTCTATTGTATTCGCTGCGGCAGTTGCATGAATATCTGTCCCGCGTTTCGATCCGTGGGCGGGCACGTCTACGCCGGGCAGACATACATGGGCGTGATCGGTGCGCTCTGGACAGCGTTTGTAGATCACAATGGCAAAGGGGATCTCGCACGTGCCCGCGAGCTGGCGTCGCTCTGTATGACCTGCGGGCTATGTGCTCAGGAATGCCCTGTAATGATCGATCTGCCTTGGCGAAACGCTCAACTGCTCAGCCGTGCGAACGAAGCTCTTGGGCGCACCCCAACGGATCGTCTCAAGAGCTTTGCATACCGGAGGCTTCTGCCTAACCGAAGGCGTCTGGCGCGCGCCGTTCGAGCGTGGAGGCTGGGCAGTCGAGTGGGACTGCCCAAGATCGCTCACGCGATCCTCACCCGCACCGACGAAGATCTCGCTCATGGGATCGAAATTCTTCAGGGCCATCAGTTTGCCGAAAGATTTCTGCATGAGCGTCTTTCAGAAGTGCTCGTGCAAAACCCCAACAGTCCGAAGCATCGCGTCGGGTACTTTGTCGGCTGCGGCATGGACTTGCTCTATCCCAATGCTGGGACAGCGACCATAAAGGTCTTGCAGCATAATGGGTGCGCGGTGTTCTGCGCTGAAAAGCACGTCTGTTGTGGTGCGCCGGCGTTCTACTACGGCGATGAGATCGCCGCGAAGCGCTTAGCTCGCTTCAACATAGAGATATTAGAGAAGCTCGACGCAGAAATTATAATCTCCGACGAAGCGACGTGTTCAGGGTTTTTGAAGAACTATCCTAAGCTTCTCAAAGACGATCCAGCCCACGCCCAGCGCGCAGAAAAACTTGCTCAGAGAATCCGCGAGCTGAGCGAATTTTTAGCCCAGATTGAGCTGAAGCCCTTTCAGTCTCTGGCGGAGATTGTCACCTATCACGCGCCGTGTCACTTAGCGCGCACGCAGAAGCTCGGCGAAAAACCCGTAGAATTGCTCAAAAAGATTCCGGGCCTCGAGATCAAACAATTAGAAAGATCTGATCACTGCTGCGGCGGCGCGGGGACATACAGCACGATCCATCACCGAATCTCACTCAAGATTCTGACGGATGAGCTAGAGCGCGTGAAGGCCACAGGTGCACAGACGCTGATGACCCCCTGCTCGGCGTGCATGATCCAGCACCAATACGGGTGCCGCAGACAAAATTTAGGGATACAGACGGCGCATCTGTCGGAGTTGCTTGCCAAAGCCCAGGGGCTGATTTGAGTTTCTCCTCTTGGATAGCGCTATCTCAACCCAGTTGACAAACTCCCCCAGCTGTGGTATCATTACTTAGCAGACTCATAAGGTGATTGCTAATGGATGCGCGTAAGCGTCTGATTCTGAAAGAAATAGTAGATCATTACATTCGGACAGGCAAGGCCGTTAGCTCTCAAACGATTTTAGAAAAATACGGGCTGTCGGTCAGCTCCGCGACCATTCGCAATGATATGAAATATCTTGAAAAGTACGGTTATATTAGAAAATCGTGGAGCTCCTCCGGGCGTATCCCCACTGCCAAGGGCTATCGCTTCTTTGTTGACTGGCTCTTGGAGCTGAGTGAGCTCGCCCGCAAGCAACAGCACGCGATCTTAGAGGCCTACGGCTTCCAAAAGCAAAGATTGGACGAGCTTCTTCAGCAGACGGCCTTCTTATTAGCGAGTGTAACGGGGCATCTGGGGTTTGTGCTCACCCCGCGGATCGACCAAACCGAGCTAGAATTCATCGCGTTGGTGAAGCTCCCCCCAGATCACGCTCTTGCCGTGCTCGTTTCCGATTTGGGCATTGTAGAATCGCGCATTATCCCGACGACGCTGCCAGAGGAACAGCTCGAAAAGATTGGGGATTTGCTCAATCGCTCCCTGCAGGGACGGCGCTTGGGCGAGCTTGCTGCAGAGCTTACCGAAAGCCCTCTGGAAGGCTGGGCTGATCGCATCACCCAAGACGCTTTCGCCCTTATTCAGCAATTGATTACGCCTCAATTGACTCGCCAGCGCCTCATCACAGAGGGTCTGGCCCATCTCCTCCAGACGGTCTTCACCTGGGAGGAGGCCATCGCAGAGGCCCGGAAGCTCTTGTGCGTGCTTGAGGACGAGAGCCGCTTTATGCAAGCCCTTGGCAAGACCCGCCCTGGCGAGCTTACCACGATCATCGGTGAAGAAAATCCCGTCAAAGAGCTGCATCCCTACAGCCTAGTCAGCTTAAATTACGGCTACGACGGCGTCTTAGGGGTGCTCGGGCCAGTGCGCATGGACTATAGCAAAGTCGTCTCGACGACCCAATATATCGGCAACCGGCTGCGCGCGATCCTCACCGTCTCCAAAGCCGCAGCACTCTAGAGGTGATCTTTATGGAAGAACCCAAGGCCCAGCACAAGCCAGCAACCCAAGAGCTGGCAGAGCTGAAGGCGCACCTTGAGCTCAAGGAGAAGCAGAACAAAGAGCTCATCGAGCGCCTGCAGCGCCTGCAAGCGGACTTTGAGAATTATAAAAAGCGCCAGGCGCGCGAGAGTGAAGAGTTGCTTGTGCGCTTGGAAGACCAGCTCTTAACAGAGATTCTCCCGATCTATGATAATTTAGAGCGGGCTTTTCGCTCGTTCAATAAGAACAACGACAAAGATTCGTTCATTGAGGGGATTGAGCGCATCTTCGCACAATTCCATGCGTTTTTGGAGGGCAAGGGTGTGCGCCCTATCCCCGCTATAGGGGAGCTCTTTGATCCAGCCCTGCACGAAGCGTTGATTATGGTGGAGGCCGAGGACGGCGGCAAAGTTTTAGAGGAGTTCGAGCGGGGGTATCAGCGCGCGGGCCGCGTGCTGCGCCCCAGCAAAGTGAAAGTGAGCAAGCGAAGGATTTCTCAAGAATCGCAGAGCACGCCAAGCTCTGCAAACCCATAACACTCTAAGGAGGGACCTATGGCCAAGGAAAGAATCGTTGGCATCGACTTAGGAACGACAAAATCTGCCATCGCTATCGTTGAAGGCGGCAAACCAGAGATCATCACCAACGCTGAGGGGGAGCGCATTACCCCTTCCGTAGTAGCGTTCACTGAGACCGGGGAGCGCGTGGTGGGGACGCTGGCCAAGCGTCAGGCCGTTATGAATCCCGAGCGCACCATCCAAGAGATCAAGCGCAAGATGGGCACGGATTATCGCGTGAAGATCACCGCGGGGGGGACGACGCGAGAGTACACCCCAGAGGAGATCTCCGCGATGATCTTGCAGAAACTCAAGAAAGACGCTGAAGAGAAGCTCGGCTTCAAGATCACCAAGGCGGTCATTACGGTGCCGGCGTATTTCAATCAGCAACAACGTCAGGCGACCAAGGACGCAGGGAAGATCGCGGGCCTAGAAGTCGAGCGCATCATCAATGAGCCCACGGCAGCATCGCTTGCTTATGGTCTTGATAAAGAGAAAGACGAGACGATCTTGGTCTACGATCTGGGCGGCGGGACTTTCGACGTGACGATCTTAGAGATCGGCGATGGGGTCTTTGAAGTGAAGTCGACTTCGGGTGATACATATCTTGGCGGCAAGGACTTCGATCAGCGCATTATTGACTGGCTGATTGCGGAGTTCAAGGCCGAGACAGGCATTGATCTCTCGAAGGATCTCTCGGCGCTACAGCGCCTAAAGGACGCCGCGGAAGCTGCAAAGAAAGAGCTGTCGTTCAAGACTGAGACGCTTATCAGCTTGCCCTATATTGCAGCTGATGCCCGCGGGCCCAAGCACTTGGAGCGCAAGCTCACTCGGGCGAAGTTCCAAGCACTCACCGATGACCTTGTAGACCGAACTATGCGCATTGTGGAGCAGGCGCTCAGCGACGCGAAGCTCTCGCCTAAAGATATTCAGCAAGTCGTGCTGGTCGGCGGTAGCACCCGCATGCCCCGTGTGCAGGAGCGCGTCGCGGAGATGTTCGGCTCAGCCAAGCTCAATAAAGAGATCAACCCCGACGAGGTCGTGGCGATGGGCGCGGCCATTCAAGGTGGCGTGCTCGCTGGTGAAGTCGATCAAATTGTGCTCTTGGACGTGACCCCGCTGACGCTCTCCATCGAGACGCTTGGTGGGATCGCGACTCCGATCATTGAACGCAACACGACCATCCCCGTCGAGCGCACCAGGACGTTTACGACTGCCGAAGACGGCCAGACGACCGTAGATATTCACATTGTGCAAGGGGAGCGCAAGTTCGCGGCTGATAATAAGTCTCTCGGGCGATTCCAACTCACGGGGATTCCTCCGGCGCCGCGCGGCGTCCCGCAGATCGACGTGACGTTCAGCATCGACGTGGACGGCATTCTGCACGTGACGGCCAAAGACAAAGCGACAGGAAAATCTGCGAGCATCGTCATTAAAGAGCAGTCGCGCTTGAGCGACGAAGAGATCAAGCGTATGCAAGAGGACGCTAAGCGCTACGAAGAGGAGGACCGTCGTCGCGCTGAAGAAGTAGAAACTCGTAACCGTGCGGATCATATGGTCTATATGACCGAAAAGGCGTTGCGGGAGCACGGCAGCAAAGTGAGTGCTTCTACGCGAGATCGGATCCAGCGCGCGGCTGATGCGCTGAAGGAGAAGCTTAAGGTGCAAGCCCCCATTGCGGAGATCCGCCAATTAATGAAAGAGCTCGAAGAAGTTAGTCTTGAACTTGGGCGCGAGATCTACCAAGCGAGCGGCGCTCAAGCCACCGGTAGCTCAGGCTCGGAGCACCAGTCCTCCGATGGCAAGGACTACATCGACGCAGAGTACGAAAAGAAGGATGAGTGAATCACAGAAGGCGTGGAAACGAGCCACGGGAAGCACGGAAGTACAGCGGTTTCCGTGTAATCCGTGGCTCCTTCCGTGTGCTCCGTGATTCAAAGAAAGAGCTCCTATGGCCAAGAAGGATTATTACGAGATCCTAGGCGTCTCACGCAACGCCTCACAGGACGAGATCAAGAAAGCGTTCCGGCAACTTGCCAAGAAATACCATCCGGACAAGGGTGGGGATCCGGAAAAGTTCAAAGAAGTCGCTGAAGCCTACGAGGTGCTCAGTGACCCGGATAGGCGCGCCCAGTATGATCGCTTCGGCCATGTCGGGCCGGAGCAGCGCTTCGACTTTGACTTAAGAGACTTTCGGCGGGCGCGTGAGGCCTTTGAAGAATTTGGATTTGGCTCGGCTTGGGAAGATATCTTCGATATGTTCTTTGGCGAGGGGCTGCGCACGCGCACCACGCGCGAGCGTCGGCGCAGCCGTGCCCAACGCGGTGAGGACTTAGAGTATCGCTTAAGAATCAATCTTGAAGACGCAGCGTTCGGCACTCAGATGAAGCTTACTGTGCCCAGATATATCACATGCGATGTCTGCGGTGGGATGGGGGTTGAGCCGGGGACACAGCGCACAATGTGTCCTGACTGTCGTGGACGTGGGGAGATCCAATATCGCCAACAGACGCTACTGGGGAGCTTCGTGAACATCCGCACCTGTGGGCGCTGTGGCGGCACGGGAGAGATTACAGAACACCCATGTCATCGCTGCCACGGCTCTGGGCGGTTGAAGGTCGAGAGTCAATTATCTGTCAAGATCCCGCCGGGGGTGGACACGGGATCTCGACTGCGCTTGGCGGGCGAGGGCAACGCCGGGCTTGAAGGCGGGCCGCCGGGAGATCTCTATATTACTGTTGAGGTACGCCCGCATCCGATCTTCCAGCGCCAGGATGACGATATCTATGTTGAGCTGCCCATTAAATTTACGCAAGCAGCCCTTGGGGCGCGGGTGAAGGTCCCCACGCTCTACGGCGAAGAAGAATTGCAAATCCCGGCGGGGACGCAGTCTGGGGAGCAATTCAAGCTTGCTGGGAAGGGGATTCCCCATCTGCAGGGCTGGGGCAAGGGTGACCAGTATGTCACGGTAAAAGTGCAAGTTCCCAAGGGCTTATCACGTCGGGCACAGGAGCTGCTGAGACAGTTAGAAGAAGAGTTGTAGCTAACTTCTCACCCATCGCCACAGCTCGCGCAGCGTCGGGGATTTGCCGTACATCAAGATCCCAACTTGGAAGATCTTGCCTGCCAGGCGCATCATCCCATAGGTTGCCAGAGCAAGCACTAACACAGACAAGAGAATCTCCCACCATGGCACGGGACTGACTGCTGTACGCAGGATCATCATCCCCGGCGCGGACGGCGGAAAGAAACTGATAATCTTCAGAGCAATATGATCTGGATTTTTTAAGACGAGCGAGAAGAGCATCACTGGCAGAATCGGCGGCAGAAAGACTAGCGACATCCCAAACGAGCTCGCGCTCTGCAAGTCATCACTGAGCGTGGCACTCACCGCTGCCGTCAACGCCGCCAAGAAGAGATACCCCAGCACAAAGTACGCTAAGTATAAGAGAATCTTCTCCCACGCTAAGAAGGGCAGGATCGCGAGACTAATGACTGACGTCGGTAGCCCCACATACGGCCCACCTACAAAGATTAGAGTCAAGCCCACAGCAGCCCAGATAAACGCCTGTACTAATGCTAAGCCCCCAAGCCCTAAGATCTTGCCCATCATAAGCTCATGCGCTCGAATCGAAGAGAGCACCAGCTCGACGATGCGATTGCGCTTCTCCGAGATCACGCCGTACAGAATCCAACTGATCGAGTTCATAGTGATAAACAATAAGAGCAGAATGATGACAAACCCAACACCGACAGTGATCCCAGCTTTGAGTTGCTCCATCGCGGCTTCAGGCGCAGCTTGCACAATGATTTGGACACCCTGACTGATCTCGGTAGCTTTCTCCGGTGGCAACCCGGCTTCGCGCAAGCCGTGCGCCAAGAGAATTTGCGAGAGCGCGTCGTGCACAGGGCGCGGCATACCTTGAGACTGTACTTCGCGAATATTGAACCCCTCACGGGGCTTGGGAACGTAGCGCGCTTGGCGAGTCTGGAAGAAATCAGATTCGATCACTATATAGCCGTCGAATTCGCCGCGTTGCATCCGCGCGGGCAGCTCGGCTTCTGAGTCTGTAAAGAGCACAATGCGATACGCCGAGCCCTGAAGGCGCTCGCTCAGCTCCGTGAAGACTCCAGCACGATCCAAGACAGCAAGCTGGGTCACTCCATCTCGCTCGGCAGCGCGCGCGATCCAGATCACTAACGCTATCAGACTGAGCGAGAAGAGCGGGGCAGCAAACGTCGCGATCACAAACGCTTTGCTCTTGAGATTTTGTAAAAACTCCCAGCGCGCGACGGTGAACATGGCCCTCACCCCTTCACCATCTCCACAAAGATATGATGCAATGGCGGTTTTCTAATCGTGATCTGCTCGATCTCCAGCTTCCCCACAATAGCCACAAGAAACTCCTCAGGACGCACACCCTCGCGCAAGATAAGCTGTGCCCGCCCGTTCTCGATCTGCGCTGACTTCACCAGAGAACTTTGTCTAAGAAATTCCCCGTCGCCGCGAAAGTCTAGAGTCACCCAGTCTTCTTGCCACGAGCGTTTGATCTCGCGCAGATCACCATAGAGAATCTGCCGTCCCTTGTTGATGAGGAAGATTCTGTCTACTAAGTCTTCGACGAGATGCATTTGATGAGCTGACAAGAGCACAGCCGTGCCCCGTGCCTTCAGCTCCACGATCAGTTCGCGGAAGAGATCTTGATTGATCGGATCAAGCCCCGCGAATGGCTCGTCTAGGATCACGACCCCCGGCTCGTGCAAGATTGCAGCGATGAATTGAATCTTCTGCTGCATCCCTTTTGAAAGTTCTCTGATATTTCGATGAAAATATTTTTCGAGCTGGAGGCGCTGCAGCCATAAGAACGCGCGCTCGCGCGCCAGCCGTGCATCCATGCCCTTCAAACTAGCCAGAAAGACGAGCGTATCGCAGACTTTTCTGTTATCATACAGACCGCGCTCTTCAGGCAGATACCCCACACGCTCCGGAAGCAATCTTCCGTCGGGTGAGAACGAAAATCTGATCTTCCCGGAATCGGGCTGAAAAATTCCCAATATCATTCTGATCAGAGTGGTCTTGCCCGCGCCGTTGGGACCTAACAGTCCAAAGATCTCGCCCTTCTGGACGGTGAAACTCACGCTATCTACAGCTTTGGTGCCATCGAACGCTTTGTAGACGTTCTCTACATGAAGAATTGCCCTGGTGGCTATCTCGTGCTGTGCCATTGTTGTAGTAACTCTCTTTCTCTTTCGCGTTTAAGCCCAGCTCGCCACGGCGTGTCAGAAGGGCGAGTCGTTACCCAGGCCAGCGTGTCCTGAATGGTCTCAGCCAAGGGGCGGAAGCTCAATCCATCTGAGATCGCTTTTGTGCAGTTTACTGATCTGCACGTCTCCAGAAGATGCCCTATCGTAAGAGTATAGTCTGGCCCTGTCGCGTTGTAAGTTCCCGTCTTCCCAGCTTCGACCATTCTCATGATCCACTTTGCAAGATCGCGCACATCGATAATCTGCACAGGGCGATCTGGGTGCCCCGGTGCGAGGACTTCGCCTCCTTGTGCAACTCGATAGGGCCAATATGTGAAACGATCTGTAGGATCGTGTGGACCAACGATCAGCCCCGGACGAATGATGAGCGCGCGGCCCGGCATCGCATTCTCCATAGCTTGCTCGCAGAGGGCTTTCAGCGGGCCATACGTCTCGCCTGTTATCTCTTCGATTGCTTCATCTTGGAGCTTCCCCACGGGAGCATTCTCGTTCAAGCCTGGCGCACTGAAATCAGCGTAGACAGAAATGCTCGAGATAAAAGTATAGTGCTCGACAGATTGGGCTAATAACTCGGCAGAAGCGCGCACGAGCCTTGGGATGTAACCGCACGTATCAATCACTGCATCCCAGCGTCGACCCCTTAGTGTTTCGAGATTCCCGTTACGGTTGCCGCGCAGCTTCTCGACTTCAGGGAAGAGATCAGGATTGTGCTGGCCACGATTGAAGAGCGTGACTTCGTGTCCGTGAGCAAGCGCCTCTGCAACGATGTGTCGGCCCAGAAAGACAGTTCCCCCGAGTACCAGCAGCTTCATAATTTTTCTATAATACTCTATCGAGCACCTTAACGCAAAACTCTTTTCAGACCCATTTGAGCACAAAGCGAAAATAAAAATAAATCGCTGGGATCGCCAAGAGTAGTCCGTCTATTCGATCTAATACCCCTCCGTGGCCGGGCATCAACCCCCCTGTGTCTTTTACTTGAGCAAGACGCTTTAAGCGCGACTCCAACAGATCACCTAATTGGGTGAGCGCGCTGGTGACCCCCGCCAGCGCGATCATGTGCGGCAGAGCAGCCCACCAGTCCTTCCAGATCGGCGTTATTGCTGCAACAGTCAGTGAGAGAATAAATCCCCCAGCGACCCCCTCCCAGCTCTTGCGCGGGCTGATCGTGGGAGCTAGTAAACTTTTCCCCCACGCCGAGCCCGCTATATATGCCCCGATATCGTAGCCCCACACGAGCGCCAATGCCAACAGCCCATAGAGAGCGCCAGCTCGATAGAGCGGGTAGAAGAAGTGCAACAGATAGGGAATGTAGATAATCCCTCCCATCGTCACGAGCATTTTTCTAAGGGCATCGGGGTCAAAGAGATAGAGCGCGATGGGGAAGACCAGCGCCGCCCACAGCACCAAATCGCCAAACGCTGCTTCCGGCGTCCCATAGGCGAGCATCACGAGCGCAGCAGAGCCCACAAAAAAGAAGCGATTGAGCGCTATACCGTTGCGCTCCAGAAGCTGGGCATATTCCCACGACGCGACCCCGACGACAAATGCCCCCAGAAACGCCACCGGCCAGATGCTCTGCCAGGCCCATCCCAACGCTAATGCTGTGACAACGATAGCACTAGCGACGATCGCAGTGATCGTCCGAGGAAGCAAGTCTCTCATAGTAAGCGTTTTACGGTGCCGACGAGGTAGAGCGAGCCAGTCACGCAGCACAAATCTGGCTTGGTCTGGCGTGCTGCTGCCAGCCCCGCTGCTATGTCTAGATATATCTTAGCATGAGGAGCCCACGACTGCAGCTCGTGCGGATCAAGAGCGCGAGGCGAGTCCGGTTGCACCAAGATTATCTCATTAAATTCGGGGAAGAGCACCTGGGCCATAGTTTTATAATCTTTATCTTTGAGCACACCAAAGAGCAGTGTGCTCTTTCTAAAAGAATATTTCTCGCGATAGCGCTGCAGATCGTCGCGCAGTGCCCTGATAGCGTGCGGGTTGTGCGCGCCATCGAGCACGATGACGAATGGTTCTCGTTGCACAACCTCAAAGCGCCCTGGCCAGCGCGCTTGCTCCAGCCCCTCCCATACAGCTTCTTCAGAGATTGCAAGCGAGCGCCGGAGCACTTCGAGAGCTTCAAGAACGATATTGAGATTCTCTTGCTGATAGCCACCAAGGAGCTTAAGGCGCGCCTTTCCCTCGGGTTCAACTTGGAACTCTTGATAATCCCAAGTGAAATCGATGCGACGCGTCCGCGCACGCACCGGCACCAATGGTGCCCCTGCAGCCGCACACTCGCGCTTGATCACCCTGAGGGCTTCAGGCTTGCTCTCGCCTGTCACCAACGGGACGTCTCTCTTAGCAATCCCCACTTTCTCCCAGGCAATTTGCTCTATGGTGCTTCCCAAAAGATCTGTATGGTCCAGATCGACGTTGGTGAGCACACTGACTAGGGGTGTGATCACGTTCGTGGCGTCGAAGCGCCCACCTATCCCAACTTCGATCACAGCTATATCTACCTTCTGACGAGCAAAATAGAGAAAAGCCATCGCTGTTAAAAATTCAAACTGTGTCGGCGTGTCTGTCATAGAGGCAGCAATGGGCATCAGCTCGTCAGCGAGCTGGGCAAACTCACGCTCAGAAATCGGAGTCTGATCGATTTGGATTCTCTCGCAGTAGCTGAGCAGATGGGGCGATGTATAGAGCCCGACGCAGTAGCCTGCACGCTGCAAGACGCTCGCGAGCATGACGGCAACTGAGCCCTTCCCATTCGTTCCCGCGATGTGCACCGCACGAAACTGCTTGTGCGGATTGCCCACGGCTTCCAAGAGCACCCGAATGCGAGAGAGGCCAGGCTTGACCTCAGTGTGGGGCAATCTTTTCAGATACGCGATAGCTTGATCCACTGTGCGTTCACCAGCCTTGCAAGAGTCGAAGATTTTGTTCTAATCGTTCGACTTTCTCCCTGAACTCCTGGGCCTTACGCTTCTCTTTCTCTATGACTTCAACGGGGGCACGCTCTAAGAAGTCAGGATTGTCGAGCTTGCGCAACGTCGCTTCAAGTCCAGCTTGCGCCTCCTTGAGCTCTTGGCGCAGGCGCTTGTGCTCTTGTCTAAGGTCAAGCAGCCCCTCCAAGGGGACAAAGACCTCAGCCCATTCTAAGACCATCCGCGGGGCATTCTTAGGACGCTCCACGCTTGGCCCCACAACCACTTCGCCTGCGTGAGCAAGCTCCTCGAAAAAGATCTTATAGTCGTGCACTAATTGCTGGACAGATGGATCTTCAGCTTTGATGAAGACCCTTGCTTTCTTCTGGGGTGGCACGTTCATCTCCGAACGAATAGTCCGAATCGCTGTGATGAGGGCTTGGAGTCTCTGCATTGTCTGCTCAGCGTGCTCGTCTATCCATTCTGAGCGCGCTTTGGGATATTCAGCGATCATGATGCTTTCTGTTGGCTTGTGCGGCAATCGTTGCCAGATCTCTTCTGTAATGAACGGGATGAACGGGTGCAAGAGCTTGAGGATCTCTGTCAGCACAGTGAGCAGCATGCCCTGGGCTTGGGCGCTGGCTTGGGGATCGGTGCCGTATAAGCGCGGCTTGATCATCTCCAGATACCAATCGCAGAAGTCGTGCCAGACGAAGTCATACAAGCCTTTGGCAGCATGATTGAACTCATAACGGTCCAAGCCCTCGCGCGTCTGCGCAATAATCCGACTGAGCCGCGAGAGGATCCAGCGGTCTTCCAGAGCAGGCTTCGCCTGCACCGTTTGCCGTGCCGCCGGAGGCGGCACGATGGACCCCGGCGAAGCCTGGAGCGAGAAGCGAGCGGCGTTCCAGAGCTTATTTAAAAATTTCTTATATCCCTCGATGTCTTGAACCGAGAGCCGCATCTCTTTCCCTTGGGCGCACAACGCCGCGAGCGTCAGCCGCAGCGAGTCCATGCCGTACTTCTCTTTCATCTCCAGGGGATCAATGACGTTCCCTCTTGATTTGCTCATCTTCTGGCCGCGCTCATCTTTAATGATGGGATGGAAGAAGACACACTCAAACGGGATCTTTTTCATAAAGTGCAATCCCATCATGATCATCCGAGCGACCCAGAAGAAGATAATATCGTGCCCGGTGCTCAAAAGCTGGGTCGGGTAGAAATATTTCAGTTCCGGGGTCTCCTCAGGCCAGCCCATGACAGAGAATGGCCAGAGCGCCGAGCTGAACCACGTGTCTAAGACGTCCTCGTCTTGGTGAATATTCTTAGAATTGCACTTGGAGCACGCTGACGGTGCTTGTCGTGCAACCGTGATCCCTTTGCAATCAGCGCAATGCCATGCGGGGATGCGATGGCCCCACCAGAGCTGCCGCGAGATGGGCCAGTCCTTGATATTGCGCATCCAATCGAAATAGACCTTCGTCCAGCGTTCGGGAATGAATTGAATCTCCCCGGACTCGATGACCTTGATCGCTGGCTCAGCGAGCTCCTTCATGCGCACGAACCATTGCGTCGAGATCAAGGGCTCAATCGCAGTGTGACATCGCTGGCAGTGCCCCACTGCGTGTATGTGCTTTTCCGTGCGTTCTAGGAGCCCCTGGGCTTTCAGATCTTCGAGGACGCGCTGCCGCGCCTCATAGCGATCCAAGTCTCTGTACGGCCCAGCGTGTTCATTCGTCGTCGCATCTGCCTTGAAGATGTTAATCACTTTGAGCCCGTGCCGACGCCCCAGCTCAAAATCTACGGGGTCATGGGCAGGGGTGACCTTCACCGCGCCGGTACCGAATTCTTTATCAACGGCTTCATCAGCAATGATAGGAATCTTTCGCTTTAGCAATGGCAAGATCACAAACTTCCCAATCAGTTCTTGGTAGCGCCCATCATGGGGATGGACTGCGACCCCAGTATCACCAAGCATAGTCTCCGGGCGCGTGGTCGCTACCGTGATGAAGCCATCGCCCTCAGCTAAGGGATAGTGAATATAATAGAGCTGGCCCTCGGTCTCCTCGCGCTCGACTTCTAAGTCAGAGAGCACTGTCTGACAGCGTGGACACCAGTTGACGAGTCTGTCGCCTCGATAGATAAAGCCTTCTTCGTAGAGTCGAACGAAGACTTCCGTGACGGCCCGGCTACGCGCTTCGTCCAGCGTAAAGCTTTCGCGCCGCCAATCGCACGAGCATCCCAACGCACGCAACTGCTCACGAATCCGCGACCCATAGCGGTTCTTCCATGCCCAGCCCAATTTCACAAAATACTCGCGCCCGAGATCGTAGCGCGTGAGCGGGCGCTTGTCGGACGGGACAGGGTAGCCAATCTCTCTCAATAAATCATCGAGTTCGCGCTTGGCCAGCCCCTTTTCGATCAGCACATGCACCGCGATGCTCGCGTGATCGGTGCCGGGGAACCAGCACGCCTCGTAGCCGTCCATGCGCTTGTAGCGAATGACAATATCTTGGAGGGTATTATTGAGCGCATGGCCCATGTGCAGCCCGCCGGTGACGTTGGGCGGCGGAATGACTATAGCAAAGGGCTTTTTGCTCCTGTTGACGTCCCCATCAAAATAATGGTGCGATTCCCAGAAGGCGTACCATTTCTCTTCGGCTCCTTTGGGATCGTACGCTTTCGGCAGCTCCATGGGCTCCTCCTTGTGCACAAAGAATAGCAAACTACGAGTGCCCGAGCAAGAGAGTTTGCTCCATGAGAGCTTATGCGTTATTATAACCGAAGTTTATGAGCGAGCCCAGACGTGTCGTCATCACAGGGATTGGGGCTGTCACCCCTGTTGGTATTGGCAAAGAAGCTTTTTGGGAGGGCTTGGCCTCAGGCAAAAGCGGCGTCACTCGCATCGATGATATCATTGATCTGACGGATATTCCGGTCAAAATTGGCGCATATATTCGGGAGTTCGACCCGTTGCAGTTCATGGATAAGAAGCGTGCGCGCCGCTTGGGGCGTGCTTCCCAGCTGGCTCTGGCAGCTACCACGCTCGCCCTAGAAGACGGACGCCTCGATCTTGCTCAAGAAGATCGAGGTCGCATTGGAGTCGTCATCGGAACAGGGATTGGCAATATCGAAGCGCTCACAGAGAATTACGACATTTTCTTGCAACGAGGCTCCACACGGGTGAGTCCCTTCTTCGTTCCCATGTTCATGCCCAACGCCGTCGCCGGGGAGATCTCCATTGAATGGGGTTTACGAGGGCCCAATTACGGGACGGTCTCGGCGTGCGCCAGCTCGAACCACGCTATCGGCCTGGCAGCTGACATGATCCGTTACGGCTACGCTGATGTTATGGTCTGTGGCGGGACAGAATCTGTCCTGCATCCGTTGACCTTTGCTGGGTTTGATCAGATGGGGGCGCTCTCGCGTAGAAACGATGAACCCCAAAGAGCTTCGCGCCCGTTCGACAGAGATCGTGACGGCTTCGTCGTGGGCGAAGGCGCGGGAATTTTAATCTTAGAGAGCTTAGAGCACGCACGTGCTCGCGGCGCGTATATCTATGCTGAGCTTGCCAGCATCGGGATGACTGCTGATGCAGGGCATATCACCGCGCCAGATGAGCACGGTGAGGGCGCACGCCAAGCCATGCTGATGGCGCTGGAGCGCGCCGGCGTCCGCCCCGAAGAAGTCGATTATATCAACGCGCACGGGACGGCGACCCCATTGGGAGACATCAGTGAGACACGTGCGATCAAGAGATTATTTGGCCCGCGCGCCTATGAACTCGCTGTCAGCTCAACCAAGTCACAGATTGGGCATCTCTTGGGAGCAGCAGGAGCTGTCGAAGCCATCGCGACACTGATGGCTTTAGATCGTGGGCTTTTGCCGCCGACGATCAATTTAGAGAGCCCTGATCCCGAGTGTGATCTCGATTACGTTCCCAACAAAGCCCGCCCCGCGAACGTTGAGGTTGCGCTTTCGAACTCACTGGGCTTTGGCGGGCACAATTCGACGATAGTGCTGCGCAAGATTTGAGATGCGCGAGCGTATTCGGTTATAATCTCCAGTATGATGAACTCTACCCAGAGCATGTCACTGCTGAGACAGCTCTCAGAGGCGTTTGGTGTCTCCGGCTTTGAAGACGACGTTCGTGACCTAATAGCGCAGTTCGTCAAGCCCTTCGTCGATGAGATGCGCGTCGATCCCCTGGGCAATCTCATCGTGACGCGCAAAGGCCAGTCAGATTTTACGCTCATGCTCGACGCGCACATGGACGAAGTCGGCTTGATTATCAGCTATATCGAAGAGAAGGGCTTCTTGCGCTTTGCGACCCTTGGCGGCTGGGATATAAGAATCTTACCTGCTCAAGTCGTCAAGATCCGCACGCGCCAGGGGAAGTTCATCACGGGGGTCATTGGGAGCATCCCGCCGCATGTGCTCAAGCCCGAAGATCGCGAAAAGCCCTTTAAGCTTGAAGATCTCTTCATTGATGTCGGGGCTTCGTCGGTTGAAGAAGTGCAGAAGATGGGGATTCGCATCGGCGACCCTGCGGTGCCGTACTATTCATTTGAGCAGCTCAATGAGAACTTAGTCGCTGGAAAGGCGTTCGATGATCGTGCCGGGTGTGCTGTAGCAATTCGCACGCTGCAAGGGCTTCAAAAAGAGAATTTAGATCTTACACTGGTTTGCAATTTTGCTATCGGCGAGGAAACAGGGCTGCGTGG
>CAYYOG010000011.1:36685-65353 GCA_964473325.1 uncultured Thermotogae bacterium
CCCTGCCGGTACATTCACTCGCAGTTTAGTTTATTAAGACTTGACGACTTCGAGAACACGGTGAAGCTAGCAGTAGGCTTTGTGCGTGAATGTCGAGAACGGCTCAGTTAAGCGAATAGCTTCTGCGCCATCTTGAGCGCATCTACAAGCGCATCGACGTCATCTTCAGAGTTATAGATATAAAAACTTGCGCGGGCAGTGTTGTCCATACCCAATCTGTTCATCAACGGCTGCGCGCAGTGATGCCCGCTACGTACCGCGATCCCAGCTTCGTCTAAGATCCCTGCAACGTCATGCGGGTGCACACCCTTCAGATTGAATGAGATCACCGCAAGACGGTCTTGTGTATCTTTGGGCCCGTAAATCTCCAGTCCATGGATCTGCAAAAGCTTCTCCAGCGCATACTCTGAAATCTTCTGTTCGTGAGCGTAGACGCTCTCCAAGCCTAGGGCCAAAAGATACTCAATTGCTGCGCCAAGCCCAATGCCCCCAGCGATATTCGGCGTGCCCGCTTCGAATTTCCACGGAAGCTCGTTGAACGTCACACTCTCTGTTGTCACTGTCGAGATCATATCACCGCCGTGTAAGAACGGGTGCATGGCTTCTAAGAGTTCTCTGCGCCCATAGAGAAACCCGATCCCCGTGGGGCCGAGCATCTTGTGCCCGGAGACAGCTAAGAAATCACAGTTGAGCGCTTGGACATCTATGGGGATATGGGGCGCAGCTTGTGCCGCGTCTATGACCGTTACGGCACCAACGCGCTTGGCTTCTGCGATGATCTCTCTCACAGGGTTGATTGTCCCCAAGACATTGCTCGCATAAATAACTCCTACGAGCTTCGTGCGCTGTGTCAAGAGCTCAGCAAGATCGTCAAGCTTGAGCCGGCCCTCGTCGGTGACGTCTAAGAATTTGAGCTGAATTTTTTTAAGCTCCTTGAGCATCTGCCACGGCACCAAGTTCGAGTGATGCTCCATTATCGTGACCAAGACTTCATCGCCGGCCTGTAAGTTGTGCAGTCCCCAGGCATACGCGACGAGATTGAGCGCTTCCGTCGCGTTGCGGGTGAAGACGATCTCGCGCCAGGAGCGCGCATTCACGAACCGTGCAGCTTTTTTGTGAGCTTCTTCATAGGCAACCGAAGCCTCGTGTGAGAGGGTGTGCACCGCGCGATGGACGTTGGCATTATATCTTCGATAATAGTCAGTGATCGCGTCGATGACGACTTGAGGGCGCTGGGTTGTCGCAGCGTTATCGAGATAGATTAAGGGCTTGCCGTGGACGGTGCGCGTGAAAATGGGGAAATCGCGCTTGATACAATGGGGATCCAGAGCTTTACAAGCATCGGGCTGCATGGCCATGATGTCACTTTCTCTCGCCTAGCACGACAAAGATTTCATTGCCTTCGACGTGTACGGGGTACGTCTGCACACCAATGTAAGCCGGCAAGCGCACCACAGCCCCGGTGCGCACGTCAAACTGCGCTCCATGCCGGGGGCACTCAATAACATAGCCCTTCAGAGTCCCTCCCGTCAAGATGCCCCTGTCGTGCGTGCACATGTCTTCGAGCGCGTAAAATTTCCCGTCAATGTTGAAGAGCGCGATACGCTTGCCCTCTATCTCAATGCTCTTGTACTGTCCAGGGGTAAGTTCGCTCACTGTGGCTATGGGGATCTTCTTGCTCATCTTCTTCTCCCCAGTTCTTAATCCCATACACACCAGCTTTAATAACTTTGAGCGCCAAGAGCGCACACTTGAGGCGCATGGCACTCACTTCGATCCCTAACAGATCCAGCATCTTCTGTTTGTCGAACTGTTTCACTTCGTCCAACGTCTTGCCCTTGATCTCTTCGGTCAAGATCGAAGCGGCGGCTTGCGAGATCGCGCAGCCCTTACCGCTGAAGCGCACATCCGTAATTCTGTTATCGTCAATCTTCAGCTCGATGCGGATCTGATCCCCGCAGCTGGGGTTGCCCTCCTCATGGACGATATCAGGGTTTTCCAAGTGTCCAAAATTCTGTGGATTCTTATAGTGCTCGATGATAAAATCTAAATCAGCTGAGAGAGTCATAACTACTCATTCCATTTCTGCTCGACGAATGCGTGGAACCGCTCGCGCACCCCCGCGATGGGAATCTGCTCAAGCGTTGGCGTCAAGAATCCCTCGACAATAGTGCGCTTAGCGTGCTCACGGTCGAACCCTCGACTCATCAGATAGAAGATCTGCTCTTCATCGATGGGACCGATAGAAGCGCCATGGGTCGCGCGCACGTCGTTCGCTTCGATCTCCAAGCCCGGGATAGCGTCGCAATGCGCGCCATCGTTGAGCAAAAGCCCTTGAGCTAACTGATAGGAGTTCGACTGCTGAGCGACGGGGTCAACTTTGATGAACCCGTACATCACCGCACGCGATTCGTCCTTCATCACGCCCTTCATGTGAATCTCCCCCTTCACGTGGGGAGCCATGTTGCGCAGCGAGCTTGTCAGATCGAAGTGCTGCTTGTGCCGCCCAAAGAGCACTTGAATATCTTCCATCTCGGCTCCTGGCCCTATGAGTCTACTCTCGACGTGGCTCATGGTCAAATGCCCGCCTAGCCATCCTATCGTCCAGTGGAGCTTTGCATCGCGCCCCACATGCGCGCGACGTCGCACAAAGCTGTATGTCCCTTCGTTCCAATTTTGCAACGCTCCAAACTTCATCTGCGCCCCATCGCCAAGATAGACCTCTGAGAGCGCTGCGTGCAGATGAGGGCCTATCCCTTGAGGATGCTTGGCGTAGGCTTCCTCGAGCACGGTCACGGAGCTCCCTGATTCTACTACAATAACTTGGTGAGCCAACGCCGCTACCAACGGTTCGTCCAACAGATAGACTAATCGCAACGGCTCAGTGAGCACGGTGTCTTTAGGGATATAGATAAAAATCCCGTTTCCGGCAAGCGCCCCCACCATCGCAGCCATCTTGTCTTCCTGAGGCGAGACAGCCCTAAAGAGATAGCGCTGCACCAGCTCAGGGTACTCGCACACTGCGGTGGCTAAATCACAAAAGATAATCCCCTGGGCACGCAGCGGCTTCGGTACCTGCGTTGTGAGGGCTTTTGCGTCAACTTGGATGTGCACGGCCTCGCGCTCGGTGGCGAACTCGCTCACGCGGGCGCCGTTAGAGTTCTGCTTAATCAGATCAAACGCATTGAGGTCAAGCCCACGGATCTTCGTGTAGCGTGACTCCGGCAGAGGCAATCTCTGTAGGGCTGCAAACGCTTCTAAGCGCTTCTGCACAAGCCAGTTGGGCTCACGCCGCTCTGACGCTTGCTCTATGATTCTGTCCGTCGAGAAAGATTCTAGTGTTCTCATAGTCGTGTTAAAAAGCCCCCCTCTCCAGGGCGGAGGAGGGGGGTTGGGCATTTAAGGAGGGGAGAGGGGTCGGCGTTATTTTACCACGCGAGACTAGGGTTGTCAATGGCTCCATGTTTAGATTCCATCCCCATCCGTGAAGAGTTCCACGATCTCTGAAATGTCTTGACCGTTGAAACTTGTAAGCCCCATGGTATTTTCTATACAGTGCAGTCTATCTTCTAATCGCTCCTGTCGGTCCCAGATCGCTCGAATTGCTTCAGCGACCGGATCTGGGAGCTTCCCATGCTCCAGGGCTGCTATCGGGCGCTTCCCTTCTTTTATGACCCTCCCGGGAACGCCTACGACAGTAGCCCCTGGAGGAACAGATTTTATCACGACAGAACCAGCACCGATCAGGGCTCCTCGGCCTATAGTAATCGGGCCAAGCAGGATCGCCCCGGCCCCGATCACGACGTTATCCTCGACCGTCGGGTGGCGCTTCTTCTTCTCAAGAGATGTCCCTCCTAGGACGACTCCTTGATAAATCAAGACGTCATCACCGATTTCAGCCGTCTCCCCGATGACAACACCCATGCCGTGATCAATGAAGAACCGGCGCCCGATCCTCGCCCCAGGATGTATCTCGATCCCCGTTAAGGCACGATTGATATGGGAGAGCAACCGAGCTAAGAAAAACAGCCGATGCCGCCATAAGAAATGAGCTATGCGGTGCAGCCAGAGCGCGTGCAACCCTGGATAGCAAAAGATCACTTCCCAAACGCTCCGTGCAGCTGGGTCCTTCGCAAATACGGTCTGGATATCTTCTCTTAACGTTTTCAGCGGCATCATCCTTCTTGAAAGAGCCATGTGCTCAAGTAGCGTTCGCCGGTATCGGGCAGAACAACTACAATGAGCTTGCCCTTATTTTCAGGTCTTTTAGCAACTTCTAGGGCAGCCCAAGCTGCTGCCCCAGACGATATCCCGACGAATATCCCCTCTTCTCGCGCGAGCCTGCGCGCCATCATCCCCGCGTCTTCATGGGTCACTTGAATGATCTCGTCAATGAGATCTGTTCTTAACACTTCCGGCACGAACCCTGGGCCAATCCCCTGAATCTTATGAGGGCTAGGCTTGCCCCCAGACAGCACAGGGGAATCTTTTGGTTCCACAGCAATCGCACGAAAACCGGGCTTCCTTGACTTGATGACTTCGGCTACCCCTGTGATCGTCCCGCCGGTTCCAACCCCGGCAACGAATATATCTATCTTCCCATCGGTATCCCGCCAGATCTCTTCCGCTGTGGTCTCACGGTGAATCTTGGGGTTAGCAGGGTTCTTGAACTGCTGGGGCATGAACGCCTTGGGGAAGTTTTTCATCAGTTCTTCAGCCTTCTTGATCGCGCCCCTCATCCCCTCGGCCCCCGGGGTCAAAACCAGCTCTGCTCCCAAAGCCCTCAAGAGCTGGCGGCGCTCCAGGCTCATAGTATCCGGCATAGTAAGAATTAAATGATACCCCTTGGCAGCGCAAACAAAAGCTAAAGCGATACCCGTATTGCCGCTCGTCGGTTCAATAATCACTGTGTCTTTGGTGAGCACCCCTCTGCGCTCGGCATCCGCGATCATGCTGACGCCGATACGATCCTTTACGCTTCCTAAGGGATTAAACGATTCCAGCTTGGCTACAATCTCTGCGTGTACGCCCTGTGTCACTCGATTGAGCCGCACCAAGGGCGTGTTGCCGATCAATTCCGTGATGTCCTTTGCGATCCGTCCCATCTTTATCCCACGGAACCTTCCATTTCCAACTGAATTAATCTATTGAACTCGATAGCGTACTCCATTGGCAGCGTCTTCGTAAACGGCTCCATAAAGCCGAGTACTATCATTGAGAGGGCTTCAGATTCTGAGAGCCCGCGGCTCATCAGATAGAAGATCTGATCGTCGCCGACCTTGCCGACTGTAGCTTCATGCCCGATGGTGACTTGATCTTCGTCGATCTCGATGTAGGGGTACGTATCGGAGCGCGAGCGTTCGTCTAAGATCAGAGCATCGCAGCGCACATTAGATTTGGCGTGGTGGGCGCCCTTGGCCACGACCAATTGCCCGCGATAGGTCGCGCGCCCACCGTCCTTGCTCACGGACTTCGACACGATAGTCGACGTTGTATACGGCGCAGCGTGGATCGCTTTGCCACCGGTGTCTTGGTGCTGGCTCCTGCCGGCAAATGCTACAGAGAGAATATCCGCTCGTGCGCCCTTGCCCAGCATATAGACCGATGGATACTTCATGGTCAGGCGAGAGCCAATATTCGCGTCGACCCACTCGACCGTCGCGTCTTCATAGGCGACCGCGCGCTTGGTCACGAGGTTATAGACGTCGTTGGACCAATTCTGGAGCGTCGTATATCTCAGATGTGCCCCGCGCTTGGCAATCAGCTCGACGACGGCAGAGTGTAACGATTCTTTCGAATAGATGGGCGCCGTACAGCCTTCTATGTAGTGGACTCGTGATCCTTCATCAGCGATGATCAGTGTTCTCTCAAATTGCCCCATCTGCGGCGCGTTGATTCTGAAATACGCCTGCAGCGGGATCTCGACCTGCACGCCCGGAGGCACATAGATGAACGACCCACCGCTCCAGACGGCGCTGTTGAGCGCCGCAAATTTATTATCTGTCGGGGGGACGACTGTGCCAAAATATTCTTTGACGAGCTCCGGGTACTCGCGCAGGCCGTCGTCCATGCTCAGAAATATGACGCCCTTCTTCACTAAGTCTTCACGGATCGAGTGATAGAGCACCTCGCTGTCGTACTGCGCCCCAACTCCAGCTAAGAATTTTCTCTCGGCTTCGGGAATTCCCAAACGATCAAAAGTTTTCTTGACTTCTTCAGGAACGTCGTCCCAACTGCGCGCGCTCTTGTCCGTTGGGGTCGCGTAGTACGTAATTGTGTCAAAGTTGATCTGGGAGAGATCGCCACCCCAGGTGGGCATGGGCTTCTTTATAAAGATCTCGTACGCGTGCAGACGAAACTCGCGCATCCATGTCGGCTCGTTTTTGATCGCCGCAATCTCCGCCACGACCTCACGAGAAAGCCCCGGTTTCAAGACGTATTTATATTTGTCTGTGGGATAGCTGAACGCGTAGCGAGAATAATCGCGTTCATAGACCGCTGGCTCTTTCTCAACGGGGCGCTTCTTCTCTCCAAGATGTCGAACTTCTTCAACCTTCTTTGCCATCTATTTCATCACCTCGGCCTTCGCTCCATTCACTAGCCAATCGTAGCCCTTCGCTTCAAGTTCATGGACCAAGCTCTCGTCACCGCTGCGCACGATGCGCCCGTCGATCATGACGTGCACGAAGTCGGGCTTTAAGAAATTTAAAATGCGCTGATAGTGTGTGATCACTAATGCCCCAAAATCCGGCCCGCGTAACTGATTCACAGCTTCCGCGACGATCCTCACAGAGTCGATGTCCAAGCCCGAATCGGTCTCGTCCAAAACAGCGATCTCTGGCTTCAAAACATGCATCTGGACGATCTCGGCGCGCTTCTTCTCACCGCCGGAGAACCCGACATTCAGATAGCGTTGCGCAAAAGACTCGTCCATCTTCAACAGTCTCATCTTCTCTTGAAGCTCCTGTCGGAATTGCGAGAGCGCCTTGGCGTCGGCTTTCTTGTCGGTAGGGCCATCCGTGCCTTGCCCCATCATGGCTTTCTTTGCTGCCCACAAGAAACGCCCTAGCGGGACACCTTGAATCTCTAGAGGATACTGAAACGCCAAGAAGAGCCCCAGCCGAGCGCGCTCATCCGGCTCCAGCTCGACGATATTCTGCCCTTTAAACAGAATCTCCCCTTGAGTGACTTCATATTTGGGATGCCCCATCAAGGCCAACGCTAATGTGCTCTTGCCGGAGCCATTGGGCCCCATGATCGAATGAACTTCTCCGGCCTTGACGGTCAGTGTCACGCCCTTTAGAATTTCCTTGCCCTCGACACTCACGTGCAGATCTTTGATCTCCAAAACGCTTGCCATCAGCTCAGCTCCTTCAATGAGACGTTCTTGTAAAAATCCTACCAAATTAGTCTGTTTTTGTCAAGGAGCTCATTGCTATTTTTCAAACCCCCACCCCATGCAGTACAATACTGTTTGTTATGAGAAGGCTTGACACCAAAACGGAACAAGTTATCGAAAAATTCACCCACGAGATCCAGACGCTCTACGGGGACGACTTAGTCTCATTGATTCTCTACGGCAGCGCTGCTGGAGCGGACTTTGTCCCCGACAGATCTGATCTCAATTTTCTGGTGGTCCTCAAGAGGGTGACCCCGGAAGCGCTGCGCAAGGCCATGCCCCTCGTGAGAGCATGGCACCGTCAGAAGATCGCCACCCCGCTCTTCGTTGACCCGGAATTTTTGCAATCTTCGCTCGATCTCTTCCCCATCGAATTCTTAGATATGCAAGAGCAACACCGGCTGCTGGCAGGCACGGATATCTTGCTCGACTTGGAGATCTCTCCGAAAAACTTGCGTTTGCAATGCGAAGAAGAACTCAAGGCTAAGCTGTTGAACTTGCGGCGTGCGTATCTGGAGACCGCTGGGCGCGTCGAAGCCCTCGAAGGGCTTATGACACGCTCCCTCAAATCGTTTCTCACCGTCGTGCGACACTTGTTGCGCTTAAAGGGACTTCAGCCCGCTCACGAGTTCTTAGAGATCTTGGTCCAAGCTGAAGAAGCTTTTGGGATTTCCCTCGAGGCGATCCGGGACGTGCATAGCTTACGGCTAGGCATGATCCGTCTCGACAAATCTAACGCTCAGACACTCTTTGAACGCTACTTAGCAGATATTGAGCAGCTAGCAGCTTGTGCTGATACTATCTTGAGAGAGACCCGATGATCCAGAAAATCTTTGTGTTGTTCTGTGTGATTTCATTCGGAGCTCTTGCCCAAGAGATCCCGGCTCCCCAAGGGTACGTCTCCGATTATGCGCAGATGCTCAGCCCACAGATGCGTGAGAAACTCACGGGATTGCTCCAAGAACTCGAACAGAAGACGACAGCGCAAATAGCCGTCTTAACAGTGAAGACGACACAACCCTATGATGACCTTCAGTATGCTCTCAAAGTCTTTGACAGTTGGAAGATCGGCCAGAAGGGGAAAGATAACGGCGCGCTCTTCTTCGTTGCTACGGAAGATCGTCGGGTGAGAATTCTGACAGGCTACGGCCTAGAAGGGATTCTCCCTGACGGGAAGGTCGGCGCGATCTTAGATGAGTTCGTGCTCCCGGAGTTTCGGGAGGGGCGCTTCGACGAGGGGATCTATAAGGGCGTCTGGGCAGTCGCGTTAGTGATCGCGAAGGACGCAGGGGTCGAATTGACCGGCGACGCCCCCGTCGATATTGAGCGCCTTCCTGGAGCCCCTTCGCCCATAGCGTTGATCATCGCGCTCATCGTGATATTCTTCATAGTCAACTTTATGATGCGGCGCGCGCGGCGTGCTTCGAGAGGGAGTATGGTCCCGTGGTGGGTTTGGCTGGCCGGTATGGGAAGCGGGAGATCGAGCGGACGCGGCAGCTTCGGCAGCTTTGGAGGTGGGTTCAGCCGGGGCAGTTTTGGAGGCTTTGGTGGCGGACAGACAGGTGGCGGTGGCGCCGGACGGGGATGGTGATAAATAAAATAAGAAGGAGGTCACATGAATAGAGCTCTGTGGATCACGCTTGGCGTGCTGGTCGTCTTAGGTGTCGTTGCGTACTCGCTCTTTGCCGGGACGTACAATCAGTTTGTCACTCAGCAAGAGGAGATCCGGCAGCGTTGGGCACAAGTCGATAATCAGCTGCAGAGACGCAATGACTTAATTCCCAACTTGGTCGAGACAGTGCGAGGCTTTGCTGGCCAAGAGCTGACGATCTTCCGCGAGATCGCTGAGGCGCGCACCAAGTACGGCGGCGCAGTGCAAATCTCAGATAAGATTGCCGCGGCCAACGAACTCGGAAGCGCTCTTGCAAGACTCTTAGTGATCGTCGAGAACTACCCAACGCTCAAGTCTGATCAGACTTTTATTAGGCTGATGGACGAACTAGCAGGCACGGAGAATCGCCTCGCTGTCGAGCGTATGCGTTACAACGAAGCTGTGCAGAGCTATAACACGAACGTTCGCAGATTTCCCAATAATTTCTTGGCGCAGCTCTACGGCTTTCAGATGGCAGCGTACTACGAGGTGCCGCCGGAGGCCAAGGTCGTTCCCACGGTGACGTTCACGCCGCCACCGCCGCCGGACGAGCCGTAAGGTTATTTATAGAAATCGCAGAGGGGGCAGCGCCAATCCGTACCGTCGGGGCGCTCGGGGTGGCGTGTGTTGTCTAAGTATTGCTTGAGCTGATGATAGAGCTCGCATTGTCTGCGAAATGCTTCTTCAGGGGTTTCGCAGTAGTCGAACTGGAAGTATTTATAGCTACGGCCGAGCCATTTTAAGAGCTTGTCGCGCACGTCGCGGTCGTCGCGCCCGAGAAACCGCGGCTGCCCCCCTGGCACCGTATGGAGCAAGAAGATCCCGGGCTGCGGCTTACGCACCATCTGTTTGATCGTTCGGTCGTTCAGTAAGAAGGGTCCGCGAATACGCGATCACTCCCTCTCCAATATTAATATTGCATTATAAGCGAGACCGGCGAGGCCTCGCAAATCCCCGCTGTCCCTTGCACGAGAGCGCCTCATATGCTATAGTGCCTAGAGATTCGGGATGTGGCGCAGCCTGGTAGCGCACACGCTTGGGGTGCGTGGGGTCGCGGGTTCAAATCCCGCCATCCCGACCATTCTCCTCAGTTATTCCGTCGCTTTCATGAGCAACGGCCCCACAAGCGCAAGCACAAAGACTATAATGATTGTCAAGGGCAAAATCGGTGTTGTAGGCGCGGCTAGCCCCGCTAAGAGCACAGAGAACTCGCCGCGCGGGATGAGCGCAACTCCTAAGCGTAGTGCAGTTCGTCTGCTCAGACGCCCCAGCCGTCCGATCACCCACCCTGTGAGGAGCTTGCCCCCTATGGCGACTACCATAATGAGTATGCTCATGGTGAGCACACGACTGATGTCGGTCATATCGAAGAGCAGCCCAAACGAGATGAAGAAGATCGCAGCGAACAGATCACGAAATGGGGAGATGACGCGATCCACGCGCTCACGAAACTCCTGCTCTGGCAGGATGAATCCCGCAAAGAACGCACCGAGGGCTGCCGACACCCCCACCCATTCGGCAACCGCCGCGAGCACCAAGACAAACGAAAATACGAAAAACAGAAAGACTTCAATAGATTCATGCGCGAGCAGCCGCTGCAGCACTGGACGCAACACGACCGCAGCAAGCAACGCCCCGCCGAAAAAGCCCGCCGTCTTAGCGAAGACGAGCAGAATCTCAAAACCCCGAGCCCCATCAGTATGGAGCAGGCCGGCAATGACCGCCAGATAAAGAGCTGTGACAAGATCTTGAAGGACCGAAACCCCTACGGCATACTCGGTCTCCGGCAGCGCTGTGCGCTTGAATTCTATGAGAAACCGCGCCACAAGCGATGTGCTGTTATTATACAGCACTCCCCCTAAGATCATTGCTCCCATCAAATCAAATCCCAACGCAAGACCCGCGAGGATCCCCAAGGGCAGATTGATCAGAGCATCAACGAGCGTAGCCCCAAGGAGCGTGCGCCCGCTGCGGTAGATGCGCTCTGGGGAGAAATCCAGCCCAATCGTAAACAGCAAGAGCATCGCGCCCAACTGGGCGAGAAAACGCATCAACTCAGGGTCGGGAGCGAAAAATTTCAAGCAGATCCCCGCGAGAATGAAGACTGGAACACTCGACTGCTTCAACCGATGCGCAACAAGTGCCCCAAGATAGAGCACAACAAGCAGAATGCCAAGCTGGAAGAGCATGGTCAGTGGAGAGCGAAGCGCTGCTTGAACTCCTGAACTTGAGGTTCTTCACCGATGACGACGACCATGTCTCCAGCGGCGATCATCGTCTCTGGGCCAGGATTGAGGATCTTCTTGGTCGGGCCAAAGACAGCGATGATCGTCGCACCGGTGAGCTTGCGCACCTTATTCTCTTGAATAGATTTACCCGACAAGGGTGAATCTAAGGGGATCTTGAGCCATTCAATCGTGAGCTCTTTCATCACGAGGCGCGCTGTGTCATGCACGTCGGGTTGGAAGTGCGTGCCGATCAAGATCGCGCCCAGCTCGCGGGCCTCCTTGTCGCTCAATTCGATAACGGATTCAGGGGCCTCTTGGCCAGGCAAGAAGCGATAGATCTCGCGTTGGCCCGTCTTGTGAATCACCACGCAGAGCGTCTCCCCCTCTTCAGTCTCAAATGAGAACTTCACGCCGATGCCTGGCAGCTCAACTTCTCGCACCTGCATAAGCCTTCCCTCCGTAGCGCGTGCACTCGGGAGCAAGTATACTAAGAGCGAATTGCTATGACCAGTTACAAGCTCATTGATGAGCAGCTGCTTGGAAGATATTCATTACGGCAGAAGATTGGACTCTTTTTGGGTGCGTTGATCTTTCTTGTAGGGATAGTGCTTCCGCCCCTAGGAGAACTCTCTCTCGCTGCGCAGCGCGTCGCCGCCGTTGCTCTCCTGATGGCCATCTGGTGGACTACAGAGGCCATCTCGCTGTACGTCACGGCGCTGCTGCCGCTGGTGCTCTTCCCGCTCTTGGGAGTGCTGCCGGTGCGCGAGGCCGCGGCCTCCTACGCCGAACCCACGATCTTCCTCTTCATGGGTGGGTTCTTCCTCGCCATGGCTATGCAACGCTGGGGATTACACCACCGGATAGCTGTACACATTATCGAGCTGGCGGGGACAAGCCCACGACGCCTGGTGCTGGGGTTTATGGCCGCCACGGCGTTTATCTCCATGTGGGTCTCCAATACCGCAACGACGATGATGCTCTTCCCCATCGGCTTAGCGGTGATCAGCAAACTCGATCCCGCAGCAACGGCCAGGAGCAAGGCCTCTCAAACAGGCTTTGGCACGACACTCATGCTCAGCATCGCCTACGCTGCGAGCATTGGGGGCGTGGGCACCATTACCGGGACACCGCCGAATGCTATCTTCGTTGGTCAGGCCAAGGTGCTCTTTCCAGAGTTAGGTGAGGTCGGTTTCTTGCAGTGGATGCTCATGGGGGTGCCGTTTGTCCTGGTCTTTCTGCTCCTTGCGTGGGCGTACTTGGCGTTTGCTTTTATGAAACCCTCGGGAGAGCACGATCCAGCGCAGGTCTATCAGGAGTCCAGTCAGTTAAACCCCATGGGGCATGGGGAGAAGAGGGTGCTTATAATCTTCGTGCTGACAATCTTGGGATGGATCTTTCGTGCCGATCTGACCTTAGGCCCTGTGACTATACCTGGGTGGGCGCAGACGTTAGGGCTGAGCGAGTGGGTCAGCGATGCGACCGTAGCGATGCTGGCAGCTCTTCTGCTCTTTATTATTCCCACGAATCTGAGAACAGGGGAATTTCTGCTCACGTGGGAGTGGGCGGGACGCATCCCCTGGGGCGTATTGTTGATCTTTGGCGGGGGCTTCTGTTTAGCCCAAGGAATCCAGCAATCAGGTTTGGCCACATGGGCAGCTGAGGGCCTGTCAAAGCTTTCCCAGATGCCTATGCCATTGCTGATCTTCATCATCGCATTAGGAGTGGGCCTCCTGAGCAGTGTCGCTTCTAATACCGCTTTGGCAACGATTGTGGTGCCCATCCTCGGTGTGACTGCCCGGACTATGAACGTCCATCCGTTCCTGCTCATGATCCCAGCGACGATGGCCACATCAGCGTCGTTTATGTTGCCTGTATCAACCCCACCGAATGCGATTGTCTTCGCTAGTGGGTATATCTCGATCTCGCAAATGGTCCGTGCCGGGGTAGTCTTGAATCTTTTGGGAGCACTGCTCATCACACTCATTATCTATCTGATAGCTATTCCGATTTTCGGACTGTAAATAAGCAATTTGTCTGCACTCGTTCGAGCCAGCTATAATCTCTCAGATGACGATCTTCGTATGAAAGGGTGACGGCATCGTGGAGCCCATCGAGATCAAGGTATTGGACAAAGGTTTTGTGCGGCTCATTAATTTTATGGGTGGGGACGAGACGGTCGTGCTTGCGGCGCGGGTCTCCACGGGCAAAGGGCTGAAGGGCGAAGAGCAAGACAAAAAGCTCATTCACTATCTGATGAAGCACAAGCATGAGACGCCGTTTGAGCACTCAGTCTTTCAATTTCACATCTCGTGTCCACTCTTTGTCGCGCGCCAATGGTTCCGGCATAGAATCGCGTCGTACAACGAGCGTTCGGGGAGATATGTCGAGTACGAAGACGAATTTTATCTGCCAGAAAGACTTCGCTTACAAGCCAAGTCCAATAAGCAAGCGAGCGAGTTCGGCGAGATCCCTGACGAGCGTGAGCTCATTCAAATGATCCAAGAGACGTACGATCTCGTCTATGAGCGATACAAAAAGTTATTGGCTGCGGGGATAGCGCGCGAGCTGGCGCGCACAATCTTGCCCTTGTCGCTCTATACGCAGTTTTACTGGACGATCAATGCGCGGTCGCTGATGAACTTCATCAATCTTCGAGCCGACGCGGGGGCGCAGTGGGAGATCCGCCAGTACGCTGAAGCAATTGCTCAGATTTTTAAGATGAAGATGCCCTGGACGTGGGAGGCGTTCGTGCAATACGTCTGGAAGGGCGAGAACCCAGCGATCACGTTGTGAATTTGCCTTCGTGGCGTCTCTGAGTTAAAAATAGAAACGATGGCTGAGCTGATTTGGGAAGGCAAGTACGACAAGGACGGCAACAGGACGTGGTAGTTTTTGCGAAACTGCCAGAGCAGTTCGGATTCTCCATAGAGTACACTGATTCTGTAGGGAACTTGCGTTATTAAGATTGGAACACCTGTCCCTCTGCTACCAGGACGCGCTCTCTAGCACGCTATACAATCCTGAGCTACAATTAAATTATGAGAAGATCTCTTACAGTCTTGTTGATAGGCATAGCACTCGGCTTCGTTCTCGGTTGGCTGGCCAGCTCATACTCAAACACAGAGCGCCACCTTGCGCCAATGCCCCAAGGATCCGCCGCTCCCAACGCACCCATCGCTGTGTATTTTTCGCCCTCCCCAGAGCCAGAGAAAGCTATTATCCGAACGCTCCAGAGCGCCCAACAGTTTGTACACGCGCCGCTCTATCAGCTCACTGACCCGGAGATCGCCCAAGCTCTGACAGAGCTAGCTAGGCGCGGGATCGAGCTGAAAATTCTCTTAGACGACGAGCCGAGCAAGGGCAGCAAGGGGTGTCTACTGCTGAGCGCGGGCATCCCCGTCAAACAGTACGCCGACGCTGGGATCATGCATCATAAGTTTGCTGTCGTTGACGGCACACTGGTCATCACGGGATCGTATAACTGGACAACAGCGGCACAAACGCGCAACGAAGAGAATCTCTTAGTCATCCAAAGCCCGGAGCTCGCTCAAGCCTTCGAGCGCGAGTTTCAGAAGCTCTGGGCGTCCAAGAAAGCTCAGACACTTACCCAAGCAGACTGCGCATCACCGGAAAAGTAGCAACCAGATGATAAGCGCCGCTGCAGCCAAAAGAAGCAGCGTTGAGAGTAAGCCCCCAATTCTTAGAGCAGTTCCCTTCATTGGGGTGATGACCCCGCAGAGCACCCGCGCGCCACTGTTGCCTGCTGGGTCAGTCACTTGGTCATCGGGGTTGGCGTGAATAACTAAAGAACTGCCGTCGTTGTCGAAGAGCGAGAGCTCCCCCGGCGTCAGCGTCACGAGATCTGTCACGTATTCGTAGACAGCTGAGCCGTCTTCCCCGACGACGAGATTGGGCAGATCTCCGGCGTGCGGGCCTTCAGGGTTGTTCAGGCCGTGCTTCTTGTTAGTTGGGTTGAAATGCGGCCCCGCAGAAAGAAAATCGGGCGGCTCGCACTTGCCCACAGCGTGAATATGAATCCCATGCTCGCCCGGCGACAAGCCCTTCACCGTGACGGAGATCCGCGCACCCTGCGGCTCTTGCACGAAGAGCGCGATCCCTAACACTTTGCCCTCAGCGTCGCGCAGCGGCGCGGCCGCGCGCTCACCCACGGCCCAAACAGTCACGTTGCCTATCACAAGACCAACAGCGACAAACACCAAGATCACAGAGATTGATCGCATACCCTGCTCCATTCTATACTTAGCCCATATAGGGCCGTCGCCAATCTTTGGGGGGCACAAGCGTCTCTTTGATAGTTCGCGGGCTGAGCCAGCGGATCAGATTGACCCATGAGCCGGCTTTGTCGTTCGTCCCGGAGTGTCTCGCACCGCCGAAGGGCTGTCGTCCCACGACAGCTCCTGTGGGCTTGTCATTGATATAGAAATTCCCCGCAGCGTAGCGCAGAGCGTGTTCGGCTTGCACAACCGCATAACGGTCTTGTGCGAAGATCGAGCCGGTGAGCGCGAAGTTCGTAGACTCATCACAGAGTTTCAGAGCCCTCTCGTACTCATTGTCGGGATAGATATAGACGGTGAGCACCGGCCCGAAGATCTCTTCGGTCATGAGCTTGCTCTTGGGGTCTTTAGAAACAATGACTGTAGGCTGCACGAACCAGCCCTTGGAGCTGTCGTACTCGCCGCCGAAGACGATCTCGTAAGTTTTGGGGTTCTTCTTCGCTTCTTCGATGTACGAGACGATCTTGTCAAACGCGTCTTTGGTGATGATCGCGCCCATGAAGACCGAAAGGTCTTCTGTGGGGCCGACCTTGATCTTGGGCAATTCTGTTAAGAATCTCTGTTTGAGTGCGGGCCAAAGACCCTGTGGGACGTACATCCGCGACGCAGCAGAACACTTCTGCCCCTGGTACTCGAACGCTCCGCGGATCGTGTTAGCAGCGACGGCATCCAAGTCAGCTGAGCTATGCACGAAGACGAAGTCTTTGCCGCCGGTCTCGCCCACGATTCTGGGAAAGTTCTTATAATGAGAAAGATTCTTGCCGATCTCGTTCCATAACTGAATGAGCGTCTCATAGCTGCCCGTAAAGTGCAGTCCCGCAAAGTAGGGGTGCTTGAGGACGACGTCGCCGTGTTGACTTGCGAAGGGCACAAAGTTAATGACGCCCTTGGGCAGCCCGGCTTCTATTAATATCTGCATAATGCGATAGTTCGAGAGCAGCACAGAGCGCGCGGGCTTCCAAAGAGCAACGTTGCCCACGAGCGCCGGGGCTGTAGGCAGATTCCCGCCAATAGAATAGAAGTTAAACGGCGGCACGGCTAAGATGAAGCCCTCCAAGGGCCGCCAATCGAAGCGATTGATCTCCCCATAAATTTGGTCAGGCTGCTGCTCGTAGAGAAACTGCATATAGTACGCGTTGAACCGCCAAAAATCCACGAGCTCTGCGAGGTCTATTTCGGCCTCGAAGGGCGTCTTGGACTGGTTCATCATGATCGCGGCGATATTCTGAATTCTTCTTGGCCCAGCCAAGAGATCCGCTGCGCGGGAGAAGATCGCGGCGCGGTCGTAACCGTCTAAAGCTGACCAAGTCTTATGCGCTTCTAACGCTGCGTCGATGGCCTGACGCAGCTCAACAGCACCAGCCAGGTGTGCCCGCGCTAAAATTCTCTCATGATCGTGCGGGCAGACGACGTCGACGGTCTGTCCGGTCTTGACCGGCTCGCCGTTGATGATCAACGGGATCTCTTCGGTGGTGCGTTTGAGGGCTTCGATCTCTTTTAAGAGCTTTTCGCGCTCAGAAGTTCCGGGAGCATAGGTTGGGATTTTGTTGACGTCGTTTTGCGGCTTTTCCAGACGCCAGTGTTTGCTCATAGCGAGTACCTCCTTGAAAGTATCGTTCTATTACGTTACCGGCTTCTTTGGCAAAAAGCAACTCTGGCAAGCGAACTACGTGCTAACCTCTTCCCCTGGCTCCACTCCGGCACAGAGAGGCGTGCTCTTCTTGCTCCAGCACACATTGATAGGGCCGTGAACAACAAAAGAGTACGTGTGCGCTGGGAGAAGCTGCCCCAATGTTTATAGGGTATTGGAACTGCGATCACCCCGAAAAGTCCAGGTTTCGAGGAGAATTTTTCCCGACTCGGAGCTACAACGTCTGCTAACCAAGATTAACAGACATGGAGATATAAGAGCAAAAGCGCTGAAACTCTGAAATGATGCGGGTTTTTGCTGTCATTTCAAATTATAGCCCCTCTATTGGCTCGAAGGAGGGGCCATCTAAAGCCAGGGTGGGTTTCCCCCTCTCGAAGGCAATGGAATGCTTTCAAACCGATGAGCGCCAAAGGATCCCTTCTCACCGCTCGTTTTACGGGCAGTAGAACGGAAACTTGCATGGCTTCTTCTCTGGCTTGGGTTCTTCGGGTTTCTCCGGCGTCGGCGCTTGTGGTTTCTCTGTCTTAATTTTTATTTCTAGTCTCTTCTCTCCATAAACGATTGTTTCATTGAGAATCTGCGTGCGCTTGTAGGGATTCTCCGACTTATCATCTTCGTGGTCTTGAGAACCTGGCGTTCCATCGAAGATATTTAAGAGCTCCACAGTCAAACTGTTATTGCTGGGGATCTTTTGTAAGAAGTCGATCAAGTCATCGAGCGAGTTGAACTCTGGAGCTTCGTCACGGTCACTGCGCCGCGGTCCCCCAAATGCCAAGAGCGTCACGCTCAAGCTATTAAGCTCTTGGGGAAGCTGGAACTCCCCTTCGACAGTCTGCTCCTTCCCTCGATATGCTTGAAGTGTCACAGTATAGTGAACGCTCTCGCCCGGCTCGTAGCTCTCTTTATCGGTCTTAATGGACTTGACACGCAGGGCTCTGACAGCGCGCTGCACTTCAATCTCAATATCTATCTCCTTGAAGCCCAGGTCACGGAACTCATTATTGATCAAGGTAAAGAGCGTCTGCGCGATCCGTAGCGGCCCTGTGACAGCGATATCGCTCAGACTCGCAAAGACGTCAGTGCGCGTGAAGGGCTCGCTCAGCTCATCAGCCCTAAGCGTGTATCGGGTGATCATCGTACCCGGCCCAATTCTGTTGAGCGTGCGATCCACAGAGTCCAAAACCCCAACTAAGAACAACAACGGCATGAGCCTCTCATAGTACGCGATGCGAAAGTCTGTTCTGTTAATGATCTCAAGGTCACGGTCTTTCACAGCAAGCGAGATGGCAAGCGAGCGAGGCTCAATCTCGGTGACTCCGCCTACACCCTGCCAGCGATCTTCAAAGATCGTCCCGAGAGTTTCCCCTGGCACCCCTAACTTAAACGGCATCTCCAACGACTCAACTGTGTCTAAAACATACGCATCAGTCAAGAAGAACTCCGTCTCGCCTGCGGGCAGGAGCCAGTGCCCAAAACCCAATACAACATTCTCCTCGATGTACGAGACCGTCCCAAATGCTCCGACAGTGACGTCGCCGTCGGCGAGCATGACCCCGAAGGGGCTGCCCTCCTGAAGACCCATCGATTCATTTGTGTACACCGAAGCATGAGCTGCTGCACCGGAGAGCCCCGTCGGCTGCACCCGAATGCTATAGCGTTCTTCAAGACCTTGGGAGAGTTCGTGTACAAAATCTTCGGACGCGAGGGGCAGGAGCGCCTGACGCATCCCTGCTGCACGCATCACGCGTTCGCTCATCCCATCTCTGAGGTATTTCAACGCCCGACCATGTACCCCTGATACGAGTAATGGCGTCGCAGCAGCGTGAATGAAGATCGTATCGGGCCAAGCCGCTTGCTCGCGAGGGGATGGCCTCTGCGAGACGATCTCGATCTGTTTGCGCTGCCCATTTATCTCAATGGAGCCGATGACTCCATAGCGAATATCGGGAACGTAGCTGAGCCGCTTCTGAGCTTTTTCTTTGAGGGGCTCGATGAGCGCAAGCATCGCCTCGATGGGGCGCACCAGCGCAATGGGTTCTGCTCCGACTTGGAACCCCCATGAGCCCCACAGTGCCCCTGCTAACTTATTATGAATATAGATCGGGCTGCCGCTCATCCCCGCAGCGACCCCTCCTGCCTGACGGATCATCGGCCCACCCACCCGCACCACGATGTGATCGTCCAGCACACCGGGGTTATCAATGACATTAACGACTTTGACCGAGAACGTTTGGATCTCAGTACCCTTGATGACCGTCTTGCCAAAGCCCTCCATGCCGGGCTTGATCTCACTGAACGAGATAATGCGACCGTTGGAGTCAGCGGGACGTGCTCCGAAGCCAACAGCTATCACCACGCTGAGGGTGACAAGAGCGAACGCGCGAAATCGCATATATAACTCTCCTCAATTGCCGAGCTTATCTGCTCTAAGTTAATTGTCAAATTGCGAACTGTCAACCGTATGAGCTTTGCTTGACGCGGCGCACTATTTCCGCAGCTCCTTCCTCCATATCGGCCACAGGGGTGATACCGCGCGCTTTTAAGATCTCGCGCCCTTCAGATTCATTAGTGCCTGTCAGGCGCACGACCATCGGCACACGAATCCCCAGTTCTTGCTGGGTCGCCACAAGCCCTCGCGCGACCTCATCGCAGCGCGTGATCCCGCCAAAGATATTAATAAATAGCCCGCGCACGTTGGAATCTGCAAGCACAATCTGCAGGGCTTTCTTCATGATTTCCGCGGTAGCTCCACCGCCAATGTCCAAGAAATTCGCGGGGCGTCCGCCCTTGAGCGCCACGACGTCCAGCGTTGCCATGACCAAGCCCGCACCGTTCCCAATGATCCCAATCGTGCCGTCGAGCTTGACGTATTGCAGCCCAGCTTGCTTAGCCGCGCGCTCTTCAGGGCTGCCTGCAAGCTCCTCTTCCTCCCAACCCGCAAGCTCTGCCGGCACGTCATCGTCGTCAATAATAAATTTTGAGTCCACAGCGATGAGCCTTCCATCAGCGAGCGCCAAGGGGTTGATCTCGACAAGCTGTGCGTGATACTGCACAAACGCCTGATAGAGCTTGAAGAAGATCTCAGTGAGGGATTTCATCAGTGACGGCCCGATGTTCGCGCGATAGAGCGCCGTGCGCACTTGGTACGCTTGCAGTCCGATCAACGGATCGACGTGAAATCGTATGATCTTCTCTGGGGATCTTTGGGCGAGCTCTTCGATCTCCATGCCGCCTTCAGCAGAGAAGATCACGATGGGCTTTTTCGCCGCACGGTCAATCGTGACTGACAGATAAAATTCTCTTTCGATCTCGACGGCTTTAGTGACTAAGACTTTTCTGACACGCTCGCCCTTGATCGTCATCTGTAAGAGTGCTTCAGCGTGGGTACGCGCCTCTTGTGGGGTCTGGGCAAGCTTGATGCCGCCAGCCTTGCCTCGGCCACCGACTAAGACTTGGGCTTTGACGACCACAGGGCTACCTAACTCACGGGCGATCTGCTCTGCTTCAGCCGATGAACACACAACTTTACCGTCAGCTACGGGAATCCCAACTCGCCTGAAAAGCTCTTTCCCTTGGTATTCTTGTAAGCGCATAAGTTATTTATTTTTCTTCATCTCCTCGCGTAGAGTGCGCCACGCTCGCCCTACACTGCGCCCGACTTGGGGCAGCCGCGTTGCCCCGAAGAGCAGCAAGAGAAGGGCTATAATGATAAGCCATTTCATAGGCTAGCTCTGTTTAGTTACTGGCTGCTCCGAGGACTCCTTCTTCTCTGGGGACGGCGGGGAAGGCTCAGCAGCCTTCTCGATCTCCCGCTTAATGCTTTCGGCTTCTTCTCTGAAGTTTCGAATAGCTCTCCCTAAGCCACGAGCTAACTCCGGAAGCTTTGCCCCACCAAAGAGCAGCAGCACTACCAGAAAGATAATAAGCAGCTCCGGCGCACCTAACCCGAACATACCATGCACCTCCGTGCTGTCTCACTCTAGCATAAAGCACGCGACAAGTCAAAAATAGAGCTCTATGCTTACAACTTATTACACTTTGCACTGCGAACTTTGAGCGGCTCGCAGCTCCCACGCCAAGCGTAATCCCTGGAGTGTCAGATGGGGATCGTAAATTGAGATCTCTTTGATGTGCTTCGCAAAGAATTCTCCCCGGCCCCCGGTCGCGACGACTATCAAGTCTTTCCTATATTCTGCGCGGAAGCGCCGAATCAGCCCAGAGACTAGAGCTAAGAACCCTAGCACAAAGCCGGCGCGAATGTTCTCATCGGTCGTCTTGCCGATGACGCTCCGGGGGCAGTGTAGCTCAACTTCATAGAGCTGTGCGGCGCGCTGTGCTAACGCTGACGCTGCGAGCTCCATCTGCGGCGCAATGGCCCCGCCTAAGAATCTCCCCTCTTCGGAGATGAGATTAAACGTCGTTGCCGTGCCGAAATTAATAGTCAACGCGGGGCCGCCGTAAAGATGGTACGCTGCGATAGCATCCGCGAGACGATCTGTGCCGACTTTTGAGGGCTCTTCGACATCGAGCTGGATCACTCCCCACCGATAGCTTAAAAATTCGGGCTCGACCGAGAAGTGTCGCTGGAACGCGCGCGCCAGCGCCGCGTTGAGATGAGGCACGACAGAGCTAATGATAACGTGCGTCGGCTGGGGCCACTCAGCGAGCAGGGTCTTCAGAGAAAGCCCTAACTCATCAGCCGTTCTTTCGCGATTGGACGCCAGCTGAAAATCTGTCAAGAGCTTTTTACCGGAGAACATACCGAGCTTGGTCATGGTATTACCCACATCGAGGGCCAAGAGCACTGGGTACACTTTCTTTTTGATGGCCATGCTTTATAATAATTCTTAGACGTCAACAGCGCCAGTTCCACGCGCGTGTCGTGTATTTTTCGATACAGAGCTTTTCTGCGAGGGCGTGCTCTCCAGGAGAGAGCTCTTGCAGCTGAAACTCGATCTCGAAAAACTCTACAAAGCCCCTGAGAATAGCTCCTTTGAGCGCCTCGAGCGTCGGCTCGTAGCCGAGGAATTCTGCAAGCCCTGCGGCCTTCTTTCGTAACAGATCGGGCTGGGCGATCTTCAAGACCGCAGCTAAAGCGTCAAAATCCATGGTAATTGGGATCGAGCCATGCTGTAAGAGAGACTTTTTCGTGCGCACCTGGGCGCTACCGATCACTTTTTTACCCCTAACAGTCAGCTCGACCGCTGCGGGGACGGCAAAGCACGCGGTGCTCACTTCTTTCACACTCGCTCGTGATGGCGTCAATTCTGTGTGCAGTCCGAGCTTTTCCAACCCCATAGCCAGCGCCTGGCTGATTCTTTCGTGCGACTGGGCGACGCTTGCGCCCAAGACTTCAATAGGTGCAATCACACTATAGGTCAGCTCGCGATCATGCAGGACGGCTCGGCCACCTGTGGGCCGTCTCACCCAATCAAAGCCTCGACGCTCGCATTCTGTTAGATCAATCTCGCTGACGCTCTGAAAATAGCCCAGCGAGAGCGTGGGGCGCGCCCACCCATAAAAGCGCAGCGTTATTTGGGGCTTCTCATCGCACGAGAACAAGAGCGCCTCGTCAATAGCCATATTCATTGCAGCGCTCTGAATGCCGGTGTCAATAAAGCGCCAATACATAATAAAACTTTAACGAAAGCCTCGGCACATCTGCAAGCTATTCCCTCCCCAAGACTTGTGCAAAAAAAAAGTATAATTTTGCTGAGGTGAGCAACTACTTAAGCGCAATGGCTCATAGCCCAAATGGGAGGGCGAGGACACCATGCCGATCTCGAAGCAGCCCAAGCTTTTCAGGTAGGAGAAGTTTCTCTCCAAAGCTACGATACCCCAACCTAGCGCACGAGGGAACAACGGCCACCCCAGATTAATAGATCAGCTCTGGTGCGAACGTCGAGGCGCCCCGCTGCCGTCACCTCGTTCTCAGACCGATTTCTTTTGCTTTTGTCAGTTCAATTCGGTATAATTATGCATCAGGGGTGAGAGACCTTGGTAGAGCGAACCCAGAACAATAACTCAGTGACCGCAACCGTGAACCAATACGGAGCCGAACAGATCAAAGTTCTCGAAGACTTGGAAGCCGTGCGGATGCGCCCCGGCATGTACATCGGGGGCACCGGACAAGACGGCCTCATGCATTTGATCTGGGAGATCGTTGATAACGCTGTTGACGAGCATCTGGCTGGCGCGTGCACCGAGATCACAGTCATCGTGCACGAAGACAATCGCGTCACGGTCTCGGATAACGGGCGCGGCATCCCCACAGAGATCCATCCTGAAGCCGGTATCAACACCGTCGAATTGGTCTATACGAGGCTGCACGCCGGCGGGAAGTTCGACACCGGAAGCTATAAAGTCTCCGGAGGTCTGCACGGCGTGGGCGCTTCGGTCGTCAATGCCCTTTCAGAGTTTCTCGAAGTTGAAGTCCACCGCAACGGCAAGAGATATTATCAGAAATTTGAGCGCGGCCAAAAAGTCTGCGATCTGAAAATCATCGGCGAAGCCACCGACACCGGCACAATTGTCACATTCCTGCCAGATCGCCAGATCTTCGGTGAGATCAAATACGACTTTGCCCGGCTCTCCCATAGATTGAAAGAGCTGGCCTATCTCAACCCGGGGCTTTCGATCCATCTCGATAATCGCATCACGGGGATTCAGAGACATTTTCAGTCTGAGGGCGGCATCGCCGCGTATGTAAAAGAACTGAACGAAGGGCGCAAGACTCTTCACGACGACGTCATCTATTTCAAAGATGAGAACGGGGCTTCAGGGTTTGTGCTCGAAGTCGCGATGCAGTTCACCGATGAGTACGATGAGAACATCTACAGTTTCGCGAATATTATCAATACCAACGAGGGCGGCACGCACCTGATGGGCTTCAAGACCGCCCTGACGCGCGTCTTCAACGAATATGGCCGCGAGAAGAAGATCATCCCGCAGGATGCCGAAAATCTCGATGGCAGGGACATCCGCGAGGGGTTGACGGCTATCGTCTCAGTGAAGCTGCGCAATCCCCAATTTGAAGGCCAAACGAAGACGAAACTCGGCAACCCTGACGTCCAAGAGCGCGTCTCCAATATCGTGCGCGAGCAGTTAGAACTCTATTTCAATAATAACCCGGGGACGGCACGTATCTTGCTAGAAAAAGCCCTCCGCGCTCAAGAAGCGCGCTTGGCAGCAAAGAAAGCGAGACAATTAGTACGGCGCAAGGGCCTGCTCTCCAGCACAGCGCTTCCAGGCAAGCTCGCCGACTGCGCTGAAAAAGACCCAGCCAAGTGCGAACTCTATATAGTAGAGGGCGACTCCGCCGGCGGCAGCGCCAAACAAGGACGCAACAGAGAATTTCAGGCGATCCTCCCCCTGCGCGGAAAGGTCTTGAACGTCGAAAAAGCCGCGCTCAATAAGCTCTTAGATAACAAGGAGCTCAACGCGCTCATCACCGCTTTGGGGACGGGCATCCGCGAAGAGTTCGACATCGAGCGCTTACGCTATCATAAGATTATCTTGATGTGCGATGCTGATATTGACGGGGCGCATATCAGAACTCTTTTGCTGACGTTCTTGTTCAGGAACGTGCGCGAGCTCATCGAGCGCGGGCATGTCTATATCGCCAAGCCGCCGCTCTACCAGGTGAAGAAAGGGCGCCAGATCTTCTATCTCTACTCCGAAGAGGAGCTGAACGCCTTGCGCGGACCAGACGGCAAGGACGGACACTTCGAAGTGAAGCGCTACAAGGGCCTCGGCGAGATGAACCCCGAAGAGCTTTGGGAGACGACCATGAACCCAGAAAAGCGCATCTTAAAGCAGGTGACTATTAACGATGCGCTCCAAGCTGAAGAGCTCTTCAGGGTGCTCATGGGCAGCGAGGTCGGCCCGCGCCGCGACTTCATCTTAGAGAATAGCGACATGATCACGAACTTAGACATCTAGGGCGTCGTGCTCTCTAATAGATCTATGGGAGTAATTTAATAGCTTCCGTTACGCCCTCCGAAGCGCCGCTCCCGCCGTTGATATTCTAAAATTGCCCGGATTAACTCTCTCTTGTCGAAGTCCGGCCAGTAGATAGGGAGGGAGACAAACTCCGCATACGCGAGTTGCCACAGCAAGAAATTACTGAGGCGCATCTCGCCGCCAGTGCGAATGACCAGATCAGGATCGGGCGTTCCGTTGGTATAGAGAAATTCGTGGAAGTTCTCTTCCGTGATGGAACGTGGATCGAGCCGCCCCGCGGCAGCTTCAGCAGCCACCTTGCGCGCCGCGTCGATGATCTCCGCACGGCCTCCATAATTGAGCGCCACGGTGAATGTCAGTTTGCAATTATGCTTGGTCTTTTCAATAGCGTGCTTGATCTGGCATAGCAAACTATGAGGGAGCTTCTCGTCGAGCCGGCCAATGACCCGCACGCGAACACCATTGCGCTTTAGTTCCTCCAGCTCGTCTTCTATGGTCTGCTCCAAGAGTCTCATTAAAAAGTTCACTTCGCTGGGGGGGCGCTTCCAATTCTCCGTGGAGAACGCGTAGACCGTTAAGTACTTGATTCCTAGCTGGAGACAGGCTTTGATCGTGCGCTTGACGGCTTCGCGACCAGCTTGATGCCCCTGATGCACGCTCAGCCCGCGAGCTTTGGCCCATCTCCCGTTCCCATCCATGATGATCGCGATATGAGCGGGCATCCGCTTGCGATCCAATTGGGCTAACAACGCCTGTTCTTCAGATACGGTGCTTACCATAGGATTCAAGTGCCCCCTTGTAGTCTCTCCGACTCTCGATATAGTGAGCAACGTGACGCATCAGACGCAGTGCTGTCTTTCCAAACTCCCCCTCTATCTTGGGTAAGCTTGCATAAACCTTGTCGAAATTTTGGCTGATTAAGTCTTGAGCATGACGGAGGGCGCCGGTCTTGACGATCAGAGCGCGCACAAGGTCCAGATCACGCTGAGCTTGCTCTTGGCTCTGCAGGGTTCTCCCTAGCAGAGCTCGCTCGCTGGGAGAGCTCTCCTGCCAGGCCTTCAGCAAGAGCGCAGTGCGCTTGGCTTCTAAAAGATCCGAGCCCTCGTCCTTGCCGATCTCATCGCGCTTGCCGAACATCCCCAACAGATCATCTTGAATTTGAAAGGCGATCCCCAAGGGTATCGCGTATTCGCTTAAGATTCGTAATTGATGGGCGTTTGCTCCTCCCAAGACCGCCCCCATATGCAGAGGGCCTTCTGTGGTGTAGCCGGCGGTCTTGAGTTCATAGACTTTGAGAATCTCTTCTTCAGTGAGTGTATCGAACGATCTCATGCCCATGTCGACGTCGAGCAGTTCTCCAAATGCTACTCGGCAGATCACGTCACTGAACGTATGGATGGCTCTCAGCTTGTGCTCCACGGGAAAATCCGCACGCACCAAGATCTCATACGCTAACGCCGACGCGATGTCTCCCATCAAAAGAGCCATGGAGAGCCCAAAATGCTCCGGCTCATCGGCGTAGCGGGCACGATACCGTGCTTGGTGAAAGTACTCCTGCCATAACAAGTGCATAGTCGGGCCGGCACGACGCTCCACGCTGCGATCGATCACATCATCGTGGATGATAAGCCCAGTCTGCAAGAGCTCGACAGCCACAGAAGCCTGCAAGATCGCCTGGGCGTTCGTGCCCCCCAGACACAGGTACCCACAACAAAGCAGCAGAGGCCGGATGCGCTTGCCCCCACGCGCCGTGAAGCGCTGTAAACTGAACGGGCGCTCCCCAGCAAGGGTAAGCTGGGCCAATGGCGGCAAAGCATGAGACTCTCTAGCTTTCTGAACAAGCGAATCCTCTAGCACTCTATTGAATTCTCTCTGAAATTTCTCAACGATCTCGGTGATCGGGCGCTCGCTCGCCAGCACCTCTAAAATATTAGTCATTGCTCCCTCTCACAGCATATTGCTTTATACACCGAAAGCGCAGGAGAGTCAACGTCCCTTGTCCTGGGGGAATGGTCACGGACGCGCGCCCCTTCTTAGGGGATCGCCCGCACGTGCGGCCAACGCCACCAGGCAAAGAGCCCAAATCCTAGACAGATCAAGGCTCCAGCTGTGAGTGCTGTCGGGGCGCCACAGCGCTCCGCGATCGCACCCACTTGCAGGCTCCCAAACGGCAGCATCCCGAGAAACATCAGCGTATAGAGGCCGAGGATTCTGCCGCGCAGCTCCCCTGGCACAATAGTCTGTAGCAACGTATTGACCAGGGCGTTCTGGGTGATCAACCCCCAACCAAAGCCTACTAACGCCATCAGCGAAAGCGGGAAGATCTTCGACTGCGCGAAGATCAAGAGCATTACTGGGAAGACAAAGTTCCCTATGCTGAGCAAGAGCCCCTTGCGTTGGTAGTTCCCCAAAGAAGCCAATATCAGCGCTCCGGAGAGAGCGCCCAGCCCCGCTGCGGCCATCAGTAGCCCATAGCCCTGGGGGCCGACTTTGAGAATCTCCCCAGCGTAGAGAGGCAAGACTGTCATATAGGAGAACCCGAAGATGCTGGAGACCCCCATCAAGCTGAGCAACGCGAGCACACGGCTATCGCGGCGTGCGTAATCCAGCCCAACTAAGAGGCTCTGCCAGACTGATTCATGATTGTTGTTCTTCTCGCGCGGACGACGATCCATAAGCAGCAACCCAACGATCACCGCTGAGTAGGAGAGCGAGTTGAGGGCGAAGCAGATCCCCACAGCGATCCGTGTGGCCCCCTCGGTGTCCAGAGCAAATTGTGAGCTAATCCAGGCGCTGAGAGCACCAAGTAACGTCCCGGCGATGGCTGGGCCGACGATGCGTGTCCCGTTGAACGCCGTCGAGTTCAGAGCGATGGCGTTCATCAAGTCTTCTTTGGAGACAAGCTCGTGGATGAGCGCCTGGCGCGCGGGGGTATCGAGAGCATTAATAGTCCCTAATAGGAATGCCAGGGCAACGATATGCCAAATCTGGACAACCCCGGTGAGGGTGAGCCAGGCCAAGATAGCAGCTTGGACGAGGGAGGCGCTTTGCGTAAAGATCACTAATCTATGGCGGTCGAAGCGGTCGGCGGCGACGCCGCCCAGGAGCGTAAAGAGCAAGACAGGGAGAGATTGGGAGAAGCTGACGATGCCCAAGTTGAGAGCAGATTTGGTCAGCAGATAGACGAGCCAGCCCTGGGCGATGGACTGCATCCATGTCCCCGTGAGGGAGACGAGTTGGCCGGTCCAGAAGAGTCTATAGTTTCTATGTCGGAGGGCGCGGAAGGTTTTGGCGATACGAGCGCCGGCGAGGCCAGGGACTTGGACGCTATTGGTAGGGACGACGGGCTTTTCGTGCGTCTGTTGGGACGTCTCTTCGTTGGTGACTTGGGTGCTCACGGGGAGATTATAACGTAGGAAGCGTTGGAAGCGCAAGCGTGGTATTAAACCCCCGTTTCAATACCACTCTGGTGCAATTAAAAG
>CAYYOG010000012.1:0-45501 GCA_964473325.1 uncultured Thermotogae bacterium
TCGATGAAGCAATGCGCGTGATCGCGAGCGATCTTGCTCTTACTTCCTGAACCCTGGCGGCCAGGGGTAGTCGGGGGGACAGAGATCAGCAAATTCGTTGTCCTTGATCTCGTTATCCTGCCCCTTGATCTCTCCCTCCACCGGCGCTCGGCTACACTTATAGTCAAAGCGATCTGAGAGATAGACTATTCCCTGAGCATTGTTTTCAATGTGGTTATTGGAAATCTCGACACGAATCCACGGAGAGAGCAACATCCCCCCTAGCATTCTATACCTGAGTATAGGATGGGGGTACAAATACGGATCAGCGATACCATTGCTCGTAATCTCGTTGCGTAAGAGACGCCCTTGTCCCTCTACTAAGATCCCTCCAATTATATTCCCGATAATCTGGTTGCGGGTGATCTTAAATCGCGGGTTCTGTCGCTTGGTCTGCCTGCTGTAAGTCCAGTCTTGACCACTCGCAACGTCAGGGCCACTAGTTTGAATGCCGATCAGGTTGTTCAGAAGAGAATTAAGCTCAATTGATGCCTCACTTTCGTCCCTAAGCCAAATACCCATAGTGTTGGCCACCATTTGGTTCGACACAATGTAAGCCCAAGCTTGGTCTTGCAGCCAGATGGCCGTATCCCCATTGGCGAAGTAATTGAGTCTCGCCTGCACTCTCGCTTGCCCTTGCAACCAAACGTGAATCATATTCCTCGTGAACGTGTTGTGCTCAATCAAGATCTCTTGTACAAGTTTCTGCCTTATAATGACGACACCTTGACGGACATCAGCAATAGAATTCATGCTGATATAAAGGGCATAACCATCCTCGACCTCGATCCCAGATGTGCTAGTCTCAATGCTACCCCCGACGATCTCATTACTAAGGATCCCCGTTACTACGGAGCGCACAAGCCGGATGCCAGCTTCGAGACCGCCGCCTACGATACGAACGTTCATAATGAACCCGATACCGCTGTCCTCAGCTTGGATTCCCACTGCGCCTGCCACAATCTCTAAAGCACTGATGGTCTTTACCCCTGCCCTTGCGACGCGAATCGTCGGTTTAAGCGGGTCGCGGGGTTCGAGCCGGACTAAATCTCGGACTCCACGGTGCTGCCATGCCCCGTCTCCTGTTAAAGACACGTTCTTGGTGATGACCACATTTTCTCTATAGTGTCCGGGGAAGATGTGCACTGTGCCTTGTTCCAGGGCATCCACTGCTGCTTGGATTGTAGAGAAACAGGGTTGCTTCCCACTGCACGTGGGGTCATCGTCATCAACCCACACATCGGCAGTGTCAACAAGAGTTACAACTACCGCGAGATTCCCAGAAGAGAGGCTTACTCCTAAGGCCAAAATCAGAGCTATCAGCTCCACTATAGCGATTGCTAGCTTCCTTTGAGCTACCATTTATCTCCTTTCTTCGACCACGAGTTGGCATTAGAAGAGCCGGAACTTCATTGACAATCTCTGGCATACACATCGCCAGACACTGACGGGGTCGCTCGGATCTTCAGCATACCACGCGTAACACTCCCAGATTATCCGCTTGATGTCTCTTTTTGTCAAACCAGTAAAAAGAGGGCTATTTGATGGTGGCTCAGTAGGGAAGGGTTGTCCAGGGGGATAGCCCATAGCCCTAGCGATTGCGTTGGCGAGTAACTGAGCCTCGTTCTCCGGGGTGTTTGGGTCATCTATGCTTTGGCAGCCGGCGCCAGCGCAGATAGCTACGGTATTCCCATCTGGTCCCTTAGAGATGATAATCACTGGCAAGCTGATTCCAGGCCTTGATTCGAGCTCTCCTTTCAGTTGTTGGACAGCTCCTTCTTCTGTGCTGTATGCGATCACGACAATGATGCGTGTAGGGTTAGTTAGCTCGTTTACTAGTGGGTAATTCTTAAGGTCTGCAATCAAATTAACTATTCTATCAGCGATCTGAGCTGTCTCGGCTTTAACCAGTAAGGCCTCGCTGTGTATAAAGACAGTGACATTTCGTGCAGTGCCATCACTCAAGGTGATTGTCCCGACAGCCACTAAGTGAACAAAAGCTGCTGAGCTGACAGGAAAGCCCCCCAGAGTTAGTGTCACTATACTTGCTGCTGGTGCACGAATAATTTCCAGGGTCCCTCTTATGAGAACGTCAATAGCCGTAATGAACCCTGCTACCATGTTCGCATAGTGCTCAGGGCTCCCTTCAATTGGATATGGAACGCCGTCTTGCAAACCATAAAGAAGAGTTGGGCTGTTCAGAGCCTTCATAAAGTATTCGAAGAATTGAGAAAGGAACTTGCGCACACGGGGATCACCAATTTGTGCAAGTCGGCTGAGGAACATCTTGTAGAGCTCTGGGGTTAGCCCTTGATTAGAGACCTCTGGGACATCTGTCAATCCTCCTACTGTTACAATAGCTGTAAGCGCTGTTGTGGGGTGAAGATTGTCAGTCTTGATCCTAGTAAGGATCGCATCAACAGAATTGATTGCCTCAGGATATTGAGACATTATGATCACAATGGCTCCGAAAAGTTTATCAACTTCATTGAGACCCCCTTGAGCGGCTGGCGGCGCGAGAAGAATCGTCCTCAACACCGTTAAGAATGCTGAAAGCCCACGCGGAAGATTCAAGTACTGTTGTAATACACCAATAGCCATGTTGATGAGGCTGCTCGTATTGGGATGATTAGCAATGTAATTGTAGAGCCACTGAAAGTGTGGATTGAACACTGCCTCGCCGGGCGTTAAGAGACGACTGATCCTGCCATAGAGGGCATCTAGATTCCCATTTCCATAAGCTTCTAGAGCGCTCTTGAAACCTTTTAAGGCTTCACTAGGCATCCACCAATCTGGTGGTCTCACTATCTGATCTAACTCTATTACCGGCTCTGCTCCCTCCCACTCTATTAACTCACGTAGTTGTTCCAGTGTCAGGCCACAGAGATCATAAAGTAACGCGTCTGACTCAGCAGTTCTAGGCGCATACAAAGCCGGAGCCGTTCCTGTACCACAAGCAGCATTGTAACTCGCAACAAGGTTTTCCCAATACTCCTGCTCTCTTTGATCAAACCACTCCTGCGTTTGTGCTGCTCCTTTCACCACAATTTCTTTGCTGACTGTCCCAATAGCTAGGCGCACACTTGCAGCATAGGCTCCAACTGCTGTGGCACTGAACCGCACCTTTACCTCATAACTCTCTTGAGGAGCTAAGGCAAAGGAGCTTAAGGACACAATGCTAAAAGGCGCGTTTGTACTTATGGAAATAGTTGGTGTGGTTACCCCCCTGTTTTTGATAGTAAGCTTCTCCTCTTGGACGTCCCCCACCAATATGACAGGAAAAGCCAGTTCTGCAGGCTGGATCTCGATCTTGTGTGCCACGCCCACTAAGGGGGAAGAACTCACACTCCCCTGCCCGCCAGTGATCCCCACTTGCACAGTCCCGGTGAAGCTACCAGACTCGCTGGGATCGAATCGCACTGTCACCTGCCCACTCTGCCCCGGCGAGAGCGTCGGTAGCACGCTCACGATCTTGTATGGCGCACTCGTGCTTAAGCTTAGTGTCACAGCTACACTGCCCTCGTTCTTCACCGTCAGCTGCTGCTTGTGCAGGCAGCCCAGCAATTCTGACTCCTTCTCTCTCTGATTTCTGTCTTCTCACTTCCTGAACCCCGGCGGCCAGGGGTAATCGGGAGGACAGAGATCACTTCTTAGATTGCCTTCAATTTCATTCCCTTCACCTTTAAGCTGCCCTTTGAATATCTCATACACCTTCTGGCCTTTCACATACCGAGGGCTTTGAGCTGCAATCCCGCATTCTTCGTTCTGGTTGATCTTGTTGTTCACCAATTCAACTTGAGCAAGGGTATCGGCTTCCTCACGGGGAGTCAACTGAATCCCGGTTTTGTTTGCGTAGATCTCATTCTCGATAAGCTGGGCTACTGCACCTGATATCTCAATCCCGGTTCCATGTTGGCTCAAGCGATTCTGTTTGAGCACGACCTGAGCCTCCGGATTTATTTGAATCCCTACTCCGTGAGGCATCAGCCCAATCACCGTGTTGCCCTCCACTGTTGCTTCGGCAGACCCTACTTCTAAACCAGTGTTAAACTTATTTCCCCCACGATAGATCAGGAAATTGTCTCTGATCAAAGCTTTGCCTCTGAAGATAGATATGCCGTAACACAAATCGCCAACGATTTGGTTGTCCTCTACCACAAGCTCACTGCCAGAGGCTTCTACTGCTCTATCAACGAAATCTCCGATACGATGGGCTGGTATCCCATAAGGGTCGACATGGAAGATAGAAATCCGATTACGGCGGAGAAAAAGCTGTCCTCCTTCAATGAGAACTGCCACCTCTGAGCTTTCAGATTCATAAATATCCTCGTTGTGTATGGAGCTATCTTCTACAGTGGCTGTCCCCCAAATCTGCAAGCCTATATGCCAGTTGTGTAGGATGCTATGACGCAGGGTGAGCGAGGCTCCGCGCTTAACAACGACTCCATAGTGAGCATTGCGAATGATCACCTGCTCTATCAGGGCTTCTGCCCCTTTCTCTACCATGACCCCAGCTCGCAACGGATGTGGCATAGCAGGAGGATGCTTTGATGGCCCAGAGTCAATCTGTAAGCCTTGAGGACGAACCTGCAGGCCCCGAATCTGCACTTGCCCCTTTTGGGCTACTATAACTGGTTCCTTCACCTGCACCATCCGAGGTATCGTTGAGATAGTTTCGATAGAGATAGCTTTGATAGATGCTTGAAACTTGGGGAACTCCTCAAGAGGCTCTTCAGGCTCTTCCATGAAGAAGGGTTCAAACTCGCTAGGCTCACCTTCTAAAACCGTGTCCGGCCCTACACCTTGCAAGGTTAAACTTTTGGCAATGACCAAGTGCTCTTGGTAGATGCCTGGTGCTATGAGGATCGTATCACCCTCCTGGGCAGCCTCGATAGCAGCCTGGATGGTGGGGAAATCACCAGGCACCTGCCACTCATGTTGGACTGGCATCAGCTCACCTCCCAGCAAGAGAAGTATACTCAGGATCAGCACTAGATCGAGTAATTTCATTTTATCATCACCTCATTGTCCATGCCATAAGCAGTAGCATTACAAGGATAGGATCACCGATAAGATAAAGCTGATTGCTATTCGGATCATCGTTTTCAGTAGGGACAGAGTTGGATGAAGGGAGTATGGCAATGCCAAGAGCAATTGCGATTGCAGCGGCTTGCCCTGGAGACATGTTCTTGAATTGTGCAGCAAAAATGCCTACCCCAAAGCCGTTACAATTAGCCACGCAATAGATGACTAAAGCCGGGGTTGTTTTATTATAATTATAAAGGGCATTCTCAACCGTTGTTGCCGATGTTGGTTCATAGGAGATCAAAACTGCTACATGAAAGTTACCCCAATATAGGTCCTTACCCACATTCTCAATATAATCAGCATAGAGTGAAAGTTTTCTTTGGATATCCTTCGCTGATAAGTTTTTCTCAGACTTTACCTCAATGAAAGCAATTACCACGCCTATGCCCTGAATAGACTTCCTAGCGATGATGTCAATTTCTGTGACATTGTCGTATCTCTCGGAAAAGCCTAACAGCCACCACCCATTCATAACAGCTTGAGCAGCCATGGATATCTCCATATACAAACCTTTAAAGTGGTTGTAGAAAGCATCTGGATCTAAAATAAATGCTACTGATGCCAAACGACGAGCAAGGTTATAGAGGCACTCATCAGTTCCACAGTGTTTCGCTAAATCATTCTTGATCAAATTAACAGCCATGGGAAAGAATATTGGCAGTGGAAATTCCAGTACCGTGTTTCCGCCTACTTGTATCTTTGTAACCAGATCTTTAAACCGAGGATCAAGTTGAGCTCTCCAGGAAAGTATTGTTGTGAGGATGGTAATTGCTATATTGACGTCCTGATCTAGCACAAAAATGGGATCGCTTGGCGATAATAATAATAGATCAAGCTGTGATAAGGATCTGACCAGACTATCCAGAACTTGAACATAAGTAAGTTCCGATGTAAGCCCAAGGTTTGATATCTCATTTTGAATTTGATTAACGAAGGTTCCGAAAGCAGGGTATTGTTGTATCAACTCTTGTATCTTCTGTTCAAAAGCTGGATCGTCGAGCCAAGCCTTCAGTTCTTCTAAAGCCTGAGCGATCTCGAGGTCCTCAGGAGTGGGTGACTGCGGCTGGCGTATCAGCAGTTCTTGAGCCAGCCTCTGAAAATCGGCAAGAGATACACTTAGCCCCTCAAAACCATCGAAGAATAGATTGGGAGTTCCTGGAACGAAAAGTGTGCCAAACATCCGCAGAAATTCTTCGAAGGTTACTGCTCTAGCAGCAAGTGGAACCTCGAGGGTGAACGAATTATTGATTATCAGACGCACAGCGTGTGAGAACTCCCCTGAAGTTGTTGCGGTGAACTGCACCGTCGCTTCCACACTCTCGCTAGGGTCTAATACCGAGGGATTTTCAGGCAGAATCACTGTGAATGGCGAGGCATTGCTTGGAGATGAAGCCTCTAGCGTCACAGTTGTCACGCCCTGGTTCTTCACAGTGAGCTTTTCTTCCCTCATGATGCCAATGAAAACAATCCCCAAGTTCAGCTCCGCCGGATCGATCTCGATTTTATGGGCCACGCCAACCAAGGGGGAAGAACTCACACTCCCCTGCCCGTCAGTGATCCCCACCTGCACATTCCCGGTGAAGTTCCCGGACTCGCTGGGATCGAATCGCACTGTCACCTGCCCACTCTGCCCTGGCGAGAGCGTCGGCAGCACACTCACTATGCTGTACGGCACTGCCGTGCTCAGCGTCAGCGTCACGGCAACCGTCCCCTCGTTCTTCACCGTCAGTTGCTTCTCTATGGGCAAGCCCACCTTCTCCGTCCGCAGCACACACACGCCCATATCGTTGCACTGCTCTCGTAGCACCAGCAGCCCGCTGCCAAAATCTACCTGCGCTGGGGAGAAGCTCACCTTGTGCGCTACCCCTGTCGCAGTCACCGTGGCGCTCCCACCGTTGCTGCTAATCCTCACGCTCTTGGAGAAGCTCCCCGATGAAGCCGAGCTGAACTTCACCGTCACCTGTTGTGGCTACGGCTTCCGGAACCCCGGCGGCCAGGGGTAGTCGGGCACGTAGAGATCATCTTTAATTTTTCATTGCAAGTCTCCTATATACCATAATTGCACAAGCCCCTCTGCACCGGCACCGCTCTCGACGCCGATAGCTAAGAGCTTGCCATCATAGCTGAAAACAGCTGAACGCAACCAATACATCATATCAGGTACAGGCACTGGCAAAGTGCGCGCTACCTTCCACTCCTCTATGCTCTCCCCCACCTTCCAGATCTGTACTAATCGTTTGCCTCGCACCGAGGAGGACGTTTCTCCTTCTACAAAGAACTGCCCGTCTGGGCTGAAAGCAAATCCAGCGAGTCCCAAGCCGCGAAGGAGACCAAGGTTCTTTCCCTCAGGCATCTTCCAAATTTGAATAACACCTCCAACCTGCAAACTCCTTGCAACTAATAACTTGCCATTCGTAGTAATCCCTCCGTTATCTACTATACTGGGCCTTTGCCATATCAAACGACCCGTGGGTAACTGCCACAATTTGATTTCATACTTTGAGCCAGTGGCTAAAAGCTCATCGGAAACAAAGGTGGCATCATAGCCGTTCCGATGCGGCCGAGAGATTCGGAGCACTTCGGTCCCATTGGCAGGCTCTTGTAAAATGAGGTCGCACTCAAACTCAAAGCTACTACTCACAAAGCATGATGACAAAGCTATTAGCTTCCCATTTGGGCTAAATCCTTCAGCCCACACCCATGCCGGGGATAGCTTGATAGCGCGCAGCTCCTTACCAGTCCTCATATCCCACAGCTTGATGACCCCCTCATCGATAGAGTTAGATGCAAGCCACTCTCCATCCGGGCTAAAGAACACTATGTTAACTTTATAAGTATGTCCACGCAACGTATAGACATCTTGACCATCAGCTATCTTCCACACATGAATGATTGGTTCCCTTTCCATAGTGGCAGCAGCGAGCCACTGCTTGTTAGGGCTGAATGCAATATTTGAAGTTATGTCACTCTTAAAACTACGCGAGATACAGAAGCTATTGGGATGTTGAGGAGGGCATGCAGTCTCTATAGGAGTTTGCTGAGCGATGCTCAACAACCCTAAGCTTGGGAGAAGGACTATTCCAAGGCATATCCATCTCAACATTGAGATCACCCCTTGTCTTTATCCGAGAGATAATTATACTCCTAGGGCGTTATCCGCGCCACTGTACCTGGATCTGGAACTGGAGCCCATGGACCACTTCGCCAGTTCACTTCCTGAGCGTTACAGTTGTAGATATTCTGATTTTGTTGAGCACATGCTATTTGCCGAGCCAGATCACCTAATGCTGTGCATGCTGAGACTAGTCCAATGCACACATACCTGACCTGGCCTGAGGAAGTTGTCCAAGAGACAATAAGAGGAAGTTGTCCAAGAGACAATAATAGGTATATTGCTATTCCTAAAGACACTTATTAATGAGTTAAGGATTTGCTCGACTTGTGCTCCTTGTCGGGTGAAGGCAAACGTCACTATACCTTGGGAGTCACGAAATTCGTTTACGGGTACAGGATCTTTTATGAGAAACCTTACTGTATCTACAGCACTTTGTATCCACGTTATGATCTCATTAACTTTTTCTAAGCAATCCCGGCAGTGATCCCCACCTGCTACCACTGTATACCCCCTAGGAATGTCGTCAGGTGTAGAGAACATGGTAGGCAAATACCGAAAAACAGCTCCCCACCAAGTTCTGCCCGGATTTGTATAAAATCCTTTAAATACCCAGCCGTTGCGATATAATCTAGCTGTTCTTGCAGCTACAACGACAATGCTAAATCCTTGCTCATGGTTGCCTGGCTGCTGTGCCCATTCTATGACTCCCCAAATACTAGCCCAATCTTTCGCAAAGGTATCATGATCTCGCTTAGTGATAATTTCCATCAATTCGTATATACTTCTTGCAAACTCGGTTGCTGCAGCTTGACCAAACCTCTCGAACATCTGTAAAGTAGCTGTTGTAATTAGCTCCATAAAGTGAGCGAGACATTGGGAGCTAGTTGTGTTTCGGCATTCTAATATTCCAAGCCGCTCAAGAGCTTGTATTAGCTTATTGATGATCCACTCAGCGAAGGCAATCCTTTTGCAAACTACCTCTCCCACTAAGCTTCTGCATATTTTCTCAGCGATTTCGGAATCGGTTAGCAAGTTTACCAAGAACCACAACATCTCTCTTGGCCACAAGTAATTGTTTATTAATTGTCTTACTTTTCTAAGGTAATCTGAGGGATATTCTTGATTAAGCAGTAACTCAGTAGCTCTGAACCCATGTAGGGCAAGTTTATAGATCAATTGTTTAGCCGAGTCGGGGCTTGAAGAATCTAAGAGTGTCATAAACGCCCGCTCAACATACTGCAAGCCCTCATTGAGCAATCGCTGGTACTCCGCATCAAAGCGCTCTTGAGCGATAGCTTCCCCTAGCGAGCTCAGCCAACTGTTGAGCTGAGCCGCGCTCTCTACATGACTCATCTCTTCAAAGAATCCTTCTATATGCGGATCAAGAGGTGGTTGGTCAAGAGCAGTATCAGCTTGAGCCTCTATCTGCTGGAGCGATTCCCGTGTTAACCTGGGAACACCACTCACTAATAAGCCCCTATTACTTTGTTTATCCCATGTTGCTAAGCCGGTATAGACCCCGTTCTGCGCTATAGTATTGTAAGCTTGGATGGCAGCTTGCAGGTACTCCTCATAGGTTATAGCTTGCGCTGATACAGCAACTGTTGTATTCCCACCATTGCTAGTGATAGTGATGTTTTGGGAGAAGGTCCCCGATGTCGTAGGAGTGAACCGAATGACGACCTGTTGAGGCTGGCCCGAAGCCAGACTGAAGTTCCCTCCCGACACAATGCTAAAGGGGGCAGAGACCGTGACCGTGCCCTGCAGTGTCCCTCCTCCGAAATTCCACACCACGAACGAGGCCTCCCTCTGCCTGGGCAGGATCACAAAGGGCATAGATAGACTGCTGGGAGAGACATGCAATCTCGGAGTTGTCAGGAGGCAGTTGTAGTCATAGCCCCACTGGGAGGTGCAGATCTGCGGGCCTTCATAGCCACCGCCAATATCTCCACCCTCCCCAGGAGGAGCGGTCAAGGGCTGCAGCTTCGCTCCCATGGGTACAGCTTCTCAGGCGAGGGCGAGCTTGGCCAGGCCTGCGGTGCGCATGATCTCCTAGTTTTGCGCTCCCCCTCCTGCTCCCTCAAGGCTCTAGGCGGGAGTAAGCGTCTTTGAGTGTTATCACTCTTAGAGATATATAGCGCCAACGGGGGCAAAAGCCAAGAGGGCGGTGCGAAAATCACATGTGGATAAGGAATTGAGTTCATAATCACAGCAGATGGCTAGAGAGAAAAAAGTTGAAGAGATCTGTGAGTAACCTTAGTATTAGTATCATGAACCCCCCGCGCCTGCATCAGCCGGTGATGGTGTCTGAAGTCTTAGAAGCCTTAGCTGTCAAACCCGACGGCGTCTATCTCGATGGCACAGTCGGCAGTGGCGGCCACGCGCGCGAGATCGCATCGCGTTTGCAGGCAGGGGTGCTCATCGGCTTGGATTGTGATCCCAAGGCTTTGGAGATCGCTCGCGCGCATCTTCAAGGGTTTGCAAATCGCATCATGCTTGTGCACGCCAACTTTGCCCAGCTCGATAGAGTCCTAGATGAGCTGAACATTCGCTCTGTCGACGGCATTCTCCTAGATTTAGGGGTCTCGCTCACGCAACTCGACACCGCGGAGCGTGGGCTGAGCTTCCGGCTCGAAGGGCCCTTAGATATGCGCCTCGACCCAACTCAAGAGCTGACCGCAGCTGATCTTGTGAACTCCCTCGACGAGCGCGAGCTGACAAAGATCTTTCAGGAGTACGGAGAAGAGCGCTGGGCCGCACGCATCGCGAAGAATATCGTGCGCGAGCGCCGCGCTGCGCCGATCAAGACGACAACCGATTTAGTCAGAATCATCGAGCGCAGTATCCCCACGGCAGTGCGTTACAAGAGCCGAATTCATCCAGCAACACGGGTCTTCCAGGCCCTGCGCATCACCGTCAATAATGAGCTTGAGAATCTCCACCAAGCTTTGACTGTTGGGTTTGAGCGTCTTGCTCCCGAAGGGCGTTTCGTCGTCATCTCGTTTCACTCGCTCGAAGATCGCATAGTGAAAAGATTCTTTCGTGCGCGGCTCAAAGCAGGCCAAGCCAAGCAGATCTGGGGCCCACGCCGTCCGTCACCACAAGAGCGCGCGCAGAACCCGCGCGCGCGCAGCGCTAAGCTCCGCGCCCTACAGAAGGCTTGACAAAAGCCTTTGGAGCAAGCAAAATAATCTCTGGGAGGGTTGAGCACACGTGCCTTCTCTCCCGGTGAGAGGCATCATGAGAGCACAGATCATCGAGTTTCAGACGGGCAAAGGCCTTCCCAAGGAGGCCTTCCAACACATTGCCCCCCTCGTGAGGGAAGGACGATTGGTCGTCTTCCCCACCGAGATCTCATACGTTATCGGGGGTGATGCGTTCAACCAACAACTCGTGAACCGTGTGCGCGCTTTGCGACAAGATACCCAAAGCCCGCTGGCACTCTACATCAGCAGCATCACGGAGTTTCGGCTTTATGTCGTGCCCATCTTGCCGCGACTGCGGCGCGCGCTTGAACGGTGCTTGCCTGGACCCTATGGAGTCATCGTGCGCGCGACGCAAGCGGCTCCACGGGCGTGCGTTACTCAAGCTGGAACAATAGAAGTCCACATGCCCGCAAGCCAATCGTATCAGATGTTCTACGAAGCGAGCGGGCGCCCCCTGGTGGGGCTTAAACTCGATTCTGTGCGCCGTGAGGACGTCTTAGACCGATTCGGCGAGCAAGCGGACTTAATCGTGCTCACCAATGAGCCAATGAACCCACAAAGTTATGCCTTGCTCGATTTCACTCAGACCCCGCCTGTGGCTCGAGAAGGGGAGCTGCCAGCGTGGCTGAAATCATATATAGATTAGTGCGGCTCAAAACGATTGACGATGGGCTGGCGCCAGTCGCGCCCGAAGGCCCTGGGAGTGATCTTCGGGCCGATAGGGGCTTGACGTCGTTTATATTCGCTCTTTGGGATGAGCGCGACAATCTTGCGCACGACGCTCTCAGGAAGCTGCAATGCTTGGGCGATCTCGTGTGAGCTTTGGTTGCGCTCCACGTATGCTTCAATCACGCGATCTAAATCGCGATAGAGCGCGGGCAGGTCGGCCTCATCTGTTTGGTCTGGACGTAGCTCCGCTGTGGGAGCGCGCTCCAGGATACTCTTGGGGATGACTTCAGATTGAGAATTGCGCCAGCGCGCCAGCTGATAGATTCTTGTCTTCGTGACGTCTTTGAGAACTGAAAACCCTCCAGCCATGTCTCCGTAGAGCGTCGCGTACCCCACAGCGAGCTCGCTCTTGTTGCCCGCGGTCAGCACGAGCGCTCGGAATTTATTCGCGAGCGCCATCCACAGAACAGCGCGCAGGCGCGCCTGGATATTCTCTTCCGTCACATCGGGTTTGGCCTCACCAAATACGGGAGCAAGTATCTGTAAAGCGCTCTCGTAGAGCGCGTCTACATCGACTTCTAGGAGCTGAATCTTCAGATTACGAGCGATCTGGATGGCGCTGTCGCGGCTCAGCTGCGACGTAAAGCGTGCAGGCAGAAAGAGCCCCAGGACGTTCTCCGGACCGAGGGCGTCGCTGGCAATGCACGCAACCAGCGCTGAATCAACCCCCCCTGAAAGCCCAACGATCGCTCTTTCAAAACCGTTCTTGCGCACGTAATCTCTCGTCGCGAGCACCAACGCACGATAGATCTCTTCGGCTTCAGGCAGGGACGGCTCAATGCGGGGTACTCTGCGCTGAGCCGGGTAACGGCCCACGGCTTGCGGGAGCGTGACAGCTGCGCTCGATGGCATAGCTCGGCTCGACGGTGCTAGCGAGAGATCGGCGATCAAGAGATCCTCTTCAAAAGCTTTGGCCCGCGCTATGAGCTTCCCATTTTGATCATAGATTAAACTCTGGCCGTCGAAGACAAGCTCGTCCTGGCCGCCTACAAGGTTGCATAGCGCGATGGCGACGCGCTCTTGAGTGCTGTGTCTGGCGAGTAATCCCTCGCGTTGAGAAGGCTTGTGGATCTCATAGGGCGAGGCTGAGATATTGATAATAAGCTGAGCTCCCGCGCGCGCTTGAGCAATAACCAGGCTGTTAGAACACCACAAGTCTTCGCAAATCGTAACCCCAAACGAGAGCGTTCCGTCAGTAAAGATCGAAAAGCGCTCACCGGGACGGAAGTAGCGCAGTTCGTCGAAGACCCCGTAATTGGGCAGGCAGTGCTTGCGCTGGACCCCAATGAGCTGCCCATCGCATATGACGGCTGCTGAGTTATATCGGTGATTTTGATCGAACTCGGTGAACCCGATGATCGCGACGAGATCACGCACATGCGGGATGAGCTTTTTGAGCGCATTCTCGGTGGCTTCGAGAAAGTCATCGCGAAAGAGCAAGTCTTCCGGGGGGTAGCCAGTGAGCGTCAGCTCAGGAAACGCAATGATATCGACGTTCTCAGCACGGGCGTGCTCCAGATACTCTAATACTTTCTTAGCGTTGCCCTCAAAATCCCCGACGGTCGTGTTGATCTGGGCTAAGCCGATTCGGACATTCATACAGCTATCTTAATTGACATTATGCTTAAGAGCAAAGCTCATATCCCCGAGCCGTTGGGCGTGTGAGATAGACAGCATAGTTCTTTTGGGCCAACAGTTGAGCGGCTTGTCGCGCTTGAGCAGATGATGCCCACGAAGCATAGTACGTTGGTCCGCTGCCGCTCATGCCCCATAGCTCCGGGCGAAGTTCTCTTATTGTTTCTCGGAGTGCGCCTAGTGCTGGGCAGAGCTTCAGAGCAGCCTCCTCGAGATCGTTGGTGCAATCTATGTTCTCACAAAGTCTTGGAGGTGAGGGCTGCCAGCCTCGACTGCGCAGCTCATCGTATTGGCGATAGACCTCTGCCGTCGATAGCGCGCTAGAAGGCATGACAAGCACAAAACTGTGCTCTGTAAAACGCTCGGGAAGCTTTTCGAGCAGTTCGCCGCGGCCGCGGCCGCGACAGAGCCCTCCACCTAAAAAATACGGAACATCGCTGCCGAGCTGCAGCGCTAGCTCATGCAGCTCAGTCTTGGTGAGCCCTAGCCGCAAGAGCTTGTTGAGCCCGACTATAGTGGCGGCTGCGTCACTGGAGCCACCACCCAAGCCTGCACCCACAGGGATGCGTTTGTCTAAGAGAATCCGCACTCCCTGACTTGTGCCGAAGTGTGAGAGCAGAAGCTCCGCTGCGCGATAGACGAGATTCTCCCGCCCTGGAGGGAGCGTCCAAGCGCTTGCAATCTCTAGACGAATTTCGGGGTTTTCGCTTGGCTCTAGCGTGAGCGTATCGTGCAGATCTATGCTTTGAAAGAGGGTCTCGATCTCGTGATAGCCGTCGAGGCGCTTTCCCAAGACCCGTAAGCCCAGATTGATCTTTGCAAAAGCGTTAATGACGAGCTTGGTCTCGCTCATAGATGGGGCGCCCTTGGGCGATCACCGTGTGCACGAAGCGCCCTTCATGCCCAATAAAGTACGGGATCTGTTTGTAGTTCTCAAGATCTAATATGACGAGATCAGCGCGCTTGCCTGGCTCTAAGCCCCCAGTGATATGAGCACGGCGTAGAGCCGCTGCTGCGTTAAGCGTCGCTGCCGTGAGTGCTTCTTCAACGGTCATCTTCATCTTGAGCACGGCCAAAGCGATCATGAAGAACATCGAATAAATCAGACACGTACCGGGGTTGAAGTCCGTCCCCAGCGCCACGGCAAGCCCAGAGTCAATCATCCTGCGAGCGGGTGCGTACTCCGCGTTGAGCGAGAACGCTGTTCCTGGCAGGAGCACGGCGACGACGCCTGCGCGCTTAAGTGCTTCCATCCCGCGCTCGGAGATATGCAGAAGATGATCTGCGGAGACAGCCCCGAGCTCAGCTGCGAGTTCAGCCCCCCCCAAAGGGCTCAGCTCATCGGCATGTATCTTCAGGGCTAGCCCAGCTTTCTGGCACGCTTGCAGAATAGTGCGGCTCTCGTCGAGCTCGAAAAAACCTTGCTCACAGAAGACGTCGCCGAACTCCGCGAGATTGTGGTCGCGCACGCGCGGCAGCATCTCTACGATGATCTCTCTGATATACTGAGATTTTTCGACTCCGGCAGGCACAGCATGCGCCCCGCAGAATGTCGGCACGATCTCGATGGGCATCGTCTCTTGCAGGCTCTGAATGACACGGAGAAGCTTCAGCTCGTTTTGGGTGTCTAACCCGTAGCCGCTCTTGATTTCGACCATTGTCGTGCCGAGGCGTACCATCGCTTGAAGAAGACTTCTAGAGAACTCATAGATTTGGGCTTCTGAAGCTTTCCGGACTTTCTCAACGCTGGTGAGGATGCCCTTGCCGTACTTTTCGCCCTGACAGCGTGCTAAGAACTCATCTTCGCGGGTACCGTAAAAGACTGCATGGGTGTGTGGGTCTACTAAGCCAGGGATCACGACGCCGCCCTGAGCGTCGAGCGCTTCTGATATTGTGAAGTTTTCTAGCTCGCGCATGGAGCCGATCTGCGCGATTATGCCGTTCTCAATCTTCAGATATGCGTCATGTACGACGGTGAGCCGGCGCATAGCGCGGCCACTCAGGGCTTGGGTCCCCGTTGGGGTAACGAGCTGCCCGATATTGATAATGACCATAGTATTTTGATTATACTGGGAGCGTGTACTGGGAAGCTAGGCTCCTCTTGAGCAGACCCCTTGACAAACGCCTTCCTTGGCGCTATAGTGCTGAAGGTGACGCACAATGGAGACGATCCCTAGGTTCTCCAAGGAAGAGCTGCTGCAGCTCGAAGCAGAGCTGCTGCACTCGCTCTGGTATGATGGTGCGGCGAGCGTCTTGCAGCTCGAGCGCCGCTTGGGGCACCCCTCAGCTGAGCTTCTGGAGGGCCTTGAAGAACTCATGCGCAAAGAGTACGTCTACGTGCACTGGCCCTCTCTGTATAGCCCGCTGCAGTCGGTCTATTATTTGACAACAAAGGTGCGCAAGAGGATTGCAGCGATGCTTACGAACACGCCGCGCTATCGCATGAAGATCTTCTGGGAACTGCTCTGCCGCGAGCAAGAGGGCCTGCCCCCACGCGATATCCTCAATGCCCCCTCCGTCTAAAGAGCTCGTTCAGATCAGAGAGGCTCTGCTCAGCTGGTACAGGCGTCATCGGCGCGATCTTCCCTGGCGCCACACACAAGACCCATATTGTATCTTAGTCTCTGAGGTAATGCTTCAACAGACACAGATCGCGCGTGTGCGTCAATATTACGAAGAATTTCTCAAAAGATTCCCAACGCTGGAGAGGCTTGCCCAGGCTCGACTCGACGATGTGCTCAAGGCCTGGGAAGGGCTAGGCTACTACGCCCGCGCACGAAATTTACACAAAGCCGCACGGATTATCGTGCGCGATTACAACGGGAAAATCCCTAACGGGCGTGCGGAGTTGCTGAAGCTTCCCGGCATCGGGAGCTATACGGCTGGAGCAATACTCAGCATCGCGTTTGGCCAAGATGAACCCGTTGTCGACGCCAACGTGCGCCGGGTCTTATCTCGGATCTTTGCGCTGCGGCGCCCACAGACTCACAAAAAGCTTGAAGAGCTGGCGCGGACGCTCTTGCCCCCAGGACAAGCTGGGCTGTTTAATCAAGCCGTGATGGACCTAGGAGCGATGATTTGCGTCTCCCGTGAGCCGCGGTGTCTTGTTTGTCCGCTCGCTAAGCTGTGCGAAGCGCGCCGGCTTGGGATTCAAAACGCGCTTCCCGTGCGCCCAAGGACTCGCTCTAAGCCTCACTACGATGTCGCTGTGGGGATCATCTGGAAGGGCGACAAGATTCTCATCACCAAAAGACCTGATGATGGGCTTCTTGGCGGGCTGTGGGAGTTCCCCGGTGGCAAACGCCAGCCCAATGAGTCTCTCGAAGACTGTGTGCGCCGTGAGATCTTCGAAGAAGTGAAGGTGCGCGTGCGTGACTTAAGACACTGTATGACTGTGCGCCACGGCTACTCGCACTTTCGCGTGACGCTTCATGTCTTTCAGGGCACGTACGCTGGAGGCCAGCCGCGCTGCCGCGGGTGCACCGCCTGGGCGTGGGTCAAGCCCAGCGATCTGCGAAAATACGCGTTCCCGTCGGCAAACCAAAAGATTATGGCGCAACTGTTTGACGCTCTTGATGCAACTACGGTAAACTTTCGTCCAAGCATATAGTGTAAAAGGAGTGACATCGTGGCTACTCGTAAAGTATTTTGGAACATCCCGCTTATCGGGGAGCTGATCTTCTATGTGCTTGCCCTGATCGCTATCGTGATCTTTGCGTATGGCATCTACAGCCATGTGCGCAGAATCCTTCAGGGCAAGAGAGTCTCTTTCACGGTGCGCCCGCTGTGGGCCAAGCTTGGCGCAGCAATAGCGAGCATCGCAGCGAACAGAACGATTCTGCGTCACGATGCCCCTGCCGGCGTCATGCACTTTCTCATCATGTGGGGCTTTGTCGTGCTCTTCATCGGCACGGTCATCGTCACGATTGAATACGATCTCTTTCAGAAGATTTTAGGGCGAGAGTACGGCTTTTGGGTCGGCTCGTTCTTCTTGGGCTATGAGCTGATCTTAGATATCCTTGGTGTGCTCTTTCTCATTGGGTTGGTTTGGGCGCTCATTCGACGCTATGGGCTCAAGCCACCACAGCTTACGTGGAAGCCGTTGGATTTAGCGTTGCCCTTATGGCTGCTGCTGATCGGAGTGACGGGCTTTCTCGTTGAAGGTCTGCGCTTGGCGGCGACAGCGCCGGAGTTGACTTACGATCCACGCTGGTCGCCTGTGGGATTTCTCATCTCTCAGTGGGTACAGACTGCTTCAGTGGGAACGCTGCGTGCCTGGCACTTCGCCCTGTGGTGGGTGCATGGGCTCTTAGCGTTGGGCTGGATCGCGTATCTCCCCTATGCCCCGAAAGTCATGCATATTCTTTCAGCGGGGGTCAATCTCTTCTTCCAAGATATGCGCCCGCGCGGGCGATTAGAAGTCTTAGACGTCGAAGGGGCGTTCGAGCGCAACGAAGTCCTGGGCTTTCAAACTCTCAAAGACTTAACCCGCAAGGACTTCTTAGACTTGGCAAGCTGCACCGAGTGCGGGCGCTGCGAAGCCAACTGTCCTGCCCATCTGTCGGGGAAGATCCTCTCCCCACGCGAAATTATTTTAGAATTGCGCACTCACGCCAACGACGAGTTCCCCGCATTGGGCAAGCCCAAAGAGCACAAACAGATCATCGGGTACTCGATCAAGCCCGAAGAGATCTGGGCGTGCACGACGTGTATGGCCTGCGTCGAAGTCTGCCCGGTCTTCATTGACCCGCTCAATAAGATTGTAGAGCTGCGCCGCAACGAAGTGATGATCCAAGATAAATATCCAGCGGGCTTCACCGATGTCTTCAAGGGGATGGACGGGCGCGGCAATCCGTGGGACATGCCTACGTCCGAGCGCTTAGCGTGGATGAAGGGCCTCAATGTGCCAGTTGCTTCTGCGGTAGCTGCGTCCAACCCCAGCCTAGACTTTGAGTATCTCTTCTTTGTGGGGTGCGCCGCGTCGTTCGATCCCCGAACACAAAAGATCGCCCGCAGCGTCGTCAAAATCTTGCAGCACGCTCAAATTAAGTTTGCCGTGCTCGGCGAAGAAGAGGGCTGCACCGGCGATCCCGCCCGCCGCATCGGCCATGAGTATATCTTTCAGATCTTAGCGAAACAGAACATCGAGATCTTTCAAAACTATAACGTCAAGAAGATCCTGACGATCTGCCCGCACTGCTTTAATGTGCTGAAGAACGAATATCCTGCGCTGGGCGGGCAGTACGAAATCGTCCATCACACCGAGCTGATCGCGCAATTGCTCCAAGACGGGCGGCTCAAGCTCACGAAAGATATCCCGGCGACGATTGCGTATCACGACTCGTGCTATCTGGGGCGCTATAACAGAATCTTCGACGCGCCGAGAGATATTCTGAAGAAGATTCCGGGTGTGAAGCTTATTGAGATGGAGCGCCATCGTGAGCGCGGAATGTGCTGCGGCGCGGGCGGCGGGCTGATGTGGCTCGAAGAAGAGCCGGGCAAGCGCGTTAACGAGCTTAGAGTCCAGCAAGCGCAAGAAGCGTTTGCGAAGACTAATGGGCACGCCAAGCTTGTAGCGAGTGCGTGCCCGTTCTGCATGATCATGCTCGAAGACGGAATCAAATCGAAGAACGCCGAGTTCGAGAACAAAGATATAGCTGAGTTAGTTGCAGAAGCGCTGGCTTAAGCCCCACACTCCGGGAATCTCTCGCCCGCAGTCAGGACAGCGCCCATCGCTAAGTCTGTTTTGCAAGATTGCAAAACCGTATCGCTCAATCAAGAGCGCTCCACATCCGGGACAGTAGGTGTTCTCAAAGCGCCCAGTCATGCCCGGCAGATTTCCAGTGTAGACGAAGTGCAGCCCTGCGTTGTAGCCGATCTGCACCGCACGAATGAGCGTCTCTGCTGGCGTATTGTCCGGGTCGGTCATCTTGTAGTCTTTGTGAAACGCCGTCACATGCCAGGGAATATCGGGCGAGAGCGAGACCAAAAACTTCGCGATCTGGCGCAGTTCTTCGTCAGAGTCGTTAAAGCCCGGAATGACGAGCGTCACGATCTCCACCCACAAGCCCAGCTTGTGCACCATCGCGATGCCGTCTAAAACTTTCGCTAAGACCGCCCCCAGCACGCGATAATTTTTGTCTTGAAAGGTCTTTAGGTCTATCTTATAGCAGTCGAGATACGGGCGCAGATACTGCAAGACTTCGCGCGTCGCGTTACCGTTGGAGACATAGCCTGTCAGCAGCCCAAGCCTTTTAGCTTCTTTGAAGATTGACACAGCCCACTCCGACGTGATGAGCGGTTCGTTATATGAACTGATGACGGCGCGCGCGCCGTAGCGCTGAGCGAGACTGACCAGCCCTTGTGGCGTGACATCATGAGGGAGAGCGCCGGCGTCCTTGTCACGCAGCGTCTGCGAGATCTCCCAATTCTGACAGTAGGAGCAATGCAGATCGCACCCGAGCATCCCGAACGTCAAAGTACGTGCCCCCGGCAGCACGTGATAGAACGGCTTTTTTTCTATGGGATCGAGCCCTAGTGAGCTGACATAGCCCCACGGCACGTAGAGCTTCCCGTCTTTATTAAAGCGCACTTGACAGATGCCGCGCTTCCCATTAAAGATCACGCAGCGATGTGCACACGCGTAGCAACGCACTCTGTTCTCTTCGAGCTTTTCGTAGAGTTCGCCCTCGCGCGTGCGCGCGTCTAAAAGCTCTGCGAGAGAGATAGCCATCGCTTCACCCCTCATAGAACGCATAGCACCCATAGCCGACGACTCGGAATTTGTCTCCCGATGTGTCTCCCGAATTGCGATAGTCCAAGAGCTTCGCTTTCCATCCGTGATCTTTAGCGATCTGCATAAGTGCCAAGATCGCAGTCTTCCCGCAAGCTTCAACGCGATCCCCCATCAGATTAAAATCGAGTTTTTCAATCGCTTGGTGCGCGAGCGCGTCACGCTTGACGGCTTCGTCATAGGGATAGTAGTGACTCAGATCAGAGCTGACGAGGATGAGATCGATGGAATCTAGATATTTCATGAGCGTGCGCGCCAGCTCACGAGAGTCACATTCGCCCGTCAAGATGGGGAAGATTTCACAGTTGGGGAGCACCATCTGCACGAAGGGCAATTGCACTTCGAGGGAGTGCTCTGGGGCGTGGGCATTGGGATTATTCTGGAGGTCGCTGCGCTCGAGAGCGCAGGCGATCAGATCTTGTGCGCATCTCACCAAACCGAGCGGGGTCTGCCAAGCGTCACAGTCTACCGTCGCCGCGCCGACGAAGTAGACGTAGTGTGCTGGGCCAAGAAGAAGCACCCTTAACTGATCACTGTCAAACTTGGAACTGTGAACCGTCTTGTATCCCGTTGCGGCTACCGGCCCAGAATAGATATACCCAGCGTGGGGCACGATCAGGCCGCGCAGTCTGCCCCCAAGTGTCTTGGGCTGTGCTTGAGCGAGCAAAGTCTCAATAGTCTTGCGCAGGCGCTCTGAGCTTGCGGGATAAAAACTACCAGCAACGGCCGCAGGCCGAATGCGCTCCATCATGCCCTCCTTTGCCTTGTATCATTGCCAACGGGGGCCCAATTCACTTATACTCCTAAAGTGATCCAAAAACAAGAGAGGAGATTTGTATGAACTATCGCATCGAGAAGGACTCCCTCGGCGAAGTGAAGGTCCCACAGGACGCCTACTGGGGTGCGCAGACCCAGCGCGCTATCGAAAACTTTCCCATTAGTGGGCTGCGCTTCTCACGCACGTTCATTCGCGCGTTGGGCTTAGTCAAGCTCTGCGCGGCCAGGGTCAATCTTCAGCTCAAGCTGCTCGACGAGATCCATGCCAAAGCCATTGAGCAAGCCGCCCGTGAGGTCGTCGACGGCAAGCTCGACGAGCACTTTCCCATAGACATCTTTCAGACGGGTTCGGGCACGTCGACAAACATGAACGCCAACGAAGTGATCGCCAATCGCGCGTGCGAGATTGTAGGGGTCAAGCGCGGCGACAAGACGGCTGTGCATCCGAACGATCACGTCAATCTCGGGCAGTCTTCCAACGACGTCATCCCCGCGTGTGTGCACATTTCGGCAGCTTTAGCTGTGCACGAGCAGCTTCTGCCCGCGCTTGAGCATCTGCACAAAGCTCTCGAAGCCAAAGCCCGCGAGTTCTCCGATATCGTCAAGACGGGACGCACACACTTGATGGACGCCATGCCCGTCACGCTGGGGCAAGAATTTTCCGGCTACGCGGCGCAGATCGCGCTCGCGCGCGAGCGCATCGAAGCGACACTGCCTCGGCTCTATGAGCTTGCTCTCGGTGGCACAGCCGTAGGCACGGGAATCAACACGCACCCTGAGTTTGGGAAGCGCATCGCGCAAGCCCTCGCGCAAGAGACAAAGATCCCTTTTAAAGAGACGCGCAATCACTTCGCGGCCCAAGCGACGATGGAGACGGCTGTCGAGCTGAGCGGCGCCCTTAAAGCTCTCGCTGTGGCGCTCTACAAGATCGCCAACGATCTGCGCTGGATGAACTCCGGCCCGCAAGCGGGCTTAGCAGATATCCGTCTGCCCGCGCTCCAGCCCGGCTCGTCCATCATGCCTGGGAAAGTCAACCCCGTCATCCCCGAAGCCGTGATGATGGTCGCGATGCAAGTGATGGGTAACGACGTTGTCGTCACGCAAGCTGCAGCGTCGGGAAATTTTGAGCTGAACGTTGCGCTGCCCGTGATCGCTCATAATCTCTTGCAGTCGATAACGATCTTGAGCAATGCCAGCCGAGTCTTCGTCGACAAGTGCATCGCGGGAATTATCGCTAATCGGGAGCACATGGAGCGCCTTGCCAATCAGAACGCGATCTTAGCGACGGCGCTCAACCCGTATATTGGCTACGACAAGGCCGCTGAGGTCGTTAAGAGAGCGATGGCCCAAGGGAAGACGATCCGCGAAGTCGTCCTGGAGATGAAGCTACTTCCTCCAGAGAAACTCGACGAAGTGCTCGACGTGCGCAAGATGACCCAAGGGGGCTTTGTCGCGGGCGTCGGCGGCGGAGGCTAACTCGCTCGCTGCTTCTAGGGTTTTGTTATCTGAATCTGAAAGAGCTTGGGCCAGTACTTGCCCGTGACGAAGAGCCGGTCGCCTTCGGCGTCATAGGCAATGCCGTTGAGCACGTCGACGCGGGCGTGGCGGTCTTCGGGTTTGAGCAGCCCCGTCAGATCGATCCAGCCCACCACGCGCCCATCGTCGGGCCGAATGATCGCGATGCGATCCGTCTGCCAGACGTTGGCATAGATCAGCCCATGAATATATTCTAATTCATTGAGCCGCACGACCGGGCCCTTGTCGTCACGAACTTCTATGCGCCCGATCTCTTGGAGAGTCTCTGGATCCCAGAAAAAGAGCGTCGCCGAGCCGTCGCTCATGATTAAGCGAGTACCGTCGTGGGTGATTCCCCAGCCCTCTGTGGGATACGAGAACTCCTTCAAGAGCATGAAGGTCTCACGGTCGTAGAAGAAGCCCTTGCGGTGCTGCCACGTGAGCTGAATGATCTTGTCATTCCAGACGACGATCCCCTCACCGAAGATCTCATCGGGGAGCCGATGGATCTGCAAAACTGTGCCCGTCTCTAAGTCCACTTTGCGGAGTGACGACTCCCCCCACATTCCCGTCCCCTCGTACAGAATATTGTCTTTGTAATAGACTAAGCCCTGGGTGAACGCTTGGGGATCATGGGGGAAGGTCTTCAGCACTTTGTATCCGTAAACGTGGATCTCTTGAGAGATTTTTACAACGCTGACGGCACCCTCGCTCGGCTTGGGCCCATAATTCACGTAAAAGAGCACTATGCTGATAAGCGCCAGCAGAACAATACCTACGAGCACGAAGAGCCGGTTCATGCGCATCCTTTCCATATTATTGAACGTTGAACGCAAAATTCAGAACTCTCTTAGAACCCTCGCCCTATAGTGTCGACATGAACGATGTTCTCACAGACCACTACAGAACCCGTGGAAGCGACTTGATGGTCTATGCGGGTTCCATCGGAGCGAGTGACCGTCACTTTGGCGACGCGCCCTCCTTTGGGGATGTATGCGACGCAGCTGCCGCGCATCTCGCTCTTCCAATCTGAAGGAGACTCAAATCTGATCTCCACAAACGGCCGCACGACTAGCTCATTAGGAATTTGCGGTTGGCTCTGCGCCGTCTGCCACAAAAACTGTACCCCGATCACCAATACCAGCAAGAACGCCACCGACCCTAAGACGAACACGAGTTCGCGCTTCATGCTATCTCCCCCTTTCGCGAGTATTTTACTCCAAAGCCCCCCAGCGGTAAAACCAGAGACGATTATCCCCATAGGTGCGCACGTCAAAAGACCGTAAAAGCCCGTATTCTGTCTGGATTTTTTCTTTCTTAAAGATCTCGGTCACGACGAGCGCTCCTGGGACGAGTATAGGGTGGGCAGCAAGCCGAGACAAAGTCTTATGAGCGAGCTCCTTCCCATAGGGCGGACCGATGAAGACTATATCGAACTGTTCCCCTTGCCGGTGAAAGAACTCAACAGCTTTGAGCGCATCCAGCTGATAGAGCCTCGTCTGCAACGAGAGCCCGAGATTTTCTATATTTTTTCGGATGATCCGACACGCCTCGTCAGAGATGTCGACGAAGACACACAAACGTGCACCACGGCTGAGGGCTTCTATCCCGATGCTCCCAGTGCCTGCGAAGAGATCGAGAAAGCGCGCGTCTGTGATATAGTCATTCAGAATATCGAAGAGCGCGGCGCGCACGGCCTCACGCATCGGGCGCAGAAATTTCTTTATTTGAGGCGTTGGCTCGACCAGAGGGCGGCCGCTCAGGCGCCCACCAATAATGCGCATGATTTATGCTAACGTATATGCAGGCTGAACGCAAAACAGACCCTAGACGGCAGCGGGCGTCGGCAATAGAAACTCTCGTACGGTCTGGCCGAATTTTTCAGGGTGTTCGATGGGTGGCGCGTGCCCGCATTGATCAAAAAAGACCAGTGTAGCATTGGGGAGATGCTCATGGAACTGATAAGCTACACTCGGCGGCGTGACTTCGTCTTGGGCACCCCAAATTAAGAGTGTGGGCACCTTCACCTTCGCGAGCTCATCGTCCATTCTATAATCTCTTGTGGCTTTGGCGACGCGGATGAGGAAGCGCACATATTGACGATCTTGGAGCTGTTGATAGATCTGCTCTATGAGATCTTCGTTAATATGGCACTTATCGAAGAAGATCTTTTGGGCTTGCTCGCGGATGAAGTCTTTATTGGGCTTGGGCAAGGAGCCATCAGAGAGATGGCGTTCATAGAGTCCGGCACTCCCAGCTAGGATCAGTTTTGTCACTCGGTGGGGATACTTGAGGCAGAAATCGAGGGCGACTTGGCCTCCCAGAGAGTTTCCGCAGAGGGCTGCTTGCTCGACCCCTTTGTAATCTAAAAACTCTTTGACGAACTCTGTCAGCGGCTGCAGCGACGTGATAGACACGGAGCCATCAAGGGGGAATTTAGGAGCTAAGACATGAAAGTCTTGAGCTAAAGTTGGGATGCAGGAAGCCCAATTGTTTGGCCCACCGAAGAGCCCATGAAGAAGCAAGACTGTTGGCCCCTGCCCTGCCTCAAGATACTCAAATGCCTCCTGCATCAAGCCTCCTCGCATTTTTTCTCTTGGGTCTTTTCTCGTACATGATTGTAGCATTCATTGGCTCTCTTGTCAATGGAGGAAGGAGGAGAGGGCTTGACCCATACGGATTCGAACCGCTTCCTTAGCGATCTGGGGAAAAATCCCGCGGGGGTGCGGGCAAAACCCTGGACCGCCGGCAGGCCCTTACGAGCCCGCTCTCGGATGCACCATGCGCGGGCCAAGCCCTCTGCTCAAGGAGGTGATGAGTGCACCGCTAATCGCTTTCATGATACCAAAGGTTTCCCGACTCCTGACACTGGAAGGAGGGACAGGGGGAAAATCCATTTTCTGTTGCGCATAAATTGCATTTGCTTGGTCTTTTTCTTTATGGAATCAGATGAATTGCTTCTATTTGTGTATCTAGAGCCTTCAGAAGCCGATAATCGCCATTCTGTCCTAAACGCCCCTTTTTAGGATATAATACACGGTACTCAGACCACCAAGGAGGAGACTATGAGAAAGATCTTTATCTTTGCACTTGCGTTGACGTTGGTATGGGCCTTGACAGGAACCGCTCAGAAAGTTGTGGACTCCGGGAAGTTTCTCTATCAGACCATCAGCAAGACCAGCGCCAAGACCGAAGTTGCTGGAGAAGAATCCTTCAAGATCGAAGAACTCGATCAGAATAAACTCAAGATCACGTCGAACTTTGTGGCTAAGTCCCAGGATCTCATCTCGCAGTTTGAGACCGATAAGCTCTTCAACGAGACTATCGTCGTCAATAAAGACTGGAAGCTCTTAGAGTACTCCTTGCAATCGGAGACGGCGCGGGGGAAACTCACCGTGGCCGTCAAAGTTGAAGGCCAGATCGCTAAGATCACCCTTCAGTTTAAGGGCACCGATGGCAAGGAGCAGAACCAAGCTCGCGAAGTCATCTTAGAAGATGAGTTCGTGACCACGGGGATTGCTGCAGGGCAATTGATCGTCATTCAGAAGATTATCACGCTGAAGATGAAGGAGCAGAAGAGGACATTCCTCGCACTGGACCCAACCAATATTGAAAAGCCCCTGATCGAGCTGACCGTGGAGCGCCTCAGCCCAGTGAAGATTAAGAGCGGTGCCAAGACCCTAGATGCCCAGCGCGCTCGCCTCAAGCGCGCCGACGGCGAATTCTCTTTAGAAATCTTCTCTTCGAGCGATGGGACCCTCTGGGGATTCGCGGGGGAGTCAGCGACGACCAAACTCGTCGGCTATCGCCACGATCTCTTCCCTGAGGGCTTCGAGGTGCTCAAGTAGCTATGGGGGCTATCGTCTCCGCACAGGATGTCAGCAAGATTTATCAAATGGACAGCGTGCATGTCATCGCGCTTGATGGCGTGAGTTTTTCTATCGCCGAGGGGGAATTTGTCGCGATCATGGGCCCGTCGGGCTCCGGCAAGAGCACGTTAATGAATCTCATCGGGTGTTTAGATAAGCCCACATCAGGCACGATCTCGATCAACAGTACTAACGTATCACATCTGAATGACCGGCAGTTGGCACGGTTGCGTGGCTCGCAGATTGGCTTTGTCTTTCAGACATTCAATCTTATCCCTAGAATTGATGCACTCGCGAACGTTATGCTCCCCATGACGTTCGCGGGCAAGATCCCTCCTAGGGAGCGACGCCAACGTGCTCAAGAGCTCTTAGAGAGTGTGGGCTTGGGCCAGAGACTCCATCACTTGCCTAGTGAACTCTCCGGTGGGGAGCGCCAGCGCGTCGCTATCGCCCGCGCTCTCGCAAACAACCCAAAGATCATTCTTGCTGACGAGCCCACGGGCAACCTCGACACCAAGACAGGCAAGACAATCTTAGATCTTTTCATTGAACTTAACCAACAAGGGCGGACTATCATCGTGGTCACGCACGATGCCGCTGTGGCTTCCCATGCTCGGCGGATTCTGCACTTGCTCGATGGTAAGATCGTGGGGGATGAGCGACGATGAGTATCGGTGAAGCTTTAAAGCTGAGTTGGACAAATATTCGGGCACATAAGCTGCGCAACGCGCTCGCGATTGTCAGTGTCACCATTGGGATTGCCGCGGTGATCGCGATTGTCACGATGACGACGGGACTCCAAGACGCGCTGCTCGATACTCTCACGAAAGATCTCTTACGAGCGAATATGATCACGGTGAACGTCGAAGGGAGCACAGGGCTCTTCGGCACGGCACAAGTTTTTTCCAGTCGTGACGTCGAAGCCCTGAGAAAGATCCCCGGCGTGAGGACCGCTGATGTCATTGGGCGTGTGCGCGGTGATGCGCTCTACTTCAACAATCGTCGGCTGCTCGATGCGACGACTCGCATCACGACAAGCAGGGATCTCATCCCTCTGGATGCCGGACGCGGCGTTCAAGCAAAGGGCGAAATCGTTATTGGGGCCCGCGTTGCGGAGATCATCTGCCGGCGTATCTTCGCGGAAGAGCGCCAGATCTCCGAGAACGACGAAGCTCTCAAAGAAGAGTGCAAGAGCCCAGGGACAAAACCTGAGCTGGCGCAGCGCATCTTGGGGCAATCGCTCAAGCTGCGCTTTCTTGGGGCTGACGGTCAACTGAGTGAAGACGAGCTCCAGATTGTCGGGATCGTGAAAGATTCGCAGTTTATCGTGGGCACGTCGTGCTATGTCAGCCCTGACTATCGAGGGTTTACGGAGACCGTCGATGGTGTGGAAGTGCCCGTCTATTCCGGCGTGATTGTGAGCGTCTCAGATTTGGGGCAGTTGGGCTTTGTCAAAAAAGCCGTCGAAGAGTATTTTAATAACCCAAACTCTTCGGATGCACGCAAGCTTCTTGGTGAAGAGAAGAAAGTCGAGATCAACACCCTCGAGGAGATTATCAATGAGATCAAGAAGAATTTCTTGCAGTTTACGGCGTTCTTGGGGGCGATTGCGCTCGTCGCGCTCTTGGTGGGGATGATCGGCGTGATGAATATTATGCTCATCACAGTGAAGGAGCGGACGCGCGAGATCGGCGTGATGAAGGCCACCGGCGCGACGCGCGGCGCAGTCCTTAAGCTCTTCCTCACGGAGTCGACTATTATTTGTGTAGTAGGGGCGGGGCTAGGCGTGCTCGTGGGGATGTTTCTTTCGGTGTGGTTCATTAAATTAACGGTAGCGTTGGCGCAGGGGCTGCGCGAGATCCCCTTCGTCTTTGTGCCGACTTGGTATGTGATTGCAGTGTTGACCGGCATCGCCGTTGGGGTCTTAAGCGGGCTCTATCCGGCCTGGCAAGCCGCGCGGGTCAACCCCATCGAAGCGCTTCGCTATGAGTGATCACTTAATCGCTTGAATGAGCGCAATCGTATGAGTGAGCCAGAGCTGCTCGTTCTCTATACGAAGATTCAAGCCAGCGCTCACCCCAGCGCGCGCCAGCTCTTCCATGACTGTTTTTAAGTTCTCTGTGCGAACTGGGTCAGTGATCACGTCCATCCATTCGTCGTAGGTGCGCTCACGAAACTGAAGGAGGCTCTCATGGACGTGCACTCCGGCTTGCTCTATAAGCTGGACAAGTTCTGTAGGCGCGAGCATCCATGCATGGGAGGGATCGCGCAAGCGCTCGAGCGCGTTATGGAGTCGGGCTTCGCGCTCATCTTCAGAGGAGACCGTGTCGGAAATTACGAGGCGCCCCCCGCCTTTGAGCACGCGCGCCATCTCACGGATCTCTCGCTCCGGCTGGGGAAAGTGATGAATCGCTAGCCGACAGACGACGACGTCGAACTCCCCGTCCTTGAAAGGCAAGTGTTCGGCTTTGCCCAAGAGGAAGCGCACATTGCGCACCTCGCGGAGATGTCGAATCTGCCGGGCCTTTGCGAGCATCCCTGGGGAGATATCTATCCCCACGACCTCTCGGGCATACGGCGCGAGGACGAAGCTCACCAGCCCTGTGCCACAGGCGACATCGAGCACGCGGTCTTCAGGACGAAGCTGGGCAAGCTGAGCAATCTGCTCGAGCATGGCGCGCTCGTGGGCTGAGAGCTCGCGGCGGAACCATCGTTCGGCTTGCCGATCAAACTCCTCTTGAACGACACGTGGGTCCATGTTCTTTAGGGTAAACGCTCTATCTTCTTGCGTCAAGTCGCTGTCAACGGTTGACAGATTCACCCCCGCTCAAGTACGATGATCGTACTCTCAGCGCTCATGGAGGTCTCTATGCCAGAGATTGATTGGTCAGCTTTCAGCAAGGAAACGACCCTGATGCTCTCAGAGCTGATTCAGATAGATACGACCAATCCCCCAGGGAACGAACACAAAGCGATCGCGTATCTCCAGAGAAAGCTTGCACACGCAGGGATCACCAGCGAGGTCTTTGAGAGGGAGTCTGGGCGCTCCAATCTCGTGGCGCGGCTGAAAGGCCGACGCCCCGGCAAAAAATTATTACTGCTCTCGCACGTGGACGTCGTTCCTGTCCCTGATCCCAAGAAATGGAAGTATCCACCATTCAGCGGGGCTATCGCTGAAGGCCATGTGTGGGGTCGCGGCGCCCTTGATATGAAGAGCATGACAGCGATAGAGTTTTCCGTCTTCACGCTCTTCAAACGCATGAATATGGATTTCGCGGGCGAGCTGATCTTCGCCGCGACCGCTGACGAAGAGAAGGGCTCTGCCTATGGAGCTGAGTGGCTTGCCAAGGCCCATCCCGAAACACTTCGCGCCGACTGGTGCTTGACAGAAGGCGGCGGTTTGCCCCTCCAGATCGGTTCTAAGACTTTTTATACTATTGAGAGCGTCGAGAAGGGCTTATGGTGGTTCAAGGTACGCGTCAAGGGCACGTCGGGCCATGGCTCGCTCCCCCATCCCGATAACGCCCTCGCCAAAGCTGCGTATATCATTGATCGCGTCGCAAACTATAAATTCCCGAAGAAGATCGCACCCGCAGTACGCGAGTTTATCCTGAAAGCGGGTGAGGCCCTCGGCCCGGAGATCAAGAAGCTCGCGCTCGTGCTCGTAGATGAATCCCAAGAGCTCGATCTCTCACTCTTGCCCAAAGACTCCCCCATCAGCGCGACGCTCTTGAACGCTCTCATACGCACAACCATATCGCCCACAATGATCCACGCCGGCGTCAAAGAGAACGTCATCCCCGACAGCTGCGAATTTGTTCTCGATTGTCGGCTTGTGCCTGGCTACTCCCAACAAAAAGTGCGCGAGACGCTCCTTGAGCTCGCCGATAGATACAAGAACGACATCGAGATCGAGACGATTCAGCAACATGACGTCTCTGAGTCGCCCATTGACGACCCGTTCTATAAACTCATCGAGCAGACCGTCAAAGAAGAGCTTCCCGGCGTGGAGACGATCCCCATTATGTTAACAGGGGCGACGGACTCGCGTTTCGTGCGCGAGCTGGGCGTAAAATCTTACGGGTTCTGCCCGCTCTCGACAAAGATGAGCCTCGCCGACCGAGAGAGACTTATCCACAGCGACAACGAGCGTGTCGATATAGAGAGCTTAGAGATCGGGGTGCGCGTGCTCACCAAGATCGCTCTCAAAGCGTTGGAGGCGAACCTATGACTCCGGAAGAATTCTTGGATGCGTTGCTGAGCTTGCCGGGCCTGGTAGAGCCACACGTCTCTCCCGATGGCAAATGGGTGGCATGGACGTGGTTCCGCGTCGGCCCAGCGGCCGACGTCTTTGTCGCTCCTGCTGATGGCTCTCACCCGCCGGTGCGCCTGACCGAGACCCCAGAGAAGACGTTTGTCGTCTCGTGGACTCCCGACAGCAAAGCCGTCATCGTCGAAGAAGACACGGGCGGCGACGAGCGCGCCCGGCTCTTCCGTATAGATATTGAAAAGCCGGGCGTCATAATTCCGCTCACTGAGCCCAGTCCGAACTATTATCTGCGCGGGGGCCAGCTCCATCCCAATGGCCGCTGGCTCGTCTACGGCGCTAACTATGACTTTGAAAAGTCCCAAGAGCTCGAGCCGACGCTCATCTATCGTCACGATCTGCTCACAGGGGAGCGCGTTGCGTTGGCGCGCCCGCAACGCGGCGGCTATATCGTGCCCAAGCTCAATCTCCAAGGGACGCACGTGCTCTACCCGCGCAAGGACCTCCATCCCGCAGGCACCCAGATCGGGCTCGTCGACATAGAAGGGCACAATGACCGAGAGATCTTGAACTTTGGGCCCACAGTCAAAATAGAAGCGTCGTGGTTTCCCGACGGCCAGCGCGTGCTCTTTCTCGCCGAAGCCAAGACCCATAGGCGTCTAGGCATCTGGGAGATGGGACAAATAACGTGGCTACTCGACGACCCCAGTCGGAATATCGAGTACGCATTCGTCCCAGCGAATAGCTCTAAGATCGTGCTTGTCGAGATTGACCAAGCGCGGGTGCGCCCGTCGTTGCTTGATCCGAAAACCCGTGAAGAATTCGTATTCCCCAACATTGAGGGCAATCTTATCCCCCTCGCGCCGTGCAATCCCGAAGAGACAGATTGGGTAGGCGAATACTACAGCGCGCGCCAGCCTGCAGATCTCGTGCGCTTCTCCCTTGAAGCAATTCACCCAGAGCGATTTGTAAGCTTAACTCGTATCTGGGAGCGCACACCCGTGCGCCCTCAGGATCTGTGCCCTGCTGAAGACTTCCGATGGAAATCCATCGATGGCCTGGAAATTCAAGGCTGGCTCTATCGAGCTCAGCATCCCAAGGGCACGATTGTCTATATTCACGGTGGCCCTACAGCCCACAGCGAGGATCGCTTCAGCGTCCAGATTCAGTTCTTCGTCTCGCAGGGCTTTAATGTCTTCGATCCCAACTATCGTGGGAGCACCGGCTTTGGCTTAGCATTTCAAGAGAAGATCAAAGAAGATGGCTGGGGCGGCCGTGAACAAGACGACATCCGCACCGGCATCGAAGCGCTCATAAAGACGGGGATTGCTGAGCCGGGCAAAATTGGCGTCACAGGGACGTCGTACGGGGGATATTCGTCTTGGTGTGCGATCACGCGCTGGCCCCCGGAGATCGTCGCTGCGGCGGCGCCCGTCTGCGGCATGACCGATCTCGTTGTCGACTATCAGACGACGCGCCCGGACTTGCGCCCCTACAGCGAAGAGATGATGGGCGGCTCCCCTGAGCAAGTTCCGCAAAAGTACTATGAGCGCTCGCCCATCAATTTTGTGCAGAATATCAAGGGCAAGCTCTTGATCGTCCAAGGGGCACGCGATCCCAACGTCACCCCGGAGAACGTCCGCGCCGTGAGAGCAGCTCTCGAGCGCGCTGGCATCCCCTACGAGATGCTCGTCTTCGACGACGAAGGGCACGGAATCCATCGCCGCGACAATCAGAAGATTCTCTATCTGCGGCTAGCCGAGTTCTTCGCGCGGGCTTTTCAAAAGCGATGAAAAAAACAAGATCGTCCCAGCTCGGGCCGGGACGATCTGCTCATACGTCTTGTGAAATGATTAGCTCTTCACGCGGACGTTTGCGGCGCGCAGGCCTTTGGGGTCTTGTTCGATGTCGAACTCGACGGCTTGCCCTTCGCGCAGGGTCTTAAAACCTTCGGCTTTGATGGCCGAGAAGTGCACGAAGACGTCCGGGCCGCCATTGTCTTGCTGGATGAACCCAAAGCCCTTGGCGTCGTTGAACCACTTGACTTTGCCCGTCGCCATGTGACCTCCCTCCTTGTGGCTTGAATTTGACTGCTCGACGACAACGACTTAACCGGAGGGTGAAGCCACCGGCAACGTCATTGACTCTGACAGCCATCTGCACTCGCTCCCGCGCCACAGCGAAGCGAGGACAGCAGCAGTATACCATAGCTGTTGCTGCCTGTCAAGACAGGGGCCCCTTACACACACACCATCATCGTCTACGGCGAGCAGGGCAGTTGCGACGCTGCTATACTTACTTTTTCTTGGCTAACTCTTGCTCGATAAGCTCGCGAAACCTCTCAAGGGGTTGTGCTCCAATCACTAGTTCACCGTTGATAAGAAATGCTGGGGTTCCTGTGACGCCCTCGCTCTGGCCCAGTGCGAAATCTTCTTGAATTTCGTCACGATACTTTGACGAATCCAAGCAGCTATCGAACCGGGCAGAATCGAGCCCAAGTTCGGCAGCGATGGCTTTCAGGCGCGACCGCACAAACTCTTGGCCTTGCTGGGTCAGCGCAAAGAGCTTGTCGTGATACTCCCAGAAGCGCCCCTGCTCGTGAGCGCACTCAGCAGCTAAAGCTGCCCAGCGCGACTGCACCCCCAAGATGGGGAAGTTGCGAAAGACGTAGCGCACCTTCCCCGTCGCAATATATTCTTCTTCAAGAATGGGCAAGGTCTGCAAGAAGTGTCGCAAGCAGTAGCCACAGCGAAAGTCGGCAAACTCGATGATCGTCACTGGGGCGTCACTGCTTCCCTTGCTAGGCTCTTCTAAGAGAATTTTAGGGGCAGAGGGCTGGCGGGGTTCCGCCTTAGGCTGCAAGACAAGATACGCGGCCAGGAATCCCGCGGCTGCCGCGACGATCAGCCAAATCCAGAAGTCTTTCATAGTCGTTGCACTGCCAGGGAGATGCCGATGCCGCCCCCCATGCAAATTGTGGCCAATCCCAACTCAGCCTCGCGATCTCTCATGGCCCAGACGAGTGTTGTCAGAATACGAGCGCCACTCGCCCCGATGGGATGCCCCAGAGCTATAGCTCCGCCGTTCACATTAACGCGCGCCCAGTCCCATTCTAATTCCTTGCCATCGGCGAGCGTCTGCGCCGCAAACGCTTCGTTCACTTCAATGAGATCGAAGTCGTTCACGGAGAGCTTCATCTTGGCTAAGAGTTTCTTAGTCGACTCAACAGGGGCATAGAAGAGATCAATGGGCTCTGTCGCGGCTATCGCGTAATCTAAAATTTTTGCTAACGGCGTGTAGCCGCGCTTCTTGGCTTCCTCAGCTGACATGACTAAAACTGCCGAGGCCCCGTCGTTGAGCCCCGGAGCATTCCCAGCAGTGACCGTCCCACCCTCCTTGAACGCGGGCTTGAGCTTAGCCAGTTTCTCTAACGATGTGTCGGCTCTTGGGGTCTCATCTTCGGTAATCGGGCCGTCCTTCGCTTGAAGAGCTATAAGCTCGTTGGCGAACTTCCCAGCCTTCATCGCGGCGACGGCTTTCATATGGCTCTCATAGGCGAAGCGATCTTGTTCTTCGCGAGAGATCTTCGACTTATTCGCTGTGTACTCGGCAGCTAAGCCCATGTGCTGGTTCTCGAAGGCGCACCAGAGCCCATCGTAGATCATCGCGTCGACGAGCTTTTGATCTCCGAACTTAAGGCCCGCGCGTGCGCCCCGGAGCAGATAGGGCGTATTGCTCATCGACTCCATCCCGCCGGCGATGACGATCTTCGCATCGCCTGCTTTGATCGCTTGCGCAGCCATAATAACAGCCTTCAGCCCGGAGCCGCAGACTTTATTGATTGTGACAGCAGGGACTTTGGGCGAGATGCCCCCGCGAATAGATGCCTGGCGTGCTGGGGCTTGCCCTGCACCAGCTTGCACAACCTGGCCCATGATCACTTCATCGACTTCGTCCCCTTGGAGATTGTTGCGTTCCTTGAGCGCTCGGATCACAGTGGCGCCCAACTCCGTGGCACTGAACTGTGCTAATCGTCCTTGAAATCGCCCCATTGGCGTGCGTACCGCGTCGACAATGACAACGTCAGTCATAGAAAGCTCCTTTCTAGATGGTAGGGTTGATCTGATACGTGTACGAGATTTCAGCTTTAGGCTTGAGCGAGTTCGAGACCGAGCAGTATTTCTCTAATGAGAGATCGATCGCTCTTTTGACCTTCTCTTCGGGGACATCGCCCCAGACTTTATAAACGATCTGAATTTTCGTGAAGTTCTTAGGATGCTCTGGAGCGCGCTCCCCTTGGATAGCCATCTCGAAGCGTGTAAATGGCACTTGCATCTTGCGCAAGATCGAGACGACGTCCATCCCTGTGCAGCCCCCAAGCGCAATGAGCACCATCTCCATGGGGGTCGGGCCGGTGTCGGTCCCGCCCACGTCTGTGGGCGCGTCCATGACGACCGCATGGCCGCTCGCGCTCGTCCCCACAAACTGCATTCCGTCTACAAACCGCACTGTAGCACTGGGCATAACTGTGCCTCCTTAGGGATAGAGCTTAGCGCGACGAGCGTGGCGACGTTTTGCAGCCATCTTGCGCTTGAACTTCCGCAACCATTTGGGCCGATACCGTGGATTCATCTTTGCCATAGCAGCCTCCTTAAGATTCTGATTGAGCCAAATTGTAGCAGAAAATTTTAGGTAGAGCCAGATCTTACTTCCGTTGCGCTGTTATCACGAGGAGCGCTACGCTCAACCCTGAAAGCGCCGCGCCATAGAAGAACGTCAGCATGTGTGTAGACCCAGGCCCGCCCCACAATACCCCAGCGATGGAACTCCCTAGAAGAGCCCCAATGCCTATGCACATGTGAAAGAGCCCCAATGCTGTCCCGCGGCGCTCTGGTGGTGCCAAGTCTGCTGCAAACGCGCGCTGGTTCGACTCGATGAACGCATATGCAATCCCGTAGAGTGCAAAGAGTGGGACAAAGAACTCTATGCTCTGCGCGAAGGCAAACCCTAAAGACGTCATCCCAAAGAGCAGATACCCCATGAGCAAGACGGCGCGTCGCCCAATCTTGTCTGAGAGCATCCCCGCAGGGAGTGCGCAGAGCGTGTACGTGAAGTTATAGAGCACGTACATGGCGATGGGTAGGCCCACAGCAAGCTTGTCTGTATAGGCTGCGTTCACTTTGAGCAAGAAGAACATATAGCTAAAATTCGCCAGGGTGAAGACGGTCATCCCCAGCAGATTCAGATAGAATGCTTTTGGCAGTTCGCGCAGGCCATCGAAGAGCTTTTTGCGCTGTGGAGCGCTGATAACCTCAGTGACGAAGCTGAGAGGAATGAGCGATGCTAACGAGACTAGCCCCCCTACGAGAATGATCCCTGGTACGGGCAATCCCAGCCACCAAAAGAAAACGAACGCAAATGCAGATCCCAGCAGCGCTCCAGCAGTGTCCATCGCGCGGTGAAACCCAAAATTAGCCCCGCGCGTCGCTTCTGTGACGGCGTCGGCGATGAGCGCATCACGGGGAGCCGTGCGCATTCCCTTGCCCACACGGTCCAATACTCTAAAAGCCAACGCCATCACCCAATGGGTCGAGAACGGCAGCGCTACCCGAAAGACCGCTGGCAGAAGATACCCCAGAAAGACTAAGGGCTTCTTGCGCCCCACCCGATCGGCGAGACTCCCAAAGACGAGACTCAAAAGACTTTTTGTTGCATCTTCAAGGCCGCCGATCAGCCCTACGACCCAGCCAGCACTCCCTAGACCCACTAAGAAAATGGGCAGGACAGCCATAATCAGCTCAGCCGCAAGATCATTCAATAAGCTGACGATCCCCAGCAAGAAGACGGTACGGCTGATCTGCGCCGTGAGCTTCATAAGAGACGATTATACATGGGCGCCTTGACACCTGCATCACCGCGTGATATACTTAAGAAACCCCACCCCTGGTGGAGTGGGATGGGGGGATTGCCATGAAGACGGTCTTAAAAGTCAAAGGGATGACTTGTCAGCACTGCGTTCAATCTGTGACAAAAGCCCTGCAGAGCGTCGCAGGCGTTCGAGCTGTCAGCGTCTTGCTGGAGCGCGGACGTGCCGAAGTCGAGCACAGCGAGAGCGTCTCGACGGAAAATCTGGTCAAGGCTGTTGTCGAGGCTGGCTACGAGGCTGAAGGGCTCGAAGACGGAGATCCTGAAGAGGACGAGCCGCGCCTGCAGAGAATCCCCTTGAAGATTGGCCCACCCTTGACTACTGCCACTGCCTCCCACTTGACGACTGAACAGGTCACGTTTCCCATTAAGGGCATGAGCTGCGCCAGTTGCGTCGCCAAAGTCGAGAAGGCCCTCAAGAGCGTCCCCGGCGTTCTAGATGTTAGTGTTAATCTTGCTGCTGAAAAAGCCACCGTGCGCCTGGCACACAAGCAGGTCACCGTAGAAAAACTGAAAGAGGCCGTGCGCCGGATCGGCTATGACGTGCCAGAAGAAAAGCCCGACGCGCACGCAGACCATCACAAAGAGTATGAAGGGCAACTGCGTCATAGGCTCATCGTCTCTGCGGCGCTCACCATTCCGATCTTTCTCTTGATGTACCCGGGAATGCTAGGACTGAAGCTGCCCGTCCCCGACCAATGGAACTATCTCGTGCAGTTACTGTTGGCAACGCCGGTGCAGTTTTGGGCTGGTTGGCAGTTCTATCGCGGGGCTTGGGCTGCTCTCCGCAATAAGACAGCAGATATGAACACTTTAATCGCCGTGGGCACGACGGCAGCCTATGGGTATAGCGCGTTGCTGCCGCTCTTCAGCGCGCACGGGCACATGGACTTGTATTTCGACACCTCAGCAGCGATCATCACGCTCATTCTGTTGGGACGATTGCTGGAAGCTCGCGCCAAGGGGCGCACGTCCGAGGCGATCAAAAAACTGATCGGTTTACAAGCCAAGACGGCTCGCGTCATCCGTGACGGGCAAGAGAGAGACATCCCCGTTGAGGACGTCCAAGTCGGCGACGTCGTTCTCGTGCGCCCTGGCGAGAAGATCCCCGTGGACGGCATCGTCGTCGAGGGCGCTTCGACAGTAGACGAGTCTATGATCACAGGAGAGTCGCTCCCCATCGAGAAGCGTCCCGGCGACGAAGTCATTGGCGCGACGCTCAACAAGACGGGTTCTTTTAAGTTCAGGGCGACCAAAGTGGGCAGCGAGACCGCTCTCGCGCAGATCATCAAGCTTGTCGAAGAAGCGCAGAGTGCCAAGCCGCCCATTGCCAAGCTTGCCGACGTGATCGCGAGCTACTTCGTCCCAGCTGTGATCGGGATCGCAATCATAGCGTTCGTAGGTTGGTACTTCTTCGGGCCGCAGCCAGCGCTCACGAAAGCTCTACTAAACTTTGTCGCGGTCTTGATCATCGCCTGTCCGTGTGCGCTAGGGTTGGCAACACCGACGAGCATCATGGTGGGCACGGGCAAGGGCGCTGAGCACGGCATCTTAATTCGAGGCAGCGACGCGTTAGAGATGGCGCACAAGCTCACGACCATTGTCTTAGACAAAACGGGCACGGTGACGAAGGGTCGTCCTGAAGTCACAGATATTCTCACAATCTCCGGGATCTCCGAAGAGCAGCTTGTGCAGCTGGCAGCGTCGGTCGAAAGGGTCTCTGAGCATCCCCTCGGCGAAGCCATCGTCAAGCGTGCACAAGAGCGACATCTTACGCTCACAGAAGCTCGTGATTTCTCAGCTATCCCTGGACACGGCATCCGCGCCAGCATCAATGGCCATCACGTGCTTGTCGGCAATCTTCAGCTGATGCGCGATGAGAACGTCACACTCGATGGGCTCTTGGAGCACGCCGAACGCTTTTCTGCTGAGGGCAAGACGCCGGTCTTCGTGGCTCAAGACGGACAAGCCCTGGGCGTGATCGCCATCGCTGATACCGTGAAAGAGGGCGCGCGTGAAGCCGTTGCTGCCCTGAAAACCTTAGGCTTGGAAGTCGTGATGATCACCGGGGATAACAAAAAGGCCGCCGACGCGATTGCCAGGCAAGTTGGGATCGAGCAAGTCTTTGCGGAGATCTTGCCCAGCGAGAAAGCCGAGATCGTGAAGAGGCTGCAAGCGCAGGGCAGGATTGTCGCGATGGTCGGCGATGGGATCAACGACGCGCCAGCTCTCGCCCAAGCGGATGTCGGGATCGCTATTGGAACGGGTACGGACGTCGCTATGGAAGCTTCGGACATTACGCTTGTCGGCGGGGATCTGCGCGGCGTGGTGACGGCAATCGCCCTCAGCAGAGCGACGATCAGAAATATTTGGCAGAATCTCTTCTGGGCGTTCATTTATAACACGGTGCTCATCCCTGTAGCGGCACTTGGGCTGCTCAACCCGATTCTCGCTGCTGGGGCGATGGGACTCTCCAGCGTGAGCGTCGTCAGCAACGCGCTGCGCCTGAGGAAGTTCCGCGCTCCACCCGAGGCTATCCATGCAGAGAGGAGAGCTATATATGCCAAGGTATAACGAGACGCACAAACACGGCGGGCTCCAACATCTGCCGCAGATGAAGCGCGATCTGCTGCGTCGCATCCGTACGGTGCGCGGCCACCTCGAAGGCATCGAAGCGATGATCGAGGACGAGCGATACTGCGTCGAGATTCTGAAGCAGATCGCAGCGGTGCAGGCGTCGCTCTCTCAAGTGGCGCAGATGCTCACCAAAGTCCATATGCAGACGTGCCTGACGGAAGCAATTCAGTCTGGGCAAGGCGAGGAGAAGATCGATGAATTGATGGAAGTCTTCAAGTACTTGAAAAACCACTGAACACGGGAAGACCATCGTGATGAGAAGAAGCTGGGCTATATTGAGCTTGATGTTGATCGTGCTGTTGGGAAGCCAATGGCTCATGCTCTCTCACTTATGGCTCGTGGGGGTGATGCGCCCTGCCCCGGCGCACGCGGGACACAGCGCGCCTGACCATGCTTCGTCGGCTCCAGACACACCCCGGCAACACCACTGTGGAAACGGAGATGAAGGCGTTCCCGGTTTTCATGGAGATCTCTGTTGTGGAGCATGTCCTGGCTTGCCCGGTGTCATCGCTGAACTGAGCTTCTACATGCCCTCTTTCTCTTTGCTGGCCCTCGAATCGCAAGAGAAGAGCTGCGTCTTCCTTGCATCCCTTTGGCATCCGCCTACACGCTAGCTTTCTTCTGCGTCGTCCTTGGCACGCGTCGTTTCACGATTAGTCTCATTCGGGCTTTCTCAAGCCCCAAGCAGAAGGAGGCTTGCTTATGAAGAGACTTCATGTCGCACTTGCTGCGCTGACAGTGCTCGTGCTCATCGGTGGGAGCTGGGCCTTGGCCCAGGTCTTCGGCATCGGTCCCTACACGGGGGGAACGCTCACAGTAGTCTATCGGCTGACGAATATGGAGAACGATCCAAGTCCGGCAACTCTTACCCTGAAGATCGTGCCTGAAGGCTCGAAGTTTCGAGTCACCGAGACGTTCGAGTTGCTTGCCGAGCGGGATCAGTTACAGGTGATGGTCTTCTCGCATGGCTTTGTTCACGTCCCTAAAGGGTATCTGGACATGACACCGATCAGCGCGCTCGACGCGCGCGAAGTCCAGCCCAACAAAGAGATCCTGTTACCCGAAGGTGCAAGGCTTGTGACGAGCGAAGAGGTTGTGATCGGCGGCATCAAGGCCGTGAGGGGGATCTACACTCACCCCAAGTTCGAGGACCAACGGGCGATCATCGCCATCAGCGATCTGGAGTCACGCAAGATCTTACCGTATCCGCCGCTCTTGCGCATCGAGAAGAAAGAGGGCGAGAAGTGGACGCTCGTGGCGCTGACGGAATTAGTAAGCGTCGAACGGAAGCCGTAAGAGGCCCTCATCCCCTGCCCCTCTCCCGTAGTCGGGAGAGGGGTGAGGGGCCTAAATAAGCCAAGGAGATGTCTATGATCCATCTAAAGAACGTTCAAAAAGTTTACCCCATGGGAGAAGTGAACGTCCCGGCCCTGCGTAGCATAGATCTCACGATCAAGCCCGGAGAGTTCGTGGCGATCATGGGTCCGTCTGGATCGGGGAAATCCACGTTGATGCATCTGCTCGGGTGCTTAGATCTGCCCAGTGATGGCGTTGTCCAGCTCGACGGCCATGACGTCACCAAGCTCGACGAGGACACGCTGGCGCAAATTCGCGGCGAAAAGATCGGTTTCGTCTTCCAGACGTTCAATCTCATCCCGACGCTCACAGCCCTAGAGAACGTTGAGCTGCCCTTGTTCTTTCAAGGGGTGCCACGCGCAGAGCGCCGCGCTCGCGCGCTCGAGCTTCTCCGTACAGTCGGTCTGGAAGAGCGAGCTCATCACAAACCGGCGCAACTCTCCGGCGGGGAGCGCCAGCGCGTCGCCATCGCGAGAGCGCTCGCCAACGACCCTCAGATCATTCTCGCCGATGAGCCCACAGGGAACTTGGATTCCGAGTCCGGTAAGACCATCTTGGAACTCTTAAAGCAGTGCCATCGCGAAGGGAAGACGATTATCTTGGTGACGCATAACCCTGAAGCGGCGGCCTACGCCCAGCGCATCATCCGTATCAGAGATGGGCGCTTGGTCGAAGAAGTTATCAACGCTATGGTTGCTCCAGGAGGTGTCTATGCTTCTCGATAATATTAGGCTATCTGTGCGCAATTTACGGCATCGCCCCAAGCGCAGTTGGCTCACGATCTTAGGTATCTTGATCGGCGTCGCTGCCGTGATCGCGCTGGTCTCGCTGGGCCAAGGGATGCAGAAGTCTATCACCCAAGAGTTTGAAGCTTTTGGGTATAACGTCGTGATGATCGCTGGACACGGCGAGCATCGCTTGGGCATGGGCGCGTTGCTCGGTGCCCATACGTTTCAGTTGGACTTGGCTCCAGTAGCCAGGATCCACGGTGTTGAGGCCATCGGCGGTGTCTTGGTGAAGACGCCGTATATCAGCGCTGGGCGACGTGAAGGATATCTCTTGACGTGGGGCATAGCTCCAGAGCTGATGCAGTCGTTTCGCAACTACTATAAGCCCGCGTTCGGGCGGGCGCTCAAACCCGGCGAGACCCACACTGCTGTCCTCGGGAGCACCATCGCGCAAGATTTAGGGCTTACCGTGGGCGATACGCTTAACGTTGAGACGCAAGCGTTTGAGGTCGTGGGGATTCTGGAGAAGCGCGCTGACCCCGATGTTAATTACGCGATCATGATCCCCATCGTAACGCTGCAAGAGCTCGTGGGGGAGCAGGATAAGCTCTCGCTCGTGCTCATTCGCACAGCACAGCACGGGCACGCTGGCCATGACGTCGCTTCTATCGCGAAAGAGGTGCGTCGTGTTGTCCAAGAACAGCGTGGCAAGGACGACCTCAATGTGCACACGACAGGAGAGATGCTCGACCTTATGCAAAACTTGGTGGGGATTCTCCAAGCGGCACTCGGCGGGATTGCGGCGATTTCGCTCTTAGTCGGCGGCGTCGGCGTGATGAACACGATGTACACAGCAGTGTTGGAGCGGACGCGCGAGATCGGCGTGATGAAGGCTGTCGGCGCGCGGCGGCGGCATATCTTGACACTCTTTCTGTTGGAGTCGGGGTTTATGGGCTTCATCGGTGGGCTGTTAGGAGCGCTCGCTGGGCTGGGAATCGCTGTGGGCATTAAGCTGTTAGCACCGATCTTCTTGCCAGGGACAACATTAGAAGTCGGGTTCTCGCCGGGGCTGATGCTCGGTGTTCTGGTCCTCTCGTTCGTGTTGGGAGCGCTATCGGGGTTCTTCCCCGCGCGCACGGCAGCGAAGTTGCCTCCTGTAGAGGCCCTGCGCTATGAGTGAAGTGAAAACTTACAGAAAGCATCTCTTCGTCTGCTGCACGGAAGGCTGTTGCGGCGCTCGCGCTGGCGAAGCCGTCTATAGAAGCGGGTGCAACGGTGGTCGTCTATCCCGACAGCCTATGGTACGTCGTGAGCAACGCTGAAGATGGCACAGAAATCGCCCGTGAATGTCTGATCGCGGGCCGTCCCGTCACACGGTTGATCTCGCAAGAGATCTCTTTAGAGACGCACAGAATCGAGCCACCATCGCATGGGCTTGCTGAAGCTTGAGGCGGTGGCTGAGGGCCAACTCGTGATCACTCAAGAGACAAAGTACATAGAGCTCGAGCTCAAAGAGATCGGCGTTCCCTTGCGGCTCTTTAAATGGGAGGGAGCTTCTCTACAGTTCTCCAATAAGCGGGCTTGCTTTGATCAATATCAGGTTTGTTATTGACATTGGTCATATCATGTGCTATAATGAGCTCGGAGGTGAAGTTGATGTTCAACCGTATCGGGATGTTCGTGTTGGTAGTGATGGTCTTGGGACTTGTAGGCGGCGCCAGCATAGCGCAGTTTAAGGCCCCCACAGTGGACGGTAAGATCGGCAAGTTCGAGTATCGCAATCTCTATCACAATAACGCTATTAACATGACGCTCTACTGGACGATTGATGGCGATACGCTCTATATCGGGTTGGAAGCCCCGGCTAAGGGTTGGATCTCCTGGGGAGTTGTCACAGACGCTGGAGCCGATATGGTCTTGGCCTTCGTCAAGGACGGTAAACTCAATATATCGGATACTTTCGGCAAGCCGCATCAGAATCATAAAGCCGACACCGAGCAGGGTGGCAAGAACGATCTTCTGGCTTCCGCGGGAACAGAGAGCGAGGTCGAGACGGCCATCGGGAAAATCACTCTGACCGTCGTCGAGTTCAGTCGTAAGCTCAACACCGGCGATAAGACCGACAACGCTATTGCCGAAGGAGCACTGAGGACTTTCTTGGCTTATTCTGATGCCGACGACTTCGTGACCTATCACGGCAGAGACAAGCGCGAGGACGCTCAGATCAATTATTTTAAGGGAACGGTCAACGACTTCTGAGCTGAGGGCGAGCAAGCCGTGAAGGGCAAATTGGTGCAATTGCTGTTGCTCAGTTTGCTATCGCTAGCTTCGGAGGGAGCTGCCGGTGCTCTGGCACCAGGGCAGCTCCCTTCTATTGATGGTCAGATCGCAGAGGCCGAGTACAGGTATCGCTATTTCGCTGAAGCTATCGGCATGGAACTCCACTGGACTATCGCGGATGAGTATATTTACATAGGGCTGCGAGCACCGGCTCAGGGTTGGGTAGCCGTTGGCTGGGGTCCCACAGGGGCCATCAAAGACGGAGCTGATATTCTCATCGGCTATCTGCGCAGCGGTGAACTCTTCCTCCAAGATTATTTCGCTAATACTTCGATCTCCCATCTCAACGACGTCAGCTTAGGCGGACGGGACGATCTCTTAGAATCTTCGGGCTCGGAAGTGACCGGGCCGCAGTCCCAGACGACCGTTGAGTTCCGGCGGCGTTTGGAGACCGGCGATAAGTTTGACCGCGCGATCACACCGGGCGTGCAGACGGTACTGCTGGCTTATTCTCCCAATGACGATTTTGTCACCTATCACGGCGAGAAGCGCACAGTAGTAAATATCGATTTCTTCGCTGGAGGAGCGCAAGAGACAGGACTCTTTGCTCGACCGCGTGCTCTCGAACCCGATCAACTTTTACAAGCTTGGCTGTGGACGATATTTGCCGGGGTTGTGATGATCGTCGGATTGAGCGCCGCTTATCTTCTGTGGCCAATGAAGAAGTCAGGTGAGAGATGATGCAAGTCCCGGCACCCGAGGCAGGACGGATCGCGTGGCACACGATCACGGCAGAGCTGAGCGTAGGAATGCTCACGCTGGCGTTTGTCAGCGTTTTTATTAAACTCTTGGGCGTTTGGATCAAGAGCGATCATCCGGCCTGGCGGGGCTTGCTGTGGCTGGCGGAGCCCACGGCCTATCTGGCGGCTGTCGGTGGTCTCATATCGCTGGGCGCGGGGCTCTTTACGGGTTTTATGTACACTTGGCCCGTAGAAGTCCTGTTGACTTCTTCTGTGGTCTTGAATAAGATCGCGCTCAGTGTCTTTTCGCTCACGTTCTGGCTGATCTTCGTACTGATGCGCTCGTTTTATGGGAGAGAGTTATGGGAGCAAGCGAAGCTGCGCTGGCTCTATGTGGCGCTCTCGATGGGGGGCTTTCTGTCGTTAGCGCTGATCGGTTCTACAGGGGGCCACTTAGCTGGCAAGCGCAGCGCTTTAGATACTTTGTTGAACCATCTGGGCATCAACACGCACCTACTGTTTATCTTCCCCAAGTCGGTCATCTGGGGGTTACTCGTGGGCACCGGTGCATCTCTAGTACTGGCGCTAGGCCTGAGATGGAGAAGCTCCCATCGGATAAGTCAGTGAAGATCGTGGCTACTGTGCCCTGGTGAGTTGGATGCTGGCGACACACTATTTCTCGATGGATTACCGTGCGAAGTCGAGCTTGTGGGCATTGACCCCAACGAAAGCTTTCTCCATCGAGCGCGCCGCCGTGCTGCAAGATCCCCTGTGACACTGCTGGCGGCTCACGCTGAAGAGC
>CAYYOG010000012.1:45601-55923 GCA_964473325.1 uncultured Thermotogae bacterium
CGCCGCCGTGCTGCAAGATCCCCTGTGACACTGCTGGCGGCTCACGCTGAAGAGCTTCCCTTCTCAAATAGTTCATTCGATATAGTGATCGCAACGCTCGTCTTCTGCACGGTGACCGATCCCACGCAAGCCCTGAGCGAAGTTCATCGGGTGCTCAAGCCCGGAGGAACCTTCAAATTGCTCGAGCATGTGCGTGTGCGTAACTCTGTGGGCGCGAAAGCCCAGGATCTCTTCACTCCCCTGTGGAAGCATATCGCCAGTGGGTGCCATCTCAATCGAGATACCCTGAGCTTAGTACAATCCCATGGTTTTCAAGTGGAGTCCGTGCATGAGCACCTGAACGGGCTGATCCTTGAAATTGAGACACGCGCCCTTTAAATTTGATCATCATATGTATGAAAACACCGAAGAGCTGAACGTCGAAGGGATGCACTGTGCTAGTTGTGCTGATGAACTCGAACAGGCCGTCAGCCGCTTACACGGAGTGACGGAAGCAAAAGCGAATTTTGCTGCGAGCACCCTGCGCGTGCGCTACCGCGCCAGCGTGTTAGATAGGGCACAGCTCATCGAGCACATCGAGCGCATCGGCTACACGACGCGCCGCGCCCACGAAGAAGAGCGCGCGCCTGCGTCTTTGTGGAGACGCCGCGAGGCCGTCTTCACGGGAATCTCTGGACTGCTGCTCGCTCTCGGACTGGCGCTCTCGGTCTTAGGGGCAAATCCAACGCTTGGGGCCTTGTGGGAGCGCACACTGACGCTCTCGACGGTGCTCTATCTCGGCTCGGTCTTCTTCGGAGCCTATCACTTTGCGCGCCGGGGACTCTACGCTCTCAGAACGTTCTCGCTGGGCATTAACTTTCTGATGAGCCTCGCCGTTGTCGGAGCGATCATCATCGGAGAATATGTAGAAGCGGCAAGCTTAGCGTTTCTCTTCGCTTTAGCCGAACTGCTCGAAGAGTTTTCCGTCGCGCGTGCGCGACGCTCGCTACGCGAGCTGCTCAAACTCGCTCCTAGCGAAGCCCGCCTGCGCCGCAACGGGCAAGAGCTTGTGCTTCCCATCGAGGAGATCGAGCTTGGCGAGACTCTTATTGTAAAGCCCGGCGAGCGCATCGCCCTCGATGGTCAAGTGCTCTTGGGAAGCTCTTCAGTGAATCAAGCGCCCATCACGGGAGAGTCGGTCCCCGTGGAAAAACAGCCAGGCGACGCCGTCTTTGCCGGCACACTCAATCACGAGGGGTATTTAGAGATTCAAGTCACCAAGCGTGCCAAAGACACGACGCTCGCCAAGATCATTCACTTGGTCGAAGAAGCCGAAGCTCAGAAGGCCCCTTCAGAGAAATTCGTGGACCGCTTTGCGCGATACTACACTCCCGGCGTCGTCGCAGTCGCCGTAGGCGTTGCCACGATTCCTCCGATCTTCGCGGGAGCACCTTTTGTGGATTGGTTCACCCGCGCGCTCGCGCTCTTAGTGATCGCCTGTCCGTGCGCGTTGCTCATCTCGACCCCCGTCTCGATCATCTCAGCAATAACAAGCGCGGCGCGCCATGGCGTGCTCATCAAGGGTGGCATCTATCTCGAAGAGCTTGGGCAGATCAAGACTATCGTCTTTGACAAGACGGGCACGCTCACCACGGGAGAACTCGCTGTCACCGACGTGATCGCGCTCGATGGCTCTTCGCTTGAAGAAGTCCTACGCGTCGCGGCGGCGCTGGAGAGCAAGAGCCAGCACCCTATCGCGCAAGCGATTGTGCGCTATTACGAACAGAGCGCGCTAGGGCAGCCGCTCCCTGAAGCCCAAGACTTTCTCTCCCTGACAGGTCAGGGCGTACAAGCTCGGCTCGACGGGCAGCTCTATCGTGTCGGCAAGCTTCAGCTCTTCCCTGATGCTTTTCAAAGCGAAGCTGTGCGCTTGGAATCCCAAGCCAAGACCGTCATCGGCGTGGGGACGGCAGAGAGGCTCATGGGGCTGATCGCCGTAGCTGACAAAATCCGCCCTGAAGCGCCCAAGACGATCCAGCGCCTGCGGGAGCTGGGTCTCGAAGTCGTGATGCTCACCGGGGACAGCGAGGGCACAGCCAAAACCGTGGCACAACAACTGAACATCGAGCATTATCACGCAGGGGTGCTGCCCGACGGGAAAGTCTCAGAGATTCAAAAGCTCTTGCAGCAATATGGCAAAGTCGCGATGGTCGGCGATGGGGTCAACGATGCGCCGGCGTTAGCGGCTTCTACGGTGGGGATCGCCATGGGCACGATCGGCACAGATACAGCTCTAGAGACGGCCAACGTCGCGCTCACGAGTGATGATCTGAGCAAATTGCCGTATCTGATAGAACTGAGCCGCAAGGCACGCCGCGTCATCAAACAGAATGTGTGGTTCTCTATCTTGACGAAGCTCTCTTTAGGGGTCGGGGTCTTCCCCGGCTACGTGACGTTGGTCTTAGCTGTGCTGGTGGGCGACATGGGGGCGTCGTTAGCGGTCACGGGCAACGCGCTGCGCCTAGCGCACATAAAGCCGACCGAAAAGCGATACTATGACAACCAAGGCTAAATTGGATCGCTAAAGCCCTCATCCATGACCCAGAGTGCCGCGCTCGTGTTTCCCGCGTAGGGTATCACCTGCGCTGACAAACCTTTGGAGGTCGTATTTTTTGAGCAGTGCTAACAGTTGCTTTTTTGTCGCGGTCTCGCGCTCGGTGCCGTTGGCAAGCTCAACAATGATGTCCAACATTCGATCATAGCAGTGGGGCCTCTTGAGCTTTGTTCAGCGCAGCCCCTAGATGTCTATACGCTCGCTCCGTGGCGACGCGCCCCTGGGGAGTCCGTTGGATGAAGCCCTTCTTCAACAGATATGGCTCGTAGACTTCTGAAAGCGTGTCTTTCTCTTCGCTCAGAGCTGCGGAGAGCGTCTCCAGCCCTACTGGGCCGCCGTCGAATTTCTCGATTATCGTCCTGAGAATCTTGCGATCTAATTCGTCCAGGCCCTCTTCGTCTATCTGGAGCATGGCGAGGGCTTCGCGGGCGATCTCGCGGTCAATAACAGATTTTTTCTTCACTTGGGCGAAGTCGCGCACGCGCTTTAACAGCCTATTGGCGACTCTGGGCGTGCCCCGCGCGCGCCGCGCGATCTCCTGTGCCCCTTCGTCGGTGATCTTCATCCCTAAAATCTGCGCCCCGCGGAGCACGATCTGTTTTAGCTCAGATTCGTCGTAGAAATCAAGATGGAAGACAACTTCAAATCGGTCGCGTAGGGGATTAGTTAAGAGCCCGGTGCGCGTTGTCGCGCCGATCAGGGTGAATTTGGGCAAGTCTAATCGAATAGACTGCGCGTGCGGCCCTTCTCCGATAATTAGATCGAGCTTAAAATCTTCCATGGCTGGGTAGAGCAGCTCTTCGACGTTTCTTCGCAATCTGTGAATCTCATCGATGAAGAGCACATCACCGTGATTGAGATTCGTCACGATCGCGGCCAAGTCTCCGGGGCGCTCAATAGCCGGGCCAGAGCTGATCTTAATATTGACCCCCATCTCGGCAGCAATGATCAAAGCTAATGTAGTCTTCCCTAAGCCTGGAGGGCCGTGTAAGAGTATGTGATCTAAGACATCTCCGCGAGCCCGTGCGGCCTCCATGTAGAGCTGGAGTTGCTCTTTGATCTGCGTCTGTCCGATAAAATCTGCTAATCGCTGCGGGCGCAGCGAGAGCGTCGTCTGGTCTTCTTCGAGCTCGTCCCCCCGCAGAATAGCTTCACGCGGCATACTGCAATTCTACATGATCGCTGAAAGCACAAGCAAATCTTGCGCTGGTATGCTGATTATGGCACAATGAGAGAGCAATGCTCGACCAAGTCCGCAAAACCATTGCACGCTATCAGATGCTTCACCAGAGGGATCGGGTTCTCGTCGCCGTCTCCGGCGGTGTGGACTCGGTCGTCTTGCTCCATGTGCTTAAGGAACTCAAACAAGAGCTGAAGCTCACGCTCGCCGTGGCCCACTTCGATCACGGAATTCGCCCAGAGTCAGCTCAAGACGCCGAGTTTGTCAAAAAGCTCGCGCAATCTCTGAAACTGAAATTTTATACTGAGCGCGCTGATGTGCCTGCGTATGCGAAAGCGAAAAAACTCTCCCTCGAAGTCGCAGCACGGCAGTTGCGCTATCAGTTTCTGGAGAAGACAGCACAATTTCATGGATTCAATAAGATCGCGCTGGGGCATACGCTCAACGATCAGGCCGAAACGCTCTTGATGAGACTGCTGCGCGGCTCTGGGCTCGAAGGGTTGTCGGGGATTCCCCCCGTGCGCTTCAGTGAGCGCTGTCACTATATTCGCCCCCTGATCGAGTGTACAAGAGAACAGATTGAAGCGTTTGCGAGAACCCATAAGCTGCACTGGCGCGAGGACCCCACAAATTACGACACGACGATCCTTCGCAATAAAATTCGCCATGAGCTGATTCCCGCTCTGAGGGAGTACAATACCAATCTGCTTGAAGCGTTAGGGCGGACGGCGCGGCTGCTTGACCAAGCGGCTCAGCATCTTGAGCGTGAAGCCGATCAGGCACTTCAAGAGCTGGTCTGTGAACAGAAAGCTCACGAGCTTGTGCTTGATTTGAAGAAGTTCTTCCAGCTCTCGGAGTATCTTCAAGCGTTCGTGTTGCGTCAGGCTGTATGTGCTCTCCAGCCCCACTGCAAGCTTGAAGCAGATCACGTCGAAGCTGTCTTAGGGTGGGCTGGCCGTCACGGCACAGGTGAACTCCATCTGCCCGCTGGCGTGAGGGTGCTGCGCCGCCATGATCAGCTGATTGTCACGACGCGCCCAGCTGCAGCCCCAAAGCGCTTTGAGTATCTGCTCGCTGTGCCCGGTGAGATGGTTCTTCCTGAGATCGGCTGGAGATTTCAGATGAAGCTGACCTCTTCCCCAGCCCCTTCCCTAAAGTGGGAGGGGAGTCGGGCCAAGGGGTTAGGTCTGAAAGAAGGGTCAAAGTTGAGAGCCCTCATTGACGCCGATAAGATTTGCGGGAGCTTAGTCGTGCGCAATCGCCGCCCAGGAGATCGTATCTCTTTAAAAGAGGGCACCAAGAAACTCCAAGACTTTTTCGTTGACAAAAAAATCCCCCGCGAGGCCCGCGATGCCATTCCCTTGATTTGTGACAAGGATACGGTAATATGGATCGTCGGCCGGGCTGTCAACGAATCGTATCGTGTGACGCCTCGGACGCGACGGATCTTAGAAATCAAAGCCGAACGAATCTGAAGGAGCAGTATGAGCATGATCTTTCTCACGATCATCGCGTTTATAGTGACTATTGGATTTTTAGTGGTGATTCATGAGGGAGGGCATTTCGCGGCGGCGCGGCTTTTTGGTGTGTGGGTCCATCAGTTTGCTGTTGGCATGGGGCCATCCATTTGGCGGCGCAAGGGCCGCGAGACCGAATACTCCATAAGAATCTTTCCTATCGGGGGCTACGTGCGCATGGCTGGGGAAGACCGCGAGAGTGCAGAAGACCAAGCTGTTCCCAAAGAACGACTCTTTACGTCCAAGCCTGCCTGGCAACGAATGATTATCGTCTTTGCTGGCCCAGTGATGAACATTATCGCGGCCGTCTTATTAATGATTCTGATTGTCGGGGCGTTTGGGTTACCTTACTTGGAAGTTGCCGAACTCGTCCCCATGGCCGATGGCAGTCCCAGCCCGTCTCAGGGAATCGTCCAGATTGGTGATAAAATCGAGAGAATCAATGGAAGAACGGTCTACTCGGCTCAGCAACTACAGCAGCTCATTCGTGCTTCCAACGGCCAGGCGATCACTCTCGAAATTCTGCGCCATGCTGAGCGTCGCACGGTGACCGTGCAGCCGGCGTGGTCGGAGCGCGACGGGCGCTATATTATCGGGGTCAAGTTCGCGCCCGTCTCTACGAGTGCTGTGATTGCCAAGCTTGAGCCAAATTCGTTCTTGGCACAACAGGGACTCCAAGCTGGCGACCGCATACTCTCCATTAACGGCGTGCCCATCTGGAGCTTCTGGCAGATGCGGGAGCTTTTGCTCAAGGTGCAGAGCGCTAGGCTCCTCGTCCAGCGCGGTGAGCAGCAGCTGACGCTCTCTATAGAAGTAGCCGGGCGCACGGAGCTGGAGCTCTTCAGGGGGTTCGAGCCGGAGGTCCTTATGCGCCGCCCACCGATTGGACAGGCTATCGCTGTGGGGGCGCAGCGCTCGTGGGATACAGTCGTCGCTATTGTCGAGTGGTTGAAGAGCCTTCCAGGGCGATTGGGACAAGCTAGTGGTGAGGTCCGAGGACCCTTGGGGATCTTTGAAGTTATAGGGCAGTCCCTGCAGTTTGGCTTGATGTCCTTATTGTTAATCATCGCGGTGTTAAGTCTCAATTTGGGATTGTTTAATCTGCTGCCGATCCCGGCGCTCGACGGCAGCAGAATTCTCTTTTTGCTCATCGAGATGATCCGCAGAAAGCCCATCCCCCCTGAAAAAGAAGGGTTCATTCACTATATTGGGTTCATACTCTTGATCGGGCTGATCTTGCTCGTCACGTATAACGATATTATGCGCTTCTTCGGGAAGTAAGGAGCGCTATAGCCCAGACGGCGATTCCCTCTTTGCGCCCTAAGGCGCCCAGCCCCTCCGGCGTCGTCGCTTTAATACTGATCTGAGAGACAGAAAGATCTAGAGTCTTGGCGATCTTCTCGCGCATCGCTGAGATATACGGGGCGATCTCGGGCTCTTGAGCGATCACCGTTGCGTCGATGTTTTCGGTAACAAAGCCCGCTGCTGTGATTTTCTTCTGCACTTCAGCTAAGAGCACTACACTTGAGATATCTCTATAGCGCGGGTTGGTGTTGGGGAAATGCTGCCCGATATCGCCGAGCGCGGCTGCGCCAAGTAGGGCGTCGCAGATCGCGTGGAGTAAAACATCGGCGTCGGAGTGCCCAGCCAGTCCCAACTCATAGGGGATCTCAATGCCGCCCAAGATGAGCTTGCGCCCCGGAGAGAACCTATGAAAATCTATCCCGATGCCGACGCGCATGGCGCTCTTATAATACTTGCTGGGACATAAGATAGCCAGCGGCTAGCTCTTAGGGTTTTCTGAACCCCGGCGGCCAGGGGTAGTCGGCAGGGCAGAGATCGCCCTTAAGGTTGTTTCTGAACTCGTTCCCGCTTCCCGTGATCTCTGGATCAGCGAACACCTGCTCTTCTCCGGGCGCATAAACATTGCACTCATCTGGGCGACCATCCCACCCCGGGAGCAGATTCAGGGCCAATCCCCAGGCTTCATTGTGCTCAATGCGATTCTCACTGATCTCTATCTTGAGTGGCTCTTTTAGCTCCTTTCGTCTGAGTGATGTGCTAAGCAAAATTCCATTGCCAAAATACCAGATCGCCGCTGGAGGAGTAAGCTCCACGTATTGTTTGCGTTGCCAAGCGATCCGGTTGTTCTTCAACTGTACCTGCCCACCCTCTATACCACCACTAATATCAGCATGGATACCTATGCCTCCACTAACGATGACGTTACCCTCAACAGACCAATCTATCTGCGGATATACTTTCTCTGAGAAGCGTGCGCCACCAATGAGGTAAATGTTACGATTATTGGCAAGGAGTTGATTGTCTTGGATGACCGCACTCGCTTCTGTGACGTTTTGCGCCACCACAATACCATTCTGGCATAACGCCACAGAATTCCGGGCGATCTCAGCCTGGCTGCCTTCCCTCAAACTAAAGAGAATTCCGACTTGGTAAAACCATGAGAGTTCTGGAGCGCAGATTATGGTGTTGTCGTATGCTACAAGGTGTTGACCGTGTAGAGCTATGTTCGCACCCTTGATGAATCGGTTGCGCTCAAGAACGGCCTCTTGCACCACAAATTTTTCTCCGCCGAAGACAATGTAGTCTTGCTCAAAGAGGCTGTCCCGGGCTTCTAGGCGTTGTAACGTACTAGCGGAAACGACCACTAAAAGGTCAACCCACGCAGACTGTTCCAGCACCAAGCTGGCGCTGGTTAGCACTTTAATGCCGATGTCAGCGGTTACCTCTTGTTCAGGGACTCTTTGATGCGAGCGCACGGTGAGCCGACGCACCCGAAGAGTGATCTCACGTTGCGGGGCTTGCACGGTGAGCACCGGGTTTTCGGAGGGGAGTCGCCCAGGGACGGATGTAGGCACGGGGGGCCTGAGAATGGTAGCATCCATACCGCTTCCCTCCAACGTCAAGCTCTTCGTAACGGTGATGTTCTCCACATAAGTACCTGGTCCGATCAGGATGGTCGCACCTTCTGGCGCGGCATCCACAGCGGCCTGAATGGTAGAATAATCCTGGGGCACACGAAAGATAAGCTGTAATTCAGCCATAGGGTGCATGGGAACCAAGAACAACAGCAGCCCCCACAAGGACGTGTAGCCTGCTATTCGGAGGTAACTTCCTGTAGTCATATGCTCATCCTCCCTCACTTCATAAACATGCCCATGAGCCACAGCATGATCATCTCTACTGACCATTTCGACCCTAGGGTGATGCCCATGCGCCGTGCGATCTCTTGGGCTTCGGTGTCAGAAATGCCCATACCGTAGATGCCGACGACCTCTTCTTTATCTGGATCGACGACAATCAACACAGCAAAGAAACAGGTATTACAGTCGAACTGCCCTTCTGCAATTGTGCCAGCTGCCTTATAGAAGTCTGCTGTATTGACAGCCACAACGAGGCCAGGTGTATACCTCGCTATCCTATTGGCAGAGTTTGTATCTAGACCGAACTGATGTATTAATTCCCCCGCTCGTTTGGCTACACTAACCGAACCGTAAGCAACGAGGTAGTGCACCAGTGTTTGGAGATCAGCATTGCTATAGCCCGTAACAGCATGGAAAAATTGTGCGAAAATATTGACCTGTTTGCCAGTAGAAAGGGTTGTGGCTGCAATCACATCAACTTTAGTAACCTTGTACGTATCAGGCTTTTGGAAGGAGCAATCTGGCACGTTGCATGCTTTTGCTCGAAAACCATAGATTTCCCATCCTCTGTCGCGCGCCATGTTGCCGGCAATCACTAAAGCCTGAAGGATTTCCGGAACCTGCCTTTGTACCTCAGGTTGGTCAGCGTAAGCTTTCATGGCACCAAGAATTATCATGGCTTGCGTGATTTGCCGCCATAACATGCTATTAGTGTAATACCAAGGATCGTTGCCCACGCTGCGCAAAATGTCGTTGAGGTTGTTGACAACTAAGTTTACCAACCCAGCCTGCCCCCCGGGATCTGCAAAGATCAATCCACCCAAGAGAAAAGTTCCTGCAGGTCCGAAATTGATGATTACAGTTGTGATCCTGTCCTGCATTGCTGAATCGGATTTTCTATAGAGATCGGCCACATTTGCCATTATGTTTCTGACCGCACCAGATGCATCAGCTGCACCAAAAGCTGCGGACCCTCGAGAGCCCATTTGATTTAGGATTGAGGTCATGGCATTAACGAATTGCCCAAAGCTGCTTTGAGATGTGAAAGATTTGTAATCGGCATCGAACGTACCGTTGGCAAGGGAGCGAGCGAGGGTTTGAAGAGCCACAGTCACCTCAGCTATGCTAAATGTGCTCGGCGGCTGCAGCAAGAGGTCTAACGTCTTACCAAGTATATAGCTGATGATAAAATCCACAATCGGGTTTCCCGTCTGCTCCGGTATCACAGAACCCCAGTCTTGGGTTCTTGCCAATTCTAACAACGCTTGCAGCTCCGGTACAGTCAGATCCTTGAAGCCGAGCAAGCCAACATCTGCGATACCATTGGTAGGTATGACAGTGTCTAATTCCTGTATCTGCGAGAGCTCGGCGAGGAGTTGAAGAAAATCCTCCTCATTCATAACACTGGCCTTGGCAGGAATCTCAACGTTGAGCTGACCAGCTGCCAGCCTAACCGACCCTTCAAACTTACCTGGTGCAGGGGCATCGAACCGTACAGTTACTTCTTGAGCTTCGGATGCCGGTAAGGTGAACGAACTCCCGGACATGACGCTGAAAGGCTCAGTTGTGCTCACAGTCAATGAAACGGTCGTCACACCTTGGTTTTTGACTGTCAATTTCTGCTCTTTGTAAGTGGGAGAGTTGTCCTCCGGGTCATCACTCAAGAGGAGAAGTCCAAAACCGAGCTGGGGTGGCTCAATCTCGACTTTATGGGCCACCCCGGTCATGGGACCTGACGTCACGCTCCCCTTGCCCGTCAGTGATCCCCACCTGCACGTTGCCGGTGAACGTCCCTGACTCGCTGGGATCAAACCGCACCGTCACAGCAGCACTCTGCCCCGGCGAGAGCGTCGGTAGCACGCTCACGA
>CAYYOG010000013.1:0-28522 GCA_964473325.1 uncultured Thermotogae bacterium
GTGCGGCGGCCAAGCGCTCGCGTCGTCGCGGTCGAGCGCGCTCTAAGATGCGCCCTGCTCGCAATGCGCATTGACATCGTCACAATCTTCCCACAGATGCTCGAGGGATTCTTTGCTGCCGGGGTGATTGGCGCGGCGCGCCAAGCGGGCATTATCGAGATCTATATTCATAATCTACGCGATTTCACGACGGATAAGCACCACCAAGTTGATGATCGTCCCTACGGCGGCGGCCCAGGGATGGTCTTAAAGCCTGAGCCGTTCTTCCGTGCTGTAGAGTTTATCAAGAGCCAGCTGGCTGTCCAGCCTAGAGTGATTTTGCTATCGGCGCAGGGCAAGCTCTTCACCCAAGAGATCGCGAAAGAGCTTGCACGGGAGAGCGCAATTATCTTGCTCTGCGGGCGTTACGAGGGCGTGGACGAAAGGGTCTTACATATCTGCACGGACGAGCTCTCTATTGGAGACTATGTCTTGAGTGGGGGTGAAGCGGCGGCAGCAGTTGTTGCGGAGTGTGTCGCTCGGCTTGTCCCTGGTGTGGTGGGCAAACACGAATCGCTGGAGCAAGATTCATTCTATAATGAGAGGCTGCTGGGGCCACCGCAGTATACGCGACCTCCAGAGTTTCATGGGCTGCGAGTCCCGGAGGTACTCCTTGGTGGGGATCACAAAAAGATCGAGGAGTTTCGCCGCCGCGCCGCCTTGGAGAAGACTTTAAAAAATAGACCAGATTTACTCCAGAAGTGAGCGAGTATGGGCAATCTCTATATCGCTTTGGTGCACTATCCTTGCCGAGATCGTCACGACAAAATCGTTACGACGATGATTACTCCCATCGATGTGACAGACATCGCTCGGAGTGCCTGCACGTATGGAGTGAGTCAGTTTTATATTGTCACGCCCTTGCCTAGCCAGCAAAAGATTGCCCAGAGACTCATAGACTTTTGGCTCAAAGCTGAACCAGATGTGGCCTATCGGCGGCCGGCCTTGCAACTGGCCCGCGTTGTTGATAGGCTAGAGGCTAGTTTTAAAGAGGTGCTCGAGCGTGAAGGCCTCGCCCCGGTGCTCGTCGGCACTGACGCCCGTGAGCTACCGGGGACGCGCATCAGCTACGAACGACTCCGTGAGCTGATCGAGGCTGATGTGCGCCCAGTCTATGTGCTGCTGGGGACGGGTTGGGGCTTGGCGCTTGAAGTTTTAGATCGCATGGACTATCTTCTTCCCCCCATCTGGGGGCCGACGGATTATAATCACTTGTCGGTGCGCGCTGCAGCTGCTATTATCTTAGACCGGCTGCGCGGGCGGCGATAATTCTTCACTGAGGGAGTGAGCGTCTATGAAAGGCAATCTCGTCCGTGAGATTGAACAAGAGCTTATGAAGAAAGAGCTTCCAGGGTTTCGCCCCGGCGATACTATCCGGGTACATGAGCGTCTCTTGGAGGGCGGCGAGGGCGCCAAAGAGGGGAAGGAGCGCATCCAAGTCTTTGAGGGAATCGTCATCAAGTGCGCTGGCAGCGGCGTCAACAAGACCTTTACTGTGAGAAAAGTCTCCTATGGCATCGGGGTCGAAAAAGTCTTCCCCTTGTATTCCCCAAGAATTGCTAAGATCGAAGTAGTCGAGCGTGGGCGGGCGCGCCGCGCGCGCTTGACCTATCTGCGGCGACGGGCTCTTGCAGCCAGTGCCAAATAAGCAATGCCTGACGATCTCAAGCCTAATGATACCCCCAGTGAGCCAGTAGCTCCTCGCGTTGAGATAGTCTATGAAGAAGAGCACTCGAAGCCTTGGCTCGCTCGAGTCCTGAATCGTCGTGGGATCGAGACCACGCCGGGGATGGAGTGGGCCCTTGATTGGCTGCAAATTATCGTCGTTGCTGTCGTGCTCGCGCTCATCACAATGAACTTTATCATTGTGCGGATGCGGGTGCCCACAGGCTCGATGGAGCCAACGATCATGCCCGGCAGTTCGTTTTTTGTAGATAAAATATCGTTTTATTTTCGCAAGCCCAAGCCGGGCGATATTATTGTCTTTTGGCACAATGAGGGCACTGATGAAGCGCCGCGTTGGGTGCGGTATGTGAAGCGTCTTATTGCTACTGGGGGTCAGACGGTCCAGATCAAAGATTGCTATGTCTATGTGAACGGCGTCCCCATGACCGACGATGCGTTCAATCATCCGGGGCATCCTAATCCCGAGCGCCGGTGTTACTATAACTCCGGGAAGATGGGCGACCAAATGCTGACAGTCCCGTCGGGACACTATTTTGTCTTAGGGGATAACAGCCGCAACAGCTTAGACGGGCGTTTTTGGGATTTCCCGTTTGTATGCGAGAAAAACTTTATCGGTGAGCCGTTTTTGAAAGTCTGGCCTCCCGCTCAGATCGGGTTCATGAACGGCTACTTTGGCAGCCCACGCTAAGCGATTGACGTCCATCCCTCAAAAATCTATAATCTCGTTAACTATGGAGATCAAACTACATCCGCCCATCACCAATGCTTCCGGCCCTCTCTCTGTGACGTATGAAGAGCTTGAGCGCATCGCGCGGTCGGCTGCAGGAGCTGTAGTAACCAAGAGCATGACCCACTGCCCTCGCCAGGGCAATCCCGAACCCAGACTCCGGTCGCACTTAGATAACGAGATCGGCTCGCTCAACTCGATGGGCCTACCCAATCTGGGCTACCAAGAGTACGCAAAGCTTATCCCCAAGCTCAAAGAGTTTGGAAAGCCCATCATTGCGAGCATTGCCAGCGCACCCTGTGCGCATAAGCTTCCCCCCGTCGAGCAGTATCGCGAGATCGCTATAGAAATAGAGAGAGCCGGCGCAGACGCCATCGAACTCAATCTCTCGTGCCCAAACTTAGAAGACGTCCCTATCTCCATGGACCCACAGAGCGTGCGCGCTGTGCTCAGCGCTGCGACACGTGACGTGAAAATCCCCATTGGGGTTAAGCTCTCGCCGTACAATAACGTGCCCAAGCTCTTTGAAGAGATCGCTCGGACGCTGCTCGACTTTGAGATCGCGTATGTGGCGACGATCAACTCCGAGCCGCTCACGCTCGACATTGACTTAAAAACTCGCACGAAAGTGATTCGTCCCAATGACGGCTTTGGCGGGCTGGGCGGCCCGGCGGTTTTGCCTATCGCGCTCGCCGAAGTCCATCGCTTTTATAAATTCTTTCAGAAACACAAAGCCCATATCGCTGTCTGGGGTGTTGGGGGCATTATCAGAGCTGAAGACGCGATCAAGCACTTTCTTGCCGGGGCTTCGGTCGTACAGATCGGGACGCTCTTTCTGTGGGAGGGGCCGCAAGCGTTTGAAAAGCTCTGGAGAGGGATTCAAGCGTGGCTCCACGAGAACAGCTTTTTAAGTATCGAAGAGATTGTCGGGCAGGTGAGGGAGCTTTGACCATCCTCACGAACGCGGAAGCCTTCGTCGACGGTGAGCTGAAGAAGCTTGACGTTGCTATAGAAGAAGACAAGATTTGCGCGCTAGGGCACGCTCTTGAGGGGAAGAACACTATAGACTGTTCTGGGAAGATCGTGCTCCCAGGCGTGATCGATGTCCATGTTCATGCGCGGGATCTCAAGCAATCCTACAAAGAAGATTGGGAGTCCCTGGGGCGAGCGGCCATCGCCGGCGGCGTCACGACGGTCTTCGCTATGCCCAACACCGATCCGCCCTTAGATACAGCTGAGCGCGTGCGCGACTATTGCCGTCGCGCGCAAGCTTCTCGCGTCAATGTCAAGATCTATGGCGCGATCACGGAAGAGAATCACAAAGATTTAGATGAGCTGGCCCCGCATGTGGATGCGTTCAAGCTCTATCTTGGGGAGACGACGGGACATCTGATCATACGCGATAAGAAGCTTCACCGTGAGATCTTCAAAATCATCGCAGAGACCGAGAAGATTCTCGCGGTGCACGCGCAGCGCGGCGGCGATCCCGCAGAGGTCACTCGCCATGAACTCGACGATATTCTCTATGTGCTCGATCTGGCAGCAGCATACGAGACGAAGCTGCACATCGCGCATGTGACGACCCGGCGCGCTGTTGAAGCGATCCTAGAGGCTAGAAAATCGAAAGTAGATGTCTCGTTCGAGACGTGCCCGCATTATCTCTACTTTACGGCGAAAGACAGAGAAGAGCGTGGAGCGTGGCTGAAGATGAACCCACCATTAGCGACTGAAGAAGATCGTGAGTTTCTCTGGTGGGTGCTCGCCGAGGGCTTAATAGACATCGTCGCGACGGATCATGCCCCGCACACAATAGAAGAGAAGAGCGTCGGCTACGAGAGAGCCCCGGCGGGCGTGCCAGGGGTAGAGTTCTTGTTGCCCTTGCTCTTTGACGCCGTCAATGCCGACAAGCTCTCGCTAGGGCGGCTTGTTGAAGTTTGCTGTATGAATCCGGCGCGGCGCTTTGAGCTTACTAACAAAGGCAGGATCGCCATCGAGCAGGACGCGGATCTCGTCGTCGTCGACCCTGACAGAAGGAGAACAATCGCTCGCGAAGATGTGCAAAGCAAGTGCGGCTGGTCGCCCTACGAGGGGCTGACGTTGCGTGGCTGGCCAGTCATAGTATTTGTGCGGGGCATTAGAAGAAATCCTCCGTGCGCAGCTCCTGCAGATGAAAGATGGAGTTGACCGTGAAGACTTCATAAAAATCGTTGTCTTCTTTGTCAATAATAGTGATCCCACAGTTGTCTACGGCAAAGTGCCCGTTACCGGGGCCCAACCCCAAGACATAGCGCAAGATGGCGCGAATGGTTCCGCCATGGCTCACGATAAGAATCTTTTGACGAGGGTGCTGTGCGACAAGCTCGGAAAAAATTCTTGACGCCCGCTCATAGAGTTCTTTGCGACTCTCGCCGCCGGAGGGCCGGAAATTCGCTGGATCAGTCCGGCGCATCTGATACTCTTCCGGAAATCTTTCTAAAACTTCTTGGCGTGTGAGGCCCTCCCACAGTCCATAGCGAGCTTCACGCAGCTGGGGAACGGCGATCACGTCTATGCGATGTGGTGCTGCGATGATCTGTGCTGTCTCGACAGCGCGCACGAGATCGCTCGCATAGATAGCAGAAAATTTCTCCTGAGCAAGCAACTCAGCGGTACGGCGAGCCTGCGCGCGCCCGCGCTCGTTGAGCGGGATGTCGAGCTGCCCCATGACGCGCAGTTCGGCGTTCCATTGAGTCTCTCCGTGACGCACAAGAAAGACACGAGTCTTGTAGAAGCCATTCATAGCGGGCTATTATAGACGACGAAGTAGAGTATAGCAACAGAGGAGAAAAAGTAGGGGCGAACGGCCGTTCGCCCCTACAGAAGCCCTCTTCAGCAGCCGGGTTCAATTCCCCCGGAACTCCTGTTCCGATTCCGCGTTGGCCTTGATCTCCTCATCGGTGAAGAGCACCGGATAGTAGTCGTTGACCAACCAATATGCGAGCAGGTCGCCAAAGTGCGGAGTGTTTACTACACCGCTGTTGCCCGTGGGCAGGGCGTTCCATGCTCGAATCCCATTGGGATTGAGCTCGACCACGTGCCTTTGGGAAGGCCCTCGACTGAACCCAAAATCCTCAGCCTTGGTACCCTTAACGTTGTAGTTTGCCACATCGACAGCCGCGAGCGTGCCGTCCACCGGCAGCCCATAGGCATATTCAGGCTGAGGGAAGATCGCTGGTGGGATGCTGAATTTGTTTGTCTGCGGGTGCAAGGCGTTTCTAAACGTGATGCGATGGAGCCTTCCCCAGCGATAGTCTTCAAGCTTTTCAGATTTATTATACGCTTTCGCGAACGCGTCGCCCTTCAAGAGATCCAATGCTTCTTGCAAGCTCTTGAGGATCAGCCAGTCGCGCTCTTCTTCGGGAGCTAAGAAGAAATCAGGCACGTCAAAGAAATCCACATCGGACTCGCCCTTGCCACGCTTCTTCGGGAATTTTTCTAGGAGATTGATGATCGCTTTCACAGCGAAGAACCCGCCGGGCTTAGGCATCGTCTTGTCCAAGCGCTCTAATGTGTCATCGATGACTCTCCGAATGAAGGCGCTCAGCCAGACGTTGAAGATCGTCGTGGCCACGCTGTCGGTGATCTCGCTCTGTGAGGGCGTATTGAGTGTAAAGCTCTTGCCGTCAGCGCTCACGGAATCGTTCTCGTCGAAGCCTTCGGGGATGCCTGTGGGCGTAGCGAAGCTCCACTTCGCCAGATACTGCTCGATTGCTTTAGCGATCCGTGCGTCTTTCAAGAACTCCCGCAGCTCATCTGGGGCATCCTCGGCTCGTGCGCTCTTCAGTGCGTTGAGCACAAACGGCGTTAGCCGCCGCGCGATGAGCGAGACGGTATCTGCTTGGATCTTCATCAGATCTTCGACGGAGAACTTCTCGCCCTTGGCAACTTTTTGCTTGATGAGCTCAGTGATTCTCCCGGCGCGAAAGCCGATATCGTAGATCCAGTCTAAGTAATAGATCGCGTTGCTCCCGCGGCGCTTCTGATTGAGTGGGTCGTTGTCCACAGTAACACCGACGGGGTCATTGTTCGCGCTTACGATGAATCCTGAAGGGGGGTTGATCGTTTGGGGCATCTCGGTGATGGGCAGGATGGCGAAGGGGATCGAATGTCCTTCTTCACGCTCGCCTTGGAGCGGGACCCATTCGTGCCCTCCTGAGCCAGTGCCGTCGCGCACGAAGAACGGCGGTAATCCCAAGGAGACTGCACCCCGCTCCAAATCTTCGCGCAACGGGGCTTCGGCGCCTGTAAAGTAGGCGATGTTACCATCAATGTCAGCATAGCCCCAATTTTGAGAGCCTACGTCGAAGTACTTGACCCCCTCTTGGAATTGCTCTAAATTCCGGGCGCGGTTCCACAACTGAAAAGTCTTGATCTCTTGCGTGGCGTAGAACCCCGCGTACTGAATCGTCACAGCTTGCCCGCTCTTTAAGTCAAGGCTTGCGACGGGGCCATGACGCGGGATGATATACGTCGTCGTTTTGGGTGCGTCTGCTAAGTTATCGAGCTGGCCATCGCCGATCTTGTTAACTCTATAAGACTCTTCGATGACAACGAGGGGCTCGAGCTTGCCTTGATAGTTGCTGTAGAGCTTCCCGTCTCGCTCCATTACGGCCTCTTGATACATATCGGTCTCGTCCAAGGGATTCACTGTTGCTGACCAAGCAATTCTGTCATTGTGGCCCAAGATCACGTAGGGGATGCCAGGGAAACACGTCCCGACAACGTTAATCCCATCTGCAGACTTCTGATGCATCGCGTACCAAACGCCGGGCATGTCTAGCCCTAGATGGGGATCGTTGGCAAGCAGGGCGTACCCACTTGCAGAGTGTTTAGGGCCGACGAGCCACCAGTTGCTGCCGGTCTCCATGAGTTCTGCGCGGCGGAAGATGGGCGCAAAGAATTCGATCTCCCTGAGCCGCGCGACAAAGTTTGCCAACATCTCGAGCACGGCTGGGGAAAGCTCTGGCAGCTCTGCACTCACGAGCTCAAAAGATTCTAAGCGTCCCTCAGCGCTGCCCATAATCGTCGCCGGGTCAGATGGCGCCGATCGGAAGAGATCTTCGAAGAAGAGCGCATGACCGTTGAAGCCCAGCTTGCTCCCCACCTCGCGATACTTAAAGTACGTGAGCACATTGGACGCGTCTATGTCAAATGAGAGATCGAACGTCAAGAGTTTGCCCATCGCCAAAGTGTCTAACACTGTCCACGGGGCGACTTGGGAGATCTCGATCTCTTTGTATTCTGGGGGAAGTTCCCCAGTTTCATTGATCTTCTGGATGTATGCGTTGACGCCCGCTGTGTAGGCTTCCAGCTCCGCGCGAATATCGGGGGGCATGTGCTTTTCGCTCAGCTCAGCAGCCCGGCGAAGGCCCAGGGTTCTCAGGGTAACGTCTTGAGAGAGTGCGCTTGGGCCGAGCAGTTCTGCTAGCGTGCCGTTGGCCGTACGCCGTAAGTTATCCATCTGCCAGAGCCGATCTCGCGCATGGAGCCAGCCGACAACGCGATATAAGTCGAGGGCATTCTGCGCCAAGACATGGGGGATGCCGTACTTGTCCTGAATGACTGTGACGGGGGCGCTCAGGCCGGGGATGACCACCGGCTCTAACTTTTGGACGGTTTGAGCCACCGGCCCCATAGAGAGGGCCGCAACGATCCCGACCACTAGCAGACCGACGGCGAACTTTCGCATAGCAACCTCCCGTAAAGCGTTTTGGGTGACTTATTTATAGCAAGACCCCCTAGGGGAAGGCAAACTGAACCCTTGACTGTCTCTCTCAGTATGAAGTATGATACTCTCGATTATGAATCTTGCCCAGCAGCTCTTGCAGACTCGCTCAGTACAGATTCGCCCGGGTGAGCCGTTTCGGCTGACGTCAGGGCGGCTTGCGCCGGTCTATGTAGACATCAGACGTCTCATCTCCTTCCCTGAAGTGCGCACGCAGATTATAGAATCTTTTACACAGATCGCCCGCGAGCGCATCGGGCTAGACGCGATAGACATGGTCGCCGGAGGCGAGACGGCTGGAATAGCCTACGCGGCGTTCTTAGCGGAGAGGCTTCAGAAGCCCATGATCTACGTGCGCAAGGAGCCAAAAGAGCACGGAAGATCTTCCCAAGTCGAGGGCGTTTTGCAGCCGGGCCAGCGCGTTTTGTTGGTCGAAGACTTGGTGACCGACGGGGGCAGCAAACTCAATTTCAAGCGAGGGATCGAGAGCGCCGGAGGTACGGTGCGGCATTGCTTGTGTGTCTTTGAGTATTTTTCTGAAGAGGCGGGATTGCACCGCGCGCGCGACACTCTCAGGGGGCACGGGATCGAGCTGCATTCCCTGGTCACGTGGGACGACGTGCTGCGGATTGCCCGTGCCGAAAGATCTCTCACCGAAGACGAGATCGCCGTAGTGCTGAAATTTCTGAAAGAGTTGGCGGCGTAAGTCTCCTATGGCTAAGTACATCCAAGTCGTTACAACGGTCGCGAGCAAAGCCGAGGGCGAGCGGATTGCTCTGGCGTTGCTAGAGAAGCGTCTGGTCGGGTGTGTGCAGATTGTAGGGCCCATCGAGAGTCTGTATTGGTGGCGGGGGAAGATCGAGCAATCTCAAGAATGGTTATGTGTTGCGAAGACTGAGAGAAAGCTCTTCGCACAGATAGAAGAGACGATCAAAGCGCTGCATTCCTACGAGGTACCGGAGATCTTGGGTGTCCCCATTGTTGAGGGAAGCAGAGACTATCTGCGGTGGTTGGAGAAGCAACTGCAATAACCAATCCAATCAAGACGGAAGCGCTTGGCTCAATCTATGAAAGATGCTCGACGGTGGCTCCAGCGACGAGTGTTCAGCCCCATAGTTGATTTTTCATATATACTGATGAGTCTGCTCTTTGCCGAAGGCTTCCCACGCTGGTATGAACGCTTTAACGCATGGCATTACCGTCGCCAAGCCCAACACTATGACCAGAGCGTGATCGTGCTTGAGGGGAATCGCTACGCCCAGGCTCTAGAAGCAGGGCTGCAAGCCCTCTCCGTGCAGCCAAAGGGGGTTCTTGACGTGAACACCGGGACGGGCTTTGTCGCCCAGAAATTATCGGCGCTCTTCCCCAACGCGAAGATCATGGCAACAGATCTCTCCGAAGCAATGCTCGCCCAGGCGCAGCAGCGATCTCCGCAGATCGAGTTTGTGCGTGCAGACACGGCAAAACTCCCGTTTTCAGACGAGTCGTTTGATTTGGTGACGCTGCACAACGGGCCGCCACACTTGCGTGAGATGGCGCGCGTCTTGCGCCCTGGAGGACAAATGCTGATCGCGTTCACATCGGGGGCACGAGTGCCGCGCTTAGTGCTGCAGCGCTGGCTCAAGGTCGCGCAGCGTTTCGGCAGGATCGAGCTGGGGCGAGTCAGCGATGGACTATGGGTGATCGTGACAAAAACTACTCAAACCAGCCACGACGCTTGAACCACCACAGCATCACTGCGCCGGGTAGCAGCAGGGAACCGATGACGATGACGATAAACGTCGTATACGGTCCCCAGAAGAGCCAGGAGCCGGTCTCGATCCCTCCAGGGAGATTGATGTTCATCCCATAGAAGGTGCCGACGATAGTGGCGGGGATGGAGAGGGTAAAGACGATCGTCAAGATAGCCAAGATCTTGTTGGACTTATTGGCGATGAGCCCTTGGTGGATCTGAATATCCGCGGTGATGATCTCGCGGTAGCTGTGGACAAGATCGTTGATGCGCGCCAAGTTATCGTAGACGTCGCGAAAATACGCGCGCAGGCCCTTGTTGATGAAGGGCAGTTCGTCGCTGGAGAGGCGCCGAATCAACTCCAACTGCGGCCCCAGCAGCCGCTGCAGATAGATAATACCCTTGCGGAGCTGCGCGGCTTGTTTGAGGGCCTCACTGGTAGGGTTGGTATAGATTGACTCTTCTAGCTCACTGATCTCTGCCTCCAGCCAACTCAGCAATTGAAGGTTGTCGTCGACTAAGAAGTCTATGATCATATGAGCGAGATAATCAGGCCCTCGTCCGAGCACTCGGGATGCGGCGCTGTTGAGGCGAGCAATGGCCATCTCGATGCATTCCATGTGCTCGCTGTGCACGGTGATGAGAAAGTTGCGCCCAAGGAAGATATCGAGCTCCAGGGCGCTCAAGCTCTTCTCGATGCGGTCGACATCGGTGTCGCGTAAGACGATCATCAGGCCGTTGTCGTAGGTGTCGACTTTGGGGCGACGCTGCGGGCTGATCAAGTCCTCGATGGCCAAGGGATGGAGGTTGAAGAGCTTTCCGAGCTTTTGGATCTCGTTGACTTCAGATTGGGGGAAGTCGATCCAAAACGTTGCGGATTCCTGCCCGGCCTTGGCCACCAGCTCCATGATGGGGACATCGGTTACGAGTCCCTTCTCCTCTTCGTACAGGAATGTGCGCAAGGGCCTCACCTCTGCTTTCGTGCTGTTTAGATTAGTACATAAGGGGGTTTTTGTCAAAAGCGTGGAGGGTATTGGGGAAGATCAAGTGACCTCTCGCGCCGGCAGCGAAACTCGCCCAAAAGCTGAACCCTTAGGGTGGTAACCGCCTCCCCGCTCAACTGTTTGAAAAAATTATAGCACGTTTAGAAACACGTGCCAACTTTCTGGTTGGCGCACTCTACCTCTATCCCGTAGAATTAGGTAAGAATTAAGGAGGCGATTCTTTAAAGTATGGAAGCGCGCGCACCAAAACAGACCAGGCGAACAACATTATGGATCACCAGCGGAGTGGTCATCGTCGCGGTCATTGCTGCTGTTCTGGCCGTCTGGACTCTCACGAAGCCGCCCTCGACTGCTGTCGGTGCCATTACGGCGTACACGTTAGATAATGGGCTACGGGTCATTGTCTATCAAGACACGACAGCCCCGGTCATCTCGGTCAACGTCTGGTATCGCGTTGGCTCCAAAGACGAACCCACCGGCAAGCGCGGCATGGCCCACTTGATGGAGCATATGATGTACAAAGGCTCCAAGAACGTCGGCCCCGAAGAGCACTCAAAACTTATAGATCAAGCTGGTGGACAAGACAACGCGTTTACCCGCGACGACGTCACGGGCTATTGGGCGCGATTGCCCAAAGAGAAACTCGATTTAGCTCTCTTTCTTTTTGCAGAACAAATGCACAATCTCGTGCTCACCCAAGAAAATTTAGATTCTGAGCGCGAGGTCGTCAAAGAGGAGTGGCGCGTTCGTTTAGAGAACCAGCCTGTGAGCAAAGCGTTCGACAAGTTCAGAGATATTGCGTTCGCGGGCACGCCCTATGCGAAGGGTCCTGAAGGCTACATGGAGGACTTAGATAGCATCACGCTTGAAGATCTTGAGAATTTCTATCGGACATACTATGCGGTGAATAACGCCGTCTTAGTCGTCGCAGGGGATGTGCGCCCCGCTGAGGTGCTCTCGTTGGCAAAAAAGCACTTTGGCGAGATCCCCAAGGCGCAAACGCCGTCACCAATGCCGATCACGCTGCCCCCACAAACACAGATGCGCGAAGAGACTTTAGAGATGGCAGTGCAGTTGCCCGTCATCATCGGAGGGTATCGACTGCCGGGGAGCAACCATCCCGATCAGCCTATTCTCGAAGTTATCAGTCTCATTCTCTCTGGCGGGCAAAGCGCTCGGCTCTATAAACAGTTAGTCCGAGAGCAGCAGATCAGCGTCGCCGCCGGAGGGTTCCCCTTGGTCTTCAAAGACCTGGGCACCATGCTGATCTATGCGTTCTTCACCCCTGATAAAGACCCGACGAAAGTCAAAGAAGCCCTCTTAGCCGAGATCGAGCGCCTCGCGAACGAACCTATAGACGAGAAAGAGATTCAAAAAGCAAAAAACCAGCTGACAGCGCAGTATGTCTTCAGTCTCGACTCGATCTCCAGGGTGGCCAATGCTATCGCCGAGGCTGAAGTCATCTACGGTGACTACAAAGAATTTGAAAAGGCCAAGACCAAGTATGACGCTATTACAGCTGCGGACGTGCAGCGCGTGGCGCAGACGTACCTTCAGCGCGAGAATCTTACTCTTGTGACGCTCAAGCCCCAAGGAGGCACGCAATGAGACAGTTCATAGTTCGACAGTTTTCAGCTATAAAGTTCTTGATTGCGTTCTTACTGCTCAGCTCAGTAGTCGTCTGGGCACAGCAGAGCAACGTCGAGCCCATTCAGCTGCCCCCGATCAAGACCGTCACATTAGAGAATGGGCTCAAAGTGATCGTGATCGAGCAGCCGTCGCTGCCGATTGTGCAGTTCTCGCTGCGCGTGCGTGTCGGTGCGATCCATGAGCCTTCAGATCGCACAGGCTTGGCAACGTTTACAGCGATGATGCTGCGCCAGGGGACGACAAACAGAACAGCCGATCAGATCTCGGAAGAGATCGACTTCGTGGGTGGCTCCCTAGGCGCCAGCGCCGACGTCGAGCGCACCGACGTCACGGCTCGAGTCTTAAAGAAAGACCTCCAAGTCGGGTTAAATCTCTTAGCTGATATTGTTCAAAACCCGAACTTCCCCGAAAAAGAGATCGGGATCATCCGCAATCAGCTCATAGCCGATGTGCGCAGTACCTATGATGATCCGGGATCACTAGCAGCAGCGCACTTGGACTTTGCGCTCTTTGGCACGATCCACCCGTTGGGGCGTGCCATGAGTGAGCAAAGCCTGAACGTCATCACGCGTGATGACTTAGTGACGTTCCACGGGATGTACTACCGGCCCAATAACTCTGTCTTGGCCGTCGCCGGCGATGTCAAAGCTGACGAGGTGATCACTCTCGTCAAGCAAGCGTTCAGCAATTGGCAGAAAGCTGATATTCTCCCCGCACCCTTACCAGAACCGATCAAGCTCCAGGGGTACAAGGTGCGCTTCGTGCACAAGCCCGGCCAGACGCAAACTCACATCGAGATCGGACACTTTGGGCTGGCTGTCACCGATCCCGATTACATCCCAACGGTGCTCGCCAACTATGTGCTGGGCGGGGGCGCGTTCTCGTCGCGTCTGCTTCAGATTATTCGTTCTAAAGCGGGCAAGACGTACGCGATCTTCAGTTACTTCCCGAGCTACAGCTTCCCCGGGTATTTCCGAATCTCGACGTTCACCCGCAACGAGCAAGCGTTTGACACTCTTCAGATGATCTTAGATGAATTCAAGAAGTTCAAAGAGAACGGGATCACGCAAGAAGAGCTCCAAGCCGCGCAGGACAATATTGCCGGAAGCTATATTCTGAGATTGGAGACGCTCTCCGGGTTGACGACGACTGTGCTCAGTAACGACTTTTATGGGTTTACTATGGAGCGCAGCCGCAACTGGCGCAAGATGATCCGCTCGGTGACACTGGAGCAAGCTAACCAAGCAATCAAAGATCGCTTTGACCCTGATAATCTCGCGATTGTGCTACTCAGTGATATTAAGATGCTCGAGGGCCGGACGGAGCTGATTCCGGGGATCTCTCTCGAGAACGTCGCCGTTGTCGATTGGCTTGAACCGATCACAGCGCGTGCCAAGCCGTACACAGACTTTCTCGCGGCGCTTGCTGCTCCTAAAGGGCCGACAGAGTTGACGTGGGCCGCGCAGATTACGCCGGAAGCGAAAGCGCTTCTTGAAAAAGCATTTGCGGCCCAAGGGGGCTTTGAAAGGGTCGCCCAAATTCGCGATGTCTACACGAAGGTGCGCGGGAGCATCTTCCAGCGTGGCCAAGAGTTCAAAGTCGAGGGCGAAGTCTGGATCAAGCTACCCAATAAACTAAAACAAATAGTCAAGTTCACCGGTGGCCAGAGCACGGTGATCTATAACGGCGTACGAGGGTGGGTCGAAGCTGGCGGGCGAGTGCGCGATCTGTCGGCCCAATCGCTCGCTGAGATCCGCGAATCTATTGAGTTTGACTCGCTGTTGTTCCTGTGGAACATCGCACGAGCAGAATATAAGTTCGAGATCGTCGGCAAGGACCACGTGGACGGTCAAGGGACCCAGATCCTTCGGGTGACCAACGAGCAGGGGAAGTCGGCAGATTTCTATATTGATTTGAAGCGCTTCGTGCCGCTGAAGATCGTCACCTCGCTCGGTGAGGGCAAGAGCAAAGAGCAACTGCTGAGTGACTATCGTCAGGTTGAGGGCTTTTTGGTGCCGTTTGCCCTCAAGACGCTTGAGGACAAAGAGCTGACTGACAGCTTCGAGGTCTTGGAGTTCAAAGTGAACACCGGCGTTGGAGACGATCAGTTTGAGAAGCCGTGATAGATTTTCTCGAGGGCGAGGTCGTCGAGTTAACTGAGAATTCGTTGGTCTTGGCTGCCAACGGTGTCGGCTATCGCGTTATAGTCTCGAAGGCGACAGTTGAAGCGGTGCGCGGCCAGACCGGCCCTGTCAGAATCTATACGCACTTGCACTACACGCCCAACGACCTCGCCCTCTATGGCTTCGCTGCACCTGAAGAGCGCCAGCTCTTTGAGTTATTAATTTCTGTCTCCGGGGTCGGCCCCAAGGTCGCGATGGGGATTCTCTCAGCGACGACTCCGCAATACTTTGCCGAGGCGATCTTGCAGAACCGACGCGATCTTTTAGAAGACTTGAAGGGCGTGGGGCGCAAGACCGCAGAGCGCCTGATCGTCGAGCTGAAAGAAAAAATAACCCAGATCCCGTTGCGCGGCGAGCCGACCGTAGCTCCAGCGACGACGCAAGAAGAACTCGCTATCAAAGCGCTGACGCGCTCGCTGGGCTTCAATGAATCTGAAGCCCGACGTGCGGTCGCACGCGCGAAAATGACAGGGGCAACGACCACAGAAGAATTAGTCAAAAAAGCGTTAACCCTGCTCTCGTAGAGCTACGCTTTGAGAATTGCGTATAGAATCATGCTCACGATGCTGATGAGCACTGCCCCCAGCAGTGCCCAGCTGAAGCTCTCGATGACGAACGCAGGCACGATCAGATCGGTCAGCCAGAGCATCCCCGCGTTGATGACCATCAAGAAAAGCCCGAAAGTAAGTAAAGTCGCAGGCAGCGTCAGAAAGATCACAATGGGGCGTAAGATCGCGTTGAACAGTCCTAGCACCAAGCCGACGAGAATGACTGTGCTGAGGTAGTCTGCCCCTTCGATGCGGATATGGGGATTGAGCAGCCAAGTCACGATAGCGACTGCGGCCGTCGCAACGACCCAGCGAATCACAAAGCGCATTAAGAGTCCATCACGCTGAGGCATGAGATCACCCTTGGGTTCAGTATTAGCTTTGCAACAATCTTAAGAACTCCTTCTTTCTCCAAGGCCTTGATGACTTCACGGGCTTCTGATACTGTGAGAAGGCCTCCCAATATAAATCTTATCAGATCGCTTGGCGTTTGTGCCAGTGAGCGTGTAGAATACACAAAAGGGGGATACCAATGGGAGCCTCGACAAGCGCAAAGCGATATCTTGAGGTCTTCAACCCTGCTACTGGGGGGAAGATCGCGGAAGTCCCAATCACACCACCGGAAGAGGTCGGCGCCGCGATCAGTCGCGCGCGCCAGGCGTTTCAGTTTTGGAGGGCGCTCTCGGTCGCCCAGCGCGCACGCTATCTCTACGCCGCCCGCGACTGGATTGTGGACCATCAGGACGAAGTCATCGAGACAATCTGCTCGGAGACGGGAAAACCCCGCACCGAGGCCCTCGTTGCTGAGGTCTTCTATTGCTGCGACGTGCTCGGCTACTACGCCAAGAACTCCGAGCGCTATCTCAAAGACGAGATTCGCAGCCCGCATCTGTTGAAGACCAAGCGTGTCTTTGTGATCTATCAGCCGTTGGGCGTCGTCGGGGTGATCTCGCCGTGGAATTTCCCATTCACGCTAACGCTGGGTGATGTCGTGCCGGCGCTCATGGCTGGCAATACCGTGATCTTGAAGCCGTCGGAGTATACGCCGTTGACAGGGCTTTTAGTCGAGCGTCTCTTTCGGGAAGCGGGCTTGCCCGAAAACGTTCTGCAGACGCTCTGCGGCTACGGCGACACCGGCGCAGCGTTAGTCGATCACTGCGACGGGATAGCGTTTACGGGGTCGGTCGCGACGGGCAAGAAGGTCGCCGAGCGCGCGGCTCAGCGATTGATCCCCGTCTTGTTGGAGCTGGGTGGCAAAGATCCAATGATCGTTCTCAAAGACGCTGACTTAGAGCGCGCGGCGAACGCGTGCGTCTGGGGCGCGCTGAGCAACGCCGGGCAGATGTGCATGTCTGTGGAGCGCGTCTACGTCGAAGCGCCGGTCTATGACGAGTTCGTCCAAAAAGTCGTCGAGAAAGTAAAGAGTCTGCGTCAAGGGGCTGAAAGGCGTTTCGGTGAGGTCGACATTGGGCCGTTGACGATGCCCAGACAGTTAGAGACTGTCGAGCGCCACGTCCGCGACGCTGTCGAGAAGGGTGCGCAGGTTCTCATTGGGGGCAGGCGCAAGGACGGGCTCTTCTACGAGCCAACTGTTTTGGTGAATGTCGATCACTCGATGCAGATCATGCGGGAAGAGACGTTTGGACCGGTCATCCCCATTATGGCAGTGAACTCTGTCGAGGAAGCTCTTCAGCTAGCCAATGATTCGATCTACGGGCTAGCGGCGAGTGTCTTTACAAAAGACAAAGCGTTGGGGGTGCAGCTGGCGCGGCATATCGAAGCGGGCAACGTCTGTGTCAATGACTGTATTACGAACTTTGCGATCTTAGAGGCGCCCTATGGCGGAGCTAAGCAGAGCGGGCTGGGACGCCGTCATGGGGAGTGGGGCTTGCGACAATTCACGTGGCCACAGACAGTCGTCGTAGATAGATTTGGTATGAAGCGCGAGCTCTTCTGGTATCCGTACAGTGAAAAGGTCGCGCGCGGGGTTGCTAAGGCGCTCCGGCTGTTGTATCGTCGAGGCTGGCGCGAAAAATTCTCGGCACGGAGGTAAGAGAACTCCTATGCATCGACGTTGGCTGTTTTTGGGGGTCGGGTCTCTGATTGTGATCGGCGTGGGTATAACGGTGTGGGTGTTGTTCGTCTCCCCGCAGACGCTCACGGTCTGTCCGTCGGGCTGCGCGTTTTCGCAGATTCGCCACGCTCTTGATGCCGCGCGCAAGGGGAGCACACTTCACATTCAAGCAGGGACGTATCGCGAAACCATCCGGATCGCAAAGTCCTTACAGATCGTCGGCTCCGAGGGCGCTCTGCTTGAAGGGCAAATCAATATCACCGAAACCGAAAACGTCTCGATCACAACGTTGACGGTGCATGGCTCCGTGCGCATCGCGGGGAGCCGCAAAGTCACGGTTAGCAAGAGCACGATCTCCAAGAGCCAAGATGTTGGAGTCGCTATACGCAACAGCAAAGAGATCTTGCTGCTGGGAAACATGATCACTGCGAATGCCGGCGACGGCGTCTCCATCGAAGCTTCTCAGGTGCAGCTATCGCAAAACACTATCGGGGGCAACAAAGGCTACGGAATTCGCGCCGATAGCGCGTCGCAGCTCTCTGGTGAGGGCAACCGCAGCGGCTCACGCGTTCCCGAAGATTTTCCCACAATCCAAGCAGCGATTGACGCGTGGCCACCGGGGATGGGCATCAACGGCTTGGGTGACGTTAATGAGAACGTCCTGCCGGGCTTGCTGGTAGGGGAGGGCGTGATCTTCGTCGCGCCGGGGATCTACCACGAACAGCTGGTGATTCGTGACAAAGATATAAGGATTCGCGGGGCTGGCCGTGATGACGTCATCCTTGATGGCACAGGCTTAGGGGATGTGGACGGGATCACCGTGCGCGGTCAGAGCACGGTCTTTGTGGAAAATCTGACAGTGCGCAACTTCCGCGACGACGGCATTGACGCCGAAGGCAAGATTGAGCTGACGCTGCGCACCGTTATCTTAGAGGGCAACGGCAGCACCGGCGCGGAGATCGCCCATAGTAATATCAAAGTTTGGCTCACTCGCGTGGAGATCAGAAACAATCGCAATTATGGGCTGTGGGCCTTGGATGCTCACAATATCATAGAGTGCCGCGACACGCGCGTGTTTGACAACGGCACGGACTTTGGCGCGCTCAATGAAGCATCGGCTGCTGAGATAGCTCAGAAGTGCCAATAGCGATATAATATCGAGCTATGCTGACGAAGTTGTGGGGTCGAGCGCGGCGGATGGCGCTCTATAAAAGCCCAAGTGCTTCCGCGATCATTACGAATACGCAACGTTCTTTGATGCACGCAATATTCTCTTAGCCGGTGACGACATGGCTGTCTTGGAGTACCCTGACGAAGCCGTGCAGCAGAAGATCTTTCGGCATTCTGTAGAGAAATTCGATCTCACAGATCGAACGATCTTGGATGTCGGCTGCGGCCTGGGGTATCTGAAAAAGTATCTCGACGCGCAAGGCGTGCGCTATCGCTCGTATTTAGAAGTAGATTTGAGCAAGAAGATGATCGCTGGGGCAGTGAAGCGATTTGGGTTGTACTTTGAGCGTCGGGACGTGCTGGCGCAACCCTTCGCTGAGGGTGAGTTCGACATCGTCTTTCTGTTGAGCGTCTTGGGGTATCCCATCAGCGATGACCCCTTTGGGTATATGAGCGCGTTACTGAGAGAGCTCTTTCGCGTGGCGCGGGAGGGTCTAGTATTTACGCACTTGGCACCGGGGCGACGACCAGAGCCCTCGGATTTCACGGTTGCACCCGAGGATATGGCTCAATGGTGCCAACGCCATCTCTCGTCAGACGTCGCGCTCGACGACACGCTAGGGTTGGTAACATATATTGTGGTAGTGCGCAAAGCTTGAATTACGAGGAGATAGATCGTTATGGAACGCACAGCAGAATGCGGTAAGCTCACAAAGAACGACGTTGGTAGAAGAGTCTCATTGATGGGGTGGGTACATCGGCGACGCGATCTTGGCGGGCTCATCTTTATAGATCTGCGCGATCGTTCAGGGCTGGTGCAGTTGCTCTTCAGCCCAGAGCAGAGCGCCTACGCGCTCGCGCGTGAGCTCAATCGTGAGGACGTGATCTACGCCCACGGCACGGTAGTCGCTCGAACACCCGAAAATATCAACCCCAAGCTGCCCACCGGTGAAATCGAAGTGCGCGTTGAGGAGATTAAAATTCTCAATCGCTCCAAGACCCCGCCTTTTGCTATCGATGTCGTGGATCCTGCCCAAGAAGCTCAGGAGCTTTTACGCTTGGAGTACCGCTATCTCGATTTAAGAAGACCAGAACTCCAGAAGAGTTTCGTCTTGCGCCATCGGGTCTGCTTGGATATCCGAAATTTTCTGAGCGAGCGCGGCTTCTACGAGATCGAGACACCTATGCTCACAAAGTCGACGCCGGAGGGGGCTCGAGACTATCTTGTGCCCAGCCGAACCTTCCCGGGGAAGTTCTTCGCGCTGCCTCAGTCGCCCCAGCTCTTTAAACAATTATTGATGATCGCCGGATTTGAGAAGTACTTCCAGATTGCTCGGTGCTTCCGAGATGAAGACTTGCGCGCAGATCGCCAGCCCGAATTCACTCAGTTAGACTTAGAGATGAGCTTTGTCTTCGACGAGCGCCCCATTACCGAATTGATCGAAGAGCTTATCAGTTTTTTGTTTGAGAAGAATTTGGGCGTGAGACCGAAGCGTCCCTTCCCCAAACTCAGCTACGCTGAAGCGATGGATCGCTATGGCTCCGACAAGCCTGATCTGCGTTTTGGGCTTGAACTGCTGGATCTTTCTCAAGTCCTTGCAGGCTCGGAGTTTCGCATCTTTGCGGAGACCCTCAAGGGCAGCGGAGTCATCAAAGGGCTCGCTCTGCCCGGTGGGGCGAAGTACTCGCGCAGTCAGTTAGCTGAGCTAGAAAAACAAGCCCAAGCTCTTGGCGCTAAGGGGCTGCTGTGGGCGAAATTCACCGATCAAGGGATGGAATCCTCCATCGCGAAGTTTCTCACTGCACAAATAGTGAAAGATCTTCAGCAAGCGACCCAGGCGTGCCCAGGCGATCTTTTGCTCATGATCGCTGGGGAGCGCAAGGCGACAAACACGGTTTTGGGAGCGCTCCGTCTGGAGCTTGCTCGTCGGGAGGGGATCATCCCCAAAGACCGATGGGAGTTCTGTTGGGTGCTTGACTTCCCGCTCTTCCAGTGGGACGAACAAGAACAGAGATTAGTCAGTGAGCACCATCCCTTCACGTCGCCGAAGGCTTCGGACTTAGAGCTTTTAGATTGCGAGCCCCTCAAAGTGCGCGCCAATGCGTATGATCTTGTGCTCAACGGCATTGAGCTGGGCGGGGGTAGCATCCGCATTCATAATCGTGAATTGCAGCAGAAGATCTTCGATCTGTTGGGGCTCACCAAAGAAGAGGCGGAAGCGAAGTTCGGGTTTTTCTTGCGGGCTTTAGAATATGGTGCGCCGCCCCATGGCGGCATTGCGCTGGGATTAGATAGATTGATTATGCTCATGGCTGGAGCAAATTCGATTCGTGACGTCATTACTTTCCCAAAGACGAGCACGGCATATTGTCCCTTGACCGGTGCGCCGGTGGAAGTGAGTGAAAAGCAGCTCCGCGAGCTGGGGATTAAAGTGAACTAGCTATGCTCACCAAATGGCGCTTTGTAATTCCCGTTGTGGTCTTACTCTCGTTGGTGCTGCTCGCTGCGGGGGTGTCGCATATGTCGTTCGTCGGGACGCGCTATGGGCTTCCATCAGAACCTACAGAAGAGCTGTCGAGCACTCCGAATGCTCCCCAGCAAGGTGAAAGCGATCTAGCCCCAGCCCTAGAGCAGATTATACTCATTACTCTTGGAGCGTTGATGCTCTTCGGCATAGTCATGATAATACTTCGCCCCAGGATCTTGTGGGACGCGATCCGGCGTGCCCTCCCGGCAGCTCTGTGGTTCATTGCGATCTTTCTGATTCTCTTGCGCTGGCGTGATCGATCGTTCTTGAGAGAGCGTGAGGGTGCTCCCCCAGGGATGGGGGTCTTGCCAGAGGAGCCAACTCACCCCTTCCCCTCGTTAGAGCAAGTTCACGTCCCATGGTGGGGTACATTTCTCTTCGTGCTGCTTGCTCTATTCACTATGAGTGTAGTGATCTTCGTCGCGTGGCGCCTGTGGCGCGCGCGTACTCGGCCTATTTCCATAGGAGAGCTTGCAGATCTCACGAGGCGCTACGCTCAGGAACTGCGCTACGGGGCTCCCGTGCAAGAGACGATCCTTCGATGCTATCATGAGATGTGCCAGCTTTTGAGTGAGCGATTTCACTTAGAAATTTCGCGGGCTATGACCGCACGAGAGTTTGAGAGGAGATTAGCACAGATTGGGGTGCTCGAAGAGCACATTGTTCGGCTGTCGCGGCTCTTTGAGTGGGCGCGCTACAGCCCAGCTCGTCCGACCCCAGAGCAAGAGCGCGAGGCACTCCAGCTCCTCGATGAAATCACTCATATCTATGGGCGCGGCGAACGCGCTCCTGAGGTGCTCCATCCCGCATGACACGACGACGCTGGCTACGGCTAGGGCTGGGGCTCATTGCCCTTGCCGTGGTCTTAACGTTCATCTACGGAGAAGTGCTGCGCGAGCGGCTATTGCGCTATATTCTGTATGAGCTGTGGGTGTGGGGGCTGCGTTTGGCGAGCCTGCCCTTTGCGCTTGTCTGGATGCTCTTTTTGATCGTGGGGAGCTTGGGCGTCTCTATGACGATTCTCGATCTAGTGCTACAGGGGCGCAGGCGCGCTGCTTCTCAAGAGAAGACCTCCAGAACAGGGCCAGTACAATCGTTGGCGCAGAAGGTCAGGCTGGCATGTCAAGGAGAGCTGGCACGCTGGAACATCCATCGTCTTGTCAGCGACATCGCGATCCAATGGGTTGCGCTGCATGAAGGGGTTGGCGAGAGCGAGGCGCGCAGGCGCTTCCACTCTGGCGCGATCTTGTCAGATCTCCATGATGCTCTTGACTTAGAGTTCCCGCGGTCGGCAGCGCAGCGTGGCTGGCTCTGGCTGAGCGGGCGTCTGCCGGCCAGCTCTGCACAAAGAAGGCGTCGTCTGGAAGAGATCTCGCAGCTCACAGATATCTTAGAACACTTTGCTGGGGAGGCCTATGAAAGCACTCGCGACCGTCGCTGAGAAAGCGCAACAGATCTTGGACGAAGTCGAGAAAGCTGTTATTGGGAAGCGCGCTGTCTTAGAGCAAGTCTTCGTTGCTGTGCTTGCGGGGGGGCACATTCTCTTTGAGGACCTACCGGGCTTAGCCAAGACTTTGACGGCGAAGAGTTTCGCGACCGTGCTAGGGTTGGAATTTAAGAGAATACAATTCACGCCGGATCTCTTGCCCGGTGACATCACGGGGACGTATATCTATGAGCGTCACAGCGGGCGATTCGAGCTGCGCCCCGGGCCGATCTTCGCCAATCTGATCTTAGCTGACGAGATCAATCGTGCTTCTCCCAAGACCCAAGCAGCGCTCCTCGAAGCGATGCAAGAATTTCAAGTTACTCTTGAAGGGCAGACACTTCCGTTGCCGCAGCCGTTCATCGTCATGGCCACGCAAAACCCCATCGAGTTTGAGGGGACGTTCCCGTTGCCCGAAGCGCAACTCGATAGATTTATGGTGCGGCTGTCGCTGGGGTATCCATCAGGCGAACAAGAGCAAGAGATCTTGCGACGACGGCGCGAGCGCGGCCATGACGAACCAAAGCTCCAGAAGATCTTAGATGCTCACGAACTGCTCACAATGCGCCAAGCTTTAGAGACGGTCTTCATGCACCCGGATCTCGAGAGATATATCGTTGAGCTCGTGCAGGCGACGCGCGCTGATGGGAGAGTCTTAGTGGGGGCTAGCCCACGCGGCTCGTTAGCGCTTTTAAAGTTATCGCGGGCGCGGGCAGCGCTCGAAGGACGCGACTACGTCATCCCTGATGACGTCAAGGCTGTGGCGCACGCGGCGCTCGCACACAGACTCATCTTGCAGCCGGAGCTGTGGATGAAAAAGCTCTCTGAGCGCGATATTGTCTCGGAGATCTTAGAGCGCGTTCCTGTGCCGAAGGTGGAGTAATGCTGTTGGGACCGCGCCGCTGGGCCTTTCTCGGCAGTCTTGCGTTCGTCTTGGTGCTCGTTGGCGAGAGCCTGCGCCAAGGGGAACTCTTAGTATTAGCTCTGCCCTTGGTCTGTTACCTTGCTGTTGGGTTTTACTTCGCTCTCCCTGCTCGGATTGAGCTGAAGGCCCAGCGGAGCTTGAGCGAGCAGCGCGGTTTGAGTGAAGAGCCCATTACCGTGCGCGTCGAACTTGAAAATATAGGGGCGAAGCTTGAGCTTGTCGAGCTCACTGATAGTGTCCCTGCGGTACTGGAGTTGCGCCAGCACAGCTCTCGTAAGATCGAGAGCCTCTCGGCTGGGGAGAAGGCTTCTTTAGAGTATATCGTGTCTGGGATGCGAGGACTGGCACGTTGGAAGAGTCTTTCGGTGACGGCGACGGACACATTGGGGCTGTTTGTGAAGAGCCTAGAACTCCCGTGTGAGGGCGAGCTGTTGATTGTGCCGACATTTGAGCGCCTCGATGAGATTCTGATGCGTCCGCGGCGGACGCGTATCTTCTCCGGGCAAGTGAAAGCTCGTCTTGGCGGCACTGGGATAGAATTCTTTGGAGTCCGAGAGTACTATCCTGGCGACGAACGACGCTATATCAATTGGAAAGCAACAGCCAGAAAAGATCGACTCATTGTCAACGAGTTCGAGCAGGAGCGCGTCGCTGATGTCATTATTTTGTTGGACGCGCGCGAGCGCAGCGATGTGATGGCCCTCACCTCCGACCCCTCTCCCGTAGGTGAACTGCAGGAGAGGGGTGGCGCAGCCGGGATGAGGGCCTTCTCGCTCTTTGAGCACAGCGTGCGCGCGGCACTCTCGTTAGCTCATTATTTCACAGCTCAAGGCAACAGGGTCGGCTTGCTCATCTACGGAAGATACTTAGATTGGACCTGGCCGGGCTTCGGACGCTGGCAGCGGGAGAAGCTTTTGCGAGCTATCGCTTCAGCGGAGAAGGGAGACAAAGCTGTCTTTGAAGACCTAGAGAATCTGCCGACGCGGCTGCTGCCGGCAGGATCACAACTTGTCTTTGTCGGCCCACTCTTAGAGTCTGACGTCAAGACGATTGTCGATTTACGCTTGCGCTATGAAGTGCTCTGCATTGCTCCCAATCCGGTTCTGTTTGAGAGCACGTTTCTGACGCGCACGCCCGAGGTGGAACTCGCTGTGCGCTTGGAGCATCTGCGGCGCCAAGCATTACTGGCGCAGCTACAGCGCGCAGGGATCCGCGTTGTCGATTGGGATGTTGCAAAACCGCTAGCGGGTGTTGTGCATGGCGAGCTGGGGCGAATAGCTTGGCGTGCGGCGCTTGTCCGTCGCGGGGTACTTTGAGAATGCCAACACAGAGAATACTCTGGGGAACAGCATGGGCAGGATGGAGCATCAGTCACGGGATCTTAGCGCTGTTGTGGTTTGTGCGAGGGGAATGGCCTTGGGCAGCGCTCGCTGCGATCTTTGGGGTTCTCGCGATAGTCAATAGCTATGGGCGCAGGGCTTGGGTAGTCTCTATAAGCTTTATCGTGCTTCTAGCCCTCAGCGGGGTTGCAACGCTATGGAATAGCTGGGCAGCGTTCGGCAGCGTGCTCAGTGGCTTGATTGCGTGGGATGCGGAACTCTTTGCACGACGCTTGGAGCTATTCCCAGATCTTCCGGACACAATAGTGTGGGCGCATCTGAGGCGTCTAGGCGCGATTGCCTTGCTCTCTGGGGCTTTAGGCGCAGGGGCGCTCAACTTTACAGTGTCTTTGGGGTTTGGCTGGATCTTGCTGATCGCGTTCAGTTTTCTTTTGGCATTCTCTCTCTTACTGCGTCAAGGACTCTCGTGAAGGGAGGGGCGGGGGCGGGGGAGGGGACCCGCCCCCTGAGGGCTCCTCACTCGGGAACGCCACGGGCAGGGATGGCATTCCCGCTGGGCTAGAGCTTGAGGAGGTCATCAATCTTCAAGTTCTTTAGATTATTTGGGTCAAAGAGATTCTCCGGCAACGGCTGGGCCGGGCGCTTGCGCTTCAAAAACGTGATCGTTGTTTGGCTGCCATCCAATACGTTCTTGATCAAGACTTTATCAAGCACAGTATCGTCCTCGAACTTCCCCAACGCTAAGGCTTCAAAGACGGTCTCCAGTTTGTTTGTCCTATTATAGCCTTCACCCTTGAGCACGACAAATTCCGTCTTCTCCACCCACATCTTGCGCAATGGATAGTCTTCGGCCTTCTCTTTCTCTTTCTTGACGCGCAGCGTCAGCACATATGTGCTGTACTCTTTCTCGCCAATTTTGATCTTCTCTTCGGCGACCTTCTCGTCAGCGATATAGCTCTCGCTGTACTTGAAGCCGCCTCCCAAGTCTTCGAATGAGAGATTGCTTCCGGCGAAGCTCCCCTTGCGCTCTTGGGTGTTCACTAATTGTTTGACGGCGCCGAGGGCCGGCAGATAGAGCCAGAGATCAGCGTCCTTGCCTTGGGGCTTGATGCTCAGGAAGAGCGTGCCGCGCACGTCGTCGGGCTTCGCGAACGCGACTAAGAGTCTATCCGGCTCGCCTGGCTTGCGCTTAGAGAAAAAGCGAAATTCGTTTGTCGCTGTCTTCTTATCTTTCCCAATGATATCGAACTTGACATCGCTGATGAGTTCCCCCTGTAGTCCTCCCATGCCGCCCTTCTCTTCGACTTTCTGTAAGATCTGCGGCCCAGTGAGTGGCTGCTGCGCCACACTCAGCCCTGCTCCTGCAAGGAGCGCCAACCCGAGGACGACTAAAGCAAACCTTGTGACGGCTTTCATGGCAACCTCCTTTTATGGTGCTTGTGCGTGTTTCGTAAGGAATTTCGGTTTCCATAGCAACAAGATCGCCGGGATGACCGTGAACGCGCTCATGGCGCTCACGATCATCGTCAGGGCGACGAGCGACCCGAACGTGTTCAGCCCCTTGAACGTCGAGATCCAGAGCACCCCAAAGCCCAGCGTCAGCGCCAAGGCGTTATAACTGATCCCCGCACCTGTGTGAGTGAGCGTGTGTTCCAAGGCGCGCCGCGTATCTTTGTCACGAGCGAATTCCACACGGTATCGCTCGACAAAGTGAATCGCGTAGTCTATCCCAATCCCGATAGCGATGGAGCCGATCATCATCGTGCTCATATCTAGGGGCAGATTCAGATACGCCATCAAGCCGAACTCCGTCAGAATAGTCAGCACTAAGGGCACGATGCAGAGCGCTCCCGCAGCTACCGAGCCTATCAGGAGCGAGACGATCACCCAGCTGGAACCGACGCTCGTGAGCAAGCTCCAGATTTGGCTAGTGCGGATCTGCTGCATCAAGCGAGCGTAGATCGGCATCGTTCCCACTTGTTCGGTTTTGATGTGGAGGAGCGAGCCGTCGCTCGCCAAGACAGCCGAAGCCGTCGCCGTCGGGGCAAAGTGCTCGTCGAGATATTTTTGAATTGTGTCGACAAGCTGGGCCATCTGCGTGCTGCTGACCCACTCCATAGAGACAAGCACTTCTCCAGCAGAGAAGTCTGTCAAGGCCATCTGGCCCAAGCTGCCCCCTTGAAACGTGAAGAGCAACAACAATTGTGAAACGAGCTTACGGTCTTCAGGAATGACGTAGTAATTGGGATCATCGGCGTGGAATTTCTGATTGAGCTCGCGCACCAAATTTGTGATCGACGTGGTGCGGCGCACAGCGGGCAGAGTCTCTAAGAACTCTTGCAGAGCTAGAATTTTCTTGAGGACTTCGGGCTCTTTCAGGCCATCACGCACACCTAAATCGATTTCAATTCCCGTCTGGAGGCTTCCCCCGAAATGGCGCTCCAGAACGTCGAGGGCCTCGATGACGGGGTGGCCCTTGCCTAAGAAATCCTTGGCAGACGTCTCGATCCTCAATCGAGGGATACCTACAGCCCAGACACTAGCTATCACGCCTGCCCCAATGAGAATAACGATTGCTGTGCGTTCGATGAAGTGCGCTAAGCTTGCTAGCCCCGCACGCCCTTGCAGCCAACGCGCGAGCAAACTCTGGCGCTCACGCTGAGGCAGAGGCAAGAGCGCCAAGATCGCGGGGATGAGCGTCAACGCCAATAGCGCTGCATAGAAGACCCCAATCCCGGTGTAGACGCCAAAATCCCTCTGGGGCCACAGGGTTGAGCTGAGCAGCGCCAAGAAGCCCGCCATCGTGGTTAACGCTGCCATCGCAGTTGGGGAGAGCATCGCTGCCACTGTTTCTATGAGAATCTCTTTTCGGGAGCGCCCGTCCTTGTGGGCTTCTTCATAGTATTTGTTGAGAATATGGATTCCATAGGCCGTGCCCACAGCCATCAAGACGATGGGTGCGACGAACGAGAAGGGCGTAAACGGCGCGCCGAGCCAGCCCATCGTGCCCATCTCCCAGATCGCGCTCAACACGACCGTCAACAATGGGAGCGCTACCCCGCGCAGGCTATTAAAGCTCAGGTAGAGCACAGCTATGATCACGAGAATCATCACCGGGAAGAGCATCATCAGATCTTTTCTCATGCTCTCGGCGATGAACTGATTGAGTCTGGGCATTCCGCCAACGTAAATGCGCTCCGGCCCTTGATAGCGCGCGGCGATCTCTAAGACGCTGTTGACCACGCCGACGGTCTCTTCTTCGCCGGTCTTGAGTCGGATGAGAATCCCCGCAGCCTTGCCGTCCTCGGAGACGACAAAGCCTCGCAAGAGCCGGTCCCCTAGGACGCGCTCCTTGTACGCCTCGATTTCTTCCGGAGTCTCTGGGATTGCGGGCAAGGCTATGGCGACGGTGATGGCTGTCTCAGTCCCGTAGATCACTTGAGAATTGGTCGGCCCGCGGACTTCGTCGACTTCGGGGATCTGCTCAAAGAGCTCTTCCATCTCTTTGAGCTTTCTGAGCGTTTCGGGCTTGAAGATCGTATCGTCGGTCTCGGCGGCAACCATGAAGAGCTTCTGGTCGCCGTAGCGTTCTTCGGCGCGACGGAGCGCGATCGTCGCGGGGTCGTCTTGGGGCAGAAATGCTTCAAAGTCTTGCTCGAAGCGAAT
>CAYYOG010000013.1:28622-52907 GCA_964473325.1 uncultured Thermotogae bacterium
TCGTCGCGGGGTCGTCTTGGGGCAGAAATGCTTCAAAGTCTTGCTCGAAGCGAATTCTCGGAATAGCGCTGGCCAAGAGCACCGTTACAATGAGAATAGCTGCGATCACCCAGAAGGGGTGCGCGACGATCTTCTGTGCAAGGGCTCTTCTCATTTCAGCCACCCGTGGTGCTCAAAAACGGTCGCAAAGATCCCTAAAGCGCCGTCGTCCATGACTGTCAACGCTGAGAGCAGCCCGCCAGAGCCCTGCGCGACGCGCTGACGAATAAACTCTAGAGCTGCGAGCAGCTCCGGGCGCGTCTGCGGCCCGATGGGCTTAGTAATCAGCCAGATCTGGGGCACGGAGCCGTCCTCAATCCCTTTGGGAACAATGACAATCAGCTCGTATCTTTTCTCTGTCGTGTTGACGCCCAAGGGATCATCGTAGCTCGACTTGACTCTCACGACCTTGGCCTCGAAGTTAAACAGCCCCGACTCTTGCAAAACTCTGGCGTAGACTTGGACCATAAGTGACGCCTGGAGCGTCTCGGTCTCGTCAACTAAGAGCAAATCAACTTTCGACGACTGCGCGCTGCTCTCGCCTACCAACAGCCCTAGTGTTACAAGAGTGAAAAGCCCCAGTCGCTTCAGCATCATGATGCATCTCCCTCCCTGGGGGTGATCCCCCACAGCACAAAGTTGACCCATTGATCGGCAAGCCACTCCAGATCAGGTTGCTCCGCCGGCAAGATATAGTTGCAGATCGCGGTATGGAAGATGCCCTCCATAAAGAGGGCCCATGCCTGCGGATCAAGTGTCTTTCTCACCTGGCCGTCTTCTTGCAAGACGCGTATTCTCTCACTCAGAAAGTCTTTCATCGTCTCCCCTAGGCGGTTCCACCGCGCTTCAAACTGCGGGTCAATCGAAGTAGCCTCGCGATAGATCACCTTTGTGAGGTCCCTGTGCTGCGCGAAAAACCGGAGCCACGTGAGCACGTGCTCCCGGAAGCGCGTGCGATTAAGAGAAGCGGGCCACTCCTCAGCCATGAAGCGATGCACCAGCTCTGAGACTAATTCAAAATAGCGATCAATAATGGCGAGAAAGATCTCTTTCTTTCCCGGGAAATAGAGATAGAACGTACCACGGGCGACCTCCGCCTCCTCGATGATATCATCAATAGACGTCTCTAAGTACCCTTTGCGGGCGAAGACCTTTGTTGCCGCGTCGAGCAACTGCTGGCGTCGCGTCTCCTTCTCCAGGACCGTTCTGGCCATTCTTCTCACTAGACTGACATGTCAGTCTAGTGAGAGTATAGCATCCTGTGGAGAAGTTGTCAAGGTAGCAGATCATAGCAGTGCTCATTGACTGGCGGCGTCGAGCAGGTTGCAAATGGTCGGCAACTGCGCCCGTGCTGCGGCCTCCCCCAGCGCAATTCGTTCCTCCGCCCGATGATAGCTGAGATTGCCCACGAGCGAGTCTTCAGGGATCTCCGGGGTGATGAGCACATCCGGCGGGCTGAGCGCAAGCGTCAGCTCCGTCAGCCGCCACACAAAGATCGATATAGACAGATCTAAAGATTCAAAGAGCCCGGGAGCGTTCTTAGGCGGGTGTGTCATCCGATAGCGCTTCGATCCCAAATTGACGTCCGCAGCGATGACCACATCGGCTCCTAACTGGCGCGCTACGTCTATGGGCAACGGGCTGACTAAGCCTCCGTCAGCTAAGTGTTTTCCGGCGCGCTCCACTGGCACAAAGAGCCCGGGGATCGAAAAGCTCGCGCGAATTGCTTCGATCAAAGAGCCTTCTTTGAGCAAGACGCGCTCGCCCGTATCTAAGTCAGTGGCGACGGCGACGAATGGGGTGGGCAACTCTTCGATGCGTCGATCGCCACCTAAAATTTCTTTGAGAAAGCGTTCGACGGCGGAGCCGCTCGACCAACCATGGATGGGCAGTGTGGGCTGCAAGCTCTTGGCAATGCGCCAGAAGTCTATCTTGAGCCATTCGCGCTCTAATTCTGCGACGCTGACTCCAGCCGCGTAGACCCCGCCGATCATCGCGCCGATGGAGCTGCCCACAATAAGAGAAATAGGGACTTTATGCTCTTCGAGCACTTTGAGTATGCCAATATAAGCAGCACCGCGCGGGCCGCCGCTGCTGAGCACCAAGGCAATCTTCTTCATGAGAAGTTCCTTAAGCCCACAGTTTAGACAGTTACTGTTGTCGGTTCCGGCACGGGGTAACCTTCGGCTAGCAATGCTTCGATCATGGCCCGACGTGCCTTGTGGAGATCAGCAAGGGCCTCCTCTGGTGTTGCCCCGCTGCCTAACACGCCCTCAAACTCTGGGTGTGATGCGATGTATACGATTGTGCCGTCGTCTTGGCGCTCTGGCTCGATTTGTACTCTCCAGGGCAGCTGATCATAGTAGTCTATGTCTTTCTTCATAGGCCTCCTCTCTGTCTTGCTAAAAGTTTATCAATGATCCGCACGGCGGTCGTCGCATAGCCTTTAGGGAGCGACTTCTTACGAGCAACCGTAGCTCGCAAATCGGGGTAATCTGGATGGATGTAGACACGATGAGGCGCGCGGGGTCGGGTGATCTCTCGGAACCCAAAGCTGCGATAGAGCTTATCCAGGTCATCTTCGCCCCAGCCGCTGCGTTTGCGTCGCATCCGCTCCAGTAGCTCATAATCGCCCTCAGCCACAAATGGATTGTAATCAGTTTACGGATGGAAGACAACTAGCATTTGACTTCCGGACCACTCTTCGATACTGTGAAAGATCACTATATACGCTCAGGGTGAAGACTATGGAACTGCTCAAAAAACTCTGCGAGGCCCATGGCGTGCCGGGGCGCGAGGAAGCTGTGCGCACCTTGGTCGTTTCGGAGCTCGACAAATTGTGCGATGAGATTCGCACTGACGCCCTAGGGAACGTCATCGCGCTGAAGAAGGGCAACGGGCGCGGCCCCAAAGTGATGATCGCTGCACACATGGACGAGATCGGCTTTCTCGTCTCGCACGTTGACGAGAAATCGGGGTTCTTAAGAATTGATCCCGTCGGCGGGTTCGATCCCAGGGTCTTGATGGCTCAACGCGTCGTCGTGCATACTGAGAGCGGGGACTTCGTTGGGATTATCGGCTCAAAGCCCCCGCACGTCCTCACAGAAGAAGAGCGCAAGAAACCTGTTGAGCTCAAAGATCTCTTTATAGATCTGGGGCTACCAGCAGACGAAGTGAGGAAGCGCGTGCACATTGGGGACTTCGTCACACTCCAACAAGATTTCATAGAGGTTGGGAATCTCGTCTCGTGCAAGGCGCTCGATGATCGTGTCGGTGTCTACGTCATGATCGAGGCCGTGAAGAAAGCGAAGAAGCACATCTGCGATATCTACGCTGTCGCGACGACACAAGAAGAAGTGGGCGTGCGCGGGGCGCGGGTCTCGAGTTTTAATATCGCGCCAGATATTGGAGTTGCGCTCGACGTTACTGTAGCCAGTGATGTGCCTGGCGTGGGGGAGCACGAGCACGTGACCAAGCTTGGTGCGGGCGTCGCTATAAAGATCAAAGACTCGCTCTCGATCTCCAATCCCAAGCTTGTGCGCACGATGCGCGAGCTTGCTGAGAAAAAGAAGATCAAGTATCAGATGGAGATTCTGCCCCGCGGCGGCACCGACGCCGGAGCGATTCAGATGACGCGCGAGGGCGTCGCAGCGATCACGCTCTCCATCCCAACACGATATCTACACTCGGTCGTCGAGGCTGCTCATAAAGATGACATCCAGGCAGCGATTGACTTATTAGCAGCGTTCCTAGAAACCGCGCACGAAGTCGACTACAGCTTGTAAGGAGGAACTATGATGCGCACCCTCGGTGTTGGCAGTCTGTTGATACTGATGTTTGTTGGGATGAGCGTAGCGTGTTGGGCGCAGCAGGAGAATCTCTCGGTGGGACGATCTGTTGGGATTGGTGCGCGCTTTCTACCCAGTGCGCTCATGCCTATTGGGTGGAGTGATGTCGACCCCGCGCTGAGCGCGGCCATCACGGGACAGTATTGGATCAACGATCTGTTAGCGCTCGAGGTCGGCGGCCGGATGTCAGGCTTCAGCGACTCGTGGAACCCTCGCAGCTTCACAAGTCTCTCTGGAGGGCTGCTACTCAAGCTTTCAGATAACGCCCAAGACGATCTCTATCTCGCTGGCCGAGCGATCAGCGTTCAGAGCGTCTATAGAAATTACTGCTGTATCTATCGTGAGGGTGAGCCGCCCACAGAACCTGAAAAGATCATGCCGCCCTATCCGTGGCCCAGCTATGAGAGCCGCACGTCCATATTAGCATTTGAGGTGACTGTTGGGATCGAGCGAAGCTGGTCAGCTCAAGTGACGACGAACTTTGAGTTCGGCTTCATCTATGCCCAAACGATGACGACGAATCTCCCATCGCCGCCGGGGTCATCTCCAGAAGAACCTGTTCCTCTTCCAAAGCCGGAGGCCGTCGCGGCGACAAGCTTTGGCATCACCGTGCATATGAGCGTGAACTTCTATCTCCCGCGAAAGTAACTTGACAGCCCTAGCAGCGTCTGCTAGTGTAACAACCATACGGGAGGGAAGTGCTGTGAAGATCGTTCTAGATACCCTTGGCGGAGATCGTCCTCCGGAGGAGTTGATCGCCGGGGGCGTCGCAGCGATCCAAGAGTACAACATCGAAGTCGTCTTTGCAGGAGATCAACAGCTCATTGAGCGTGAGCTGAGCAAGTATCGCGGCTTAAAATATTCTGTTCTGCACGCACCGGAAGGGATCACCATGCATGAAGCGCCCGTCGAGGCGGTCCGTAAGAAGAAGAACAGCTCGTTGGTCCAGGGGATTCGCGCGGTGCGCCACGGCGAAGCCGACGCGTTCGTGAGCCCAGCCAACACTGGGGCTGTCATGGCGGCAGCGCTCTTCAATCTTGGCAGACTCCCGGAGATCGATCGTCCTGGGATCGGCGTGCTTGTGCCCACGCTCGAAGGGCGCCGCACTTTGATCATTGACGTTGGGGCCAACGCGGAGTGTGATCCGGAACATCTCTTAGAGTTTGGGATCATGGGCACCATCTATATGCGCGAGCTGGTTGGGGTGAAAAATCCGCGCGTGGGGTTGCTCAACATCGGCGAGGAACCCCAGAAGGGCGATCAGCAAGCTCTCAAAGCCTTCATGTATCTCCAACAAGAGCTGCCCAACTTCGCTGGCAACGTCGAGCCCAATACACTTATCGAGGGGGGCTTTGACGTTGTGGTCACCGACGGCTTTACAGGCAATATCTGTCTAAAGGCCTACGAAGGCGCAGCCATCGTCACTATACGATACTTAAAGCGCGAGATCGAGAAGAGCTTTTTGACTAAATTAGGACTGCCGTTCCTCTGGCCGTCTCTTAACAGATTAAAGCGCGAGATCAGTGCGGTGCAGTATGGCGGGGCGCCATTGCTCGGTGTGCGTGGCGTTGTGATCATCGCGCACGGAAACTCCAACGCTGAGGCGATCAAGAACGCTCTCAGGGTTGCCAAAGAAGCTGTCGAACACCAAGTCGTCGCGAAGATCGAGCGTGGGGTGCACGAGAGCTTAGTGCACTTGGGGTTGGTGCCGGTGTTGAAAGGATCTCTCTAGAGAGCGATGTCTGCCGCGATAGCGAAAACGGCATTTGTCTTTCCCGGCCAAGGCTCGCAGTATGTGGGCATGGGGCGGGAGCTCTATGAAAAGTATTGTGCTCGGGTTGAGCCATTCTATCAACGCGCTGGTGAGGCCCTGGGCTTCGATCTCAAAGAATTGATCTTCTCTGGGCCGGAGGAGAGAGTAAAACTGACGGAGTTTGCCCAGCCGGCAATTCTCTTAGATAGCGTGATCAAATTCGAGCTGTTAGGGCGGAAGCCTGACTACGCTGCCGGGCATAGCTTAGGGGAGTACTCCGCGTTAGTGTGCGCGGGAGTGCTCAGTCTCGAAGATGGGCTGCGCTTGGTGCATCTGCGCGGGAAGTTCATGCAAGAGGCCGTCCCCGTGGGACAGGGGGGAATGCTTGCTCTCGTGAAGCTCGATTATGAGAGAGTTCAGGAGATCTGTACCCAGACGGGCGCAGAGATCGCTACCTATAACGCTCCAGAGCAGATCGTGATCTCTGGGCGACGGGAAGCCCTCGTAAAAGCGAAGGAATTAGCTGAAGCCATGCGGGGCAAGGGGATCGAGCTCGCGGTCTCCGCGCCATTTCATAGTTCTTTGATGAAGCCTGCAGAAGAGCGTTTGAAACCGGAGATTGAGAAGGTCAGAGTGTCGGCGCCAAGCTTTCCCGTCGTCTCGACAGTGAGCGGCGAGCCCGAGACAGATCCCAACAGAATCAAAGAGTTGCTGACACGACAGATTACAGCACAAGTGCGTTGGGCCGAGTACGTATTAAGACTAAGATCTTTGGGTGTGACGCAATGTATAGAAGTCGGGCCGGGGGATGTGCTCACCAAGCTTATCAAGAGAATAGACAAAGATCTCGAAGCGCTCAGCTTCGCACAGGTGATGCCATGAGCGAGCTGCAAGAGTTCGCTGGTCAAGTGGGCATTGTGACGGGGGGCACGCGCGGCATCGGCAGGGCTATAACACAAATGCTTGTGGCCCGCGGCGCAAAAGTCTATACCGTCGCGCGCGATCCGCAAGCTGGGCAGGCTCTTGAACAAGAGCTAGGCGAGCGCTGCATCTTCAGACAAGCTGATATCACCAACGGCGCGCAGATAGACAAGCTGATCGAAAAGATTTTTAAGAGCGAAGGGCGCATAGATTTCCTAGTGAATAACGCTGGCATCACGAGGGACAATCTCTTGCTCAGAATGAAAGATGACGAATGGGACGCGGTCCTGACGACGAATTTGAAGGGCGCGTACTATTGCACCAAAGCTGCTGTGCGCTGGATGCTTAAGCAGCGTTCGGGAGCTATTGTCAATATTGCTTCGGTTGCGGGGCAGATGGGCAACGCTGGCCAGGCCAATTATTCAGCGGCCAAAGCTGGTCTGATCGGGTTTACGAAGAGCGCAGCGCGCGAGCTGGCCTCGCGAGGGATCAGGGTGAATGGTGTCGCGCCAGGGCTCATCGAGACGGTGATGACACAGCAGCTCCCCGAAGAGATGAAGCAGCGTTATCTTGGAGTGATCCCCCTGGGGCGGTTTGGTCGCCCAGAAGAAGTTGCCGAAGTTGTCTGCTTCTTGCTTTCGGACCGCGCATCGTATATAACAGGACACGTGATCAACGTCGACGGCGGCCTGGTGATGGCCTGAGCCGACTTGACAAACCCCAATTTTTGCGCCAAGATCAAGCCCATAGAGGAGGAGAAGGACTATGGCTGACATCGCTGAACAGGTACGACGGATTATCGCAGAGCAACTGATGGTGGACATCGAAGAAGTGACTGATGATGCTTCGTTCATTGAAGATCTGGGAGCTGACTCGTTAGACACCGTGGAGATGATCATGGAGATCGAGGACGAGTTTGGCATTGAGATCCCTGACGAAGACGCTGAGAAGATCCAGACTGTTGGCAAGGCCATTGAATACATTAAACAGAAAGTCCAAGCGCAGCAAGCCAAGGCAGTATAAACGGTCTTGGCATTCAAGGTTCATCCCCGCCCCATCAGCGGGTGATGGGGCTGATCTATTAGAGTGATGGAGCTCCAGCTTCCCCGCGGGATGCGCGATTTCCCGCCCGAAGAGAAGATCCTTCGGGACGAAGTCATAGCGATACTCAAAAGCGTCTTTGAACTCTATGGCTTCAGCCCGTTGGAGACCCCCGTCGTCGAGCGCTGGGAAATTCTTTCTGCAAAATACTCTGGCGGTGAAGAGATCCTCAAAGAGACATTCAAGCTCAAAGACCAAGGAGACCGGGACTTAGGCCTGCGCTACGATCTCACCGTTCCGTTAGCCAGATTCGTCGGAATGAACCCAACGGTGAAAAAGCCGTTCAAACGCTATCAGATCGGCACGGTCTATCGCGACGGCCCGATCAAGAAGGGCCGCACCAGAGAGTTTTATCAGTGCGACGCCGATATCGTCGGCTCAAGTTCCCCATTAGCTGATGCCGAGTGCGTGCAGCTTGCCCTAGATATCTTTGAAAAGTTACAGATTGACGTCGTCATAAAGATCAACAATCGCAAGGTGCTGTATGAGCTGGCGCGTGCGGCGCAGATCCCCCAAGAGCTCACTGATGGGGCAATTCTCTCTCTGGATAAGCTCGAAAAGTTCGGCCCTGACGAAGTGCTGCGCGAGATGGTCGAGCGCGGCATCGGTCGCGCCAGTGCGGAGCGCTTTCTCTCCGGCGCACAAGACCCGGAAGCTCTTAAAAATAGTGAGGGTTACCGCGAGCTGGAGCCAGTCTTAAATGCCCTGCAAGATGCTCGCGTTGTCTGGACGCCCTCGCTTGCGAGAGGACTATCTTATTACACTGGGACGATCTACGAAGTCTACGCGAAAGATTCTTCAGTGACGGGATCGCTTGCTGCAGGCGGGCGCTACGATAATATGATCGGGCAGTTTTTAGAGGGCGCTGAGAAGATTCCTGCCGTGGGGATCTCTTTCGGTTTGGAGCCGATTCTCGAGGTGCTCAATGAGAAGCGCGGTGATGTCTCCACACGCAAGACGGTCACCCAGGTCTATGTTATCCCATTTAAGAACCTGCTCATGGAAGGGCGCAGCGTTTGTCAGCAGTTGCGCCGTGCGGGGATCAAAACAGATATGGATTTTTCTGCCAAGGGCATCAGCGACGGGCTGAAATACGCGAATGCGTACAGTATTCCGTTTGTGGTGATCGTCGGGCCGGATGAAGTTGCTCAAGGCAAAGTCAAGTTGCGTGACATGCGCAGCGGAGAAGAAAGACTGCTCACAGTTGAAGAAGTAGCGCAGCAGATTTCCGAGCAATCAGGGTGAAAAGGCTCCTTTGTGGATGATCTGCGAGCGCGCTTTTGAAATGGAGATAGTATCCGGTTCGATCAGCTCGTAGCGTGCTATTATACTAAAACTCCTCCCACTCGATCAGCGCGGGAAGTATGGGCAGGCCCTCGCTGTCGAACGAGACCGAGACACGGCGTACTAATAAGCGCGTGCGCTCGTCGTCGGTCTTGAGCCGCACTTGATAGACCAAGGTCAAGATCGAGTCATTAGGACCAACTTGTTTGAAAAGCTCAGCCATGAATTTAACTTTCTCGAGGAGAATGGGCTTGCCTCTGGCGGCACGCTCGCGTGCGATTGTGAGCAACCTTATAGCATCGTCCACATACGTCATAAACGTCTCAGCGAAATCTTCGTGATCGTTGGTGCGGGCATAGTCACTTACAAAGTTATCAGGGTCTTTGCCGGAGCGCCGGAAGAGCTCACGCCAACGCGCATTCTGTTGGCCGGTCACGAAGCGGTCTTGGACAGCATGGCCCATCTCGTGAATGAAGACGGACGAGAGCGTGCGGCGCAGCATCGGCCCGAAGAGATTGATCCGCCCCATTCCCGTGTACGTCCCAGCGACGCGGTCGTCAGAGGGATTGTTCGTGATAGACATGACGGTGCGACGAATCTCTGCAGGCATAGCGCGCAGGGAGGAGTAGAGAATATGGCACTGGGCCTCGCTGAACGGAGGCGCATCGTCGGCATTATCGAGCACGATGCCAAACTCGTCACTGATGTCTTGACAGCTTCCCAGACGAGTTGGCGTGGAGATCTGCACGTTCACCAACACGCTGGTTTCGCCGCGGTTCTCCAAGACGGCCTGCCAGCGCGTCCCTAAGGTAATCGTCTCGTCTGAGACCTCGACGTTCAGCGAGAGTGGAAGAGGGCTGCGGGCTTGAACAAGGGGTGTCTCTTGGCCCGGGCCAAAGAGCGAGAGCACGAGCGACGCGTCCTGGGTGAGCGTGACCGCGCGCACCTTGAGCAAGCCGGCATAGGTCACTATGATCGGCACGCTGATCTTCTCTCCCGGCCTCACGACAAGAGTTGGCGCGGCTTCCGTAGGCCCAAGCGTTGAAGCCGTAAGAGCGCTTGTGGAGGCGCTATGCAGGAAGTGCGGCGTACCACATGCTGCGCCCTGCTGATTGTCGAAGAGATCAAGCGACGCTGATCGTGTGGGCGTCAGCCACACCCCGTCTTCTATGTATATGCCGCACCTTGCGCTCAGGGTCACGGTGTTTGCTCCCAAAACGACGTACCCAGACTCAAAGAACAGCCCATGCCCTTGGCTGCCCGTCACTGTGTTTTCAGCCAAAGAGACTTGAGCGCCGTCGGCAACCCAGATGCCGTGCCCATACTGTTTGTCGCTGTCCGCTTGGGTATCAAGAATCATGGTGTTGCGGATCTCAGCGGCTGACTCTTCGGTGATAAAAATCCCTGCACGCACATTGTTTTTCAATGTATTGTTGAGCACGGTTGCTTGGGAGGGCACGTCGGGGGAATCGACCCAGTTGGGCCAGATCTCGATCCCATAATAGCGATTCTCTTCAAAAGTATTGCTCTCGATGTGAGCGATGGCGCTTAGCAGCCGAAGCCCGCTCCAGGCGCTGCGCGCGATAAAGTTATTGATAACGCGAGCGTTCTTGTCGCCGTTTAGAATAATACCGTTGCCCAGGACGTTGCCCTCGTCGGGGGCCGTGTCGAGAATTCTGTTCTCTATGATCTGAGTGCCCTGAGAGTTCTCCGTGATGAGAATGCCCTGGCGGCGATTTTTCTGGATGAGATTGTTTTTGAGGATGACATTGCTGCTGCGCTCGACTTGGATGCCGCGGCGCCCGCCGGTGATCTCTAAATTTTGAATGACAACGTTGCTAGTGCGCTGGATGAGAACCGTTGGTGCACTGCGGGAGCGCGAGCCGTCCACGATGACTCCAGTGTTGGCCCCACGCAGCTCGATGCTCTTACGAATCGTCAGATTCTCTTTGTACGTGCCAGGAGCTATCAAAATTAAGTCGCCGGGTTGGGCGGCGTTGATAGCAGCTTGAATCGTCGAGTAATCTTTGGGGACTTCGATGGTCTTGGCAAAAACAAGGGGTGCGACTCCCATCACCATTAAAGTCAGGGCAATAGCTGTTAGCCAGAACTTGCGCATAAACCCTCCTCGCGATATCACAATGTCTGGGAGATTATACTAAAGAGTCGGCGTGAAGTCATCGAACCTCGATCCGAACTTCGTCAACAAAATACTCTAGCAGCGTCTCCCAGGCGACGCTGATCCCCAGCGCGACCCATAGCTCACCCTCGGTAGAGGAGACAGGTATGGTGAACTGATACCGGCGCCAGCCCTTGGTCTTGTCTGCTGCTTCTCGATGAGTGAACTCGGCTTCTTCGACGGGCAGGAGCACCCCGGCGTAGGCAACAACATACGCGCGTATATTATCGCTTTGCTCTGCACTCCAGAGATAGAACGAGAGATTGGCTATCAAGAGGCGGCCCTTGGGCACGGTCAGCAATTTGGCAAGCCAGATTGTGCCGTCGTCTTGGCGGCCATCGAGAAAGAATCGCACCGAGCCGTAGCCCTCTCTCGCTTGTTTGGTGCTTAGCTCAATGCTCCACTCAACAGGGCGGTTAGTATTCGGGTCTCGCGGGACGTCAGAGCCTTTTTGCCAGCTCTCCCAGCCCGTTTCAAATCCTTGGCGGATTATCACCACCGGCGGGGCGAGCAGGTCGCAGCCCGCCAAGAGCACATTGAGCAGAAAGAAGAGTGCACTGCTCGCCTTGAAATAGTAACGCGCACGTTCACTCATTACTTCAGTTTCTTCAAGCCATAGCGGCGCTCAAACTGCTGCACTCGTCCTTCGGTGTCCACGAGCTTCTCCTCACCGGTGAAGAACGGGTGGCATTTAGAGCAGATATCGACGTGCAGATTCTCCGCGGTGGAGAGGGTTTCAAACTCCGCACCGCACGCGCAGCGAATAACCACGCGCTTGAGCTCTGGATGGATACCTGGCTTCATACAACCTCCAAGGTGACAGCTTTATCTCTTGCTGAACTGCTGGCCGCGCCGCGCTTTGTGGAAGCCGTACTTCTTGCGCTCGACCATGCGCGGGTCGCGTGTCAGCAGGCCTTCCTTGCGCAGGATCGGCCTATAGTCGGGGTTGACCGCGAGCAGTGCCCGCGCGATTCCCAAGCGAATCGCTTCCATCTGCCCACTGAACCCCCCGCCACGACAGGTCGCGATCACGTCGTAGCGGTTCATCGTGCCGGTCACAACAAGAGGCTTGAGAATGACTTGGGCAACGCGGTCCTTGATGTAGCCATCAGCAGCAAAATACTGCTCCGCAAGCTGACCGTTGACGATCACCTTGCCTTCACCGTGAGGCTTGAGGAAGACCCGCGCGACCGATTCCTTGCGACGCCCGATGGCATGGATCTTTCCATCGGGCATGACCTTCGGCAAGCGCAACTTGATCGTTGTTTGAGTTTGCTTGTTCGCCATCTTGAAAGCTCAAACCTCCTACTCAAAATTCAGATTAGTATACTCAGTCTATTGGGCTCTTTCAAGGTAAGCGCGTTGCTCTGGGGTGAGCTCGTCTATAGTGACCCCCAACGTCTCCAGTTTAAGCAGAGCGACGCGTTGGTCTATCTCCGGGGGCACGGGATATAAGTCCGGCTTCAGCTCAGTGTGGTGCTGAGCAATATACGCGAGCGTGAGCGCTTGCAGCGCAAACGACAAGTCCATAATTTCGACGGGGTGGCCATCCCCAGCTGCTAAATTCACTAAGCGGCCCTCGGCCAAGAGATAAAGCCGACGCCCATCTTGGAGCTCAAACTCTTCGACGTTGGGCCGAATGACGCGATGTGCGATAGCAAGTTTGTGCAGGTCGGGCTTGCTAATTTCGACATCGAAATGTCCAGCGTTCGCTAAGATTGCCCCATCTTTCATGACTTTGAAAGACTCGTCTGTGATAACATCTTTGCATCCCGTCGCGGTGACGAAGATATCGCCCAGTGGGGCTGCTTTGACCATCTTCATGACGCGGAAGCCGTCCATGACCGCTTCGATAGCCCGCACGGGGTTAACTTCGGTGACGATGACGTTGGCTCCCAGGCCCTTGGCACGAAGAGCGATCCCGCGCCCGCACCAGCCATAGCCCGCTACAACAACGGCCTTGCCCGCAATCGAGAGATTCGTCGTTCTCATAATCCCGTCCCATGTCGACTGCCCGGTGCCGTAGCGATTGTCGAAGAGAAACTTCATCTGGGCGTCGTTGACGGCGAACATCGGGAATAAGAGCTTATTTTGAGCAGCAAGGGCCTTGAGACGCCGCACCCCCGTCGTCGTCTCCTCGGTGCCGCCGAGAATATCTTTTGCTAAGTGCGAGAGCTCGCCGTGCAAAAGTTTTGTTAAGTCCCCGCCGTCGTCGAGAATAATATGGGGTTGGGTCTGCAAGACGGCTTTTAAGTGCGACTCGTACTCTTCAGGGGTAGCGCCGCGCCAGGCTGCGACGAAGATATCCCCTGAAGCCGCCACAGCTGCTGCGACGTCGTCTTGGGTGCTCAAGGGGTTGCAGCCCGTTACGGCGACCTGGGCGCCACCGGCCCGCAGCACCTGAGCTAGATAAGCTGTCTTCGCTTCTAAATGAATGCTTAAAGCTAATCTGAGATTTTTGAACGGCTGCTCGCGCTCGAATTCGGATTTAATTTTGTTCAATAAGCTCATGCGCCGCTGGACCCAGTCGATCTTCTTCTGCCCGTGGGGTGCTAGTGACGGATCGCGAATAATGCTCATGGGGTGCGGTGCCTCCTTGAAGCCTTCAATCTCTTGTGCGCTTCAGCGACACAGCCAAAATCTTCAGAGATCACGGCCCGATCGAGATCGCTGCTGGGATAAGCTTCATCCTTAGCCCACGACCCCAATAGGATCACTCCCTGCACACGAATCTCTTGGCGCAGCCGACGCATAAAGCGTTCAATCGCTTTCTGATAGCCCTTACGCATACTGTTGTAATCATACTTGATAGCTGGATCTCCTGCCATCTTTGCATGAGCACCCCTACGTCCTTATACTGGGAGCGAAGCCTAGTGGGTCTCGGCAAAAGCATTGCTTGAGATGTCGCTGCACCAATGAGTGTGCGGATTCGTCTAATGAGTATTGAGGACTACGATGCTGTGATTGCGCTGTGGCAGCGCGCTGGGCTTTCGTTTGAGCCGCACGGCCGCGATAGCCGATCAGCTATCGCCCGTCAGATCGAAGATTCTGGGCACTTAATGCTCGTCGTCGAAGCCGATGGACAAATTATCGGGACGGTCTTTGGCAGCCACGACGGGCGCAAGGGCTGGATCAATCGTCTTGCTGTAGATCCGCGCTATCGCCGCCAGGGGCTGGCGCAACAGCTCGTCAAAAAAGCTGAAGAAGCCCTCGCCCGTGAAGGATTGATCATCGTCGCAGCGCTCGTCGAAGCCCCCAATGGGCCGTCTTTAGAACTCTTTCGAAAGCTCGGCTACGAAGAGCGTCGCGATATTATCTATTTTCGCAAATTTCTTCGAGATCGGGAGTGATTTTATGCCCTTCTGCCCGCGGTGTCGCTATGAGTATCATGCTGGGCTGCGCCAATGCCCCGATTGCGGCGTGGAGTTGGTCGAGCAGCTTTCACCCGAGGAAGAGCTTCCCCCTAGCGGCTCCCTTGTGACCGTCTATGTCGCAAAAGACATGACCGAAGCAAGCCTGATCAAATCGTTTCTTGAAGAATTTCAGATCGAGTCGTTCATTGGGTACGACTTGGGGCCAGCCTATCCTGTGGGGCAGATTGACGTGCGCGTCGCTGAAGAGCACGCCGACGAGGCCCGCGAGCTCATCGCCGAGTTTCTCCAATCTCTTCCGGAAGACTTTGATCTGTGAACGTCTGTCCTTCTGTGCTATAATGCAGGGCATGAGAAATCCATTTCTCGTTGGAGAGAAGATCTATCTCCGCCCGTTAGAACGCGACGATGCCCCAACGCTACTGCCCTGGGTTAACGACCCAGACGTGATTGCCACCCTGAGAATGTACACCCCAAAGAATCTCCAGGACGAGCTTAAGTTTATCGAGCGCGCTTCCCAGAGTGACACGGAAATCATTCTAGGGATTGCCCTGAAAGAGAGCGATAAACTCATCGGTTCAACAGGGCTCCACGGCATAGACTGGAAGAATCGCCATAGCGAATTGGGCATTGTCATTGGCGATAAGACAGAATGGGGCAAGGGCTACGGCACAGAAGCGACGCGCCTGATGGTAAACTACGCGTTTGAGATCTTAGGGATGCATCGCGTGTGGCTGCGCGTGTACGAGTATAATCACAGAGCACTACGAGCCTATGAGAAAGCAGGCTTCGTACGTGAAGGCGTCTTGCGCGAGGACCGCTATCACAACGGGAGATTTTTTCACACGATCGTGATGGGGCTATTGCGCTCAGAGTGGGAGGCCCACCGACACGGAGTGCTATGATCATCGCTGAGCATTTGACGCGACGCTTCGGGGATCGCGTTGCCGTCGAGAACCTCTCTCTCGAGATCAGCGAGGGAGAGGTCTTCGGGTTTCTCGGCCCTAACGGTGCGGGAAAGACCACAACTGTGAGAATGCTCGCAGGGCTGTTAGCGCCCACTGCTGGACGTGCTCTCATCGCTGGGGCAGACGTGTGCGCAGAACCCCACCGCGTCCGCGCTCTCGTGGGCATCTTAACCGAGCACCCTGGGCTCTATGAGAAGCTCTCGGCGTGGCACAATCTCAAATTCTACGGCGATCTCTATGATTTACCCAATTCTGAAGACCAGATCGAGAGATATCTAAATTTGTTGGGGCTGTGGGAGCGCCGCTTCGAGCCTGTGGGGACTTTCTCGAAGGGCATGAAGCAGAAATTAGCTATTGCCCGGGCGCTCTTACACGAACCGAAGGTGCTCTTTCTCGACGAGCCAACCTCAGGTCTTGACCCCGAATCTGCTAAAACCGTGCGTGACTTCATCACTCAGCTCGCGTCGGAGAAGCGCACGATCTTTCTGTGTACACACAATCTCTACGAAGCCGAGCAGCTTTGCACGCGGATCGGGCTGATCAAGCAACGGCTCATCAAAGTCGGCTCGCCGCAGCAGCTCAAGCGCGAGCTCTACGGGCGTCACATCATCATTGATCTCAAAGAGCCTGTAGCTCTTTCGGAAGATTTGCAATTGCCCTTTGTGCGAGACGTGCAGGCCGACGGGACAAGATTGCTCATTCAGGTAAACGATCCTGAAACACAAAACCCCATGCTCATTAAGAGATTGGTCGAGCTGGGAGCGCAGATTCAATTTGTGCGCGAGCAAGACCGCTCGTTAGAAGAAGTCTATCTCGAACTGATCTCTGAGGAGCAGCCATGACGCTCAAGCGCGTGCGAGTTTTAATAGTCAAAGAGTGGCGCGAGGCGTTCAAGGGGGGCAAGACAATTTGGATCGGCACCGTTGCCGTGCCCTTAATTCTGCTGGGCGTCTCGCTCTTTCAACTTTTCCAATTTGGGGACTTCGACAGAGTAGATCCAGAGGAGCTTTCCCGCGTCGTTGGAGCGCTTTTCCTCGTCCCGCTCTTGTACTTTTTGATGTTCCCATTGGTCATTCCGCACTCGATCGCGATCTATGCGATCATGAGCGAGAAAGAGCAAAAGAGTTTAGAGCCCCTCTTGGCAACGCCGTTGCGCACTGAAGAGCTCTTTGTGAGCAAGGCCTTGGCTTCGATCCTCCCCGCGCTGGGTATTACGTGGGTGGCATTTGCGCTCTTTGTGGTCGTAGTGCAGTTTCTGCTCCCTGCGATGGTGTTAGAAGTAGCATGGCAGCAGTTTGGTTCAATTTGGCTGATGGCCCTAGGGCTCTTTGCCCCGCTGGCCGCAGCGTTCATGACGTTAGCTTCGATGGCCATCGCGATACGCGTGAGCGACCTACGCACAGCGCAAATGCTCAGCAGCTTCGCGATGCTGCCGGTCTTGCTGTCAGCGTTCTTCTTGGTCTTCCAACACCTTATGGATCGGCCCATGCTGTTGGGGCTTCTGGCACTGGGGATCTTCGTGTTCGACGTGGGATTGGTCTGGGCGAACGTCAAGCTCTTTCGGCGCGAAGAGATCTTAACGCGCTGGCGCTAAGAATATATGTCTCTCGCAAGCCCATCGTATGTGCGCGATCTGTTAGCCCAGCATAAGATTCGTTTGAAGAAGAGCCTAGGGCAGCACTTTCTCGTCGACGAGAATATCTTAAAAAAGATTGCGACAGCGGCGCAGCTTGCGGAAGAAGAGACCGTCGTTGAGATCGGCGCGGGCATTGGGACGCTCACTCAAGAACTGGCCCAGCGTGCCGGGCGCGTCATCGCCGTCGAGATCGACAATCGGCTCATCGCGTTGCTTCAAGAGCATCTGCGCCCGTACACAAACGTCATCGTGGTGCACCAAGATTTTTTGGATTTCGATCTACGTGCTGTCGCCTCGGGTCAAAAGATCTCGATCGTCAGCAACTTGCCCTACAACGTGACTGCCCCGATCTTGGAAAAGCTCGTCGAAGCGCATGATGTTGTGAGATCTGCGACGTTTTTGGTGCAGTCAGAAGTTGCGGAGAAGCTCTGTGCAGTGCCGGGTACACGCAGCGCCAGCGCGATCACGATCTTTATTCAGAGCTTTGCCAATGTGCAGAGACTGTTCTCGGTCTCCTGTCGTGCCTTCTTTCCCGTGCCTGAGGTGGACTCAGTCTTGGTGCGCTTAGAGTTTTATGAGCATCCCAAGTTTCGCGCTCCGAAAACGCTCTTCTTTGCAGTCGTGCGCGCAGCGTTCAATCTACGACGCAAGACTATCAAGCAAGCGCTCACGCGCTCCCCTATGCTCGCCCTGCCTCACGAGCTTGTTCTCGCAGCGCTCAAGCACGCGCAGATAGATCCACAACGCCGGGGGGAGACGCTCTCTCTTGAAGAATTCGATAGATTAGCCCAGGCGCTCGCTATGCTGCGCGAGCAACAAAATTGCGCAACACCCCAATTCCGCTGATCTCGACCTCGACCACATCGCTGGGGGCTAGGGGGCCAACGCCTGCGGGCGTGCCCGTGGCGATCACATCGCCCGGTGCTAGCGTCATAAAGCTCGTGATCTCCTCGATGATTTCAGGGATACCGAAGATAAGCTGAGATGTATCGGAGCGCTGACAAACTCTGCCGTTGACACGCGTCTCAATAGTAAGAGGCCAAGGCAGCTCATCTGAGGAGACTAAGATCGGGCCCAAAGGCGCTGCCGTGTCGAACCCCTTGGCACGCACCCAGTTAAGCTCCCATGACTGAGCAACACGATCCGAAATATCGTTAAAGCACGTGTAGCCCCAGATGACTTCGTGCGCTTCTGAAGCCTTGACGCGCTTGCAGTGCTCCTTGATAACTATAGCGAGCTCGCCCTCGTAGTCAACCCTTTCAGAGTTTGGCAGATAGATCGTTTCTCCAGGGCCGATGAGAGCAGATGGGGGTTTGAGAAAGAGAGCTGGGCGCTCTGGGAGCTGGCGCCCCATCTCTTGAGCATGATCGCGATAGTTCACCCCGACGCAGATGATCTTCGTCGGTTGGGCTGGAGGAAGCAGCTTCAACTCCGAAAGCCGGCGCTGCTGGCCACGGACGAGCACCCTGTCGCCGACGAGCTCGCTCCAGCAAGCTTGGCCGTCTTGAAGAAATCGCACCCACCGCATGATCCCTCACCAAAGGACGGGAGCGGAACCAATGCTTCGTATGGCGACGCTTGCCGTCACGGTGCGACGCGGTGCTGGACTGATCAGCCATTCCCATAAGACGTGCAGTCCTAACGCAAGCGTCCAGATGAGCAAGATCCAGCCAGCCCACCACCTTTGCCATAGGGGGCGCGGCGCCGGCACCGGCGCGCACTCTTTCGAGAGCGATGGGGGCATCTTGACGGGTTTGTTCACTTCAGTCTTCGGGTTTTTGTCGGCCATCTGGAAATCGCCGGGCTGCACCGGTCCTGCCCCATTGAGAGACGGACAGGGCAGCGAGACCGTGGGCGCAGGCAGCACTGCCACTAAGAGGACGTTCAAAGTGAAGAGGGCGAAGAGAGCGAAGATATAAACTGTAAAATGAGTGCGAATCGACCTGGGTAACTGATCCCAGAGCTCGCGCCATACTGCTCCGTGCTCCAGCTGGCGCTGGCGCATGAGCGCTAACTGCTGTGCACAGTCTCTACACGTGAGCGTGTGCTGCGAGACCTCCGTCAGCATCCAATCCTCAAGATGGAGAGAGGGTGTTGGAACGCGCCACCTGTCGGGAAGTTGCCCCTTTACATATGCATATAAAACGGCGCGCGGCGGATGTGTGCCCCGCGCGCTCGTGCGCAGCGGCTGGAGCAGCCCCTGAAACCAATTATCGAGATTGCTCATGATGGGCTCCTTTCAGCTCTTCGTAGATCTCTACAATGCGCTCCTTGACCCGCGTAGGGTTGAATTCTTTACCGACGAGTTGGAAGACCTCAGCCCAGTCGAGCCGTGTCCCGCTGATCTTCTCGATGGTCAATTCGCTGAGCTTGACGGTCTTGCGGGCTATAGCGCGCCGGAGTAGCTTCCCCTTGGCGGGGTCGTCTATCGGCGACGGATAATAATTACTAAAGAGATAGATGAGCAAGCCCTGCACCTCTCTGGGGTCGTAACGGCGCTTAGCATAGCCGAGCGCTAACCAGCGCCGCGCCGTATCCAGATCGCCGTCTAAGCTCAATAGATCTTCCATCTCGCCAGGAGGCAGGTCGGTACACCGGATCAAATGCTCTGCGTAGGCCAAGCGGGCCTGCTGGCAGAGAGTGCTCAGGTCGTTCATCTCCGGCCTGCATCCTAGCATATTATAAATCTCGGCGTCCAGTTTCTGACACTTTTGTTGGGCTCAGCGTTGACAAAGCTGATCTGAACGGATATAATTTTTTGGCGTTCATCTTTGCCAGCTGAAGGCTGGCAAGGGCGAACAGTCCAGGTGGAACCTGGGCCGAGGTGGCGGAACTGGCAGACGCGCGGGACTCAAAATCCCGTGGGGCTCACCCCCCGTGTGGGTTCGACTCCCTCCCTCGGCACCACAAGCGAATACCATGAAATCACCCTTCCGCAGGTTCATTCTTGTCTTGTGGGGCTTCATTGCTATCGCTGCTTTCGCGAACGACCTTGCTGTATCACAAAATTATCAGCTCCAGCCCCAACTGCGTGAGAGCTTGCCCCTTATCGGTGCAGATCGCGTCTGGACGGAATTGAACATCACCGGCAAGGGTGTCTCTGTCGTCGTCATTGACGACATCAGCACGGCAAACAACGACCAACGGTGCACTCAGCTTCACGGTCTGCCCGTCAGTGAGATCGTCCGTGCCGTCGCCCCCGATGCCGTTGTGCTCACCTACGATCTTGCTTCGCACTGGGACGAGCGCCAAGGAGGCTGCGTCTTCACGAACGTAGACGATGGACTGCGGTGGGCTCTTCATATCGCGTCTCAACAGAACGTGCGCGTCGTCAGCTTGAGCCTCGGCGGAGATCTTCTCCCTGAGCCGTGCCCTGGAGCTGGAGGACAGGGCATCATGCAAAAGCTCGTTCATGCCGGGATTGTCGTTGTCGCCGCCGCAGGCAACGATGGCTCCCCCTCGGCGATCACGGCACCGGCGTGTCTGCCCGAAGTGATCTCCGTTGGCGCAACGTATGATACATCAGGCCAAACGATACACTCAGAGACGTGCAGCGAAGTCTCGCATATAGACTGGCTGACGTGCTACTCCAACCGTGCGCCCTTTCTCGACGTTGTCGCCCCAGGGACAACGATCTCGACCCCAAGCGAACCGCGCTTCGGTGGAACTTCTGCAGCGACTCCCCTCGTCGCTGGCGTCATCGCGCTCATGCTTTCTGCTCATCACACCCTGACCCCAGAGCAAGTGCGAATCATTCTGAAAGAGACTGGCGACCCAGCCTATGATCCCAAAAACGACAGCTATTTCCCCAGAGTCAACGCGTACAGAGCTGTTCAAGCAGCTCTACGCTCTGCCCCCTCTGAGTTTCCAGAAAGAATCTTCGACACCAACGGGAACGGGCGCATAGACGACGCTGAAATCGTGAGCGCTCTGGATGCCTGGGCACGTCAGGAGCTGTCCGACTTTGAGATGGTGCGCTTGCTCGATCTGTGGGCGACGAATACCCCTCTAGGACGTTAGGCACTCTCTACCATCCTTCGCAGCTTTTGCCAAGAGAGCATCTTACGCATTATACTGTACTAAAGCTTCTAGGAGGCGTGCTGAAGTGCTCAAGATCGCATTGCGAAACGTCTTTCGTAATCGTCGCCGCACCCTCTTGAGCGTATTTCTCATCGCCTTAGGGACGGCGAGCTTATTTGTCTTCAAGGGGTACTTTGACTTCATGGACTGGGGCATGGGAGAACAAGCCGTCATCGAGAACGGGCACTTGCAGATAGCTGATCCAAAGTTCTGGGATAAGAGCGCTGAGGGCTATGAATACTTAATTAGCCCTGAGACTCTAGAAGCAGTTGTCGCTTTGCTCAAGGAGGATCCCGATTTCAAAGATTACACAGTGCAGTTGACGATGACCGGTATGATCGGGACAGAGAAGAAGAGCTCCGTGTTTATAGCTAGTGGCGTTGATCCCGCCAGCGAGATCGCTAGTTTAAAATATCTCTTGATGGACGATGGCGGAGAGTATCTTCAGCCGGGCGAGCAAAACACCGTCGTGCTGGGTGTAGGATTGGCGAAGCAGTTAGGCATTGGCAAGGAAGACCTTGGCCCACACGATGAGTTTCCTGGTCCGCCGGTGGTCGTCATGGCCGCGACAGTGAGCGGGCAGTACAACGCGCGCAATCTCTTTGTGAAGGGGTTTTTAGAGACGGGCCTGCCAGAAATGGACGCACGGTTAGCTGTCGTGCCGCTGGCGTTTGCCCAAAATATTCTCAATACTCAAAGTGTCGAGAAGATCATTGTTGAGCTGAAGAGCATCGAAGCGACTGAGCCGGCGAAGAAGCGCCTCGAACGGCGTCTTCGAGAAGTTGGGCTGACTCTGCAAATTAAGACATGGGACGATCTTTCTGTCTTTCGTAAGCAAGTGCGTGCGTACTTCGGCGCGATCTATAACTTCATCGGGGCAGCGATCTTCGTGCTGGTCTTCTTCAGCATCTTGGAAGTGATGACGATGTCGTTCTTTGAGCGAATGCGTGAGATCGGTACGATTCGGGCTATGGGGACGAAGCGGGCGCAAGTCTTTGGGCTGTTTGTCATTGAAGGGGTGCTCCTTGGTTTGTTGGGTGGGGTGATCGGCTTGGCGCTGGGCTGGGGAGTGGGATGGCTTGTGAACGAAGCGCGCATTTATTATGAAGCTCCAGGGTGGTCGATCTCCGTGCCCTTGCGCATCCGGCTGATTTTGGTCAATGGCGTGGGGCCATTCTTGATTGCAGTGCTCTCGACGCTCGTCTCGACGATCTATCCGGCGTGGCGCGCGGCGCGGGTGCAGGTGGTCGAGGCATTGAGATATGTGTAATATAATAGAATCACGAAAAGCATGGAAGAGATCGTACGGAACACACGGAAAGAGAAAGCTTATTCTGTGCTTTCCGTCCTTTCGTGTGTTCCGTGATTCAAAATCTTCTTAAGGAGCAAGCAAACATGCGAGCTACAAAGCTAGCCATCGCGATGCTCATCATCCTATCTATAGCGATTGTTGCCCAGACCGACGAGCAGCTTCTTCAGAGAGCTGATCAAGCCCGCTTCATCGAAGCAAACTCATATGTGATGTCGAGTAGAGTTATTGCGGAACGCCCCGACGGCAAGGGCGAAGCGCTTATGACAATCTATAATAAACGCTTCGCTGAGGGTGTGCGCACGCGCGTCGAGTTCTTGGCCCCTGAGAGCCTCAAGGGCACAGTCTATCTCGTCGTCGGAGATGATATCTATTTTTGGCAGCCGGGGCTCTTGCAGCCCATTAGAATTTCAGGCCAGCAGAAGATCTTCGGCGACGCTTCGATCGCTGAAGCTGCGGGGATTCAGTTTTCGGGGAGGTATTCTGTCAAATCCAAACAAGACGGAAAGCTCGACGGGCGCGATGCGCTCAAGCTCTCTCTTGAAGCGACAAGCGAAAAAGTCGCGTTTGCGAAGGTGACGCTTTGGCTTGACAAGAAAGAATTAAAGCCGATCCAAGCGATCTTGCACGCCGTCAGCGGCGAGCCGCTTAAAAAAACTCTCTACACAAAGTACGCTAAGCTCAAAGACGACGAATATGCTGAAGAAGTTATCGTCGAGGATCTTCTGTTTAAGAGCTTCAAAACGGTGATTCAAATCAGTGACATAAAGATCCAAGAGCTCCCTGATGATCTCTTCGACCCCACCAAGCTCGGCAAGTGAGTTGCAGAATCTTTAATAATTCAGTATTGATAAAGACCGTGAAAAGGCTCAGATGGGTGGTCATCGTAAGTCTCGGCGTGCTGGTTGCGTGCGGGAGTTTGTTCATTTCTCAACGCGGCTCTTCTCCGCAGAGGGTATATGACGTGCCTGTAGTGCTCCCTGCTCCTCCGAGCAAGCCGGCGTCTACGCTCCCGGTTTTGGGGAAGAAGCCCTCTCTCGAAGACGTACAGAGTTTGTATCGTCAGGGCCAGCACCAGCTCTATAACTCAGCACTCGGCGAAGAGTATCTTCGGGCGCGGGAGCTGCTTCAGAATGCCCAAGCTCTGCTTGATCAACTCGGCAACGAGATCGGCGAGATTGACGGACTTTATTGGCAAGCCCGGCTAGAATTTGAGCTGGGGAATTGGTATCACGGCGCGGCGTGGGGGGATCCCGCCCAAGCTCAAGAAGCTCTACCGTACTATCTCACCGCCGAACAGATCGCTCAAAAACTCACGAAGCGTGCCCCAGATTTTTCTGATGGCTATCGGCTGCTGGGGGAGAGCCAGATGCGCATTATTAGTCTCAAGGGCTGGCTCCAAGCCCTCACAAGCGCTGGGATGGCCAAGAGCAACCTCGAGCGCGCTTTAGAACTTGACCCGCACAACGCTGAAGCCCATCTTGCTCTGGGAGTTTATTATCTGTACGCCCCGGCGCTCTTTGGAGGCAATCTCGAGAAAGCTATAAGCGAATTCCAGGCGAGTGAAGCTCTGACATCCGATGAGACTGTTTGGTTTCTCTCGTATCGCTGGCGTGGGGTCGCCTACGCGAAATTGGGGAAGATCGCCGAAGCAAGAGAAGCGTTTCAAAAAGCGTTAGCAATATTCCCGAAAAGTTCATGGGATCGAAATGAGCTGAACAAGCTGCGATAGGAGGTTTCTTATGGAAAGAGTCTTTCGCTACATTGATGACCATCGCGACGAGTTTCTCGAGCGT
>CAYYOG010000014.1:0-30346 GCA_964473325.1 uncultured Thermotogae bacterium
CGCACCGTCACAGCAGCACTCTGCCCCGGCGAGAGCGTCGGTAGCACGCTCACGATCTTGTATGGCGCACTCGTGCTTAAGCTTAGTGTCACAGCTACACTCCCCTCGTTCTTCACCGTCAGCTGCTTCTCTATCGGCAACCCCACCTTCTCCGTCCCTAGCCCACACACGCCCATATTGTTGCACTGCTCCCGCAGCACCAGCAGCCCGCTGCCAAAATCTACCTGCGCTGGGGAGAAGCTCACCTTGTGCGCTACCCCTGTCGCAGTCACCGTGGCGCTCCCACCGTTGCTGCTAATCCTCACGCTCTTGGAGAAGCTCCCTGCAGTCCCTGAGCTGAATCGTACTACTACTTCCTGGGGCTGCCCAGGCAACAGATTGAAGCTTGCTCCAGAAGCTATGCTGAACGGCGCGCCTACGATAGCAAACTCACGCGTCACTGAGCCCTAAGCGCTTATCACTGCCGTAGCTCGCTTCCTGAACCCTGGCGGCCAAAGGGGTAAGGGGTTAAGTCTTCTTAGGCATCTCGCGCTTCCGCTTCCACCACCCCACAACTACCACCGCCAGCGAGTTAAGGAACACAAACCCCAAGACCCACGTCGCTAGGAGATTACCTACTGCCCAGGCCACGCCCACTAGCAACGCCAGGAGCAGTTCCCCAAGGATGATCCAACCGGGCTTCCAGCGCCAGATGCTACCCAGACCAGCAAGAAAGAACGGCACTGCAGATGCAAGCCCTAAGAAGAAGGTGCCGGCATGGGAATGTAGGAACTCTTTCATTGTTAACTTCCTCCTTGCCCTCAGTGTGCCACGTTATGGCCTGCTGGTAGTGTCGAACCTCCAGAGTGACTTCCCTTGTGCCTTTCTCTTGTAGATCGTGATGATTGTAAATACGACTCCTTGCAAAACTACCAAGATCGACAAGAAACCAAACAATGTATGCCCATAATCAAATAACATATAGGTAAAACCCATCACCACTACGAGAACGCTAATGGACCATAACGTCCAGATTCGGCTGGGCCAGCAGAAGATCACCACCAAAACCTCTGCACCGATAAGTAGATAAAGCCCTCCCCAAAACGACTGCAGGAATCCTTCAAACTGTTTGATAAATTCTTCCATCTCTTACACCTCACGCTTGTTTGCACAGGTAGAGTCCTTGCTTCCTCCTTTACAATTATACTGCAACTAGAGACCTATCGGTAGCTGCATCGACATCCTCCGCCTGATGATGGCGGTGGCGGGTTATCTTGTCCGCCACCACCTTGTCCGACACCACCACACCTAGCACACACTAATACTGTGGGACCGGTTCCCAAAAGCGCTTCCGCGTAGACAGCAGCCAAGCTCCAAGGGCCAGGGGCAAATATTAGTGATCCCCAAGCGATTGCGCCAAAGATTGTCCCCCCTGCACACAAGAAACAATCCCACGCTCTAGAGGAATCTCCCAGCGGAACCATTCTTACAGTGCTGGGTTGTGTCATCTGCCCTACTAAGCATTGGCCTAGCGCTTGGGCCGTTTCATCATTCATGAAGGTCGTCTTGTAGGCCTGTACGGCCTCTTTGAAAGCCGGGCTGGCTTTGCTAGCGATCTGGCGCATTGCCTCCTGCACGGCTGCGTAGTCACTCTCACTTGATAGCAGCACGGGCAAGGTGACGTTATAATCCTTGAACTGGAGCGATATCTCCACACGCATCCCCGCATTTACATAGCATTGATAAGCTGCTTGAAGCTTTTGCTGATCTTCAAAGTCTGAGGGGAGCAGGACTGGGCAGTTGACCTCACCAACCGGAGCTTGCAAGACCCTTATCCGCCCCTGCAAACGCTCTCCTTGGTGGGATTCAAGAGTAATCAATCCCTCTTGTCGGCTCCGATCAAACTGATACCAAAAGTATAAGGGCTGGGAAGAGGAAGGATTAAAGAAGACCCCTGTGCGGAATGCATCAATCGAATCAAGCATCCCCACTCTTAGAGTATTCCCATCCTCCTTTTGCAGCTCTCCGAGGAAGTGATGTGCCCAGGTTGTCCCGCTTAGAGAGATCGCCTTATTCCCGCCATTGCTGCTAATGTTTATACTTCCAGAGAAGCTCCCCGCCGTCCCTGAGCTGAATCGTACTACTACTTCCTGGGGCTGCCCAGGCAACAGATTGAAGCTTGCTCCAGAAGCTATGCTGAACGGCGCAGGCACGCTCACTGTCCCCGTCAGCCTCCCTCCCCCAGAGTTCCAGATCACAAACGATCCTTGCACCTGTTGAGTGATGAACGTCTGGGGCAGAGTCAGGCTGCTCGTGGTGACACTGAGGAGGGGATACCGGCTGAGACAGTAGTAGTCATAGCCCCACTGGGAGGTGCAGATCTGCGGGCCTTCATAGCCACCGCCAATATCTCCACCCTCCCCAGGAGGAGCGGTCAAGGGCTGCAGCTTCGCTCCCATGGGTACAGCTTCTCCGGCGAGGACGAGCTCGGCCAGGCCAGCAGTGCGAATGATCTCCTCCTTTTGCGCTCCTCCTGCTCCCTCAAGGCTCTAGGCGGGGGTGAGCGTCTTTGAGTGTTATCTATATAGCACAAACGGGGAGAAAAGGCAAGAGGGCGACACGAAGATCGCGTGTGGATCAGGATTTGGAGTTGGATTCAAAAGATATTTGGCATTCCAAGCCGATCTATGCTATGCTCTGTTCTAGCTATGTGGTGGCTGAGCGTGGGGACGTTCTTCGTGAGTTTGATTTTGACGCGCCTCTGGCTCGGTTTTCAAGAGCGCAAGCGATTTGGCCAACCCATCCGCGACTACGGCCCAGAAATACACACCCATAAGAAGGGCACACCCACGGCCGGGGGCATCTCGCTGATGCTTGCGTTCTTCGGCAGTTGGGCGCTGCTCTTTCTGTTCGACTACGCGGTGCTCAGCGCTCAGACGCTCTTCGTTGGCGCGGCAACCCTGAGCTTTGGACTGATCGGGCTCCTCGATGATGGGCTGAAAATTTCCCAGCGCCATGCCCGGGGTCTCCCAGGACGATATAAATTGCTCTTGCAGGGAATCGTCTGCGGGCTTTTAGCCTGGGCTGTGCTCTCGCTCGAAATCTTGCCCTCCCTGCGCATCCCCTTTGTCAGCGAGACGCTCGCGCTCTCACCAGCTCTGACTGTGGGGCTGATCTTTCTTATCTTCTTCAGCACAGTCAACGCGTTCAACGAGACCGACGGCTTGGACGGGCTCTTAGCCGGCGTGACGCTCATCGCGCTTTGGGCTTATGGGGTCATTCTCTCTCTCCAGAACGAAATTGCGCTTTTACAGATCGTCACGCTCGCAGCAATGGCGCTGCTGGGCTTTCTGTGGTGGAACGCCCACCCAGCAAAGATTATCTTGGGCGACACGGGCTCGTTCGCCTTGGGCGGGCTTGTGGGTGCATTAGCTTTAGTGACCGGTACGGCGTTCTTTTTGCCTCTCATCGCGCTCATCCCCGTCATCGAGACGCTCTCGGTCATCATACAAGTCATAAGCTTCAAGACCTTCAAGAAGCGCGTCTTTAAAGTCTCGCCATTGCACCATCACTTTGAGAAAGCCACGGGCATAGACTATGAGTATCTGCTGCCCAACCAAGAGTGGCCCGAACCCTTGATCACCCTGAGATTTTGGGTCATCGCAGCTCTTGGAGCGGTGCTAGGACTGTTGGCGTATCGGTAGGAGGCACAGTATACTGTAAAACGGCTATGGCCCTCTTCGAGCGACGACCAGAAAAGTACTTTCAGTTCTACGCTCAAGTGCACTTTCTCACATGCGAGACGTGCTTGAGCCATCATGGGGAGATCTCTGAAGACCCCCAATACATCCCGCCCTTACATTCAGATTGTCGCTGTCATCTGTTGGAGTTTCCCCCGTCACAGCTTGAGTACTATCAAGAGCAAGCGAAACGAATGAAATTCCGCGCTCAGCAGGAGCTGCTGCGCCGCAAGGTGTGGAGAGAAGCCATCGAGAGCTTGGATGGCACTGATCCTTCTCAAGCTGAAGCGCTTTTCCGTCAAGCCGCTCAAATCGAGTTTTACTTAGAAGAAGTCGAGCAGCTCTGTCAAGAGAAGCGCGATCTCTTGAAGAACAACGCGGAACTGCGTACCCGGCTGCAGAAGCTCTTCATCAGATTCTATCGCATGAAATTCAGCTTAGATAAGTATCGCTCGATGCCCCCCAAGCTGATCTTAGCCTGGGAGACCCAGGGGATCGAGCGCATCAAAGAACTGCTGCCATGATGCTGAAACGATCTGATCAGATCGTCCTAGTCTGTGTGATCGTCGTGATAGTGGTGATGGCTTTAGGGACGCGAGCGGCGTTCGCCCCAGAGACACGCATAGCTCAGCTCGTGAAGAAACTCACCGAGCCGCTCGATCTGAACACAGCGACTTTAGAAGAACTGATCGATCTCCCAGGGATCGGCCCGGTCTTGGCACAGCGCATCATCGAGTATCGCGAAGCACACGGGGGTTTTACGTCTATTGAAGAGCTTTTGCAGATTCGCGGCATCGGCCCGAAGAGATTCGAGCAGTTACGGGGGCGCGTGCGCGTTGGGCTCCCTCCATTTGCACATCCCGATTCCAACCGATAAGCTAATTTCGTGTCTTTCAGATTCTCTCGCGCGCAACGCATTCGCAAGCGCCGCGATTTTGAGTATATCTATGGGCATGGGCAGCTCTATCAAGACGAGTACTTCCGCATCTTCTACATGCGCACACGCCCAACGGAGCTTGGGCGCCTCGGGGTAAGCCTTAGCAGGAAGCTAGGCAAGGCTCACGTGCGCAACCGCATCAAGAGAATCATACGAGAGACGTTTCGTCTCCATCCGCAGCTGACCGCTGGGCTTGATCTCATTGTGCAACCGCGCCTTGTCGTGCCCTCCCTGGAAAATGCCCAGATCCGTCAACACTTTTTGGAAGCCCTCAAAGCGCTAGCTCAGGCAGCCCCTTGATTCTCCTCAGGAATTTTGTTATAGTATAGGCTGCACCGACCCTAGAATATCCCACCGGAACGTCTATAGTGTTGACGTTCCGATGAGGACCAGGAGGGGCAGGCATATGGAAGCGACAGAAGAAGTAATCTTAACACAAGAAGGCTACGAGCTGAAAAAGAAGAAGCTTGAGGAGTACCGGAGGATTCTCTACGAGGAGCTGCCCAAGAAGCTCAAATTAGCCAAGGAGCACGGGGCAGAGCTGCGGGAGAACAAAGAGTATCTAGATATTAAGCGCGAGCAGGACTATTACGAAGCCGAGGTGCGCCGCTTAGAGGAGCTCCTTGAGAAGGCCGTGATCTTGGACGAGAGCCAGATTAGCACCAAGGCGGTCAACATTGGTACACGCGTGACTCTGAAAGACTTAAAGACCAACAAGACCGAGACCTTCGAGCTGGTCAGCCCTGCTGAAGCTGATCCCGAACAGAATAAGATCTCCACAGAGTCTCCCGTGGGCAGGGCGTTAATGGGGCAGCACAAGGGCGCGGAGATCCACGTCGAGACCCCACGCGGCGTCATCCGCTATAAGATCTTAGCCATCCAGCGCTAAGCCCTTCTCTCATGGACACGAGCAATCCCCTGCGCGAAGAGCGCCTGCGCAAACTCGCTGAGTGGCGTCGTCGGGGTATCAATCCCTATCCGACCCGATTTGTGCGCTCCCATGTAGCGCAGGAGCTCCAGCAGGGCTTGCGCGATCTGCCCGCGGGTAGCGAAAGCCCAATAAGAACAAGCGTGGCTGGGCGGATCACAGCGAAACGGGTAATGGGTGGCGCGTCTTTTGTAGACCTCCGCGATGGCTCTGGGCGCATCCAACTCTATGCGACGATCGACGCGCTTGGCCCTGAGCGCTACGAGCTCTTCACGCAGATAGATATCGGGGACTTTCTCGGTGTAGAGGGGCTGGTCTTCCGCACCAAGAAGGGCGAGCTCTCTGTAAGAGTTGAGGAGTTCACACTCCTCGCCAAGGCGCTGCGTCCTCTTCCCGAAAAATGGCATGGCCTCCAAGACGTCGAGACCCGCTATCGCCAGCGCTATCTCGATCTCATCGCCAATGAGCAGGCGCGACGGATCGCGCTCATGCGCAGCCGCATCGTTAGTGCTATGAGAAGATTTTTAGAGAGCGAGGGCTTTTTAGAAGTCGAGACCCCGATCTTACAGCCCCTCTACGGCGGCGCTGCTGCTAGGCCGTTCACAACTTATCATAACGCTCTGGATATGACGCTCTATCTGCGCATCTCTGATGAGCTCTATCTCAAGAGACTGATTATCGGGGGGTTTGAAAAAGTCTATGAGATCGGCAAAGACTTCCGCAACGAGGGCATTAGCACCAAGCATAATCCCGAATTCACTCAGATGGAGTGCTATTGGGCGTACGCAGACTATACAGACATGATGGCCCTCACTGAGAGAATGGTCTCTCAAATCGCCAAAGAAGTTTTAGGCTCGACGCGCATTCTCTATCAGGGGAAAGAAATAGACTTAGCTCCCCCATGGCAGCGCATCAGCTTTCGTGAGGCTCTCTTAGAGTATACGAAGATCGACATCGAATGCTGCAGGACGTTGCCAGAGCTGCGTGCAGAGATCGCTCGACACAAGCTCACCGTTGACCTGCAGCCGACTTGGGGTAAGCAAATCGATGAGCTTGTGAAGACCTACGTCGAGCCGAGGCTTATCCAGCCCACCTTCGTGTTCGATTACCCTGTGGAGCTTTCACCTTTGGCGAAGAGGAAGCCAGACAATCCCAACTTCGTCGAGCGGTTTGAGCCATTCATCGGGGCGATGGAGTTCGGCAACGCGTTTTCCGAGCTCAATGATCCTATAGATCAGCGTGAGCGGTTTCTCGCCCAAGAAGCGATGCGCCGCGCCGGCGACGAAGAGACTCAGCCCCTCGACGAAGATTTCTTGACGGCATTAGAGTACGGGATGCCGCCCACAGGGGGCTTGGGCATCGGCATAGATCGCTTAACTATGATTCTCACCGATTCTCCATCAATTCGCGAAGTCATTCTCTTTCCGACATTACGTCCAAGACAAGATGAGGAGGCCATGTGAGTATGGGACGCACGCAGGCTGCTATCCAGAAGAGATTCCTCACGCTCTATCACTACTTAGCTGACGTGTTGCCCTATCTAGTGCTCTCCTGGGATGAGCGCTACGTGCGCTTTGTCAAAGCGAATCGTCTCCTGAACAAGCTCTCCCCGGCGATGGTCATCGCTACATACTTTGGTGATGGCTATCTGTGGGGGCTCGTGGGATTATTTATTCTCATCTGGGGCACGCCGCTCGATCGCAAATACGTCATGGTCGCGTTCGCCATTACTATTATTAATATAGCGCTCTTTCGCTTTTTGAAGCTGGTCTTCAAGCGCATGCGCCCGCTGTATACGACCCCACCCTATGAGCTTGGGTATCGGCTGCTCGATACGTACTCCTTCCCCTCAGGCCATGCGACGACATCGTTTGGCATTGCCTATGTGCTAGCGTACTTCTATCCCATACTCCCTGTGCAAGTAGCTGCGTACAGCGCCGCGAGTTTCATCGCGATCTCGCGCATCCATATGGCTGAACACTACCCTTCAGATGTCATCAGCGGTGCTTTGCTGGGGATGCTCTCCAGCGCGTTTCTCTTGCCCATCTTTGAAAGGATCCTCAGACTATGAAGACCCCTAAGACCATCCAAGAGTTGATTGCTCAGTATGCCCCACAAGAGATCCATTACTATAACGATGCTGGGACTGGGCTCAAAGCGCTCATTGTCATCCACAGCACGGCGCTTGGCCCGGCCACCGGTGGGACGCGCTTCTATCCCTATCCAACGTGGGAGGCTGCGCTCGAAGACGCGCTCAAATTAGCTCAAGCGATGAGCTATAAATGTGCGTTAGCAGAGCTGCCCTTTGGTGGAGGCAAGGGCGTCATCTTAGGTGACCCCAAGCGCGAGAAGACCCCGCAGCTCTTGCGCGCTTATGGGCGCCTCGTGCAGCAGTTCAACGGACGTTTTACTACAGGCGAAGAGATGGGGATCAGTGCTGACGACCTCAAGGTCATGATGCAAGAGACGCGGTTTCTTGCTGGGGCCAGGGGGATCACGCATGATCTCGCCCCGGTGACAGCCCAGGGAGTCTTCTATGGGCTCAAGGCGTGTTTTCAGACCGTCTTTGGGAATAGCTCTCTGCACGGGCGCACCATCGCCGTGCAAGGGGCAGGCAAGGTCGGGCATCATCTTATTAAATTATTAGCTGCTGAAGGGGCAAAGATCTTCGTCAGCGACATCGATCGTCGCGCCCTTGATACGGTGCACAGTGAATTTGGCGTAAAGATCGTCGAGCCCCCTGATGCGATCTATGCTCTCGAGTGCGACGCGTTTGCGCCCTGCGCTTTAGGGGGCATTATCAATGACACCACGCTCCCCTTGCTTAATTGTAAGATCGTCGCGGGTTCAGCGAATAACCAACTCAAAGAGCCTCGACACGGTGATAGACTCCACGAGTTCGGGATTCTCTATGCGCCTGATTATGTGATCAACGCTGGGGGGCTGATTGCAGCAGTGCAAGACCTGTTAGAAGGATCTTTAGAAAAAGCTTTACAAGAGACGGAAAAGATCTACGGGCGGTTGCTGAAAATCTTTGAGCTCGCGCGGCGCGAGGGGCTGGCTCCTCACCGTATTGCCGACCGTATGGCAGAAGACCGCCTGCGCAAGAGACATTAAGAGTGAGAGAAGCCACACACATCTTATCAAAGACAGGAGGCTAAGTGTCTATGAAGTATCGGTTGTGGCTGTTGGTCGGGCTGGTCGGGGTCGTATTGGTGGGGCTGGGCTATGGGCCGTTGGCCCAGCAAGCTGTCTCAGCGTCGGCAGTGATCAGCAATCTGAGCTGCCGTGGAGGAGTTCAGATCGTGCAGTTGACTTGGCTGCAGAATCAGACTCCCTTGGCAACGCAGATCTTCACCCCAGCGCTGCTGATCCCTATCGAGACCAAGCGCGAATTTAAATTTGAGCTGCGTGCCGTGCCGACAGCTCTCCAAGTTCGCGGGGCGTTTATAGGAACAGGTGGGCAAGCAACAGCGTTGGAACTGACTGTGCCGGTGGGCCAAGAAATCAAGTACGAATGCGGTACGATCTTAGCGACAGTGGCGGGCCAGCAGCCCCAGCCTCCGGCAGGGCAGCAGCCGACGCTGCCGCCAGGGTTGCCGCCACTCACGCCGGGAATGAACCCGCAACAGTTGCTCGCGGCGCTGCGCGCCGCCGGCGCGACCATCGAGGAGCAAGGAACTCAAGACAAGCCCAAGATCGGTAACGCCGATGATCCGTTAGTGCTGGGAGCGTTAGGGCCGGGACTTCAGGCTGTCGCGTACTGGGTTGGCTCCGGCACGGGGCAGCTCCGTGCTGCCGTGACCTATGATCGTCCGGCGGTGCCCGTTGTCCTGTGGGTTGTGGGGATTCCCACGCTAGCGACGTGTTTTTCGGTGCCGCCGCCGGGAGGCGGGCTGACCGTCTTCTGCGACCGTCCAGCGCTCTTCGCCCCGTTCACGACGTTTAACGGCGGGCCGGTGCCGGGGGTTGTCTTCTTTGTGTTGGTCATCAAAGTTGGCGGGCCAACGATGCCGTTTGTGCTCTCGTTAGCTGGGTAAGTCTCTTCGGTGAAACTCAGCCCCCGATCGGGGGCTACTCTTTTATAACACTCAAGGGATGATCTCTCTATGCAGTTCTGGAGCGCATGGAAGCGCGTGAGCGTTGCGGTGTTAGGCATACTCTTGTTGGCCGTGTCGGGCGTCGCGCAGGTCAGCACGACGATCAATATCATTCCTGGGCTTACCGTGCCCTATGGGACGCCGGTCTTCATTCAGATTTCGGGAGTCTATAAGAACGGCTGTATTCCCCAGAACCCTGTGGGAAGCCTCTTCGGCACCACAATCACGATCAACACGTCTAATCCCGGCCAAATGTGCACACAAGCTTTGACGCCATGGGGTCCCTATACAATTGGGGTAGGTATCCTCCCGCCGGGGACGTACCTGGTGCGCGTGATACATAATCCCGCCAATAATCCGCCGGAGCTTTTGGGGACTCGCACGTTCGTCGTCGCGGTGCAGCCGCCATCGCCGCCCCCTCAGCCGCCGACTCCACCTCCCACGGCGATCGTCTGCGATCCAGGGATACCAACCGAAGGGCTCTTCTTGCGCGATGGCGCACGCTATCTTGCAACGGGGGGCACATACTTCAATCCCGACAAGCGCGGTGCCGATCATTGGGCTGATCTCACGACGATAGATACATTGTTCTTGGCCAAATGGCGAGCCTGGGGCAAGACCGAAAAGCCTTTCGAGACGGGGATGAACGACGACGGCGACTGGGTGATCTATCGCGTTGCTGTCCGTAATCAGCCTTTGGTGGGGTTGCAGTTCTGCTTGAAAGCGACGGGCATCAGATTCGCCCAGGTCGAGGTCTTCGTCCAGACCGAGCCAACTGATCCCACCAAGCTTCCCGCCTCTGATGGGGATATTCGCACTCTTGAGGGCTGGGTAAAAATCGGGACGTTGACAGTCGCGCTGGGGAGCTATCAACTCTATTCGATGCCCGTTGGGGGAGTAGCCGCTTCAGCGTTCTATAATATTGCTCTCAGGCTTGTCGAACCGATACCTGACGGCAACGTGATCATCGCGTGGCTGAAGCTTCGCGCGTAGCTGCGCTGAGAGCATAGGATGAGCGAGGGGCGGAGCGCACGCTTCGCCTCTTGCTTGTTTTATCCTCTCACAAGATTCTTGACCAAGAAGAGCACATTCGCGGGCCTTTCGGCAAGCCGTCGCATAAAGTACGGGTACCAGTGTGTCCCGTACGAGACATAGACCCGCACCCGATACCTCTCTTGCGCGAGCTTGAGCTGTAAGTCTCTGCGAATGCCGTAGAGCATCTGAAACTCAAAGCGATCCCTAGAGATTCCGTGTTTCTGAATATAATCTATCGCCCAGCGGATGATCTTCTCGTCGTGCGTGGCAATCGCAGGGTAGACTCTCTTCTCTTGCGCGCGCGGGCTGAAGAGCATCTCTAAGAGTTTTATATAATTTGCGTCTACATCGCGCTTGCTGGGAAAAGCGATGCTCGGTGGTTCTTGATAAGCCCCTTTACAGAGCCGCACTCTCACCCCCCACTCGATCAGTCTCTCGATATCGCGCGCGCTCCGCCGCAGATACGATTGAATCACCGGCCCGACGTTGTCGAAGCCCTCGCGACGCAACATCTCGTACAGCTCGAGTGTTCTGTCTGTATACGCCGAGCTTTCCATATCAATGCAGACGAAATTCTTATACTCGCGCGCACGCTCTAAGATCCGGCGCATGTTCTGCAGACACAACTCTTGACTGATGTCTAGGCCCATTTGGGTGAGTTTGAGCGAAACCTCAGACTGCACCTTCGTCTGGGCAATCGTGTCGAGAATCGTGAGATACTCGTCTGCAGCAGCTATCGCTTCGCGCTCGTTGGTGGTGTTCTCCCCTAAGTGATCGAGCGTCGCTAAGATATTTTTAGAGTTGAGCTCGCGCACAACGGCAATCGCTTCGTCAAGTCTCTCACCAGCGATGAACCGCCGCGCCGCGCGCTGTGCGAAGCGATATCTCGAAAACGCTGATTGTAAAGCACCATTCCGGGAAAGCTGCAAAAGTATGGCTCGCATCATCGTCTCAATACCTCCAAAGACAGTTCATTGGTGCTGTGATGCTGCAGCTCATAATGTCTTAACAGCAGCATCGCAATACTATCCAACTCACAAAAAAATATTGTAACGTACCAGACACTCAAGGCGCAAAATAGACAGATGTCAACCGTCCGTGTATCCAAAAACTCGTGCGCAGATCTCAGCGGGGCTCCCCCCTAAAACGCCCTGAAGGGTATGATAGCAGTGGTGACCATCTATGAAGCGCTTGGCGATCTCTATAATAGTTGTTTTCTGTGCGCTCTATCAGATGGTCCGTCGCTTTTGGCTCGTCCGCCGCGGCAAGGGGTTCTACTACATTAAGCTCACGTAAACGAGTAGGGGCGTACGGCCTGTACGCCCCTACGAAAAGTTAATGCACAATGATAAAATCCGAAAAGCCCACGGACTTTGTCGGAGTAATTCGGAAGAACGGCGTGGTATAGCGCAGCAGCACCTGGGTCTGTGAGTTCTCTCCAGCGGTGAAGACGGCGCGCAACACCAGCTCGGGGTTTGGCCCTAAGAACGCTCGGAAGAACGGGTCTTTGAACGTCGCAAACTTCAGTGTCGCTTTCACGACATAGACGGGATACTCTCGCCGCCCCAGCTTCGTCTCTAAGATAAACTTCTCTGTGCTGATTACTTCTACGCGCGCTCGTGCAAACGGCTCTTCTCCCCAGCGCACCAGCTCGTGATAGAAGACGTTGAACTCGTAGATCTGGCCGACTTTCAGGGGCTTGCTGTAGAGATGATAGACCCAATCTGAGATGGTCATCGCTTGGCCTAGCCAAGGGATCGTTGCCTTGAAGATTCCTTCGTAGCTAGGGAGGACGATCTCCATCTGATTGGAATTTACAGGCTTATAGTAGCCCTCTCCTGTGTAGTCGGGACGATTGGGGTCGAGAAAGTCATATGTTATAGTGAAGCGCGCCTCACGCAGCGTAAAGTCCGGGTTGAGAAAATTGTGCCAATCAACAATGTGCACATTACCCACTTTGACCTCAACAAACTGGTGCAGGCGCAACCCTTCGGCTCCTTGGGTGATGCGGTCTACGCTTGTCGTGACGCCGTTAAGGTCTTCGTAGCGCACCCAGCGGGGATAGGGGTCTTGTTTGTCAGCGATGCCGTCTTCGTCAGTGTCAGATTTTGTCGGGCTGGTGAAGTAGACAAAGTACTCTTCACCGTCTCGGAGCCCATCGCTGTCGGTGTCGGGCTTATTGGGATCAGTGCCCAAGATCTTCTCTTGAGCATCGGTAAGGCCATCGTTGTCTGCGTCCTGAGCAACCGACGTCTGGGAAACGAAGCCGACGAGCAACAGCGTAAGCAAGAGCGTCATGCCGAGAACGCGCATAGCGTATCTCCTCCTTTATTTCTGATCTTTCTGAAAGTGCGTTATCATAGCTAAAAGCGCTGGGAAGGCGAAGATCGTCACGACGAACGCATAGAAGACAGCGAGTCCCACGAGCAGCCCAAAGTCGCGGTTCCACGTGATCGTGCTGAGCATCAGCACAAAGAACGCTGACGCTGTGGTGAAGAACGCGGCGAAGAGCGCCTCGCCAGTGCGAGAGACCGCTCGGGCGAGATCGCGCTCCTCACGAAAACGCTGCATCAAGTGAATCGCGTAGTCAACCCCAAGCCCAATGCCAATGGCCGCCACGATAGCCGTCGCTGCGTTCAGCTCAAGCTTCAAGAGGCTGACTGTGCCCAGCAACAGCCCCGTCACGACGATCATCGGGAAGAGCCCAATGATCCCCCAGACGACTGAGCGCAGGGCGAGAGCCATCACGAGAAAACAGAGCGCAAACGCGATGGCCAGCGACTGCGTCAGCGACTGATGGAGCGCATTCAGCCCGAGCTCTTCCACAAAGGGGACGCCCGTCAGTCGGGCTTCGATTCCCAGTCCTTTGAGCTTGGTCATCACTGGTGTCAGTCTTTCTGAGATATCATGAGCGACGCGGCGCACGCCCTCTTGGTCAGAGAATTTCATCGTATTGACGCGCACAACGGTCTTCTCCGACGCATGAATGGGGAGCACATACGCTTCTGCCCGCTGGCGCAGAGAGTCTTTCGCTAAGACTTCGCTCAAAAGCCACCGATACGCCCCGTCGGGATCGCTTAAAAAGCGATCTAAAAAACCTTGAGCAAGCTGAGAATTCGCTGTGCGCACGTCTTCTAAATAGTGAGCGATGCTCGTCACGGTGTGCGCGTAGGGCGAGGCTGCTAGCGCTTCGGGAATATCTTTGAGCAACACGCGCATCACGTCGAGCCGCGCGATATCTCCCGTCAAGACGAGCTGCACCTCGTCGTAGGTGCGAAACTCTTGGTTGATCTGAGTATAGAGCGCGACGGTAGGATAAGTTGGGGGTAGGAGCCGACGATAGTCGACTGTGTACGTTTGAAACGCGCGCCCTTCCCAGTAGCCAAGGGCCCCCAGCAGCAGCCCCAGCAGCAACACAGCGACCATCACGGCTCGCCCGCGCAACCGCTTGGCATAGCGATCGAGCCAAATGCTCAGCAGACTCACCTGCGGGTGCGCGAAGAGCCTGCGGGTGCTGGGCCATTGCTCTGTGCGCGGCCCTTCAGGAAAGATATGCTTGAGTGCCGGAATGAGCGCCGTAGTGATGACAAAAGCGCTGAGCACTGAGACAGCAGCAAGCAACCCGAACCATCGGATCGGCGGGCTGGGCGCAAAGAAGAGCGCTGTGAATCCCACGACCGTCGTAGCGGTCGTCAGAGCAATGGCACGACCCGTACGCGCCAGTGCGATCTTGATCGCTTGCGGCCCGGCTTGCTTCTTGCAGCGTTCTTCTTCGTAGCGGTGCAGCAAGTGAATCGCGTAATCATCCCCGATGCCCATGAGCAAGGGGAAGACAGCTGCCATCAAGAAATTCACGGGAATTCCCAAAAAGCCGAGCAACCCAAACGCCCAGACCCCCGACAGCCCCACGACTCCTAACGTGAGATAGAGGCTCGCCAAGGGCTTATATGTCACTATTACTAAGAGCGCGAGTGCCCCCGTGAGCACGAGATCAATGGGCAAAGCTCCACGAGGAAAGAGCTCTGGACTAAACGCTCCCAGGGCCACGCCCGCGATCAGCATAAAGACTAAGCCCAGCTCCCATAGGCGCGTCAATCGAAAGACCCACAGCAGCGTCAGCGCGATCACTGCGAAGACTAAAGGGGTCAGATAGCGAATATCACGCTGGGTGACTTGATTGAAGACGTCGAGCGTCTCGCCGTAGCTGACCAAGCCGATCTCGAGCGCGATGGCGCGCTCTTGGATGGGCCGTAAAGCTTCTAAAGCTTGGCGTGAGACAGTGATAATATCAGCATCCTTGGCGATGGTCGCCGTCGCTAAGGCTGTTCCGGCGAGCGACGTAAATTTCTTGAGCAAGGCCATGCGCTGGAACGCCATGCGAATGATCTCAGCGAACGAATAGCCCAGCTCATCACCGTTAGTGGGCAGACTATAGAAGCGTCGGTCGCCGCCGTGCAGCTCTGCCCGAACAAACTTTACAAAGTCGGGAATCCCTTGGGCAGAAAGAATTCCCGGCACGGCGCGCAGAGCCTGTAAGACAGCTTCCATCTCGAGGATCGCCTGGGGGGAGTCAATCGAAAAATTCCCTTTTGGTGCAAAGCGCACGGCAATGACGTGTGCAAAGCTGGCGACGCCGAAGTCGCGCTCGATCTCCCGAAAGAGCTGCACCGTCGGATGATCAGGCAGGAATTCTTGCGGATCGTTCGCGACGCGAAGCTTTGTAAGGCCTACGGCACAGAGGGCCGTGATCACTCCGAGCACAGCGAGAACGATCCACGGCCCTCGTGCCCCTTGCACAGATCTCATAGCTTATGAGGGCATCGTCAGGATCAGCAATCCAACAACGCCGCGCAGGTCTGTGCGCACCTCAAAGTCGAGCACGCGCCCGCTGCTCTTATGATCTATCAGTTCAGCCTGATAGAGATCTTGGGCTAAGTAGCTGCTCTTGTTCTCTAAGAGATTGGTGAGCGCGTTCTGCGCGGCTTCCTCGGTCAAGAAGCGAAGGTGAAAGCGCACGCGCACCGTCTCGCCCTCAAAGAAGACGGCATAACTCATGGCTTCTTCATCAGCTTCGACGGGCTTGTCCTTGCTGGGATCTGTAATCCGAACGAAGGCAATCGAGCCACCTGGAACTGCTTGGGCCGCCTCGATTTCGCGGAACCCGCCAACGCGATCCAGTACGCGCTGGATGATAAGCTCTGCTGAAGCCCGCAATCGGTCGCGATTCGGCGGCGCGCCGAGCCCGATCTCCGAGCCGAACCATAGGCGATTCTTTAACGGGATATACGCCCACTCGATAGGGATCGGCCCGAAGATCCCGCCCGTGAAGACCACGGGAATGCCTTCGATCTCGACCATCTCCCAGTGTTTATACGGGGAGCCAGGCGCGCCAGCAGCAGCCTTCAGTCCCTGGAGCGCGCCAAATGTCTGCTCAAAGGGTGCCCCTTCAATCAATGAGAAACCTGAGAGGTTCGGCCCGGCCCCGTGCGCCACCCACGGAAGCTTCTGCGCATCCAAGCGCAAGAGCTCAATGGCCTGACGAATCCCGTGCAGGGGTTGTCGCATAGCCCCTAAAGGGCCCATCACGCCCTCACGCAAAGTTGGGTCGCCCAACAACAGGGCTATATCAGCAGCCAAGACGCGCGTATAGCCCTCCGGATACTGCACGACGATCTCATCGAGCTTCACGGACTGTGTCCAGCTCAGTCCCCCCACACCGATAACCAGTACGCTTGCCAGCGCAAGCCCAAGCAACACTCTTTTGAGCATATCGTTCCTCCTGCTTATTTTAAAAAGGCACGCAGAGCGCGCCCCGATTCCTCACGAAGTTTTTCGATATCCCGCCCCGCGACGGCCCAGAAGAGCAACCCGTGCGCATGCGCCGCGACGAAATCCACAAACGATTCGAGGGGGAGGCCAAAAGCTTCTACCGGCCCTTGGGCTATCTCTCTCAGCTGAGTCAGCCACTCCCGATGCTTAGTAGCAAAGACCTGGCGCACGCGCCGCGGCCCTCCCCTGGGGGCGGTTATAATCGCCTGAATTACGTGAAAGAGCTCCGGCTGGCGCTGATAGTGCGCTAACAGATTCGCAATAATCTTCTCAGCGATCTCTAGAGGGGTCTGTAAGCCCTCGGTTCCCTCTAGCAAATTCCGAAAGTACTGATCAGCAAGGGAGCACAGCAACTCTTCGATCAAAGCTTCTTTGGAATTGAAATAGTAGTAGATCGTGCCCTTGCCCAGCCCGGCAGCCTGGGCAATCTCGTCCATGGTTGCGTCTTGAAGCCCTTTAGTAGCAAAGAGACGCAGCGCCGCGTTCAAGATTGCTACGCGGCACTCTTCTTTCTGCTTCTCTCTCAGTCGGCGTTCTTGAAGGTGAGTCATTTTCGACCAGCAAGTCTAATTTCGACCCGTCAGTCAAATTGTAAGAGAAAGATCACTGCTATGCCAATGATTGAAATCATCCAAAGAAATGATATTTATCAGTTTATGAGAGCCTGTTGATTTACTCGAATATTTGCTCTGCAAAGCGATTGGCGCTAAACTCTTCTATATGAAACTGACGTTTCACGGTGCGGCTAAGACGGTCACGGGCTCGTGCACCTTATTGCAGATAGACAAGCTGAAGATTCTGATAGACTGCGGGCTGTGGCAAGGCTCTGAAGAGATTGAGAGCCGCAACTGGCTCCCTTTCGGCTTCCCCCCAAGCAAGATAGATTATGTGATTCTCACGCACACCCATCTCGATCACTGCGGGCTTATCCCACGATTAGTCCGCGAGGGCTTTGCTGGGGAGATTCTCTGCACCGAGCCGACGCGCGATCTCGCTCGGCTGATCTTAATGGATAGTGCTCAGCTTCACGAAGAAGAAGCGGCCGTGCTCAGCAGAAAGGAGCAACGTCGCGGCGGCAACCCCGTCCGACCACTCTACGAGATCGAAGACGTCTTGGTTGCGCTCGATTGCTTTGCTGATCCCGTCCCGCTCAGTAAGACTATTGACTTAGCCAAGGGCGTCAAGCTCCAATTGCGTGATGCTGGACACGTCCTTGGAGCGGCGTTCGTCCACCTCAAAGTCACAGAAGGGCGCAAGCGCCCAAAGAGACTGCTCTTCTCCGGAGACCTGGGCAATACTGATAAATTGCTCACGCCTGACCCGGCTGAGCCCGACGCGGCTGATATTGCTCTTATCGAGTCTACATACGGCGACCGCACTCACCGCTCGATGCGCGACTCGATCGCAGAACTCAGACAAGCCTTGCTCTTAACGTTTGCTCGTGGAGGCAACGTTCTTATTCCCAGCTTCGCCCTCGAGCGCTCCCAAGAACTGTTGGCTGTGCTCTTCCAGCTCTATAAGCGCAAAGAGCTCCCTGGCTGTCAAATCTTCTTGGATAGCCCGCTGGCGCTGAGCACAACGAAAGTCTTTCGGCGCTACAGTGAGTGCTTAAAGCCTGAAGAAGCTCGCGCATTAGCGCACAGCCCCAATGCGTTTGACTTCCCCGCGCTGCGTTTCGTCCGCTCTTCCGAAGAATCGAAAGCGATCAACTCCATAGCCAGTCATGCGATCATCATTGCTGGGAGCGGGATGTGCACTGGCGGACGGATCTTGCACCATCTCAAGCATCAGCTCTGGCGCCCAGAGTGCAGCGTCGTCTTTGTGGGCTACCAAGCTGAAGGAACGCTGGGGCGTAAACTCATTGAAGGAGCACGCACTGTGCGAATCTTCGGCGAGGAGATCGCTGTGCGTGCCCAGATCTGGACAATTAACGGGTTTTCCGCGCACGCCGATCAAGCGGGGCTCTTGCGATTTCTCACCCACGCACAAAAACCCGAAAAAATCTTCTTAGTCCACGGGGAGATGCACAGCTTGCTGGCGCTCAAGCAGGCGATTCAAGCCAAGCTTGGACGCACTGCGCACATCGCTGACTGGAAAGAGACTGTAGAGATATAAAGTTACTATTCAGGGGACAAGGTCTCTAGTTCTTGTAAGTACCCCGATTGCTTCAGTTTGCTGAGGGCCAGCTCTTCGATCTGGCGGACGCGCTCGCGACTGAGATTGAGAGACATCCCGATCTCAACAAGCGTCCGGGGATGATTGTCTTCCAAGCCGTAGCGCAAGACCAAGACACGGCGCTCTCGTGCGTCTAATTCAGCGAGTGCTTGCTCAAGGCGCTCCCGCTGCATCGCGCGCAGCGCCTCTTGTTCTGGAGTCTTGCTGTTGGCTGCTACGCTCTCCAGGAGCGTCTCGTCTTCTTCTTCTCCGATAGGGGTATCGAGCGATGGGGTGAACGGGCGCACTTGGAGCAGGCGCTGCAAGACCTGCGGGGAGACGCCGATCTTTTCAGCGAGTTTCTCATAGTCCGGCAGATCGCCCTGCTCGTGCCAATGCTGCTCCTCGATCTGAGTGATCTTGTGCAAGAGCGAGACGAGATAGTCCGGCACCGCGATCACGCGCAAGTGTTTGACGAGTGAGCGCATGATCGCTTGCCGGATCCACCACGTTGCGTAGGTGCTGAACTTATAGCCACGGCTGGGGTCGAATCGCTCCACTGCCGTGATCAAGCCAATATTACCCTCTTGGATGAGATCAAGCAGGGGGACCCCAAGATCGCGATATTGGGCTGCGATACTCACGACCAATCTCAAATTTGAGGTGATGAGGCGCTCACGGGCTTGAGGATCGCCCTTGGCCGCACGTTGCGCCACCGCGTATTCTTCTTCTGGGGAGAGGAGAGGGTGGCGCTTGATCTCGTTGAGATAGAGCTGAAGAAAACTGCCTTTCCCATTGCCGTCGGCACCGTCCATCTCTGGGGCCACGGGCTCTCAACCTCCTCGCTACGGTTTCGTCTTATCTTAGCAGAGGGCTTGTGAGAAATCGCTGATGACGCTCAGGGGCTCACTTGATCTCAGTCACAGAACTACCCTAGCATGACATCGAGATAGAGCATGACTGCCGCGCCGAGCATCAGCCCTAACGTAGCGACACGCTCGTGCCCCTTACGGTGTGTCTCCGGGACGATCTCGTCGCTGATCACGTAGAGCATAGCCCCAGCAGCGAAGCCCATGGCATACGGGAGAATGGGCGCAGCGACGTGCACCGCCCAGGCGCCCAGGAGCGCCAGGGGAATCTCGACGAGGCCCGCTCGGATCCCGACAAAGCTCGCGTAGAAGTACGCGCCAAGCCCAGCGCTCAGCGCCGAGACTGATGCAGCCAGCCCTTCAGGGATATTTTGAATCCCAATAGCGAGCATAAGCTTGAGAGCATTCCCGAGATCTCCGGAGCCGAAGCCTACTCCCACAGCTAATCCTTCAGGCATGTTGTGTAGTGTGATCGCGATGATGAAGAGCCATACCGCCCGCACGCGCTTGGTCGCCACTCCTTCTTGGCCGGAGATCGCGTGCAAGTGGGGCACGACGTGATCCGATAGATCTAATAACAAGACACCTAGCGCCAGGCCGATCAGCACCGGCCAGATACCGCCGTGCTGAATTCCTGGGAGAATCAAGCTCGTAAAGCTCGCGGTGAGCATGACGCCTGCCGAAAAGCCCAGAGCGCCGTCGAGAAATCTCTCGGACGGTTTGCGCCAGATCAAGACTAAGAGCGCCCCAACGGTGTTGAGCGCGGTGATGACGATCCCGCCCCACAGCCCTTGCCAGATCGGGCTTGGCCCAGAGAGCGCAAGAAAGATCTGCTCGAACGGATTGGCAGTCATCTCTGCTTTCCTCGCTTTCCTCTCAGTGCGTACTGTTATTGTATTGCGCAAGGGTAACAGCCACAGGGGGTGCTGTCAAGGGCTTATGGTCTCTAAAGGAGGTGTAGAGGGCTGACCGGCTGCTGAAGCATCCAGCCCATAAGATGCAAGCCCACTGAAGGGGGCCGGCGACTTCAGCTACTGGGTTGAGGTTGCTATGCTTGACTAATAAGTCCTCTCCTTTAACAACCTCTTCTTCCTGCTGTGTATATTAATATCTGCCCCATCTCCGCTTACAATTTGTAGCACTGCGCAATCCAGAGCCCGCCCGGTGGCGAACAGACGGGTTGCGCCCACTACGCAAATCCTGGAAAATATACGAAGAGCACGCGAACCTGGAGAGGACCCATGCCCTGGGGAGAGCAGAGCCTTGCCTACTGGCGCGAACGCTATCGCGAGAAGTTCGCCCCAGAAGAGACAATCTTCAGCAAGATCCGACGCGGGCATCATATCTTCATCAGCACCGGCTGTGGCGAACCCCAATATTTAGTCCGCGCTTTAGTCAACTATGCCCAGTCGCACCCCAAGGCAATTTTCGACGCGGAGGTCTTTCACGTGTGGACGCTGGGCGTGGCTCCCTATGCCGACGAGAAGTTTAAATATAACTTTCGGCATAATTCGTTCTTCATCGGCCCCAATACGAGAGAAGCTGTCAATGAGGGCTTAGCAGATTACACCCCGATCTTTCTTTCGCATGTACCGAGGCTCTTTGCACGCGGACTGGTGCCCATCGACGTCGCGCTGATTCAAACATCGCCCCCAGATCGCCATGGGTATATGAGCTTGGGCGTGAGCGTAGACATCACCAAAGCCGCAACAGAGCGCGCTTCTTTAGTAATTGCCCAAGTGAACTCGCATATGCCCAGGGTGCACGGCGATGGCTTCATTCACATCGAAGACGTCGAGTTTATCGTGCCCTACGACGAGCCGTTATTGGAGTTCCACGCCCCAGCCGACGACGAGATCGCTCAGCAGATTGGCAAATACGTCGCACGGATCATCCAAGACGGCGACACCATCCAAGTGGGCTACGGCAGCATCCCCAACGCGATCTTGGTGAATCTTTCAGAGAAAAAGCACTTGGGCGTGCACACGGAGTTGCTCTCAGACGGGATCGTCGCATTGATGAAGAAGGGCGTCATCGACAACAGCCGCAAGACGATAGACCGAGGCAAGACCGTGGCGACCTTCTGCATGGGCAGTCGAGAGACATATGAATATCTTGACGACAACCCCGCGATAGAATTTCGCACCGTCGATTATACGAATAATCCCTTGATCATAGCTCGGCTGGACAATATGACGGCGATTAACAGCGCCCTCGAGGTCGACTTAACCGGGCAAGCGAGCGCGGAATCGCTAGGCAAGACTTTTTTTAGCGGGATTGGCGGACAAGCGGACTTCATGCGCGGTGCGGTACTCGCCCGCAACGGCAAGACTATTTTAGCTCTGCCCTCGACGGCCAATAACGAGACGGTCTCGCGCATCGTGCCCTTCCTCAAAGAAGGAGCTGGAGTCACGCTCAATCGCGGCGATATTCACTACGTCGTCACGGAATATGGGATTGCGTATCTGCACGGCAAGAACGTCCGCGAGCGCGCCATGGCGCTCATTGCCATTGCGCATCCCAAGTTCCAGCCGTGGCTCATCCAAGAGGCGAAGAAACTCAATCTCATCTATAAAGACCAAGCATTCATCCCTGGCAAGCGCGGCGAGTACCCCGAAGAATTAGAGACATATAGAACAACTAAGAGCGGGCTGGAGATCCTGTTGCGCCCCGTGAAGATCAGCGATGAGCATCTGCTCAAAGATTTCTTCTACTCGCTCTCCGATACGAGCCTCTATAGGCGTTTTATCTCGATGCGCAAGGACATGCCCCATGAGCGTCTGCAAGAGTTTGTCGTCATTGATTACACCAAAGAGATGGTGATCTTAGCCACGATCCAGAGAGCTGAAGGCATAGAAGAAGTCGTCGGCGTTGGACAATACGGTATCGACGAGCGCACCAACACTGCTGAAGTCGCATTCGTAGTGCGCGACGACTATCAGGGCAAGGGCATCGGCACGGAGCTGCTCTCGTATCTGACGTATCTAGCCAAGCGCCAAGGCTTGCACGGCTTCACGGCAGAGGTCCTAGAAGAGAATCGTCCTATGCTCCATCTCTTCGAGAAGATGGGGTTTGACATCGAGAAGCGCCGGGCCGAAGGCGTCTACGAACTGAAGATGACCTTCCGTGAACAATGAGTACTCATACACCAGATATAAAGCTGCTCTTTGAGCCTCGGACAGTCGCCGTCATCGGGGCGTCGCACGACCCGAACAAGATCGGCTACAAGATCGTGCAGAATATCGTCGCTAACGGCTATGCCGGAAAAGTCCTCCCCGTCAATCCCAAGGGCGGTGAGATCTTGGGGCTTCGCGCCTTCCCCTCTCTCAGAGATATTTCCGACGAGATCGACGTCGCGTTGATCGTCGTGCCCGCAAAAGCCGTTTTTCAGACGGTACAGGAGTGCGCGGCGCACGGGGTCAAATTCGTGCCCATCATCTCTTCGGGGTTCTCTGAAGTCGGGAACTTAGAAGAAGAACGCAAGATCGTAGCGTATGCCCACGAACACGGGATGCGCGTGCTTGGACCCAATATCTTTGGGCTTTACTCTGTCACGCCGTCGCTCAACGCGAGCTTTGGCCCTAGAGATATCCCTAAGGGCAACGTCGCGATCGTGACCCAGAGCGGCGCTCTGGGCGTGGCGATGATCGGCAAGGCCGCTGCTGAAAGGATGGGGCTGTCAGCAATTATCTCGGTGGGGAACAAAGCCGACATCGACGAAGCCGATCTGTTAGAGTATCTCGTGCCTCATCCGGAGACGCGTGTGATCTTAATGTACATCGAAGGGGTGAAGAACGGTGCCCGACTCGTTCGGGTCCTCAAGCGCGCTTCGAAAGAGAAGCCCGTGATAGTCATAAAAGCGGGGCGCTCCAAGCGCGGCGCTATTGCGGCTGCATCGCACACGGGATCGCTCGCCGGCGCTACCGAGGTCTTCGATGCGATTATGAAACAATGCGGCGTCCTGCGCGCCGAGAGCATTCAAGAAGCTTTCAATTGGTGCAAGTTCCTAGCGACCTCAGTGCTTCCTCAAGGAGCAGAGACGGTCATTATCACCAATGGCGGGGGCATCGGGGTCATCGCCACCGACGCGTGCGAAAAGTATTCCGTCGAGCTGTACGACGATCTGCAGATTTTAGAGAAGATCTTCTCCCCCGTGACGCCGGAGTTCGGCTCGACGAAAAACCCTATAGACCTGACAGGACAGGCGACGGCCGAACACTACAACCGAGCATTAGAAGCAGCGCGGCATAGTGAAGCGATTCACTCCGTGCTCGCACTCTACTGCGAGACTGCTCTCTTCGACGTCGCGGCGTTTGAGCCCATGATCGAAGGGAATTTCCGCGTATTCCAAGAGACAGGCAAGCCCGTGGCCTTCTCGGCGCTCGGCGGCGAGAAGGTCGAGCAACTTACTGAGACACTCCGGCGTCGGGGTGTGCCTATCTTCGCCGACGTCACGGAGGCCGTCTCGTGCTTAGGAGCTCTGTATGCACACTATCGCTATCGCTCCAAGCCCGAAGAGCTCTCTCAATCTCTTGCTCTTGAGATCGACACGAAGGCTCTTGAAAGGGTCTTAGAAGCAGCGCGGCGCGAGCACCGGGCATTCTTGCTGGCCCATGAAGCTCAGCAGCTCTTGCGCATCGCTCGTATTCCCGTGCCGAAGAGCGCTATCGCGCGCACGCTCGATGAAGCCGTGCGCTACGCCGACGAGATCGGCTATCCTGTGGTCTTGAAAGTCGTCTCTCGAGATATCTTACATAAGAGCGATGTAGGCGGGGTCGCGCTCGATCTCGACAATCCTCAAGAAGTCGCGGATGCATACGGCGCGATTCTGCACAATTGTCGCGCTTATAAGCCCAACGCTGTTATTGACGGGATCGAGGTCTCGCAGCAAGTATCCCCGGGGACGCAGATCATCATTGGGGCTCGAAGAGATCCATCGTTTGGCCCAATTTTGATGGTTGGCCTTGGAGGCATCTACGTGGAAGTCATGAAAGACGTCTCGTTTCGGGCGCTCCCCATAAGCCGACAAGAAGCTCTCGATATGCTCAAGGAGCTCAAATCGTATCCGTTATTGTTAGGGGTGCGCGGGGAGGAGAAGCGCGATATCGATACGGTCATCGACGTACTCCTTCGTGTGGGCTCGCTCTTGCTGGCGAGCGAGCAGATCTCTGACATCGAGATCAACCCGTTGATCGTCTATGAGCATGGGCGCGGCGGTGTTGCCGTCGATGCACGGGTTCTATTAGCTCAGGGAGGCTGAAGCTATGAAGAGATTGATTGTCGCTTCAATGCGCAAGGGCGCGGGCAAGACAAGCTTCATTGTGGGGTTAGGGAAGGCCTTCGGCAAGCCCTTGGGGTATGTCAAACCCTTTGGGGATCGGTTGCTCTATCGCAAGAAGCGCCTGTGGGATTATGATTCGGCGCTGATGACCAATATCTTTGGACTGACTGATAGCCCCGATGATCTGAGCATCGGATTTGATCACGCCAAGCTGCGCTATATGTACGACCAAACAGGCATCCGCGAGCGGGTGCTGCAGTCTGTTACTCGCGTTGAGTCTGGAAAAGAAATACTCTTTGTCGAAGGCGGCAGGAATCTTAGCTACGGTATCTCTGTCCATCTCGATGTGCTCTCTCTTGCTCAGTACCTGCGAGCGCCGATGCTGCTTGTCGCCTCTGGAGATGAGGGGACCATTCTCGATGATATAGTCTTTGTGCACAAGCAAACTCACAGAGAAGGAGTCGAGCTGCAGGGGGTGATCGTCAATAAAGTCCCCAACGTCGAGGACTTCAAGAGCGCGCATGAGGCAGAGATCACGGCTTTGGGAGTGAATTTGTTAGGGGTCATTCCGCATCGGGCGGAGCTGACGACGCTGGAGATGGGGCATCTTGCTGAAGATCTCTTTGCGAAAGTGGTCGCGGGAGAGGGTGGGCTGCGGCGCGTCGTCAAACAGGTCTTCATTGGCGCAATGTCAGCTCAAGCCGCGATGCGCCATCCCGCTTTTGCTCAAGAGGACAAGCTTATTATCACCAGTGGCGACCGCAGCGATATGATCTTAGCAGCTCTCGAAAGCAATACTTCTGGTATTGTGCTCACGAACAATATTGTACCTCCGGCCAACGTCATCTCGCTCGCCGCGGAACGTAATATCCCGCTCTTGCTCGTCCCCTATGATACATACGAGACAGCTAAGCGCATCGAAGCGATTGAGCCCTTGCTCACCAAGGACGCCATTGATAAGATAGCTCTCCTCGAACAGCTTGTGCGTGACTACGTTGATCTTGCAGCATTCAAGAGGTGAAAGAACGGACTATGGACGCGAAGCGATTGCTAGAGCACTGGCAGGACGAAGGGGAGTCAGCGTATCTATATAAGATCTTAGCTGCAGTCGACCCTGACCCACGGCGTCAGAAGATCTATCTTAAACTCGCCGACGTCGAGCTGCGGCATCAGCAGAGCTTTGCGAAGCTCTTAGCTGATCAAGGGATCTCTGTAGGGGTATTCAAGCCTAGCTGGCGAGCACGGCTTTTGGGCTGGATGGCACGGCGCGGCAGCGCACGCACGGTACTGCGCTTGCGCATCCTTGATGAAGCTGGCGAAGTCAAAAATTATCTGCGCGAAAAATCGAGCATTGGCACTGGTGAAGCTGCCAAGATCTCCCAACAAGTCGCGCGCGACGAAGCGATCCACGCTGAGACGTTGATGAAGCTCGCTGGCAGCGGGGGCGAACCGTGGCATCGCATGGAGTCTGGGGGCTTTTTGCGCAACGTTGTCTACGGGTTTAATGACGGCTTGACAGCAAACTTTGGTCTGGTGATGGGCGTGCTCGGCGCGCAAGTCCACGAGTTTATTGTGCTGACAGGCTTAGCGGGTTTAGTCGCCGACGCGCTCTCAATGGGGGCAAGCGGGTACTTAGCGGCGAAGAGCGAGCAAGAAGTGTATCAACACGAGATCGAGCTGGAGCGCGAAGAGATTCAGCTTATGCCCGAGGTCGAGGCTGAAGAATTAGCGTTGCTCTATGAAGCGAAGGGGATGCCCGCGGAAGCCGCCCGCCAGGCTGCAACGCAGGTGATGGCCGATCCCCAGATCGCGCTGCAAGAGAAAGCCAGAGAAGAGCTGGGCATCTCCCCCGAGCTTGGCTCACCCATCCGTGAGGGCATCTTGACCGGGACAGCGACGGCTTTTGGGGCGCTCATTCCCGTGCTGCCGTTCTTCTTCGGTAGCGGCCCAATAGAGATCTGGACGTCATTTGTGATCAGCATGCTCTCGCACTTTGCCGTGGGCGCAGCGCGGAGTTTATTTACGGGGCGCGGGGCGTTCCGCAGCGGGCTAGACATGTTCTTGGTGGGGCTGGGGGTAGCGATCGTTGGGTACTTTGTCGGGATGCTCATCGAGCATTTATAGTTGCGTGACCATCGCGTCTATCCGTATCATTACGTGGCTGAAGTCAGTCAAGCACGCTCGAGCTGTGATACTTAAATACAAATTAGGGGGATGAAGATGGTGTTTAAGGGCGTCCCATCCCCGAACCTAAAGGGAGATTGGCTTTGCCTAAGAGGGCATGATCGAGAAAGTTATGAAGGGGTGAACCACTAATGCCCTATAATGAGCTTGCCCCAGAGCAGTTGCGTCGCACCTTCGATCCTCAAGAACTGGGGATTGAGTCGACCGAAAAGATCCCCCCACTAGAGGGGATCATCGGGCAGAAGCGCGCTGTCTCAGCTCTCAAATTTGGGCTGGGCATCCAAGAGCTGGGCTTTAATATCTATGTTGCCGGCCCGCCGGGCATCGGCAAGATGACCGCCGTCAAGTCTTTCTTAGAGGAGCTAGCCCAACAGAAGGAGACGCCCCCGGATTGGTGCTATGTGAATAACTTCGACGACCCCTATCACCCCAAGGCGCTGCGCTTACCCCCCGGCTGGGGAGCACAGTTTGCCCACGATATGAAGAATCTTATCGATCACGTGCGGCGCGAGCTTCCCAAGGTCTTCGAGAGCGAAGAGTACAACGCTCAGCGCGATGAGATCATGAAGGCGTTTAATAAAGAACGCGAGACTGTGATCAATCGCGTGCAAGAGCGCGCGGCTCAAGCTGGGTTTATGTTGCAAGCTGCGCCCTTTGGGATATTGATTCTCCCAGTGTTGGGCGGGCGCCCTCTGAGCGATACGGAATTCCAAGCCTTGCCCCAAGCAGCGCGTGAAGATATTCAGCGCCGCCGCGATGCCCTCCAAGAAGAGATCAAGATAGCAATGAAGGAGATTCGCGCCTTAGAAAAGACGGCGCAAGAGAAGCTGCACGAGCTCGATCAAAAAATCGCGCTCTACATGGTCGGTGGACTGATGGACGACTTGCGCGAAAAGTACAAAGAGCTTCCTGAAGTGCTGGCGCATCTGGACGCCGTGCAGAAAGATATTTTAGAGAACATCGAGCCGTTCAAGGGCGAACAAAAATCTGACGGTGAAGTCCCCGCGTGGGCCAGAGAGCTCCCCTTCCGGAAGTATCAAGTCAACGTCTTAGTGGATAATAGTAAACAGCAAGGTGCGCCGGTGGTCGTCGAACTCAATCCCGCCTATCACAATCTCTTTGGACGCATCGAGAAAGAGACGCAATTCGGTGCGCTCTACACAGACTTTACGATGATCAAAGCCGGCTCGCTCCACCGCGCCAATGGGGGCTATTTAGTCCTGCCCATCGAGGACGTCTTGAGAAATCTTCTCAGTTGGGACGGGCTGAAGCGCGCCCTACGCAGCCGCGAGATCTTCATCGAAGAACTGGGTGAACGCTTGGGGTTTATCGCGACGAAGAGCCTGCGCCCACAGCCTATCCCCCTCGACACAAAAATTGTGCTCGTTGGGCACCCGTTGTTCTATTATCTCTTGCACGCTTTTGACGAGGAGTTCCCCGAACTTTTTAAGGTCAAAGCTGACTTCGATACCCGCATGGACTGCACCCCAGAGAACATCCAAGACTTTCTGAAGTTTCTCTGTACGTTCTGTCAGAAAGAGCACCTGAAGCACCTCGACAGCGCAGCAGTCGCCAAGCTCTTAGAGCACGCCGCGCGATTAGCCGAAGACCAGCAGAAGCTCTCGACGCACTTTGGCGCGATTGCCGACGTCATCCGAGAAGCCAATTACTGGGCGCTGCAAGAGAACGCTTCACAGATCAGCGCACGCCACGTGCAGAGGGCTTTGGAAGAGAAAGTCTATCGCTCCAATCTCATTCAAGAGAGAATTCAAGAGATGATCGCGCGCGGGACGCTGCTCATCAACACCGAAGGCCAAGCCGTCGGGCAAGTCAACGGGCTTTCCGTGATCAGCCTTGGGAATTATATCTTCGGGAAGCCCAGTCGGATCACGGCGAGCGTGGGGGCAGGGCGCGAGGGCATTATAGATATCGAGCGCGAAGTCGAGCTTGGTGGGCCAATCCACTCCAAGGGCGTCTTAATTCTCAGTGGGTACTTGGCGCAGAAGTACGCGCAAGACAAGCCCCTGACGCTCTCGGCCAAATTGGTCTTCGAGCAGAGCTACGAAGGGGTCGAGGGCGACAGCGCTTCTTCGACAGAACTCTATGCGCTGCTCTCGGCGCTGTCGGGAGTACCCATCAAGCAGGGGATTGCCGTGACGGGTTCGGTCAACCAACACGGCGAAGTTCAAGCGGTTGGGGGAGTCAATGAAAAGATCGAAGGCTTTTTTGATGTCTGTAAAGTCAAGGGGCTGACGGGCGAGCAGGGGGTGCTCATCCCCAAGAGCAACGTGCAGAACTTGATGCTTCGTGAAGACGTCGTCGAGGCTGTGCGCGCGAAGAAGTTTCATATCTGGGCGGTGAGCACGATTGACGAGGGCATAGAAATTCTGACGGGTAGGCCAGCAGGGGAGCGTGGCCGTGACGGCAAATTCCCCGAGGGCGCGATCAATTCCTTAGTAGACCAAAGGCTGCGCGAGTTCGCGGAGTGCCTGAAAGAGATCTCTGAAGATACAAAGAAGCCGCGGCGTGCGCGCCGGACAGTGAAGTAGAGGATCACTCTTGCCGTGGGAGAGCTTCCCCTAACGTAGAGTTCCATGACAACCAGTTCGCTGGTATTGGTCAGGGGATTGGTAGTTTGCATGGCTCTCGCCCTCAGCTTAGAATATACACCGGATGAAGACCTACACGTTCAAAGTCGTCGTAGAAGAAGACCAGTTTGCTGATGGGCGCAAAGCCTATCTTGCCTACTGCCCCGCCCTCAAAGGCGCGACCACATGGGGGTATACCGTACAAGAAGCCTTGAAGAACCTTCAAGAAGTCATCGCTTTGATTCTCGAAGATATGAAAGCGCGCGGCGAAACCATCCCTATCGGTCGCGGCGTGACGGTCTCTCAAGAGCCAAAAGTCACCGTCACGGTATGAGCTCCATAGATTACAGTAAGCTCCGCAGCCTCACGGCTCAGAAGCTCCTTCGTGCCCTCGAACGCGATGGCTTCATCCTCAGTCGTCAGTCTGGTAGTCATCAAATCTATTATCGCCCTGATGGGCGGCGCGTGAACGTCACGTTTCATCATCCCTCGGACACTTTCCCGATTAAGACACTGAAGCGCATGGTGGAGGAGGAAGCTGGCTGGACGGAAGCGGATCTGAAACGCTTGAAGTTACTGAAGGACTAACGTGTGAGAGCTGATCGCGCTGCGCGCGGATCCGCTCGCAGGACGTCTCAGCGTTGACTCGCGTCGGACGAAAGAAGCCGTTGTCTCGGAGAAGAGATCTCTGAAGATACAAAGAAGCCGCAGTGTGCGCGCCG
>CAYYOG010000015.1:0-23272 GCA_964473325.1 uncultured Thermotogae bacterium
GGTGAAGTCGTAACAAGGTAGCCGTACGGGAACGTGCGGCTGGATCACCTCCTTTCTAAGGAGCTCTTTCTCCTTAGGTCGCGGTCTTCCTTGAGCGCGCTTTGCTCATGCTATCCAGCCTTGTCATTCTTTTTTTCTCTCTTTTTTTTATTTCCGGTTCTTTTGGCCCTCTGTCCCTTCATGAGGTGACGGCAGTAGTCCCCAAAGCGCTCCTTCGGCTGTCGCCCGCGTCACGAACCCCCCTTGGTCAATCTACCAGAGGTCCTTTCAGTCTCCCATCCCTCACCGTTAGAGTAAGAGCATCCAAGAGCGCACGGAAAAGCGCTCTCACAGAGGGTACAAGAGACTATGGTCAATCACTTTACGATGCTGAGCATGAGTGGGCACCAGCCCGACGGGCAACAGATCGCGGAAGCACTGAACGAGATCGTCGAATCCACCAGCGGACGGTTTTACAAAAAGGGCGAGGTCATCTATCAGCCGGGCGATATCGACGACCGGGTCTACTATATTAAAGACGGCAAGATCAAATTGGCGTACTTGGACGAGAGCGGCCGGAAGCTCACTCTCGCGATTTTAGGGGCCGGCGAGATCTTTGGTGAGATGGTCTTAGTTGGGGCCAAGCGCCGCGAACATTTAGCCCAAGTCCTCCAAGATGCGATCATTCACCCTATCGAGCGCGAGAAGTTCTTCTATCTCCTCGAGCGCAAGCCTTGGTTAGCTTTGGAGATCATTCAGCTCTTTGGCAAGCGGGCGCGCGACCTGGAACAAAAGCTCGAAGACTTGGTCTTTAAAGACATCACGACGCGGCTGTCGCGCCAGCTCTTAAGGCTAATTGAAGAGCATGGCGAGCCGACTCCTGAAGGGACGCAGATCAGCTTCAAGATCACCCATAAAGAGTTAGCTGATCTCATTGGCTCTGCACGTGAGAACACAACGAGCGCTCTCAATCGTCTGGCCAAAGAGGGCATTTTAGACAAGAAGCGCTACTATATTATCATTAAAGACGAAGAGAAGCTGAAAGAGAAGAGCGGGACGCTCTAGAGTCGCGTCAAGGCTTCGAGCAGCACTTTGGCGTGCGCGACCGTCTGCACGATAGCAGATAGGGGTGCCCCACGGCTCAGTAATGCTTCTAACGCTGAAAGCCTATTCTCAAATTGCTCGCGCACGCCTTGCTTGGCCAATGCTGCAGCGAGAGCACTCTGCGAAAAAATGCCTTGAAATGCTTTCAGTTGGTGCAGCGCTAGCGCCGTCTGCGATTGTTCGGCCAAATATCCAATTCCCTGCAAAAGCGCGAGAGCGTTGAACGCCTCACCGACGACCCCAGAGAGATCTTCTAGCGTTGGAATAGACAATTGGGCTGCCGCGGGTAGTCCCTGCTCTGCTGCTGGAGAACTCGCTGCGCCGCCGACGATGATCCGACCTACCATCCCCTGTTGCTCATGTAGCTCACAGAAATAGTCATAAACCCCGGGGAGAGTAAAGACATGCGAATAAGACTGCCCGATCTGAGTCATCAGCCCAGAGTTCCAGGGTCTGGCCCCGGCAGGGATGCGCAGTGGGCGATCGTGACTTGGGTGATATGCTGTGATGGTATGCCCGTTGCCTTGAGCGTTCTCTTTCACGATCCAGACGACGCGATCATTGAGCTGGACCGTAAGCCCCGGAGGATCAAAATAATGATCGCGCACCTCGACGACGAAGACCCGTTGGGCTATTTCTGTTCGTGTGGGACCACCGAACCAGAAGAAAAGCACCCCAACGAGTGCTATTACCAAAGCTGCGAGAAGCGCGAGCCAGCGTTCCATAGCTTTAGTGTAGCATATTTGTCCCCTAGATTGCCAATAAAGAGAGCCTGGCTGGCCGGGCTCCTTTGGCCCTCAACCCGCCTGCGGCACCCCCTCTCACGTCCGTGAAGACGGGAGAGGGGTCGGGGGTGAGGGCCTCAGTCCCTACCGCCTCCACATCCAGAACGCCAGCCCTACACCACGCACGACCAGCACGCCGACGATGGCCGCAACCAGCCCAGCACTGAGATTTTCACTTGGCTGATCTCGATCCATTTGATGCGGAAAGATGACCGAACTATAATAGTATTTGTATGGGTTCTGACAGAGATCGCGAATATCCCACCCACCCCATTGTCGGCGTGAGCGTCCTGGTCTTCAAAGACAGCAAGATTTTGCTGGTGCGCCGTGGACGCGAGCCGCTCAAAGGCCAGTGGAGTCTCCCCGGCGGGGTCGTCGAGCTGGGGGAGACCGTCCGTGACGCTGCCATCAGAGAACTTCGTGAAGAGTGCCACATCGAGATCGAAGTTACTCGGACCCTCGATGCCCTAGAGAGAATCACTTGTGACGCCGATGGGCGTGTTCAGTATCACTATGTCTTGATTGCACTTGTAGCGCGCTATAAGGCCGGAGGGCTGCGCGCCGACTCCGACATCGAAGCTGCTGAATGGGCCGACTTAAACAAGCTCCCCGACTACGAACTGCTTCCCGATCATCAAGAGCTGATTCAGCGAGCCACACAAGAACTATGAACGGGCACGAGCCGTTGTACTCCAAAGACGCTGCTGCAGCCTTAACGCAGCGAGAACGCGCGAATCAGCGATTACAAGGGCGTATTCAACTTGTCTTAGATCGTCTCGGCAAGTGCGAGTCTTTCTTAGACATGGGCTGCGGCTCTGGGCAGTATCTGCGCGCCGTCGCGGCATACGGCGTGCCGCGCGTCGTCGGGATTGACGAATCTTCGGATCGTCTCGAAGAAGCACACCGCGCTTGCCCCTCTGCAGAACTCCATTGTGCTCGCGCTGATAAACTGCCCTTCTCCGATCACAGCTTTGACGTCGTGCTCACGGCACAAGTCCTGCACGAGATCGCGCTCTTTGGCCGGCCTGGGGAACTGTTACGAGTCTTTCGCGAGATCCAAAGAGTGCTGAAACCTAGCGGACGGCTTATCGCGCTCGATCATCTCGACCCAGGCCCAGAGAGAGTGCGCGTGCGCCTTAGCTCACAAGCTCGCTTGCAACTTGACTATTTCGTCCAAAGCTATAAATTCAGGACGGTCAGTTTCCAAGAACACTCAGATGGAACGATCTGGCTCTCTCAGCGCGATCTTCAAGACTTTGTCACCAAGATCTGGGCGTTCGGCACAGCAGTAGAAGACCTAGAGATGCACGAGACGCACTGCCCCTTCGGGCGCGACTACATAGAAGCTCTCTTGAGAGAAGCACGCTTGGCCCTAACAGAATGGCTCGCGTTTGAAGAGATTGTTGAAGACTTGAAAGAGCACGGGATTGAGCTGATCGAGGGGACGAGTTGGCCTCGAAAGCTCTTGTGTGTAGCGCAGCGCTTATGAGCGCTTTTTGATCTTTGGCCCCTGGAGAGTGTCAATCACTTCATAGCCCAGAGCAATGATCTGAGCTCGCAGCGCATCAGCTTCTTGGTAGTTCTTGGCTGTGCGGGCAGCCTCGCGCCGCGCCACGAGCTCGCGTACCTCTGGAGGGACTTCTGTAGGCTCTTCAGCACGAACCTCGCTGAGCTTCAACCCGAAGACGCGATCAAAATCAAAAAGCGTCGCGAGCTTATCCGAAGGGTTCTGATGCGAGCGCACGAAGTCCCACACCACCCCCAGGGCTTGAGGGATGTTCAGATCATCGTTGATCGCTTCGAGGAACTTTCTATGTGCGTCTGGAGGGATCTTTCCCTGAGCTGGATCTCCTCCCACAGCGCGGGCGTTGCGCACGTGCTCTCTCAGTCTCTCTAACGCCGTCTGGGCCCCTTCCAGTGCCTGCCATGTAAAATTGAGCTGAACGCGATAGTGGGTATTTAAGCAGAGATACCGAAACGCCAAGGGGTCATATCCACGTTTGATGAGATCATCTAAGAGATACGCATTGCCCTCAGACTTGCCCATGCGCCGCCCTTCGACGGTCATGAACTCTCCGTGTAGCCAGAAGTGGGCCATCTTGACGCCTTCGGCAGCTTCGCTCTGGGCGATCTCGTTGGGATGATGGGTATAGATATGATCGACGCCCCCGCAGTGAATATCAAAGGGCTGGCCCAAGTATTTTGTGCTCATGGCACTGCACTCAATATGCCAGCCGGGAAAGCCCACACCCCAGGGGCTGTCCCACTCCATCTGGCGTTTCTTGTCTTTGGGGGAGAACTTCCAGAGCGCAAAATCCGCGGGATTGCGCTTTTCAGGATTGACTTCGACACGCGCTCCGGCTTTCTTCTCTTCAAGGTCCTGACCAGCTAGCTCCCCGTAAGTGGGGAACTTGGAGACATCGAAATAAATGCCGTCCGAGGTCTTGTATGTATAGCCTTTCTCTTCGAGCTTTTTTATCAGTGCGATCTGGTCAGCAATGTGATCAGTGGCCTTACAGACGACATGGGGTCTGAGGATATTTAAGCGTTCCGTGTCTTTGAAGAACGCTTCTGTATAGAGCTTAGCAAGATCCCAGGCGCTCTTGCCGGTGCGCCGGGCGGACATCTCCATACGGTCTTCCCCCAAATCGGCGTCTCCCACGTTATCCCCCGTTAGATGCCCTACGTCAGTGATATTCATAACGTGCTTCACTTTGTAGCCGTTGTACTCGAGCACGCGGCGCAAGATATCTTCAAAGATATACGTCCGGAGATTCCCGATATGCGCGTAATCGTAGACGGTCGGTCCGCAGGTGTAGATGCCGACTTCGTTATCTCTGATGGGCTTGAATTCTTCCTTGCGCCGACCAAGGGTATTAAAGAGCTTGAGCATACGGTCTCACCAAGCTCACACTCTATCGAATAAGAGAGCCTCTAGCAAGTGTGGGCTTGACCGCGCCCTGGCAGCCCGGGTAGGATAGGTAGGAAATGATGGCTCTCGATACCCTGCTTGCGCGCTTGCAGAAGGTCTTACAGCTTGAGCAACGCACGCGCTGTCAAGACAGAGCAGTCATTGGGGGCTTAGAGGGTTTTGTGGAGGCGTGCGCACGGGAGCTGAGCACCGCCCAGCCGGAGATCGCTCAGCGATTGCAGAAGCTTGTTCGAGGGTATGCGCTCAAGCCTGTCGAAGCGCGGCGCGCCGCGGTGCGCGAGTTAGAAGACTGTGTTAGGGCTTTAGAAGCACAAGGGGAGAGCTCAGGACAGCAGCCTGAGAAGCTTGATTTACAGGTCCCCGTGCGCTTTGCCAAGGGCGTCGGCCCTCAGCGGGAGAAATTACTCAAAAAATTGGACATCGAAACAATTGAAGATCTCTTGACATACTTTCCCAAGCGCATCGAAGATCGCAGAGAAACGAAAAAGATCGTGCAGTTACGCCACGGCGACAGAGTCACCGTCAAGGGGCGGGTGCGCGCCGTAGATGTCATCAAGCCCAGAAATAATCTCGAGATCGTCAAAGCTGCAATTCAAGACAACACCGGGATTCTCTATGCTGTCTGGTTCAATCAGCCCTGGCTCAAGAATCAGTTAGTGCAAGGGGAGCTGATCGCGCTCTACGGCACCGTCGAGAGCATGCACGGGCAGCTTCAGATGAGCAACCCTGTCTGGGAGCCGGCCGCGAAAAACTTTCTCACTGGGCGCTTGGTGCCAGTCTACCCAGCTACAGAAGGCCTGAAGCCCTCGCTGCTTTACAGATTGATCCAGAACAATCTCTTGCTCTATCGCTCTGCATTGGTAGAGCTCATACCCGACGAGATTCGGGCACGGCACGGCTTACTCTCACGCCCAGAGGCGTTCGAGAAGATTCACTTCCCTCACAGCCTCGAAGAGTATCAGCGAGCGCACGACACATTGGCGTTCGAGGAACTCTTTCTCTTTCAGATCGGCGTTGCTCTTGAGAAGCAAAAGCTCGGCGAGCGCCCTGGGCGCAGCCTCATAATCTCAGATGAAAGACTTGAAGAATTTCTCGGTGTGCTGCCGTTTCGGCTCACCCGTGCCCAAGAGCGCGCTCTCGCAGAGATTCGCGCGGATTTAGCAGCTCCTAAGCCCATGAACAGACTGCTGCAAGGGGACGTGGGCTCGGGCAAGACCGTCGTCGCGGCGGCCGCGTGTCTCATTGCTCTTGAGTCGGGCTATCAAGCAGCGTTCATGGCCCCAACAGAGATCTTAGCGCAGCAGCATTTTCGCAAAATTACGGGATTGCTCTCGCGGCTGAGCAATCCCCCACGCGTCGTCTTGCTCATTGGAAGCCTCCCGGAGCGCGAGAAAGAATTTTTACGCACCGCGATTCAAAGAGGGGATGTGGACTTAATCATCGGCACGCACGCGCTCATTCAAGAAGATCTTCAGTTCAAGAACCTTGGACTGGCCGTGATCGATGAACAGCATAGATTTGGGGTGATCCAGCGCGCTCAGCTTGAACAGAAGGGCGAGAATCTAGATATTTTAGTAATGAGCGCCACGCCTATTCCCCGAACGATCACACTGACGCTCTACGGGCAGTTCGAGATCTCGATCTTAGACGAGCTGCCCTTTACGAAAAATATTCAGACGTATTGGGTTTCTGAGGACAAGCGCGAGCAAGTCTACGAGTTTGTCGTCAGCGAGCTGAAGCGAGGCGTGCAGGCATATGTCGTCTTCCCCCTGATTGAAGAGTCCGCAGAACTCGATCTGAAGGCTGCTGTCCAAGCCAAAGAAGAGCTGGAACAGACATTCTTTAGAGGTTTTCGCGTAGGACTTCTACACGGGCGCATGAGCGAAAGCGAGAAACAAGCCGTCATGCAGCAGCTTGTCGCTAAAGAGCTTGATGTTCTCGTGAGCACGACGATTATCGAAGTCGGGATTGACGTGCCCAGTGCGACGGCGATGATCATCGAGCACGCAGATAGATTCGGGTTGGCGCAGCTCCATCAGCTACGCGGAAGGATCGGGCGTGCTGGGGATAAGTCATACTGTTTTGCGATTGCCACGCCGCGCAGCGAGGACGCTCAACGCCGTCTTGAAGTCTTCCAGAGCACGCTTGACGGCTTCCAGATCGCAGAGGAAGACTTAAAGATTCGCGGGTCTGGAGATATGCTCGGCGTGGCCCAACACGGGTTAGATAGCACGTTCAAGGTCGCGGATCTCATAGCAGACTTAGATCTGATGAAAGCTGCACGGGAAGAAGCATTTCGGTTGATTGCCCAAAACCCTGAGCACCCGTTGATCGCAGAGTTTCGTCGGCGGTTTGGGGAGAAGTTCGTGCTGACGCGGGTATAATTATAATAGAGTTATGATTACGCGCGACGAGGTGCTCCATATCGCGAAGCTCGCAAGACTCAAGCTGGGCGAAGAAGAAGTCGCGCTCTTTCAAGAACAGCTAGGGCGCATCTTAGAATATTTCAAACAAATAGAAAAGCTCGATACGGAGCACGTCCCACCCCTGAAGCATATGCTCGATATACACACGGTCTTGCGCGCAGATGAGCCGCGCCCGTCGGTCTCAGCCGAAGAGGCCCTCAAGAACGCCCCTAAGCGCCGAGATAGTTATTTCGAAGTCCCCAAGGTTGTGGAGAAGACCTGAACCCGCCGTGCTGCGATATTATTATCATAGCGATCTAGCTCGAGGCGCGTTGTTGGGTCGTGCAAGAGTTTTATGGGGTCTTGGAGATGGCGCACGCGTACCAAGAGCGTCGCGTCAGGAGTTGTCGCCGGCGGCATCCACAAGAACGTCGTTGTCGTCGAGCCATTTGCGGGAACAGTGATGAAATGTCGGAAGACTGGCGCCGTCGAGGGATCGCCGTCATCGTCGATGGGCTCCCAGCCCTCAGGCCACGCCGAGAGAGCAAGCTGCGAGTTGTCCTTCCAATAAAGCTCGACGATGGCATTGGGCACGTCCGTCAGCCCGCGATTGTGCACCGTGACATAGACGCGATTGACTGCGTTTGCGACAGCATCCTCGTGATCGTTCTCACCGAAGGGTTCTTCAGTAGCATTGACGATTCCCACCGGCGCGCCGTCCACGCGAATATCGGGGCTGAGGCCAATCTCGCGTGCCGGGACGCTGCCGTCGTCTGCGGGGTTATCGCGGACGATCAACTCCGCGAGGACTTGTTCTAAGAGATAGAGCGCCGCAGGAAGATTTTCTTGAAACGTTGGGAGAATTTGATCAGCAGGGAGCACAAACCCTGGCTCACCTTTAGCCGGGCGCAGCTCGATGACAAACGAGATACCCCCGGTCTGGCTGTAGAACCAATCGGTGGAGACGCCCGCTGCTGGGTAGGGGCACTCCAAGCTGATCTGGCACGCGCGATAGGGCTGCCAATGCACACTCCAAATAAGCTGTGCCATCGTCTCGCCGATGCGCGCGTACTCGACGCTGTCAGATGGGGGATCAAAGCGTTGATTTTCGCTCAACGGAACTGGGGGATCGAAAGAGTATCCCCACGGCCAGCCGATGATCTGCGAGAAGCTGTGATAGTCTATAAACGCTTTGAAGCGACGGTTGGGATCAAGCACGAGATCGCGGATGGCTTTGATCTCCGGTTCGGAGAACGGCTCCGGCCCGCGATATGTCACGCTTTGGGGGTTGCGGCTGCCGCCGGCACGCGAGTCCCACTGAAAGCCCCAATTTCTGTTTAAGTCCACGCCGAAGACGCCGTTGCCTAAGTCCCTTCTATTCTTGCGCCATAGACGACAGGGAACCTGCGGGGCCGTCGGACAGGGATCGAGACGCGTATATTCATGCCCGTCGGGGTTGACCATTGGGACGATCCAGATCTCCAAGTTATCTATGAGCCTTCTCACGCGCTCGTTGACTGCATGATTTTGAGCTAAGTATTGAGCAATCAAAAACGGAACTTCAACGCCGATCCACTCGCGGGCGTGTTGTCCCCCGATAAAGAGCGTTTCGGGTTCTGCAGGGTCTTCTGCTGAGACATCATCGCTGAGCTTGAGCGCCCAGATCTCACGCCCCTCGTGGCTCTGCCCAAGAGAGACGACCTGAACGATTTGAGGGTACTGCTTGGCAAGAGCGAAGAGATCATCCGTGAGCGAGCGGAATTCCCACAGACCGAAGCCAGCGATGTTTGTCGTTCCGGTGAAGTTGTAAGCATGATAGACGAGAGGGGGCTGCGCTTGGGGCTGGACGGGCTGGCCGTTCACAAGGGCAAAGAGAATGAGAGCTGCGAGCACGAGCGCGTGGCGCATAGGCGAACCTCCTTCATAAGTATAAGTACACGGGAGAGATTATAGCAAATACGAGGCCCTTATGGCCGCACGATCGTGCCCACTTGCTCCCCACGAATAGCTTTTTCTAAATTCCCCTCGCAGAAGACATCGAAGACTCTGATCGTAATTTTATTCTCTCGACAGATCGTCAGCGCCGCCAAATCCATCACGTTGAGGCGCTTCTCTATCACTTCGTCGAGAGTAAGCTCTTTGTACAGCTTCGCTTTTGGATCTTTTTTGGGGTCGGCGCTGTAGACGCCAGGGACATCTGTTGCTTTGAGCAAAATCTTCGCGCCGATCTCGCTCGCTCGAATAGCCGCGGCTGTGTCGGTGGTGACGAAGGGGTTCCCCGTACCTCCGGCGAAGATTACGATTTTCTTCTCTAAGAGAGCTTGGCGAGCAGTGATGGGGTCAATGGGCGGCGCATACGCGACGGGGATCGCCGACTGCAAGAGCACAGGAATCCCCTTGCTTTCTAAACTTTGGCGCAGTGCCATCCCATTCAGCACAGTCGCGAGCATCCCCATCTGGTCGGCGACGACACGATCAATACCTGCAAGAGAAGCCCCACGGATGAAATTGCCCCCGCCGATCACAAGAGCAATCTCAGCACCAAGGCGGCACACGGCGCGCACCTGCTCCGAGATAGAATCGAGGGCAGTGGGATCAATCCCCGCTGATCCCAGCGCCTCCCCTGAGAGTTTTAATAAAAATCTATTTGCCGACCTCAAATCGCGCGAATCTCTTGATGACAATGGTCTCGCCGACTTTGTTCGCCAGCTCACCTAAAATATCCTCGACGGTCGTCTTCCCCGAAGGGTCTTTCACAAAAGGCTGCTTGAGCAAGCAGACTTGCTGATAGAAATTCTTTATCTTGCCCTCGACAATCTTGTCAATGACGTGAGCGGGTTTGCCCTCTTGTTCAGCTTGGTGGCGATAGACTTCTTTCTCCCGCTCAAGGACTTCAGGGGGCACGTCTTCGGGCTTGATATACTGTGGAGGTGGATAGGCCGCCGCGATGTGCATGGCTAAATCTTTCAAGACCCCGCGAAAGGCCTCACTGTTGGCAACGAAGTCCGTCTGGCAGTCCATCTCAATCAAAACCCCGACACGCCCGTTGTGATGGATATACGCTTCGACGCGCCCTTGGTTAGCTTCTCCTGTGCGCGACGCAAAGAGCTCCTTTCCTTGTTCACGCAGGATAAGCTTCGCTTTCTCGAGATCGCCGTTAGCTTGCTGGAGCGCCTTCTTGCAGTCCAAGATCCCAACGCCCGTCTCCTCCCGAAGCTTCTTGACCAATTCGTTGAAGGACGTCATGCTCATGCGGTGACACCCTCTTCGTTCTCAGTGATATCTGACTCGCTGATCTCTGCTTGTGGTGTAACTATAGGTGTTTCTTCAGGCTTCTTTGTGGCAGCAGGGGCCTTCTCAGCGGAGCGCCCTTCGCGCCCTTCTAAGACTGCATCAGCGATGCGAGCCGTGATTAACTTCGTCGCCTTGATCGCATCGTCATTGCCAGGGATGGGAAAGTCAATGGGATCGGGATCACAATTTGTATCGACAATAGCTACCACGGGAATCCCGAGTAACTTCGCTTCGTGAATGGCGTTCTTCTCCAAGATCGTATCCACGACAAAGAGCACCCCAGGCAACTCCGTCATCTCGCGCAGGCCCTCAAGGTTGCGCCGGAGTTTCATCAGTTCGCGGCGCCAGTTCTGGGCTTCCTTGGGGGGCATAGCGTCGAAGACCCCGTTGGCTTCCATCTCTTCAAGGTCTTTGAGTCTTTGAATACGCTTCTGAATAACGCCAAAGTTTGTCAGCGTCCCGCCCAGCCATCGCTGATTCACATAGTGTGCACCGCAGCGCTTGGCCTCTTCAGCAATGGTCTCCTGCACTTGGCGCTTAGTCCCCACAAAGAGCGCGTTCTTCCCCGACGCGACCGTGTCACGCACAAAGAGATAGGCTTCCTCAAAGAGACGAATAGTCTTCTCCAAGTCTATAATATGAATCCCCTTGCGCTCCGTGAATATAAACTCTCTCATCTTGGGGTTCCACTTGCGTACCCGGTGCCCGAAATGCACCCCCGTCTCGAGTAACTCTTTAATCGTTAGAAGCTCCACATCGCTTCCTCCTTTCTCCAAAGTTCCGAGCGTCTCTTCTATCTGGTGAATAGTAGAACAGATAAAGGGACGCGCTAACGGTCTTTTACTGTAACAAAAGAAGCACGAATCTGCAAGTCCCCACTAACTGAGCTATAATCATACGGGTGATAACCGTGCCCGATGAGCTTGCGCGACCGCTGCCGAAGAACCGCGAAGCCGAACAGGTCGTCCTCGGCGCTGCGATGCTCGAGCCAGAGAGCGTCGTCCCTCAGCTCTTGCAAGCTCTCCAGCCCGAAGACTTCTATTGGAAGGCGCATCAGATTATCTATAGAGCTATCTTGGAGCTCTTTGGGGGCGGCAAACCTGCCGATCTGATCACTGTGGGCAACCGTCTCGATGAGCTGAATAAGCTCGATGAAGTCGGTGGCCGCGCGTATCTGAGCGAGCTGCTCACCAAAGTCACCACGACTGCCAGCGTTCCCTACTATGCAGAAATTATCAAGAAAAAAGCAGTGCTGCGGGCGCTCATCGAGGCCGGCCATGAAATCGCTGAGCTCGGCTTTAACGAAGAGCAAGAACTAGAGCCCTTGCTCGATGCTGCCGAAGAGAAGATCTTCCAGATCTCGCGCTTCCAGCTCACACACGACTTCCATCTCATCCGAGATTTCTTGCATGAGCATCTGGAGCGCTTAGAGAAGCTCCAACGCGATCCATCCCAACACGCTGTGACAGGCTTGCCCACCGGCTATAGGAGATTCGACGAGATGACCGCGGGGCTGCAACCGTCAGACCTCATCGTCATCGCTGCGCGCCCTAGCATGGGCAAGACGTCACTAGCGCTTTCTATCGGGCGCAATATGGCCTTGCGTTTCGGCAAGTGCGTCGGGTTCTTTAGCTTAGAGATGACCAAAGAACAGCTGCTCGAGCGCTTGCTCTGCGCCGAGGCGCGGATTAACTTACATCGGTTGCGCGGGGGGTATCTGCAGACAGACTCCGAGTCCTGGCGACGCATCATTAACGCAGCAAGTAAGCTCCAGAACAGTAAAATCATTATTGACGACACGCCCAGTATCTCCGTGCTCGAACTGAAAGCCAAAGCGCGGCGCATGAAGACTGAGCACAATCTCGACATACTCTTTGTCGATTATTTACAGTTGGTCGAAGCAGGAGCCCACACAGACGTGCGGGAACAAGAAGTCGCGTATATTGCACGGTCACTGAAGGGGCTGGCGCGAGAGCTCAATATCCCAGTGGTAGCGGTCTCACAGCTGTCGCGTGCGCCGGAGCGCCCCCCAAGGCGCCCTCGGTTATCTGATCTCCGAGAGAGCGGGGAGATCGAACAGACTGCTGACGTCGTGCTCTTCTTATATCGTGAGGACGCGGGCAGCGAAGAGAGCCCCAACGAACCAGAAAGCCCTTCCCCGTTGGTCCACGAAACAGAGATTATCATTGGGAAGCAGCGCAACGGCCCAACGGGATCGTTCCCGTTACTCTTCCATCGTGCCTACACAAGCTTCGAAGAATACTACGTGGGCGAAGAGGAACGGCCGCGATTTTAGCAAACTTGCCTAGCTCATAAAGAATCCGTTATAATTTCGGCAAATTGCGCGGGGGTGCTCACGAGTAGTGAGTAGCGAAGTCTTGCTCGAGGTGCGCAACTTGGTCAAAGACTTTGGTGGGTTGCGTGCTGTCAACAACTGCTCGCTCTCCGTCAAGCGTGGCACGATCACAGGGCTGATTGGGCCCAACGGCGCAGGCAAGACAACGCTCTTTAATTTAATCACAGGCTTTTACAAGCCCAACAGCGGTCAAGTCATCTTTCAAGGGGAGGAGATTACAGGGCTCCCGCCTCATCGCATCTTTCATAAAGGGCTCTGCCGCACCTTTCAGATCCCGCGAGAGTTCAAACAGATGACTGTCCTAGAGAACTTGATGGTCGTCCCAGCAGGACAGCTTGGGGAGAATCTTTTCTATCCCTGGTTGCGACCAGGGCTCGTCCGTCGTCAAGAGGCCGAGATCCGTGAGAAAGCTCTACAGATCTTAGAATTCGTGAACTTGCTCGAATTGCGCGATGAATACGCAGGCAATCTCTCGGGCGCGCAGAAGAAGCTCTTGGAACTCGCTCGAGCGCTGATGGGTGACCCTAAGATGATCTTGCTGGATGAGCCCAGCGCAGGGGTTAATCCCACAGTGGTGCATGGGCTAGTCGAATATATTGAGAGACTTGTGCGCGAGAAGGGCGTGACCGTCTTTCTCGTTGCGCACGATATGGACTTAGTCATGAACTTGTGCAATCCCGTGATTGTCATGTGCAACGGGGAGAAATTGGCTGAGGGCACACCTCAAGAGATTCAGCAAGACGAACGTGTCTTGGAAGCATACTTGGGGAGTCAACATCAAGCTCCCGCGAGGAAACCATGGCACTCCTAGAAGCTGAAGGGATTATCTCTGGGTATGATGGCATGGAAGTCCTGCATGGGGTCTCTCTACGAGCTGAGTCAGGCCAGATCGTCGCCGTGCTAGGGCCCAATGGAGCGGGTAAGTCTACCCTGATGAAGACGCTCTTCGGACTTCTGCGCCCGCGGAGTGGGCGCATCACTTTTGCCGGGAGGGAGATCACCGGGCTTGCGCCGGAGCACCTTGTGCGCCTAGGGATGAGCTACGTCCCCCAAGAAGAGAATGTCTTCACCACACTCACTGTGGAAGAGAACCTCGAGATGGGGGCCTTTATTCTCAATGAAGATCTCAATCACGCTAAGGAACGAGTCTTTGAGCTCTTCCCGGCTTTGCGCGAGCGCCGCCGCCAACAAGTCGGCAAGATGTCCGGGGGTGAACGCCAGATGGTCGCCATCGGCCGAGCACTGATGCTCGACCCCAAGCTCTTGCTGCTGGATGAGCCTTCGGCGGGTCTCGCCCCCAAGCTCGTTGACCTGATCTTTGAACGCATCTATAAGATCAAAGAATCCGGGGTGGCGATCATCATAGTTGAGCAAGACATCCATCGTGCGCTGCAGCTTGCTGATCGGGCCTACGTGATTGCCAATGGGTGCAATCGCTTTGAAGGGAGCGCTCAGGAGCTCTTAGAGAGTCCAGATCTTGCGCGCTTCTATCTCCAAGGGTGAAGTGAATGATCGAGCGCTTGCTGTCTTTGGCAGCCTCAGGGGTTATGCTAGGGGGCATCCTCGCCTTGGGAGCTGTCGGGCTCACTCTGGTCTATGGAATCTTGCGATTTGGGAACTTCGCCCACGGAGATCTAATGACCGTAGGCGCTTATGCTGCTCTTGTCGTGATGGCATTTCTGCCCGCAGGGCCGCCGCTGGCACCGTTCTCTTTTGGCTGGGAATTTCTCATAGCTTTGCTGGTCGCCATGCCGATCACCGGGATTGTCGCGCTCGCAGCAGACCGTCTTATCTACAGGCCTTTGCGGCGCCGGCGCAGCTCCGCGGTGATGGTAGCTATGGCTTCTTTAGGAGTAGCGTTCTTCGTGCGCAGCATTATCTATTTGGGCTGGGGGTCCGATTTCAAATTCTACTATCAAGGGCGTATACCAATGGCCATCCAGCTCCCCTATGGAGTGCAAATCCGTCCCGATCAATTGTTTACATTTGGGTTGGCTTTGATCTTGGTTGTTCTCGTCTATCTCTTGCTCCAGAAGACCAAGATCGGCAAAGCCATGCGGGCCACTGCAGATAACCCTACTCTAGCGCGCGTCAGCGGGATCGCTACCGATCGCGTGATCTTCTGGACATGGATGATCGGGGGCGCGTTGGCTGGGGCTTCTGGAGTGATGCTCGGACTGAACTCTCAAGTGCGCCCAGAGATGGGATGGCTCGTGCTCTTGCCGTTGTTTGCTGCGGTTATCTTAGGGAGCATTGGCAATCCCTACGGGGCGCTTGTGGGGGCTTTGACCATCGGGATTATCCGAGAAGTCTCTTCAGCATTTCTCAATCCAACGTACGGGCCAGGAGTGGCTTTCTTGGTGATGATAATTATCTTACTTGTGCGTCCTCAAGGGATCTTCCGCAAGGTGGGAGACTGAGATGAAGCTCATACTGATGGCGATCCCTTTGATACTTGGAGCGTATCTGCTCATCCCGCTGAGCCGGGCAGGGCGGCTCTTGCTCGGAGTGTCCGTGGGGGGAGGGCTGGCCTTCTTGCTCACGTATCTAGTGCCTCCGGGGATCTTGGTCTATCTGGTCTCCTTTGCTATCATGGCCTCGATCTTCGCAATCTTGAGCCTTGGGCTCAATGTGCAGTGGGGGTACACGGGGCTTTTCAATATTGGAATTGCGGGATTCGTCGCTATAGGGGCTTTCACATCAGCGCTCTTTACGACGGCGATGCCCTCAGAGACCCTGAGAGCCTACGGGGCGCAACAAGCGTTTGGGTTGGAGATGCCGTTCTTAGTTGGTGTGGCTGCGGCAGCATTAGTTGCGGGCGTCATAGCGTGGCTCATTGGGTTCCCGACGCTGCGACTGCGCGAAGACTACCTCGCTATTGCCACCATCGGGATTGCTGAGATCATCCGATTGATCTTCCAGAACGAGAGCTGGCTGGCGAACGGCCCGCAGCCCCTCATCGTTCCGCAGCCGCTGCGCTGCTTGACCCAAGAGCCTCCGTGTGGGCTCAGCTGGCTTCCGGCTCTAGCTCCCCAAGATTATGATTATCTGTATTTTGCGATAGTCGTGCTCTTTCTCGTTGTGCTGTATTTTGCGATTGAGCGCATCGCGCGATCTCCGTGGGGGCGAGTTCTGCGTGCCACCCGCGAAGAAGAAGCTGCTGCAGCTACGAGTGGGAAGAACATCTTCACGTTCAAGATGCAAGCGCTCATCGTGGGTGCTTGCGTCATGGGGATTGGGGGAGCTCTCTACGCGCACGCCTTGGGCTCTATCAGCTATGCTGACTTCACGCCACTTTACGCGACGTTTATTATCTGGGTAATGTTAATGCTGGGGGGCAGCGGGAACAACAAAGGGGCTGTCTTAGGGGCCTTCGTCATCTGGGGGGTATGGATGGGCAGCGCGTTCATCACAGACTGGCTCCGGCCCGTACTCCAGGCGATCTCCCCAGAGCTGCCCGCGCGTAGCCCCTATATTCGCTATCTCTTCATCGCCGTGCTCTTGGAGCTGATCTTGCTCTTTCGCCCTCAAGGGCTCTGGGGTGAAGAGAAACACGTCTCTACTCTGTAGGCACTTCCAGTCGGACTGTCTGAATCCCTCCTCCGGTGTATTGCCAGATCTCGATGGGGGTAACCACGTCGCCATGGTGATCAAAATTGATAGCGCCGGCCGCGCCTTCATAATCTATGTCCTGGCCGTCCTTAAGAAGTTGCAACGCTCTCTTTAGGCCATCAACGCCAGCGCTCACGACTTCCCCAGGAGGGTTCGCGACAAAACGTAAAGCATCTCGGATTGCTGGCCCTTCGGCTTTCCCCGCTTTCTGAATGGCCAGTGCGATCAAGACAACGGCGTCGTACGCATTCGGCATATACGGCTGAGGCGGCAATTGCCCATATGCTGCTTGGTAGTCTCGATTGAAGATCTCTAGCGAAGGGGTCTTCTCCGAGCCCGGCGCCGTGCCGTACATCCCCTCCAAGAAGTCAGCTCCCACGGCTCGGATGATCTCTTCCGACTTCGTTCCGTCCACGAACAAGAATTTCGTGATATATCCTCCGCTGATCGCTTCTTTGAGATAGACTGTGGCATGGCCTGGGTAGCTGATGGCCACTAAGACATCGGGCTTTGCCTCTGCAATCTGGAGCAACTGGGCCAGATAGGTCGGTTGAGGTTCTTCTGGATGAGCAACCTCGCTGACGACACGCCCGCCCCGAGATTCAAATGACTTCTTGAACTCGTCTGTTAATCCCTGCCCATAGGGGTTATTCACGTGGATGACAGCTGCCGTGGTGTATCCCAGTTCACTGGCGAGCTTGCCCAAAACCACCCCTTGGAGCGCGTCTGAGGGGACAGTTCTGTAGAGAAAATCTTGCCCTTCGTCTGCCGGTAGATAAGTAATCAACGGCGAGGTAGAAGCCGGCGAGATCTGGACAACTTTATTGGGGATGGTGACCGTCTGCGCGACCGGCACGGTGACGCCGCTGGCCAACGCCCCAATGATCGCTGGGACTTTATCAACGCCGACGAGCTTCTTTGCGCGATCTATCCCAATAGAAGCTGTTGTACCTGCATCTTCGTGAACGAGTCCAAGCCTGCGCCCTCCCAGCAGCCCGCCAGCTTCGTTGATGTGTCGGGCTGCCAAGTCTGCAGCGTTGCGCAAAGGCGGGCCAAACTCAGCTAACGCGCCCGTGTAATCGAACAACGTCCCGATCTTGATCGGCCCGGAGGGCTGCGAGGGCCCGCACCCTGTCAGCCCCAACAGCCAACTTAAACCCGCTACGGCTCCAATCCCTCGTAAAAACTGACGTCGCGTGCAGTGCATAGATCTTCCCCCTTTTGTCTTAATCGTAGAGGGTCAGCCATTTGCTTGTCAAATCCGCCCTGTGTTATTATGAAAGAACCCTATGAGAAGATCAAATGAGATTGCGGAGCTCGTGCGGCGCTTGCTTGTTCATATCGGGGAAGATCCCGACCGTGAGGGCCTCATCGAGACCCCTCGGCGCTTCGTCGAAATGCTCGAATCGCTGACGGAAGGGTACCGTCAAGACCCCAAAGAACTGATTGCTAGGGCAATCTTCCCCGTCAAGCACGATCAGATGATCGTCGTCAAAGATATTCTGTTTTATAGTCTGTGTGAGCATCATATACTGCCCTTCTTCGGCAGGGCGCACGTCGGCTACATCCCCGACGGAAGAGTGATCGGCATGAGCAAGATCCCCCAGATCGTCGAACATTTTTCAAAGAAGCTGCAGCTCCAGGAGCGCATGAGCGAAGAGATCGCTGATTTCTTGATGGAAGTGCTCACTCCCAAGGGGGTCGGCGTCGTCGTCGAGGGCTTTCATTTGTGTATGGCCATGAGAGAACTGCAAAAGGACGCGTGGTTAGTGACCAGCGCTGTGAAGGGGATCTTTCGTAGAGACCCACGCACACGAGCTGAATTCATGCAACTGATCGAGCGACGGTAGTCACTTTTGCTTTTGTGCTGGCTTGAGTGTGTATGAAACTGTAAACTCTGCCAAGACCCCGCTGAAATCTTTGGGCGGCCCAGCGACTCTCTCAGAAAAATGCTCCCACGCCCCAGACCAAGGAGACCAGATATACCCCAAAGAAGCTCGCAGCGTGATCACGTCTGTCAACACGAACTCGATCCCGACGCGGGGCACTAGCGAGAGAAAGATGCGTCTCAGGAGCGTGTCGTGCGCCGTCTGTAAGACGGCTTCAAAATTCTCTTCAGTGAGGGCGCGTTGACCCAGTAAAAGCGTCGCCGTGCCAATCCCCACACCGCCGCTCACAAAGCCCCTCAGTGCGGGCACTCGCTCCGAGAGCGGCCAGCGCCTATCGAGAAACACGCTGAAATAGAGGAGCGCCAAGCGCACACGGCGCGCACCGCGCTCGGCACTGCTAGAGCCTTCTGCAATCGAAAGCCCTAACGGGAGCCATTCAACTATGCGCACCCGCGTCCAGCTCCCTGTCATGGTGATGGGCGCCGAGAGTGGGGGAAACTCGTTCTTTTGCAGAAGCTCGTTGAGATCGCTGAGATTGAGATAAAACATCCCGGAAACCGGCTCAAAGATCGGAGCCGACGGCTCCTGCGCAAAGACTGCTCCCGCCCACAACACAACTCCTAAGAGACAAATCAGATTCTTCATAGAGGCCTCCTTAGAGAGGCCCTCACCCTGCCTACGGGAGAGGGATCGTGGGTGAGGGCCTTTATTTATTAGTGCTCATACCCTCGATCCGGCAGAGCGATGCTCTCTGGGCCAAGCTGCATGGTGATGCCCTCGCTCTTGGGTACCACGCGCCCAATCACGGTGAACTCGCAGACCTGACGCGCCTCAAAGAGCTTCTCTGGAGGAAGCGTGAAGAGCAGCTCGAAGTCTTCTCCAAAGAAGAGTCCCATCTCGAAGATCTCGTCTTGGGTGCGGGCTAATTCTTCGACCTCGAGTGCACAGGGAACTGCCGTCGCGTCGATCTTGAACCCGACTTGACTGGCTTCTCCAAGCTGATAGAGCGAGCGCGCTAGCCCATCAGAAATATCTATCATGCTACTCGCTAACGGAGCGAGCGCTTGGCCTTCTCTGAGCCTCGGCATAAACCGAAGCAGCTCGTTGGCCTGCTCGTATTCTTTCGCTTTGAGCAACTCCAGAGCAGCAGCTGTGCGGCCCAAGTCGCCCGTCACGCAGACCAAATCTTCAACGCGCGCCCCAGAGCGCAAGACGGGCTTCTGGGCTTCGCCCAGCGCCGTCGTCACTATCGTCAGCTCACTGTGACGATCCGTGTCGCCGCCGATGAGTTTCGTCTCGCACGCGCCACAGCATGCTAACGCCCCATCTAAAAGGTCTTCTAAGAATTTTCTATCGAACTCTGGTGCTCCCAGCGCGATCACGACTCCTAAGGGCTTGCCGCCCATCGCGGCGATGTCGCTCAGCGAGACCGCGACAGCCCGCCAGCCCATCGTATACGGCGTCATCCCCTCAGGGAAATCTGTTTGACGATGAAGCATATCGGTCGTGAGCAAGAGATGTGTCTTTTGCAAAGAGATGACAGCGCAGTCATCGCCGATGGGGAGCTTTGCGCTTAGAAACTTTATGACGTCGCGCTCGCGCATGGGTTCACTATACACTCACGGCGACTTCTTGTCCATCCCGCCCACGATAGCCGCGATGTGCCTCTCTAGTTTGGGGTAGTGCGTGCCGCGCCAGTAGAGCTTCTGACAGCTCGTGCAGCAAAAGAACTCATTGTGCTCAACGGCGATCCGCGGGGGTATGCGCGCGAGAATCTCTGCTTTGTCTACAGGTGCAAGCAGCCCATTGCAGACCAAGCAGCGCCGGAATGGATCTATCAAGGTTTCCAGATTGAAGCGGCGCACGACCTCGCGAGCTTGCTCAACGGGATCTGTCGAGCGCAGCCAATAGCCATGAGTAACAGCATTGTGTTTGAGCAGGTCGCGGTCACGAGTGAGCACGATTCGTCCTTCCGAAGCGGCAAGAGCCACAACTTCGTGATCGTCATAGTCGTTCGAGTGCAGGGTATCGAACCCCAGCAGCCGTAACAGGCGCGCGAGCTTTCCCAGATGCACATCAGCAACAAACGCGATCTGCCTGAGGGGCTTCTCCCGCAATTGCACAATGGGTAAGATATCTAAGCTCTCGAAGACAGGGTAGACCGCGACTCTGTCGCCGTCGCACAAGCGATAGGAGAACCCTACAGACTGCCCGTTGACGACGATGAGATCAACTTCGGTATGGGGCACGCCCAAGGCTTCTATAGCATCTTTGACTGCTGGAGTGTTCTGAAAGCTGTACTCGATGTCGCACTGGCGGTGTTTGGGCGGTAAAAAGTCGTTGAGCTCACCGTAGAACCGAAAGATTGCCGTACTCATAGCTGGGCTTTATTTTACCGGCTTCTCGGTATTTCAGCACGTTCGCTAAGGCGAGACTTTTTTGCTACACTGCATACCAACGATAGGAGGTATCGATGCTGATTCATATCGTCCGCCTTAGTGTGCTGCTAGGCTTAGTGAGTTGCCTCCCCCTTATGGGCAGTCTGAGAGCAGAAGGGCTAGAAGCAACGAACGACGCTCTCGCTGAGCCTGTCTTGCTCTTTGGGATCGGGATGCACATCGAGCCGCTAGGTCGGACTGCTCAAGGGTATGTTAGTGGTGGCGGGCTCGATTATCGCCAAGGGCCATTGTTCGAGCGCCATGTGCAGGACATTCTTGCTGTGGCGAAGATCGTCGCAGCGCACGGCGGGCGCATGACTATTCAAGCCCAAAGCCCCTTCACTCAAGTCGCCATCGAGAGGGGCAACGCGATCTTGAAGGACTTAGAGTCTCGCGGCCACGAGATCGCTCTGCACTTTCACGAAGACGCCCATCTAGGGAAGAACTCCGAAGGACTCCCCGCCCAGAATTGGTGCGCCGTCATGCAAGAAGAGATTTCATATATTCAGAAATCGGGCGCACAGAAAAAGATTCGCTACTGGAGTGGTGGCAATCTCTACGCTGGGATCTTAGAGGCCGCATCGTGTGCCGGCCTGGATGTGATGAGCGATTGGAAGAACCCCAAGACCCAAAAGACTGATCTTAGGCTTGTGGGCGTGCATCCGTGGCGTCCGGCGGGCGGCCCCAGCGAGACCGATCTGTCGAGATTCGCCACGCACGATCCCAACGGAAAGATTATCTTTCTACCCGAGGGAAACTACTCGCGAGAGGACTTCGCATCGGCGCGACGCGCTGCCGGCGGCGATGCCGCGTACTTTGAGTATCTCAAGACGGAGCTCTATCGCTCGCTCGAAGTTGCGCGCGCCGACAGAGTCAACGTCTTTCATTTCACGGTCCATCCGGGAGAATTTCGCGGCGATCCCACCCGCCCCTTCGGTGTCATTGAAGATTTTCTCACCAACGCTGTAGACCCGCTCGTCAAAGCTGGGAAGATCCGCTGGGCGACGTTTTCACAGATGGCCGACGAGTTTATTGCATGGGAGAAGGCCAATCCGGGAGTAGACCCGCGGCTAGCCGCGCCCTCTGTTCAACCGCCTCGCCCGACTGAGCCTGACGTCACATACTGCGTCATGGCCAACGTCCCGCTGAAGATGGACATCTATCGTCCACCGGGAAGCACAACGCCAACGCCAGCGTTGCTCTATGTACACGGTGGCGGCTGGATGAGCGGCGATAAACGCTCCGGCGAGGGCTCGCGCGATATTGCTGAATTGCTCGCTCGCGGGTACTTTATAGCAGCCGTGAACTATCGTCTCGCACCGCGCTATAAGTTCCCTGCGATGATCGAAGACGTCAAGTGCGCCGTGAGATTCTTACGAGCAAACGCTGGGCGATACAACATCAATCCCGAAAAGATTGGGGCGTGGGGCGGCAGCGCTGGCGGACACTTAGTGGCGCTCTTGGGCACTGCCGACGAGACAGCGGGCTGGGATGTCGGGCAGTATCTTGAGCAATCGAGCCGAGTCCAAGCTGTTGTCGATATGTTCGGCCCAACAGATCTGACGGTGCTCTTTGAGGGAGCCAATCCGGCATTGATACAGCAAGTCTTTGGCACATCAGATCGGAATTCAGAGACGCTCAAGCGAGCCAGCCCTGTCAACTGGGTCTCGTCGGACGACTCGCCATTCTTGATCCTGCATGGCGAGCGCGATCCCCTCGTTCCCGTCAGTCAGTCCCAAATCTTCTATGAGAAACTGCAAGCAGCCAATGTGCCCGCAACGCTGGTGATTGTCAAAAACGCTGGACATGGCTTTACACCAATGGGCGGGCCGATCAGCCCGACACGACAGGAGCTGACGACGATGATGGGAGACTTCTTCGACCAATACCTGAAATAGGGGTGAGGAGCAGCCAGATCACTCCTACACCTAACAGCAGTAGATCCCCACTGCTGAACGCATTGGCAAACAGCACCCAGCCGGGCAGCCAAAAGATATCTCCCAGCCCTTCGCCCTCCGAGCCAGCTCCTGATCCAGCGTGACCAGAGGGCAGTTGAATTTCCTGCGCCAGCTGTACCACGGGGGCATCCATGCCTCGAAGTCCGGTTCGAGCAGCGATTTGGGCTGTCGCCTGCGCACGCGCCTCGGTCAGCTCCCAAAAGCTCAGCGCGCTTAACCCTTGGAGAAAGTGCGAGGGGGATCTGGCGAGAGAGTCCCTCGAATTCGTCCCTGCTAGAGGCGGGGGGCTTCTTCAAGGCCCCCGATAAGAAGAGAGCCCTTTTGAGCTCTGTCAACTCTGCCGACAGTTGGTCAAGGCGCTCCAGCAAAATCTTGCGTTGGTATCACCTCACCTTCTAAGCTTAGCACCCTAGAGCGGAGCCAGCAAACGCATTTATAATGCTTCGCCTTCGCTGACTGCTGATCGCTGACCGCTAATCGCTACTCCTCACCTCCCCGTCAAGTCGCTCACATCCCACAG
>CAYYOG010000016.1:0-10896 GCA_964473325.1 uncultured Thermotogae bacterium
AAGTGAGAGGGCCTAACCCCGGCAGTGGGCTCTGCGCCCCGACCCCTGCCCCATGCGGGAAGGCTGTAGGGGGGTGAAGGCGCCCATTGTGCCAGGAGGAGACACGAACGTAGAGATCACAGGCTACAGCACCGGCAACGGGCAGGTGAAAGTGCAGTAGAGTAGAAATGCAGCGCAATGTGAACTGAAAGGGAAGGGCGAGAGCACCTCGCCCCTCCCTTACTCTCTTGCCCATGAGTCAAATTTTCGCTCTTGGCGCAGTGATCCCTTTACTTTGAAACCTTGTAACTCCCTGCTATAATTACAGTGCGCGTTGCGCATGGTCTTTGACAGTTGGGGGTGCACTGGATTCGACGGGGATGTGGCAGGGCGGTTGCAGGCGGAGTTGCGGCCACCTCCGAAAAACGGTCGACGGCATATAAGTGCCAACACCTTTGCTTACGCAACCGCCTCTCTGAACTAACGAGAGGCATCTCTTGCGATGAGCTTTGCCTGTCAGCTCGCGCAAGGGACGGATAAGACGGGCTGACCGTGCGCTCGGCTCCGGGGCGTGCGGGAATCTCCCAATGGGGCTCGGATCAGCCGATCCTGTTCGGTGGGAGCGGCTGTTCTTAAAGCAAAACACCGGACTAAGCCTGTAGAAGCCAAACGAAAGCATCTCCGGACGCGGGTTCGATCAACGCGGGGGTTATGGTGAGGAGCGTAAGGGCTTTAACGACAGCTGACTGCGCATACCTTATCGAACATGCAAGCCCTGGCTCTTCTCAAACAGTTAGCGCCTTACTGGCAGAGTGAGCTTTGACGCCGCACAACGGCAAATACTCTGCTAGGGTGCTGAGGCCGCGCGAAGGGTTTACAAGGAGCTCGTTGCCATAACCTCGCAGGGTCGCCCTAGGCAGCAATGTCTAGGTGATAACGGGGCTCACATCGGCGAAGCCTGGTTGTGTGCTCACGCACACGATGGCAACGCCGAGGGGTCGGAAGAGGGCCAACCTCAGGCCGGCCCTGTAGAGACTCATAGACCTGCCGACTCAGCCTCTCGCTGAATGGGTAGGCACTAGGAGCACGCATGTGCTAAGACGCTCCGCATCCCACGGGGATGAAGGCATAGTCCAGCCCAGTTTGAAAGAACTGGAATCGCTGTCCCGCCACCTCCACCAGACTACCTATGCGCCACCAATGGACAAGTGCGATATGTTCACTCAGCTTGGGAGTCGCCCTTATGGCCCTGGGCCAACCCCAAGCCCCCGCCCCATTGATCGCCTACGCTGAACTCGATAGCTCGATTAACCCCATCACGAAAGACTTTCTGCTGCGCGTCATCACCGAAGCGCACCGCGACGGTGCTTCATTCTTGCTCATTCGTTTAGACACCCCTGGAGGGCTTTTAGAGTCTACGAAAGACATGGTCAGTGCGATCTTGAACTCGCCCATCCCCATAGTGATTTGGGTTGGGCCAGGGGGGGCACGCGCGGCGTCTGCTGGGGCGTTTATCGCGATGGCTGCTGATATCGCTGCGATGGCCGAGGGCACCAACATCGGCTCTTCGACCCCGGTCTCTCTTACCCCAAGCGAGGGCGAGCAGCCTGACAAAGACGACCCTGCTCAGAAGAAGATCTTAGAGTTCGTAGCTTCCGAAGCGCGCAAGATTGCCGAGAAGCGCGGACGTTCCAAAGAGTGGGCTGAAAAATTCGTGCTTGAGGGCAAGTCGCTCACGGCCCGTGAAGCGCTCGAGAATAATATTATCAATCTGATTGCGAACACCCGTGAAGAGCTTTTGGCTCGTCTTGATGGCTATGAATTGCAGCGCGACGGCCAGACGGTGCGCCTCCAAACATCTGGAGTTCCTCTTAAGGTCTACGAGCGCAATATCAAAGAGCAAGTCATGAATTATCTTGCTGACCCCAACGTCGTCTATCTGTTACTGACTATCGGGATTTACGCATTGATCGCGGAGTTTTTCACTCCGGGCTTTGGGGTGGGTATCGGCGGCGCGATCTGTCTTCTGTTAGCTCTTTTGGGCTTGCAGGTCTTGCCCTTCAATGTCGCGGGGCTAGCGTTCATCCTCTTGGGCGCAGCCCTGATGATCATCGATCTCTTTACGCCGACGCATCTGGCGCTCACTGTGGGCGGAGTGATCTCGCTGTTGATCGGGTCGTTTATGCTCTTTGATATCAAGAGCTTTGAGGCTCCGGCGCTCAGCATTTCCCCTATCAATATCTTTGTAACGGTGGGGGCGATCACAGCTATTTTCGTCTTCATGATTACCAAGGGCTTGCTCATCCAGCGCAAGCCCGTCGCAACGGGCAAGGAAGGCATGATCGGTGCAGTGGGGACAGCACGCGATGAGCTGAACCCCACAGGGATGGTCTTCGTGCAGGGGGAATATTGGCTCGCGACAGCGATAGACGGGCCGATCAAGCCTGGGGAATCCGTGCTCGTCAAGCGCATCGAAAACGGGAAGCTCATTGTACAGAGGACCTGATCCTTGCTCGTGGGGGAGAAGGCTCCGAAGGAGGTCAAGTATTATGCAAAAAACGCTAGGGTTTTTCATAACGTTGCTCGTGCTTGTGCTTATCGCTGGAGCGTTCTGGTATATCTCGACACGCCCCAGTGCACCGTCTCTGCCAGGCCCTCAGCCGGAGCCTCCTGTGGCTCTCAACCCCGATGATTATCCCAAGCTGCAAGAGCGCTTGGTCTTGCTGATCTCTGCGTCTGATCCGGCCACGTTCGCCAAGGAGCACGGCTTCGAGAAAGATTTTCAAGATGGCAAAGTCGTTGTCGTGATCGAAGCGACTAGCGCTGACGCGTTGGAGGAACTGCGCTGGGCCGTCGAAGCACTAGACGGCACGGTAGAGACGGACTACGAGAATCAGCTCCAAGCGCTTGTCCCTCTCAAAGCTCTGTTGAAACTTGCTACGCATCCCCATATTGAGTTTATCCGTCTGCCTGTTAGGCCCAGGCACGATTAAAGAACAAGCCCCATTACTGTCAAGCGTCCCCGTCGGTTTGGTATAATAGCCACGAAATTTGTTGCAAAAGGAGAGCAGAGCATGAGAAAGCTATTGATCATCGGAGCCCTTCTTGTCGTAGCTGTAATGCCCGCAGGCCCGCAGGCCCAAGACGTGCGTCCGCTTAAGATCCACGAGCTCTTAGCTGAGAGCCTGACAGCGTTCGAGTCCGGCATTGAGCTGCCAGTCTTGCCTGCGAACGATCCCGAAGACCTGAAGGCAGGCAAGGTGCGCATCGTGCTTGAAGCAACCCAAGCATTTGAAGTAAGCGCTCTTCGGGCTCACGTGGAAGCGCTCGGCGGGCGCGTTGAGGCTGTCTACGACAACCTTGTGCAGGCGTTTGTGCCCATGAAATCTGTGAATGCCCTTGCTGGGCTGAGCTCCGTCTCGTGGGTGCGCCCCCCCTTGGTGCCCGTCTGGGAGCAGGGCTATACTGTCAGTGAAGGGGTTCGCGTCATCGGAGCCCATCTCTGGCATGAGGCGGGGATCAAGGGACAAGGAGTGAAGGTCGCCATCATTGACAAGGGATTTAAAGGCTACCAAAGGCTCTTAGGGGGCGAGTTACCCCCGGCGGAGCGCGTCATCGTGCGCTCGTTCACTCGCAACGAAGACATCGAAGCCGACGAGCGCCACGGCACCGCTGTTGCGGAGATCGTCCATGACCTTGCTCCGGAAGCTACGTTTTATCTGGTGAATTTCGATACGGACGTTCAGTTGGGGCAAGCCATTAATTTTCTCATCTCTGAGGGGGTTCAGGTCATCAACACGTCGTTCAATTTCTTTGGGACAGGCTGCCCGTGGGAAGGTACCGGCCTTATTGAGCCCATCGTGAAGAGAGCGCGTGATGCGGGGATCTTCTGGGCGGTCTCCGTAGGCAATCACGGTACAGAGCACTGGCAGGGGGTCTTTGACGATCCCGACAAAGACGGATTCCATAACTTCTTAGGCGACGATGAGGGCCTCACGATCGATGTAAACGCCGATGAAGTTGGTACAATCATTGCTGTACTCAGCTGGGAGGACAAGTGCGGGAAAGCCACGGAGACCTATGAGCTCTTGCTCTTCGACGATGCGGATCGGCGTCGCGCCAGCGGCAGCCAATTGCGCCTGGGCTGGCCCTCGCGCGTGCTGGTCTTCTCGCCACGTGAGTCGGGGCGATATCACTTAAAGATTCGCCAGCGCACTGCAACTAAGCCTACAGCGCAGCTTGACGTCACTGTTATCGATATCGAGCCGGAGTATGCAGTCTGGGAGGGCAGCGTTGGGATCTTCGAGCCGGCTATATCTCCTAGTGCGTACAGCGTCGGCGCCGTAGATTTTCGCAACGACTCTGCGCGGCGCTACAGCTCGCGTGGGCCGACCAAAGACGGGAGAATTAAGCCTGACTTTGCCGCCCCCGATGGCGTGCGCACTGTAAGTTTCCGGCCGTTCTTTGGAACTTCAGCTGCCAGCCCGCACGTCGCCGGTGCTGCAGCTTTGGTCAAGAGCGCTCGACCTCCGTGGGATCCCAAGAAGATCGCGGACTTTCTCGCGTCTCGTGCTGCAGATCGCGGTGACGATGGCCCTGATAACACCTACGGGCTGGGGCGCATTGCCTTAGGGGAGCCCCTCAAGGAAGAGAAGCCTGCAGAGATCACCATCAGCGTCTTCCCAGAAAAGCTGAGGTTTGTAGCGCAAGCCAGCGGTCCTGCTCCGGCGCCGCTGCTCTTAGAGATCGCGAGCGTGGGCGAAGGAGATTTCGTCTGGACGGCGCAAGCGCAGTCCAACTTTGTGAAACTCTCAGCGACTCAAGGAGTCGGACGAGCGCTCGTGCAGGTGAGCGTAGATACCGCTGGCTTAGCCGTAGGCACCTACGACAGCGCGATCGTGATCACGGCTGAGAACGCGCAGAACAGCCCGTTCACTGTGCCTGTCGCGATCCAGATCACTGGGAATGTTCCACGGGGAGAGCTGATCGCGCTCTTCTTCAGCAAATTGGAGTTTATCACCCCGTCGGCATGGGCGCGGAGCGAGCGCAGCACCGACGGCTGCTTGGTCTACACCAACAATAGCTCTGAAGCCCAGCGCATCCGCGTGACGCTCACCGACGGCAGCACGGTCGCAGAATACGACGTCCCTGGGAGTAACGCCGTGACCGCGTGCGGAGATATTTTGTATGTGGACTTGAAGCAGAAGAGCTAACGCGCTTATATAAAGCCCTCACTCCCATCGCGAGGCCGCTCCTAGAGTGAGGGCTTTTTGTTTATCTTTGGCATCGCGGGCAGAAATATGTTCCGCGCCCGCCTTGCGTGATGCGCACAATGGGCGTGCGACACCGCACGCATGGTTCACCCGCACGATCATAGACGCGCAAAAAATTCTGAAAGCTCCCAGACTCGCCCGTGAGCACTCTGTACGTTTTCACTGATGTTCCCTGCGCGGCGATTGCTTGTTTCAAGATATTCTCGATCTGCACAAAAAGTCGTCGCGCTTCTGCGTGGGAGAGGCTCATGGCCGGACGCTGCGGGTGAATTGTACTCGCAAAGAGTGCCTCGCATGCGTAGATATTCCCCATGCCCGCGATCTTGCGCTGATCTAATAAGAGTCTTTTGATCTCTTGCTCAGTCTGCAAGAGCGCGACAAAGTTCTCCACAGTATAGCTGGGCTGGAACGGCTCAATCCCTAGCTCTGCGAGCGGGGGGAGTTTATGAGCTTGTGTGCTGGGCACAAGATGGAGCGTTGCCAGCCGGCGGGTGTCGTGAAAGGAGAGGGTCTTCTTCCCAGAGAATTCAAAGACGAAGCGCGGGTTTTCTACAGGGTGAAGCGTGAGCCAGCCCGTCATGCGCAAGTGCAAGATCACCGCGTGTTTCCCAAAATCGAAGAGCAAGAACTTCGCGCGGCGCTTCACGGCGCACAAGCGACGGCCAATGAGCTCTTTTTGAAGCTTTCGCTCCGAAGCATTCTGGAGCAGGCGCGGCTCATAGATTTTTAGAGCTGTGAGCGTGCGCCCTCCAAGTTCCCTCGCTAACGCGCGGCGAAGCGTTTCGACTTCGGGAAGTTCAGGCATAGCTTAAAGATTTGCGGCCCTCATCCCAACTCTATATTGAGATGAGGGCCGCCCACCAGCACCGAAGCAGTCTAATCGCACTCAGAGAAGCCGCAGTCACTACAGATGTAGCAGCCGTTGGTGAACATCAAGACCCCACCGCAGCTGGGGCAGAGTTCGACGTCGCGTTTGGCGTCGTGCCCGTTTGAGCCTCGGGGAGGCAGTGGCCGCGACTTCACTTCTTTTAAGAGCGTCAGCTGTTCCCCGCCCCGAAGATACTCCGCGATCGCCTTAGCGATCGCATCAGGCACGGAGAAGACCACCGTGCTGTCCTCTTGCACCACGGGGCGTGAGCCGCGAATCAAACTGAGCTGATCGATGATCGCGCTGGGCTTGACTCCCGAGCGCAGCGCGAGCGAGATCAATCGTCCAATTGCTTCAGTAAACGCTGCCGTCGACGTGCCGGACTTGCCCAGCCCTTGCACGAAGACCTCAAAGATCCCTTCTTCGTCCTCGTTGACGGTGATGAAGACTGTGCCCAGCTCTGTCTTCATTCTATAGGTCTTGCCCTTGGCGACGCGGGGGCGTGGGCGCGGCACGAGCGTCGCGCGTGCGGGCTTCTCGCTCTCTTTGGCTTCTTCTTTCGTTAAGAGAATGCCCTCACGTGAGCCCTCGCGGTAGACAGTAATGCCCTTGCACCCAGCTTTCCACGCCTCAAAGTAGATATCCCCAATCGTCTCTGGCGAGACGTCTTTTGCTAAATTAACTGTGCTGGAGATCGCATGATCGATGTGTTTCTGAATGGTCGCTTGCATGCGCACGCGCATAATGGGCTCGATCTCGTGCGCGGTGACGAACGTCTCCGGTAACTCTTGCAAATTGGAGAGCCCCATCTTCTCCATGTACTCTCGCACCAGAGGGTGGCTCACTTCAAACTCGCCCTTGCTTAAAGACTTGGACTTGCGCACGTAACTCAGACTGAAGATCGGCTCGATCCCTGAGGAGCAACCTGCGAGCACCGAACCAGAACCCACTGGCGGCACCGTCAGCAACGCTGCGTTTCTCAAGCCGTTCTTCTTAATCTTCTCAATCAATGCTGAGTCAAGGCACCTGATGAACGTGCTCTTGAGATGTTGTTCGCAATCGAACGCTGGGAACGTCCCTTTCTCGATAGCGAGCTCGGTGCTCTCGTCATAGACAATATATTTGATGCGCTCGAAGAGTTTATCGGTAAATGCAATGGCTTCTTCGGTGTCGTATTTCAGACCGAGCTTGATAAGCATGTCGCCAAATCCTGTGAAGCCGACGCCGATGCGGCGCGAGCGCAGGGACGCTTCGCGTTGCGCCGGCAACGGATGCTTGTCGGCGTTATAGTCAAGCACATCGTCCAAGAAGCGTACAGCATAGCGCAGGGCCTTCTCTAAGTTTAGCCAATCGATGCGTGCTTGGGATGTGAAGCTGTCCAGCACAAACTTCGAGAGATTGAGATTGCCCAGACAGCATGCTCCATAGGCTTCAAGGGGGATCTCAGAACACGGGTTGGTCGTGATCACTTCCATCCCATTGTATTCCGTGGTCGACTCACGCTTGACGGTGTCCCAGAAGATAACACCGGGTTCAGCGCTGGCCCAGGCGTTCTTTACTAGTTTTTCCCAGATCTCTCGTGCGTGCACTCTCTTCTCGAAGCGCCCAATTCTCTCGTTCTCGTAGCGCAGCAGAAACTCTTCGTCGCGCTCCACAGCGCGCATAAATTCATCGGTGACCCGTACGCTAATGTTGGCATACTGCACTTTGCGGCGCTCCGGGTCGTTCTTGATCTCAATGAAATCTAAGACGTCAGGGTGGTCGACGCTGATCGTAATCATTAAAGCACCGCGTCGACCAGATTGCCCGATGGTGCCCGTCGTTGTGGAGAAGAGCTCCATGAAGCTCACAGAACCCGAAGAGTAAATAGCTGAGTTGTTGACGGGTGAGCCCTTGGGCCTCAAAATAGAGATATCTGTGCCGACACCGCCCCCCAGCGAATATGTGCGTGCAGCTTCTTTGCACCACTCAAAGATCCCTTCAATCGAATCTTCTTTGATGGGAATGACGTAGCAATTATGCGCTACGGCAAACTCTGCGACGAACGAGTGATCGTCTGCAACGCTCAGGTCATAGACTGTTATGGGTCGTGGGGCAGTCCAGCCGCACTCTTTGACCTTGACGAAGAGCTCGCCGTCCACGACTTTATAGAAATAGTTTTGCGGGGCTTCAGCGAACGAGGACTCGTAGTCCCAGGCCCCTTCCAGCCAGGCCTTGAGAGCCTCAACATACTGTTGGGTGCCGATATGGATCCACATGCCGCGATGGCGCGTGTACTTCAAGATTCCTTCCCAACGCAGTGATGCGACAATACCTAAGCGCAACAAGATGAAGAAGACCTGGCGCACCAGCGCGGGGTTGGCGAGGAAGAGCTTCACAGAATCGTCCCGAACAACTCCATCGCCTAAGAAGAGCCCGGCGATGAACGCCTTCTGCACGATAGGCGGCGCCGTGAGGACCCACGCAGGCAGCTCCTTCTCGTGAGCCCGCACGGCCCCGCCGAAGAACGAGCGCACAAACTGGGCGAGGAGCTTGCTATGGACATAGACACGCAACCAGTGTCCCGTTTGATCCGCGCGCTCTTGGATCGAAGCCTCCAGATCGAAGAGCTGGCGCGTAAGCTCGCAAATCGCCTCGGCGTACGGGCGTTCGTCTTTGCTCAGGGTAAAATAGACGCTGTTGTCCGTGACCCCTCCTTCGGCCACAAAGAACCCTAACCATAAGCCGAAGCGCTCGTCTACAGCAATCTGTCTGCGAACTCGCTTACTCTCTTTGACTCCTACCGCCCCATTGCCCCCGACATACGCCGTCGCCGTATAGACACTCTCGTCTTCCTCAAGCAGGTGCTCTTCTATATAGTCAGGGAGATCAAGCGTGCGCGGGGCCTCGGTTTTGTCGGAAGCGATGCGCCCTACCCGCACGTAGTGCGATGGCGTGAGCTCCTGAGCTGTGACCCAATCTACGCGTGTGCCATCGTAGGCAAGGAAGCGATGGTCTTTCGTGGCGTAGATCGTCTGATCGCCAAGATACCAAAGCTTAATAGAGCGTAATGGTTCTTCGATCTCGCGGCTCATGGTATGGGTGACGGGCCGGAAGCGATTGCGATGGGTGAGGACTTCCTCACCTACGTCAATCAGTTCGATGGGCTTAGGGCCGTGGCGTGTCCAGACCCGGGTGCCTGCGGGGAAGCAGTTCAGAAGCGTGGCGCGGCGTGGCTGCCCCGCACCGAACATAATCCGCCCGCCAGGGATGAACCGAAAATCTTCTAAAAGCCAATAGAATTTCTTCTCCCACTCGCGGCGCTTCTTCGCGTCTGTTTCAACAGAGGCGATCTCACGCGCCACGCGCTCCCACATCTCTAATGGCGTCTTCTCTATGATCTTCCCTGACAGATCACGCAGAGCATATTTGTCTAAGAAGCAGCGAATGCGTAACTCATCGCCCCCGAAGAACTCGATGGTCTCCGGAGCAATCGCGGTGGTCTTGGCCGTGCTAATCTCCTGCACCATCTCGGATTTTTCCCCCTTCTGCGTGACGCCGCGATGATCATTCGTGTCTCGTATCGGTCACACACGGCGTGGGCCGATCGTTCGGGAAAGCCCCTTCCTATGTAGATTATAACGTATCTGCGGCGTATCGCAACGTGATGTGCGCTACACTCCCAAGGACCATTATGGGGCAATGCCCCTCCCCTGTCAAGGGCGACAGCCGTCACAGATTTTCAATAACAGTAGGCCATTCCCGTTAAACTGTCACGCTCTCTCCTGGACGCATGATGATGACTTGGGTTTTGCTTTGTGACTCCACCATCGCCTTGAATCTTTGAGGGTCTTGGTGGATCACGGGGAGGGTGTCATAGTGAATGGGGATGACGATCTTGGGTTTGAGCAACTGGACGGCTTCGGCGGCAGCATCAGGGTCCATAGTATAGTAGCTGCCGATGGGCAAGAACGCTATATCTAGTCCGAGCTTCCCGATCAAGGCCATGTCGCCGAAGAGCGCGGTGTCACCCGCGTGATAGATTTTTCGGTTCTCTAAAGTCGTGAGCACAACTCCGCAGGGTTCTCCCAGGTAATGTCCGTCATGGCTCGAGCTATGAAATGCCGGGGTCAATTGCACGGTTCCGAACTCGAAGCGACTCGGCCCGCCGATGTTCATACCAATAGCTTGAGCTCCTTGGGATTGGCAGTACGTTGCGAGCTCAAAGATCGCGATGATCGGTGCGCCGGTGCGCTGGCTGATCGGGATAGCATCGCCCAAGTGATCCGCATGGCCATGGGTGAGCAAGATCGCATCGGGCTGAAAATCTTCGGGCTTGTGTTTGGCGACGGGGTTGCCGGTGATGAACGGGTCTATGAGTATAGAGTGTTTTTCGGTCTTGATCTCGACGGCGGCATGGCCAATGAATGTGATCTTCATGGGACCTCCTTCGGGGTTTTGTTACTCTGAGCCAAACTCGCGCTTGACGAGCTCTTTGTCTTCGCCCTTTGTCGCTGTGAGCAATATTTGAATTCTATCGGCGGCAGCAGGGTGTGCTTCGGATAGATATTGGAGAAACGCTTGGGCGTCGCTAGGGTGCTCAATGAGAACAGAGCGCAGTCGGTGGGCGACCTCCCAGACGCCTAGAGTGTGCAAAAGCTTTTCCGTGCGCGTCGCAAGATCGCTATGCTTGGGTGCGCCGAGCGCATCGAGCATCTGTAGTATTTGGGGCTCTCTCGCTGCCGACACGATGATCACCCATGATATTGTAGCAAAGAGTGAAGAGACTTTCGAGGG
>CAYYOG010000017.1:0-6218 GCA_964473325.1 uncultured Thermotogae bacterium
CTCCGAGAGCTACGGTGATATTATACTCGCTTTTTTTTTTCGTCAAATTGGTCAGCTGAGTGTTTTGAAATTCCTCGCTCTTCTCAACCACGCGATACACAATGCGATACTCCGTACCGCCAGAAGAGAGCGTATACTTGCGCATCTTGCGAAACTCGCCCTTGAGAAGGGGAGCTTGATGAGGATTTGCTTGAATAGACGGGAAGTGTTGGAAGAGCAGCTCTTCTTGGAGCTGAAGCGGAAGCCGGCGCAGGTCTTTCTGGACAGCGTTGGGGACGATCAGCTTGTAGCTCGTTTTTTGGCGCTTTTCTGTCTTTTGGCCCATCGTGCCTGCAACTCTGCGAGCGTAGCGACTTGGCCCGCTCGAACTTCCTCCGCAACTTGGCGATCACGCTCCGCCAGCATCCGAAGAATGTGCGGATTATCCATCCAATCTTGCTCCTCAGCCCCAGTTACCTGACGCAGCAATGCCTCTACTTGCTCCGGTGTCAGGTACAAGGTGACGGGAATGATCTGCTCTTTGTGCTTGTGCATACTCTCGCCTCGTGCCGAATTCTACCCTGCTCAGCTACAGCTGTCAATCATAGGGCTTACCGGCAGTCCATCGGCAGAATTCTCTTCAGATACTCTAAATCTTCCGGGCGGAATTTTTCGTTCCGGACCAAGTAAGGATTGATCTCGGCTTGCGCGTTCATAATACCGCCGTTGGGATTGTGATTGAGCCCTAACATATGGCCCAGCTCGTGGCTAGAGACTTTGGCAAATAAGATTGCCAGCAGCTCTGGCGGCGCTAGGCGTAAGCCACGATTGACATAAAAGCTCCCGACAAAGACAAACCCGCGGTCGTCCTTACGCAGATTCCCATAGTCCAACGGCGCTAACCCCAAGATCGGGGTGCGGTTCTCCGGCGAGAAGAAGATCGTGCTGAAGATTCCCGTGGGCTGACGTAGATAAAATCTCACGTTGATGCCCTCGTAGTCGCGCTCCATCTGGCGGCGAATCGCTGGGATGAAGACGGTCACTAAATCAGACAGGGGAAACGACGTCATCTCTTCTAAGAGGGTTATGCTCGTGCTCGCGAACTCCAGTGAGACGATCTGGGCGCAGCGATTGGGCGGCGGCGCAAACTCAAAATAGTCAGCCCACGTGTTATTGGCTTCATCGAGCTCGAAGAGTTCCCCGTTGGGATCGGCTTTGGCGCGAAGAACTTTTTCGCCGACTTGGACCGTCCAGGGGATTGCTATATTCACTTCTTGCCCAGGGAGCAGACTCTCTTGCAGGGTCTGCACGGTGAGAAGCTCACCATCGACATAAAAGCCCACGGGCACGAACGCCGCTGGCCCTTGCCCAATATTGGCGACGGTCGCAACAAGGCGCACTTCGTTGCCCGCCGTCAGTGACTCGTCCTCGACGCTCACGCGGCGCACAACCAAGTCTGCCCCAGTGAATTCGCGCGTCGTCGCGTTGACGATCCTATAGAAAGCGTTGTTGGTCTCATCGAGCTCGGAGATCGTCTTGAACGGGTCGACGCTGACGCGGAAGACGGTCTCGCCGGGCTTAGCTTCCCACGTCACGGGAACTTCAAGAGATTGCCCTGGGGCAAGGTCGGCGAGAAAGCGCACGCCTATTTGAACCCTATCAGCTTTGAATTCAATAGCGAAGACATCGTTGGTCGTGCGCGTGCCCTGATTTGTGATCGTTGCGATGATCTGCACCGTGCTGCTTGGGGTGGGAAACGCCGGATCAAGCCGCACTGCAGTTATTATAAGATCAGGGGCTGCGAGCTGCTGCGCCCATGCCCCGGCACTGCTGAGCAAGACAAGAAAACTCAATATCGCTTTGAGTGCTCTCATGGTGGTGTCAACCGATCCGTTCCTACGTACTCTTGCAGCGGCTTGGGAATGAGCACCGAGCCGTCAGGCTGTTGGTTGTTCTCCAAGATTGCGACAAACAAGCGCGATGTTGCCAAGCCGGAGCCGTTGAGCGTGTGCACGTACTCTGGCTTGCTCCCCTTCTCCCGACGGAAGCGAATATTACCTCGTCGTGCTTGAAAGTCCTCGCAATTACTAATAGAGCTGACTTCGTAGTAGCGATTCTGCGAGGGAATCCAGACTTCTAGGTCTATCGTCTTTGCCGACTGCTGCGCCAAATCGCATGTAGGTAGCACAGCAACGCGGTAATGTACGTTCAGCTCTTTGAGAATATCTTCGGCGTCCTCAACTAAGCTCTCTAATGCAGCGTAAGACTCTTCGGGCTTGGTAAACTTGAAGAGCTCGACTTTATTGAACTGGTGCACTCGGATGAGCCCCCTCTCTTCTTCGCCGTAGGTGCCGGCCTCGCGACGGAAGCACGCTGTGTACGCGCAATACTTTAAGGGGAGCTGCGAGCCGTCTAAGATCTCATCGCGATGCAAGTTGGTGAGCAAGACTTCAGCGGTAGGGTTGAGATAGAGTTTATCTTCAGGGCAGAAGTAGACTTGGTCGGCAAATTTGGGCAACTGCCCTGCGGCGAAGAAGCTCTCCTGGTTCCCCAAAAACGGGGGAAAGATCGGGGTGTAGCCGTTCTTTTCAGACTGATAGCGCATCATGAAGCTGATCAAAGCCATCTCTAAGAGAGCACCCTTCCCCCAATAGAGCGGGAAGCGGGAGCCGGCAATCTTCGCTGCTCTGGGCAGATCTAACACCCCAAGCTGCTCTCCCAGCTCAATATGATTCTTGAACGGAAATGAGAACGTCGGCTTCTGCCCAAACTCTCTTAAGATTTTCTTATCGCCCTTATTGGAGCTGACGGGGACACTTTCGTGGGGGAGATTGGGCAATCGCGCGAGAAAATCCTGAATCTCTTGTTCGATCTGGGCAAGCTTGCCATCAAGAGACTTGATCTGATCAGTGAGGCATCCCATCTCCGCGATGAGGGCTTGCGCTTCGCTCTCTCTGTTATCGCGCTTGAGCTGGGCGATCTGTTCGGTAGCTTTGTTGCGTTGCGCCTTGAGCTGCTCCACCTGGCTGATCAGTCTTCTGCGCTCCTCGTCGAGCTGCAGCAGCGGGCCAAGAGAGATCGACTCGTCTCGGGTGCGCAGGCGGCGTTCGACTTCTTGGGGGTTCTCACGAATCAGCTTGATGTCCAGCATAGGCCTCCCCTTGCATAGTCAGTGTCTGTTATTGTAATCAAAAAAGAGCGCCTCGACCAGCTCAGCCGAGGCGCTTTCTCCTCGTGAATTTTTGGGAATTTACGGGCGTGATGTCCCGGGATTTCTGTTGACGAGCAAGACGTCTTGCCCGATGCGCGCGATGTAGATATCAGGCTTGCCGTCGCCGGTCAAGTCTTTAAAGACGATGCCGTTGCCGCCTTCGTTGCCCCCTTCGGCAACTAGATCAATGGCGATAAAGTATCCGCGGCCGTCATTCATCAGTAGCAGATTCGGCGCTTGTGGCGTCTGTTGCGCACGCACCATCGCGATGTCCATGTCTTTATCACCGTCGAAGTCGGCGTAGTCAAAGTCAACACAATTGAAGACGCCAAAGGGCAGTCTAAGAGCAGTCTCATCGCTGAAGAAGCCCTTGCCGTTATTAATCCAGAGCACTGCCCGCCCAGCAATCGTCGGCGGCGTTATAGGGTTATTGCACGCGAAGACGTCTAGATCGCCGTCGCCATCTACGTCAAGATACTTGATAGAGAGCGTATTGGTGCCCTGCTCGAACGAGACGCGATAGGCCGTTTCGTCGGTGAAGAAGCCCCGATTGTTGTTGATAAAGACGCGATTCACTTGGTTGACGCCGCCCTGGGTGGGCTCGCCGGTGCCCACGACTAAATCGTTGTCTTTGTCGCCATCGGGGTCAGCACAATCGGCCGCGGCGATGCTGAACGCACCGACTTGCTGGAGGCGGCTGCCGCTCTCGTCAGCGTACCGTCCGGTGCCGTCGTTCATCCATAGGCGCGCCGGCTCGCCCGCCAGCGTCCCCACAAACAGATCGAGATCGCCGTCGCTGTCGACATCGCAGAACCGCGCGACAAATGAGCGATTGATCACAACGCCGGGGAGTCTATTCGCTGTCTCGTCTTGGAAGAGCCCAGCTCCTGTGTTGACGAGGATGCGATCGGGCTCACCGCCACCTTGGCCGCCGCCCATCGCCAAGGCGATATCGAGATCGCCGTCTCGGTCAATATCGCCCAGATCAGCTCCGAATGGAATCTGACTGGGGATCGCGGGCATCCGTCGAGCTGAATCATTCTCAAGCTTGCCCTGCTGATTGATCAAGACGCGGATGAGTGCAGGATCTCCCGGACGATTGCCCACGATTAAGTCTAAATCGCCGTCTTTGTCGATGTCGCCAGGGCGGACCCAGAGGCTCCGATCTCTATCAGGCTGGAGCCGCGTGGCAGTCTCGTCGGCAAAGTCCGTTGAGACTGGTCCCCGCGGCTGCGCCACCCCAAATCCCCCTATCATCACTCCCAACCCCACCACCAGCGCCACAAGACGAAAGACTAAAGCACGCATGAGAATCCCTCCTTGTAAGCGTACTTTTGCGCGTTGAGATTCTATAGCCGCGCACGTCAAAAATCCGTGGAAAGGGCGTGAAAAGCCCGTTACATCCGAGACAGCCGTCGTTGCTGCACTTCAAAATTTCTGCCATAATCTGGGGCGTGTGGCGAGTGCATGTAGGCTCGAATAACCCTATCAAAGCTCAGGCGGTGAAGAACGTCTTTGAGCGTGCCTTTGGGCCGACAGAGGTCCGTCTCATCTCGGTCGAGTCTGGCGTACCTGTGCAGCCCTTCAACGACGATATTGTGAAAGGGGCCTGCGAGCGCGCTCAAAGAGCCCTGTTAGGGGCTGACTTCGGCGTGGGGATCGAAGCCGGGCTGATCTGGCACAAGGGGGTAAAGCTCTATTTTGATGTGCAGTTCTGCGCCATCGTCAGCCAAGATGGAAAGATCACCGTAGGGCACGGCTCGGGGTTTGTATACCCGCCAAAAGTTATAGCAGAAGTCTTAGCGGGCCGTCCTGTCGGCGACGTCATGAGCGAACTGACGGGCATCGAGAAGCTTGGCCACAAGATAGGCGCTATCGGGTATCTCTCAAAGGGTTTACTGACCCGAGAGCAGCTCACTGAGCAAGCTGTGCTTATGGCGCTCATTCCCAGACTGCGCCCGGAACTCTATGAGCCTTGAGTTTTTTCTCTTCTTGCTCTTTGTCGCGTTGGGGAGTTTACCGTCCCCTCAAGCCCCTTCGGATTCAGTTATGGCGCCCCCACCAGCGCCCCCGACGATCTCCCCGCTGCCACCAAAAGTGCGCCGTTTCACGGTCAAAGATTATTTTGTCTTTGTGATTGTCATTGACGGTCTGCGCCCTGATGCGCTGCTGCGTGCTCAGACCCCGAACCTTGATAGACTCTGGGAGTCGGGGCTCTATAGCTGGAGCGCTCAGACAGTGATGCCCAGCACGACGTTGCCTGCCATCGCGTCGCTGCTGAGCGGCGTGCCACCAGAGCGCCATCAGATTCTGTGGAACCGCTGGGCTCCGGGGTTGGGACGCATCGCCGTGCCTACGATCTTCGACATCGCTCAAAACGAAGGTATTCCCACTGTTGCGTTTGTGAGCAAGCGCAAGCTCGAGCATCTCTTCAGCTCAGAGACGCCGCTTTTTGTACTTAACGCCGACTCACGTCACCTCATCAAAGAGGCGACGGAGTATATGGCGGAGCATCGGCCGAGATTAGTCTTCCTCCATCTATCAGATGTGGACGATGCTGGCCACAGCTCAGGCTGGATGACTGTCAAGCAACTCCAAGCCGTCGCGCGCGTGGATGAAGCGATTGGGCTTCTCTGGCAAAGCCTTGAAGACCTCAAGATTCTCAATGACTCCGTGATCGTAGTGACGGCTGATCATGGGGGACATGGGCGGATTCACGGGACAGACGATCCCAGAGACATGACGATCCCGTGGATCCTGTGGACTCCTGATATCGAGATTGGGCGCGAGCTGATTCAACCTATACGTATTTATGACACGGCCGCGACGGTGCTCGCGGCGCTTGGCTTAGTGATCCCATCAGATTGGGTTGGGGTACCGGTCTTGGAGGCCTTTCCGCAAGCGATTTTGCCAAGATAGATGTCATACACAGTGATTTTGCATCGAGCTGAAGAGGGTGGCTACTGGGGGGTGTAGCTGCAGACGGGTCGAGGTGAGGAAGCTCGTTATTAAGTGAGAGGGCCTAACC
>CAYYOG010000018.1:0-5504 GCA_964473325.1 uncultured Thermotogae bacterium
GAGGACATCTGGACGAAGTTACAGAATATGGACTTACAAGAAGTGCTCGCGACGCTGGAAGCTGCCGCGGGGATTAGAGTGTATCGTTCATAGTGATCCAGCCCCGGCGCAACGCCTCCAGTACTCGCATCAAGTGCAGCTCCACCATCAGCTCGTCCTCCCCTAATTCTGCGCGTAGCTGCGCTTCCAACTCAGTTAGCTGCTCCTGACTTAGCCCGCTGGCCCGCTTCAACTCCTCTAGATCGAACATCATCACCCCTCCGGCGGTGCCAAGATCTCCAGAGGCGGCAGGCCCCGACTGGCATTGACATAATTTACCAACAACCGCGTACTGCGCCGCACTAGGTGCTGGAAATTCCAGTCAGAAGGCCCATCCCCAAACAACCCTAAAGCCTACGTAACAGAAGAGAGTGGGGTGCCGCGTGCTAGGGGATGGCCCGCTTGACAGCCCTTCGTTCCCTGTCTATAATAACTGCAATCTCAGCAGAAGGGTGATGTCTATGACGCAACAGCTCGTCGGTGATCGGCTTTGGCTCCTCTAGCGTAACTCCCCCTATGACCTCCAAACCCGTTGTTCTTTCTGGCATCCAACCCACAGGCACACTCCATATCGGAAATTATTTTGGAGCCGTCAAAAACTACGTCGCCCTGCAAGATCACTATGAGTGTTTCTACTCCATCGTAGACTACCACGCGATCACGGTCGAGCATGACCCTGAAGAACTCAGAAAGAATACGATAGAAATGGCGCGGGATCTGCTCGCCTGCGGTCTTGATCCCCAAAAGTGCACGCTCTTCGTGCAGTCACAGGTGCCGGAGCACACGGAATTAGCTTGGATTCTCAGCGCTGTCACGTCGTATGGGGATTTACAGCGTATGACGCAGTTCAAAGAGAAGGGCGAGACCCAAGAGTTTGTGAGCTGTGGGCTGTTCACATATCCTGTGCTCCAAGCCGCAGATATTCTGATTTATAAAGCTTCCAAGGTCCCTGTGGGTGAAGACCAGATTCAACACATCGAGCTAGCTCGGCGCATTGCGAGGCGATTCAACTCGCGCTTTGGCGAACTGTTCCCTGAACCCGATGCACTGCTCACCGAAGCTCCGCGCATCATGTCCCCAGCCGATCCAACGCGAAAGATGAGCAAGTCTTTAGGCCCGAAGCACTACATCGCACTCACCGAGCCCGAAGAGTCTATCAGAGAAAAGATTAAGACTGCCGTTACGGATATTGGCCCTCGAACGGACGCGACGGAGAAGAGCCCCGGCGTGGCCAATCTCTTCTTGCTGTTGAAGTTGACGGCTCCCAAAGAAGTGTACGAGCAATTTGAAGCAGATTATGCCAAGGGGACGCTCAAGTACGAGCCGCTCAAGCGCGCCGTCGCGGATTATCTAATCAAGACGCTGGAGCCGATTCGGGCGCGGCGGGCGCAGCTGAAAGAATCTGAAGTGCGCGAGGTTCTTTACGAAGGGGCGAAGCGAGCACGCGCGGTCGCGCGAAAGACTTTAGAAGAAGCGCGCGAGCGCATCGGCGTGGGCAAGCTCGTCGCGTAAGAACACAATGAAAGATAACTTATCAGCACAGCTAGAGCCGGTCTTTCGCGCTCACTGTGTGCAGCTTGCGTATCTTTTCGGCTCGCAGGCTACAGGGCAAGCGGGGCCATTGAGCGATTTCGACTTCGGTGTGCTTTTTAGCTCGGCGCTCTCCCCAGCGGAGCGCTTTCGCCAAAGTTTGGAGTTGAGCGCAGATCTGATTGGGGTGTTGCACAGCCAGCGCCTCGATGTCGTCATCTTGAACGAGGCTCCTCCGACGGTTCGCTTCAACGTGATCAAGCACGGCCAGGTCATTTACAATGAAGACGAGCTGGTGCGCGTGCGCTTTGAAGCCAAGACGCTGAGCGAGTACTTTGATACCCAGCCACTCAGACAGCTCTATCGCGAACGGCTATTTGAGGCGATTACATCGGGGAAATTCTATGATCGATGAAGAGATCGTCACGGCGCGAGTTGCCAAGATTCGGGAATACGCCAACTTGCTTGCCCGCTTGCTACAAGCCTCCAAGCGCGAGTTTGTCCAGGAGCCTGCTTATTACTTGCAAGCCGAGCGCTTGCTAGAAGTCATGATCCAAGCGATGATTGACATTGGCAACCACGTGATCGCGGGGTTGCTGCTCAAGAAACCCGAGGACTACCGACAGGTCTTCGACATCCTTGCGCAAAATCGTATTATCCCTGAAGAGCTTCTTCCCAAGGTGCGCGCTCTTGTAGGGTTAAGGAACTTGCTGGTGCATGAATACTTCGAAGTCGACCATAGCCGGCTCTACGACGAAGCGAGAGCTGGGCTTACGGATTTTGAAGAATTCTGCAGAGCTATTGTGCACTTTCTGCAAAACCGCAGCACCTCAGCGTGACGCTCTCAGAAGCACTTGGATTCTTTCAGTGTGAAGGCCTCCTTGGCTCCGGTCCCAGCAGGATGACATGATTGCTGGTGTTTGTGATCTTGAGAGCAATAAGACTGATGAGCACCACTAAACCGATCAGTAGGAACCTAGCCATTACTGCTAGCAACCCAAATACTGTGAAACTTCACTTCATGGTCTTCTCTCCTTTCAAGGCGGTGCGCCTCTTCTTTTGGGATGGCTCACTCTATACCGCCTCGCGGAGGCTGACTGTCGCCACGACAACACTTAGTATATTGTCTTGGCAACACTCTGACTGTCGGCTGGGCGACACTTTTCAGGCAATCCCAATCAGAAGACACTCTGCGCTAATCCCTGTCACGGCCTGATGACCAGCTTCTGCGGCTCAGTCCGCGCGAGTTCCGGCACGCCGTCAATCCCCGACTGTGAAGCCCCGAAGATGCCCCACACCCAATACGTCCCAGGCAGAACAGGGTAACCTTCGTTGTCCATCTGGTCCCAGCTCGTTTCATAAACCTTCGTTTCACCTGGGTGCAAGGTCAGAGGGAAGAGAGTAGCAGGGAAGGCTTTCCCACGCGCCCAACGCCAGACTTCGTTGCCATCGGCTCTGGTCACGACGAAATCCCAAGGTGGCGAAATGACTAAGAGATCAAGAGCGCGATCACTAGCGTTTGTTACTTTAAGCTTTAGGGACACTGCTTCGTCTATGCGCACTTCGAATGGCATCTCCAGCTCAAGACGGAGCGGCAGCCCTTCTCCAATGACCAAACGGATCGGCTCTGTTTCAAGCTGCTGAAGCGGCTCCAGATACACGACGCCCCGCACTACATACTTACCTGGTGGGATAGGGGTGCCTCCGTTATCCTGCTGATCCCATTCCGCTGTAAACTCTAGTTCTTCGCCCGCTTGGAGAATTCTTCTCTCGGTAATACGTTGGATGAATTTCCCATAAGTCCAGCTCCAGATTGTTGAAGCGCTGTCATGAGGCGTCACAATGAGGTCGTAAGCAGGACGGCTGCTCAAGGTCAGTTCAACAGGCTGGTCGCTCCGATTCTTCACCTTGAGCTTCAAAGGCACTCTTTGGCCCAGTTGCACCACATATTCTCCGAAAGCCCACAGAAGCTCTCCTGTAGGCACGTCTAGTCTAGCCAAGAGGGGGAGCCTGGGCTTGAGGATAAGCCGTTCCGGTTTTGTCTCGAATCTCTTTGTCGGCTCTGTATACAAAACACCTCGTACCCAATAAGTCCCTGGCGGAACGGGACGGCCTTCGTTATCTACTTGCTCCCACTCCGTGGCAAACTCGAACTGCTCATGGGGATTCAGAATCTTCCCCCTTGGGAGAGGCAGGAAGACCTTCCTATGGGACCAACGCCAGACTTCCGTGCCGTCCGGCTTGGTCACGATGAAGTCATGCACGGCGTGGCCGTTAAAGATAAGCGTGATAGGGCGATCGCTGATGTTCTTTCCCCACAGGGTCAGATAAATAATGTCGGCTTGGCTGTAGGCCCTTGCCGACAGCGACAGCCTTAGCGGTTTTTGCTCAAACTGGAGCAAGACACACCCGCTAAGAGCGAGTGCTAACATCGTAATCAGCCCAGCAATATTAATGGGGGTTGGCAAGCATCTTCTAAGCTTCCTCAACCTGCTGTAAACTTGATTGTTTAGCAGAGACCAGTAGTACATGTAATAAGCCGCCCGAGATCACTCTGTATTGATCCAATGCCGCTAAAGAAGAACTCCCAAGACACCCCTCCCCATACCATGCCATGGAGATAGACCAAATCTCCGGAATGAATATGAAAGACCGGCGAACCACTGTCACCATCTGCAGCGGGCACCGACGTTTCTCCTAAGACTGTACGTTGACAGAGTAATATAACACCCGGTGGAGGCGGTATATAATCCCAACAGGTTCGATCTACTCTTCCGCGTGTCAGTCCTGTTGTCTTGCCGACTTTATAGACCAGTTGGCCTTGAGCCGAGTGTGTGAATGTCCCCAAGATTTGGTAACTGCCCACGATAGTTTTACTTCCTAGACCAGCGGTTTTTGCGATATACCCTAGACTAGACTGAACTCCGGAAGAAAGGCTTATGAAAGCGCTGTCACTGTGGCGGCAGGTTCTGCCGGCTGGGCAACCCCCTCCTGCGAACGGAGGTGGATCAACAAACTCGGCTCCCACAAGGTCGTTAGGGCTCCCACTGCTACCTGGGTTGGTTGGCTGGTACACCATCCCTCCGTCATATCCAAATTTTGTATAAGTGCAGTGGCTATTCATAAGAAAACCACGCACGCCACTGCGTGTAGCGATAGGCCCCATAGTGCAGCTTGTCATACCTGCTGCCTGGACCTTAATTCCGCCTACCCAGGGGCGGATTTTGCCTTCCAATGTATTCAAAAATCTAGGAGGCTGAATTTCTTCGATGGTCACTGCCTCAAGAGGAATCCCTAGTTTGGAAAGTTCTTGCTGTACCTGATCCTTCAACTCGATACTTTCTACACCAACAAATAGGTTGTTTTCCCGCTCATCTACATCAATCATGAGGACCCATGGAGTGTTGGCAAGGGTGTGAGTTAGCAATCTCTTCCACTTAGCCAGCTGAGAGAAGTCATAAGTACCTGGGATCACTGTAATATTGTCCAGTGACGGGACTTCCCACTGACTGAGTAAGGCCCTGAGAGCTGCTAATACCTCAGACTTTTGGGAAAAATCTCGTAGATAGATGCTGAATGCTCCATCTTGATTGAAGAAAGCCCCTCCGAACCCTGCCCTCGGAACTCTTTGCGCTATCTCAGCGAACAAGTCATCAATCGTCTTTCCAACCTGACCGCTCGCCTGGGGTTTGAACATCTCGTTATGATCCCCAGTCTCCAGAGCTGGCTTGAAAAAGCCACACCCACCAAGAACGATTGCCAATACCGCTAGCAACCCAAATACTGTGAAACTTCGCTTCATGGTCTTCTCTCCTTTCAAGGCGGTGCGCCTCTTCTTTTGGGATGGCTCACTCTATACCGCCTCGCGGAGGCTGACTGCCGCTAGCCGACACTCAGTATATCGTCCTACTCCTCGGTCAGCAAAAACTGGTGTG
>CAYYOG010000019.1:0-5316 GCA_964473325.1 uncultured Thermotogae bacterium
TCGCGCTATCAAAGAGATCTTCTCTAGATACCCAAACGCTCGCGACACTGAGATGTGCTAACTCCGCACAGGCGCACGAGCTTCTCGCGAAAGCTGTGCCCAGAGAGAATCTCGACTTTGCTCTTGGGAAGATCGAGAACGTCAGCCAACAGCGCGATCACAGCGTCGTTCGCCCTGTTCTGCTCCGGCGGTGCCGTTACTTCGACAAGCAGGGTGTTGTTGCGCACACCCACGAGAGCATTGCGCCGCGCACGCGGCTTGACCCGAATCTTCAGAACCACGCCTTCAGAATCTTCTCGCAGCACAGACTTCAGTGTACTCGCTCGATGCTCGATTTGACAACGGCGTGGGCGGGATGCTTTACTCTCTCTGATGATTTGCTGGCGCGAGCTTCTGAGAGAATTGCCAGAGCCGTGGCTGGTGATGGTCTGCGGGCTGGTGGGCGTGGGCAAGACGACTATCGCCCGGCAGATCACGCGCGAGGTGCACGCACGGTATCTGAGCACTGACAGAGTTGGCTATCGGCTCTTTGGGCAGAATCGCTCTTACGATGACGAGTACTATCGCCGAGTTTATAACTATATGATCGCTCGTGTGCATCGTGCTTTGGAAAAGCGTCGTCATGTCGTGCTTGATGGGACGTTCTTGCGCCGTGAGACGCGTCAGAGATTTTTCGCGGAATTTCGCGAGAGCGCTTCGTTGTGGGTCGTCTACGTGACGTGTCCAGAAGAGACCATAAGAGAGCGTCTTAAAGCGCGCTGTGGGACGTCGCTGCGCGAGCGCGGGTATTCTGATGGATGCTATGAGATTTATCAAGCGATGAAGGAGAGACTCAGTGACGGCTGGAGCGATCCGCGCTTAGATGAAATCTCATTTATCATATTGGACACATCGCTAGCTCCCCAAGTACTTGAGAAACGGCTCTTAACTTCAAAATACATAGCCCACAGTGAGACCAAATAACAGCAAGGGGAAAGCTTGATAGCCAGCCAATGCTATGGCAACCCCTCCCTCTATGCCTATGCGCATTGCTTTCATGAGCCGCCACTCAAAACCACCAGCCAACCCTCCAAATGATACTCCAAGCGTTGTGTAATAAGTAGATACAGCTAGAAGTCCTCCAACAGCTGAAATGAAGAAACGGCTAGTCGGTTGACTGCCGAAATAAAATCGCCCACTGAGCGCCAATCCTATAGCGAATGATGGGGATATTACAACACCTGTGGCTGCAGTCAGCGAGAAGCCTCCTCCGAACTCCTTCTCGACTTCAACACCCAAGGTACCTGCTCCCGCTCCGGTCTTGGCTCCTATCACCCATCGTGGTTCTGCAAAAGACTCTTGGGAGCAAACTCCCCACAAGATCGCTAAGACAGCGACCACTACCCCCAGAACTCTCATGGCTCCTCCTCTCATGGAATGCTGAAGCAAATCTTTATCTTGTTGCTATCGAACAGCGGTTCATAATGCAGTTTTAGTTGTCGAGCTTGCAAACGAGCCTCAAACGCGATTTGTCCACCCGTTTTCTGGCCGCGATCCAAGGTAACTGACTCAAAGGCCCTTGGTAAAGCGCTGCTTGCGATGCTAAATGTATGGACTGTACCGTCCTCTTCTTCGAGCTTGAAAAGGAAGGGATTGGCTAGTTGATTGTCAGCCAGAGCTTCCATCATCACATCTATGATGACAAATCTATTGCCCTCATCAGGTTTCCAAATTTCTATCTCATCCGCTACACTGACGGAACGTAGGGTAAGGCGCAGTTTCCCGTTGCTCGCGCTATCTCTCGGACAATCAGGCTGACGAACAGTAATAGAGGTTGTGGCCTCACCAGAGGCACCTTGGTTATCAGTGACCGTTAACTTAACTGTGAAAGCACCTGCTTGGCTGTAGGTATGAGTCACGGACACACCGTTCTTTGTATTGCCATCTCCTAAATCCCAACGATAGTCTACAATGGTGCCGTCGGGATCGGAAGAGCGACTCCCGCTAAAAGTGACAGTGAGCGGCGCTTCACCATTGGTTGCAGAAGCGTCAATAATGGCTATTGGACTCTGATTGGTTGGCTCAGTAGCACAGCCGGCCAAAAAGAGCAAGCTGAAACAACTAAGAAGCGTTAGATAGATCCTCGTGAGCATATAATCTCACCTGCTTACACTATTAAAATCATGCAAATGAATCTTGATAAAGGAAGATTGTCCCTCCCCCTAATGCTTTTATATCACTTCAAGAGAGGCGAACAGATTATTATTTATGTGTAAGAAAGCGATAGGATGAGTCTAAGGTTTTGCGCTTCTGGTATGAGATCGCCTGCGAGTTGCAAGCCACCGCTCAAATGATTTACGGCTCTCGCCACTGCGCCGACCAGCAAGCAATCCTTCAATCCCAATATGCTCGTCAAGATCGGGCCATTCAATAGCATAGCCGTCTCCTAATAGCCGCCAGTTCTTGCGCTCCTTGGGAGAAGCATGGAAAAGTCGGGGATACCATTCTGGCGGGATAAGAATTCTCCGGCCGTCATCAAGGTCTACGATCAGCTTCTCCTCCCTGATAGCAGCATTAGTCACCGCTGGTTCTTGTAACACGGTCGGCATTACTAGTGGTGGGTGGTAGAGGATTTGAACCTCTGGCCTTCTGCACGTCAAGCAGACGCTCTTCCGCTGAGCTAACCACCCTTCTACTTCGGTGAGGCGGCGACCGGAATCGAACCGGTGTATTAGGGTTTTGCAGACCCTTGCCTTACCACTTGGCTACGCCGCCACCAGCCAAGCTATTGTATCGCTCCCCATCATCGCTGTCAAGCCCCCAGTTTGGCAAGCGCTCGTATCTTCAGCTAAACTTAATAAGAAAAGGAGGAGACTTATGAAACGGCTCGCCGTCGTCCTGATCGCTCTGCTGACCGGCAGCCTCAGTGGAGCACAGCAGAACATCGTCGGCCCCATCGTGACCATCTATAGCGACTTGGCCCTCATCGAAGAGCCGCGCACGCTCACTCTCGCTCAAGGGGAGAGCGACTATCTGCTCGAAGATCTGCCCAAGACCATTGTGCCCGACTCCGTGCTCTTCCGCCCGCTTCAGAATATTCAGATCATTGAACAAGAGCTTCTGCCAGCCTACGACCTGACCGGCTGGCAGCTCTTACAGCACTCTATCGGCCAAGAGGTCGAAGTCACTGTCGCCCGCGGCCTGATGCCGAAGACATATCGGGGCACGCTGCTCAGCGTCGAAGACGGGATCGTCTTGCGGGAAGTGACCGGGCGGATTCAGATTCTCAAAGAATTCAGTGAAGTCTCTCTCGCCCAGCTCCCGGAGCGTCGCACCGCGCCTGCGCTGCGCTGGCGCATCCAGAGCAATGTCTCTGGCCAAGCTCAGGGATACTTGAGCTATCTCGCCGGAGGGTTGGGCTGGTCTGCGTATTACACAGCGATCCTCAACGAAGCCGAAACCCAGATGAAGCTAAACAGTTGGGTGACCGTACAGAACACGAGCGGCCGTGAGTACAAGAACGCGACGCTGACGCTGATCGCTGGGGAGCTGCGCCGCGTGACGCGGCCGCCAGTCGCGCCTGCCCCGCGAGCCGTTCCCCTCCTCGCTGCTCAAGAGAAAGCAGTTGAAACACAACCTGCGTTCGAGTATCACGAGTATCGTCTTCCCTATCGGACGACGCTCAAAGATAAGCAGACCCTTCAGATTGCGTTCTTGAAAGCCGACGCTATCGCCGTCTCCAAGCACTATGTCTATGAAGCAGCCGTTGCGCCACAGGTGCGCGTTGAAATTCGCTTTGCCAACGAAAAATCTCAAGGGCTCGGCGTGGCGCTGCCTGCCGGCGTCGTCCGGCTCTACAAAGAGACCAAAGAGACCATACAATTGATCGGTGAAGATTCTGTAGGCCATACGCCTACGGGCGAAAAAGTCGCGCTCATGCCGGGGATGGCCTTTGATCTTACAGCCGAAAGAGTGCTCAAAGATCGTCACGTTGTCAGCCGTGACGAAGTGGGGCGCGACCTCTACCGCGACACGTATGAAATCACTCTGCGCAACCAAAAAGATTCTGACGTCACGATCGAAGTGAAAGAACGATTACAGGGCACATGGAAGATCGTCTCTGCCGAGCCGAACTACGAAAAACTCGACGCGAGCACAGTGCTCTTCACGGTACCTGTGAAGGCACGTGGTACTGCGAAGGTGACATACACGGTGGAGTGGAAGTATTGATGACGCTATGGAGGAGTTTTTGATAGACCCTGATGGGCCCTATCTCAAGGATGCGATGCAGAACTACGCGCGAGCGATCGAGAAGACGCTCGCCGAGGTTCCCGTCGTCAACGGTGTCGTCGACCTCGAGGCGCTGTGGATGGAGCTGGGGCTGCCGCGCGATCTCATCATTGAAGTCTTCGAGACGATGGGGATCAAGCTGCCGCCGCACGTCGAGCGCGTCATAGGGCCCAACGGGCAAATCTTAGCGCAGCAGAAGAAACCAGAACCTCGAGAGCCTGTACTCTAACATGAGCGTGATTCGCTTTGGCACTGATGGCTGGCGCGGGGTGATCGCGCACGATGTTACGTTTGCCAGTGTAGGGCGCGTTGCGCACGCGATTGCCGAATACTTAAAAAGCCCGCAGCGACGCACACTAGAAGTCTATAAAAAATGGGGCGTTTCGTATCGCCCTCCAGAGCGCGGCGTCGTCATCGGGTACGACACGCGCTTTCTCTCGCGAGAGTTTGCTGTGCACATTGGGCGGGTTCTGCAAGACGCAGAGATTCCTGCCTGGATCGCCGAAGATTCCGTGCCCACCCCAACGCTCTCGTATGCTGTGCATCACCATCAAGCGGCGCTCGGCGTGATGGTGACGGCAAGTCACAACCCGCCCGAATACAACGGCGTCAAAATAAAGATAGAATACGCGAGTTCTGCCCCGCCCAGCGTCACCCAGCTCATCGAGTCTCTTGTCCCTTCCGAGGCACCAACACCCAAGACCCCAGTCAGCGCGCTCAATTTTGCCGACTTCAAAAGCCCCTATCTCGCGCGCATCCGCCAGCTTATCGACACAGAACTGTTGCGCCAGAGCGATCTCTGCGTCGTGATCGACGCGATGTACGGGGCAGCGCGTGGCTATGTCGCCGAGATTCTCCAAGAGCTGGGCGTCGAATTTTTGACAGTGCGTCATGGGGACAACCCGCGCTTTGGCGGGAAGAACCCTGAGCCTATCGAGAAAAACTTAGGCCCGCTGCGCGCCGTGATCGCCAGCGAACGGCTCAAGAGATCAAAGAGCGCCAAGCGCTTGCTCGGTGTCGTCACCGACGGCGACGGCGATAGAGTTG
>CAYYOG010000020.1:0-4369 GCA_964473325.1 uncultured Thermotogae bacterium
TCTCTATTTTTGGCTGGAAACCATTCACTGGGATAGCACCAGAGGCTAGACAAGGAACTCCTAGACCCATGCAACACGGTGGTATTGCATTGACTCCAAGCACTGTAAGAGTTGCTGAAGCGGGTCCTGAGGCTATAATACCACTGAGACCTGGACTCGGTTTAGGTGGTAATATCACGGTTATGGTTACTGGAAACTATGTTCTCAATGAGTCTATGGCTAGGACTCTTGCTGATGAGGTAGCTGAACAACTGATGCGAACACTCCGAAGGTATCGGGGTACTACCAGCGTGATATAGGTAAGAAATGCCTGCAGTCCAGATTTGGATAAACGATAAAGATTATTCCAGATATACAGATTTTAGGAGTGTGTCAATTGAAGACTCCACAAAAGTGAAGTCCGATTCTCTCATTGCTGAGATAACTATCCCGCCAGGTGAGATAGAAGAACCAAGGGCTGGTAACAGGATAGAGGTAAGAAGATGGCTAGATGAACATTGGGATTATGCTACACATAGTCCAAAGCCAGGATGCGAAAGTATCTATGAACTCGAATTTGCTGGACAAATCATATCTCGTACCAAAGAATGGGTAGCACCACCTGAATGGTTCAAGTATACCATAGAAGCGTCTGATTGGACGAGACTGTTTGATAGGTATCTGGTCAACGAGTATGTTGAACCAGGCCATAGTCCTGCTTGGATTGCGTCATACTATATACTTTACAAATACTGTCCTGGATTTAGCTTAATTTGGGATTGGGATGCTACTTTAGCGAACATGGGTGAATTCATCTGGGAATGGCAAGAACCTTCTGTATGTCTGGATGAGCTTTGTGAAAAGGCTCTCCTTCAATGGTATATAGATTTTGAGAAACGCCTGCATCTTGTAAAATCAGAGAATTTTCTTGCACCACTCCCAGGTGGCGTACTATATCTTGATACCGACATCGTGAATTATGGAGATTTTGTACTATCAGAAGATATCGGCAACTTAAAGAATGTAATATATGTCAAAGATTTCCAAAAGAAATCAGAACTGGTAAATGAAACCTTTACCTCTGTGTTATCCCGTGAGTTCTATAATATGTCTAATCCAATGTATAAAGTTCCATATGAGCGTAAGGATAAGTTACAAGATTATGTTACGGTAGAAGCTGTGGATCTCCAAACTGGACAGGTAGCATGGGTTTTTGACCTGTTTTACGATGGCATAGATACTCAGGCGACAAGCCCAAGTGGGCTTGAGCGGACTGCATTCATCAACTTTGATAATAATATCGTAAGGTTGGCAAAACCTCTACCAGAGGGTTATGCGCTTCGTGTAAGATACTACGGCGTCTGGAATCAACCTGAAAAATTCATGGACACTACAAGCATACTTGAAGTTGCAGAACTTGAAGGTTCGGATGGTGTGTACGAATTTATGATTTCGGCACCGAATATACAGACCGAGACTGGTGAGGAGTTAATTCCTCTAGTGGAAAGAGCTTTGGTAAGGTATTCTAGACCAACACTTACAGCTACGTTCTACTCCTTTACACCTGGTTGGAAAGCTGGACAGAGATTGAGGATCACCAGTAACTACTGGAATCTAGACCAAGATTTCTACGTAACCAATGTATCTAAGACTATAAGCAATGAGCAAAAGATTCAGTATCAAGTGACTTGCAGTTCCAGTCCTTACGGAGACTAAGGTGAGTAGAGAAGATCTGTCTAAACTTATAGCAACATCGTATAGAAAACCAGATAGGTCTATGAGACCAGTAAATAGACCTGTCTGGAACTTTGCTGCACCAAGCGAATCGGCTGGTGTCGGGGTTGAAACTTTGGGATTTATAGGTTATCTTTGGTGGTTGAAGTGGTACTTATTATTCAATGGTACTGATAGCTATATTTCCATTCCACACAGTTCGACACTATCGCCTGATGGTAAGGATTGGATTGCTGAAGTCTGGTTCAGGAATCGAGGGACTAACGGTGTTTTACTCTCAAGAGGCAAAGCTAATCAAGAGAGCGGATATGCTATGTACATCCACAATAATATTGCTAAAGCTGCTGTTGGAATCAATGGTACAAGGTATGTTGCTAATTCCAATCTGAATATCCATGATGATAGATGGCATCATATAGCCATTTCAATATCATCTACACAGCTAAAGCTTTTTCTAGATGGTATATTAGTATCCACTGTCACTATACCAGGGTATTTACCAGATTCTGGTAGCCAATCTACATTCATTGGTTGGGATAATAATATCGGGATTGCAGAAACATCCAGCTATTTTAACGGTGACATTGGTGAAGTAAGATGCTATAATCGGGTTTTTGAGAGTGGTAGTATAATTTATCATTTAGGAGGTGGATTCTAGATGGAATATTCGGAGCATATTGGCGGTAAGGTAGTTGGTAGGGTATCAGTGGACGGTGGAAAGACATGGATGTACAATCTAATTACCAGAACATTTCATCAGAGGATGGTTAATTGGCTTACTGGAACGGCTTTCATCTATCCACGAGCTATCGCATTAGGCTTTGGTAGTACAGCTCCATCTATCGGAGATACCTCTCTGTATAATGAATACTACCGAAAGAGAATAGCATCCTCATGGGTACGATCGAACTATTATGCCAGATTTAGTACACCGCTCTTTCCATTTGAACCCCCAGTTCCACCAGGGCAAGAAGAACTTGTTTTCAATGAGCTTGGACTGTTCGATGCAGAGACTATCCCAATCGAAAATCATTCATTCGAGGTCTGGTCAGATAACCCAGAAGTTCCCCTAGCGTGGAACTCTGTCAATGGGATTGTAAGTAAATCTACTGATGCTTATCATGGAACATATTCAGTTGAATTTGCATGGACTTCAGGAGAGGGTTTATTCTATCATTCAGTTCCAGGTCATACTGCCTATTATGGTAAAACAATCACTTTCGCTATGGCTGTTAAGACATCTGAAGTTAATGCGGTTAGATTGTATATAGATGGTCTTGGTGGTAGGATATTTTCGGACTACCATCCAGGTGATAACACTTGGAGGCAGTTAAGGGTTGAGGGTTCAGTTCCAAATGGTGCTACAGCACTTATCATCGGAGTCTCTGTAGTTAATGCTGTGGCCAGATTAGACTGGGCAAATTGTGCAGAGAAAGGATCATGTCTAGCTAGGACTATATTACCATTCACTAAATCAAACCAAAAGGCAATCAGCCTTATATGGGAAATTTTTCTAGAAGAGGAGGGTACAATGTATAGGGCTTTTGATGCTGAAGAAATTGATCAAGGCACAAGTGATGTTGGGGTATTAACCCCCAGTAAGTATCAGCCTACTGGAGAAACTGCAGCCCAACAAGTAATAATCACTGTCGAAGATAACCCGATACGTTATTGGATGCACTCTGGTGTTCCAAGTAGTACATCGGGGCACCTGCTAGCAGTTGGCGAAAAACTTACCGTGAATACCCTTGAAAATATCAAGAATCTCAAATTTATAGCTATTGGTGGAACATCGAAACTTAAGGTGACTTATTTCAGATAAAGGAGGAGTAAGATGGAAAAAGAGACAATGCTTTTTAAGACAACACTTGAGATATTGAGATTCAGAGATGAGGAGCACTATAAGGCATGTATTGAAAGAGGTGTTGATTTTGACCCACCAGAAAAGTCCGTATCTGTTGGTAATGTTACCTTAGATGAGGGATTCAATACTATCTTACTCTTAGCCACAGGCGGTACGGCTGTTCCATTCTCCAATACCTATGCTAGGATTGGAGTTGGCGATAGCAATACTCCAGCATCCAAGTCGCAGACCGACCTTTTAGGTACAAATAAAGCTTATAAGGCTATGGACAGTGGTTATCCCTCTGTTAGTGGTACTACCGTAACATTCAGAGCTACATTCGGTAGTACAGAAGCTAATTTTGCTTGGAATGAGTTCACTATTGACAATGGTGCTGCTGCTGGTAAGAATTGGAATAGGATGGTTTCTACCCAAGGAACTAAATCTTCGGGTCAAATCTGGACATGTTCATTGACAATCACTAGACCTGATTAAAGAAAGATGAGTACTAGAATTCAGTATCTAAGCCCAGTTGGGGCTGGTGATGTAACACAAATCGAAGCTAGATACCCACCGTATTTTCAGAACTGGGAATGTGTTAAAGATCCACCTGGACAGCCCGATGATGAAAGTACCTCGATTCGTGTTACAATACTCAACACTTGGAGATATGACCTCTACCATATCCAGGATCCTACTGATTTAGGTGCAATCAGCAAAATAACAGTATATGCTAGGACGAAAATAGGTGGTGACCCAAATCAGACAACAGGGAGAATAGTCATTAAGACTGGTGGTACAGAATATCGCAGT
>CAYYOG010000021.1:0-4074 GCA_964473325.1 uncultured Thermotogae bacterium
GTTGTCTCGGAGAAGAGATCTCTGAAGATACAAAGAAGCCGCAGTGTGCGCGCCGGACGGCAAAATAGCGGGCATTATCCAGAGGTGACCAATGTCCATAATAGAGGTGAGCAATGTCCGTAATACCTCCCCTTGACATACCCTAGGGGGTATAGTATAATGCCCGGCGAAGATACCCTACGGGGTATAGTACAAAGGAGGTAACCATGACAACAGCAGTCAAGCAAGCGGCGGAGTGGACAGTTCAAGAGTTGAAGGAGCGGTTGGAGCGCTCTGAAGATCTCTTTATCGTCGACGTGCGCAATCGCGAGGAAGTTGCGGCGTGGAAGATCGAAGGGCGGACGAAGCTGCCAATGCTGAACGTCCCGTACTTTGAGATCCTGGAGGAGGGCGGCAAGGACGACGTCGTCGAATCGGTGATCGCTTATACTCAAGCGAAGCTCGCTGCTCAGCTTCCTAAGGACGGCACGATTTTAGTCGTCTGTGCCAAGGGCGGCACCTCGGCACTCGTCGCTGAGGGTTTACGCCAACTGGGCTATACCGCCGTCAATCTCGCGGGTGGTATGAAGGCTTGGGGGGATTTCTATCAGATCAAGCCTGTCGTCGAGTCCCAAGCCTTGAGCATCTATCAAGTGAGCCGTCCGGCGCGCGGCTGCCTCAGCTACGTAATCGCGTCGCAGGGTGAAGCCGCGATCGTAGACCCTCTTAGACATATCGAGCACTATCTCGATTTCGCCAAGGAGAAGAATCTCAAGATTAAGCTCGTGCTCGACACCCACGGCCACGCCGATCATATCAGCGGTGGGCGCCCCTTAGCCGACAGAGTCAACGCGCCGTACTACTTGCATCCTTATGATGCCATTCACCCGATTGACGTGCTGCCGGCCAAGCTCAGCTTTGAGTTCCTGCGCGATGGCCAGGAGTTCTCCGTCGGCACCGTAAAGATCAAGGCGATCCACATTCCGGGACACACGCTGGGGAACGTCGTCTATCTCGTCAACGAGAAGTATCTCTTGACGGGGGACAGCATCTTTATCGAGTCGGTCGCGCGGCCTGACTTGGGCGGACGCGGCGAGACCTGGGCGCCGCTGCACTATCGCGCGTTTGAGCGGTTGCTGAAGCTTCCCGACAGCACGGTCATCTTGCCGGGGCACTTCAGCCAGCCCAAAGAAGCCAACACCCAAGGGCTATTTATGGCAACGCTGGGCGAACTCAAAGCCCAAAACGAAGGGCTCCAGATGGTGCAGAAGGGCGAGCAAGCGTTTGTGCAATATATGCTGAGCAGCTTGCCGACCTTCCCGCCCCAGTATGTTGACATTAAGCGCGTGAACGCAGGCTTGCTCACACCCGACGAGGAGAAGGCTTCGGAGTTAGAGCTGGGCAAGAACATCTGCGCATTGGCGCAAGCGTATCAATAAAACTTAATAATAAAGAGAAGGAGTGATCAACAGATGACAAACTTCGATAGAGTGCTCGACGCGCGCGGATTGGCGTGCCCTATGCCCATCGTGAAAGCGCGACAAGAGATTAATCAGCTCCAAGTCGGTCAAGTGCTGAAAGTGCTGAGCACCGATCGCGGCTCGATGAAGGACTTTCAGGGCTGGGCCCAGACGGCGAAAAATATTCAGCTGCTGGCCCAGGAGACCGAAAAAGAGCACGACAAAGAGATCTACGTGCACTACGTCAAGCGCACGAGCTAGGAGGAGCAAATGACCGAGAAGCAGTTACGGCAAGAGCTGAAAGCGAACGGGCGCGGCTTGGAGGAGCGCCTTGCGGCGCTTGAGGCTAAGCTCGCAACGATCGAAGAGAAGCTTCCCGAAGACCGCGTCTCAATCGTGGTCTTCTCCGGAGAATTAGACCGGGTGCTGGCGGCGTTCGTGATCGCCACGGGCGCCGCGGCGCTCGGCCAGAACGTCTCGATCTTCTTCACGTTCTGGGGGCTGAACGCCCTCAGAAAGAAGAGAGTGCTGTCGGGCAAGAAGCTGACGGAGAAGCTCATGGCTCTGATGTCGCCTTCGGGCTCGCAGAGTCTGCCCGTCTCGAAGATGAACTTCTTTGGGGTCGGGGCGAAGATGCTGCGGGCGATGATGCGCGAGAAGAACGTCAGCTCCTTAGAAGACCTGATGGAGATGGCGCGCGATCTGGGCGTGAGAATAGTCGCGTGCGAGATGTCCCGCGACGTGATGGGCATTAAAGACGAAGAGCTGATCGGCGGCTTAGAGTATGGCGGTGTGGCGAGCTTCTTGGGGGATGCGCTCAAGTCGCGCGCCACGCTCTTCATTTGAGGTGGTAGTATGGTAGCACGTCGTGTTCTCAAGGGCGTCTTTGGCGTCGCGCACGCGGGCGAGTTGGTCCGACTCCTGCCCGGCGTGGCCCTAGCCGTGGCGATCATGCTCGCGGCGTTGCCGCTGGCCGATTGGATGGGCGCTTGGGTGCTCCGGCTCCAGGGCATAGACCCCACGGGGAAGGCCAGCCCCATCTCGGGCGTCTTGGTGGCGATCCTCATCGGCATCTTGGTCTCCAATCTCATCAAGCTGCCCGATGGTTTGAAAGCGGGCATTCACTTCAGTGTAACCAAGCTCTTGCGCTTGGGGATTATCTTCGTGGGGATCAAGCTGAGTCTCTTAGAAGTGCTCAAGCTGGGCGCGTGGGGCATCCCGGTCGTGGCTCTGGCTATCGCCAGCGGGTTGGTCTTCGTCAGTTGGTTTAACAGGTGGCTGAGGCTGCCGGAGCGCTTGGGCACTCTGATCGCGGCGGGAACAGGCATCTGCGGCGTGACAGCCATCGTCTCGACCGCCCCAGCGATCAAGGCCGAAGAGCGCGAGGTCGCCTACGCCGTGGCGAATATCACGCTCTTTGGGCTGTTGGGGATGTTTCTCTATCCCTATGTAGCGCCGCTTCTTTTGCAGACGTCAGAGCAGATCGGGCTCTTCTTGGGCACGGCCGTTCATGAGACCTCGCAGGTGGTCGGCGCGGCTTTAACATATAAAGAAGTCTTCAACGATGATGTCGTCTTGAAGGCCGCGACGGTGACGAAGCTCACGCGCAATCTCTTCTTAGCAGTCGTCGTGCCGTTATTAGCGTTTCTCTATCTACGACGCCAAGCGAACTCTGCTAGCAGCGCCGTGAACATCACGGGCTTGTTGCCCGTCTTCGTGCTGGGCTTTGTGGCGATGGCCGTGGTGCGCTCGCTGGGCGATCTGACGCTCCAGAGTGGTGGCGGGGCCTTCGGGATCTTTGGCGGCTCGACATGGAAGGCCCTCACAAACCAGATCGGAGATCTCTGGGGCTCGAAGTATCTCTTAGGTACGGCGATGGCAGCTGTTGGGCTGAGCACGAGTTTTTCAGTCTTCAAGGGCGTGGGCGTGAAGCCGTTTCTTGTGGGGTTAATGGGAGCACTCCTGGTGGGCGTCGTCGGATTGGTGATGGCGTTCTTAGTGGGTGCTTTCGTCCATCTCTAGACCAAGGGTGATCATTGCATGGCTGCGAAAGCTGAAGAGTTAAAGATCGTGAGTCCTGAGGACAAGAGAGAGCTTGCGGCACGCCTGGCGCGCATCGAGGGTCAGCTCCGTGGCATCCGTGAGATGATCGAGCGCGAAGAGAGCTGCGAACTCGTGGCGCAGCAATTGGCAGCGGCGCGCGAAGCTCTCAACAAAGCATTTTCTGAGATGATCGCGCGCACGGTTGAGCGCACGTGCCTTAGCGGAAAGATGTCTGATCCAGCAGCGCGCACTAAACTCTTATCTATGGTGCACATCCTCACACGCTATACTTAGAGAGAACAAGGGATCATAGATGACGAAGAATCTAGCGTCATGGGACCGCATCGTCCGCGCGATACTTGGTGTTGTGCTCTTCATTCTCGGTGGCTGGACGTGGGGCGGTTGGCAAGGGACATGGTACGGCATTGTCGGCCTTATCGTGGGCCTCGTGCTGGCGGGAACGGCCCTTGTCGGCTTCTGCCCATGCTATTGGGTCTGTCGCATCAGCACGCTCCGTCAGGAGAAGTGATGCTCCATGAGCACTCCCAAGATCGTTATTGTGGGTGGGAACTTTGCTGGGCTGACGGGAGCA
>CAYYOG010000022.1:0-2974 GCA_964473325.1 uncultured Thermotogae bacterium
CGCCCTGGAGGCCGCTCAAGGGCGGTACAGCGGGGCCCAGGTCATCCCGCCCAGACGGTGGGAGCCATGGGCCTCGATGGCCGAGGCCCATGGCCCGCCCCTGCTCCCACCCAGTCAAGATCAGCCTGCAGCCCCCGCCCAGCAGTCCCTACCAGACGCCCTTCATCCCCAATGTGAGGAGCCAGGTCTTCGTGGGATCAGAGGGATCCACCTCCCCGTGCTTGAGGCCCAGGTTCACGAGGACCTCCCCGCTGAGCGGGAAGTACAGGACTAGATCGAAGAGGCCGAGGCCCAAGAGATTCGTGCTCCCCCGCTTGAAGAACGTGGTGATCTGCCAGCGCCCGGGGTGGCCGCAGCAGGGGACCACCGGGCCGTAGATCTGCCAGAGCTCAAAAAACCTGTAGTCCCCGGTGACCAAGGAGTCCTTAGCTGGGTCGACCGAGGTGGCCAGGCGCAGGGTGATCCCGCCAGGGAGCTCACACCTGATCTCAACACCGTAGAGCTCGATCCCCTCGATCCCTAGCCCGTCGGGGGTGACAAGGGCCACCATGGGGCGCACACACGCCACCCACTCCGATACGAGGCGTAGGCTGGGCTCAACCCTCTTCTCCTCCACGGTGAACGTGACCTTGAGGTCAAGGAGGGTCTTGAACCCCACGCAGCCCGGGCACGGAATAGGTATGTCCCGCACCCCCACGATCAGGTGCCCGAAACCCGCCTTCCTGTGGATAAATTCCAGGTCCCAAGGAAGGTCGCAACACCCCAGCACGGTGAGGGACCCCCGCAAGAGGAGCCGGTATTCATCGAGGGTGGGGGTGAGGGTGGCAAACCGCACCCTGCTGGCAAAGGAGATCCCGCCCACTGCGCCCTGCACGGTGAACAGGCTGTAGGAGGAGGTCTGGGGATCAGTCCCGGAGAAGTAGAAGTAGTAAATCCAGGTGGCTCCAAGCAAGCTGGTGCGGGCGTCCACGGTCCAAGAGCGCAGGCCGGGGATCGCCGGATCAAAATCCAAGGTGGAGGTGATGGGCAGCCGCCACACGGCGGGCACGGTCCCCTCGAGCTCCATCTTGGTCGTGGCCGTCAAGCCGATGAACCCAGCCTGGGTGAAGGAGGCGCGGATGGTCTGCTCAAAGTAGGCGAAACGCTGGTGAATGGCCAGGGTCGTGCTCATCCCGTCGATGGCGAATGTGGGCCCGGAGAGCTTGATGTACCCCTCCCACATGAGCACCGGGGGGCTCATCGTGATCCCGGGAGCCAGCACCAGGAGCTGGACCATCCCCAGGTCGAATTGCCCAGTGGGTGTGGTCACAGCATAGGCGATCCAGTCCGTTCCCCAGAACCCGGGGTTGGGGATGTAGGTGAGATGAGGGGGTATCCCCACGATGATCCCTTGGAGGGGGCCCTGGAGAACGACGATCTCCCAGGTGGGATCGACCAGAACCAGGGAGAACATGGTCGGGGTCTGGAAGGGGACGATCACGACCTGAACCGGGGCATAGGCTGCCCACCCTGTGGCCACACTGGCCCCTAGCATCACAAACCCAACAAGAAGGGATCTGACCTTGGTCATGTTCAGCCTCCTTGGGCCTTGGCATCACCGGCAGCGAGGATCAGTCCGTGGTCCTTGGGCAGGAGGGAAAGAAGGAAGGAGAAAGCCTGCTGGCCGGTTGCCACCACCAGGATGTGAGGACCAGGGGAGAGAGGGGGAGCTTTGACCCGGAGAACCCCCTTTCCAACCCACTCGAAGCTGGTCGGGATCAGGACGAGTCCCTCCGGGGAGGCCCGCGCGAAAGTCACCCACGTGGCCCTGTCCCCTTCCGGAGACAAGAGCACAACGGGGATATCTGCGCCCACGGGAAAGAAGTGGACGGTTTGGGCCAGGATGTATAAGACCTGCACCCCCCTGTGGGCGAGCTCCCCCACCAGCTGGCTCAGCTCCCCCTCCCCCACCAGGTGTCCGGCGCTCCCCACCCTATGGACCGTGGGCAGGGCCACCCGGAACTTCACCAGCCCCACGTCGAACGCGCCGTAGGGGTCGGAGACGGCAAACGCAAGCTCGTCCACGCCGAGAAATCCGGGATTGGGGTGGTAAACGAGGTCCGGGGCCTTGCCCTCCAGGCGCCCATGGCGGGCCCCGCCCAGGAGGGTGAAGGTCAGCTCATCCCCGTCAGGATCGCTGCCGGGGAGCGTGAAGGGAGTGGCACGGTTGAGCAGGAGATCCACCACCAGGACCCCGGCGCGGGGCGGGCTGTTCACCGGTCCGCTGGCCCCCACGAGGGCCAGCGTCAATACCGCAACACCCAATACGCCAATTCGGCCGCGCATGGAACCAAGTTACCTCTGGCCCCATGGGAACAGAACGGCGGTGTTCCAGTGCTTGGGGGATTGTGGAGGCTTGGTTCAGAGGAGGATGTCCGTGATGGGCGCTACACACAAACCCGGGGGCCGATATGGCCCCCGGGTGCAACCCCCAACCTCTTCCTTACCCCCGCGGCACCACCTCGAACGTCAGGACCTGCACCATCCCGTTGCCCAACGATATCCACAGCCGATAGAGGCCGAGCGCAAGGCCCGCGGTGTTGAACTGGAACCGGTAGTTTTCCGTCTCTCCATCCCGCTTCCCCACCAGGATCCGGTCCAGCTCAGCCATCGGTGGCACAACCCTGACCCATCCTGCCACAGCGTCCGCTCTAGTCAGGACAGCGTGGGGAGGGCACCCCCCAGCATTCGCGGCCTTGACCACCACGGCGATCGTGACCGTCTCGCCCTGGCGCACGACCTGCGGGGGTTGATCTGCGGCAAACCGGATGATGGTTTGTTCGTTGGTTGCCCGCGCCGTGGCCGTCAGGCAGACCCCCCTTGCATCCAACCCGTTGATGACGATGCGCTGGTTGGCGTCCCAGTTCCTATCAACATCCAGGGCTGCGGGATCGATCCGCTCCATGGTGGCGTAGGGGGCGGCCCCATTCAGGCC
>CAYYOG010000023.1:0-2390 GCA_964473325.1 uncultured Thermotogae bacterium
TATCCCCAGCAGAATTATTATTATCAGACGAGGAGATAGATTTTTTCGATGTATAATTTTTCTGGTTTCCCGAACTATTATATACTATATATATATTATATATATAGGAAAAAATTCGGCAATCACGAATTATTTTCTAAAATAAATTTATATTTAAAAAATAAGATTTTTCGGGAATAACGAATCAATTTTTCGGGATTATCGAAAAATAGGATATTTTAAAATGATTCGTGAAAACCGAGAATTTAGAGAGGGGATGAAAAAATGACATACTTAAATGAATTAATGCGGAGGTTGAAAGAAATCAGAGGAGATTTAGATTATCGGATTCTTATCATCCGGAAATCAGAATTAGCCCAAAAGATTGGATGGAATGATATGATTCATTGCAGAATCAGAGAACGGAGAGGAGATAGATGGGAAATCATTGGTGCAGGCACAGCCCAAACGCTTGATGAATCTTTAAGATTTGCCCTAGAGCAAGCTATTTCCAGAAGGCCTTACAAAGAAAAGAGAGGAGGTGATATACTGAGAGAATAAAAAAAGCTATCAAACTTTAAAAAAACAAAACAAAACAAAACAAAAAAAAGAAAGGAGAACAGAAAATGCCAGAATATCAAAGAGAAACTACAAAAATATCAAAATATGAGGATACCATTCCCGATGAGATGTTTGATTTGTCACGACTAAAATCTGAGCGCTTCCTAGGTAAAATTCATAAGTGCCGAATTCAAGAGGGATCATTACCTTGGTCTGCCGGCCAACTGATATGGTACTTGGAGGTCGAGAATCTCTCAAGACCATTTCCATGGGGGAATGTTGCCAAGGAGATCAAGCCAATGAGGGGTTCCAACACTCTATGGACACGATTAATCGAGGCATTCAATAATATCGGTATAGACATCAATCCAGCCACAATGAAAGCCCAAGAGGGACGAATATTGTGGTTTGAGATGTCAGATCTCCGCCTCGGTGAAAGAGTTATCAAGAACTTCATCTACCCAGTTGGTGTTCCCACCAGCGAGGAGATAGAGCAGACTTTATCACTCCGAGGTATAGATGTGCCTAATGAAGATCCAGAATCCCTTATTCTCTCTATCGCCGATGGAATGTCTAGAGAGGAACTCATCTCATCATCCATGGCAATGTTCCCCGAGATCTTCTCGAAGCGGGAGCGAGTCTTGTCGGTAATCACTAGCCTGATTAAATCAGGAAAAATGCAATTGGAAGGAGGGAAATTTAAGACCAAATGAACAGCACACAGACTATTGAGATTAATAATTCTGCAATCATCCGTCTATCAGAATGTCCTCGAAGCTGGGAACTGGAATACGTCCAGGGATATAAGCGCCCGCTGAATAGTAATATGTTCCTGGGGGGGACAATTCATTTGGTGCTGGCTGAATTCTTTAGAGAGAAAATGAATGGAGAAATTCCCAGCCTACAGGACACCATTATTTTGTTCGACTCATTCTTCGATTCTAGAGCTTTTGCTAGGGACGATGAGAGGGATATCATCTGGGACAATGACGACGCATCACTCAGAACTGTGGGCGAGGGACTGATTGAAGCGTTCTATCCGACAGCTTGCAATCTGGATCCGTTGCTTGTGGAACAGAAACTATCCATCGAACTCGATGGTGTCCTGGTACATGGCAGGCTTGATCTCGTGCTAGCGGATGGGACTCCAGTGGACTTCAAGACAGCCTCTAGATTACCCGCTCAGAGCAAGCTTAATACCGATACCCAGCCATCGTTCTATGCTCTCGTCAACGGACAAGATCAATTAAAGCGCTTTATCTTTTACTATTTGGTAAAAGCAAAACTGCCTTTCATTAAAAGCTTCGAGACAAAACGTTCCAAACAGGAAATCGCTTGGCTGAAAGATGAGGTAATTCCCAGTTGGGCTAGATTTATCTCTGCTGGGATCTTTCCGCCAAACCCTAATTCATGCCCAAACTGCACTTACCCCAAAATCGGGATATGCAGAACGAAATCATAACTAATAAAAAAAAAGAAAAAAAGGAGGGGGAAAATGCAAACCAGAGAACAAAAGAAAGCACTACAGAAAAGAGAGGACGCCGAGACCAGAACCGAGACCAGAATAGTGCCATTTGATTCAGCAAAATTCATAGTGTCCGCAAAGAAGTACTGCGAAATCATGGGACTACCACCAGAAAGTGCCAGTGCCGTGTTGGTGGCTGCCGAATCATATCAAAAACTGAAGGAGACTATAGAAAGGCAAGCTAGCCTGCCACCAGAGAGAAGGAAAGCCCTGATACAATCAAAAGAGATTATCTCAGATGCTCTACTTGCCCAAATTGACGAGATGGCAAAAACTTATATGATTCCCTACGACTGTTGGGCAATCATAGAACATAGGCCATATA
>CAYYOG010000024.1:0-2328 GCA_964473325.1 uncultured Thermotogae bacterium
CGCGATCAAATGACAGTACTGACCGCCCGCATCCAGTACGGTGATCTGAGGTTGAGCAGGAGCGCCGGTCAATTTCCCTGCTGCCGCGCCGTCCGCTGGGCCACCACACGACGTGCGTTCTCGAGCAGCGCCTTGGCCTTGGGCAGGCACTCGATGGCCCGGGCTACGGCGGGATCGGTCTGGATCGTCAGCCGGCGGGCCTCATCCACGCTGAAAGCGTTCGAATAAACCGCCAGTTTGATCTGAAGCTTGAGCCAGTCGTGAACCTCGGCAAATTCGGCCTCCGTGAAGCGGAAACCGTCCTCGAGGAGAAAGCGGTGAAACGCGTCTAGGACTTCCGCATCGGGTTCCCAGTTCCTGGGCAGCGGAGTCGACCGCGAACCCACATAGCGCGCAGCAAAGTTGAAGAAGGCGTACCGCCGGGAGAGATCGGACTGGAAGCGGTTGAGTTTGGCCGGCTCAAACTTCTCGTCCGGCACGATGCCGCCGCCGCCGTAGACCGTCCGCCCGCTGTCGGTCATCTTGACGTCCTGCGGGTTTTTCACGTCCTCCTTCTTGCGGAAATAGTAATCGAAAAAGGAAAGCCCCGCGTAATCGCGCTGGATGGAACGGTTGCTCGGAGTGTAATACTTGGCCGTGGTCAGCGCCAGGCCTGTGTTTTCCGAGAGCGGGTACACCGTCTGCACAAGGCCTTTGCCGAACGTCGTCTCGCCCAGGATCCAGGCGCGATCGTGATCCTGAAGCGCGCCGGCAAGGATCTCGGCCGCGGAGGCCGACCCGCGATCCACCAGCACGACGATGGGGTAAAGGTAGTTGCCGCCCCGGCGCGCCACATAGGGCTTCTCGGGCGAGGAGCGGCCGCGGTGCGAGACGATGGTCTGCCCTTTTTGCAGGAAGCGATCGGCCACCGCGACGCCTTCGCTGAGCAGGCCGCCCGGATTGGAACGCAGGTCGAGGATCAGACCCTTGATTTGCGACTCGCCGAGCCGCCGCAGGTTCTCTTCGACCTCTCGGCTGGTGGTCTCGCTGAACTGCGCAATCCCCAGATAGGCGATGCCGGGCCGCAGCCAGAAGGCGTCCTCGACGCTGCGCCGCGGGATTTCGTCGCGAACGATCTCAAAGATCAGCGGCTCTTGCTGGCCTTCCCTCCCGATGGTGACCTTCACCTTGGTGCCCTTCGGGCCTTTCAACATGTCCGCGATCTGGTTGAGCGAGAGTCCCTCCACCGGCTTGTCGTCCACTGCGAGAATGAGATCGCCGGGACGAATGCCCGCCTTGTAAGCCGGCGAGCCGGTGAAGGGCGCGATCACGATGGTCTTGCCAACGCGGCCGTGACGGTCGGGACCGATCTGCATCCCCACGCCGTAATAGTGCCCGCGCTGCTCCTCGCGCATCAACTGGAACTCGCGCGGGTCGAGAAAACTCGAATGCGGGTCCAGCGTGCGCAACATGCCGGGGATGGCGCCCTTGTAGATGGCGCGATCGGGATCCACCGGCGCGGCGTAGTTTTGCTCGACGGTGCGGTAGATCACGGTGAAGGAACGCAGAACCGCCCTGATATCGTCCTCGGCGGAGTTCTCCGGGGCGCCCGTGGCAGGGCTGAGCATGCCGCCCAAACCCGAGGACAGCACCACGGCCAGGGGGATCACGAGCCAGTAGTTGCGGCTTGGCTGCATAAAAGAAAAGGAACCCAGCAGGGCCCGCTTTCAGTATAACGGATCCCGGCGGCGAATCGGCTAACGTTATGCCCGCGGGCGCGAAAGCAGCCAGCCTGGCGTTCGTTGGCGCACCTTCGTGGGAGGCGGGCGGAGGTTGGTTGCGGGGGGTGGATTTGAACCACCGACCTTCGGGTTATGAGCCCGACGAGCTACCAGGCTGCTCCACCCCGCAGTTTGATCCTAGCGCAGCCGCAACGGCTTCGTCAAGAACGCTGCGCGAGGCCTAAGCGTACCGGATCTGCTCGCCCGGTCCGACCGTCTCCCCGAGGGGAGGTTTGGTTCCCATTCAACCATCAATTTCGAGCCCCAAAGCACGTTCCCACCGTCGGACAACGCCACCGCCCCGGGCCTTCCTTGGCCGTGGGGGCACACCGGCGCACCTTCGACCCGGATGTTCCTGAGGTTCACGAGAATTAAAATCGTCCGCACTAGAATCAACATCGTCCGCAGGGCTCGTCGGCCGCGATCCGGGGGAAAGACGGGGCGGTAGGCAGGAAAGGCCATCTGCCGGTCGTTTTGGAATTTCAAGGTCCGATCTTAGGACGGGCCGGAGCCGTGAGGAAGGCCTCCCGGCGCAGGGTGGGAACCGTGGGCGGCGCGACTGGAAGCG
>CAYYOG010000025.1:0-2223 GCA_964473325.1 uncultured Thermotogae bacterium
GCGTTGAGCCGCATTGGGGGCAACAAAGCATTAGCCTTTATGCCTCTCTCGTTTAAGCCTAACGCTTTTTCCTTCCCACTGTGGAGCCGTTTTTAAAGGTCCAGTAAAACCAGCCGTTTCTAGTGAGCTTGCCATTATGCTGAGCTAAATCCTTCAACAAAGCCTTAAACTCTGGATTGTTATGGTCTTGGCTTTTCTCAAACTCGCCTCTAAAACCTTGAGCCTTCTCCCATTTTATTTTGTCCGGGTTCCATGAAAACTTTGGCTTTTCCTCAACTCCAACAAGTTTAGCAATTTGCTGTTTCATTTTAACGACGGAGGCCTCTAGCGAGTCTAAGAAATCGCAGAAATCCTCAAGGAAAATTTCAAAATCTTCCACTTTCATTTAACCCACTCCCATAAGCCAAAGGCATCTCTGAAAACTCTGCCTTCGTCTACCCATGTTTGAAACAACTTTTCGGCTTCTTCATAGTCGCATTGCCTAAGCTGTGCTATCAGATTGATGGCTCTATGTTCATAGAAGGGTTCGGTAAGCTGTTTACGCAAAACCTCGTATATTTCAAGAATGGGGATATTTTGTTTTCCAGTTGGGGGTGAAAATGTTTCTGCGGGCATTGCTGTTTCAAACGTCGATAGAGAATTTTTTACCCCACTCTCAAAAACAAAATATCTAGGCACGCGTTTGTCGTTCAAATCCGGTTTAGAATACAGTAACCCCACAGATTCCAGCGTTTTCAAAATCTTCCTAGCCGAATCATAACCTAAGGGTTTAAAGAACTCCCTATAGTACGCACTTTGAAACTCCAATATAGTTAAGCCACCATCATTAAAGTATGGTTTGATTTTCTCATAAACGCTGAAAAGTTCAGGGGATAAACCAATCTCGTTAGCTTTTGAGACCGCGTAATAAAGTCTAAAGCCTGCCTCAATATCATCATCGTTAACAATTATGGTGTCGCCTTCGCGTTTGCGGTACATAAAATTAAGCATGGCATGAGCCTTAATGATCGCTAACAGTCTGCTTATGTCTCTTTGATGTCTTGGAATTAAATATTTATGATCTTCAAGAAACTGAATGTATATTTGGCTACGTTTCTCTTCCGGAATTTTTACATATTTTATTCTCGTAGCCTTAATACGCTCAACACGTTGTTTTAACGCTAGCCTTTGCGGGTCTTCTGCCATGCGCTTATAAAAGGCTTCTCGATCCGACTCTCTTTCAATTTTTAAAGCGAGGCTTTCCCTTAGTTTCTCTTGGCTTACTTCTGGGCTTAACAATAGTAGTCTTGTTTTCTCTTGCTCTGCAATGCTAAATTTAGCTGAACAAAAAATAACCGTGGGGAAACCTCTGATAACGACGGTTTTTGTTCTCAGTCCTCCTTTTTCACGTTTATCTGTTATTTTAAGTACTATTTCTCTGTCGTCGTGAGATAGTAGGCTTCTAAGCCTCTGTAAAAGCATGTCATGTGGCATATCAAGAAAGATGACAATTTTCTGGTGCAAATTCACGAAGTAGTAGCTACCTTTTAGAAGTTCCTTCCACTTGCGCATTTCACGCCTATAAGTTGCTTCTAACTCTTCTTTAGAAACGTTGCCTTTCTCAACTTCCAAATCCTCCTTTATGGCTACTTTATTTGGTTTCATTTCGAAGTTAACGGGTATTCCCTCTTTGTGCATCAAAACCCCATAATCGTGAAAGAAAGCTGTGGGAGAGGCGTAACCAAGCTTAATGATATCTTCGCTTGGAAAGTACCAGCTTAACTCTAATGGAATGTAACTTTTACCTGTACTCGATTCAGCTAGAAAGCCTAAGTTAATTTGGTCTTCCTCAGTGTATGTCAAAAGCATTGTCAGGAAGGTTATTGCCTTGTTTTCATCATCATGCTTTACAGTACTTTCAAGAATGTTAATGAGATCGTCGACTGTTAAAGGCTTAATCGCCTGTTCTTCACTAATAAAAATCGACGTTTTATTTTTCATCTTGGATGGCAACCCCCAGTTCCTCGAGGAGTCTGCGAACAGCGTCGCGCACTAAATCGGACTTGCTTATGTAAAGGTCTGTTTTTACCGCTTTTTCAACAGCTTCATCAAGAGCCTTCGGTACAGGTATGTTCCAGTATGCCAGATCCTTACGCTTCCCCATTTTATATACCACCACTTGGTAACAATTAAATATCCGCGACACATTCCCCAGATTTTGGGGAAAAAAATGGGTCGCGATAG
>CAYYOG010000026.1:0-2131 GCA_964473325.1 uncultured Thermotogae bacterium
ATTATCGTCTTTGTCAACCTTTTCGTTTCTCCTGAGCCAAATTTCCATACACTTTTTTTACTGCTCTAAGTGCTTTACTAAATGTTGGGAAAAGTATTTAGGTGGGCTTACAGTCTGACTAGTCGAAATGAGGTAAAGTCAAAATGTATGATCCTTTAAAAAACATTTGGCGACAATAACAATACTCTCTGTTCGTATCTTGCCAGATATTGTCTTTTTTTTTCCAAATTGCGCCGGATTAGTTTATCCTCATAAAAACCTATCTTTTCCGTCATTCTTGAAAACACGGTTATTAGAATATATCAGGAATACTCTTTCAATTCCTAGAACAAAAAAGGGAATGGTAGCCAAATCCCTTAAGACTTGTTCTTTATCCATCAACTTTGAATTCTCAAATTTAGGCAGTCTCTTTCCTGAGTACAATAATATGTTCCTTCAGCATCGTGATATCTGTTTGCCCAGGAACATTGGAAGGACTATTTCTTAGCGGCATCAGTTTGTTTGGTATTTCTCTTTGGAGAGTGTTAACGTGACTAAAGTTTAATGACTCCATCATCTCGATTATTATTTTGTCAGTGGGCAAAGTGACGCCTTTAACTCTCCTGTTTGCTACGACAAAGACGGCGAAACCGCCAGGTTGTACCACAGTCACGATATTCTTTGCGCACAGGCAAAGGTCTTGATAAAATGCCTCTACCTCTTGTGCTCTCCGATTATCCAAAGCTTTGATTTCCTCAAGAACCTTTTCCAGGGTAATAACTTCACAATGAAAGACCGAAGGCCTGCCCCCGAGACTTTCCTTATCCACATCTTTTTCCCACATATCAAGCCATTGCAAAGCCAACCTTGAGAACTGGCCGTAGGCGACTGTTGTTCGTGAGTCACCGTAGGGTGGAGACGTAAGCATAAGAGTCACAGAATCCCTTGGCAAAGGAAACGGGATACGAGCATCGTGGCATTGGATAGTTGCTATTGGAACAGGGTTCACTAAACGATTAGAGATGTCCTCCATGGCGCCGATACACTCAAAAGCAATTGTTCTGAATACCAGAAAGACATCTGGTTTAAAGAATCTCAACTTCTCATCAGGTAGTCTAAAAAGCTTGAATTCATTTCTTCTAGTATTGCTCGTTTGCCGAACAGTGCGAGCAAATACGACCTTGAAAAAATCTTTGATGTCGTTGCTCTCTTCGGCATTAATAGCTGTCCTTAATCTAGCCAGATTAGCAATTACTTCAGGTTTGAACCAGTATTCGATGTTTGAGAAATTTGACGGACTCTTAGGAGCACCATTAGAGACTAGCCTTTGTTCTATTCTTCTTAAGGCATCTTCAAGTTCACGGGTCTTCAGCGGCGTGGTTTTCACCTTGGCAATGAGGAGAGCTAGAGGGTTTATGTCGTAGCCGATAGCTTTTCGGTTAAGTAAAATAGCCTCTGCCAAAACCGTTCCTGAACCACAGAAGGGGTCGAGGACAATATCACCTTCACGGGTCAGTTCGCTAATCAGCCTACGTGCTATTGGCGGAGCCATCATAGCGGGATAGGAGTGAATTGCGTGTATTCCCTCCTTAGCCTTGATTCCACGGAAAGTCCAATCCAAAGAATTTAGTCTTTCAATTAAGGCAACATCCACCATCAACCCTCACCAGTGTCAAATACTCTAGTCACATTATACAGTGTTCCATTATTATTAAGACCAGATAAATCATACACAGTATCACCAGAGACTTCTTGGCATAGAAGTAAAAGCCTACAATTAGGATCAATACCAGCTATATTTCTAGTTAAAGTCTCTGTGAAACCAGCTGTATCGGTTGGAGGGGTGACTAAAACTGTTACAGTACCCAATATGTCTGAAAAGCCAGTAGTATCAGAAACTTCTACTAACTCCGATTCGACAGCAACATAGACTTGGGTGCAATTGGTATAAGGTGGAGCATTATCAGAGCGTGTTCTTAACTGAATACCAATCTGTAGGGCAGTAATATCATCCCATGTCCATCTTGTACCTGTTTTAGGGTTGATAGTCCATGTATGGCTTCTGGTTGTCCAATATAGAGTATCAGTCCACTCTGGACTGCGATATTCTGTACCACCAGTCTTAATGACTATTCTCCCTGTTGTCTGATTT
>CAYYOG010000027.1:0-2007 GCA_964473325.1 uncultured Thermotogae bacterium
GCGGCCTGCACACCCAAGGCGGTGCGGTCCGCCTGGGGCTGCAGGCCTGGGAGGGCCTGTGGTTCAGAGTGGACGGCGGTGCGGCCCGCGTCCAAGGCCTCACCCGCTTCGCCGGGCAAATGGGCCTGACCTGGGAGATCCCCGAGCTCTTCTTCCTCGAGGGGCGGGGCTATGCCGTGGACCCCGGTTTTCCTGGGCTGGTGCCCGACCGGGCAGGCGTGCTCCTCTCCGGTCGCCTCGGCACGGAAGAAGCCGGGTTCCGCTTCCTTTGGGAGTGGCAGCGCGATAACCTGCGCGGCCTTTCCCTCACCACCCGGGCCTGGCAGGCCGTGCAGGCGGGTTGGGACCTCTTCCCCTCCGACTGGCCCCTGCGGCTGGGCTTCGTCCTTTCCCTTCGGCGCGCCCTGGATCTCTCCTGGCCGCCGGCGTTGGACGAGCTGGTGGCCCGCGCCGAAGGCTTCGGTTCCGTTTCCCACCAGGGCTTTTCCCTGGGGATCCGGGCCGCCTACGCCCGGCTGGAGGACCTGGTCTCCGGGCGGAGTTGGCTGCGCCGGGAGTGCCTGGAGTGGCTGGAGCTCCGGCCCACCGCGAAGGTCATGCTCCGCGGCGAGCTCCGGCAGGTCCTTCTCCTCGCACCCGGAGAGGATCTGCGCCAGGACGAGGCCTCCTTCGCCTTCTCTGTGGACGAGAAGCTCCGGCTCCTCTGGAGTTATGGGCGGGATGGCGGCATGGTCCGGGCCGAGGTCATGCTGGAGCCCTCTCCCCTGTTGACCCTGAGGCTGGGGGGTGAGGCGCGCTGGCGTGCCACCGCGGAGCCCGTGCGTCTCGGCGCCCTGTTGGAGTTCGCGTACCGCTTTTCCTGGGCCCCACCCTTCCTCCCCGTTCATGGCCTGCTTTCTGGGCTGGTCTTCGCTGATCTGAACGGGAATGGCGTGCGGGACCCGGATGAGCCCGGTGTGCCCGGGGCCGTCCTGGCCCTGGCTGACCTGCAGGTCTCCTCCGGAAAGGCTGGGGAATTCCGGTTCCCTGGCCGACCGCCTGGCCCGTATCGGTTGCAGGTCCGGCGTGTCCCCGCCGGCTATGCCCCCCGGGCCCAGGAGTTCCCGGTCTCCCTGGGCCTTGGGGCAGAGACGCGGCTTTTTGTGCCCCTCGTGCCCCTTGCCACCCTTTCTGGGCTCGTGTTCCTGGATGGCAACGCTGACGGGGTCCCCGATCCCGGCGAGCCCGGGCTCAGCCGCGTCTACTTGCGCCTCACGGCCGAGGACGGAAGGACCACGGAGCTCCTCACCGATCCTTGGGGGCGGTGCACCTGGGGCGAACTCCTCCCAGGCCGGTATCTGGTGGAGCTCATGGGGGAGGCCCTGCCCGTCCGGCACGAGCCCACCACTCCCACCCGCTTGGAGCTCGTTGTGATGCCTGGGGAGAGGAAGGAAGTGGTGTTTGGGGTGTGGGAGCGGCCGCGGCCGGTGCGGGTGATCCAGCCGCCGTTGGCGGAGTTCACCTGGCGGCCCAGCGCGCCCAGGGCCGGTGAGCCCGTGCTGTTTGACGCCTCCCTCTCCCAGGCCTTTGAGGCCGAGCTTCTGGAGTTCCTTTGGGACTTCAACGACGATGGCGAGGTGGACGCGGAGGGTCTGCGCGTGAGCTGGATCTTTTCTGAGCCTGGGGTGTATCTGGTGACGCTGGTGGTGGTGGATTCCGCGGGCCTCACCGGCCGCACCCAGTACCTCTTGCACATCAGCCCCTAGCGACATTCCATTCCCGTTCCTCTTTCCCACCGGGAAAATTTTCAAAAATTGCGGGTAAATCCAGGAAGGGACCAGAGAATCTGCGCTGCCTGGCCGGGGAAATGGGGTGGGAGACAACGGGGGTATTGACAGGAGACGCCTGTCTCACTATAATGGCGCACGTAACTTCAGAACAAGGGAGGTGGTGGAGGGGAGAAAGGGGAGAACTGCGGTGGTGGTCCAAGGCTTTGGGCCGGTTGGTTTGAACTCTTTGTTGATCGAG
>CAYYOG010000028.1:0-1739 GCA_964473325.1 uncultured Thermotogae bacterium
ACGAACACGCCTGCTGTGTCTACGGCGACGCCGACGCGGACGAACACGCCTGCTGTGTCTACGGCGACGCCGACGCGGACGAACACGCCTGCTGTGTCTACGGCGACGCCGACGCGGACGAACACGCCTGCTGTGTCTACGGCGACGCCGACGCGGACGAACACGCCGCCGGCTAGTGGGGTGTGTGCGGTGGACTATGTGGTTCAGAACGACTGGGGGAGCGGGGCGACGGTGAACGTGACGATACGGAATAATGGTGCGTCGGCGATCAACGGTTGGACGCTGGGGTGGGTGTTTCCTGGCAACCAGCAGATCAGCCAGATGTGGAGTGCGACGTACACGCAGAGTGGGCAGAATGTGACGGCGTCGAACTTGAGTTGGAATGCGTTGATTCCGGCGAATGGGGGTACGGTGACGTTTGGCTTCAACCTCTCCTATACCGGGGTCAATGCGCCCCCAACGTCATTTGTCTTGAATGGGATTCCTTGTGGCACTTACTGATGCTTTTCCAGTTACGCGCCGGCAAAGGCCTCCCGATCTTCAAGCGGGAGGTCTTTGCCCTCTTCCGGCTATAGGTGCTGGCTGTAGGGACTACCCTTCACGGGAAGCGTTTTCCGCGGTGCAATAGGTATATTGTCTTGTGGCGATTGAGTCGAAGTAAAAAGGGCTAAAGGTAGGCGCCTTTCGCTTATCTCCCTGCCGTATATCACCCGTATTTTTTGCGCCAGGGGGTTCTCTATATGAATGAGATCATGATAAGTTGTTTTGTTCGTACAGGGTCAGCCCAGAAGAATGTCTGGAAAGGAGGTGCTTTCGAGACAGGTTTTTTGTTTTATCAGGACCTTTCCTCTTCGGCTTTTTAAAAAACTTTTTTATGGAGAAGAGATAAATGAAGCGACAATATGTTTTATCCGTGTTTGGAGGGATTTCAATTGTCAGTTTGCTGATCGGCGCTGTCCTTTTGGGCGCAGTTCCTAAAGTACGCGCAGCGACTGTGACCGTGTGTGGTCAGTACGATACGGTCAATGTTGCTGGCAAGACATACGTCGTCCAGAACAATATCTGGAATGGCCCCGATAATTCCCAGTGCATTCAGGTGGATGATGCTACAGGCGCGTTCAGCGTCACTACGGCGAACAACAATTTGAGCACGAGCGGCCCTCCCGCTGCTTACCCTTCGATTTTCAAGGGCTGCCACTGGGGCAACTGTACCACAAACAGCGGTATGCCGGCAGTGGTGAACACACTTTCCAGCGTTGTAAGCAGTTGGAATGTGACCACCATCAGCAGCGGCGCCTGGAATGTCGCCTATGATATCTGGCTCAGCCCGGCTCTGGATACAACAAATGGTTACGCAGGCGGCGCGGAGATTATGATCTGGCTGGATTATCGCGGCGTGCAACCTGCCGGCTCCCAAGTTGCTACGGTTTCCCTTGCCGGGGCTACCTGGGAGGTCTGGTATTCTACCATGGAGTGGAACTACATAGCGTACCGGCGAGTTGGCGCAACCAATTCTGTCAGCAACTTTGATATCCTGGCGTTCATTAACGATGCTGCTTCGCGAGGGTATGTCAATCGTTCATGGTACTTACATGCGATCGAGGCTGGGTTTGAGCTCTGGCAGGGTGGAGTTGGGATGCGCTCGAATTCGTTCTCCGCGACGGTGACAACCGGAGCCGCGCCAACGAACACGCCTGCTGTGTCTACGGCGACGCCGACGCGGACGAACACGCCTGCTG
>CAYYOG010000029.1:0-1616 GCA_964473325.1 uncultured Thermotogae bacterium
TATACTGAGTGTTGGTAAGACGGCAGTCGGGCTCCACGAGGCGGTGTAGAGTGAGGCGCTCCAAAGAAGAGGCGCGCCGCCTGGAGAGAAGACCATGAAGCGAAGTTTCACAGTATTTGGGTTGCTAGCGGTATTGGCAATCGTTCTTGGTGGGTGTGGCTTTTTCAAGCCAGCTCTGGAGACTGGGGATCATAACGAGATGTTCAAACCCCAGGCGAGCGGTCAGGTTGGAAAGACGATTGATGACTTGTTCACTGAGGTAGCACAACGCATTCCGGCCTTTGGAGGGATGTTTTTTGATTTTGCCGATGGTGTTAAGAGTGATAGAAGAGCGCTTTCTAGAGATAATAGCGTTCTCTACATCTACCTATTGGATATGACACCTCAGGCGGCAGCAGCCGCGGAGAGAGCGATCGTGGCTATCTTAGGCCCTATCTTCCCTGATCTCATTCCCCCGCGCGAAGTTCGTGTGCTTAAAGGGCAGTACAGTTTCCTGCAGCTGAGGGAATGGTTTGATCGGGTAGGGGCTTTGCACCCCCTGGAGGAAGTAGTCATGACTGACATTGACGATGTAAGAAATCGATTGAAGATCGGGTTGATGAAGATAGAAATGGCTGAGCGTGTGAAACAAGAGTTGACTAAACTGAGTATCCCACACGAGGCAGTTGAGTTCGAGGAGACTGGACCCCTCGTAGAAGACTCTACGCTGCAGAGTTACGTTCGCCCAGTGATAGGAGGTCTTCAAATCGCTTATGATAGCAGTCTCTGTACTTTGGGCTTCAATGCCATCCGTGCAGGTGTTAACGGCTTTGTAACTGCTTCACATTGCTCTCGAACGCGGTTTGGCCTTGACAGTACGATCTACTATCAACCGACAACTTCACCATCCACCAACCGTATTGGTGTCGAGAATTTTGATCCAGCACCGTTTTCAGGATCACCATGTCCCTCTGGACGGAGCTGCCGATACAGTGACAGCTCGTTTGTGCGATATGATTCTGGGGTCTCATTCACCCGTGGCATCATCGCGAAGACTACTGGGGCCTTTTCTATAACGATTGATGGCAGCTTTCGAATCACAAGCAAAGGCGACGCAGTGCTCAATCAACTGGTTGACAAGATTGGTAGAACCACCGGTTGGTCGTGGGGCAACGTAGTGGGTGTTTGTATTAGAGTAGATGTAGAAAATACAAATACAACCCTGCTCTGCCAGACGCTCGCAGAATATTACAGTGAACCCGGAGACAGTGGTTCACCTGTTTTCATAATCCCCAACTACCCATATAGCAATGACGTCAAGCTTGCTGGCGTTCACCGGGGTCGGTTCCCACAAGATCCGAACAAGAGAGTCTTCAGCCCGATAAGCGGCATACAGAACACACGAGATCTGGGAACGCTCACAGTATGTGCCGTGGGGTTCTCATGTTAAGCAATCAAGTTTCAAAGGTTGCGAACAAACGGTGCCAGGTGTTATGATGAAAAGCCACGAGGAGGTGTAACAAACGATGTTGAAGAAGTGGTCTGCCTTAGGATTTTTGCTCATAGCGACGCTCGTCGCCGCCGGGTGTGCGGTCACAAAGACGGGCTTGGAGGCAAGGGAACCCAAGGCCATATTG
>CAYYOG010000030.1:0-1408 GCA_964473325.1 uncultured Thermotogae bacterium
AATTTTTGAAGATAGAAATCTTTATATATAACATATGCTTTCACATACTTGATGACTGAGAAAAAGAATATCACTGGACTGGCATCTCTGCTCCATGCGATCACAGCTATCCAGACTAAAATAGATGATTTTGTGACAGAAGATGGAGAAGTAATTGAAATCAAAAATACTGGCGAGTTTGTAAGAAGAAAGAAAGTAGAGTATCTCGGAATAGATGTGCCACCTGAAGCACTAGTGATAAATGCGAAAGGTCGCATTGCAATGGCAAAGCCAAGATGCCCCCAATGCAACAGTTTAGAAATTCGTGAAAATGGTACACGGAAAAGGAAACCTGCAACAATCATTGGCGATATAATAGAGTTGAAGATACAAAAATACCAGTGTGCAAATTGCAAAAAGAATTTTGAACCTTCGCTTGCAAATTTTATTTCTAGGTATCAGAGAATTACACGAGAAATCCAGGAATTCGGAGTACTCCTTTATGAAGAGGTGAACTCTGGTGAAGAAGTTGCTGGAATTTTAAAAGAAATGTTCAATGTTGAAATGACAGGGAACACTGTGCGAAGATGGGTGCAAAAGTTTGTTGGTAAAATAGTAGAGAGTGAAGAGAGCAGAAATCTCACAGACATTTTCCATTTTGATGAACAAAGGGTAATGATAGATGGAAAGGAACACTGGAGATACACAATTATAGATAGTAATGACAACATAATTTGTGATAGAATAGAGGCGAAGCGAGAAGCGAGCACGATAGAGAAAGTAATGGCAGAAGAGTTAGGTGGAAGAGAGGTTTCCTGTATAGTCACAGATATGGACAGCAAGTATGATGCTGCCATAGAGAACTTACGTCGTGTGATAGCGAAGAAGCAGGGAAAATCATTATCACAAATAAAAATTCGGCATCAATTGTGTGTATTTCACCAGTTGATGAATGTAAGGAAAGTAATAGAGGATGTGTATAAATGTGGAGTAAGAAAAAGAATGATGGAAGAAGGAAAAATGATACTGAAGGAGATTACAAAAGTATTCGGGAGTAAGAATAGGGTAGAAGCATGGGAGAGGCTGGAGAGTTTGTATCAGAGAGAGGACCTGCCATGGAAAGTAAGAAAGGAGATAGCGAAAATAATGAAAAGATTTGAGAATTTAACATGGCATTTAGAAGATCCAACGATTCCGATGACAAATAACAAAGTAGAATTGTATTACAGGATTACAATACCAGAATATGTGAAAAGAAGATACAAGAGTAAGAAAGGGCTGGAGTGCGTGCTGAAATTTTATAAATTGAAGCATGTTAGGAGAAATGCACTCTTTGCAGCAGGACTTCTATGCTTGAATCTGTGGCAGTCGCTTGGCTTTATTGCACAGCTGATTAGATAAACGCATTCAACCGAATTTGAGGTTCCCC
>CAYYOG010000031.1:0-1383 GCA_964473325.1 uncultured Thermotogae bacterium
GGGTGTATCCCAATATTGTCGGGGGAGGTAAAATAGGGCTGGAGGTGCGAGATGAACGAGAATACGACAGAGAGTGTGAAGATAAAGATCAACCGTTCGATCGAAGAATTACTGGAGTGGGCAAAGGCTCACCCGGAAAGTACCTTGTGGGAACTGGAAGAGCGGGTTCAGGAGTGGAAAACTCGCATCGGGGCTGAGCTATTAGAGAGTGCGTTGGCCGTGCAAGGGACAGGGAGCCAGTTTGAAGGGAGATGTGCGTGTGGTGGGGAATGGGTATTTCAGGGCTATCGAGTGCGGCAAGTGATGACTTCGCAAGGGATGATCAGGGTGAAACGGGCATATTATACCTGCGAGCGTTGTGGGCAGGGATTTTTTCCCCCTGGATGAGCAGAAAGGGATGGAAGGGGGCTGGAGTAAGCGGGGTTTAGAGCAGGTTTTGTGGACGGCACAGGCCGTGAGTTCGTATCGAGAAGCGGAACAAGCCTTACAACGGCTGGCGGGGCAGTGGGTTCCGCGTAGCACGATCCAGCGTCAGGTTGAGCGGTACGGCGGGCTGCTGGCGAAGAAGCGGCAAGCCGAAGCACAAGCATTATGGGACAAAGGGGGAAAGGGGGAAGCGCTTCCTGAGCCGCGCGAAGGGGCGAAGGAAGTGTTAGGCATCAGTCTGGATGGGGTGATGGTTCAGGTAGATGGCGAGTGGCACGAAGTCAAAGTGGGTAGTTGTTTTGAGTTCGGGCCGGGCAAGGATGGGGAAGTGGCCGCCCGAAAGGTTGGGTACTGGGCGGACTATGGGGACGTGGAGGTCTTTCGGCGGACGCTGTGGGGGTATGCGTATCATCGGGGCTTGGGGTTGGATGGCAAAGCCGTGGTGGTGGGGGATGGGGCGGTCTGGATTGATGGGTTTGCCGAGCAGTATTGTGTCCAGGCGGTGCGGGTGGTGGATTGGTATCATGCGGTGGAACACCTGTGGGCGTTGGGACGAGAAGCGTTCGGAGAAAAAGCGGCTGAGTGGGTAGAAGGTGTGAAAGAGCAGTTGTGGCAAGGGGAAGTTGCGCAGGTGGTCGAAGCGTGCGAAGCAGTGTTGTCGGGTCGCTCGGACTGGAGCAGAGGCGCTGCCCGAACGGCTGAATATTTTCGTCAGAGACAGGCGCAGATGGATTACCCGGCCTTTCGCAAAGCGGGGTATCCGATTGGGAGTGGGACGGTTGAGAGCGCCTGTAAAGGGATCGGCTGGCGATGTAAGGGACGCGGGCAGCGGTGGAAAGCGTCCGGATTGCAGGCCATGTTAGCCTTACGCAGTGCCGGCATGGGAGGCGAAAGGGAATGGGAGCAGGCCTGGAAGCAAATTTGTCAGGCTAACTAAACTTTCCGACAATTCTGGGA
>CAYYOG010000032.1:0-1263 GCA_964473325.1 uncultured Thermotogae bacterium
TCCAAATCCCGCTCGCCGGGCGTCACATACACCCGCGTGGTGTTCAGACTGCTGTGCCCCAAGAGCGCCGCCACCTCGTGCAAACCCACCCCCGCATCTACCAGGTTCTTGGCCAGCGTGTGCCTCAGGGTGTGCGGGTGCACCGCCACCCCCGCCCGCCGTCCCAGAACTACCAGCCGCCGATAAGCCCCCGACGGCGTCAGATCAAACACCGCGCCTGCCTCGCTCCCACGCTCCTCTCGCCAGACCTTCAGCGCCCGTCGTGCCTCGGCGTTCAGCGGTACCCGCCGCGCTTTGCTTCCCTTCCCATCGCGCACGACCACCCACCCCGACCGCTCGCCCATCTGCACCTCCTCCCACGTCAGCGCGCACACCTCGGCGATCCGCAGCCCTGTGTGCAGCAGGAACACCACCAGCGCCCAGTCCCGCACCGCCAACCGCCGCCGCTTCGGCGTGTCCGCCGCGCTCACTCCCCGCTCCGCCTCCCGTACCAGCCGGTACTGCTCCTGCTTCGTCAGCCACTCCGGCGAGAGGCTTTCCTCTCGCGGCAGCTTCACCCGCACCGTCGGGTCGCGATCCATCTTCCCCGTCGCTACACCCCAGCGACAGTACGCCCGCAGCGCCATCAAATGACGCCGTACCGTGGCCGCGCTTGCCTTCTGCACCGCCTGCAGCCATCCCCGATACTCCCGCACGTCCGCCGGGGTCACGTCCTCCACCCGCAAATCCTTCCCGTTCGTCCCTTCGAACCACGCTGCAAACTGCCGTAAATCCGCCAGGTACCCGCGCACGGTCACCGCCGAGCGGTCTTGTTCCCGCAGCCAGGTTTCAAAAGCCTCCAAGTCCATACTCACCTCCTACTACCAGCCTCAAGCCCTCTCCAGGACGGTTCGTCACCATTCCCCTCACGCCCACCAGCCGCACCCAGTCCGCCAGGTCATCGGCACTGCCCAACAGCCACACCAAAGCCACCACCAGTCCCCAGCGCACTCCCGCAAAAGGCATGACCAGCGCTCCCACAACCCCCGGAAGCATCAGCGGCGCAACCACAATCCGCCGGTATATCCTCGCATCCACCGGCTCCACCACCCAGAAGCGCATTAGCCCCGCCTTCACGCTCCCCATGCTGACCCCCTCCCGCAAGGCTGCCCACAGGTGCAGTCCCTCGTGCAGGACAAAACCCACCAGCAAAGCCACCCCCTGCACGACCAGCACGCTCAGCAGGCGACCCGCATCCCACAACCAGCCCTGAACCAACTGCAC
>CAYYOG010000033.1:0-1105 GCA_964473325.1 uncultured Thermotogae bacterium
CTGTGCGGCCGCTGTCGATTGTACCTCCGCCGCCACAGCCCGGTCTTCGCCCTCGCATCGAGGACGCCATGGAACAACTCCTGGTTCAGACACTCCCGCCGCAGCGCCGCGTTGAAGCTCTCCCCGTACGCGTTCTGCCACGGGCTCCCCGGTGCGATGTGGTGTGTCTGAACCCCTCTCTCTGTGAGCCAGCCTGTGAGCTCGTGGGCGATGAACTCCGGCCCGTTGTCGGAGCGGAGGTACCCCGGCGGCTGACGTTCTGCAAACAGCTCGACCAACACCGCCTTCACCTGGCCCGAGGGCATCGTACGGCCGACCTCCACTGCCAGGCCCTCTCGAGTGTACTCGTCCTCCACCGTCAGCATCCGTAGCGCCCCTCCCCCCACCGTACGATCGTGGATGAAGTCGTAGGTCCAGACGTGGTTTGCATGTGTTGCCTTCACCGGCACGCCCTCCCCCGTCCGACGACGGCGTTTCCGCTTCCGGGGCTGCGTGAGCCCGGCCTCCTTCCACAGGCGCTGTACCCTCTTGTGGTTCACCGGAAGCCCCTCCCGGCGCAGGAGCGCCCACGCCGTCCGGTAACCCGCAGCAGGGTGTTCTCCCGCGATCACCCGTAGCTCGGCCTTCACCCTCTCGTCCCCTTCCCGTGCCACCCGCCGGTAGCGGTACCCGGACCGCGACATCCCCACAAGCTCGCAGCTCCGCCGCTCGGACACCTGCAACTCGACCATCGCCTGGACACAGTTGCGCCGGGCCTGCGGCGTCACAGTTTTTTTCGCATCACCTCCTTCATCGCGTCGATCTCTAACTCCCGATCGGCCAACAGCCTCTTCAGGCGTGCGTTCTCCCTCTTCAGCTCCCGGTACTCCCGCACCTCTTGCACCCCCATCCCCCGGAACCGCTTCCGCCAGTTGTAGAACGTCGGCTCGGACACTCCGTGCGCCCGGCACACATCCCCGATCGTCTTCTCACCACGATCGGCCTCGGCCAGGATCGCCACGATCTCTTCCTCGGTGAACCGGCTCTTCTTCATCCTCGATCACCCTCCTTCGGACCCGCCGATCCTACCTTTTACCCCGGTCCGAAGTTGTGGGTGCACGCCCGA
>CAYYOG010000034.1:0-1098 GCA_964473325.1 uncultured Thermotogae bacterium
AGCCTCATCCGCCTCACCGGTCTAGCCGCTCGCTATGAATACGGGCCTTTTGGGGAAATGATTCGCTCGGCAGGCCCGGCCGCCCGCCAAAATCCGCTCCGTTTCAGTACCAAGCGCACCTGCAACACGACAGACCTTGTCCTGTACGAATACCGCGCTTACAGTCCGAGCCTCGGCCGCTGGCTGAGCCGGGATCCGATGGGTGAACTGGGGTTTGAGCTATTGCGTCAAGCTGGTGAAAGCGTCGGGCGCCCTGAGCCAAACCTCCATGCTTTCTGTCACAACAACCCGAACGACTTCTTCGACGCAGATGGACTAAAAGATCGTAAGTGGCCGTTTAACGGCAGAGTGAAAGTCCATAAGAAGTGTCCGAGGTCAGTTCGCGCTGTCGATGTCGACAACAAGAGAATCTACATTGTCGGCCCAGGCCAGTCCTCACCCAGAGACGTGGACGTCGACTATGTCGAGGTAGAGGGCAAGTGGTATAAAATTGGGATTTGGACCTTCGACGTTGACTGCAACTGCAAATCAGACGACGGTTTTCGCGAGGCAACACCTGACGAGTTAAAAGTTATTCAAGAGGTTTTGGACGGAGAGAAAAAATAAGCGGAGGTCGCCATGCAGATAAAGCGAAAGTGGCTCATGTGGGTTGGAGCTGTAGTTTTTGTCGCCCTTCTGCCCTGGCTCTACTCCGCGGGATCCTACGCTCTTGCAACACACCAATACGAGACCTTAGTCGCGAAAAAGCCAACCTCAAAATCGGATGTGGAGGGTCTTTTGTTCCTCTGCTTGGCGCAAAAAGTCGACGTCACAAACTCTTTGTGGAGTAAGAGCCTTGCTCTCGAACCAGGTGAGGTTTGTTGGCAGTATAAAGTCCTCTGGCATGAACCGATCGATGTCGTTTACGACAGCGAGGGTAAAGTGAAGTACATTTTGCCCTCTTTCGAGTAGTCTAGCAGGCTGTTGAAAAATGGGGGTGTTTTCGGATGGCACCATTCTGATCAGGAATTTTCGCCCAGTTATTTGTGAGCGACCGCGGATTTCCCCCCGATCGCGCCGCGCTCGCCGGCCCTTTCGTCCGCCGCACCGGCGGGTTTG
>CAYYOG010000035.1:0-1046 GCA_964473325.1 uncultured Thermotogae bacterium
CTAACTGAACAAGCCGCCCATTGGGTTTGAACCAATATCGCCCGCTTACAAGGCGGGTGCTCTGCCAGTTGAGCTAGGGCGGCCAAGCAAATTGTCGTCCTCTCACGGAAAAGCGCTCCCTCGCGGGAAAGTGAAACTTGTTGTTCTTCTCTTGCTTTGCTCAATATAAGGTTGCAGCCAGTTCAATAGGTTGCCACCGCCCAAAACAAACTCGGTTATGTCTTTTCCTGTGGTAACAAACACTCTTATAGCTGGCTCGTGTTGCAACCACCACTCGGCTGCCGCGTTTCCTGCTCTGTCTGTGTCTGTTGCAATTAGCCACAATGGGCTTTGATATAAGATCAGTTTTTCTTGGATGTTTGGGCGGTAACTGGCAGATGGCAGTGCCACAACATTAATGCTCTTGTTAGTCCCCTCTGACAAAATTTGCCAAGCGAGCATAGCATCAAACTCGCCCTCGCATATCAGGGTTGGCTTACCAGGAGTGACTCTATGCAGACCAAAGAGACAGTGGACGCTTCCCTTGACTCCCGTGTACTTGGGGCCTGAAACATATGGCACGGGTCTTCGGATTTTGATGTATGAAAGGCGGCCCGCAAAATTCACCCCCGGAATCAGGATGCCCCGCGAAACAAATACTCCCTCAACGAGCTGGTTTGTGGGATTGTATCCAACCATCCACTCCCTTAATGTTTCGTCCGATAGCCCCCGTTGATTTAGCCATTTCAGGGCATTATTGCCCCCTGGCCCGAAGAGGTTCTGTTGCCCCTGGCTGATAATTCGCCGCCAGGCTGCTTCGGGAATCCCTGATGACAACCGCTTGGGTTCAACAAGAAGTTCCATCTTCATCTTGCTTTTCAAAAAAGGGGGATTCCTGAAACACAAACAACAGACAGGTGTTCTTTGCTAACAAACCATAAAGCCCTTTCGTGGTTTATATCACAGGGGTTACCGCATGGCCCTTACAAACCAGCCACTCTTTTTGTTACAACAGGGATTATAGCCCCCCTTTTCCTTTGTGCAGGGAATCCTGCTTGCTGATGAGA